>NZ_AOIT01000094.1 GCF_000337475.1 Natrinema limicola JCM 13563 | reverse complement strand
ATTTTCCGCGATTCGGCGTTCGACGAGAGGATCGTGTACTCGTACTCGGACACGGGCGCACCGCACATTCCGGCCTTACTCGGATCACTGGCAACGCGGTCCAGTTTGTCGTCGAACCCATCAAGGACAGCAGCGGAGCCGACGACCTTTTCGATACCCCACACCGCCTCACTGGTCGCATTGATTTCCATCGACCGGGCGTACAAGTCCGGATTTTCGATAAAGAGATCCATCACCTCGTTAGCCCCCTTCTCGTACTCGACTGTGAAGACAACC
>NZ_AOIT01000093.1 GCF_000337475.1 Natrinema limicola JCM 13563 | reverse complement strand
GACGATCCGGCTGCCCTTGCGCGAGGAGAATTCCAGTTCCTTCCAGAAATCGCTCTGGTGGATGCCGCCGGACTCGCGGATGAGCTCGAGACCCGCTCGCTCGTCCTCGTTGAGTTCGGCTTCGGCCGTGGAACTGCTCATGATGGCCACCTCGCCATGTGTACTGCTATAAGCAGGAGTGCATCCATACTACATTCAAGACAAGGCGAGCCGTTAAAAAGTGCCTTTCGTCGACTGTCGATTCAACCGCGGTGCCGTCGTCCTCGAGTCCGCCGCCGTCTTGCTGGATGAAAGGGGTGTCATAGAAGTCTGCTCAGGCTGTTGATTCCTCTCGAGCAGATGGTAAACTGGCTTTGATGAATAGAGCGATCATTTCGAGCTATTCACTGGCGGAATGATAGTAAGTACATCACCTGCACTTATCGAATTAGGATGCCCGCACAGTAGGTGTGTGGGCCGTTCTAACACCCCAGCTAGCCGTCTCAATGCATACTGTTCTCGAACCGCTTCGTGGTCAATAGTGATTTCTCCTTCGCTGTTTTCGTAGCTTTCACTCCTAACACTCTTTGCAGCGGATGACGTACCCTCATTCAACGATGTCCATCGACCGAGACACCTTCGAGAACACGAGCGAAGACGAGCTCGAAGAACTCTCCGTGCCTGATCAAGTCCTCGGATTCCTCGCCGCCAACCAGGATCGGGCGTTCAAGGCTCGCGAAATCGCCTCCCAGATCGGCGTCGATGAGGGCGCAGTCAGCACCGCGCTCTCACGGTTGAAGGACCGTGGTCTGGTCGAACACAAGGCGACGTACTGGGCGGTGACTGACGACGCTGAGCGCCTCGACGGATACAGCGGGTACGAACGAGCAACGGCTCTGTTCAACGACCAACTCGGTACAGAGGACAAGGAAGCGTGGCGCGAGCACGCACCGCAGGAACCCCACCCAAGCGTCGAGGACGAACAGTGACCGACGAAGAGACACCGATTTTCGAGCGGGGCGACGTCGTCTACGGTGACGATCCCTTCAAAGGCGAGGAAGACGCTCGGCCCTGGCTGATCCTCTCGAACCACGAAGGCCGTCCGTTCCACGGCGACCAGTATATCGCGCTCACGTTGACGTCGAAATCCTGGATGGACGGCCTCATCGACATCCCTGAAGAGCGTTGGCTTCGTGGTGGGATACCGGATGAGAGTCGGATCGTCCCGTGGAGCGTCCAATCGATATATCACGAGGACATCGACTTCTGGCAGGGTCGCTTTGACAGTGATCTTGTTGACGAGGCGGTGACTGCGCTCGTCGAAGAGCTACAATAGCTTCTCCGATGGTTTGTTCGAGTCGCGATTTGGTGAAACAGCTGTAGGTAAGTCTACTTACAGACCAGAATTGAACGGGGCCTCGCCTTCTCGATAATAGACGAACCAATATCAATAGGCCAACACCGTAGACACCTTCCAGTCGCTCCCGGTCGCTCGCACGCAACCCCTCGAGTGTCTCGTACTCGCGGGCGATCGCCTTCGACGTGGCCGGCCCGACGTTGTTGACGCCTTCCAAGACGGCTGCATATTCGGAAAGTGGCCTCTGTCGACGTGTGATCTCGGGGAAGGTTGGTGAAGTACCTCGGAGACAAGCCCCGAGGCACTCGCCCTACTCAGCCTGTAGAAAACCGGCTCGCTGGCCGGTCGCGCTACCAGTCGATACCCACCATACCACCGTTAACCACCGCGACGGCGCTCGAGCCACTGTCGGAGCGCTCGAACGCCCATTTCCACCACTACGCTGCCGAACCCAATCACAATTCCATAGGCGAGTGCTTTCATGGCGATTGTCGAACGCCTTGGACCCGGGATAAGCGTGGCGGGGGTCTGACTGCCGACTGTCCTCGAGCGCCCAATTTGCCCGGCAGCGATGGTGTACCGTCTAATCAGGGCCATGGCCGGAGTAACCGCTGGTTAGTCGCCGCACTGACAGATCACTTCGCCTGTCCGAACGCAGAAACGCGGCGTGGCCTCGAGCACGCCGCAGGCTGTCGATTCGCAACTTCGAGCGAAAATACTGTCGGAAATCGCTAGTCGCTATCCACTCCTCGGCATCGACAACCTGCCGTCTGCCGTCTCACCCCAGTCCTCGCCGGTCGCGTTGCACTTGTAGCGATATGAGCGCACGACACGTTCGGTGATCTCCCGATTGTCGTCGACGGTCAGCTCGTCGTCGGCCTCGAGCGAGCGGTCGTAGGTCCATCCGCACTCGCACTCGGCTTCGATCACACCTTCGGGACCCATGAGCGCGCTGGTCATGCCGTCCCTCCATAGCGAGCGCGGACGTGTGCCGGCAGCGCCGGTCGCGGTCGCCGCCGAATGCGAGTACGGCTCGGACGCCGATGTCCTGGCGATCGACGTGGAAGCCGAAGCGAAGGCCGCCTACGAGCGTCGCCGAGCTGACGAACTCGAGTATCAGGTCGGGCTCGAGTCGTTCGCTGGGGGTTCGGCGTAGAAAATCAGGCTTATTTGCTGTCTCTACAATCCGGTTTGGTTTGCCGTCCACTCTTCGAGTGCCTTCTTTTGCATCGCCTCGAAGCCGCTGAACCGCGTGTGCTGGTCTACGTACTCGTCGAACTCATCGTCTGGGATCGCTTCGAAATCGCCGTCGGATTCGACTGTCCACGGGCTTGCCTCGAAGAACGCCTCGAGCACGTCGTGGTCGCATACGACGACCGACCCGATGAACTGGGAGTTGTCCCCCACGACACAGATAGCGACGAACTCGCTTCGTGGGTGACGATCGAGACCGACGTAACACTGGGCCTCGAGAATTGGCGATAATTGGTGGTGCTTTTCTTTCTGATCTACGAGTAGTTGATCTGTATTTCGGTCTTCATAAACGAGAAAAGCACCTGTTGGGAGAAGGTTTATGTCTGAATAGACGAAAATCTGAAATATGGCAACAACTGATATCTGAAATATGGCAACAACTGATAGAAGTGCGCCACAGAACGCCTCGGAACTGACTGCATTCCAGCGTGATTTGCTGTTCATAATCGCCGATGTTGGCCCGGAAAAGGGGCTGGGAATCAAAGATGAGATCGCCGAGTACTACGCCAAAGAAATCAACCATGGACGGCTGTACCCAAATCTTAATACGTTAGTCGAGATGGGACTTGTCGAGAAAGGATCGATTGACCGCCGAACCAACAGTTACGAGCTGACCACACGCGGCACACAGCTGCTCACCGATCGTCTCGAATGGCAAGCCAACCAGTTCGACGTCGATCGCGAGGAGTAGGAATAGTGGCCGAATCGATCGGTCTCGAGGGTGACGCCCACGACATTCTCACGGCCACACGAAGTTCGGGCTCGAGGATATCGCACCCGATAGCGGGGAAGTTGAACGCCCGCCACTCGAGCACGAGATCCACGGTGCGTTCGACGAGTACCCGCACACGCCAGTCGACCTTACAATGACGTTCGTCTCGGCCGACGACTAAGCGACTGGTTGTGTGTGGGTGTCTCGCGAGAAACGGAGGTACGGCACCAAGGGGGCTGGTGCCGAGACATCCAATTTGATTTGGTGGGGCGTCGCGCGACAGTGACGCGACAGTCACATTTCTATACGCTATTACTATTAATTTTTGGCTGTAGTTTCATTCGAAACCCGGTGTGTCTGTGTGTACTCCAACCGCTTTGCACAACCTCGGCTGTACGAGCTGTTCGCACTCGGTCCCCGGACATCTCTCGCGAAAAATGGCCAATATCACGGCACCGCAGAGGGGAGTGCGGTGGCCGATGCAGAGAGGCAGGTGTCACGTTGTGGGACGCAACAATCGACTGCCACCGTGCTGTGACATCCTCCGCGCCGTGAACGGCGCGGCTTCCCTGCAGGGGAATACCGGCTAACTACCGGCAGTGGGTTCCGACCCGATCTCTCCGAGCG
>NZ_AOIT01000092.1:3453-6096 GCF_000337475.1 Natrinema limicola JCM 13563 | reverse complement strand
TTGTCGGCGAGGAAGAGATTGATCCTAACAGCGACGCCTTCTCGCAGTGGATCATGAACCTCGCCTACGAGGAGTAGTCGGCGCGATCCGCGCTCGAGGCATGTCCGTTTCTCTTTGTCCTCGGTATCCTGGTAGACGAACAGTTGATGCACACCCCCATCACGGTCTTCTTTGACTGAGTCTCTAAACCGAGATTGCCAGATGACAAAGACAGGTGTAATATCATGTTTGTTTTTAACTGTTAGCTAGTATCAGTTTATCCTGATCACGTTTTTTCGTGAGGTCAAGTTCAACGTGAATGCCGAGGCTTTGCGCCTGCTCTCTAGTAAGGAATAGCCAACATCCTGACCGGAGATCCCTCGGCCCAGCCGCAGAAGTATGTCAACATCCCAAATATCCGTCATTGACGTGTGGTACAGATATCCGGTACAGATTTCTGTGACAGATAGTTATTACAGACATCTATACAGGCTGGTCAGAGATTGACCTCCGACTGCTACAAACCCCCACCGAAGCCGGTATCCTTCGGATGTCATCCACCGTAAAACCGCAAGAGGGCGCGATTACAGATAGATAATACAGACAGATAAAACAGACATTGAGAACAGAAGTCTGTTACAGATATCTGTACTGGAAGTCAGTACCGTATGTCTGCCACAAATTTATGTATGTAGTGACTGTATTGACTTCTATGATAACAGCAGTCGTCTACTCTGAATCCGGCGGCACGTTCAAGACCACCACCACCGCAAACCTTGCAGTTGCCCTCGAGCGCATGGACCTCGATGTCTGTGTGATCGACCTGGACCCCCAAGAGGGGAATCTCACGAGCCTATTCGACGTCGGTGAGTTCCGGAGTGATCCCGACGCAGACAACATCGTTAAGCACATCCTCGAGATGCCTGATGGGCCCTTTGAAGACATAATCGAGACATCCGAGGAAGGCGTCGACGTCGTTCCAAGTCATGACATGCTTGGTGATTTCACGTCGAACCTCGAGCAGAAGATCGACTACGAGACGGGCATGAAGAATATGAGCCGAGAGGAGTTCCCACGGTACGAACTCCTGTACGACCTGCTCTGGGACAAAGAGCAGCTCCACGAACGGTACGATGCCATCTTGATCGACCCGAACGCCCGTGCTGAGGACCTGCTATACAACGCTATCTACGCTATGCGGACACTGGTTGCGCCGGTCAAACCAGCCGGGAAGGGTAACCTCAGTCTCGGGGGCCTCGAGGAACTCGTGACGAACATGGAGCAGCATCTGGATATCGAGGTTGGCCTCTCGTGTGTCGTTCCCTCTGGTGTCGGGCAGACGAACGCCCACCAACAGTACACCAAGCAGTTCGAAAACAACGAGTACTACCCAACGCCCGTGTCGATCCCTAATCGCGAGAGTCTCATGGACACGATGTGGGAAGCCCGTGGGTCCGCGTTCAAAGTGCTCGAAGAACGCTGGAAAACCTTCGAACAAGACGGCGAGATGGTCAGCGAACCCGGTCAGCGTGGCGTCCGTGACCGTGAGCTCGAGACCGCACGTGATCTCTACTCGCTCGCTGCGTTCATCGCGACCGAGACGTTCGACATTGATGTCGATACCGAGCTCGTCCTCGAGATCGACGGCTACGGCGAGGAGCGATTCGATGTGGGTGACACCGAGCGTGAGGTGACGGCCTGATGCCCATGAAACGAGGATCTGGAAACCTCGACTTTGGGTCTGGGGAAGACAGTGATGACGAAGACACTGAGAGTGAGACCGAGGGTCAAGACGAACCGATACAAGACACTGACTCAGAATCGGATCGTCCAGTGACCAATTCGCCACCAGCAGAACCAGAGCCGCAGGCGGAGAGCGCGGACGATCCTGACGAGGATAGCAGTGAGGGAGAGGCTGAAAACAACGAAGGCGATCGGGAGCAGTTCCCCTATTTTGTCCGTCGAAGCAATGTCGGTGACGAACGCGATGAACGAATCGAAGTTCACCTTCGGAAATCAGTTCACAGTCAGGAGACCGCATTCCGCAATCAACTCGCCGATGAACTCGAGACTGAAGAAGTATCAAAGACTGACGCTCGAGAATTCGCCCTAAAGTTCGCGTTTGAGAACCCAGAGGGTGTCGCCGAACTCATGCGTGAGGAAGGGTTCGGCTTGATCGATTGAGTTCCACACCGTATACGAATTCTCACCCTCGTTCGCACACCGAAAATCTGTGAGTTCTAGAGACGACCTCAGAAACGCCTCGCGTTTCTGATAGGCTGCACAAAAACGGAGTTACGCTGTATCCCCTCCCTGTTCGCTTTGCTTGCTGAGGAAGGGACACTAGCACCTCGATTTAGCGGTGGCGGTGAGGGTGCCAAGCCCCCACCCTCAAGGAGCGATCGGAGAGAGCGAGTAGGGCGGGGTAGTTCACGTGAAGCCGTGTTTCAGTCATTGTTTTCAACCGCGGAAACAGCCATCCCAAAACAGCCATCACTGACTTGTGGGACAAGTATCTGGTACAGACTTCTGTAACAGATACTTATTACAGACACTCGTTGCAGATTATCCACACAGACTAGAACCGGTACGGACGCGGTGGCCAGCGGCTTCCCGTGGATTAGCGGTGGCGGTGAGGGTGCCAAGCCCCCGCCCTCAAGGAGC
>NZ_AOIT01000092.1:0-3448 GCF_000337475.1 Natrinema limicola JCM 13563 | reverse complement strand
AGACTAGAACCGGTACGGACGCGGTGGCCAGCGGCTTCCCGTGGATTAGCGGTGGCGGTGAGGGTGCCAAGCCCCCGCCCTCAAGGAGCCGCTGAAGGCGGCGAGTAGGGCGGGATAGTTCACTCAAATACACCTGCGACACCATCGGCAAGATGGCCTCGGACGGTGTCGTGGGTCACAATTGGCTAGTTCACGCAGCCCGATACCTGCGCCGTCGCAGCTTCCACACGTTGGAGAGCTCTTGAGAGCAAGCACCTCTCGATCCAGTTTCCTCAACCCCCCCTCGTTTCCGTCGTTTCCGTAGCCCCNGTCGCAGCTTCCACACGTTGGAGAGCTCTTGAGAGCAAGCACCTCTCGATCCAGTTTCCTCAACCCCCCCTCGTTTCCGTCGTTTCCGTAGCCCCACCCCAGGTTTCCGTCGTATTGACGACGTGCATAGTATGAAACGCCTCGAGATAAGAAAAATACTGCTTCACTCAAGAACAGCTTACTGGACGGACACACAGTATATCTTCTCGTTATTTTTGATTCATAAAATACTGGGCTGGGTAGCTCCCCCACCCCGTGTGCGAAATGAAATTGGTACGAAAGTGAGGGAGCGAAAAACACTGAGAAACGCGGGAAGTGGCTAAAGTCATGCATATCACGGAGAGATGATCTAATACCGATAGATAAGAAATAGCCTATGTAGTAGGAAAGATTTATTAGCCTTCCCAAAAAACCAAACCCGCACTAGAACTAGATTCTGTTTGAGTTAGAGTTTAAGATGTGAAATCACCATCAATTCATTCTGACTTCTATGCGCCTCCCTAGACGCTATTTCCTTGGGTATCTGCTGTATTAGGACTTCTACTCCCGATCTGTGTATCATCTCTTCTATTTTATGTCTCCTACATATCTCGCAAATTCATCTCGCACACGGGGTGTGGGGGGTCAAGCGATCATCGTGACAACTTCTTAATTTGTATCCTCTCCATTTAGCGATGCAATGCACAGTCAACCCCTCCTGGCCAGTCCAGTAGAACATCGATCGCGATTTCACTTTGTACACGGTGTGTCTGTGCCAATGTCTCCTATGAGTTCTCTATCTATTTCATCTCGCACACGGGGGGTACCTGGCAATTTGACTTCGCCCGCGGTTTGAAGACATCTCATGAAGACTGCCTATACTCAGCTTATAACCCAAGAATTCGTTGTATTTAACCTCGCACACGGTCCCCATATCTATTTATGGAATGAACTACATGTCGATACCATGTCTGACGGTGATGAGCAGCAGTCTCTCTCACAGTCCATTAAAGGCCGTCTTCAAGAGGGGGTTCAGAACTCTGTTTTCAAAGACAAAGGACTTCTTGATCCAGATACCGTCATTGACGAAGACAGGATCGTCGGTCGTGACCAGCAACTGGACGATATTATCACGTATCTCCGACCGGCGCTTCAAGGTAACCGCCCTCCGAACATGCTTCTCTACGGTCCATCGGGAACGGGCAAATCGCTCATCATTAACGCAGTCTGTCAGCAGGTTCAGGAGCTGGCAAACGCTCAGGGAGATCGATTTGGTGTAATCAGGGTTAACTGCCAGACGATCAAGTCTCACGATCGCGCTGTCTATCGTCTCGTCGAAAGTGCGGCAATTGGAGTCGGTGTTGATCCGGGAGTTCCGGAGAGCGGCGTTTCGACCGACCAGAAATTGAACCGGTTTTATGAAATCTTGAGTGAGAACTTCGACTCTGTTATTATCATTCTTGATGAGGTTGACCTCCTTGTTGGCCGCCAACGTGATCCGAATGATGAGCCAGCATACTCCAAGTTACTCTATCAACTCTCTCGTGCATCCCAGTTGGGTCGAATCGAGGGAGATGTCTCAGTCGCTGCACTCACGAACGATCCACGGTTCATGGAGAACCTCGATGGACGGGCGGAGAGTTCGTTCAACCCACAAGATATCGTATTCCCAGATTATGATGCGAATCAACTACAAGCGATCCTCGGACGTCGTCGTGACGCTTACCGAGACAATGTCCTTGAGGATGGCATCATTCCTCTCAGCTCAGCGTATGCTGCTCAGGATCACGGTGATGCACGGAAAGCAATCGACCTTTTCCGGAAGGCTGGTGAGATTGCGGATCGCCAAGGCGAAGACAGAGTTCGCGAGGAACACGTTCGTGGCGCTCAGAAAGAAGCCGAGCGTGACCGCACCCTAACACAAATGCAGGGGCTTTCGACGCAGAAGAAACTCTCACTCTATGCGACCGCTATCGTTCCTGTCTATTCCCAGCGGAACCTAAACGCTGTTCCTAGCACTGTCGCGTACCGTGTGTATCAGTATATCACGGATATCTTGGATACTGATGAGAAATCACGCGACTCTTATCTTCGGTACATGAGCGAAGCAGAGACCTACAATTTTGTCACATCTGACAAACGAGGGCGGGGCTACGGAAGCGGTGTTCATAAAGAATACACGTTTGTCGACGACCCCGAAGTTGTTGCTGAGACCCTTCAATCCGACATCCGACTTGAGGAAATCGAGAATGACGAGGATCTGATCAGATCCGTCGTTAACGCCCAGATCGATGATTTCTTCGATGGGAAATAGCTGGAAGACCCTCTGATACCGTCTCCTATTTCATATCGCACACGGGGTGTGGGCGAATCATAGAAATTATTTGTTCAACTAAGTATGTCTGACAGTGGTATACAATATTTCATATCGCACACGGGGTCCTTCCTTCAAAATCTGCGAATTCACTTTGCACACGGGGTGGTCGAAATGCGATACGGCGGTCGGATTATTGCTTCTTAGTCCGTGTGGACCTCGACCTTTGCTTCCTCGGTCTTGCCGATGGCTTCGACGATGAGCTCAGCGACGTCGATGATTTCGATGTCGTCCTCGAAGCCGCCGGTCTTGCGCCCGTCCTCGTACATCGTCATGCACATCGGGCAGGCGACGACGAACTTCTCGANGGGCGAACGCCCATGCGTGGAGGCGTCGGTTCATCCATTCGCCGTAATCGAGGTCTTCGCGGATGTACGAGAGATCTTCCAGCACGAGAACTGGCTTCTCAAACCGGCAGGCGTACTCGACGGCACGTCGAGACGCCTTCTCGATGATGTCAGTGAGCGCGTTTTGGTAATGGCCGAATCGTTCGTCAATCCGCCACTCCGCGGCGTCACGCTCTTGGAGCCGTTTCAGCGTCGNGCGCGACCACCGTTGATGAGCAGTGGGTCAGTCGGAGTGCCCTGCTCGCAGGCACAGCCCGCGAGCAGGTGTGCTTCGCCAATGTCGAAGCCGACTGGTGTTACATCGTCGTCGGTCGGTTCGTAGTCTGTTTCTTCGACCGGGAACTCGATGGTGACGTGGAGCGTCCACGACGTGCGGTGGCGTTGCAGTCGGAGTTGTCCCGCCGAAGCGTCTCCGTGTACGAGGTCGTGCCACAGACCT
>NZ_AOIT01000091.1:41213-43749 GCF_000337475.1 Natrinema limicola JCM 13563 | reverse complement strand
AGCGCTGCTTTCGCCTGATACGGCAGGTCGTAGGGCGTCACCACGTCGCTGGTTGCACTCATCGTGTCACACCCGGCGTCGAACGCCTCATGTAGTCCCTCACGGTAGATTTCGAGGAGGTCACACAGTTTCCGCTCTTTGTGTGCTGTCGGCGGAGCGAGCGTGGCTTCCAGCGTTTTCGTGGTTGTGGCGGCCATGCTACTGGTCGTCCACGTAGTCCATCAGCACATTAATGCTCACTTGGCCAGTCGTGGCGAGGAAGTACCCCGGTTGCCAGAACGCATCTTCGAGCGTCTGTGTCACTTCGGGAAACTCCGACCGAATCCGGCGTGACGTGACACCTTTGAGCGAGTTGATGAACTTCGTGAGGTCCGTGGTTGGTTTGGTCCGAAACAGGATGTGAACGTGGTCGGTACCACCGTCCACGTTCTTGATGTCGGCCTCGAAGTCATCTGCAATATCGTGGGCGATTTCAGNACACGCTCCAGCCGCTCATCCGTGAGAATATCGGCACGGTACTTCGTGACGGTCACGAAGTGATACTGGAGCGCGTACACTGTGTGCGACCCGGTTTGCAGATGATACTCCATTTGACCCTGCCAGATTCAATACACCCAAGTCGGATAATTCTTGTGACGTGAGGTATTCAGCAGGGAGAAACCGAGTGATTCGTTGCACAGAGCTTACGCGATTCACTCCCGCCCTGTTCGCTCCTCGGTTCCGACAGCGCGTCGGAACACTCGTCACTCACGGGAAGGACGGGATTCTCTCGCTGAATCAAGATAGGATCAATCTTCGGCCAGCGATCACTTGCAACGGAGGAGGCCCTGTCATCGTAACCGCTTTCGGCAACTACCCGAAAGCGATGTGTGGCCGTCGCGCTGCTGGTTACGGTGGAGGGTTCCAAAACGCTGGCCCGTTCTGACATTCCCTTACACCGGTGACTGAGTAGGCGAGGGCCGATTTTCTGAGCGAGCATGCCAATCTCGAGGGGAAACTGCATCTAGGAGTCCAAGAACGGCCTCGAGTACACGGAACGCCGTATCCTGCTATGGACGATGTCGACATTCCCGGTGAATCACTGAACACCGAGGACACCTGACGTCCTCGGACACGAGTGTCCCCAGGTGACTCACACCCCCTGAGAAGGGCTCCACTCTCCATGGCACACTGAAATTTCGAACGAATGCGGCAGTTTGCCCGGTATGGTTACTTATCTGTATGTCACTCGATCGGTCGTCGTCGGTTCAAAACGAGCGACCCTGTTGGAGATGTGTCTGAAGACGTCAGCTGTCTCCGGAACCCTCTCGTCTCGAGATGTGTTCTACGTCCGTGGGAAGTACAGGATAGAGAACTGGCCTGGCGTTACCAGAAACAATTTCGGATGTTCACGGTTGCGGCAATCATGGGCATAATCTGTATTTTCAAGGTTCACAAACCACTTTCCTAGAGTGCAGTCGCTGTCCGACCGACGGACTGGGTTGGCTAACTCTGAATCTAGCGACTGCCAAACTCAATCGATGAGTGTAGTGCTGTGATACGCCTTTGAGCGGTCTCGAAGCGGCAGTTATCCGAATTCCCGCCGCATCCTCTGATTGTTTCGACGTGGAGTCAAGATCTCGTTATATCTTGATCAACCGGGTACGTTGCCGAGTGTATTAACCGTGGTGTGAACGCGCTTCCTCTCCTCCTTGCTCGCGTCTCCGACGCTTGTTGAGGAAGGAGGCTCCGCGCTATAGCGTGTTGAAGTGCGAGGTTTGTGCCTCTACTCTGCCCAGGTAATTCGGTTCAACGCCGTTTTAGGTATGACAGCCAAATCATATAAGTAAATTCGGTTCTAACGCCATTCCTAGAAATGATGATACAAATATACAAATCAAAACACCCTTTCTGGTATGTCCACACAAAAGACGTGTCAGAACCGCTACCCCCACGTTCCTGCCATGCTTGAGCCCGTCGCTGCAAGCCGACTGCAGTTTGCGGTGACGACGATCGTCCACATCATCTTCCCCGTGATGAGTATGGGGCTCGCGCCCTTCCTCATCTATTTCACTTGGAAGGATATCCGCACCGGAAAGCCCATCTACGAGCAGCTTCGGCGGTTCTGGACGAAGATCTTCGCCATCAGTTTCGTCGTTGGCACCGTTACGGGCATCGTCCTCGAGTTCGAGTTCGGGACGAACTTCGCGGTGTTTGCGACGGCCGCGGGCGACCTCTTTGGCGGGCCGCTTGCCCTCGAGGGGATGATGGCGTTCATGCTCGAGGCGACGTTCCTCGGCATCTTCGTTTTCGGCCGCCAGCGCGTCGGGAACGTCCTCTATATGATCTCGGCGGTCGCAGTCGGTATCGGCACCTGGCTCTCGGCGGTTTGGATCCTGGTTGCCAACTCCTGGATGCAGACGCCACGCGGGTACGAACTGGTCTCTGAAAACGGCCAGCAGGTGGTTACGCTCGTCGATCCCCTCGCTGCGTATCTGAACCCGCGATTCCTCTGGATGTACGTCCACATGCAAAACGCCGCCGTCGAATCCGTGGC
>NZ_AOIT01000091.1:0-41207 GCF_000337475.1 Natrinema limicola JCM 13563 | reverse complement strand
CTCAAGTTCGGGCTCATCGCCCTCATCATCACTGCGCCGCTGCAGGTCCTCCACGGTGACCTCTACGCACGACACGTGTTCGAAACGCAGCCACAGAAGTTCGCCGCAATGGAAGCTATCTGGGAGACCGAGTCGTACGTCCCCGAGTACATCATTGCGTTCCCGACGAGTATGGAGAATCTCCTCGATCCCCGGGCGAAGGACATCTTCGGCATCGGGATCCCAGGTGGCGCATCGTGGCTCGCCAGCGGCGGCGATCCACAGGCGACGATCCGCGGCCTCGAGGAGTTCGAAGGCCCACAGCCACCCGTCGCCCTCGTCTTCTGGTCGTTCCGGGCGATGGTTGGCCTCGGGTTCTGGTTCATCCTCCTGGCCGTCTGGGGCGGCTACCGCTGGATTCGTGGCCAACTCCTCGAGGATGACCTGCTGCACCTGGCGCTGATGGCGTCGACACCGCTTGGCATCCTCGCTGTCCATCTCGGCTGGGTCGTCACCGAAGTCGGCCGCCAGCCGTGGATCATTCAAGATGTCATGAAGACAAGCGCCGGCGTTTCGTCGGACCTCACCGGCGCAGAGGCGACAGCGACATTGACCGGCTTCGTCGTCGTCTATCTAGCGTTGCTCGTGTTGTATCTCTATGTCATCTCCCGAATTGTCCGTAGCGGCCCGCCAGCACCGGCTGACCTCACGGTGACTGAGCGTCCGGAAACGCCGACGGACGAGGTGGGCGCTGATGACTGACGGTGGCTGGCTCGCGAACGGTCCGTTGTTCGACTTGCCGCTCGCGGATATCTGGTTCGGACTGGTGTTTTTCATCTTCGCGATGTTCCTGTTTCTCGACGGGTTCGACTTCGGCGTCGGATTACTGTTTGCGACCCGTACAGACAGTCACGAACGTGAGCAGTTACTGGCAGCGATCGGTCCGTTCTGGGACGGCAACGAGGTGTGGCTGGTCGTCTTCGGTGGTGCGCTCTTTGCGTCGTTCCCAGCCGTCTACGGCAACCTGTTTAGCCGTCATTACCTGCTGATGTTCGCGATCCTCGGCGCACTCATCATCCGCGGACTCGCCCCAGAGATGTACGAACAGCGCCACGACGAGGACTGGCAACGCTGGTGGGGCCGCGCGTTCATCGTCGGCAGCGTCGCAGCGCCGTTTTTCCTCGGCATGTTCACCGCCAACTGGTTGGTCGGCGCGACGACCANCTGGTGGGGCCGCGCGTTCATCGTCGGCAGCGTCGCAGCGCCGTTTTTCCTCGGCATGTTCACCGCCAACTGGTTGGTCGGCGCGACGACCATCATTACCCTTCCCAGTCTCGTCGTTGGCCTGGCCGTCGTTGCGCTCACTGTCGTTGACGGTGTTGCCTTCCTCCGGCTGAAGATGCGGGGCGAGCTCCGTGCCGACCTCCAGGCGGACGGCTATCGCGCTCTCGGTGCCTATCTCGTGTTAGTCGTCCTGACGCTTGCGTACATCGCCGTCGGAGTCCCGGATCTTCGGTCGGCACTCGTCTCGCCGCTCGTGGTGGCACTCGTCGTGTTGACGCTCGTTCTCGCCGGCGTGTACGCCGTGGCGACGAGCCGTGATTGGTACTACGTGGCGTTCGTCGCTGCTGCCGGGCTCGTGTTCAGTCTCGTGAGTATCGTCGCCGGGCTGATGTATCCGACCATCGACCCTGCAGTTGGCTTGACCGTCGATGCAGCGATCGTCTCGACGGTCCCGCTCAATCTCATGTCGATCGGTGCAGGGCTGCTCTTGCCACTGATCTTCATCTACTTCGGCGTGCTGTACTCGGCGTTCAGTGGACCGATCGACGTGGAGGAATCGTACTGATGAAGCGTGACAAGACGGACGGCAACGGAACGAGCACCGTTGAGAACGACTCGATTCGTGACGAGGAACGCACCGGTACCGGTGTTGAACGCCGCCGATCCGATCGTGAACAGTCACCCCCGCAACTCGGCTCGCGAATACTGGTTACGTGGTTCGAACTCACCGCCGTCGGCATTACCGGCAGCCTCCTCGGGACCACGGTCGGTGGCCCGGTTGGCTTTCTCATCTATCTCGCGACGTCGCTTCTCACCGTCGGCGTCATCTTCTATAACGTGAACCAACTGATCAAGGGCTGGGTACAGCTGACCGGAGAGCTACCGTAACAACCCATGTCTGGCTCGAGACTCCCGTTCGCAATTATTACCTCGAACCGCGAAGTACCCTCTAGAGCGGACAATACTGTCCAACAGGTCACCACTTTAGCGCGTTTGGGCCGTTGTACCACATGTGAGCCAACCCATGTCACAGAACAATGGACACAAGCCGTACAACAGTTCCCTGTTCGTAAGCGGCGTCGCGATGGTCCTCGCGAGCATCATTGCAGCCGTCTGGATGTTCAGACTCGGCGATATTGTCACGGCACTCGGCCTCGGGTTGATTGTCGCCGCCGGTCTCCTGCTGGCGGGAATCGGCCTCTCGCCCGAGGCGACGACGCACTGACGTCCACACTCCTTATCCCCGGCCTCGGTACTCTGCATATGCCAACTAGACACACCACCCCAGCGGACGACTCGAGAAGAGACATCGTAAGCAACCGCTGTCGCCCGCAGTTACCGTTGACGGGGTGGATCCAGCCGTGAATAGCACTGATACGGTCGACGATGCGACGTGGATGCTCGTGTTATCAATCCTCGTCATCGCGATACTCGTCGGCGTCGGCATATTACAAGTGTATCTCAGCGGGGATTACGGGTCGCTCTTCCGAAATCTGGGAATCGGGGTACTCCTGTTGCTGTTCAGCATCGGTTTCTATCGCAAGTGGCATGAGATGTAGTTGGCTCTGGTGTGAATCCGGACTTTATCGGGTTGCTGTTGAACTCGTCAATACGTTTCGTGACCCATCCGAGCAAATCAGTCGGACCGGCTATCCGCTGAATGCCGTCTATGACAGCCAATAAGTGTCAATCGGAAATGTTAATACAATAGTATCAAACAATCAATATGGGCGATATTGGAGATGCGATCTCTTCGAGGATGGCTGAGAAATTCTTTGCTAGTCAAGGCCATGGAGTTCTTTCTCTCGCAAAAGACAACGATGGCTATGGAATCCCGGTCTCGTATGGCTACGATCTCGAGTCAGAGCGCTGCATCCTTCAGTTTGTAACCGAGTCAGAAAGTCAGAAACAGCAGTTCCTCGAGACCAGTGAGACGGTTACATTGACTGCCTACGAATACGGCTCTGATGGTACGTGGCAGAGTGTCGTTGCGACGGGATCACTGCAGTCACTGTCAAATGATGCTGTTGCGAACTGGGCCGCGGCCATTTTCTTCACCCAAGCTTCGAATATCGAGACCGCGTCTCGCCGAGAAGATAGTGATAGCGAGGTGGAATGGTACGAATACGATATTGAGACACTCACTGGTCGCACAAATACAGACGGCGACAGCAACGAGAGCGCGTCCCGACTTGAGTGACAGGCGTTCGTAGGAGCGGTTAAGAGCAACAGTCCGTAGTCACTGGGAATCGTAATCTGCCGCTTCGTTTCAGTGGTATCACAGTGGCGATTGCGTCTCCCCTTCTTCTCTCAAACTTGGATCCGTCGTTCGGAACAACGGGGACTACTGGCAGTCAGTCGGCGGAGGGATCACGGCACTTCTGTTGGTGGCGTGTGGGGAAGAGGTGGCAGTGACTGCGTGAACCGTCGGAACGGTAGCAGGTAATGATGGTCATTGCAGAGCGTGTGGGCCTCGGGAGTAGCAGCCTCTGACACTTTGCTCTGAAGGTGTGGAGGGTGTGAAATGTCTAACCGATTGGTGGGTGCTGTGGCCGAATGGTCCACACCCTCCTCCACAATGTTGATCTTGCAACTAAATAAATCTGATACCAAATAGTAGAGGTCTGTCGATCTGTTTGCTTTCCATCCGAGCGACCAAATCGATGTATTGGGGTTGTTGATCCAGAGGCCATCACATGCAGAAGATGCCAGCCACGAGGAACTTCGCTTAGACGCACTCCCAGAAGCCGCTACGTAGTTTCATTCGTTGTGGCACTCCCAAACACTAATTGATCCGCGCGCTGATGTCTCGTATGGCCGATGAAACGGCCAACCTGGGACTTCCAAACCGACCGTCTTCACTTTCGCCTCCACTTTCATCCACACCTAACAGCCATTCTGACTTTCATTTCGGTGGCGGTCGTTTACGCACTCTGATCAGCCAACCAGCGCAACCTACGACCGCAACACGCCGGCAGCCGACGTGTCCTATCAGACGTTCCACCGCGGCGGCGACGACGAAGTGGCCATGATTGCCCGCACACATCTGGCAATCGACAATGCCGATGCCGACGCCCTCGTCACCTACCACGGCAAGGACTTCGACCTCGAGTTCTTGTCGAAGCGTCTTTCTCGGCTCGGTGTCGATAACTACCTCTCCGCGCTCGACGTGCTCGAGACCCTCGTCGATCTGTCGACCATAGCTTCCAAAGGGTTCAACGTGTTTGCAAACTACTCTGTCACCAGCAGGGACACAAACGCCTACGAAGAACTTCGCTGAGTCGTCAGCAACGATGAGATGATCTCACGGGCTCACGCTGTGCCAACTGTTGAGATTTCGGGTAAATACAAACCATATCATCCGTCTTTAGCTAATACTCACAGTAATACTATACTATCTAGCCGTGATCTTCGATCGAATTTCGCTCGCACACCTCGCCAAAACGCCGAAGGCACCAATTCTCAGCGTTTCTTATCACCTGTTTTCACGATGAACAGCGTCTTACCGGCTGGAATTGGCCTTTCCAATATCTTCAGTTATATTTTCATCTTTGAATATTACTATCAGTCTTAGCTAAAGACGAATACAAACCATATATGTTTCTTCAAGATACATTGTCTTGTAGTGATGGGAGGAGATAATCTCGAAGGCGAAGGGGATGGTACTTCAGAGAGTGGTCTAACGCTGGACCGTCGCACGGCGTTGGTCGGTCTAGCCGGTGTCGCCGGTGGCGGCGTGCTTGGGTACCGGACGTTCCTGGCCGACGACGAGCCAGCGTTTGCACAGGAAGGTCTCGACCTCGGTGGGAACAACGTCGACATTACGACTACTGGTGGGAATCTTACTGAGCTAAACATCGGCACGGCAACCGAGATCCAATTCAGCTACTCCAACTTCCCGAGTGCTGAGTTTACTGATGGTACAAACGAGTTCTACACGGCGATATATTTGGAGTCTCCAGCTGATTCCAATACCACTGCCCCATCTGATGGTGATATCAGTGACAAAGACATTACCGGACTTGATATTTCTAGATATCGGATGTTCCACAATGAAGGAGATTTGATTGATATGCCAACAGATAATAATAATAATCCAGAGGTTCCTGATTCGCCTTCAACAATAAGTGAAGAATTATCTGGTTTTGATGATAATTCGATAACTAATTTCGATGGAAGTGCAATCCCCATCGCTGATCATCCCGACATCAGTTTGAGTGACTTTGAGCCTAGTAGCAAAACAATGGGCGCGTCTAAAACGACCCAACTCACATTCACTGTCGTCGTTCTCTCAGATACGCTAAGTCGAGACACCGAGGTACCACTACCTGATGGCGACACGACCTCCCTCGAGAGTGGGTATCTAGATCCCACCGATAGCACCACCGGCCTCATAGACAGCGAGGACGTGTGGGGATACGCCACCGAAGACCTGTACGTGAATGTCGAAATCGTCACCGAAGATCAGATTGACGTCAGTGTCGGCGGGAATATCGTTCTTGAGGCAACGGCAGAAAACGAGGTTACAGATGGAACGTAATCACCGAATCTGATACTTCTTCGTTCGAGTCGCATAACCGGCAAGCGAACGGATAGGTGATCCACATCGTGACACCGCCATATCGCTTTCGACCACTGTAACCTGTTGACTGAACGACAATGACAAACGACGAAACAACAGATGACGCTGCTGATGCCACCCTAGAGGAGGACTTCTCACGTCGGGCCCTACTTCTGTCGCTCCTCGGCGGGGGCACACTCGCTGGTTTTGGAGCCGGCTACTTGCTGTTCAAGGATGAGGCCTCACTTTCGCTGACCGTCGACGCGCCTGCCGCTGCTGTCGCCGGGATGCGCGCCGACGGACCTGACCCAGTCGTCATCCCCGGAGAGGCGATCAGCCTCGAGATCGCCTACAGCGGCTTCTACGGCGACCTGTTCGGCGACGACCTCGAGGACCGTCCCGGAGAGTTCGACGTGACCGTCGCGGTTCGGCCTGCGTTCGCCGACGAGTTCGAGGCGCTGGCGACGGGCAGCCTCGACGCAGGCGCGACGCCCGGAGACGTCGTCACCGCCTCGCTTGCAGCCGAGACCATCGACTCCAACAATCTCGACTTCGCGACACACGGGGCCGTCTCGGACGACTATGCCGAGTTCGCCCCAGACGACGAACTGACCGAGACCGACGTCGACCTCAAGGTAACCGTCACATCAGAGACCTATGACGTCACGGCCTCGCGAACGCACACAATGACGGTGACGGTGACGCGGCTCGTCGACGTTGTTCTCGACGTCGACGCGTTGCGCGACAGCTTTACCATCGATGTAGACGAGGGTGCGATCGACGCGATGACGATCGGCGGTGATGACTGCCCAATCAACATCAGCTACGACGGCTTCGATGATGACGTCGCCGGCCGCAGTGACGAGTTCACCGTCACCGTACTCGCCCGACCTGAGTTTGCCGACGACCTCGAGGTGCTGGCGACGCAGTCGATCGATGCCGCCAAGTCGCCAGCAGATACGGTTTCGGGCGTCGTTAGCACGAAGCCGATTTCGCTTGCCAGCCACTCGGAAATTTCGCCAACGTTTGCGTCCTTTGAGCCTAGCGATCGAATACAGACGACCGAACTTGAGGTGGAGATCCGCGTCGAGTCGACGACCTATGGGGTTGTTGTGGCCGAACTCATCGACTTCTCGATCACTGTAGAGAAAGACGACGTTACGGTGACAACCAGCAGCCGGACGCGACAGTCATCGAGCCCAGAGCCTGCTCCTGACCCCGGGGTTGCCGTCGGGGGCCGACTCGTCCTCGAAGGCGAAGCAACCAATGAACCTCACGACCAGCTATGACTGACGACAGCCGAAGACGGACTGACAATGGCGCAATCTCGAGACGGACCGCCCTACTCGGTCTCCTGGGTGGCGTCGCGGGATCGATAGTCGGATACGATCGTCTTCTGGGAGCCGGCGAGCCAGCCTTCGCACTGACTGATCTCGGGTTGACCGCCAATGACGTGATGATCGACACGGCATGTGGGCGCGTAAGCGATGTCTCGGTGTCCGGAGATTCTGAAGTCGACCTCGAGTACGAAAACCTGCCGTCGACGCTCACGGACGGGTTCGAGCTGACGCTCGAGGCGAATCCGCATGTCGCCAATAGGGAGGACCACGCGGGATGGAGCGAGCCACACGATACTCCTGGTAATATCGTGCCCGCAAATGATCTAGCGGGAGAGGGGACAGAAGCAAACCCCTACAAGATCACAACTGACCAGGAACTGCAGGCGGTAGCCGAGGAACTCGACGCCCACTACGAACTCGCGACCAATATCGATGCCTCGGAAACTCATCAGTGGAACGGCGGCGCTGGGTTCAATCCGATCGGTAACGAGAGCAATCCGTTTACGGGCGCGTTCAACGGAAACGGGTACGAAATCTGTGGGATAACGATCAATCGGAGCAACGAGGATTATGTTGGTGTGTTCGGAGTTATCGACGGTGTGCTCGAGAACGTCTTCGTTACGCATGTCGACATAACCGGGCTCGGAGAAGTTGGCGCGCTGGTCGGAGCGACCGGTGTCGGTAATATGGACGGTGCGGAGGGGATTGGAGCCCATGCCAGGGGGTCAGTAACAGGCCAATATTCTGTCGGCGGACTGGTCGGCTACAACCACGACTTTCGGCCGGTTGAAAACTCGAGTGCAGCGGTCGATGTCGGAGCGAAAAAGTTCGACGACAATGAAGGCGAGGAGTTCGTGGGCGGACTGGTTGGCTACAATAGTGGTGATGTGATTGATTCGCACTCGACTGGCACAGTCGAGGGACCCAACGACGTAGGCGGACTTGTTGGACACAACTTCGAAAGCGGCCAAGTGATCAATTCGTATGCGACCGGTAAGGCGATCGCAGACCACACCGTCGGCGGTCTCGTCGGTTTCAGCGAGGGTGACGTATCGGGCTCGCACGCGAAGGGAGACGTGACGGCCAACGCTGTGCATCCCGACGACGAGTACTCCGCCGCCGGCGGGCTCGTCGGCTACAACTCGGGTGCGGCGGGAGTCGGGACAATCTCCAATTCGTATGTAACCGGTGACGCGGCCATCGTTGGTGAGTCCGTCGTCGGCGGGCTGGTCGGACTGAACTATGAAGGGGATGGCACCGTCGGCACCATCAGTGACTCACATGTAACTACCGGCGTCACGGTTGAAGGCCTCGATCCAGACGAGTCCGTCGTCGGCGGCCTCGTCGGCGCGAACGGCGATGGAGGAGTCATTACAGAATCATCAGCTGAGTGTGGAGTTTCTGGCAAAAGACTCATCGGCGGACTCGTCGGTGCGAATCTGGCCGCAGGAACCGGCCTGCTCGGCCTCGGCGGCGACGATCGCGGTGTGATCAAGAAGTCGTTTGCGACAGGGTCCGTGGAAGGAGGCGACGAAGTTGGGGGTCTTGTCGGCGCAAACGGCGGGCTCGTGGAAGACGCGTACGCCAGAGGTGACGTCAATGGTGGAGAGCGGATCGGCGGCTTCGTCGGTATCAATCTGGCCGAGGAAAGCTTTTTAGGAATCATCGGCGGCAATCAAGAAGGGGAGATCCGTCGAGTCTATTCGACGGGCGGCGTAATGGGCGACAACACCGTTGGAGGATTAGCCGGCCAAAACGAGGACGGCAGCCTTCTTGGTGTAACACGGGATGACGGCATCCTCGAAGATTCCTACTGGGACACCGAATCGACGGGGCAGAACGACGGAATCGGGGACGCGACCGACGACGAGATCATCGAGGGTCTCACAACTGACGAAATGCAGGGTGCCGACGCCGAGACTAACATGGATGCGCTCGACTTCATCGACGTCTGGACGACGGTCGAAAATCCCGACGACTATCCGGAATTAGTGAACACGAGATTTTCGGGGCCGTCGGACGTCACGGACGATTACGAACAACTCGAGGAATCAGGAGATCCAATCGGGTTCGACGCCATCTTCGAAAACGAACCGATCAGCGACCTTCCCGGGAACCCACCGCACGATGTGGCCACAGTCTCACTCACCAGCCTCGTTGGCGAGGACGTATCACTCACACTCGAGAA
This sequence comes from Natrinema limicola JCM 13563, assembly GCF_000337475.1. Taxonomy (GTDB): domain Archaea; phylum Halobacteriota; class Halobacteria; order Halobacteriales; family Natrialbaceae; genus Natrinema; species Natrinema limicola. The sequence continues at coordinate 31,855 of NZ_AOIT01000091.1, read as the reverse complement.
TCACAAGGCGATCGACGGGGGTACCGACGACGGGACGGCCTACAGACAGTTCGAACCGTATCGGGCCGTCGAACGCAAGACAAAGATCGACTTCAAACTCGTTCTCAAGCACGCCGACGAAGACATCAAAGCGACAGCCGAGACGACCGAAAGTGCAACGGTACACGTGTCCGGAGGGGCTGACAGATGAAACGTGCCACCGTCGCACTCGTCGGTGCCTTCCTCATTGCCCTCGCGGGACTGTACGGTCTCTCGCTGGTCGTTACCGTCCACGAGGTCCCGACTGAGAGTATGGAGCCGACGATCGAAGCTGACTCGAGCATCGTCGTTCTCGACTGGGGCACTTACGACGATCTCAAGGATGGCGAGGTAATCGTCTACCGGGTCAACGGCGACGACTCGGAGCGACTCGTGGTCCACCGGATCGTAGCCGACGTTGAGGAAGGCGAGAACTGGGTCGAGGATCTCGAGGACGAGTCTCTCACCTGTGAAACGGCGGTTCACTGTCCGGCCCCAAACGAAGGCTACATCACGAAGGGCGACGCCGCCTCGTCATACGACCAAGAGAGTGGTCTCTCGAGACCTGTCGATCCTGACTGGATCGAGGGGACCTACTGGCGATCCCCACTCTCACACTCTTCGGCTGTGGGTGTAATCCCATAGGGACTAGATCGAATCTTCACCGGTCAATACGCCCAGATATTTGGTCCCGTTTCAAGCTCGTCTAGAGTTCGCCCCTGGTAGCGTCAACTGACACCTCCATTGTGGTGGCTGTTTTGGCTGACCGCTCGAGCAGTTCGTCGGCGAACGCCGCGAACTGCTCGGAATCGGCATACTTCACCAGGTTTAACCAGAGAAGCGACTCTAACTCCACTTCTGACCACCAATCCATTGATTCTTACACCGGCTCGTTCGACCACGAACCTGCTGTTTATCAAGCGCGAGTTCCGCGAACGTCACGGTTGCTTCTGCCCATTCCCGGAGGTACACCGTAGCTTCCGGGGAGTCTTAACGCTCTAACCTCCAGGCAACCTTCCCGTGATTCTCGAGCGTTTGGTCGATCCGCTCGCGGATCGCCAAACGCTCGTTCCTCGGGGCATGGAGTGCGACAGAGTCCTTCAGATGGAACAAATCATCCGTAACGCCAGAGACGATCGCTTTCCAGAGCTTGTACCCGAGCGTTCGACCAACGTGAACGGGGTCGAGTTGGCGGAGATCGGTCATCACTCTCGAACGCATCGACGAGCGCCTTCTCGGCGTCACTGACGACAGTGGTGATGTGCACCGATAGTGTGGCACTGCCAGCAGTCCCTCGTGGAACGGAATGGGAACCCGTATCCACCCACCATAGCAAGCCGCGCCTTTCAGGGGGTGTGAATGTCACCATATCTTAACTTTTATACCCACGCGGTTGAACGTCCATTCACATGTCATCAGTATTGAAATCGCTAGCGAAACTGCGATCGACGGACGGCTTCAGGGCGTTTCTGGCCGTGTGCATGGTCGCAGTTGTTGGCGTTGCAACGATCGGACTCCCGGTCGTCTTCGGCGGTGCGACGACGACTGCCCAAGCGACTGAACCCTCCCCGGAGTTCGAATCGGACGACTCGATCACACAGGTCGACTCACAGTCTGAGCCGGCCGATGATATCTATCTCGGCGACAACGGAAGCGCCGTCCTCCACTATGAGAATGACTCCGAGGACCTCGATAAGATCGACGTGGGTATGGATGTCAGTGAAGGTTTGGTTCACATGCTTGTCGTTGACGACGTCGAGAACCCAAACGAGGATATAGAATCAGCGAATTTCTCGACGGTCCTCAACCAGCAGGGCCTCTCCGGAAACGGATCGATGGTCATGCAGCAGCCGGACGATCTCAAAGATCTCACTGTCGACGTCTCTGGTGAGGTCTCTGAGGACGCTAACGAGTTCAATGCGGGGATGTCTGGGTCGTTCAACGGCGAGAATACGAGTACCGGGACAGTTAGTACGAGCGGCGAAATCTTTACGACTGCGGATCGGTTCGAGACGAACGGTGAAGTGTCCGCCGAGACGGACACCATGGGTAGCGGGTCGAACATGTACGTCGATGCGGCCGTGACGGAGACGAAGAGCGGCTACACGGTCGACGTTACCCAAGAACGGAACCTGTCCCAGTGGACGGCGAGTCAGTGGGAAACACGAGATCAGGCTAAACAAGCGCTTCAGGACCAGTATGGGATGCTCGCTACGAGTCTCAACGGAACTAGCGAGATCGAGATCACGAACTACGATTTCCAGAACCAATCGAGCGGCCAGTCCCAGCTCGAGATTGCGTACACCGTTACGTACACCGGCATCGACAGCGGTATCGAAGAGCAGCTGACCGACCAACTGGTGTCCGATGAGTCAGCCGATTTGACCCGCTCGGAAGCACGGGAGATCGCGACCAGTGTCACTGAGGTTAATCTTGAGACGATCTCGTTCATGATGGACGTGAACGAGGGCTCGGTTGACGCCAAATGGGATATTGCGATCGCGAACTACGACGAACTGACCCTTTCGATGTTTGATCTGATGGAAGCAACCAATACGACTGGTCAGCTTCCTCAAGAGCAACTCGAGAATGCGCGAAAATCCATCGAGGCTCAGCAGGCGGCGAACCTCGAGTCGACGTTTACCTGGGACGGGTCGGTCGAACAAGCATCGTCCGGTGATCTGTCGTTCAATGCGACGATGACGGGCGATACCAAAAACTGGAACGCCTACATCGACGAACTCGAGTCCCGCGATGTCGAACCGCCGAACGATGTCACGTTCGATCTAACAGCCGAAACCGACGGTGACGAACTCTCGATGGACGGCGAATTTAAACTCGAGGCAAAAGAGCTGGCTGGACAGACGATTAAGAGTTGGGCACAGTCGATCCAAAACAGTCAGTCGTCGACGACGATGTCCCCGAAAACAGAAGAGTTCGTGTCAGCGCTGAACGAATCCGAACTCAAGGTCACTCGAATCGACGCCGGGCTCAAGGACGGCACGGTGCGCGTCGAAGCCGGAGCACAGTTCGAAAACATGAGCGAGATTACCGACACAGTCAGTGAGAGTCTGTCCGTCAGTGGTGTCGCGACCGAACAGCACAACGAGACGACATCGATGTACGTCTACGTCGGCGACATGGACGGGATTGACACCGCCTCGGCAACGAAGGCAGATCTCGAGCAGTTGAGCGTGGTCGGGCCCGAGACGACCGTCCACCAGGCCGGCGAGTGGGAAGACGACTTCCCACGACCCGATACTGACGCGATGAGTAAATTCCTCGAGACTGAGACCGAAGACGCTGCTAAAGACGACGAGAACGCGGATGGCACACCCGGCTTCGGGATCGGGGCTGGACTCGCGTCGATTGCGGGACTACTGACGGCGCTCGTGCTCCGACGGCGAGGATAGGCCGATCTCATCGATCGCACGAACGGAAGTACCGCTCGAGAACGTGTTAACACACATACTATTTTAATTTCGGGTGAGAATACCCTCTTGATGCCCTCCAGTATCAACGAAGTCGTGTTTAGTAAGCCGTCTGGCCGCCTTACGGCGTTAGTTCAGTTCGCTGGATCGCTTATCTTCTTGGGGCTTTACGTATACTCTTGGATTGAGGGCAACGCTGACTCAAGCAACTGGTTGCTTATTATGATGGTCGGGTCGACGTTGGCTTGTATTGCCGAGTCCCTTCCAGAGAATCGGCGACAGACAGCCGGCGCATTACGTCTATCAGCAATCCTCGTATTGCTGTATCTCATCGCTGCTGTTATCTTCACTCCTGAGACCATCATTGGATGACCGTCAAGACTTTCGCTCATCCCGATAGATCGTCTTCTCTGAGTACGTCTCTTACCGAATGTTGGTGTTTCCCTGCGTGAGACATGCCGAGGCGAACAGATTGAGGATCTGTTCGTCCTCGTAGACTCTGTTGTCGGCTGTATTGGAGGCGAACTCTCCGAACCCATCCCGCTGGGCGAACTTGACGACTTTGCTCGTTAGCGTACTCGCTCGCGTACGCGCAAAACACAACGTGAGCGCGCTCGTGTGATTCTAGTGGTTTGTAGAATTTGAGATCCTGACGTTGTGGTCGCCGCCGAGAACAGAAGTTGAGACCGTCCTTCTCAATGCATACAGCATTCTGGCGCAGTTCATAAATAGTATGAAGACGTAGTCTGAAATAGAACGATGGCACGAATCACCGGGTCGTATCCAGACGACCTCGACCTCCTCATTGAGGGTGCTGTCGAGGCTGGTGTATTTGGTGGCAAGAGCGATGCGCTGCGAGAGTTCGTGCGTGAATATTTCGAGGACCATGAAAACGAGCGTATTGCAGCTGCGGTCGCCCTCTATGAACGCGAGCGGATCACGCTCGGTGATGCTGCGAGACTCGCTGATGTCGACCGCTGGACAATGCGTGATATCCTCCGTGAGCACGGCGTCGAACTCCGGCTTGGGCTAGCTGATGAGGAAGATGCGGCCTATGAGGTAGAGGCAGCGAGCGAACTCGAATTCGGTGGTGAGGACTCGGACGACGAGGAGTCACGTGCGAAATGACAGATGACGATATTCCAGCGAATCCGAGCGTCCTGAACACGACTGTCCTCTCGAATTTTGCGTATATCGACCAGCTGTGGGTGGTTGCAGGACTGTCTGGTATCTGCGCGGTTCCAGTCGTTCGCGAGGAACTCGAAAACGGCGTTGATAACCATCCGTATCTCCAGTCAGCACTCGATACACTCGAAGACGAGATTCCAGTCGCAACGATTTCGGACACGGTCGCAAACAGAGAGGCAGTCGTCAGTGGCCATCTCGATCCCGGTGAAGCACAGGCGTTCGCCCTCGCTGACGCACACGACGGTCGACTGCTAACCGACGACGGGGATGCCCGATCGTTTGCGAAAGAACAGGGCGTAACCGTTGTCGGGTCGGTTGGGGTTCTGTTGGCTGCAATCGATGCTGGGAAGATCGATGAAACGACTGCTGACGAGTGGCTGTCGACGTGGATCGATGAAATTGGGTACTATGTCCCGTATCGTACGATCTCGGAATATCGATGACGGGCTTGCTCTGAGTTTGAAACGCCTGATGCCCGCTGGGAAGGATAACTATCTCTACATTTTCCACTTCGATCCGTGAGCGATTGATCGGTTTATGACTGGAGTTGCGTGACAGTCGAGGCGATTTCGCTTTTGGTCGGTTCGCCGGTTAACTCGACAACTCTATCGCCTACACCGAAGGCGTATCTCTGGTAGGAGACGTCGACGTGAATCCAGCATTCGATGTCAGCGTCTGTCGAGTCATACTCGCCCTCACTTGCGTTCTCTCCTTGTTTCAGCACATCAAGTAGGTATTCTTCGATACGCGACGCGTTCGAGATTCGCAAGAGATGATCGGCAGCGATGTTGTCCAGCACCTCTGCTGGGGTTCCATATCCCTCGCCTACGAGATAGAACTCGCCATAGTACTCGTGTGACTCGATCTGAACACAGAGTGTATATGTTTCAGCCATATCTGTAGTTGACAGAGACCGTGCATCAGAATGTCTATTCATAAATAGTATCTGTACCGATGGTTCCGTGAGCAAGGTTTAGTCCGGATACTGTACAACCACGTCATATGTCTTCCACTGCCAGTTGGCACACGATCCGTGACGAAATCGCAGACTTAGAACAGCGTATCGATGATCTCACCAGTTTCCACACAGGAACAGAGTTCCAAGGATGACTGCCTATCGCTTTCGCATCAAATTCGATCCGGATCCTACCTCGCTGTGGCGGGATATCGTCGTCGGCGCAGACAGAACGATCACCGAGTTGCAGTCGTCGATCAACCCCGCAGTCGGACTTGATCAGGGGCATCTCTGGTTCGTTGGAGAGGATGAGGGCTACTGGGACAGTGCTGTTAAATACCAGTGTCCGCAGGAATACGAGGAGTCACTCAGTGGCGATCCACTGTTGCGTACCGAGCGGATCGAGAACGCTGGAGACGTGACGATCGGCGAGATGACCCGCCAACTCGGGCTCGAACAGTACGATCGCATCTGCTATTTGTATGACTACGGCGATGAATGGCGGTTCTACGCCATTTTGAAAGAGGTCCTCAGCGACGAGCCGAGTGACAAAGAGCCGGCCATTGTGAAAGAGAAAGGCGATCCAATCAATGACCAGCACGATCCGCCGGAAACTGGTGAGAGCGATCCTCCCCTTCCTGAACCGCTCTATTCAGTTCTCCCCGAAACCGCTGTCCCTGTTGCGGATCTTCGTGGGCTGGAAGAGCGCGATCGTGTCGTCCACGTCATTCCACTACTTAGTCTCGAAACTGGGTTTGGGGCAGTCTGTGAGCGGTTCGCAATTCAGTTTGAGGATACAGGGTACGTCATCGAAAACTTTCAGCCGGGATGGCAGATCGTTGAGGAAGTTGATGGAGTAGACAAGACTGAGGAAGAACTTCTAGCAGCCCTTGCGGATGCAGCGCGTGAGTGGCACGCTGAAATCGCGGAGATCTCTGGTGCAGTGACGGGACAGCATTTCGACGACGAGACTGTCGAAGCGATGCATGTCGAACTGGAAGCAGAACTCGAACGCAAGGGGTATGATCATCTTTAAAAACATTTCGGCGTGAGAATTAGGTACGGAATCTGATTCTGCTCATGCTCGAGAGCTTTCATGCTCGACTTTCACGTACTCGCTCGTGTGCGCGCGAAACACAATTTTTATAGAATTTGAGACCTTGAACTTGTGGTGTACTTGGATACGTGTTATAGATATATCGAATATAATTATACTTCAAAAATGTAATTACAGATAACTACTAAGATTGGATCCGTATGTCGAAAAAAGAATGGGTGCAACAGCCTAATTAGGACGTCTTGTGCGTAGAGGGGATGTATTTTTGAAGGTAGTCAAGATTTATATGTATACTGGGTCGCAAGTGTGTCCGGATCTACTTCCGTTAACCCATCGTCGGAGTTGGAGGGAGATTAGCTAAAACAGTTGGAATCACCCTCCATTACCGGAATTTAAAAGAAAAACTAGGTCATAGACGAAAAGCACGATCATACCGAGACCAATTGAGATTAGTATTGTCGTCATGGGTGATGGTAGTGATACAAAGGCGTGGAACTGCGTGAAGACCATGACTCCAAGCCAACCGGGTAGTTGATATTCTGAAGGTGTTATTCCTAGTGCTGACCGTCCTAAAATAACTAGGAACGGAGCAACGATACTCAATCCAATTACAATACCATAGTTCATATCTATGTTAACATTTTAATATATTGGGGGATGGCTAAAAATCTACGCTCATCCCGATAGATTGTAACACGATCATGGCCGCTCCCGTTGATCCTCTGGTCGCTCACACATAGTGCTGTGACGTGGGTTCTGGGCTCTCTCCTTGACATTACGCGATGTTACAACCTACTGTGAAAAGCGAGATGCGGTGCGAAGAACAGATGAGTAAATGCCTACATGTGGGAGTACAAAGAGAGCGTATGACAATCTACAGGTTCAGAGTTTTGCTGTTGCCGAACCCACCGCTGGAGTTCGAGCCCGAGACCGAAGTCTACCGGGAGATCGAGATCAGCGGATCCAGTACTTTAGCAGATCTTCATGAGGGGGTTTTCGACGCGTTCGACCGCTACGATAGCCACGCATATGAGTTTCTCACGCGTGACGAACACGGGATCGCCACTCGGAGCTACGTCCATCCACAGTTGTACAGTGGGGACGAGAGCTGGCGACCGATGGACGACGACGAGATCGACCGGTTTCTCGAGCACGCGATCCCCGACAGCGAGCCCGAGGAAGCCAGAGAGCGATTCCGGGAACTCCGGAAACACCCACCAAAAGAAGGCAACGCTGCCAGAACCACTATCGATGAACTCGAGCTCGATCAGTCACAGACGCTGTTCTACGAGTTCGACCTTGGTGACGGTTGGGAGCACCACATCAAAATTGAAGAGATCTGGGAGGGCTCGCCCGATGACGATCCGGTTGTCGTCGAGAAACAGGGTGAGGCACCGCCGCAGTATCCCAGGCGAGATCGGTGACGATGTCACGCGATGTTGTTCCATCGCCGAGTGCGATCAACAAGACACATTTCCAAGAACAAATACTATCCACGCATCAAGAGCATGAGTAACGAGCGATGGCCACCCATCACAGAAGCAACAATCAGAGACCTTGCCAGGTCCAGCTCTTACGACCGCGGCCAGGCCTACTACGACCGCAGCGCAGTCGGTGAGATGGTTCGCCGTGGGGAGACAGTCCGTGCCGATGTCGAGGGGAGCCAGTACCAGCCTTACACGGTCACGATCGAGTTCGACGATGCTGGCGTTGCGCGCACAGGGTGTACCTGTCCGTACGACCATGGCGGTATCTGCAAACACCGTGTGGCGGTTCTTCTGATATGTCTCCGCGACCCTGAGCGTGTCACCGACAGCTCACCTGTCTCGGAGTTGCTTGAGGGGGCGAGTCGTGAACGTCTCGAGGAGTTACTCGTCGAACTCTCCGAGGACCGCCCGGGGATTGCCGAGTGGATTGAACTCCGCCTCACGCCCACGGACGCGGCTGCTTCTGACACCACCGTATCAGTGAATATCGATTCTATCCGCAAGCGGGCGAAGCACGCACTGCCAAAGCCGGGTCAGCGAGGACACAAAGATGCCTATGCAGAGGCGGAGCGGATGTCGTCAGAGCTGGACGAATTGATTGATCAGGCACAGCAGGCACTGGACGCCGGCGATGGAGAGATAGCAGTGGAGATTCTCGAGGCGGTCTCGGACGTGCTCGCGACCAACCGTTGGTCTGGACTGCTCCCGTACGACGTCACCGAACTCTACGAGACACTGGGAACATTGGGTGAAACATTCGCAGAAGCGATGCTCGTGGTCGAGTTGAGTGAGAGTGAGCGTGAACAGTGGGAACAGCGCCTCACCAAGTGGGACGAGGAGATACGACGCTTTACCGGTAGACCGACGCTTGCTGTCGCCGCCGACGCAGCACGGGAAGGGTGGGACGACGATCTGCTCCAGCGGGCCCTTGACGGCTCTCTCACTGACGGGGAACTCGACGTCGACGAACCGGAGTTCGTCGCCGGTCTGACCACGGTACGTCTCTTCGCTCTCGAACGGCAGGGACGTACTGATGAGTATCTCAATCTGGCCAGGGCAGCAGGCAAGACCCAGAACTATACCGAAATGCTGGCACGAGAGGGAGAGATACAGGCATCTGTCGACTGCGCGACCGAGAACCTCTCGACGCCGCGGTCGCTGCTGGATATTGCAAAAACACTGCGTGACACTGACAACCCGATGGCTGCACTGGACGTTGCCGAACACGGACTAACTGTTGACGGCTTACGGAAAGACAGGTTAGCAGAGTGGCTCCGGGATCGGGCCGCGAGCCTAGGCGAGGAGGATCTCGCGCTCCGGGCTGCGATTGTTGCCTTCGAAGAGAGTCCATCGCCGAGTACGTATCAGGCTGTGGAGGAACTCGCAGGCGACGAGTGGGAGTCCGTTCGGAGTGAACTCTTGGAGTCACTTCGCGAGCAGACTCCAGCGTCGGGACACGCAGCTGAAGTATTCCTCAAGGAAGGCCTGTACGATGACGCCGTCGAAGTTGCTGAGCGCTCCGGCAGATCTCGGGTGGTCAAAACTGTCGTCGAAGAAGTCAGGGAGCATCGTCCCCAATGGGTAATCCGGACGTGTAAATCGAACGCCGAACCGATCGTCGAGCAGGGGAAACACGACAGCTACGAGACAGCTGTCCGCTGGCTCAGATACGCGGGCGAAGCAGCCCGGGAAGCCGACGAACTCGATGAGTGGCGCGAGTACGTCGAGACGATGCGTGACGAACACTACCGGAAGTACAAGCTGCGACCAATGCTGGACGACCTGCTGGAAGCGTTTCAGTCCCCGGTCGATAGCGAGGTGAGTTCGGATGGCTGAAATGGGGTTGACACCGACAGACCGATGGCATCTGCTCGGCCGACATGCCTGTCATCATCTCGGCTCGACAGAGATTATCGAAACGAGAACCTTCGACGAATTAGCCTTGACACATCCGGAGTGGGGGACTCTTGGTGTCCCCGGCGACGTTAGTGGTCCAGACGCGAAGTGGTGTAGCAACTGCAAGGACACGATCGAGCAAATGCGCTCTAGACGGTACGATGTTATCGTCTCGCTGAAGCGACAAGTACCGTATCGTGACGTCTCGTGGACGACGGTTGACTCGAACGACGATTGTGCTTGGTGTGGCAAGGCCAGCAGTGCGACGCAGTACAACGACGATCTCGACGAAAGGGTCTGTCCAGCCTGTGCCCGGAAGTACAACAGCCCCAGCATCGAGGTACGCACCCCGCCAGAAACAGACCGCCGGCAGGAAACGCCGAACAGTGAAGTCGACCCGATCCGGTGTACGCACTCCTCGGGCGAGGCAGGGTCATCGGACCGCGAACAGGCACGTCAGCGCGCTGCCGAGGAAGGACGGCCATATGTCGAAGTGAAGGTGAAACAGAAATACGCCGACGTTGTCTGCGATATTGGGGGAACTGGCCATCGATTTACCCCAACAGCGGTCAGAGAGATTGAGGCTCTCCAGGCCGAACAACAAGAAAAAGCCGACACTGACCAGGATCACAAATCACACGTCGGGACCGACATCCATCCGGCTGGGACACACGTTCAGACGAGGTCGCTGTTGCCTGATGAGGCGAAACGGCACGCAGCCGACCTTGCCGCGATCGCTGCTGATCCAGAAAACTGGCAGTGAACTTACTGTGTCATGTCTGCTGCCGTCTCGTCGCTGTCGGGATCGTACCGGCGCAGCTGGTGGGTTGTCGGTTCGAATCCCGCTGCACGGAGTGCCTCAACCCACGAACCGAACCGCCGTTTGTATGGCGACGGTGAATAACGTCCGAGTTCGGTCATCTGTCTGACCGTCGGCGGACGGTCGACGACATTACCGAGTCGCCGTAGTTCGGTGATCAGTTCTTCTCTGGAGAAGAGGTCCTCCGACGTCCCAATAAACGGGGAGAATCCAGCCCGCTTGATGGCGTTGTTCCACGAGTCGAACCGATTGACGTACGCGTGCACTGAATACTGGCCGTGTTCGTTCATCTGCTCGGCGGTGGGCCGTCCGCCGACCTGATCTGCGAGCCTGTCGATTTCCTCCAGCAGTTCGGAGGCTGGAATGCGCTGTTCGGATGCGTCGGGGCTCGATGCAGCGGGCGTGTATCCCGCGGCACGTATCGCGTCGTTCCACGAGTCGAACCGCCGGAAATACACCGAAGCTGTGTACTTTCCATGCTCTCTCATCTCTCTGGTTGTCGGTGATCGGCCGAACTCCTTGGCAAGCCGTTCGAGTTCGTCGAGCAGTTCTGCCTTGGTGTACTCGTTACCCGTCCTTGGTGGCTTGTATCCCGCAGCACGTAGCGCATCGCTCCACGATCCGAACAGATCGTGACAGGTTCGCGCCGAGTAGGCACCCTCTTCGTCCATCTGATCGGCTGTCGGTGGCGTTCCGTCTGTCGCCAGCCGGCTAATCTCCTTGATTACGTCCGCCTGGCTAATCGTATCGGGCTCTTGCCTTTCGATCCCGGCTGCGTCGAGCGCGGATTCGAGGTCATCGAACTTTGAGTATACTTGCGAGAGTGGATATTGACCGTGTTCCCGGATCGCCTCCGCCCAAGAAGACGGGTTTCCGACGATGTCCTGAATTCGTTGCAAGTCTTCGATTACGTTGGCACGGGTCGTCGCTGTGGCGTCAAGACCAGCTGCCTCGAGCGTTTCGTCCCATGCATCGAAATAGTGATAATATGCCTGGGCGGAATATCGGCCGTGTTCGTGCATGTCTTCTGTCGTCGGTGATCTCCCCAACTCTTCCGCAAGTTCTCGAAGATGCTGGACGAGTTCTGTGCGGCCCATGTGCCTGTCATGTGTTTAAAATACCAAAAACCTGTTTCAATTATCATACTCGACAGTGTGGTAGATCTCTGAGTTTGTCAGTACCTGCGTGTCGGCGATCCTGATGTTGTCGAGAACCCGGACCAATCCCACCACAATACGGCGATCTTGACGATTACGTTGACTCATCAGTGCTACACCGGCTGCGAACCACTGAGAGATCGAGACTTCTTTGTCTCACGTCAGAACATGGAACGTATGGTGACTGCGGGCAAGCTTGGAGATTCGCACGCCCTTTCTCAGCGGGCACGGGCGTATGCGAACGAGGTTATTTTCGGTACTGAGTGGCCATTGACGCCAGACCACATTGACCTCTCTCGTGTAACCTTTGAGACCAGTACACGAATGACGCGACGGCACGGGGTCTGTTCATCGGACGGACGTGGCAACTGTACAATTCGTCTGTCCGCACAGACCCACGACAGGGCGGGATTCGAAGCCCTACAGGAGACGATTCGCCACGAACTCGTTCACGCCTACCAGCAGCAGACTACCGGTGTTGATACCGGTCATGGCGAATCGTTCAAGCAATGGGTGGAGCCGTTAGCTCTCTCTGGGCGGTGCACCACTCACTACGAGAAACAACCCGAGGACTACAAATATCGCTTCTACTGCATGGATGGGTGTGGATTTATCGGCGGTCGCCACCGCTGGAGTACTGCCGTGGCCCGTGCGATCGAGGGAACGCAAGTTTGTGGCACTTGCGACGCTCAACTCCATGTCGAAGGCCCCAGCGGTGTCCTTGACGAGGTTCCTGAATGGCGCGATGACACCTCATTCGATGAAGCCGACCTTCGGTACCGGTTCTACTGCGAGAACTGTGGTCTCATTGGCGGCCGCCGACAGATGTGCAAGACCGTCCGCCGGGTTGTCCACGGTGCCACTATCTGTGAACACTGTGACTCGTTGGAAATCGAAACGCGTGATGAAAGTGGGAACATCATCACACCCAATGACCTCTAGCCTGTTGACGGATCAGTTGACGTCGATTGAGGATGTTGAGAGGTGTTAACTAACTCTTCGTGTCTTACAGTAGTGTATGTTCATCCGCGATTCAGAGGGGGTCTGGCATCATGAGGAGTGCAGTCTCGTGACATTGTCCATTGAGAACAACCGTAATCGGTGTGCAGATTTGGATCCAGAGATGCCAGGTAAATGGTGTGATCACTGCCTACCTGATCCAACCGCTCGCTGAAATTTCGTGTCGTCGGATTTGGTGAAGAGCGGCGTTTGAACTCGACCATCATCTCAGACGGAACGGTTCATGGCTTCTCACTGTCGACCCTCAACTCGGTTTCGTAGGATTCGCTCTCAGAGGGCGCTCTTCACATCGGCTGGGCGTTCGCAGACGCCCACACCTCGCTTACGGACCGTTCCCACCATGGGCTGGGACCGTTCGCTGAGACCCTCTCTGTTGTCGATCGATTGTGCGATCGACTCGAGACGGTCTATGGAGTGTCCGCGAGCACAACCGCACGCGACACCTCTTGCGTACCGATCAGGACGGCGACAGCGAGCAGCTCAGACTTGAGGCGCATTCCCTCACGGCGTGTCCGGTACTCTAACGACGTGGTGGTACTCGTGAACCTCAAGAACGACCGCGTCGGAGTGACGAAAGGTCCTGACGCAAGTCGCTCGTGGCGGACTTCCTATCTGGTTGCCGCCTCCCGGCGTGTCGAGGGATGCTTAGATAGATGCCGGTAACGATCCCTACGGGAAGCCCGATCTCGAAGTAGCGACTCGGGGCCGCGATGACGGACGAGTAGGTCGACTCGGGGAAACTCGATTCAATTTTTCTTTCTATTCGACCGTGAGAACGTGTTTAACGTTTGTTTTCGGACGATTCACGTCTAGAAAAATTGAACGGTATTTTGTATATCGATATTTAATTTATAGGATACAATATTGTACGCTCGAGTACCGTAGACTCCCGAAATCGCCAGCGAGAGCCGTTTCAGATTACACTTGGTTAAAATCACGTTTAACCAAGGGACTTTACGAGGGTCGACACTGTACCCCACATACGAATGTCTGGATCAATGGACAGACGGGGTTCCTCCGGGGACACGACCGTCCACGACGCGATCGACGACTACCTGCGCTACAAGATCAACGCTGACGGCTCGGTCACGACTATGCGCTCGCCACTCGAGTCGTTCGCCGACCACTGTAAGGACGACCGCGGCGTCGAGTGCGTCGGTGAGTTGACCGACCAGGATATCCGCGCCTACAGCGAACACCTCTACGACCGCGTCAAGATCGACGAGGACCTCGCGGCGTCGACGGCGGGCAGCTACTTCGCCTACGTGCGCGCGTTTCTCTCGTGGTGCGTTCGTGAACAACACCTCGAGCAGAACCCGGCGAATACGAACACGGCGATGGACCCACTCCCCGAAGACGACGGCAAACGGAAAACACAGTACTGGTCCGACGAGGACCGAACGCAGCTCGTCAACTACGCCACCAAGCGCGTCGACATGGCCCTCGAGGGAACGATCCGCACCGATCCGAAGGCGGCGCTGCGCGACCGGGCGATCGTGGTCATGCTCGACGGCACCGGCGCTCGTGGGGCCGAACTGTTCGCTGATCCGAAAGACGAGAAACGTAACGGCCTCCGCTGGTCGGACATCGATTTCGAGGAGCGGATGATCGAAGTGTACGGCAAGTCCCGCGAGTACGAGGAAGCGCCGTTCCCCGCGAGTGTCCACAGCGTTCTCGAGCGGTGGTACGACTACCTCGAGCCACCGACCGACGAGTGGCCCGTCTTCCCGACCGGCCACTACGGGTCGAAAGAAGACGTGTTGACCGATGCACTCGGCGCAAAACGGGTGAACGAAGCACTCGAGAGTAGGGATGATGCGGGAAAGACCGCGGTTCTCGACCGGCTACACCGTGAGCATGAGGTCCCGCCGCCCTCGATCTCGAAAGAGGGCGTCCGCCGCCTGTTGAAACGGCTCACAGACGAGGCGAACATCGACCCCGACGGCGACTATGACTATCTCACACTCCACGGCGCACGACGGGCGTTAGGCCGCGACCTGTACGCCGAAGGACTCTCCGAAAAGGCCCAAGAGGCGTTACGTCACAATTCGATCGAAACCACGCACGAAGCGTACAGCGATATCAGTATGAAAGACGTGTCCGATACGATCGACGACGTGCGTGGCTAGCGCCGAAAGGATTCATCAAACAGTAGGACAGGCTCTGTTGAAATCCTCAAAAACTGATAGTACCCTGTATGTGATACGGAGGATGAGTTCAGTCTGAGATCGTATTTAGTACAAGCTGNAGGCTCTGTTGAAATCCTCAAAAACTGATAGTACCCTGTATGTGATACGGAGGATGAGTTCAGTCTGAGATCGTATTTAGTACAAGCTGAAGCAACTGAAACCATCATTAGGTTGCTCCGCATATCGCTCAGATGCGACAGCAGTACGACTTGTACCAAGCTCTTCATCTTTATCTAGCACGAGACTCTTGCCAGATTACAGTGGAGGAGATATCGGTGCGGGAGCCCCATTCATCTCATACCCAGAAAAATTNCTTCATCTTTATCTAGCACGAGACTCTTGCCAGATTACAGTGGAGGAGATATCGGTGCGGGAGCCCCATTCATCTCATACCCAGAAAAATTCATTATCCGAACATACGCATTTACTCATAATGCCCTCTCGATACAAACGGCGTACTATCCTCTCCATGGTGGGGTCGTCCATCGCGCTTACGGTCGCTGGCTGTGTTGGTTCCCCTGATTCCGACGATTCAAACGAGTCCTCCAATCAAACTGTTGGCTCCCCTAATTCCGACGAATCGAACGGCTCCTCCAATCAGACTCAAGAGTCGATAACGACGAACGATCTTACGTTTGATGTGAGTGTCGAAGAACACTTCACAGAGACTCATCCTGCACGGATTCAGGTTGCCTTGACAAATACGCTGGAGACGCCGGTATCCCTCTCTTCGGGTATCACACCCCCGTTCACATCGTATTTGAGCGGAAGCCAATCGGACGAGAACCGGCTCGTACTCGTTCCTGATGTCTCCGAAGACGAGAGTCCACTTGATTGGATAGGCGAGCCGGATCCAATTCCGACCAGTACCGAGAATGGATGCTGGAACGTGGCCCAGGATGTGGAGATCGAAGATATCGGATTGGTGATAGAACTTGATCAGGGAGAGACCAGCAGCCAGCAGTACGACGTGTACGGGTATCAAAATGATTCATGTCCTTCGTCCGGTGCATATCAGTTCGAAGATACTATGAAGATTTATAATGGACAGCCTTCGAACGACACACCCGAATACGAGGTAGCACTCGGATTTACGGTAACGCTTGACGAAGATCAGTCTCTCTCAGTTGAGAAGGAAGATCCAACCGTCAAAACAACGAAAGACTGAGCGAGTGACTCAGACCGTTCGGGCATTGAAGCAGGTGATTCGGTTGAATCCTTCTCCTCACACACATTAGTGTGAAACTATTGTTGACTGCTAATCCTATAGTGAACATTAGCTCTGTTAGAATACTATTGGTTCGACACCTTTCCCGCTGTAATAGCCGTTAGTTAAAACTGCATATTCATCAGAGTTGTCGATCAGGGTTCATAAATGTCTATAGAAAATACGATATAAATATGCCCTCCCGCCGCACTGTCATTGGGACACTTGGAGTTGCCGCTTTGGGTGGCCTCGGTGCTTGGTTGTGGTTAACTCCCGCAACAGGATATGTCCAAGAGAAATCGATCGAGGCAAGATACCGAGAAGGGAACCAATTGCACAGTGAATCGGTTATAACCGTCACTCTCAGCAATCCACCCGGCTCCGACTCGCCTCAAATCAACTGGCTACACGATGATTGGCAGGACCGATTTGAATCCCCTTCTACCCCCGTAGTTTCTGAATCGTTACATAGTGAGCTCCAACAAGTCTACGAAGAGGTACGCTATGTCGTCGGAGTATGTAGCCCATCGTGGGGTGAGGACGAGGAGACGACAGGCTGTTACAATGCGAGTGCAGGTCGAGAGGATTTCAACCGCGTTCAAGTCCACGACCGCGTGACCGCCTCCAAAACCACCAACGATGGCCTCTCAATACACAGCGTTAAGGGAAAGTGGTCGTTCGATGAAACGTGACCGGTAGACTCTCTATATCTAACGTTCAGAGTACCTTGTCGATGTTATGAGTGAGGCAGGCGACAACGAGTGCACGGAACTGCTTCCACCAGTGTCGTGAACGGACGAATGCGCCATATTTCCGTTTCAGGCGAGAGTTTACTGTCTCGTTCTGACTACGTTGGCCGTAGAGGTCGGCGTCCAGTCGAGCGTTCCACGTCTTGTGGAGCGACGAAAATTCGCGGTGCTTGATAATCGGACGAACACCATTTTCACGGGCTAACGTGCGGATCTCCTGGTCATCGTATCCTTTGTCGCCGAGGAGGATCTCTACATCAGTGTCATTCCGCTTGATGAGCGACGGCGCGATTTGCGAGTCGTGTTTTCGTGTCGTCGTCACGTGTAAGTCGATGATCGTATTCGATTCCGTGTCTACGAGAAGCGTGACTTTCAATTGCTGAATCGTCATCTTTGTTCGCTTCGTGTGGTGTTTTGAGGCGTGACTGCGGTCGAAGCCCGAGGCGTCGATTCCGACGACACCGTTGGTCGGGAGAAGCGTGACTGAGAGATTGAGAAGAACCCGCCAAACTGCCATGCCAAGGCGGTTGAATGCCTTATACAACGTCGAAAGAGACGGGATCTCCTCAAGATGAGGGCGCTCCGAATCCGAGGCATCTCGATAAGTTCGTCAAGGAGCGTCCGATACGTCGTATTCTTCCGAACCTTGAGACACAGGAGGACGATGTGTTGATGAAGTGTGTACCGCCGTTTCGAGAATTTCGATGAGTAGCGAGCGACAGCTCGCCGAGCTAAGTGCATCGCTTGCTCAACGAACCGGAGTAATCGCGACTTCGGGAGGACTTCCATCTGATTAGACTACCGGACGGAAATGTAACTCCCAGAGGGTTTCAACAGAGCCGTAGGACACTATCTCGAGTATGAGTTGCGTTCCGATCGATGATACACTCTCGTCAGAACTGATTGCTGAAGTCGAAGCCTCGCTTGACGACGACGAGACGATCAACGAGTGGGTCGAAGACGCTGTTGAATCCCGACTCGAGGAAACCGAGTAGCTATTCTCGCAGGATTTGAACCACTCGCTTAAGACGGGCTAGAAGTGACTCTTTCTCATCGTTCTGACGCACTTTCAACGCCGTCTGGTAGTGTCGGTAGGCTCTCTCGAAGCGCTCGCCTTTCATGATCGTGTTGCCCTCACGTCGAATCACGTTGGTGTCCTCGAGCACGTCGAGGTGGGTCTGCTGGAGCGCGACATAGACATTGTGCTGGTCCGTCGAGCGGTCTAAGCCGTCGATCAGTGCCCCGTGTTCTAATTCCGTTACTCGAGTCACCAACTCGCCTTTGTCAATCTGACCGTGATCGGCGAGCACATCGAGGACGTACCGGCGGCGGGCGTTTTTCAGCGCCGTGAAAATCTCGCCGTCTGTCTCGTCGAACGCTTGCGCGGGGCTCGGAGTGGTTGGCGACATAACATTATCATGCATGGGATATTCAAAAAGACTAGCGGATCAGTGGGTTCTCCTTCACATGTCAGTAGTTCATATGGACTGTCTACCCTCCAATCCTACTCAAAACCGTCTGTCCTCGATAGATTAAATACTGACGTGACGGAATACTACTACGTGGCTGACCTTGAACTCGACTTCGACGACGACATGATCGCTGTCGACGACCACGACCGTCAACAGCGGCTCATGGCAGCCCACGACGGCGACGAGTGGACTGTCTTCGAGGGGCCGATCGACAGGCCACACGCCCTCTCGAAACGGGGCAGCGTCGAGACAGCGAATCAGGTCCTCGTTGCTGCATTACAGTGGATCGCTGAGAACGACGAGTAGCTGTTTCTCTCACACGCGCTCGAGCATGGTCACTCCGCAGTCCGATATCGATCGATTCGGGCTTTGTTCTCTGCACAGGACCGACTCGAGTCATAGTTCAGATCATCGGGCAACAGGATCTCACTGGCAGGCTCCGTCGCGACCGGCAGGTCAGTCGCGGCGAGCACGTCTCGAATCAACGATTCTCACTTGCCGATCGCCGGGTCGTTCCTTGTTGATACGGGGATTAATAGTGCTGAAGATATATATGAGGACAGTGTAGACGGTGCTCAGGACATAATTGATCAAAGAGTAGACTTGATTGGGTTTTAAGAGGTTAAAATAGTTAATTCAATCTATATATGATGAATCCAAAGAAAGTAGCTAGAATATTAGACATTGTCTTATTATTTAGTATAGGCGTGTATTTACTCGGAAAAACAGAAATAGGACAATCAAATATGGATGATCCGCTCATCCTGCCTGATCTTTGGCTTACAACGCTCTTTACCGTATCGGCCCACATTCTCGTTTGGTATAAGCGATGGACGAAATCCAACGCTAAGTAGTGTTCACTCAATTAAATTAATTACGAGCCTATTTAAGTTAATGTAGTGTAAATATAGTAATAATAGCTGCCATTTTATTTGACGCGACCAATCGATCAATCGACTAGCAGTTTACTACTGGTGACGTCCGGATCAAACTAACAGGGAGAGAGATTAACTGATCAATTGGACCCTCATGTATCTGTTCCATGGAGCGTTTTCTCGAGTTCCCGAAGTCGGCGAAGTCTCTCCTTGGTCTCTGGGTGAGTGCGTGAGTATATTGACAATTGATCACGAAATGTTTCAGGGAGCCAATCAGACGGTGTATCCCATCCTGCTGTCCAGACATCTGTAGTATCCGTGATTGGAAGGATTGCCATCGGTGACATGTCGACTAACCTCATATCAACAGTAGGCGGACTTCGGCTATCGATAGTCTCTAATGCTGCCGCGATGGTTGCTGGTTCTCCTGTAATAACGGCGGCACCTCGATCTGCAGCGAACTCGCGGTATCGCGCAAACGGAGCCGTACAAAGGCAGGCTAGTACCCAGAACATGCCAGCGAGCAGTCCAAATATTCCTGAGATAAGCCCATCAAATGTGTGTGATGAGTTCTGGTTTTTGTGTCTGTATGCTTGCCCAGGTTGATGACTGGTGTCGTTTGTCATAACTGTCCACAGTCCAGCAGCGACAACGATAGGGATCATCACCGCAGTCATGATTGTAACATCTCGATTCTTAATATGACTCAGTTCGTGCGCTAGAACCCCGTTAAGTTCAGATTTAGATAATGTGTCGATGAGCGCAGAGGTGACGGTGATCTGTGCTTCGTTAGGTCGTAAACCGGTGGTAAAGGCGGTCGCAACCTCTGAGTCCACCACTGCAACTGACGGCGGTGGCATATTAGCACTCTTTGAAAGCATTGTGACCCGTTGATGGATGTCAGCAGGTGGATCATGAGTCCCAGATTCAAATCGTTGAATGAGTAATCCACGTAGCCAACGATTCAGTAACGGCAATCCAATAAATATGGTGAGCGTGATGAAGATTGGAACACCCATCGACAGCCACAATGGAATTCCACCAGGGACAATAGAAATGAGGCTATGAGGGATCTTATCCAGCGGTCTGACGAAAATAAGAATGATGAGGGATCGAGATAAAAACGCGATAACTGCAGCGAAAGTCCCTGTCAGGATAACAATGTTGGTAATTGCAAAAATCATATTCCCAACCAATCTCTCATCCCGAGGCCAATCTGATTTCTTCATTATGGGGGCACACACCCGCGAAAATCTGGGTTATCTGGTCCCAGATCGTGAGTGAACTTAGTTCATCCGCTCAGCGATAATCGGTAGGTTGCGTCGCAAGTGACTTCTGGCGGATGACGGCCGACAATTCGCGCGAGTTCACGAATACTGTCTGGCTCATGATCAGCGATTGCCTCGAGGAGTTCGAGATTCGTCGGCCGAAAGATTCGACTGAACGTCTCGAGGTCCTCGACGGAGAGCGTCGACGGCTTGGGGTCGACACTCTCGCCAGTATCGAGAGCAGCAAGCGTGTCTTCGAGATCGCTACGGTCGAACGACGAGTTGATACGGACGTGAAGTGCTTGGGTCATGGGTGTGGGATCGGTGTATTACCAGTCGGTTCTATGCCGACCCCGAGCAGTTCGCAGCGTTCGCCGACGGCCACCCATGGTACGAGTACGAAGGGGACACCACCGGCGGCTACAACCCGAACTGCAGGCTCTGGTCGCATCTCGGATTCGACTACAACGTCGGCCTCTACGGCGCCGCCGACCGCATCGAAGTGAGCGACACCGGTACTGTTTCAAACGGTCTTTACAAACATCGAACAGATGCTCCGTTCCCTCCCCTCCGCCCGTACTGTTGCAGTACTACTGCTCCTCGTCGTCGGGGGGGGTTTCAGTTTCTCCTTTTACGCCACCGTTGACGGCGCAAGTGTTACGTATACCGCGACTGCCGTCGAACCCGGGGAGAATCCCGAACTAGTCACACGAGCATCGAGTAACGTGACAAATCTTGACGAACGAATCGCAGGCACGTCGACACAACACCAGCGACCGATTCAGAGAGCTGCAGCGACTGGTTCCTACACCGGTCGTCTTGACCCGGAGCTCGACATCGTCATCGACGATATCGAGTCGCCGTACATCTGGTACAACGAGAGCTACTACACGTGGACAGTCTCGACGCAATCCGGAACGACGAATGCGACGATTCGAATGCAGCCGACCGACCCGGATACGGTGTTCGAAACCGTTGCTCGCCCGGTCGACGACGCGCCGACGGAAGTCACGACAGCAATCGCGGAAGGAACAGCGACCGGATTGACCGTTGAATCCGGCCTGTACCAGCAGAATGGGGAGTACTACGTCGTCGCGCCGGAGAGCGAGGGTGCAGTTCTCGCTCAACTTGGGAAAATCTTCGCCGGATTCGTACTCACACCAGTCGGCCGCGGGTACACCGCGGTTGCGATTGGACTTCTAGCATATCGATTCCGTGGACCGATTTGTGACCGACCCCTGACTGTTCGGCGAGCGATCACGATCCCTGCACTCGCAATTTCGATCGCACTCATCGGGACTGTCCTCTTTGAAAGCGGCTCACTCACCCGATTCGTGACCGGTCCGACGAGTGCGTTCGTCGTCGCGGCTGGGACTGTTGCCGGCGTTGCTGCAGCTCGGCGTCAATGGCTTCAACTCGTCGGCGTCTCGATCGGGACTGCTCTAGTGGCGATCGGGGCGTTTGTCGCCGCAATCGGTGTCGTCGGGGCTATTTTCGGCATACTGGCTGTGTTCCTCGGCTTCGCTACCGGCATCGTGCCGTTCGGGTACGGGTACTGGTTTGCTCAACCAGTTCCCAAGGATTGATTTCGTCCTCGGTATGGGTACACCTAACGATGCGATGGGCTTTCGGTCCTATCTCTCACAGCTGATTCCGATCTTCACGACGACACAAGTGTCCACTACGAACAGTTCGAGCAATCGCTGGGTCGCGTCGCAAAGCCGTCTCGAGTTTGCCGCTGAGAGTCGCGGCGACACCTACTACAGACAGTGATACTGCGTTAGAATAGCGTGCACCGAGTGCACGTAGTTGAGAGAGCGTTAGAGATAGGAACTACTGACCGTCTACTCACCCACAGCGCGAAACTCTAGACCATTTTGAGACGGCACAAAATAACTCTCCAGCACTAGGTTTATACCGCTCGGCAGACTTCTTTCCAGTATGAGTCTCGAAGAGACAGTTGACTACCTCGCCGAGGAACTTGACCTCGAGCGAAGTGAACACGTTCGTGAGGTCGGTCAGTCGGTCGCAGAGCTTCGCGACTGATCAGAACATTTCCCTGAAGTCTCGCTCAACGAGTCCTTCCTCCAGATACGTGATGAACTCCTGTTTCGTTGGCCCTGGCTGATCGAGTAGATAATCCCGTTCAGCACGTTTGAGGACTGCCTGAGCGAATTCCGTACAGTGTGTTTCGTGCAGACTAGCGTACTCCGTGAGGGCCTCTCGCCAGTGCATATCCAGCTCGAATTTGGTTAGTCGGATTTGGATTCCATCTTTCCGTTCGACGAGGTCAACGTCCAACTCTTCGAGTTTCTTGAATCGGAGATTATTCCGGCGGACTGTGATGAGCCGTTTGGAATCGACGATGTAGGGATCGACCCACTCACGCCAGGTATTATCGTCGACGTGGGTTCGTGGCATCTCAAAATCCGGTTCGACACTCTCAATACAGAATTGAAGCATCGCAATGCCGGTTCGGTGATTCGCATTCGGGAGAGAATGCCGGAGGATCAAATTCGACATCACTTCGCCGGCGACTTCATGAACCGATGACCCCCACGACACGTGATCGAGTGCCTGTTGGATCTTTTGCGGCTCGAACTCCTTGTAGAGCCGGAACTCATCTGCTTCTCGGGCATCGACAGCGGCCTCAAGCAGTTCCACTAACCGGAATGCGACAACTTGCCCAGCACGAGGGAGATCACGAATACGGTCACTCAGCCACTTCCTGTCGAAGTCAATCTCTTGGGCAGATTCGATCTCTGTATCGCCCTCGTAGAGTACATAAACTGGTGTTTCAAAGGGATAACCGATCAGCTTGGTCGGCTCATCGGACTGCTCTCGCCGAGAACGGATCTCTGTCAGTGACGCTGAGCTAAATTTGAGTGAGAAATTTTCGGCTTGTGGATGATGATAGAAGACGAGCCGGTCCATTTCTCTCTAGGTATTTGAGGTGGGTCGGTAAAGCAGTCCTGTTTTCATCTGTCTTTAGCTAAACCTCAGCCCTCGGCTGTGTAGCGGTAGCGGGCCTCTCTTGGAGTACCGGTCGTTGTTGATGTCTTTTTGAGCGTCGTCGATCAGTCGATCCAGCAACGGTGGCTCTCTCACTCGAAAACAATAGGGTTTCTTCGG
This sequence comes from Natrinema limicola JCM 13563, assembly GCF_000337475.1. GTDB lineage: Archaea > Halobacteriota > Halobacteria > Halobacteriales > Natrialbaceae > Natrinema > Natrinema limicola. The sequence continues at coordinate 7,934 of NZ_AOIT01000091.1, read as the reverse complement.
GTCGCCTACCGATCTTACGACTCCTCGTTCGGTTCCACTTCTTGATGTCAGGGTGAGTTGACTGATGCCTACAGAGACGATTTCCAGATGACGTTGAGACGGATGGTTAGTTGAATGAGCCGAGTATGGGTCAAAATCATTATTGGAGTTCCATACGAGTAGTCAGAATGTCCATTCATGGTGCGGCCAACGCAGCAGCGCGAACGCGACCAGATGTCGGTAACGGAAGCCGACGAACATGAAAATGAAAATGAGAGTGAAGCGCAGACGTGTCCTGAATGCGATTCAGGCGCTCTCGTTGCTAGCAATGATAGTAACGAAATCATTTGTGAGGAGTGCGGCCTCGTTATCGAAGAGCAAAATATCGACCACGGGCCAGAATGGCGCGCGTTCAATCATGCCGAACGGCAGAACAAAAGCCGGGTTGGTGCACCCACAACCCAGACGATGCACGACAAAGGGTTGACCACCCAGATCGACTGGAAAAACAAGGACGCACACGGAAGGTCGATCTCCTCAAAGAAGCGTAATCAGTTGAATCGACTGCGCAAGTGGCAAGAACGGATTCGGACCAAGGATGCAGGTGAACGAAACCTCCAGTTTGCGCTTTCTGAAATTGACCGCATGGCGTCGGCACTCGGTGTCCCCCGTTCTGTTCGAGAGGTCGCATCGGTGATCTACCGACAAGCGCTCAGCGAAGATTTGATTCGTGGACGGTCTATCGAGGGCGTCGCCACGAGCTGTCTCTACGCTGGCTGTCGCCAAGAGGGGATTCCGCGGAGTCTTGAAGAAGTGACTGAGGTCTCTCGCGTGGGGAAGAAAGAAATCGGGCGCACATATCGTTATATCGCTAAGGAACTTTCCCTCGAGATGAAACCAGCCGATCCTAAAGAGTACGTCCCACGGTTTTGTTCTGACCTCGAGGTGAGTGAAGAAGTGAAGATGAAGGCGATCGAAATTATCGATGAGTCTGCTGAACAGGGTCTGCTTTCAGGGAAGTCGCCAACGGGATTTGCAGCAGCAGCCATTTATGCAGCATCACTCCTCTGTAACGAGAAGAAGACGCAAAAAGAAGTTGCTGAGGTTGCGCAGGTGACTGAGGTTACCATCCGGAATCGGTATCAAGAACAGATCGAAGCGATGGGTCTCAACTGACACTGAGGCTGAGGAAGAAATATACCACTGCTACGAACCGACTGACTGCTGCCAGACCGGCTACTCGTTGGCCGCGAGCTCGCCGAGAACACGGTCACCGAACGCAAGCACGAGTGTTGCGCCGACCAGATCGAAGACAATGTCCAAGAACGTGTCTTTCCGGCCGTACGTGACGAGTATCGGCTCGAGATCCAGGCGTTTCGCCGTTGCGTGAATAGCGTACTCGATGGCTTCCCAGACAAGCCCGAAACTAATGACGGCGGCAACGACTCGTGGGCCAGGATCGCGCCCCTTCCGGCGGCTGGCTACATAGACGATCCCGGCCAGAATCGACGAGGAATGTGCGTGTGTGTAAGGTGATCCCACCACCAGACGTCGTCATAGGGACCGAGCATACCGACAGCATGAGTAACCATCGCAGTGTTCACGTAGGCTCGCTGCCACGGCTGGAGTTTAACACCATACGCACGCGTGACGAACGTGGGAAGGTATGTGCCGATCGCTGCGACGACGGCATTGACAACCGCGCCTGGATCCCGCCGTCGAAGTCCGACGAGGAATACCGTGAGCAGCGTATATCTGGCTTCACGACCCACTCCCTGTTCAGCTGTCGATATCTTCTGTATACAATAGACTGACTACTCGGGCCACATAGCAATATCGTCCCGAATACGGACCTAGACGCCTCAGACAGTCTCAGTGGAACTCGTCCATCGTTCTCAGAGACAGTGATAGTGATGGGCTCTCGATGCGTGCTGACGACGATCTAGCACTGATTTAATCACGGTTGATGCGTGTTCCTGCTTGCGATTACCGGAGTTCGAGATGGAGAGAGAGCCGCCAGAGAGGACTCCTAGTTTTAAGTGATATCCATGACTATCAGTGAGGCAAGAAGATAGGAGAATATCCCCACCGCTCGTCGGTGTGGGTTGCAGGAGAACGGGGGCGTCAATTCGCCCCCAGGCTAGGTACCTACTCCTGCGACCCGGATCGATATAAAAGTTTGCCTCTCGAGGAGCCGTGGCTCTGTCCAGCACGGTGTCCCGTCTCCTTCGAGAGTCGTCTCTCCCTCCAGTAGCATCGCGACTTGACCGACAACCAGCAGTACACGACTACGACTACAACGACCCTCCATGACAATTGGAAAAGATCCGGACGCAGTTGACGCAGAAACGCCCACTAATCACGACGTTGCCGCAGCTCTTGGCTTTGACACCGTCGAGAAGTACATTAGCACAGATCAGATGGCCAACGACGGTGATGATGACCTCCCGAGTCGCGAAGAGATGTGGGCCATCATCCAAGAACTGGTGCAGATAGTCGGCGACCTCCAGCAGGAACAGAATCGCGCCGATCGTAACCGCAAGGAGATCGCCAGTCAACTCAACGAGATCACCGAGTCGATTGACGAAACCGACGAGACGGCTGACCAAGCAAAGGAAATCGCGAAGACCGCGAACGCAAACGCTGAGCAGGCCAAGTCGATCGCCGAAACCGGCGAGACTGCCTTCGACCGCGAGGATCCAGAGGAACTGCCAGGTGGCATCGAGCCCTCGAGCAGTCCACTGGATTTCCTTGCGAACTGCCGCCAGCACCGCGTCAAAACACACCTTGTCGATCAGGGGACACCGCGGAAGAACCGATTCCGGGCACTTCTTGTGATGAAGCGCTGGGACGAGTTCGCAACCAAGCGCACGAACGGGAGCGGCATTTTCTGGACACGAGACAATGTCCGGGATGCGCTCACTGCAATCCTCGGAAAGCGTCCCCACGCACAGACACTCAAGCGCGTGTGGAACGAGATGATCGCGATCGGAAGTTCGGACGTCGATGTCACTGAACGACGTGTCTCTGCGAAACAGACACCAAAAGAGATCATTGCGATGGATCTCGAGACTGCCGAGGGACTGTTTGAGTCTCGTTATCACCACCTCGAGTTGCTCGATGGAGATGGACGGGTCACTGGTGGTGTCACACCCGTTGTGACCCAGAACGACAGGGCAAAGGTGTGAGAAAGCGGTTGACCCCATCCCGAGAGGGAGTATCTCTCTAACGAGCACACCGAACGGATCTGGTCGTCGTCGGACCACGACGACGTCGCCGCTACCAATAGCTGCAGGTGTAAGAGAAGATCCTCCCTTTCAGAGACTGTGTTTGTTCCTCTAACGCTCGTTCTGGGGATTCGGCTTTGGATCTACTCACAACGGGTGTGATCATGACCGGTCAGTTATGGTCTGCACGATTGCTCTTTCACAGGAGAGGATCGTCGTGAGATCGACATAGTGAGATCCTGTTCAATAGAACGCCATGAATCACTGAGTAATATTGTGAGAATTAAGAAAGTCTGATATGAATTCAATCAAAACGGTGACTTGGGCGTGGGGAGCGTCAGGGGAAACCACCCTCACGCTCAGTCAGAGGCACATCTCAGACACACGGACCGTGTCGAATACTCGTCTCCGCACGAGTCGTCTGGGACTGACAGTCCAACGTGGAGGGGTGGGAGTGGCGTTCGGTAACTCCAGCGGCACCCTGTCTCGAGAAGTGATTTCTGGTCTGAGTGTGTTACTCAGCGAGTTCTGACTGCTCTTTGACNGGGAGTGGCGTTCGGTAACTCCAGCGGCACCCTGTCTCGAGAAGTGATTTCTGGTCTGAGTGTGTTACTCAGCGAGTTCTGACTGCTCTTTGACTGTGAGTTCTGGATCGTTACCGAATTCTACAACAACTGTGTAGCCATTGTACTGGAACTCAACTCGGCCAGATCGATCCGTCCCGGTCTGGAACCCCGACGCAAAGAGATCATCGAGTGCATCTGGGTCAACCGAATCGTACAATGGAGGCAGCTTCAGTGGGTCTGTCTGTTCTCTCTTAGCAACACAATCCACTATCTTCGAAGAAATATTATCTTCATTCCTAGGATTCTTTTTCATAGTAGTAGGTAGATCTCGAGAGCACAAATATATATTGCCAAATATGCTAGTTTCTGTACTCTCATTAGAAATTATTATAAGCTATGGCTAGACTACTTGTGTTTCGAGAGAGCGTTGTGAGCTGTGTTTGAGCAGCGCTGCTTCTGCCGAAATATCGAACAACAGTAGCAAAATTTTCAATCTGAAATTCCGAGAGATAGAAATCGATCTGCGCTCTTAATTTGTGCTCGAGCTTGGACCTCTCCCAGGAAGAGTAGTGTCGGTGATGGGGGTGGGGGAGGTAGTGCCTCCGTGAATCACTGTGGGAGGCAACTGATTGTTATTGGCGATCACTATTAATGATTCCTCTTCTGGTCATTTAGACAACAGACACATACGATACCTATCCTAAAGACACGGATGGGGAGGACAGTGTAGCTCCAGACGGCTTCCAAGAGGGAATGCAATCGTTTCGAGACACACCGTTCCTCGCCGCAACTGGGATTGCTCCACCACTACTTGGAGCCATCGTAATCTCAGATCACTCACCAGTGACACACCATCAGCTTCATGAGTGCGCTGACGTCGGCTTCTGGCCGGAGTTTTCACAAGATGCTGAAGTTTATATTCGAAGTCACAGCCGACAGCGATGATGGCACTGACTGATTGACAAGATGGTCTCCTAGTCGCAGTCGAATTGGCCGAGTTCTCAATTCACTACCAATAGTTCTGAAATCAGCCACCTTGCGAGCTATTCTATGACGTTCTCACAGTTAGGGAACAAATTGATACTTCTATGGGGCATATGACGGGTTAGCGCGGACAAGGTGGGTCTACCTACACCCCTGTATCGTTGACCCTTCCTCGATCACAAGTCAGGGAACACTTGTCCACGCCGGCCGAGATCGGTACGTTCCACAAGATCCACAACTGGTTTCGTCCTCCGATCTCTGGTTTCGAGTGCCATCCGGCCTTCGAGAACCTCATGCTGGCCTTTGGCCGGTCTTCTGTGAACTCGAGAGTGTATAGCTACTCACTCTCGATATGAAATGTCTCGAGAACTATTGTCTAGTTCAGTGCCTCTTCGGCAGATGTTCCGCTATCGAACGTTTGACTCGGTCGATCGTAGCTATGGTGGTGTCTAAACCGTCACAGTCAGCGGCGAGAGTTGGTTGAATTGACGTGTAAAGAGTAAAACAGTTGATCTGCGTTGAGGGAGTTTAAAATCACTTTTTGGCGGATTAGTCGCGCGGAAGCCACCAGACGAAGCGCTTGCCGACATCTTTCTGGTTCAACCGACCTTGTTGATGGAGTTGTTTCAGACGTCGCCGGGCAGTCTGCAAGTGATAGTCAAAATGGTCGGCGACCTCTTTGGTAGTCACAACTTCCTCTTCTTTCACATACTCGAGTAATTCATCGTCTGAAACCTGCTTCGTGAACGGACCACTTCTTCCACCGTCGTCTACCATATAGGAACAATCCTACATGGCTGCTACCCACTCTTATACAGATTTTATGCCTTCAAAAATAACGTCTTCAAAGTACGTGCTACAACATACATTCTAGAGCTACATTTTATGTTCATCGAACACGAAACTCATAGTGAGAGAATAGATGGTGGTTACAACCCAATACGATCCACATTCAGAGCAGACGATAGTATCCAGAATCGTTGAAACTGTATCTAATCTTGCAGAGCAAGAGGTAGAAGAACTCCCGCCCTTGTACGATTCAATAGATCCCGAAGCAGTTGAACGCCTGTTCAGACAGAGTGAGACTCAGGAACTCAAGCTGATCTTCCAATATTGTGGCTACACGATCAGGGGCAATGCAACCGGAACTATTGCGGTAGAAGCATCTCACCAGTGAGGATAGACGCTGTCAGAGAATTCATAGGGCCGTCCAGAGTCTTGCTTACAGCCTTCTATGGTGCATTGACCGTAAGGTGATTTGAGCACTTATCGAAAACACCTTGTTGAATAAATCAATATCATTGATAGGATATGGAAGATACGCCAGTCATTCAGTTAGTAACTCTCTGGTTTGTTGTCCTTATTTACATACAAACGGGTTCTGGAGGTAGTGGTGCAGTTAATATGATTCTAGGTACAGTTGCTATCCTTCTTGTGTATATTCTCCCACTTACTTTGATCATTTTTACTGTTCTGCGACTGGTTGACAACTAATTTAGCTGCATTCATTGTATATGGCTCTTCGTAAGTGGTTCTCCTTTCGAGAAGACAGCGGCGTCTCGAACCGAATAAATACTATTAGTAAGGACCATAGGAAATTTTATATAGGATGGCTAATAAGAGTTCTATGCTAATAGGATCCCAAAACAATAAAGAAGAGGTCGCATTCCTATGGACACTATCATCCCACAAATCAACGCAGTACCACACCTTTCGCAAATCGGACCAACTGCGGCCTCCATTAGATCGCAAGATGCACTGGGCGAACAGTTGCCCTCCGCTGAGACTGTCCTTCGTCGTCTTGGAATAGAGTTCAATGACTGGATCGGAGCGACCCACTGTGGGTGTGTGATTCGAGGTGCTGTTCGAATCATTGCGGACAGATATCTGTACCAATGAACACGGATACATCACATCAGTCGACAGAATCGTCGCCGGAATGCCCTGATTCGGTGACTAGGATCCGGCAAGCGTGCAGACGAGTCGTGCCCGTAGCGATCTCACTCGCAGTCTGGCTGGCCTTCATCGCCCTCGCTTCCGGATCAGCAGCTGCCCAGTCGAATGTGGGTGACGTCTACTGTGGTACCGGTGTCGAGACTGGCATTGGCATCGTCTTCGGAGCTGTTGCTGGTCTCGGTCTTCCTGCAACGGGATTCTACGTCGGTCGAGCTGGCCTCTCGTACATGCGTGCCGGTGGAAACCCTGAGAAGAAGAATCAGGCCAAAGAGAAACTCGTGATGTCGTGTGTCGGGTTTGTGATCATCGTCCTTGCGCTGATCTCACCCGAACTGATTGACAAGGTTGGCAGTCAGATGGGATTCGGCTTCTCAGATTGTGTCCAACCATTCTGACCCACCAGAGCAGAGCTTGCGATTGCCTGAAGCTCAATGGCCACACCACGTGTGATCGACATTGCCTTCCTGCTTCTCGTCGCAAGCGGAGGCGCTGTCTTCCTGGCTGTCGGTGTCGCTGTTGCCCAGCCGAATCCGAGTTCGGATACAGCGATCCCTGCTGATGGGCCCGATTACGGCGTGAACGAGACACGGTTCCCGCTGTTGTGGTCGGACGACCTCGATCAGCAAAACCGCTCGAGTGACGAGTTCGAAGAGGCGGTTTCCTCTGCACCGGAGTTTGCGACCCGGCTTGCAGGGTCGACAGATGTCCCGTTCGAGAAGCCAATCGACGATGTCGAGAGGTGGAACAGCGGTGATCTCCAGGACTTTGACCCTGGTGGCGAAAAAACCTCTATCCATCCCGAACGGGCTCGCCTCGAGGATGGGCTCTACATCCGAGATGCGTACACGAGCATCGTTGCAGTCCAGCCGTCGACGGTGCTGCACTCGGGAAACACGTCGACGCGGTATATCACGCCAGACGGCGAGGTCCTCGCGATAGCCGACTACCGGGTCCGTGTCCCAGACGATGACACGAGCGGCTCGGTTCGCCATCACTGGTCGATTGCTGACACTGCCGTTGACACGGTTGTCTTACAGACAGAGAGCTGGACACTCGATGCCGATCATGGCCATCGGTCCACTCTCGAGTACAGGAGACTATCGGGAGCGCAAAACCTGACTGTCGAGGCCACAATCACTGCTCGGCTTCGCCATGAAACCCGGACGTGCACTGATTACAATAGCACGATCGGATCCTGTGAAGGCTCGTGGGAGACAGAGAT
>NZ_AOIT01000090.1 GCF_000337475.1 Natrinema limicola JCM 13563 | reverse complement strand
CAGTCAGAGACGATTTCGGTCACCGACAACGGAACCGTTCGTGACACAACTCTCGAGTTGACCGTTCTCGAGTCGAATTCGTCGGGAACGCTCGTTCAGGCAACCGTCACGGAGACAACGACCGATGATCCGGTCACGACTGGGCGAGTCGAAATCGGCAATCAATCGGCTGCGCTGAACGCGAGCGGAATGGCTGTCCTTGAACTCGAGAAGCGGACGTCGTCGCTCATCGATGGCCAGTACGTTCCCGCAGACTGGTGGCGTGCAGACCAGCTGTACTCCGCAGCGGAGGATCGGGCGACGGTTCCCCCGAACTACCCCACGTTCCAGAAGCTTGTCCAGCTGTTCCTCGTGACGCTGCTCTGGTCCCTCCCGGTTGCGCTGGCTGTCTACGGCTTTGACTACCTGACTGGCGGTGCGGTCCTTGGACTACGAGAAAATCCATGACAGAAAATACCAATCGAGACGACAGTGGTATCGCTCGCCGAGCAGTCCTTGCTAGCCTTGGTGTGAGTACCGCCGCCCTTGCCGGCTGTACGTCGGGGACGTCCACAGACCCATCGAACACCAGTAACAGTACGGATGGCGGCGGGATTAGTGCAGAAGGGAGTGACGTCTTCACTTCTGTCGAGATAGGTGACGCAACCCTCGAGATCGAGGTTGCTGATGATGCGTCAGTTGAGTTTATCAACCTCATCGATCCGAACGGCGAGTTGTTCGACCAACAGCGTCTCGCAAGCGGTGAGACCACGACATCGTTCGAAATTCTCGGTCGCTATGAGGACAGTGTGCCCACTGGGGACTACGAACTGGTTGCCCTCGATGGAGACGAGCAGGTCGATACGACGACACTCACGCTCGAGGCGGAGTGTACGATTACGGATGTGCTGTGGGCTGCAGAGAATCCCGATATGGAGTGGGACAAGAATTCGCCTAATTGGGAGACGTATGCAGCGGTTGTGATCGAGAATACAGGGACGATTCCGTCGTTACTTACTGAACTCGAGTGGGCAGGGGCACCTGTTGCCCGATTGCAATCTAAGGAATCGCAGTCGTACTATCACGAGACACGTCTCCCACCGGGAGAAACAACCGTCTACTCAAAACGACCAGTCTATCGAACGGAGAACGCGCTTGGATCACTTGACTGTGGACAATTGGGGACAGAACCGATGGTCGTAACAGCTGTTGTACAGGTTGGGAAAGATCCGTCCTATTCTCAGCAAATTAGGTATGGCGGATCTCAGTCATGTGAACTTTCGATTGTGGAAGATGATTCAGATGCGCCAATGTCCAATGGAGGTGAGAATTGAATGGCATGGTTGCAAGAAGAGGTTGAGAACGCGATTAAGAATGTCATTGAGGATTTCACCGATGCACTCCTACGTCTTGTGAATGACATTCATGAAACAATATTAGAACCAATAGTCGGCGTTCCCACCCCAAAATCGGATTCGGGGTATATGGTCGTTAGAACTCCTGATAATCAGCCATGGGAAAGTCTGTATCAGGACGTGTATCTGGCGTACATCATGCCGCTAGCAATCATGATGATGGTTATCGCCTTTGCGTTTGTCGGCCTCCGAGCAGGCTCAATGAGCGAGTACCGTCGAAAACAGCTCTTGCGACGGCTTGGGCTTGTATTCATAGGTACTTTCGTCTGGTTCCCATTGGTATCGATCCCGCTGCAGTTCATCGACGCGGTGGGTATGACAATCGCTCCGATCGATGAGATGTCTGCAGGACTCGGCGGTCTTATTCAATCTTCTCTCGGAGGCACGTTCACTATTCTGGCAATGGTCGTCATATCGAACTTCTTCTTGGTTGTTGCTGGGTTCGTTGTTGCTCTCCGCTGGATTGCTCTTTCTGTATTAACTCCTCTCATGCCGTTACTGGGCGTCCTTTGGTCGATGGAGGTGTGGCCGTTCAGTCCAGCAGCAAACATGGCACGTCGGGTCGCGGGAATCTATCCTGGATTAGTGATTTCAGGGGTACCGCCAGCGATCCTCTTTCGGATCGGATGGGAAGTCGGTGGCCTCGAAAGCACCGTTGATGGGTTGTTCTCCTTGTTTATTGGATTGACGCTGATCCCTGCAGCGATCATCGCGATGGTCATGACGGTCTACTGGAGTAGCCCAGCGATGCGGACGATCGCCCAGAAAGGAGCATCTACGACGAATCCTGCAGCGGCCAAAGCTGGCGCTGCAAAGGCAAAGCGCACTTCTGGAAAAGCGGTCCGTGGTGCTCGAAACGTCCACCGTGGATACGCAGATAACCAGCTTGGATCCGTCACGAAAAGTGGCCAGACGACACTCGGTAGTGGAGACTCGAAAGCATACAAGCTCGGCTCTTCGGCCCGCTCGACGAAGGAACACGCCGGCCGCTACAACAACTTGCGGAAGTCGAGGACTGGGCGGATGCGTGATAAGGCCGCTGATGACGCTCGCAAAGCGACGCAGAACGCATCGACTCGAGCCAAGCGTGGGCTCAAAAACACGAAGGAGAAGGTCTCACGGTGGTGAGTTCGATGAGTACGAACACCTCTGATCACGACTATACCGCGCGAAAGATCCATCAGTCGCTGGGTGGCACAACGGCCTTCTTCCGGGGCTACACTATTGGCGAGCTCCTGCTGTTTCTCGCAGTGGCGTTCGTCACGGTCGTTGCAGCGACGTTCGTCCCAGCAGCACTGACGATCCCAGTTCTAGGATTCGGGCTCATGCTCGTGACGGTGCTGTTCTTGCTCCACAAGGTCAAGCCCCGATATCTGTGGCTGACTGAGTGGCTCGCTGCCCGTCTTAGCTGGGCGATCAAGAACAAGAAATACACGCACGGTGGCGAAGACAACAGTGAGGTCCGGTATCTGACTCGCCTCCAGCGAGTGTATCCGCATGCCATCGAACGAACGGATGGCGCACTCGTTGGGGCGATGAAAGTCGAGCCGGCGAACATGGCCCTCGAGGACGATGATGCGTGGGCGAAGGCTGTCCAGTCGCTCTCGGAGTTCGCCAACTCGACTATCGACTTTCCAGTGAAGATCTACGTCACTAGCCGCGAGGTCGATGACGACGAGACCATCCGTGCACACCAGGATCGACTCGCTGATGCCGACGTTCGCTCACGTCCTGTGTTGAAACGGCTGCTCGAGGAGTACGTTGGAGCGAATACGACTGACAACGGCGAAATCGACTCGGAGACGACCACGATCCGCGAGTACTACCTTATTACCGCGGTGAACGACGAGGATATCGAACACTTCGATAAAACGGACGACAGTGTCCTCGCCTATCTTGCTGACCTTCCTGCTGTTGGACGGCTCTTCAGTCGATTCCAAACCGACGATCTGACCGACGCCGAGCGAGAGCAATTCAAAGAAGAACACCTCGAGTCACGACTCACACAACTCCGCCGTGGTGGGTCGTCGCTCTATCGGTGTTCGGTCAGTCCTGTTGATGCCTACGACCTCGCTCGGATCACGAAGGAGTACTGGACGTGCCATCCCGAAGAGTACGCCGATATCACGAACGCACTCGGGACGTTCCCGGTCGTCTCCCACGGGATAAGCGACGGTGTCCCAGCAACGCCCGATCCTGACGACGTCCTCGATGCGATGGCTGAGCACGACAGTGATAGCCCGCCAGGCACGGCCTCGAGCGATCGGGAGGAGGACACTATCGACGAAGATGCTGTCGACGACTCGCCAGCCAGAACTGACGATCGGTTACCAGATACGTCGACGATGCACCAGTCGGTAATTGCGCCGTCGACGGTCGACTGGGAGACGACTTACGCCGTCATCAACGACGAGACGTACGTTCGCACGTTCTGGATCGAACAGTTCCCTGAGGAACCGCCAGATGGCCTCCTCGAGCGGCTGTTGCTCGACACGGAGTTGCAGACTGACATCAGTATCCACCTCGATCCGTTCGACAGCCAGTCGGCTCAGGATATGATGGCTGACTGGATCTCAGATTTGAAGATCAACCAGCACGACTCGAACAGTCTCAAATCCGAGGATCTCCAGGAAGACATCGATCAGGCGAAGTACATGCGGTCGCTCGTCCGTGCGAACAAAGCGTCGTTCTATCGCGGTGGTGTGTTCATTCGCCTCGCCGCTGATAGTCAACAGGAACTCGATAATCAGACGACGCGCCTGCGGTCGATCATCAAGGATGCGCCAGCGAACTGTACGCTCAAGGTCGCAAGTCGCTGGCAGGAACGTGGACTCGCGACAGTGTCGCCGCTTGGCGCGAACGAACTTGGCCGTGACCGCATGTCGACGCTGACGAACCAAGCTGTCGGCGCGATGTTCCCGTTCTCGTCGAACTACCTGATGATGGACGAGGGTATCGAATACGGCTATCATGGCCACAATGGTTCCCCAATCCGGATCAACCCATGGGCGCTCGAGACGGGCCACAGTGAACTCGTCGTCGGGATGCCGGGTGCTGGGAAGACGTTCGGCGACATCATGCGCCACCTTCGGATGATGAAACGCCGCACCGACACGATGCTGGTTCTCGTCGATCCAGTTGGTGGCTTCCGCGGGATCGCAGATGCGCTGAACGCAAAGACGATCACCGTCGGTGGTGATACGAAGCTCAACCCACTCGAGATCCGCGAGACGCCCCAGAACGTTCTTGATTCCGGTGACGGGATCTCTCCCCTTTCGGCGAAGAAAGACGAGGTCTACGCCGTCCTCGAGAACTTCCTCGACGCTCGCGATATCGAACTCGGAACCGAGACAGGCGTCCTCTCGTATGTCATCGATGAAGCCTACCGGCAAGCAGGGATCGTTGAAGACGACGTCTCGACGCACACGTCGGCGAATTCACCGACGATGCAGGACGTCCATCGGATCCTCTGTGATATCGCTGAGAATCCGGACGATCACAACATCGCGAAATCTGACTCCGCTAGCGAGCGTGCCGTACAGTATGCAGATGACCTCGCGATTGCGTTCCAGCCATTCCGTGAGGGGGGCTCCTACGAAAACCTCTCACATCACNATGACCTCGCGATTGCGTTCCAGCCATTCCGTGAGGGGGGCTCCTACGAAAACCTCTCACATCACTCCGAGATCGATATCCTCGAGGGCAACAACAAGGTCGTCTATATCGACCTCGGTCAGATCGAAGGCAGCGCGTCGGGGATCGATCGCCAGACGTTCCTGATGCAACTGTTGCTGTCGACGATCTACCAGCAGGCGAAAAACACTCAGCGAAACGTTGAACTCGCCATTGACGAAGCCCACTACCTCTTCGAGGATCAGGCCAACCTCGATTTCCTCGAGACAGCGTTCCGGCACCAACGCCATGCAGGGCTTCGGATGGTGCTGCTTTCTCAGACGGCCCAGGAATTCTACGAAACCGAGCAGGCAGAGAAGATCATCGGCATGTGTCCGATCAAGGTCCTCCACAAGCTCCCCGAACTGGGTGATCGGACAGCGGACAAAATCGGGCTAACCGAAGAGCAGCGACGGTACGTCAGGGGTGCCGATGCCGGGAACGAAGATCTCGGCTATAGTCAGGCACTCGTTCGCGTCGAAGAACACGGAACGTACCCGCTGCATATCGTCGCTGACGACTTCGAGAAACGGGTTATCGACTACGAGCCCGAGGACCAGGCCTTCATCGAGCAGGCGATTCGCGACGAGCCAGCGGAGTTGCTCGCCTTCGAAGAGTTCGTCGAGAACGAAGCCCAGCGCAACGCGCTTGCAACCCGTCTCGATCTCAGCGCAGATGCGGCCAGTCGGCTTCTCGAGGCAGATCTCACGAAAGAGGAGGTTCTCGATGCGGTCGTCGAGCATTCCCTCGAGGCAGACAGTGAGAAATCGTCTGTTCGGCCTGATGGTGGAGAATCAGCTACTGCACAGGATACGACTGAAACGGAGTCTGACACCCAAGACCATGACTAGGTTCAACCAAATCAAGACAATTCTGGGTTCGTCGCCACAGTACGAGGCGACGCAACTCAACTTCGGAGAGCACGATTCGTTCGTCCAACACCAAGCGGATACGCCAGGCACACTGCTTCGGATCCGCCCTTACAAAGAGAACAACGGTATCGCGGACGGGGCTGGTGTCCTCCAGTCGGTCCACGATGTGACGACGAACTTCCGTGGGAAGAATATGAGTGATCATCACTCCTTCGAGGTCTGGTTCGACGAAGGGAAGATCAAGTTCTACATGCACGCTGCCACCGAGGCAGCTGCGGACAAGTTCAGACGGCGTGTTGGGAACAACTACGCCAACAGTGAGGTTTTCCCGGTCGAGGAGGGCTATGCGTTCCCCGTCATCGACGCTGACGAGTATGTCGCCGGCGCGTGGCTCGAGATGGAGAAGATCCCCTACTATCCGATTCGCCATCACAACAGTGAGGGCTTCGAGACGGATCCCTATGGCGAGATTACGAGCGAGATGCTGTCGCTTGACGAGAGTACCGTCGTTACGCAGGTCATTTTCCGACCTGCGAAACAGTCGTGGACCGACGGCGACCGGTTCAAGCACAATAGCGTTGACGAACTCGCGCACGCGCTTCGTCAGGGGACATCCGTCGGCTGGCTCAATCCCCGCACGCGACCGCCGACTGAGAAGGACAAACAGGCTGCGAAAACCATCGAACAGCAACGTGGCCAACAGGCCTTCCACGTGAACATTCGCGTGCTTGCTGCCTCGAGCGAACAAGACGAGGCTGAGGCCCGTGCTCGTGGCGTCGCGGGGATGTTCAGGAAGTATTACAACGCGATCACTGAGCAGGGCCTTAACGACAATCCTGTTTGGCATCGTCGAGAGAGCAAACGCGCAACGCGGCTTCGGCAGTTCGTCCAGCGGATGTGTGACCGTGAGTGGATCGACCGGCACATGATTATGACCGTCGACGAACTCGCCGGCGTCGCACACATCCCCAATTCGGAGATTGAGACGCCAAAGATCGACTGGCGGTACACACAGCGTGGCGATCGGCTGCCAGCAGATGGGAGTCGATACGCAGCTGACGAATCACCTGACGACTCACCGGCAGATGGGAAGGCTCCTGGCGTTCCGAACGAGACAGCAGTCAGTTTTGAAGAACCAACTCGAGAGCAGGAGGGATTCGATGGTGCTTGATCGCTTCTTTGGATCTGATGACGAGGCTTCCAGCGGCGACCACCAAGATGAGCACGCTGCTGGAGGCGATGAACAGCCGGAAGAAAACACGACTGCTGAATCGTCGACCCACCAGCAACCCGATCCCGATGAGGGTGAACAATACGATATCGTCGAACAGAACACGACTCGTATTGGCGGAAAGAAGGTTATCACGGAAACCGCCGACGAGGGGACAGTTGCAGGCCCGTTCATCCGAGAAATGTTCGAAGCCGGGATGTACAATGCACCAGCCCCACTCTGGATCGGCTACTCAGAGGACCCCCAGACTGGGTTTCGTGAGGCACCGCTCCGATTCGAGTCGCTCTTTCGGCACACCTGGATCGCCGGAACGACCGGCTACGGAAAGACGACCGAGCTCCTGAATATGATGGTTCAGTGGGCCTACTCCGGCTACGGCTTCACGTATTTCGACCCGAAGGGTCGTGACTCTCGAGAGCTCCTCCGGATGCTCCCCAAACATCGTCTCAAGGACGTGGTTTGGATCGAACCCGGTTCGACCACCCACGAGAAGACGGTCGGAATGAACTTCCTTGAGGTGCCCGAGTGTGAGACGCTCGAGGAACTCGAGAACGAGATCGAAAACCGGGTCGAGAACCTGAAGGCGGTCTTCGACACTTCCGATTACTGGGGCATCAACATGGAGGCGATCACCGAGTCGATGGCCCGAGCGATGATGAAATCGGAAAAGCCGTTCTCGATCATCGATATGTACTTCACGTTGCTCAACGCCGAGCGGCGCGAAGACTTCGCCCTTGACGTCGAGGATCCCTACATCAGGGAGTTCTGCCTCGAGATCGCGAATATGGAAGAGGAGACGATCCGTCCCCTCCTGAAACGGATCAAATCGTGGGTCGAGAATTCGGTGATTCGTCGGATCATTGCCCATCGTGAGAGTACGATCGATTTCCGAGACATCATCGACAACGACCGAATCGTCATCGTCCGAACGCCCGTCGAGAATACGGACATCAAGAAGATGGTCACGCTCGGCGTGATGCGGAATCTCTGGAGTGCTATTCAGCGGCGGTCATATGAGTTGGATACGACGCCGGATCCCTACTTCGTCCTCTGTGACGAGTTCGATGATATCGCCAGTGACAATCTCGACATCGAGTCAATGCTGGCTCGAGCCCGATCGATGCGTCTCTCCGTGACGCTTGCCTCGCAGTATCCGTCGCAGTTTGACGAGGACACGCTGAAAGCGATGCAGAACAACTGTGACAACCTCCTCACGTTCTCGGTTAACGACAGTGATGACGCCGAACTATTGATGAAACGGTTCCGCGACTACACCGCAGAAGACCTCATCACGACCGACCAGTTCAAAGTGTGGACGCGGATTCCTCTCTCGGGAGGGCGATACTCCGAACCCGTCTTGATTCGGACGTTTCCACCATATCCGCCTCTCCGTGGGACAGACGACGTCGATGACATCATCGAACAAAGTCTCGAGCGGTATGGGACTGATCCGCTGACAGATAGCGAGATCCTCCGCAATCTTATCTATCGCGAGTACAATGAGGCAGCAAGTTCTGACGAACTCATTGTTGATCGGCTGATGGCCGAGGCAGTTCGTACCGTCCAATTACGTGAGGATGTTCGCGACCAGAACGGCTGGGTTCCCGTGACCGACGTCGATGCCGAGGTAATTGATCGTCTCGAGAGTGATACCGCTGAAGCCCTCACTCCAGATACTGCAACCGAGGAACTCCCTGATGTGCGTCAGGAGTCGCCATTGATTGATGTCGATCTCAGTGCCAACAATGAGACGGTCGTCGTTCGACTCACTGACGAGGGCGAAGACGTTGCTACACCTGAGACTGGTGATGTGCGCTCTGCAGGTGGCTCGGAACACGATGCCCTTCTCTTCGATCTCGAAGCAGCGCTGACGAAGCTTGGCTTCACTGTTGACATCTACAAACAAGATGGGAGTGAACAGCCTGATGGGACGGCCACACATCCTGATTACGACGGTGAGTTTGCTCTTGAAGCTGAAACAACGACACCTGAGCGGCCAGCGAAAGTCCTGCAGAATCTCAAACGTGCTCAAGAGGACGACCGGATTCCCCTGTTTGTCGTGCGGCCGGGAGACGAGAGGGTTACTCACGCGGCAGCCCGGCTCGAGAGTATTCTTGCGTCGCCAGTCCGGGAAATGGCAGATGGCACAGAGAAACTCTACAATATGGACGAACACGTCACGTTTGGCGATGGAGCGACGGCCCGTGGGGGTGTGACGGCTGTTCGACCAGCTACTGGTGAGTCAGCACGAACGGTCTGGACACGTGATGGCGGTGAGCGTGTCCTTTCGGACGGCGACACAGAATTCATTCGAACGGCATCGTCGGTCACACTCTCGAAGGATACTGTGCCAGCATACTATAGCTATGACCGTGAGACGGATCAGTACACGGTCTATGAGCAGGGTGACATCCATGTCTACGATACGTTAGATGCGTTCGAGGCAGACTGGACGCCAATCAAGCGTCCCTTTGTTCCTGAAATTGATCTACCGGATCCAGAATACGACCGAGCCAGCTATGGCGTGGTGATCCTGCCAGAAGACGCACCACCACAACTCTATGTGGAAGGTGAAACTGCGCCCCTGTCAGACGAGATTGAGAGACTCTTGGAAGCCGATCAAGCGTCTCTACAAGAGGACACGGACACCTCGCCAGCACCTGACCAAGATCAGCAGACGGCTGATGGCGCTCCCGAGTTGGATCCTGACGGAGATGGTGTTGCTGTCTTCGTCGATCAGTTCCTTACTGCCGATACCGAGGGCTCGGTCCCGAAGAAAGATCTCTATCAGGCCTATGTCGCGTGGGCGGAGAGACATGATCTCGACTACACTAACGATGTCTGGTTTGGACGAAAACTGAGTGGCCATCTCGAGATTGGTAGCGACCGGCGGCGGAAAGATGGAAAACGTATCACTGTTCATACTGGAATTGAACTGACCGATGCTGGTGTCCGTCTTCTTGAAGAGGTGAATCAATCAGAATGATGAGTGATTTGTCTGCGTTTCAAAATCAGCTCGTGTCCAGGGTATTTTCGAATCAGAATACCTCGATAAAACCGCGCTTGAAACGCTCTCCGTGCAGTTTGGATCGAACTGTCCAGGGTAAATCTCTGTCCAAGATACGTGCCCATCTCGGTGTCCAGGGTAAAAATCGCAAGACGGCGTTACTGTCCAGGGTAAATGAGGGGCAAAAACCAACTAGTATAGAGAGGGTTGCCGCCGCAAAACATGGTAAAGCAGGGTGGGAGAACTATTGGGAATCTATCGTGCAGCTGATAATGTGCTGGCAGCACAGTAGCACGGCGCTACGGTGGTGGTGGAATACATGAAAGAGAAGCAGACACATTCAATCGACACGAGCGGCATTCCTGAGACTCTCCAGGAGTACGACCAGTGGATCTGCTGGCGTGTCAAGGATCGTGACGGGAAAGCAACGAAGGTCCCAATTGTTCCCGGGACTGGCGAGTATGCCTCAGCAACTGACCCACAGACATGGCGGCCCTTCGATGAAGCACTCGAGTATTTTGAGCGTGGCGAAGCGGCTGGGGTCGGATTCGTCTTCACAGACGATGATCCATTTGTCGGCATTGACCTCGATGACTGTCGTGATCCAGAGACCGGATCTCCGGGAACAGATGCTCGAGAAATCATCCTCGAACTCGAGTCGTTTACAGAGGTCTCACCGTCGGGGACTGGCTATCACGTTATCGTCCGTGGGTCACTGCCTGGAGACCGGAGTCGACGCGGATCCGTCGAGATGTATGAGACAGCACGGTTTTTTACAGTGACTGGTGATCGTGTCGAGACGACACCGTCACAGGTGATGGAGCGACCTGCTGCACTCGAGAGCGTATATGTCGAATACATCGCCGAGACTGAGCCATCTCACAGCGAGACCAAAGTAGGAATACAGCAGGCTTCGACGCATGAAACCAGCCAGAGCGTGACGCTTGAGGATGAAGAACTGCTCGAGCGAGCACGGAATGCATCGAATGGCGAGAAATTCGAGCGGTTGTGGCGTGGCTCGACTGCCGGCTACGAGAGTCAGTCAGAAGCGGACATGGCACTATGTTGTCTGCTGGCGTTCTGGACTGGAGGAGATCAGCAGCAGATGGACCGGCTCTTCCGCCAATCGGGACTGCTCCGAGACAAATGGGACGAAGTCCACTACGCAGACGGCTCTACGTACGGTGAGAAGACCATCGAGCGAGCAATCGCGAACACAGACGATGTCTATGATCCATCGAGCAGCGAGGCGTCGCGTGTGAAGCAGACCGGGAAGCAAGGACAGACGACTATACAGGAACCCGCTCAAGATGGACCGTCATCGGCAACTGAGCAGACCATTGGTGGGTCTGAAGGGACACGGGCAGCGTATCTAGCCGAGAAAAATCAGCTATTGAGCGAGCGTGTGTCTGACCTCGAGGCGACGCTCCAGCAAAAGAACGAGCGTATCGAGGCACTCGAAACGACCAATCGAACGCTTCGCGATCGACTGACAGCTTGTGAAGAACGACTTGAGCAGCACGATCAGCGTTCAAAACGCGAGGCAGACATTGATTCGTCTCCCGATCACGATTCGCTCTGGACTCGTGCAAAGCGGTTCGTCGGTAGAAGAAAGGAATAGCTCTGATGCTCTCTATTTGGCTCCCACTTCGCAAAGTGAGTCAACTTGCAAAGGTGAACTGAAAACAAACCAATGTTCCAACCGAGCGAGATTTGGTTTCCTCGAACACATGCCTGATTCAATGACGAACCACTGGAATTCACTGCGCAGATCAGCAGCCGAGCTGATACCGTGGATACTGCTCTCGGTAGCTGTATTTCTCGGTTGTACACTCTATGTCAGATNATCTGCTTTCGTACACTATGTCGTTTACTCAGCACAACATGTGCTGGCAGAAGTGCAGCGTATTCTCGATGAAGAGAGCTCTCGTGTGGATGCGATTACACGGATTGCAGTCGTCGGATTCAGCGTTCTCGTATCGCTCGCTGCTGGCGAACTGCTCATCTTTGGAGAATCACTACTCGAGCTTGTTGTTGCAGTACTCCTTCTTGCAGGAATGGTGTCGATGTCGGGTACATTCTTTCGGAATCATGTCGCAACACGACCCTTGAACGATCGAGAACGCGCTGCATGTGAGATAGGTGCCGATCAAGACGTTGCATTTCGAGTGGTTACTGGCGAGTTCGGGCAGACGATNTTGAACGATCGAGAACGCGCTGCATGTGAGATAGGTGCCGATCAAGACGTTGCATTTCGAGTGGTTACTGGCGAGTTCGGGCAGACGATCAACGGTCTTGCTGCCGGCGTCTTTCCAACTCACAAAGTCATTCTAATCAACGAGCACTCATTTGAAGCACTTGACAACAAATGCATCGCAATGATTGCAGCTCATGAGCTGGGGCACGTCGACGAAAACCATGCAGTTGTCTCCTTGGTTGGGACGGTAGTGCTGANAGCGCAGTGCTCGTTGGACGAGTTGTCTTTGTATGGGCTCGTCGACAGCTAGAGTATCGGGCAGATAGATACGCAGCCGAGCTTCTCGATGATCCACACCAAGTTGCCAATGGGTTACGCGCACTCAGAGACGTCAAGATTACAGAGACTAATGAACAATCCTCAGGAAGGCTCTACGAGAGAGCTATACGCCGAATCCGCCACTACTGGACACGTATATTGTCTACACATCCTCCGATAGACGACCGAATTGCACATATTAAGCGACTGAGTCGGAACGCTGACTGACTAGTTCTGGTGCGGTTCGATGGAATCTCCGTAGCACTCGGCTAACTCGGTTAGACTTCTCCCGCTGCACGTATTCGGCTCTGCTGAAACCCGCAGGTAGTGATAGGTTCAGAACCCTCTGCGGTAAGTACAGTGGGTGTATCGTTCACATCTAAACTCCTATAACCGATCTGTCTCCTGTTCACATCTACAAAAGACATTTAATACATTCATACATAATCCAACCTATGAAGTCTTCTAAAATCAGTCAGGCGATAGTAGCCGCTGGCGGGTTATTTGTCGTCGTGGGATACCTATCACCTTGGGCAATTGAAGACCCCAATCGTGAAGGTCCAATCGTGGATGTCATGTTCTGGCGTCAGAGCGAGGCGTTTAGGCAGGAATATCTTTTAGCAGATGTACTCACATTACTCCCTTTGTTACTGACGGTCATGCTAATAGCTCAAAACCCGAAGTCACGCGTTTCACAAGCAGTTGGACTCCTCAGTGGCATTTTCTATATCTTACTACCATTCTATTATCGGACGAATATTATCATTCAACATCATGTAGCTACGGATATTATTTATAGCATACTAGTTGGAGGTGTCCTATTCCTTGTTGGCGTAGGTTTTGCCGTATCAAGAGCTTCGGCACGCAGAACATAGTAATAGCCTTACACCTTGTATTAAGCACGGCACCGCGGACATCACTCAACTTTGATAGAGCGACTAGCGGTCAATAAGCACCTGTAGTTCGCAGTGGTTCCACGGGAATGAATATCTAAAGAATAGGATTTCAACAGAGCTACGTCTTCTAAAACTATCCTACTGGAGTATTTTTTCGCCCCGAGATGGGTGCGGGGCGGTCGAACTGCCCCGAGATAGCGAATGACTTCTGAGCGACAGCACCCACGAGACCGTGGTATTGATCGAGCACCAACCCACCGACAGCCCACAGAACCACCCAGGTCCGGCCTCGAGTTATGGGTTCCGAACGACCGGAGTCGAGAGTCACTCATTTCGTTCGTCGAGTGTGTTCTCGTTGAACTCACGCATGCAGACGTCGGTGCCGAGTATCGATCGTCGAACGTCTGGGGAGTCAAACGAACTCAGTACACCGTCGCCGAGACGACCGGCCAGCTCTTCAGGAAGCGCCATTACGACGAACGGCTCGGCTGGCACGAACAGACGATGTCTCGGCAGGACGTCCGTGATGAACTGATCAACCGCCTCGCACGGCCCACGTCACTGGCGACGAATCAGAGTCATACTCTTCCTGTTGAGGAACCAGATACGTTCCGGGTGAAGCCGACGTGGCAACTGCGAACAGGTCGACGGACCAGCGAGAGGTGAACTCGTTCTCAATGTCTCTGAATCAGGTTGGTCAAGCGGCTCATGCTCTTGCAAAGAAGCAAACCACACACCTATGTTATGAAGTCCATAGATTTATGCCTATGGAGGCCATCACATAAGATGACGGATGGCGTCCTACACTACCATTGAAGATTGGCAGGATGTCGAAGATGGATACGTCATCGATGTGACCATCCGGCAGACGGAGGATAAGAAGTACCCGTGTGGGTGGGACTACAGCCTCCACCACGGGGAAGTCGGCGGCGACACCATCCTTCGATACGACAACGCCCATGAACAGACGAAAGGCCATGAGCGTCACACCCGAAACGGTGTTGAAATCATCGAATTCCCCGGGATGTTGACGCTCTATGATCGCTTTCAACGCGAAACCGAGGAGATGTCGCCTGTCTCATGGAAATGGTCGGAGTAGGACGTCTCCAGGAGGTATACACCATGCCCACGCTCAAAGTCACCGTCGGTGAACGTGATCGCCTCAACCAGCGCACGCGTAGCCGCATCAAGGCTGCCCAAGAGGGTGAAGACCTTGACGATGCCCAGCCGGTGTTGAACTTCGGATCGTATGCAGAACTCAGTCGCCTTCTTAGCCCAAAGAATCTAGAACTGTTGGAAGCAATCTCCAAACACCAGCCCGAGAGCATCCGCGAAGCCGCTGACCTGGTGGAGCGAGACTACAAACAGGTCCATCGGAACCTTTCCGAACTCGAAGACATCGGCGTCATTGAGTTTGAAAATGGCGGGCCTGGTCAGGCAAAGAAACCGAAACTGGCCTACGACGGTCTTGAAATTGATATCCCGTTTGCATGATCGAACGGGAGTGTCGGTGCGGCAGCACCCTGAAAGATCCTGTTCTTGGCCATCTGGAAACGAATCCTTCGCTCTCTGTTCTCGCTACACGTAGTCGACGGACGTACGTGATGAACTGATCAACCGCCTCGCACAGCCTACGTCACTGGCGACGAATCAGAGTCATACCCATCCTGTTGAAGAACCAGATACGTTCAGGGTGAAGCCGACGTGGCAACTGCGAACAGGTCGCCGGACCAGCAAGAGGTAATCCCCAGCCGTCAGTACTCCAGCCCGCTGTTGAATATCGATCACTGACTCCATACGCATCACGCAGTGTCTTCGACTTGACTGTACTTCCAGCATTGGAATACAAAATAATCCTGACCGACACTAAACTATTAGTTCGAAGAGGTCATAAAGAGAGCAATGAGCGACCGATCACAGGTGTGGCCAGAAGAGATGGACAGTGCAGACCGTGTCAGGCATGTCGCCTTGACGCGAACGACACCACGGAATGCTGGCTGGATCGCCGAAGAGGCGGATGTCTCGAGAGATACGGCTGTCAAATACCTTGATCGAATGGCTGATCAAGGAGAGCTCGAGGCCATTGAAACAGCTGACGGCACATGCTACAAGCCCGATGAGATTACGCACTTCCTCCGTGAAGTTCGTTCCCTTGCTGAAGAGCAGTCAGTAGACGAACTCACTAATGAACTGCGTGCGATTGGTGAGGAAATCGACTCGTGGAAGTCAACGTATAATGTTGAATCTCTCGAAAAACTTCGACAGAGCATTGGACGTGAGGATCTGTCGGCTGACGATCGACGCGAGCGCCTCGAAGTGATCGAAGAATGGGAATACAACATTCAGGTACGTGAAGCACTTCAGCTTGCGATCAGCCTTCAGAGTTCACTAACGCGACTTGATGCAGATCCGCGTCTCGCAAATCGTGGTTCAGATACGCTTCCCCAAGAGGGCTAGGGAAAGATGGTACTCTTTCTTGCTGGTGGCCGAGGATTCACTCGGCGCGAAGGACTTCGTCGCCTCAAAGAACGACTCGAAAAAGAACCGGGGTTTTCCGATGTTCGGTATCGACCATCTCGACTCCGTCCCCGATCTGTCGTTGCTGACGTCGAGACTGAGATATTCTTAGGCGAAGAATTCCCACGGCAGCAGGCCACCTTTGAGGTCACATGGCGGCCACGTGCCGACATTGATGTTCAGCGTGTTCAGTGGGCTGATGACGTAGTCAGCTTGGGATGGCACAAAGACGATGATCATGAAGACCTTGGGACAACCCATTTCCAGATCGAGACCGATAAGGAATTAACCCACGAACCAGGACATCTCGAAGCAGAAGCGCCGCTAAGCTTTCTGGAAACCTGTCTTCAGCGACTTCCTCCAAAACTCGAGGAGACGATTCCAGAGTGAACCCGGTTACTCCTAATTGAACGGTTGCTTGATCTCTGTATTCTCCTTCTGATACGGTCCCTCTGACCGTACTTCCAGCAGTGAATTTTTGGCGCCATGAGGCACGAGGCGCGCTCAACAGTGAGCCGTCATGGAATTTCCAATGACTGATCCAAATCCGATTGACGACACTGCAGACGATTACAGCCGGTTCGAGGCCAGACTCGTTGCCCGTGATCAGGATGCAACTCGCGTTGTAACAGCAGATCTCGGCGAGACAACCGCCCGACAGCTCGTTACGGAACTCATCGATACCGGTGTGGTGACGCCGGTCCCTGGCAAGCGGGTGTTCATCCACGAGCCAAGTGGGACCGCTTTTGACTCGAGCACTCAGCTTGCTGTTTTCCATCAAGGCTGGACGGCGGCCCGCAACGCCGACAAGGAGGGTGAGTGATGCAGCAGACGCTCGCTGGCTGTGCCTTCTGCGACGCCTTGCCCGGCACCGAGGCCGGTGAGGCACATACCTGGGGAAAAGACAAGCGAGTCTCTCACCCTATCTGTGTCGACTGCGCTATCCAGACGGAGCCGGACCCTGACGAGTTCGATCACTGCACCTGCGATGGCTGCGGACTCATCGTCGACGCGCTCGCGGCGCTCACGCGGTTCCGCGTTGAACTTGGTCACCTCGAGGGGGCGCTACAGCTGTGTGCGCGATGTAGTACCGGTGGGCCAGCTACCTACTGGACGCGCGATCTCGAGGAGCACATCGTGAAGACTGCATAAGTACTGGATGCGAATGTGAGAACACGCTGGGAATTCCTGTTGAGCAAGAAAATACGTCAATGGTTCTGAACAGAGAGCGACGTAACTCGCTGAACGAAGCAGAAATAATTCAGCGTGCGGTAGATATATGGCCGATCACATCGTTAGTTGGATGTAGGTGAACACTGATGGACTTGACTGATACTCCCGACGACATTCGTGATTCAACTGAGAGTCCACCTGATTTTACCGAATGGGACTCTCCTGAAGAGGTCTTGAAAGGAGGCCCAACGCGAGAACGATTGCTCAGTGTTATTTTACAGTTACGGACTCCAACAAAAGTGTCCAGAATTGCAGAGCAAGCAGACTGTGATACTGAGACTGCACGGGACTATCTTGAATGGTTCACCTCGATGGGAATGACGCGTGAGATCTCGGGACGACCTGTGAGATACGAACGCAACGAATCGTATCTCCAGTGGCGCAGAGTTGAGCAAATCCGAGACGAATATTCTGAGGCAGAGATCGTCAAAGAGCTCAAAGAGACGATGAAACGAATCGAGGAGTATCGTGCTCAGTTCGATGCTGACAGTCCGGAAGACGTGTCTCTCATGGATCGCACCGAGGAAGCGTCAGTTGAAGAAGTGTGGGAAGCACTGAGTGAGTGGAAAACGCTCAAACAACGTGCAGAGCTCTTAGATACAGCGCGTCAGAACGGCCATTCCTCGAGTGGCGGTGCCAAAGTCGATGCCTGAACGCCGGCCACCTGACGACGATACTGTCCCAGAGGTCGGTGGCATCGATACCGACATTCTCGAACAAATTGGACAGCATCTTGAACGAAGCAATCGCTTTTCAGAGACCGTCTTCCAGCCGGAGTACGCACCAAGTTCAGTCGTCGCAGAATACGACATGGGGTACTTTCCAACTGCTATCGAGCGTGCGTATCTTCAGGTTCGCTGGTACGAGACAGACGATTTCAATATCCACTACTCTGAACAATACGCCACTGGAGACCACTGGGAGTGTCGGTGGGACCGCCATCCAAACGATCACAATACTCGCTCACATTTTCATCCACCGCCAGATGCAGCGACACCAGGGGATGATGTGGAGTATGAGGAAGACTGGCGAGATATACTCTCGGACGTACTCGGCGACTTAGACGATCGAATCGAAGCGTTTTGGGAGTGAGAGATAAGCGGGATACCTGTTGAAAGACGGTCCCCTTCAACCCCAGCGCATTCGTTCACCGATTAGGGGCTTAAACAGGATTCTCATAAAGCCAGAGCCTATATTTTGAAAACGACAGCGGTACTCGGTATCGGTATGGAGTGTCCTGCGTGTGGCGGCCCCGTCACGATAGAAGTAGGGCCGAACCAGCCGCTCTCAGCATCAGTGGCGGATGCACTGCTTGCTGCCGACGAAAACGAGCAAATCACCGTCACCCGAAATTGCTGGGCGTGTGGATGGAATGAAGAACGGTCGGTATCCATTGACTCGATCGAGATAACCGAGGGAGAGGCCCATGTTGTCAAGCGAGCCGTGCTCCTCAACGAGATCACCGACGAACTCTCGACCATCGACAGTTTGGCAACGCTCAAAGATGTTCTTGCCGAGGTCCGCCGGCAGCGTCGGCTTGAGCCAACGACCACGGAGACAGACAGAGACACCACGGTTGAATAGCGATGTCCGATGGCGACGCCCTGTACGACGTTCGTGAACGAACCGGAAACCCCGATCACGCATCGGTCGACGAGGTAGTTGAACTCGTGTTTGAGCGTGCACAGAACCCTCGAGAGGACCACCAGGACGCGCATTTCGACGCGGCGATGGCGACCGCCGTGGACAGATACGGGACAGAACCCGTCCGTACGGTTATCCGTCGCGTCCTCGTCGACCACTATCCGTTCCGTACCGCCACGACTGACCTCGAGATGCGCAACATCGACGGCATTCGTATTGGGACGACGGCCGGCTGGTTCCTTGAGGAGCTAAATGAATAGCTTATCGGGAGGCATGAGAAAACCAAGACTGTGACTGACGACGTCGCGTATCCCTCTGTTGACTTGGTCCTTGACCTTCACGAGCAGATTGTCGAGGAAGGCGACAACACGGAATCAGGGGTTCGATCAGAAGATGCAGTTGCATCTGCGTTGCAGTACGTTTCGGAGGGATTTTTCGGGGAGGTCCCACAGACGATCCATGAGAAGGCAGTCCACCTGATGAGGCTGCTTGTTGCAGATCATCCGTTTGTCGACGGGAACAAGCGAACTGCACTCCGAACGGTAGTCGTCTTTTATATGCTAAACGGACACACATTCGAATACGGCGACGAAGTTCGTGCCTTATTGCACCGCTTTGCGACCGACGAAGCCGCTGTCGACACCGATACCGCAGTGATTTACTTCCGAGCGTGTGCTCGTCGCAACTGATAAAGGGACACAATGAGTATGTTCAATATAGAGATGGCGTCCAGCACCGATTCCTCGGCGACGGTCGACGAAGAAGCCCGCCGACTATACGAGCGATATCAGTCGGCCGAGAGTGATGAGGAACGCCACGAAATCGCCCTCGAGATGGGGAAACTTGACGGACGCCGCCACGCGGAGATTTACGCAGCACTCGAAGACGAGTGAGCAGTTCTTCTTCCAGAGATCTGTGTGCGGAGTCGTTCAAGACCCGCGACTAGCTGAATTTCGATTTAGGGTTGTCGCCAGCTGGGTTCATTCAGCCTCGAGGTCGCGAGCATCCAGTTCGCCAGCGAGGTACTGCTCTCCCTGACGAGTGATGTCGTAGACGCCGTTGCCCAAGTGGACAAGAAGGCCGTAGGTGACTAGCGTCTTGCAGCGGGAATTGATATGTTGCCGGGAGAAGCGAACCCGGCCGCTGTCAGCCATCTCTTTGGGCGTATCGGGTCCAGCGTCAGACAAATGCTCTAAAATTCGATCGTCGGCGCGAGACATCCAGTCAGCGTCAAAGCGCATACTCAACTCTGCTTGCGCCGACACTATCCTACACGCGCTAAGTCAAGTATTGAGTCGATACGCAACTGTAGTTGACTCCAAACCATTTATGACCCGTCAAGCTGAAGCTTCGAGCGTTCAAATGGATCGATCACAGCGAACGGGGAATGGATCATCAACTGATCTTGTCGTTGAAATCATCGAAACGCTGGAAGTGTGTGGCCTCGATCGTGACGACTACCAGCTCTACGATACTGTGGATCCCGAAGCACTCGAGCAACTGCTCGCCTCATCAACGGATGATACCGAAGTCCGACTCACTGTTGAAGGCATTCGGATTGCTGTGACGCCAGACTGTGTGGACGTCCTAATTGATGATCGAACCGAAATATAAGATTAACATCATAATCGCTTTTTCGACCTCGAGGATGAGTGGGATACCAGACGTAACTGTTCACTGTGGGAATTCGCATTTTGAAGCTATCGTGAATTGCTGCCCGTGGCGATTCACTGATTGTTGAATTCAGAAATCACACCCAGCGTTTAACTCTTGAAAGTACTGATACTTAGCTAATCGATGGAGCGGCTAAACCGACGGCAAGAGAACGAAGCTCACTCAGGGCAAGAAGCAACCAAACAAAGGGGAGAACAGACCTGTCCTGAATGTGAGTCAAGTGCGCTCACGAGAAGTGCGGACGAGAGTGAGATTAGCTGCGCGGAGTGTGGGTTGGTTCTCGAAGAGGAAGCTATCGATCGAGGGCCAGAATGGCGGGCGTTCAACGCGGCAGAACGGGACAGCAAATCTCGAGTGGGTGCACCGACAACCCAAACAATGCACGACAAGGGCTTGACGACCACGATTGGATGGAAAAATAAAGACGCCGCTGGTCGCTCACTGTCCTCAGAGAAGCGCCTCCAGCTCAGCCGGATGCGGAAATGGCAAGAGCGGATTCGAACAAAAGACGCTGGCGAACGGAATCTCCAGCTTGCTCTCTCCGAAACTGATCGAATGGCGTCCGCGCTGGGTGTTCCCCGATCTGTTCGAGAGGTTGCGAGTGTGCTCTATCGGCGTGCACTTGATGAAGATCTTATCCGCGGGCGTTCCATTGAGGGCGTTGCCACAAGTACATTATACGCGGCCTGTCGAATGGAGGGAATCCCACGATCGTTGGACGAAATTTCGGCAGTTTCTCGCGTTGAGCGCATGGAAATCGCGCGTACGTATCGGTATATCGCGCAGGAACTCTCCCTCGAAATGGAGCCCGTTGATCCGAAAAAGTACGTCCCTCGCTTCTGCTCTGAACTCGAGGTTTCCGAAGAAGTGCAGGCGAAAGCAACTGAAATCATCGAAACCACTGCAGAGAAGGGACTGTTATCAGGAAAATCGCCAACTGGCTATGCTGGGGCAGCAATCTATGCGAGTTCCCTGTTGTGTAATGAGAAACGAACACAGAAAGCCGTCGCTGACGTTGCTCACGTGACAGAAGTCACTATCCGGAACCGATACCAAGAACAGATCAATGCCATGGGACTCCAGAACTGATATATCTTCTTTGAAAATCCAAAACCAGAGTAGCTGTCGGCGATTCAGGAGGATTTCTATGATTACTCCGTTTCTATCTCAGATGGAGAATCATTAATCGCGCTAGCCTGCAGCACGTGTCTAATATGGAAATCTTTTTCTGATGGATTATCGCTCTGTAGCGCTTCCTCAAGGTGGTTTCTACTCTTCTCACCCAATCCCGTCATGTCATCGATGCATACGAGAAGGGGAGATTAAATAATAGTTGAAAACCAATAGTGATGTCTAATCAATATTGTCCTTAGCAAAAAGCATCATACTATATGTGCTCGTGTAACTCTTGTCGAGTGGTTTTTCAACCTATAAGTCGAAATGGCAATATGTACGATCTCACTAAATTCCAGCGTGACATCTTGTACGTGATCGCCGGCCAGGACGAGCCACATGGCCTCGCGATCAAAGACGAACTCGAGGAGTACTACGAGAATGAGGTCCACCATGGACGACTGTATCCGAATCTCGACGAGGTCGTCGACAAAGGGCTCGTCGAGAAAGGCAAAGTCGATCGTCGGACGAACTCCTACACGATCACAGCGCGTGGGCAACGCGAACTCGAGGCCCGTCGCGAATGGGAAGAGCAGTACGTCGGTGAGCTACTCTCGAGTTCGGAGTGAGACGGTTACGACCGCTGATCGTGCGCGCTAGATCTGATCTCCCGAGTACTCTATTACAACCATAGTTTCAGGATGGCGTGAATGGAACGAGAGTCAGCTAGTGGTATAAAGAACCGATTAGTTGGATTACCTTACATCTACGTACGTGTAGAATAACAAATATCATCTCGCCTGAATGGCTAGGCCATGGACGACCTTACAGGATTCCAACGAGACCTGCTGTACGTGATCGCGGGCGCTGACCAGCCATCTGGACAGGATGTCAAAGACGAGATCGAGCAGTACTACAGTTCAGAGATCAATCACGGACGGCTATACCCGAATCTCGATACGGTCGTGAATAAGGAACTCGTCGAGAAAGGACAACTCGACAGGCGCACAAACTACTACACAATTACAGACGAGGGAGAACAAGCGATCGAGGATCGTTATGAGTGGGAATCCCAGTACATCGACTAATCGAAATCGGAAGTGATCTGGATTCTTGCTTTGCCCTCCCGAATCGGTAAGTACAGGCGACCCACAGATCGTTCGGTACAGCGACCGAATCAACCTACACAACTTCTTATAAGTCGTCGAAGTCAGCAACGGTAGTCGCCATGCCGAGAAACATCAACCCAAACCCAGCGGCACCTGCCGGGATCGAGCTCTGTAGGAGGAATCCGCCGGTGAACGCACTAACACCGCCAACAATAGCTCCACGCTTCCTTGCCGGGGCGGCCTCACGAGAGAGAGAAATAAACGTTCGGCGATGTGCTATCATCATTGAACTCACAGCCACATAGAGCGGTAATAGTGAGATTGTAAGCAAGTGATCTGTCGCAGCGAATTCTGCGACGGATGCCGTAACTAACAGTCCAACAAGTAGTGACACAGCGTACCGGAGGGCACGACGCATATCCCGAACTGTGGTTACTGCGGCTAAAAAACCATCTGTGTTACATACACTGGCCGACTGGTTTTTTTCCGGTTATTATGCATCTGTAGTGTGCGGATGGGTCACTGAAACAGCTGTGAAGGAGTAGGTCTCGGTAAGTGGCTTGCAACCATTGCTTTCGATAATAGGGTGAAAGCCCCTGGCACGCTCGAGTCCCGCGCCTGGCGAGACGCACGCGTCTCGCCGCCCTTCGCTCGTTTCACTCGCGAAGACCTCGCTGCGCTCCTCACAGGTTGCGGTGCTTGCGTCGGCGGGGTTCCTCGAGCGCGCCAGCCCCTTTCGATCCCACCCACGTGGACTGATCGGGCTGCTGTCGCGTCGGTTGCCCGCTCTTGGTATTCGGCCCGCCCCGCTCGCCGCGTGCTGCCCTCCGCGTCGCTCGCGACCGACCATTCCGGGCTGCGGTTCGCTCCTGGCGTCGCTCACCGTTCCGGGCTAAAATGAATCTGGTCTCNATCTGGTCTCGGCGCCAGCATTAAGCGCGTTTTCGGTTGCGCCCCTCGCGGGCTTTCGCGTTCCAGCGCTTGGTGCCGCCTGCGCTGTCGCGCGCCACATCGCGGCGCGCGTTCTCGACGACAGTCGCGCTGGACACGGACCCGCAGTCCGGGCCGGACACGAGAAACGGCTTAAAGCTGGCCGCTCGCTCCGGGCGGGTCGCCGAGGCGCTCACACCGTTCGCGCCTCGAGCCCTGCCTCGCTTCGCTCGGCAGGACGCCGCGCGGTGCTGGTTGGAACACCGCATTCAGGCGCGCTCTCGCTCGCGCCCAGATGGGCGCTCGCGAAGGCGCGAGCGCGAGCGCGCAAATGGATCTAGTCGGTCGGTGTCGTCGGAAAACCGCGATGCTGAGACATCGCGGTGGCAGGCGCGTGAGCGCCTTCGGAGATTAGGACTCCAATGTCTAGTAACAACTCGAGTAGCAAGGTCGTTACGGTCGATGAACAGGCACTCAAACAGGCGGACGAGCAGGCGGTCGATGAAGACGGCTTCCCGGTCGTCGACGAGACGCCGGAATTCGAGGCAACGGTCGAGCAAGAGGTCCAAGCAAAGGTGGATGCGAACCACCCAGACGGGATCGTCGATACGAGCGATGACCGGATTCACGGCGCGACCCTCGAGCAGGAAGAGCGGATTCGAGCACGAGAGGACGAACTCGAACTGATCAGTGCCCAGGCCGAGATAGGAACGCAAGAAGGTCGTGCAAAGCGGACACGAACGATCGCTGCGGACCAGAGCAAAGCGCGGCGTGTGGAATTCCAGAAACGGGCGGCGAGCGTGGATCCGATGGCGGACCCGGAGCGGGCGGATCCCCGGACAGAACTCACCCAGGAGCAGTTGGCGGCCGTGAACAAGCAGTCGATGCGACTCGCGAAGCAGTTGGATGGCTGGTCTCGAGCGGCGATCAGCCGGCGGTTGAGTGAAGCCGTCGTCGGTGGCCAAGACCTGACGAGTGCGGTCGTCAGCGTGTTCGAGGAACTGCAGACGGCGCCCGGACACGTCATCCCCATTGGGAAACTCGAGGAGGTTGCTCGAAAAGAGGTGAGCATCGAAGNCGTGTTCGAGGAACTGCAGACGGCGCCCGGACACGTCATCCCCATTGGGAAACTCGAGGAGGTTGCTCGAAAAGAGGTGAGCATCGAAGGGCGTGTCGATACCCTGTGGGATCCCTCGCATCCGAGCATCGCACAGGTCGGGCTCATCGCGGACGACAGTGGCCAGACGCGTGTGACCGTCTGGAAGTCATCAGACGCGCCGTGGATCGAGGAAGGCGAGCAGGTGCGCATTCACAAGGCTGCCCGGAACTGGCACGANNNNCGTGTGACCGTCTGGAAGTCATCAGACGCGCCGTGGATCGAGGAAGGCGAGCAGGTGCGCATTCACAAGGCTGCCCGGAACTGGCACGAAGGACGTGTCTCACTGGCCGTGACCGGCTGGACGACGATCCACTTCCCCGAGCGCGGCCGCTGGTGGGAATAGCCGGGGCGAAGCCCCTTTTTTGCTGGTGTGAACGCAGTCACCGCCACCTCCCACCACCTCCACGGTCCGGGCTGCTCACGGCCGGTGGCCGCTGCGCTGCCGGGCTTTCGCCACAGCGTGAATCCGTTCGACGGCGTTGCCGCCACCTATTAGTTAGTAACACGATTTCTTTATTCAGAAATATGCCTGAAACTGAGTCGAGCAATTCGGTAACTACGTATGCGAACGTATCCTCATTCGATAATCAACGACTATCCGTTACGTCTCGTGGAAAAACAATATAGAACGTGAATGCGAGACCGATTGCATNCCTAAACCAATGGACAGCCCTAGAATGGTTCTCCGAAGTGGCGACTGAAAAACAGCACTCACATATAACATTAATTATCTCATCTCATAAAAGCTCATGAATTTAACTATATGGTTGATTTGCACACTGTCTTACCTGTACTGACCGCGATTTTCACAAAGAACTCTGAATAAAGAAACTCTGCTACTGCCTCCTGATAGAGCGGTTTCTCTGCCCCATGAGTGAGATGAGGGGCAGTCGGAGTTGCTCATTCCCCCTCATGAACACCATGACTCTCAGAGATATCTACCAGACAACGTTCGACGAAGACGTCCAGTCCAACTCGAGTGCCAGTCCGTGTCCCAAATGTAACGGACGAGTGACCACCAACGCAGTCGAAACTCGTTGTCAAGACTGTGGACTCCTTCTTGAACCGCAATAATACCAGGCCCAGAAAAGAGTCAATCTCACTTAGATAGAATGCCATTGAGAAAAACTACACAGGTATTAGAACAAGATATTTACTGGAGTAACAACATAGGTTTGGATAATGCCAGAATGTGATGGCTGTGGCTCTCATGTCACGGAAAACTACTACCGGGTTTTCGCCGTTGATGGAGATCTGCCAGCGTGTATCCATTGTGCCAGCAACCGTGAAGCCCGAGAAGCAGGACTCCGCCAGCAATAGCGTCTCAGTAATCTCATTTCCAGATCGTCTCTATCGAACTGGACCTGATCAAGACGTGAGACCATACAACCCACTACCCAATCAATGACTGATCGCGATTCTGACTTTGAAGAGCTTCGCCCGACCGGCGAAGCGTCGCATGTCCCTGATGAGACACTCAACGAGTGTACCGACGGTGAGCCTGATCGACAGCGAGTTGCGACGCCGACGGCTGGATATCCAGATACACCAACGGAAGTGGATACCGAGTGTCGGTCCTGTGGCGCACCGATTCCAGCCGACCGAACTAAATGCCTGTTCTGTCTCACCAATCATCTCGAGGACTCCTCTTCTGAGACAGACGCACCAGCAACAGAGTGGACACTGCTTGGCGTCGTTCACATGCTTGTCGAGTCGTCTACCTTCTACGGTGCCGTCGCGAAAGGCGCGGCCGCTGCGACACTCCTTGCCTCGAATGCGACCGAACAGGCTGTCGACGACTGCACGATCATCTACGATCTCGAGGACGAGCCCGCAGCCCAATTGACCGATCGGTGGCCCGTGCTTCCTGCTGCAGCACAGATTACGTCCACTGACGGTGAGCAGCTTTTCGCAGCGGCCCATGATCGAACAGCGTGGACTGACCAATCAGCGGTGGAGAGCGACTGTGAACCAACAACATATCTCTACGACGAAGGTGGGACTGGCATTCGTGACGAACAGCAGCTCGCGACGCTGCTCGACAACACCGGTGATGATGCGTGGCTAGTTCCTGCAATTGCCCTCCAGCAGGCACCTAAAGAACGTGAACCTGAGCATCAAGACAGTGGCATTCCGACCAAAGAACGCCTCGAGTGTCACCAGTGTGGACGCACAACCGATCATCGATTCAGCGCTCATGAATCAGTTCCCGACGAAACCTGGACCGGCAACGCAATCTGGGAGTGCCAGGTCTGCGGGACGTCACGCCATGGGCCGAGTCCAGAAACGAAGTGAAATCTTTTGTAACCAACAGATGATGGGTTTCGGAGAGGTTGTTGGTTAACGGGAAGTCTCTCGTCGATGCAGTCCCCAAACGCGTTTGCGAAGATATTGAAGGTGAGTTGGACTAGACAGGATTGTAGACTGGCCTTGTCAGAACGTTAGAGTCCGTCTGTCCGTGGAGCGAACCATAACCGTATCTTTCGAAACACTGTTAGAAAGTCGCAAATGATACAACAACGTGTCACTCTCACCGGATCGACAACTCCAGGTGCGAATCGCTGGCGCGCTTGTGCTGGTGGTCGGTGTCAACGTGGCTGTCCTTTCGATTCTCGTTTGGAGTGGTCTTCATGTGATGTCTGCAAGGGGGTGGTCACTGCCGACTGAAGTTGGTTTTCCGCTTACTGTTGGTGCAGTCCTCCTCGGTGCAGTCGGACTCGTCGCTCTACAGGGGCGATACGGCTCACAAAAAGCTGTTGGAAGACTCTGCCTCAACGAATTCGATAGAGGAGGTCCACGAAGCGTCACTGGGCGGGTCCGACGGCTGGCAACGCAAGCTAATGTCCCGGCCCCGTCGGTGGCCGTTGCCGACCGAGTCGAACCGGGCTGTTTGACCGTCGGGACGCAACGGTCGCCGACGATCGTGGTTACAACTGGGCTGCTCGAGCAACTCGACGACGATGAACTCGAGGCAGCCCTCGCTCACGAGGTTGCCCACATCGCAAACCGTGATCTCCCAGTTGCGACTGCTGTTGCCGCGACTGTCGCGCTCGGGGATCAGTTGCTCGGGCGCGAGCGACTGCTCCGCCGCATTCTCGAGAATACAGTGATGATAGGCATATTCACCGGGGTTGGAATCTTCATACTCGCGATTCCGATCTTGGTACTCGGGCTGGCGTACCTCGTTGTAAGTCTCGTTGCACGAGGACTACTCGGGGTGAACGCAATCGCGCTCGGATTGTTCTCGAAGACGCGTGAGTTTGCCGCCGATCGTGGAGCCAGTCAGCTCACTGGCGATCCGTCCGCAGTGGCAAGTGCACTCGAGACACTCGAGGACGAACGCCCAAAACGGGACGCACGGCTGCACGCGAGTGCGACGCTTGGGATCGTGCCACGCCCGTTATTAGTCGACGAGGAGGACGACGACGAGGAACACTGGGTCGAACGGTATTTGCCGGCGGTATCGATCGAAGGCCCGGAGGATCCAAGCGGACTGAATCGGGGTTTGGTATGGCTCTATGCGAGGCTCGTCTCGCCAGTGATAGCAGAGGCAGGTCGGATGCTCAGCTGGCGACCCTCGACGCACCCAGCGACCGAAACGCGGATCGACCAGTTGCGGACTCTCGAGCGAGATAGACGGAAATAGGCGAGAAAATATTCATAGATCGAGTAAGTTCAGGTATCTCTGGTACACCCATCAATCATTTATCGTTTGACAGTCCTACAGTTCAGATATGGTCACGCCCGATCACCTTGCCCTCGAATGGCTAGCTAGTGGCCTCTTCATCACAGTTTTGGGCGCACTCATTAAATTCGCCGGCTGGACATGGTTGATAGCCGGGTACAGCAAATCAACCTCACCGGTACCTGACGACGTGGTTCAGGATATGGCTGGTAACACCATTCTCCGTGTCGGTGTCACCGTCTTTGTGTTCGGCGTGCTCGCGTCTGTGATAGAACCACCGTCGTATCTTGACTTAATTATCGGGGTAGCAATCGTGATAGCCGTGCTTCGTCTACTCTACCGACTGAATACCTGGTCGCCGCCACAGACCGCCTGAGGCGAACCCGGGTTGGCAAGGACGACTGAGTGTCTTTGCTTGTTTGTCGGCTGTCATGAACACGGTTCGTCTATCGACTGCCGCTCTGAATATCAACCAAATAGTCAACAGATCCATACGGGATACTGTTCCATGTTCCGTATGGTCTTCGGACTCTCCGGAAGTCAGCTGTTCGGCGGTGGTCTCGCTGTTGTCGGGGTGATCGTTCTTGGGTTCAGTGGACGATATGTCTGGCGTGTGACCAGTATCTACAGAGCAAAGTCTATCTCGGCACTCAACGAAACATCATGTGGAAAACTCGTTCGTGTCTCCGGAACAGCCGAACAGGGCGACGCCGATCTCCTGACCGCACCATTTAGTGACAACGGCTGTCTGGCCCTCCGATACGCTGTTGAAGAACGGCGACTGAGTCCGTACTTGCTTCCGTGGTTCGTGACGATACACGAGTTGGCGGGCTCGGACGCGTTCTGTGTCCGTACACCCGAGGCTACAGTTGACATCGTTGAGCCAGCACATACAGTGACACTCAAACGCACTATTGTCGCGACCGTTCCGTCGAGTGATGAGCCACCGGAGCGGATCGCACGATTCGAGCAGAACACCGCTGCAGTCCCAGTGGCGACCCACTGGCGATCACCACCGTCGCTCTTTCGGCCGATTACGAGGGTTCTTTCGCTTGGGACTCGCCGCTACAGCGAACAACGTGTGATTCCCGGTGACGATGTCACTATCGTCGGCCGCATTACCGAGACAGGTGACGGCATTGACCCACTCGTCGTCTCTGATCTTCCGGCTGGTCGGACGTTCCTCCGGATGGCCAAGACTTCACTTATCGGACTCTGTATTGGTGTATTCGTTGTTCTACTCGGTCTCGTACTTGTATTACTCTAATCTTCGATCGTCGTGCGAATCTCTCGGATTTCATTCCGGATCCGCTGCCACTGAGTCAAATTGCCAGGAATATCCGACTCTTGCCGATCGTTCCCACCAAGTCCGTCGTTGTTCGATGCTGCTCGATCGACGAGTGCCCGAATTTCACGGGGATCATCTATCGCCTGAAATGAAAGGTCATCACCACCAGCGATCTCGAACTCGACGGAGCCGTACCCGAACAGCGATCCTGTAATGTCTTGGCCATAGGCACTATTCTGGACCGTTTCGAGATTGGCCTGTGTGACATGCCTGGTCACTACCCCATGTTTCACGTAGAGTGCTTGGTCCGTTATCACGTACTGCGTGCCTTGTACAGCCAAATACTTCCAGAGAGGGATTGCTACACCGACCGGAACAACTGCGAGAAAGAGTAGCGTCTCTTCTACTAGACTGCTGACGACCCCGACGGCGACGAGCAGCAATCCCGTTGCGAGTGCTGGAAGTACGGTCGTAATTCGCGGACGGCCAGTCCACGTGACTGACTCGTGGCTGTCGAGTGGGACAGCCGGGTCGATTGACTCCGTCATTGCTTTCTATCGTTCATCGGCTCGGTCCCTGGTCGGTTTCAGAGGTGTCAGTAGGTTGTTTATTTCTCTCAGACTTGTTCAATTCGGAGTCAGTCTCGTTATTCGAGTGTCGCTCTTCCGAACTGCCAACATTAGTCATTGTGGCTGCAGTGTCGCCCACAGAACCCTGTTGTGTCTCGAGAGTAGTGCGAATCTCCTTGAGTTCGATGAGAATCTCATCAAGCACATCACGCTTCGTTTCACCGGATTCCCGAGATTCACCACGACTAGCCTTCACGCGCTTGTTGATGAGTTCCTGAACCTCACGTGGTTCGGGCACCGACTGGAATTGCATCTCGATACCAGATCCGCCAGCAGTCGAGACATCAACGTTTCCGTAGCCGAACTGGGAGCCAAAGAACCCCTGGCTGTAGGAGGTGTTCTGGACCTTGCCGAAATCAATGCGCTGGACATCACGAGAGATGATTCCCGTCTTCTTATACAGTCCATCGGTCGTCACAACGTACTGCGTATTCTCACGGTGAAGATAGGCCCCAGCGATGATGAATAACCCAACGAGGACAAGAGCCAAGGGCAGACCAATGATAAGTGCCGGGATCAGACTACTCCCATGCGGGTTCCCAGACCAGATAATCTCCTCGTCCTGATCAAGGGTTAACCAGTCGTCAATTTTAGAGTCGGTAACAGAGGACTCGGACATACAAAACTATTCAATAGTTAGGTGTATTAAGCTCCCGGCAATGGTAAATGTAGTTCCGTGTACTCGCACTCAGCTGTATCACTCATAAGGTAGTTCTCGAGTGAATATATGGATATAGACAAGAGACTAAGCAGAGAGGGGTACCCGGTCTCACCCCTGTAATACAAAAAATATCGAGTATACGAACGCCACAGTGGCTATACAAGCGAGAACATACAGATAAGTTGGGGCAGGTTCAGTTCCACGAGAAAGTTGTTCTGGTCTAAAATAACCGAGTGCACCGCCTCCAATCGCGAAGAGTCCGAGAGCAATACCGCTGAGGTCAACGAGTGACAGCCCGGTAGTAAACATCGAGAGAACGTTCTCAACGACGAACAGTAGCCCAAGTAAAAACATGAGGTATCCTTGGAGGGTGGCCCGATGGATAGAGATAGAAGGAATAGTCGCCATATTATAGATATTGTTTATATTTTGCATCGTTATCGTCGGTATTATCTCTAAGGGATCGCACACGCTCCGCAAACTTAATCCAACACCTCATTCGGTAAATTTTGTTGCTCCGTAGGATCGCTAGACGGGGCTCAATTTCGGCGTTTTCACTAACNACACGCTCCGCAAACTTAATCCAACACCTCATTCGGTAAATTTTGTTGCTCCGTAGGATCGCTAGACGGGGCTCAATTTCGGCGTTTTCACTAACTCCACCGCCGGTCGAAAACCGACACACTCCGGTTGATCCTACAGATATCTAACTGTTCGACGAAGATTGTAGACGGCGCACTTGAGTACCATCTCTCGGAACTCAAGGTGCCAACTTCGCGCACGCACGGCGGAGTCGAGCGTGCGCTTGATCGACGAGAAGACGGTTTCCACCATCCATCGGCGATTGTACCAGAGTCTGCTCATCCGAGCGTTGTGAGCGAGGTCGAGAGATGAGTAGATTCGGTGTTTGATTAGTGGACGCACACCGTCTTCGTGGAGTTGATCACGAAACGGTTTCCCGTCATATGCGCGATCAGCATACAGAGCACTTATTCATGTATTTTCTTTATCCCCTTTGGCACCATTTCATTTATCACTACTGATAGTATAATGGCTAAGGTAAATATCCAATAAAAAGACAAGTCAAAGACATTACGATCTATATAAACTAGTATTAGTGCAATAATTGGAGTCCCGATCAAAGATCGTATTCTACCCAATATTCCCATTTTCTTACCAGACATTATTTAATCAAATAGATAACCAAAACTATAAATTTATATCCATGAACTATTATTTCCCGTTAGCAGATAGCGTGATCTGGGAGAGCCAAGTCTGCGGGACGCCGCGCTATGGCCGAGCCCAGAATGACTTGCTCCGCATCAGGGCTTAACCAACAGACGGCGATGGTGCAGCGTGGCTGTTGGTTAACAGAACGGTCGCCCGTGCTATCGTGTCATGTTTGTCTGCGCCGCGATCGGCTGAGGCGCATTCAATGGATCCACGCAACACACCAGGATACAGACTGCATCGTGCACTCGGCACTGTCTAGATGAGAGTTTGAGGAACGAGCAGGTGGTGGCAAGAAGTGTCCATGCAACTCGCCAACCTGCTCAGAGAGAGCTTCGACGTGGATTGTGATGAGGTTTGGGAGAACGAACGCACCCCGACACCCATCAGGGGGTTCGGGGTGCGCCTGCATTCGATGGGGTTGTCGGTGCGGGAAGTCGTCGCTGTGTTGGACTTACTTGGAGTCGATCGGTCTCACGGAGCGGTCTGGAACTGGACGCACGATCTCGCGGAGAGCCAGGCGGACCCGCCGACGGCAGCGCCGTCGCGGGTCGCCGTTGATGAGAAACAGATTGAGGTCGATGGCGAAACGAAATGGCTGTACGCGGCGATCGATACGGAGTCGAAGCTCCTGCTCGAAATCGACGTATACAGCCGCCGCGGGACCGATCCCGCGGCGGCATTTTTGCATCGGCTAACCGAGAAACACGACGTGTCAGACACGGAGTTTCTGGTTGATGGCGGTGGCTATCTGACTGCCCTCTTTCGACACGACCTGAGCGGTCAGCTTAACTACACAGACCGGAACCACATCGAAAAATGGTTCCAGACTGTGTCGATGCGAATCGACCGCTTTCACTCGTTTTGGCGGGGCAGTCCAGCCAGTGCACGTCGCTGGCTCAAACGGTTTAGACACCACTACAACCACGATCGACCGAATCAAGCACTCGATGGTCGAACGCCAGCTCAGGAGGTGCTGAACTAGACAGTGCCGTGCACTCAGTCAACTCAACCATCTCGAGGGCGATCAACTGACTGACGCAGACAGAGAACGAATCGAGACAGCAACGGCGCTCTTGGAGGAAGTGAGCCTTCTCACTCGACCAAAGAGTGAATAGTTCACTCGCTCCCCCATCATCCCAGGCTCTCCATAGACGTTTAAGTCATCCCGAGCCGATTGTGTAGACATGGCCACCGATCTCACCGAACGTGTCCAAGAGATCGCAGAAGCACGAGATGTCGCCGAGTCGGAGATCCTTGAACAGGCTCTGGAACGCGGTGTCGAAGATCTCTGGATCGATCTGGTTCTCTCGCGGTATGTCAACGACGAAATCGATCGGGAAACGGCAATTGACCTCGTTGGGCGAGATCGCGTCAAGCGTGCAGAGCGCGAACTCCAAGTAGTTGAAGACGATGTTCAGTGGGGTCTGAGTGCGTGATCGTCGCGGTCGCTGATACAGGCCCACTCATTCATCTCGACGAAATCGGTGCGGTTGACGTGCTGTCAGCAGTCGATGGATTGCTCATTCCTCAGACCGTGTACGAGGAACTCAAGGCAGGTACAGTTCCACCTGCACTCAGCAATCTCGAGTACGAACTCGTCGAGGCTGATCCGACTGAACTCACAGTGAATCTGAACCTCGATCCCGGTGAAACTGCCGCTCTCGCAGTTGCGTCCGACCGCTCAGCTGTTCTGTTGACTGATGATCTTGAAGCGCGAGATGCTGCTAACGATCTCAGTATCGAAGTGCATGGTTCAATCGGTGTTATCGTTCTCGCGTATCATCGTGACCAACTTACGAAATCAAAAGCAGCCGAGCTAATGCGGGCACTACAAACAGAAACAAGCCTATTTATCACAGATTCAGTGGTTGAACAAGGAATTTCGCTGCTTGAAAACTCATCTTGATTTTATGCGCCGGTAATGGGTGCCGGCACACTGGGTAAGACCAAGCGAACACTGACCAGAGCGTCGGTACAGTGAGGTATCCCAGATGCATATGATCATTTATTCGCTGGTAGAGGCATCGACAGCAGACGAAGCACTGTCAACCGGGAAGATCGTATTCGATCGACTGGTTGGCGCAGAGCCGCATTCCTGTGCGGTGTTCGACTACTACGTCACTTTCGACGACGAGGAGACAACAGTGGCTGGAAAAGCACGGTGGGGCGACCTACCGACAGTTGCACCCGTTACGTCCGACGAAGGTGAAGAACTCCTCGAGCGGGCCTGGGAGACTACGACGGAAACGTTCCAACGAAATCTGAATCGGGTGAAGCAAGCACTCGAGGAACGCAGCGACGATGATATCATGCGCGATGAGGGCCTCGCTCGGCACGCCTTCCAGCAGGTCGGTGCTTCCCGTGGCCCGTCGATCTGCCTGTATGATCAACACGCGACAGGCATCCGCCATCGCGGACATCGCGATCGCCTCCTCGAGGAGATTGATGAGCGCGAGACATGCTGGATCGTACCGGCAGATGTCCATTTCTGAGTACTCATGCCTCGAATCACGGACTGGACGCGAGAGAGTCGAACACCTACGCTAGCATATCGAAACACGGAGACTGGAGCGTGAGCGGTCCTGCATCGTGCCCCGGACTCCTACGCTTACAAGTGGCGGGCAGCGATTCTCGTCGACGGCTATCCGGTGTGGTCGCGTGGCTTCGAGACGAAAGAAGCGACCAGCGTTCGGGATGAACTTCGGAACCGCCCAGCCCCCGAACTCGCTTGTCCTGAGTGTCCAAACAACGACGTCATCGTCGGCCAGAAATCTGCTGCTGGTGCGAAAGTCAAACGATGGTTCGACTGTCCTGACTGTGGCTACGAAGCTCCCTCGAAAATCGTCTATGGCGCAGAACGCTAACAGCTGGTGAGAGCGAGAGAGCAAGCTAATCGCTCAGA
>NZ_AOIT01000089.1 GCF_000337475.1 Natrinema limicola JCM 13563 | reverse complement strand
TGGATGTGATCACGGACTCGGCTAAGCCGCCTCGCTTCTGGCGAAGCGAGGTCGGCTACTAGCGTCAGCTATCTTTCTCGTCGTCAGAATCTCTGCCAAAGTAGAAGTAATGCGACAGATTTCCATCTGTGTGCTGTCTCCTAGTCAGGTGACACACTGATTCTACCTCATGTCTTGTCTATTTCCTCGGATCTATCCGTGGCGTGATTGATGCAGTGGACAACTAGCGACTATAGGGAGTTGCCCGAGGATGTCAAGACTGAGGTTGATACTGCCTTCGATGAGGGTCAGTACGAGAGCGACGAGGAGTTGCTCTGGCAGCAGGTTGCTGGACCGGATGTGGAAGCACTCAAGCGGGGAGAAACGTACTATGCCCCGCAGGTAGACATTGAAAACGGTGTTCACACCCTCCAGTTTGAGGAGACAACGCCACAGTATGATTCAACGAAGCATCTTACTGTACCTGACGTGCCTGAAGTACCGCTAAATATCTCGTTCACTATCAAAGATACAGAGGGAACAGTTCTGAAAGAGGTAGATCGCACTATCGAGGAGAAAGATAATGACCGGAAAGTGCCGGTTGCTACCGAACTTGGAACATATTTGGTAGAGGTTACAGTTGAAGGCTGGGGAACCGTCACTGAGTCGGTGACACTTGAATATACTACTTACCAAGTTTTGTTGAATATCCAAGAAAGTGACGAAGCAGAATCATCGTTTTCCGTAGACATAACTCAAAATCCAGCCACCACCCCGGCCAAATGTCAATGGTGAAATTCTATGGCGGGGAGAGAATACCACTCAAATGATTAAGATGCGTGCTTGGCCTGTACTTACCGTAGCAAGTGGTCATCTCTCACTTGCGGAAAAAGCTATAGAGCAATACAGTTTTTCATGCCTCAACAGGGGTAGAGGCAACATCCAATGGGCGACACGCCAGAATACTCCCAAGACTCGAGCGAACTCTCACCAGCACAGCGGCTCGAGGCACCAAACACACGACTCATCGACGCCAGCATCGCAACGATCAACGATATGGAGACGCTGCGAGCCTGCATCGCCTACGAAAACCAGCACCAACAACGTGTTCCGATCCTCCGCCAACTCGAGAAGCGGGCTATCGAACTCCGCTCGCAGGACGACGATGACTAACTCGACACTGCCAGTGTCAGCTTGCAGGACGACCGGGAGGAAGCCTGCTGATTCCTTGCTCTGTACGTGATGCCACAAAAGCCGTCACTAGTCATCCTTGTACCTCCGTCCCTGCCCGGAAGCTTGTGAGGTCGTCAATACGCTCTTCGAGTGCTTCGATTTCCTGTTGCAGTTCTTCAGCTTCTGTCTCCTCGCTGGCGGCAAGCCGGTCCTTCAAGCCCTGGAGGCGCGACTCCTTGACGTCGTCGTCGACCTCCGCCTTGCGAACGTACTCGCTCTCATCAATCTCGTAGACATCGGACTCAGTGAGCGTCGTCACCTCAAGTGCTTCGTCGACCTTCTGGCGATCAACGCTCATGACGCGCTCACGGTCGATCCCTTCTGCCTCGAGCCTCGAGAGGACTTCCTCGTCGTCTTTGAGCGAGCGGTTGCGACGACTCGTGCGCTGGACGGAGC
Organism: Natrinema limicola JCM 13563; assembly: GCF_000337475.1. Lineage (GTDB taxonomy): Archaea > Halobacteriota > Halobacteria > Halobacteriales > Natrialbaceae > Natrinema > Natrinema limicola. The sequence goes on along the minus strand of NZ_AOIT01000089.1, from coordinate 1,159 downwards.
CGTACTGACCGGCGACAGGCCGGTCGTGATGGAGCCGGGAGAGAAGCACATCGGCGACCTCCTGGCGAAAGTCGTTGGCGTCACGCTGGACATCCGACAGCAGCGTGTAGAGATTTACGAGGGTGGCCGTCTCCAAGTCAGGGAGGTCGGTTACGTCGTGGCGCTCGAGTGCATCGATTAGGAGTAGGCCATCCGAGTAGATGTCCAGACCGTCAGGTTCGGTGCGGTCGTCATCGGTGTCTGGTTCGTGTGCTGTGTCGGCTAGCTGGGTCGTCGTCGGTCCGTCTGTCTCGGCGATCACACCCGCGTCCTCGTCGATCTCGAACCGGGGATGAACGCTCAACACCGCTGGATACGGATCAGCATCTGGCGGGAGCCGGTCGAGATCAAACCCATCGTGCGCGGTCTGTATCTGACGATACAGCGACTCGAACTGATCGCGTTGGAGCGGGCGCTTCTCGCTGGACTCGTCGAACTGGACGATAATGCGGTGTTCCTGGATATCTGTGATGTGGATGTGGGAGTGCGACAATGGTGTGATCAGTGTCGCGTCCGCCGGCAGCTCATCCAGATGCTCGAGAAGCGTGTGCCAACTGACGCTGAATGGCATACGGGGAAGTTACGCGCCGTCCCGACTAAATCTTGTTCTCGACGGGTATCAGAGAACTCTTCTACTGGTTTGATCCACCGACTGCTGCGGTGAATTAGCCGGTAAGTAGATGTGCAAACTGAACGACAACCCGAAAACATATGTCTTCTCGATAAGGTATTTGCTTTATGCCTGCATTCGGAATTGGTACCCCCATCTACCTTGTCATCCAAGCGTTCATTGCACGCTTCGTGTATCGTGAGGCCTCAACTCAAAATCGTCGCTCGCCGCTTGTTTTAGCTGGTAGCATCTTTATCCTGAGTATCGTTGCTGTGTTTATTGTGGGTAGTATTCTACCTGTTCTCCTTGTCGAAGCAGTGGCTATTATAATGTACCGTGCTGGTACATCCAGAAATAAACCACCTACTACACAATAATCAAACACTCTCCTGTTCTACTGAGAATCGAACAGTTCTTCACCTGTATTGACCGCAACCGGATCAGAATATACCACTTGCTGAGGGTTTCAACAAACCTGGGAGTACGTAACAACAATGGTGTTTACAGAGA
>NZ_AOIT01000088.1 GCF_000337475.1 Natrinema limicola JCM 13563 | reverse complement strand
TTATTTTGTCGAACGGTTTGGCGAGTTCTGGGTTCGGAGAGTGCTACTCCACCAGCACAAGTCGAGATTCCGGCTGGTGAAGACGGAGAAAAGATACTGGATGCGTTCCGTCAGCTACGTGAGAAACTTGGATATGAATATGACATTGAGACTTCTTCGGATTAGAACGCCACACTGGTGCCGAAGGAAGCACTGCCGTGTCGCTCTCAAAAAGACGTGACTCGACGCACACGTTAGGGAATTCTCTCGCCTTACAAGCTGATCTGCTTCCCATCTTCAGGAACGTGAACCCTCTCTGTCGCCGACCGCAACTCGTCACGAGTGAGCAAACAGTGGTTAATCGCTTCCATATGAACAACGACAACCGTGGCATCGGTAGTGTCGCGGACGGCGGAGATATCCTCGATACCCATCGTGATGGGGTCGCCCTGCTCGAACTGTGCTTCGCCGCCATTGAGGACGATCATATCCGGATCGAATCGATCAAGCGTTTTTTCGACCGGCTCGTACCAGATCGTATCGCCTGCGACGTATATCGTCTCGTCGGCCTCGAATACGAATCCTGAAACGGGACCCATCCCCTCTGCTAACTCTCCGTGCCCGTGGCGACCGGGCGTCCGGTGAATGGTGATGTCCCCGAACGAGGTTTTGTCGTCGACGGGCCGGACNCCCTCTGCTAACTCTCCGTGCCCGTGGCGACCGGGCGTCCGGTGAATGGTGATGTCCCCGAACGAGGTTTTGTCGTCGACGGGCCGGACATCAGTGAAGCCCTCATCGGTAAAGGCGTCCGCCTCTTCGGGCTGACAGAACAGTGGCACGTCGGCGTCGAGTTCCTCTTTGGCTGCCTCGTCCCAGTGGTCGGGATGGCGGTGCGTGACAACCACGGCGTCGTACGACAGGTCGATGTCGGGCAGCGGGACGAGCGGATTCCGATCCTGATTCGCCGTGGTGAGGAAGTCCGGAACCACCGGGTTGTCTGTAATGGTCGGCATCTCACCCTGCGGCGTGAACATCGGGTCCACAAGGAACGTCGTATCACCAACATCTGCGAGGATGGTCGCGTTGCGAATCAACTGAACGCTGGCATTAGTCGTCGTTGCCATACCCGAATCTACAGGAGCCATTGGGGAGGGATTTACTTCGGCATATTCCAACCCATGCGCGTTCGACCTGCTCGCTCACTGGATAAACTCGACATCTTCTAGATCGAGATCCACATCAAGATCGGCACCGAGTGAATCGGCAGCAAACTGCTGTGCCAGCCACGCTTCAGCCCGGTTGAGACGGTACTGGAACGTGGACCTCGATACGCCGACGTCTTCGGCGATTTCAGTGACTGACTGCTGCCGTGGCTCCTCGTAGTACCCGCGCTCGATAGCCGCCTCGAGTGCCGCCTTCTGTTCGGGTGTGAG
>NZ_AOIT01000087.1 GCF_000337475.1 Natrinema limicola JCM 13563 | reverse complement strand
GGCGATTTCAGTGACTGACTGCTGCCGTGGCTCCTCGTAGTACCCGCGCTCGATAGCCGCCTCGAGTGCCGCCTTCTGTTCGGGTGTGAGCGTCTGTTGGACCCGATCGTCTTCGAGCAAGCACGGGGGCGTTCCGAGGCGTTCGACGGTGAGCGACAACCCCTCTCGGAGGTTCTCACTGACTTCCTCGTGAATCACCGATACTGTCCCGTTGATAA
>NZ_AOIT01000086.1 GCF_000337475.1 Natrinema limicola JCM 13563 | reverse complement strand
GGGCGTTCCGAGGCGTTCGACGGTGAGCGACAACCCCTCTCGGAGGTTCTCACTGACTTCCTCGTGAATCACCGATACTGTCCCGTTGATAAGCAACCGCCACCGGTACTGGTTGCCACGCCGTTCCGTGCGCATTATCAATCCCTCACCGATGTGCTTCGCCGCGACGAGCGGAATCGACCGTTGGTCGTCGCCTTCACGACGAAGCCAATGAATTTTCCGCGATTCGGCGTTCGACGAGAGGATCGTGTACTCGTACTCGGACACGGGCGCACCNATTTTCCGCGATTCGGCGTTCGACGAGAGGATCGTGTACTCGTACTCGGACACGGGCGCACCGCACATTCCGGCCTTACTCGGATCACTCGCAACGCGGTCCAGTTTGTCGTCGAACTCGTCAAGGACAGCAGCGGAGCCGACGACCTTTTCGATACCCCACACCGCCTCACTGGTCGCATTGATTACCATCGACCGGGCGTACAAGTCCGGATTTTCGATAAAGAGATCCATCACCTCGTTAGCCCCCTTCTCGTACTCGACTGTGAAGACAACCTCGCNCCATCGACCGGGCGTACAAGTCCGGATTTTCGATAAAGAGATCCATCACCTCGTTAGCCCCCTTCTCGTACTCGACTGTGAAGACAACCTCGCGCATTATCCGTCCGTTCGAGTTTCCCAGGTGAAACCTGTTAGGTGTATCATTCGTACGATATTTAATATAGAAACCGTGATATGTTTGATGATTAGATCGGGAGATAGAACTTCTCGAGCAGGGCGAGTCCAACACCATGGACGAACCCGTGGACGTATCCCACCCNCCGGCGCACTCGCGCTGGAGAGGAGAGATCGATGTCAACCCGAAGTCAACTCCGATTCGTCCACCGAAACGAGTCTGCAGCAGAACAGGAATCGACCAATCGCATCGCACAGGTCTACCGGCATTCCGACGGCTATCCTGAGAGTGTCCTCCAAGATCTCGCCCAGCTCAAACAACTGCTCGAGAAGACACGAACAGAACGTGGTCCCAGCTACGCCGCCGCGCAGTTCATCTTCCCCGAGACGCTCTCGAGTATGAGCCTCTACGTGGACGAAGGACGTGAGCGAAGCATTCGCGCAGATCAGCCGGATAACCTGCTGGACCCGTCGAACATGGAACATCTCGAGCAACCGTTATTCCTGCTCGGCCACGGCGTTGAGAATCCTGCCAATGGCATTCACGGTGACGAAGAGTACCTCTACGTCGTTGAATTGCCGTCGCGAAACCTGTTCGACGAACTGACTGAGTGGACCGTCAAGGTGAGCGACCACGCCGGCTTTCCACGGTGGGACGGGCCGACAGACGAGGCGTTCGAGCGAGCCACCTGGCAGTTTCATGGACCGCTGGAAACTGCTCTCAAGGCGTTGCAAGTCGAGTCCGTGTAACGACCTCGGTTCAGATCCTGTTGCCAACAGCGAGGGGTTCAACAACGGTGAGAACACCAGTATCAGTGTTCCCGGAATTTAACCTCTCGACTGGCCAAGCTATATCCACCACGTGTTTCGGTCACACAATTTTTCAAATAGATACCACGTACAGATACTAGCCCACGCATGAATGAACGACGAAATCGTCAACTGAGTGCCATCGTTGGTACGTTTCTTGTCCTCATCGCCGGTGGTGTCGTCCTACTTGTTGAGAATCTGCTTAAAACACCACTCCTACTCAGCCAGGTAACGTTGCTAGGACTAGCAGGCATCTTCGATATCGTGGCAGCGACCGACACGCGACTAACTGACCGCTGGGCATGGTATCAATGGAGCGGCCTTGGAAACATCCTTCTCGGACTGTCACTCCCACTCGGATTCGTGGGAAGTGAAAACAGTCTCTTTTTGGTTCTAGTGGCCGCCATCGGTGGACTTTCGCTAGCGGCAATGGGCATTGACATGCTCGTCTATCATGGACAGTATACCCGTAGTGAAAGACTCGACCGAAATAGCACATAAAGTGAACGACCACTCCAGCTTGCTTCGGTAGGGCGGTCCAACGGACACCGTGTTCGAGCAAGCATCCTGACAGTTCAATAACCCGCTCCCGAGACGCTGTCGATTGAGTCTGCGGGACGACTGTCAATTCAGATCACCAGCAGGGTTTTGCGAACAGCCCTGTAACCGTGCACTATGAGCCACACCACTGACGACTTTGCCAAATTCATGGCCGGTGATCCAGAGGACAACGAAGAAGTTCCCCTCGGTGATGCGTTACAGGAACTGGCTATCGACATTGAGGTTGATGCTGTCGAAGAGGTCCGTGACGTCCGCGAACGGCTATGAAACTGCTGTATATAGGATAGATCTCTGAGTAGTGTGGCGACACACTAGGTTTTTCAGGACCAGTCTCATAGTGATAGATATGAGTAGTGAGCGGATCGACGCCGAAAGCAAGGTATCAGGAAATCAAGCGAACATCCCGGCTCGGATTCGGCGTGAACTCGATATCGACGACGGGGATCAGCTTCGGTGGCATATCGAAGATGATGGGAGCATTCGCGTTCAGGTCATCCAACAGCAAACAGGCACGTTCACCGATTTCGATGGCTACGAGGGAGAGACGGCCACTAACGTCACGACCGATCATGACGCTTGGGGCGTCGATGTGAAGTAAATGCCACGCGCTCTCATCGATACAACGGTCCTCTTCGCAGCAGCATACCGACGAGACAGTTCCCACGAAGCCGCGCTCCCGATACTCCATGGCATCGACAGTGGGTCCCTTCCAGAGGCAGTGGTCCTTGATTACGTCCTCGCAGAAACGCTCAACGGCCTCGTTACCCACGCCGGCCACGACGCAGCTGTCGACCTCCTCGACCGTATTGAGGAAAACGCTCGCTTCCATATCGACTCGCTCACTGCCGACGCCCTTGCGACGGGAAAAGCACTGTTCCGACAGCACGAACCACTGTCCTTTGTCGATAGCTGCATTATTGCGTATATGCAGACCGAGGGGCTCGGTTATCTGTATGCGTTCGACGATGACTTCGATGCAGCAGAGGATGTCTATCGACTTGACACAGCTACGAACCCCTACGATCCCGACTGACGCCGACGGGCGGTGATGAATTGCTACCAGTCACTGTCTTCAGAAGAAACGAGACGCCGGTGCCCACTGACTAACAACTCTCCAACTGCTCGAGTCTGGCGTATTTTTGAGACCCCTTGAGGGGCGGAGGTCTTCTCGAGTTCAGTTCGATTCGATTCGACTCGGGAAGCAATGATCAAACATGGCTACGAGCAGCAGCTCCCGGGAAACGTTCGACGATTCGGACACCCGACACGACGAGATGCACAGTACGATCGAGGCGTGGGTCCAGGACCTCGTCGACAAGGTCGATGACGCCGTCTCGAGCGAGCAGTTCAGAGAGTGGTTAGACGTCCAGAGTCGGTTCCACGACTACTCGCACCGAAACACGCTGTTAATCAAACTCCAGTGTCCGCACGCGACACGTGTTGCTGGCTACCGAACGTGGCAAAACGAGTTTGACCGACACGTCAAAGAAGGGGAAACAGCGATCTGGATCTGGGCACCCATCATTGCAAAGCAGTGCCCTGACTGCGGAAACTCGCCGTCGTACCACGAGCGCAGTGACTGTGAGTACAACGAGACACCGCCGGACAGTTGGGAAAAGGGACTCGTGGGCTTTCGACCAGCGCCCGTCTTCGATATTTCGCAGACTGATGGCGAGCCACTGCCCGACCTCGAGACCGAAGCAAAGGGACAGGCTGACGAGTTGGTTCCCGCACTCCTCGAGGCAGCAGATCCCCTCGAGGTGGACGTAGAGATCGTACCACCCCAAGACTGGTCGCATGGGAGTGCCAAGGGCATCTGTCAGTATCGGCCAGCGGAACAGCCACATGTCGCTGTCCGTGATCGCGAGAATGACGCTGATCTTGCCGTCACGCTCGTTCACGAGTACGCCCATGCGCTGTTACACAGTGGCGTCGACGACGAGGCTGAGCGATCGAAACGTGAGCTCGAGGCCGAAGCGGTCGGTTACATCGTTGGACGGCACTTCAAGTTGGATACCAGTGGGTCAGCGTTCTACCTCGCCGCGTGGCACGGTGACGAACCAGAGACGATCCTCGATCGGCTTGAGCGAATCAGTTCGACCGCTCAAGAGGTCATCGACGTCGTCAGTGGGGAAGTCGACGATGAGTGATCGACCGCTTCTGCCCAAGATCATCATTGCGCTCGAGGAACAGGGCCTCGATCGGGACGAGTACCAACTCCAGCGGGTGATCGACGTCGAAGCACTCGAGCGACTTGTAGACTCGATGGGTCCACAGACTGATACTGATCTCGAGATTCGGTTCTCGATTGGGGAGTTCCGTGTGATAGTGACACCATCCGATGTTGCCGTGATGAAGATGTCGTGAACCGCCTCGGGGTCAAGCCCCGAGGCACTCGCCTTGCACTGCCTGTAGAGTTCGTCAGCGGCTTGTCCGGTCGTCTCAGCTGAACTCGTCGCTCGTGAACTTGCGACGAAGATAGCAGCACCACACCCCGAAACCAGCACGCCAGCGATCAACGACGACGGTCTGGGGAGAATCCATGAGTTCCATTTCATCGTAGAAGCGGCTGTAATCAACACTGTGAAAAGACTTCTATGACGCCCTCTATAGTATAGCTATCGTCCGATTTCACTGCCACCGCGGGTATGAACAGATGAACGAAGGACCTCGCGAATCAGACGGAGCACTGATTCATGTGCATCCGGCGGCATCCCGTCACACCAGGCATTTGTTCCGCCTACGATCCCATCGATACTACCAGCCATCGATGCCTGAACAAGCATCCGACGCTCTACCTCGGGATCATGTAATACGGGGGTCTGCGTCACGTGTGAGAGACAGGCTGCGATCGCGTGCCCACCCCAATTCGAAACCGTTGCCGGAACCAAGAGATCCGTTTCAATGTCCGCTGCTGTCCCTGCTCCACAGCCACACTGACATTCGTCCCCGTACTGGATCTCATCTTCGACTGTTTCTTGAACAAGACCCATACCGACCTCATTTCCTGCGTCGCCGACAGAGACCGTCAACACATCAGCCGGAAGTCGACTGTAGAGTTCATCCACTTTGGCTGTCTGTTCGGTCACGTCGTATCCAGACATATTGTGGTAGACTCCCTCCTTGTTTGGAGCGGCCTTCTCTACGGCGATGACCGCAGCGGGGTCAACCTCTGACAAGATTTCCTCGACATACTTCTGAGCCTTAGAGCGGTCAGCGGGGAATGGTTCGACCGAGACAGACCGTTTGTTATTGGATACTGCCTCTCGATCAAGAACACGGAGTTCACCAGCCGTTGCCGTTGCCTCACAAATATCGACAGCCGCAGGTTCACATGCAATGATCGGGTTTGCATCGAGAGCACTGTCGACAGCACGTGCAACAGAGACCGCTCCGAGTGGCCCATCTGTCTCCTGAACCATCGACGGCGGAATCAAAAAGCCAGTGAGCACAAGCACAGTATCCTCGGAATCGACAGCGTTATTGAGACGTTCAGCAGCCTGCATCGAAGGGTTGCTCCCTTGTTTTTCGCGAACTGCAGAGGAAATGGGATAAATCGTATCGCGACTCCCGATATCAGTCGTCGTTAGGTCATCGACAATCGTAGCCACGTTTTTTGTATTTTCTGGCATTATTATCCTGATTGAGTGGTGTTTAGTACTCTATAAAGACTTGTCAGCGGTCACTCGTCTGCTTGGTCGTCGAACTGGATTATCTCTCGTTCCTCAAGTTGCATGAGGAAGTGAGCAAGCGTTTCGTTGACTGGTTCGACACGATCGGCGTCGTGTTCTTCGGCGACGATCGATGCGATCTCAGAGACGGTATGATTGCCGTCGCAGTGGCGCCAAACGGTCGTCCCGACTGGATCCAGCGTGAGTTCGCGTTCACGGCTTGTCCCGAAGAGATCGAACAGGAACTGGTCGAGTCGATTTCGTGGGGATTTCGTCCACGTGATCGTGACTCGTCGGTCGCCATCACTGATCGTTACTTCCCAGTCGTCCGTGGTTCGTGTCGGGATAGCATTCGGCGCATGCGTGCTCATGTATCGACCGTTTGGGGCCCGCGGAGGACACCGACAGTGAAGATTCCGACAAGGGCGACAAGAGCCACAACGCCAAGGATCGTCTGTGTTTCGGCGCCGAACCCTAATGGGAACGGGGCACCGCTGGCCGCGCCGATCTCGAGGATGTAGAGCGCGCCGATGACGATCCCCATGATCGCTTCGCCGGTGATCAGCCCAGCAGCGATAATCCGTCCCCGGTAGGTTGTATGTTCCTCGACGGTGCCGTCCTCGTCGTCGTTCCGCGCGACGTACCAGTCGATTCCAGCACGGAGCAGGCCGCCCAAGAAGATCGGCGTCGCGAGCGTGATCGGAAGGTAGATCCCGACTGCGAAAGGCAACACTGGGACGTCCATGAGGATCAAGACGATCGCAAAGACGGCGCCAATGAGGATCATCCCCCATTGGGCGGTTCCAGTGAGAACTCCTTCAGAGATCAGTGCCATCATCCCCGCCTGTGGTGCGGGAATTGTCTCGCTCCCAATGCCGTACGCCTGATGGAAGAAAGACAGTACCCAGCCCGCAAAGAGGGCAGAGATTGCGATCCCAATCATCTGTGCGATCTGCTGGTTGCGTGGCGTCGCACCGAGAAGATAGCCGGTCTTCAGGTCCTGTGAGGTGTCGCCTGCGACTGCCGCAGCGATCGCGACGACTGAGGCCGTGACAAGTACCACGACAGGATCGGTCACGCCGGTCGACTTCAGTGCTAGCGCGGCGATCAGGATCGTCGCAACGGCCATCCCAGAGACGGGGTTCGACGAACTCCCCACAACCCCAACCAGATATGCGGAGACAGCAACGAAGAGGAAGGTGGCAACGACAGCGATGACCCCGCCCAACAGTCCGACTTGAACCTGTGGAATTGCGACCAACGCGAGCGCGATCACGGCAGCCCCGATAACGACGAGCTTCATCGGGAGATCTCGCTGCGTTCGCCGCTGTTGCTCCGTTGCAGTCGTCGCGGAGCCGCGAAGATCGGCCATGGCTGTTGCGAGCGCATCGCGGATCGTCCCGCTCATCGAAAGAATCGCATAGAACCCGCCGACGATCATCGCGCCTGCACCGACGTAGCGGATGTACTCGTCCCAGACTGCGTTCGCCTGCGTCATAAGCGTCGCGTCGGCGGCCGCCTCCGGAACGAAGCCGCCCGTAATGAGCAGCGGGATTAACATCATCCAGGCGATCAACCCGCCGCCGAACACGTAGCCAGCAATCTTTGGACCGATGATGTATCCCACGCCGATCAGTGCGGGAGTGAAATCGCCACCGATGGCGAATCCACGAGTCTGACCCGCCGAAAAGGCCGTCTGAATGGTCGTCTTGAACGCAGCCATCCCGCTAGCCAGCCACATATAGACGAAACTCACGAAAAAGCCAAGCGAGATGAGCTTTACGCCCCCCTCGCCCTGTGAGCCAGCTTCGAGAACGTCTGCACACGCAGTCCCCTCCGGATAGGGGAGTTCCTCGTGTTTGTCGACAATGAGATATCGACGCATCGGGATCATAAAGAGAATCCCAAGCAGTCCGCCCAGAACTGCGACCGCTGCGGTTCCGGCAATGTCGATGGGTTGATCAAGGAACGTGACGCCAGCGATCGTAAAGATCACGCCGGCTGCCAGCGCCTCGCCCGCGGACGTCATCGTCTGGACGATATTGTTCTCGAGGATCGTCCCGCCGATACCGGCGTTGCGAAGTGCGTAAAACACGCCCATGCTGATGACCGCAGCTGGGATCGAGGCGCTGATAGTCATTCCCGACCGCATCCCGAGATACATGTTCGCGGTCAACAGCACCACGTTGAGCGCAAGACCGATCAGGACTGCCTTGATCGTGAGTTCTGTGACGCTTTTCCCAGCGGGGACGGTTGGAGACGGGCCGTCTCTCGCTGTCTGTTCGTTCGCTGTGCGACTGTCGTTCGACGCGATTGTATCTTCCGATGGTCCGTGAGACATGTTCGAATCAGGCGGCCGTCCTCGTCACCCAGTGCCAAAAAACAACTTGAGTGTCACAACGGAGGGAATTTCCGTGGTGATGCACCGAGTTCGTGGGAAAGCGGTTCCGCGTTCAGGATTGGTGTAGTCAGTTGCAGCTATAAATACAGAGCGTTCTTCGGAAACGGATTGCTAGCCGGATAGGGCGACTTATGAGATTTAGATTGAAACGTTACAGTGATGCACTTCATTGTCGTCGGAGCAGGGAGCGTCGGCACTCTATTGGTAGATATCGCATCACGAACTCGAAACGACGTGGTAGTCATCGAGAACGACACGACGAGAGCGAACGAGATTGCCAACAAATACGATTGTCTGGTACTCAACGACGACGCTACGAAAGAAGAAATACTCGAGGAAGCAGGCGCTGACCGAGCTGACGCCCTCATCTCGACACTCGAGTTGGACGCGACGAACCTATTTGTCTGTCTGCTCGCGACCGAACTCGGGATTCCAACTGTTGTTTCTGTGCTACATCAGCCTGAACACCGAGAGCTGTTCCGCAAGATGGGTGTCAATGCGGTCAAAAGTCCTCACCAACTCGCCGCTGAATCACTGTATCGGACGGCACGACAGCCTGCGATTATCGACTACATGCCGGTTGAAGGCGATGCAGAAGTGTTCGAAATCGACGTCACAGAACAGGCACCGATCGCGGGGCAGACTCTCAAGAAGGCTCGATCAGACGAGGTGATTCCTGATGATGTGCTTGTCGTCGCTGTCGTCCGCGAGGACGGCAACGCGCCACAGATCGCTCGCCCGACAACAGCGATCGAACCCGGTGACCGGCTAACCGTCTACTCCGAACGTGGAACTGATCCAGCAGTGACGGATATCTTCGGATTCTTTGATGATTATCGATGAGAAGTGACACGGTCGCGCCTCTCGGACGGGATCTTGGCTGGATGCTTCGGGTTCTTGGTGGACTGATTTTGGTATCGGTCGTCGTCCCGCTCGTCTGGGGGGAATACTACGCCGTCCCAGGACTTGTGATCTCAGGGCTGGTACCGGTAGCGATTGGATGGGGGCTCTCAACAGCGTTCGCTGATGCCGACAGTCCAGACAAACTCCATGGAATGATGATCGCCGCTACGGGTTGGTTCGCTATCGCAGTGTTCGGTTCGCTGCCGTTTCTCACGATTGCCTGGATTGCGACACTTACACCAGGTGGACTCGGACTTGCGACACCATCCCCGACGGAGAGTCTCACCGTCTTCACGAACCCACTGAACGCGCTCTTCGAGAGTATGAGTGGATTCACTGGAACAGGATTAACGATGGCCGAAGACGAGAGTACGCTCCCACGGACGCTACAGTGGTGGCGGAGTCTGATCCAGTGGGTCGGCGGTGTTGGTGTGATCGTGCTTACGACGGCAATCCTTGCTCGTCCCGGAAGCGGGTCGTTGACACTGTATAAAAGCGAGGCGCGGTCGCGGAAGATTCATCCCAGTATCGTCTCGACTGTACAAACGATCTGGTGGATCTTTCTTCTGTTTACGTCACTCTCGATTCTGTTGCTCTGGCTGGCCGGGCTGCCACCGTGGCAGGCAATCAATCACGGTATGACCGCTATTTCAACCGGCGGATTCTCGGTTATCGACGGGTCGATCGGTGCATACGATAGCGTTGTCATCGAGGCCGTCTTGCTCCCGATTATGATTGCGGGCGGCATTGCATTTCCGGTCCACTATCTCGTACTTCAGGGGGACTTACGAGGACTCTATACGGATCTTCAGACGCGATGGTTGGCCGCAGTTCTCGTGGTTGGGTCGGTGTTTCTCTGGCTGTTGGTTTCGCCGGCGTACGATTCGGTCATGGAAGCGTTCCGATACGGCGTCTTCCAGTTCGTTTCAGCACTGACTGCCACAGGATTCCAGACGGCGACTGAACCGGCACCCCTCTCGCTGGCTGTCTGGCCCACAAGTGCCCTGCTCACGCTGGTGTTCGCGATGGTCGTTGGCGCAGCAGCCGGTTCCACCGCCGGCGGAATCAAACTCATTCGGCTGATAATGCTGGTGAAAGGGATCCGATTTCGCGTCTCCTATGTTTTCTATCCCGACAGTACTGTCCACCGACTTTGGATTGACGGCCGGGTCCTCGACCAAGAAGAAGGTCCCCGGGAATTCGGAGAAGCAGCGATCATTGCTCTCCTCTGGTTTGTGTTCCTTGCAACGAGCCTGTTCGTTCTCCTGATGACTCTCCCGAGCGAGACCTATCCCCTGGAAATGATCCTCTTCGAAATCGCAAGTGCACAAGGGAACATCGGCCTTTCGGCCGGGATCACTGGCCCCGAGTCGTTACCGACGGCCGGCAAGCTTGCATTCATCCTGAATATGTGGATCGGCCGACTCGAGATTATCCCGATCCTTGTCACACTTCGAGCACTCTTCTGGCGAGGTGGCATCTACGAATGAGTCGGCGTCACTACCGAAGTCGACTCCTTACCTGGGTACTAAACTCGGGTCCGGATGATCCAGTCTACAATCTCTATCTCATGCTTGGGCCGCTTCTGATTCTTTTCGTCGTCCTTGTCGGAAGGAATAGCATGACGACGGTTCTTGTTGCCGGATACATCGTCGGATTCGTTGTCTACACGATTTACAACGTGTCCACGACTCTGGAACCCCCCGACTGGGTGCAACATCCGTAACTACCAGCTATGGTAAACGGTGGGGTTCCATGGTTCCGCCGGGTTAGAATATTTATTGGTTTATCGATGAAGTAGTGCTGTCACTCGTTCGATTCCGGTTGCGTCAGACGCCACGACTCGGTCCCACAGGAATAACGCAGGCGGAAGCGCAACGACAGATGCCGCAAATGAATAAAACACGCTCAACGCGATCAAGATTCCGAAGTCACCAAGTACGGGCGTAATCGCGAGCGTAAGCGCCCCGGTTCCAATCGACGTCGTGAGCATACTCCCGGTGAGCGCACCACCAGTCCTCGACAACGTCGTTGTAACCGCCGATAGCGTCTCCGGTTGATCATTGTATTCATCTACAAACCGATGGGTAAAGTGAACTGAATAATCGATCCCAAGTCCGATAGCGAACGAGAGAAGTAGCCCCGTTACGGCATTCAACGGCATATCGAGTAGCCGCATCGTGCCAAGCAGGGATGCAATAGCGATCCCTATCGGAAACACGTTGATCAGCCCAATCCCCGGTCTCTGCTCGAGGACGGCATAAATGATCACGAGGAATACTGTTGAGAGAATAAGAGCAAGTACCATGCCCTGAATCGACGACACGAAGAGAATGTCAGTGATCGCATTATAAATCAGGGGCGTTCCTGTAGCAGTTGCAGCATAGCGGAAGGAATCAGCGTGATCGGCTCCGTCCGCCGCGATTTCGTCCACCGTGGTCCCTGCTTCGATAGTGTACTCGATCTGTGCTGCTCGGCGATCGTCAGCCAAGTACTGTCGTGCCTCTGGACCTGCTGACGAAGCGAACAGTTCGTCGTAGATCAAGTCGAGATTGCGGTCTGGAATTCCATTGTCATTCCGGTCGTTGCGGTCGATGAGAGCAGCGAACTCAGGGTCCTGTGCGGCATGAGATCGAATGACCGTGACGATACTCTGCGATTCCACCTGTTCGTCCGACCCGACAGCGAACGTACTCGGCGGATCATTGTCTGGTCTGGCCAGCGCCTCGAGCGCGTGATCCTCTTCGAACGGCCCTTCGACATATATTGTGACAGACTGATCCTGATCAGTCACAAACCGGTCTTCGAGTAAGTTGAGCGTCTCAGTAGCGGTGTACTCACCAGGGGCAAACGGTTCCGGCACGTGTTCACCGTACCACGCCTCGTCTTCAGGTGGCAGGAAGTCCTCCTGTTCAAACGTCGTTTCGACGCCGGTGCCGTATGCACCCATTCCAGCCCCGAATATCAAGAGAATAATGACCAAGATCACCGGAGCACGCTTTCCGACAGTCGCTGACACAGCCAAGAGACGACCAAGCGAGGACTCCTCGGAGGCGATCGGTGTCGAGTTGAACTCCGGAACGCCATATCGAGTCCGGAGGCGATCGGCCCGAAGCTTCACCGCAGGTAAAAACCCAGCAAAAATAACGAACGCGAAGACAATCCCGACAGCTGCTGTGAGTCCCATCTCCCGCATCGGCTCGAGGTCAGAAAAGAGGTTCGCGCCAAAGCCAAACATTGCGGTAGCGGTGACGATGGAAAAAGCGATCGAGAGTTGGTTTATCGAAGTACGCATTGCGGGGACCGGATCGCAGCCTGAAACCTTTTCCTCCCGATAGCGGTTGATGATGTGTATCCCGAAGTCGACTCCGACAGCCAACAACAGGACTGGAACGATAATCATCTCCTGCCCGAACGGGATCCCGGCATAGCCGAGGAATCCGAACGTCCAGACGATCGTCATTAATAGCGCGATCAAGCCAAGCGCCAAATCAAACGGATCTCGGTAGGCAATGGCGAGGAATCCTAAAAGCAGCGCCACGACGACGGGCATAACCATCACGAACGAATCGCTGATGACGTCCTCGAGTTCGGAGTCGACAAGTCCGCTCCCGAACGCCCGGAGGTCTGCCGGTTCATCCTCTGCCAGCGTGTTGATCGTCGTCAGAATGCCATCCATATCCTCGTCATCGAACCCGGACGGGACATCGTGTTTGATAACCGTTATGGACGCCGATGCCGATGCCTGGTTGCGGTTGAAATCCTCTGACACCAGCATCGAGAACTCACGACTCGCGCTTACCTCTTTGACCGCCTGTCGAATCTCCGTATCTGTTGCTCGGTCGACTGCTCGGCGCTGTTCGGCCGGCGTTTCGGCGGCAGGATCAAGCGCCTGTGCGACCATCGTCGCAGGCCCGTGTGCGGACTCCATCCTGAGATCCGGCCGATCGTTGATCCGCTCGAGCAGGTGGAGCACGTGGAGAAGTGCTTCCTGAGTGAGGACATCGCTCCCGTCGTGTATCAACTGTGTTGTCTCGCTATCGGTTGTGAACGGTCCTCCGAACTCCTCGTCGACAGCATCTTGTGCTTCTTTGACTTCGAGTCCCTCTGAATACCTGTCGCCCAGGTCTGTTTCCGTCTCAACCAACGGTATGCCGGCGGCGAAAAGCGCAGTCCCGAGGAGAAACACGATAACGACTGCTCGAGGTCGGGAGACGATGAGTTCGGTAAGCAGTGAAATCGTCTCGTCAATCCGGTTTCCGATGCTAGTCATGGACAATTGATGATTTTACTCCGTCGACAGGATAGCCATTCTCAGGAGTATAAGTGGTCTTGATTGCAACGGAGGCCTGGTCGACACCTATACGGCGGCTCCACCTTCCCGAACCAACTAGACATGTTGATTCGACACGGCAAACCGGACAAGTGGTCACGGCTTCCAACGCCGTTGGACCTCCTGTATGCGGAAATAACCCTGCGACATCGGTCAGATACTGTTCGGCGACGGCAGAGCGAACACTCGGCGATGTCGCCGGCATTATAGCGGCGGGAACCGGTCGGACCTTTCCCTGGTTCCTTCCCGACCATCTGTTTGCGCCTGAGCGAACAGAGAATCCGGCGCAGGCACCCGTACGAGCATGCGCTATTATTAAAATTATTTGACCAAAACGCTTTCGATCATATCGCAAGCGGGCCTGGAGTCATTGACGTCTTCATCCACGTTTCACGTGGGGTGGAAGTCAAGGACCTGCGATACATCCAGCCATGGGAGATATAATTCTGTATCTCTGCTAGAAAAGATGAAAAGGTGGTGAAACAGCTCTGTTGAAACCCTCAACAGGTAATAAGAAGAGCGCGTTGAATACAGAGGATGAGTGCAGCAGTACGATCTCGTTTGTTTCACACCGGAACCAGCGAACTATCCACTCACTACAGGTGCGAATCTAACGCTGATACTTCTATCAGATTCCGGTTATATTGGTAGATCTATGATGAATTACTCAGTACAGTCCGTAGACTTAGTTATCATGGTCAGCAACTGCGTTTTCCTGTCGGTGGTACTCCAGTGAAGTGAAGTGATATTTAACTAGCTCTGGAATACCTGTCTAACGGTACTTCTTTTCCATTTTTGATCACTCAAATTATGGCTTCCTCAACGTACAAATCCAAGTGTCGTTATCTAAACAACTGCGGCAACTGACGAACGGACGTGGATCGAGATCAGTCAGTCTAACAGGCCAAGTTCATCGAGACGTGACGAGATAACGTCGAGTGCGCGGCCAGCATCCGCCGGTTCTTTTGCTCCTGTGACGACGACTTTGCCGCTACCGAAGATAAGGGTGACCACGTTGGGGTCGTCCATGCGATAGACCAGACCCGGGAATTGCTCGGGTTCGTATTCGATGTTTTCGAGACCGAAGCCGATGGCGATGGCGTTTAGATTGACTGCAGATCCGAGGTCGCCACTCGAAACGATATTTTGGATAGTGATTTCTGGATTAGATGGAACGTCGATACCTAGGCCACGGAGTTCATCGAATACAATGTTGAGACTTTCGTAGACGTCGTCGGTGCTTTTCGCACCCGTGCAAACGATCTTGCCCGACCGGAAAATCAGTGCGGCGGATTTCGGGTTCTGGGTCCGGTAAACTGCCCCGGGGAACCTCTCTTGGTCGTAGTCCGTTCCGTCGAGGTCTTCGGCGACCGCCTCGAGGTTGAGTTCCCGATCCACTCCAGTTGAAGCGACAACATTCTCTATCGTGGGAGAGTGTTCCGAAGTGATCATGCTTATATGGAGAATAAGCATTTAAATGCGAAATAGGTGCTGATCTCTATGGGACCACTACGTGACGAAATATTCATTCAGCTTCTATTTTAACCCTCTGTATCTTCGAATACAAGGAAAAAGTATCGGCTGTGTCCTGTGTTTAAATTGCATTAGGTAAGTATGGGAATATAGGTTCGTTATTTAGCACGTAGTTTATGGTAATTATCGTATATTTTGATTGTCTCTCTGCTATCTTCTTGACCTATACTTACCGATCACTCCCCTTCCCAGATCGGCTCTCAGCCTGTGCCGCATTCGCGCTTTGCGCTCTGTATCCGGCAAGGTCGCCAAAACCTATCACCGAATGAGGGTTTCAACAAGGCCGGTGAAGCTACAACACTGACCGATTACAGTTCGACGAGAATCTTCACTGCTTCTCGCTCCGGACTAAGAAGCGCCTCAAACCCATCTTCAACAACATTCTCTAGTTTAATTCGACTGCTGATCAGTGCTTCTGGATCAAGGTCCTCCGATTCGAACATACCGATGACCGCACCGAATTCCTCGTCTGACTGTGGACCTCCTTCATAAGCGAGCGTCCCACTGAGTGTCCGCTCACCCATAACGAATTCATTCGGATTTAGTTCTACGGTCTCTTCGAAGATGCTGACGATCGTGATGTTCCCACTAGGAGCGGTCGACGCGATTGCATCCTGAACTGTCTGCTCAATCCCTGCGGCTTCAAACGCCACATCAACGCCACCATCAGTCTGCTCAGTAATGTATTCAGCTGCGTCAGTCTCAATCGGGTTAATTGTCTTATCTGCTCCAACTTCAGATGCGAGGTGACGCCGTGAATCCTGCGGTTCAACACCGTAGATCGTCCCCGCGCCAGCTGCCTGCAGTACCTGAATCACCGTCAGGCCAATTGGACCTGTTCCATAGACAGCAACTGAATCACCAGCAGAGAAATCACTGGTCTGGACTGCATGAAATCCAACACTGAACGGCTCAACAAGAGCGCCGTATTCTGTAGGGACTGAGTCTGGAAGCGTGATTGCTTTCTCTTCAGGAACAACAACTTCCTCAGAGAGCCCACCGCCACCACCAGAAAGACCAATGAATCCACCCGACTCGCAGAGGTGATAATTCCCTGCTTCACAGTGCTGGCACTCATCACAGTAAATGATCGGGTTCACTGCTACGTGATCGCCAACAGAGATATTGCTCACTTCTTCGCCCACTTCCGTCACTTCGCCCGCAAACTCGTGACCCATCGGAATCGGAAGCTCTTCACCCGTTACCGGGTTTGGCTCTCCTTCATCAGGGATGAAAATCGGACCTGCCGTATACTCGTGAAGATCCGAACCGCAGATCCCACATGCTTCCACGGCAACACGGACTTCATTTGCAGCAGGTCCTTCTGGCTCTTCAATATCTTCGACACGAACGTCTTCCTGTCCATAATAAACTGCTGCTCTCATTACGGAGTTACCTTACTGCCCTCTGTGGATAATAGTTTGGTTGCATCGGACTCTGTTGAAATCCTAAGTAATCATACATATTGCAATAGGTATAGAGTGTACGACATACTCCCGAATCTTTCACAGGATAGAGATAACGGCTGGTTGGTGGTTCGAGAGACCGAAGATCTCTCGTCATCACGAAAGGCGCTTAGTAGTTCACAGAAGAATTGGGTACATGGTGTAGCGTATTTACTCGAGACTGGTATTCTTGCTGTGTATCTTCAATTGAGTTTACCCAGAGTTTACTGAATCACTATTGTGCCTTTCGAACGACACAGCCAGCGGTTCGCCTGTTCAACCGTAGCGAGGGCAATTTATCCCCACGAGAACAGGTCACGAACCGCGAACCGTAATCACCCACCTGCGGTCGGGAATCCCCATCCTCAGCGAACCCGAATGGGTGCACGCAGGGCGGAGAGGATGTTAATTATCGATAGATGTTCCGTCTCCGAGTTCCGACAAAAGCGTGTCAGCTGCAGCACTGGAAGACAGGGGACCGCGGGCAGTAATCAAGTCGCCGTCAACGATAACGTTCTCCTCGGCGTCAGGATCAGCATCCCAATTGGCACCAGCAGCCCGCACTTCATCTTCAACCCAGTAGGGGAGCTTACGCCCATCTGGCAAGCGGTCATTCTCGTCAACGAGGTCTTCCTCCCAGGCATTAGGGAATCCGGTCACATCTCGGTCTGCGACTAGATAGTCACCGTCACTGGTTCGCGTGAACGCCATTAGTCCAGCAGCGTGACAGACAACTAATGCCTTGCCGTCGTCACCCTCGACTGCATCGCGCAGGAGCGCGCGAGCGTGACTGTCGGTGTTGATATCCCACATTGTCCCGTGTCCACCCGGGAACACCACTACATCGTAGTTCGTTGAGTCGACGCTGGCGATTGGCTCGGGATTCTGAATTCCTTCGTAACTCTCGTGGAGGTCTTGAGCGAGTTCTGCTGCCTCCTCGGTGACGAAAGCATTGTCGGGATTCAGTGAGGTCTCATCGATGACTGGTTTCGATCCCGATGGAGTCGCGATGTCAATATCAAAGTCCTTGTTTCTGAGTTCGTCAAGTGGATTCGCGCATTCTTCGCCCCAATAGCCTTCTTCACTGATAACAAACAGAGCAGATGGCATCGATGTCGTGTAGAGGTCTGGAACGGAAAAGCCACCGGGTACTATTGTGTATTGCCGCTACATTACTCTCGTAGCCAACACAGTTCCTGAAATCCACTCACAAGCACCCTTACCCGAGTTATACGATTAATTATCACGGAGCTACTGACACACACTCATTTCGAGAAAATACAACACATAGCAATATTATCCGGCTACCCTGGTTATCGCCAGTCGTAAGTTAGTGGCTGGGACTCGAGTGCCTTGAGACGCTGCTCTATCGCCGTGAGTACCGTCGAATACACCTCAAGTGCCGCCAGAAGTTGATTCGACAACTACTACCGGTTCGTAGTAACTTCTAGCTTTCAACTGATGAGTGTCGACTGCGTGACTATATTCACATACTTTACCTGGGTGAATCTGCCGTTCCGGTAGGTGTTGCTGGGATCGAAATTGACTCTATCTGTGTACCGAATGGCAGGTGTGCGAAATTCAAACCGCGAGTGGATATTCGCTGAACGTCCCGAGGGCGAACCGGACATGGACAGTTTCGAACTCCGCGAGCGCGACATTCCGGACCCGAAATTCGGGCAACTTCTTGTCCGCGTTCGCTACCTCTCAGTTGATCCGTATATGCGAGGACGGATGCGGGACACCGAATCGTACGCGGAGCCGTGGGAGGTTGGCGACATAATGCACGGCGCCGTTGTTGGTGAGGTCGTCGAAAGTAAGAGCGACGCCTACGACGCTGGCGATCTTGTGACAGGAAACGGAACCTGGGCGGACTACAGTCTCCTTGATGCCGATAGCGTCATGCCCGTTGACCCCAATGTGGCTGACCTACCTGCGTACCTCGGCGTGCTCGGAATGCCGGGCCGAACAGCGTACTTTGGACTGCTTGAAGTTGGTGACCCTAATCCAGGAGATACAGTTGTGGTCTCTGGAGCGGCCGGCGCAGTCGGCTCCGTTGTCGGGCAGATTGCGAAGATGAGTGGCTGTCGCGTTGTTGGGTTTGCTGGCTCCGAGGCGAAAGTCGAGTGGCTTACCGAGGAACTCGGCTTCGATACTGCGATCAACTACAAAGAAGTTGATGATTACGAGGCAGCACTGGATGATGCTGCACCAGGTGGCATTGATGTCTACTTCGACAACGTCGGAGGTCCGATCACGGATGCGGTGTTTACAAAACTGAACCTTGACGCCCGCATCGCCGTCTGCGGGCAAATTGCCCACTATAACGACGAGGAAGTGGCGACGGGGCCACGGAAGCTTACACAGCTCATCGCAACGCGAGCAAAAGTGCAGGGACTACTCGTCGCTGACTATGCCACTCGATTCGAGGAAGCTAGCGAACAACTTGGCGAGTGGGTTGCGACCGGCGACATCGATCATCGCGAGACCGTCGTCTCCGGACTCGAAAACGCACCCGACGCATTCCTCGGATTGTTCTCCGGAGACAATATCGGAAAACAGGTTGTCAAGATATCCGATTGATATCTTCGACCCTCTAAAGCGCGGAGATGGTGTCAACCTCGCCTACTTTCGCTCGGTGGTTGCACTTTGGCTCGAGACATCTCAACAGATCGTAAACGGCAGGGGACTTTCCTTGTAGAAAGATAGTTCGCTCAACCGATAGAGTTGAAGCGAAAGACCTCGGTTGCCCATGACCGTCTTCGGGTCCGAGTTGCCGAGACGCGCGCAATGGTTGATGTCTGTCCGTCTCCAGTGATCAGTATCCCATGCGCCACGTCGAGATTTCGCTCCGACCGGAGACGCGCGAACCAGTCTTAGAGGTACTTGACTCGGAACGGATTGACTACACAGTCGTTCCGACCGACGACAGCAGCGAGTACGAATCCCTCGTATCATTCACCCTCCCGAAAAGTGCCGTCGAAGTCATCTTAGACGAGTTAGAGAGGGTCGGACTCGGCGAGGACGATCACACGGTGATCGTTACGGCAGACATGGTCATCTCCCAAAAGTTCGGAGTTCTCAAAGATCGGTTCACGGGAGAGGTGCTGGACGATCAGCGCCTCGCTCGCTACGAACTGTACGCCGAATCGGAAGGACTCATATTGACGATTCCGATATACGTGACGCTGACGCTGGTCAGTGCGATCGTTGCGACGGCCGGGCTGTTACTCGATTCGGCCGCCGTCGTGGTCGGGTCGATGGTGATCGCACCCTTGATCGGACCGACGCTCGCAGCCAGCGCCGGGACCGTTCTCAACGAACGCGACTTGCTCTGGACCGGGGTTATGTATCAAGTGCTGGGCGTCAGCGTAGCGATTGCCGGTTCCGCGGCGTTCGCCTGGCTCTCGAAGTCGCTGTTTCTCGTACCGCCTGGGATTGAGGTCCTCGAAATCAACGAAGTCAGCGAACGGGTCCTACCTCACCTCCTCTCGCTGGTCGTCGCCTTCGGCGCGGGAATTGCCGGCGTGTTGTGCCTTTCGACGGGTACCTCTGTCACACTGGTTGGCGTGATGATTACTGCTGCACTGATCCCGCCCGCCGCAGCGGCCGGCATCGCTATCGCATGGTGGATACCGAACGCCGCAGTCGGCTCGCTCGTCCTCGTCTTCGTCAATCTGCTGGGCGTCAATATCACGGGCCTCCTCACCCTCTGGGCGATGGGATACCGCCCCCAAATTCAGAGTGAGGAAGGGATCGCACGGCAGTTAGTCCGTCGTCGCCTCATCGTGTTGACGTTCGTCATCCTAGTACTGTCGATATTCCTGATCGGTGTCACGTGGGCGTCGTACGAACGCGCATCGCTTGAGAACGACGTCACGACGGAAGCGGAGGCCGTCCTCGACTCGTCAGCGTATCAGGACACCTACCTCGTCGAAGTCGAACTATTTCTTGAGGAAGAAATCCCGTTCGAGCCCGTAGTACGAATCGAAGAAGGGTCCCTATTCGAGGGACCCGAACGTATTGTAATCACGGTCGAGCAGCCGGGCGATGACGACCATCCGGAACTTGTCTCGGAACTGGACGAACGAATTACCGACGAAACGGGAGACGACGTACGGGTCGACGTTCGGTTCATTGAGTACGATACTGCGTAGGGATTTCAGCGCTCTCCGACTGATAGTGACATCCACTCGCCTACAAGGGTCTCTTACCCACAAAGAGCGTGACTCCATGAAAATCCGCTTAATTCTAAACAACCTACGAGGGCGAGTTCCCCGACCCACCGGGGTCGGGGGNGAAGCCCGACACTCGGCCTAGTGTTCCGTCTCCTCGATATATCGTTCAACCACTTCCTCCGATACTGCCCCTGTCGTCCCCACGTAGTACCCGACTTTCCAGAATCCGCCGCCCCAGAAATACGACTCCCGAATCTCGGGATACTGTTCCAGCAAGTGCTTACCAGAGTACGACTTGAATTGCCCAGCGATGTTCGCCGGACTGTGTTTCGGGTCTGTTTGCACGAACAGGTGTACGTGGTCGTCTGCAATCTCCAACGCCAGAATCTCGTGCCCGAAGTGGTCAGCAGTCTCACTAAACAACNCTGTTTGCACGAACAGGTGTACGTGGTCGTCTGCAATCTCCAACGCCAGAATCTCGTGCCCGAAGTGGTCAGCAGTCTCACTAAACAACACCCGCACATCTTCTTCAACCACGTTGAGAACCGGGTGGCGGTACTTGAGGAACCAAACGAAGTGATACTTGCAGGAACTAACCGAATGTGCATGACTGCGGTACTCTTCCATCCCTAATCCCTACATTTATGATAGTATAGAACGNAGTGATACTTGCAGGAACTAACCGAATGTGCATGACTGCGGTACTCTTCCATCCCTAATCCCTACATTTATGATAGTATAGAACGATTGTCAAAGTATGGGTGAAGAAGCCACGAAAACCATTCAGACGCGCCTTCACATAGCGTCTGGTGAGCGGTCGTGGCTTCACGACGCCCGCCTCGCCTCACGCGAGATATTCAACCAAACCATCCGCCTCAAACAACACGGGTACACTCGCACCGAGATACAGAAGGAGGTTGACCGCGACGACTTCTTGCGGAACAACAAGTGCGCGGTCGTCGGCAAAGCCCTCCAAACGTGGGACTCCTACCACTCGCTCAAAGAGTGGTGGGAAAACCAAGACGACCCCGATGGCGGCAAGCCGACGCCGCCGAGTACGGACAAATCAGGCGCGTACCCGCTCGTGATGGCGCACACGGAAGGCTATCGCCTCACCGTGGACAACGACACGAGCCGCATCCAATTCCGCATCAGCCCGAAACCCTACAAGAAGGTGAAAGGCCACCTGCGCGGCGAGCCGGACGCAATGGACGAACTTCGAGACGCTCTCGCGTCGAATAAGGTGGATGTGGGGCAGGCCGAACTCCTGTACCGCGATGGCGTGTACTACCTACACGTCACGGTCACACGCGAGTTCGACGTGCCCGAACCCNCGAGACGATGCGGACGAAAGGCACGCTCGTCCTCGACTACGGACAAGTCAAGCAGGAACGCCAACGCTACCACACCATCACCACTCGGTGTCAGGAACACGGCAAGACGAGTATCCATCGGAAACTCGGTGACAAGGAAGAACGATTCACCGAATGGGTACTCCATCGGCTCTCCCGTGCTGTCGTGGAGTTCGCAGAGCAGTTCTCAAACCCGGTCATCGTGTTCGAGGATATGAGCGGTATCCGCGACGAAATTCAATACGGGACGTATATGAACCGCCGGTTGCACAAACTCCCGTTCCACAAGTTCGAGAAGTTTGTCTCGTACAAGGCGACGTGGCGGGAGATTCCCACTGATACGGTGGACACCTACTACAACTCGAAGACGTGTTCGTGCTGTGGTGAGCGTGGGTATCGGCAGGGACGACGGTTCTGCTGTACGAACGATGAGTGTGATGTGGTGCAAGACCACGCCGACCGGAATGCGTCGGTGAACATCGCGTGGCGCGAGAAGGTGAAACTTAACGGCAACAACACGAATTACCGGACTCACAAACCCCAGCCGCAAGTTCAGTTGGTGCGTCTGTCCGGGTCGGGGCGCGTAAGCCGCCCAACCTCATCCCGCTCGCTTGCCGAGCAGGGAGTGCTAGCGCACGGCTGAGGAAATTACAAAAGCCTCGGGCCACCGTGCCCGAGGCTGTTTACNTCATCCCGCTCGCTTGCCGAGCAGGGAGTGCTAGCGCACGGCTGAGGAAATTACAAAAGCCTCGGGCCACCGTGCCCGAGGCTGTTTACTCCGTGGAAGGTCAATTCCGGCATCAGTGAAAACATCGGCGGCGACCTATTTAAGATGCAATCTCGTTCTCACCAGCTCTGGTGAAGAGGACGTAAGACCACAAAGCCCCTATCAAACGGCAAGATAGCATGACGGGAAACAGCACAGCCGTTGCCAGTCAATCGAACGAGGCGCTCACTGCATCTGCGAGCACGCCCGGTTCGCGGTAGTGCTTGCTCACGGGTGGAATCTCCTCATCGAGATCAAGCAGGTCATAGACGGCGGTCATCGCCGTCCGCACCGAGTACTCGACGGTGAACACGACGTCACGTTGGAGTTCGGCGTACTGCCCGAGGAATGCGAGATTGTTCGAGCTATCGGGGACGACCAGCGGCCGGTCGCCGGGCGTCCGGGGCTGGAAGTGAGCCGTGATGAACGGCATCATACACGGCACGCAGTCTACGTCCTCCAGGATTTCCGGCAGGCGATCCTCACACTGCAGGTGATAACAGAGCTCTTCGAGGATCTCTCGTCCTGTACATTCGGACATCTTCTTTTCGACGTAGTCGCCCTCTTGATCTGTGAACAGGGCGTATCCCCAGAAGACTTTCACGTCGTCAGGCTGGTTCGGGAAGTGCGGCTGGGCTGCGACGACAGTGGACAGAAGCCAGGACGAGTCGACGTATGTTACCAGCCCGTTGCCCGGCTCCTCGTCGGTGAATTCGACGATGTGATCGAACAGATCGGTGTTGTGTAACGTGACGGTAAAGGACTCCCACTTGGTCTCCTGGACATTGCCCGCAAAGACCTCGGGGTCGCCGAATCCGGTGTTGTCCTCGGCGATCGACCGCCACAGCTCCCAGGACGCGCCGGTCTCGTTCGTTTCGGGTGCTTCGTCCCATGCCCCGAGGTCCGAGCCATCGGTCATCGAACCGTTGGTGAAAAAGACTAGGTCCGTGGAATCGACCTCGACGCTCTCAGTGCCGTCTCCGGTTTCGTAGTGGAGCCGCTCGACAGTCCGCCCTACTCGAGAAGTCACGATGTCCATATCGATCACGCGACAGTCCTGCTGGAAGTCGACGCCACGAGTTTCGAGCCAGCGCCGAAGCGGCAGGATCATCGAATGATACTGGTCGTACTTGGTCCGGTCGATGTCTTCTAACGTGTGTAGACCGGGGAAGACGTGCAAGAAACGGTACATATACCGGCGGACCTCAGCGACGCTGTGCCACGGCTGGAAGGCGAAAATCGTCGCCCACAAGTACCAGAAGTTCGTCTCGAAGAAGTCGTCGTCGAACCACTCTTCGACCCGGGTGTCTCCAAGTCGTTCCTCTGGTGTAAGCAGAAGTCGAACCAGCGAGAGCCGGTGGTGCATCTTCAGTTCGAACTGCGAGGCATCGAGACGGGTGCCATCCTCGACCAGCCGCGTCTCCGCATATGACTCGTGGATCTCGTTGAACTCGTTCATCTCTTCTTTGACCGAGATACTGGGGTCCTCGAGCGAAGGGATCGTCCGGAAGAGGTCCCAGGTACATTCGTAGGCGGGGAAGTTGAACATGCGCCCACCGCGGATAACGTACCCTTCGTCGGGGTTGCCTGCACCGTCCATTGCCCCGCCAACGACGTCAAGTTTCTCGTAGAAATGAACGTTCTCGCCAGGCATGTTTCCATCGCGAATCAGAAATGCCGCGGCTGCCAGGCCGGCGATGCCACCGCCAACAACGTGGGCTTCGCGGTCAGCGACGTGAGGTGTTTGTTCACTAGACATGCAATCCCCCCAGCGGCGCACTCGTTCGGGAACGATCATAGGCCGTCGTACCGTCTATACTCGTCTGAAGTGCTGGTAGTGAAGTCATAGATATACTTCTGGATCGCTGCCGACCTAACAAGTGCACCTGGCGTTTCATCACAGTTAAACTGAGGATGGTCAAGTACATAATGTATTTTAAAATATATACCGTAATTCATACAGAATGTCTAGCTTTATTTGGTATAACCGCCCATTCAGGTAGTTAATCC
Organism: Natrinema limicola JCM 13563; assembly: GCF_000337475.1. Taxonomy (GTDB): domain Archaea; phylum Halobacteriota; class Halobacteria; order Halobacteriales; family Natrialbaceae; genus Natrinema; species Natrinema limicola. Next base: position 40,230 of record NZ_AOIT01000086.1, on the reverse strand, counting down.
GTTAGTAGACAATCAATGATCATACCACGCTATTGACCATGTGGCCGACGAGGCGGCGTTGACTGCGCCGGAATTGCTCAGAATGCCGCGTGCCCATTGGTCTTTAGTTAGGCCTCAGTTGCCGGTTTGATGGCGGTAGCGAGTTGTTCCTGGAGAATCGGCCGTTGCTTGTGGATCTTCTGNCCATTGGTCTTTAGTTAGGCCTCAGTTGCCGGTTTGATGGCGGTAGCGAGTTGTTCCTGGAGAATCGGCCGTTGCTTGTGGATCTTCTGCGCGTCAGCGATCAGCCGATCGAGCAGTGGCGGTGGAGAATACCCGAGGTAGCCACGCAACCGGTAGAGAATGAGCTGGGCGTGCGACCGGAAGGTCGCCGCCCAGCGTTCCGGCGGAAACACGAGGCCATCATCTGCATGCTCAACGACCAGACTGAGCAACTCACGACTCACGACCAAGGACAACAGCGCCGCGTACAGCAGAATCTCTACGACGTGCTTCTTCGTCGTATCGAACTCATCCAGTCTGTACTGCGTCTTCAGCTCCCGAAACAGAAGTTCTACTTCCCACCGGCACCGGTAGATCGTCGCTAGATCCTTCGGCAGGAACTCTTCGCGCGAGAGATTCGTGATGTACAAGTGGTAGTCGTCGGCGTCCTCGTTGCGGACGCCGACAACGCGGAACCGTTTCGTATCACGTGACTGCGTGCCCGCGTACTCTCTCCGGTCAAACTCGATCTCAACTTCGACGTCGATGTACTTGCGACAGAGATTGTCCACGATATCGAAGATTTTCTTCCCTTCCAAGGGAATGGCGCGGCCGCGCCATTCCCGTAATTCGTCGGTTACAACCGGGTTAGAGCTGCGTTTCAGTCGACTCACGAAGTAGCCGTCGTTCTCGTCGATCAACGCGAACCGCCGGTACTTGAAATAGGCCAGATCGAAGATCGCTAGCCGACCTTCGAGCCACGATCCTGTCTCGAACTGCGTGCTGTCGTGTCTTTTCTCATCTGTGACGCTGAACCGGTCGATCGTCTGCTCAGTGACGTTGTGGAGCAGGTGGAGCCGTGCTCCAGCCTGCTCCTCACGGCGACCTTCGTACTCCTCAGAAAGCAACTCATGGAGCCGGAGAACCGTTCCATCTGCGATCATCACGTCTCTGAATCGGTTGAACTCCTCTGAGACGGTGTGAGGGACAGCGCCCTCGTCGAGCCCGTACTCGACGAGGTCGCGGAGGTACTCTGCGAGAGTCGGCGTCAACCGCTGATAGAAGCCTCCTGAGGACAATGTCCTGTCTGCAGTCGAGTTGTAGCTCCGTCTGAAGCTGGCGAGCGTTCGGCTTGCGCCGCCGGCGAAGCCGAACGTAAATGACCAGACGAGTGGTGGAATCTGCAGCTTCCGATCGCGCTCGACCACGCCGACGGCATCGGCGTGGTCTTCGAGCGCTTCAGATGGAAGGAAGTTAGTGAGATGGCGTTCCACTTCCTGTGAGGAGGGGTTAGAGTGCACATCTTCCGCCTCCTCATTCCTTCCGAAAAGTAACTCCGATAAGCCGCCGCTGTCGTGCGGTTTTGCGCCTAACTAAAGACGGATGCANGCACATCTTCCGCCTCCTCATTCCTTCCGAAAAGTAACTCCGATAAGCCGCCGCTGTCGTGCGGTTTTGCGCCTAACTAAAGACGGATGCACTTGCAACCGTCCCCTTCGACCGATTCACGTCGACCGAATCGTCGGAGAAATCCGGGTGGGTTTCGCGACTGACATCCGTGCTGCCGACGATACGTGGCAAGTCGGAGGACTCGAAACCCACAACCGAACAGACCGCGCTTGAATCCATGTCGCTGACTCCGGTCACTGACCGCAAGGCGGGTGGTTTCGGCCGACTCGTAGCTGCAGAAGTGCGCCTCGCACTACGCGGCCAACCTTGGTGGTGGTACGTCATTGCAGTCATGCTCGCCGGTGCGCCGGTCGTCACGCTTGTCACTACTGGCCCTGCTGAGAATTCGCTCACACCGTTCCGACGGGTCGTGCTTCCACTCACGTTTGTCTGGCCAATATTCGTCTGGTCGGCCATGGGCGCTCGAACGGTGACGCACCGGCTGACTGCGTTGGTTCTAGCGTCGAAGTATCCAATTCGACAACTCATCGCTGAATGGATCGCCGGTGTCCTCGTAGCCATTTCGCTTAGTAGTGGCGTCCTCATCCTGTTCCTCGCAACCGGGCAAATCGGAACGCTCATTGGCTTCGCAAGTGGGGTACTCTTCGCACCGTCGCTCGCTATCGCAGCAGGAATCTGGACTCGATCTTCCACATTGTTCGAAATTCTCTATCTCGTCCTGTGGTACATCGGTCCGTTGAATGGCGGAGTAGTAGTTGACTTCGTTGGATCAACGACCCAGAGTATTGAGATGGGTGTGCCGTTCGTCTTCGTCGCGCTGAGTATCGTACTTCTTGGTATGGCAATCATCCGCCGGAAACGAGAGGTAGCGTAAGCTGACACGACTAGTATCCAGTTCGTCCAAAGCTCACGCCAGTATTTCCGCTGCTCGTCGCTGACGTATTCTACAGATGAGCAAGGCGAGTGCTTCGGAGCGTGACCCCGAGGCGGTTCACCGGAACGTTCGCCGCCCTGCTCGGGATATTCGCTATTGGACTGGCGATCAACTCGTGGGCCCCAGGCAACACGATCTTCCAACAGATTGGACAGGGGTCTATCGTCGTGTTTGCAGCAAGCTTCTTCGTGTTCACGTTTGGGGTGCTGCTTAACGTCGCATTCGGTCTGATCGCCATGGGCAAGGCAATATTCGGCAGCGCCTGGTCGTATCCACTCACACCGGATTTCATTGGGTGGCTCGAGGCAAAAACAGACGGCTCCGTTGCTTGGTGGATGGTCCTCATCGGATACGCTGCGACGGTTCCAATCACGTTCGCGTATCTTTTCTGGACTGGTATAGCAGGAGAGCCGGAAAGCGGCCTCGTCTTTGCCATCGGGTTCGTACTGGTTATGTTTCTGCTCATCACGTCGATAATCACGCCAGTTGTCCTCATTCGCGACGCACGAGCGAATGCCGAGTCAGATACGAATTCAACGATGAGCTGGTTACCGTATGTCGGCAGTCCACTCGCTTGTGCCGCACTGACATACATTCTGACAGCGCTACAGTTCGGTTCGGAGAATCCTTTCGGTGACGCGATCTACGCCTTTGCAGGCACCTTCTGGCTCGCGACGGTCGTGTATCTGGTCCGGCAGTATTGACGAGGGATAAATCGACTCGAGACTGGTACAGTCGAAGGGGACCTCGACAACAAGAGCCAGCCATCGATCGTCGTCGCCCTCGAAGAGGGCAAGTAAGCCCACTTAGTTCGGCCAAGTATTTTACTTACTTGCTGCTATTTACAGTATATGAGAAGTCGATCACGTTTGATCTTGTCCGTTAACTGTTCTTTTTGCACCCATCTGCAGAGCGTGGTCACAGTCGGGGAGATGACGAGGAGGATTGGTAAATGAGCCGACTGCGGTGGGTAATCTTGGCAGTCACCGCTATCGTAGTTGTCAGTAGCGTGGGAGCAACGGCAATGAGCGTATCGGCGGACCAACCAAAAGTACATATCTCAGGTGTCTCGATTTCAAACGATGAACCGGTAACCGGCGAAACCGTCACGGTCACTGCCGAAGTGTCGAACCTCGAGACCAGTAACGAGACTATCGACATTAAGAGAGTGCAAGTGCGGAAGTCAAACAGCGCGAAGACATACAGACGCGTTGAAGACATTGGTTCGCTCGCTCCGGGGGGTTCGGTAAGCGTTCCGATGACAGTCAGCTTCGACAATCCCGGTATGAAGTCGCTGACCGTCTACGTGCTTGTCCAAGGAGAGAACGGGGACACCGAAGCTTACGAATATCCCGTCTCGATAGAGGTGTCTGAATTAAACGTCAACGCTGATCTGTCGGTGACCACTGATGACAACAAATCGACTGCAGTCGAGTTCACCAACTACGGGAACGTGAACGTGAGCGACATTGAACTGACTGCAACCGCTGACGAGGAGACGATCGCTCAGAAGTACCTGTTTGAGACCGAGCCTGACACCAGCCGCTCTGTGGCCTTCGATACGGGGGGACTGAACGGGGAGGAAGTGACGGTCACTGCCACCTACACAGCTCAGGAAGAGACCTATACGACTACCACCACTCACGTCGTTGACTATCCGTTGGCGGGCGAAATGCGACTCACGAGTATCGAAACGACACAGAGTGGCTCCGGAGTGACGATCCAAGGTGATTCGGCGAACATTGGGAACACCGACGCTGAGTCAGTCCTCGTTAGCGTTGAGGACACCGACAACGTGAGTCCCACGTCTCCGTTGGGTGACTACTACATTGGAACGGTTGAGGCTGGCGAGTTCTCCACCTTCGAATTGACGGCGGAGGTTGAGGGAGCGACGTCGTCAGTTCCCGTTGAGATCAGGTACATCGTCGATAACGATCGAGTGACGACAACACAACTGGTCGATGTCTCTCCGGGAAGTTCATCTGCAGTCCGCAGCAGTCAGACGACCGACACCGCAACCGGACAGGAGTCATCTGGCGAGTCGGGCCTCCCTTTGACATCGATTAGTACAGTCCTAGCAGTACTTGTTGTCAGCATCGTTGGGTTCGGCATCTACCGGTGGCGTAACCCATGAGCGTCATCGCGCTTAACGACGTGGTGAAACGGTATCAGACCGGTCACGAGACGGTCGAAGCACTGAAAGATGTTGATTTCCGTGCCGAGCGTGGAGAGATGGTCACGATAACCGGTCCCTCGGGGTCTGGGAAGAGTACGTTGCTCAATATGATTGGGTTACTCGACACGCCAACGGAGGGCCATATTCGGCTTGACGGCCGCGACGTGACCGACTTCACGGAGGACGAACTCACGGAGGAACGCCGGTCGGAGATTGGCTTCGTATTTCAGGACTTCCACCTCCTACCGATGCTCACGGCGACGGAGAACGTTGAACTTCCAACGATGTGGGATACATCGGTTGACCGTCACGACCGCGCAGTGGACCTCCTTCACCGCGTTGGACTTGGCGATCGTCTCGATCATAGGCCAGACCAACTTTCGGGGGGCCAACGTCAGCGCGTCGCCATCGCACGTGCGTTGATCAACGAGCCAGATATCCTGCTCGCGGACGAACCGACGGGGAACTTGGATCAAGACACCGGCCGGACAATCCTCGAGGAACTCACTCGACTCAAGGAGGACGAAAATATCGCCATCGTTTCGGTAACCCACGACGAGCAGATGGTCGGGTACGCGGATCGCGTTGTTCAGCTTATCGACGGGGAGATTCAGTAATGGGAATCACGGAACTACTGTGGCGGTTCCCTAGCGCTCAGATGGCTTGGCGGAACCTCGGTCGGAATCGAATCCGAACAGCGTTGGCGTCGCTCGGGATCGTGATTGGTGTGATCTCCATCGCATCGCTCGGTATTACAGGCGTGGCGATCCAACAGCAAGCGACATCCGACCTCGGTAGTCTCACGAACGAGGTGACAATCACGTCCGGTGAGGACAGCACAACTGCTGGCGTGACCGCTGACCAGGTCGACGAAGTCCGAAACGTCGCCGGCAATGTCGACGTCGTCCCACAGTATTCCGACGCAACTACTATTAGCTCGCGGAATGGACAAGAAGAGAACGTCAGTGTGATCGCCTTGACACAGGCGAACGTGTTGTATGACGTGTCGGCCGGTGAGTCTCCCGAACGACTCCAGTCCGGTGTATTACTTACCGATAGCACAGCCAATCAACTCGGAATTGAGATTGGTGATCCCATCGAGTATAACGGGCAAATGTACCGTGTTCGTGGACTCATTGAATCCGATCAAGGATTTGGAGGAGGAGGCCGAGGACAACTCGTTGTGCCAGAGTCAGCACTTTCTGATCGGGACAACTACGATTCGGTGACCATTGTAACCGAAGATGGTGATGCAGCCACCGAGATTGCGGCGATCCTCCGGGACCACTTTAATGAGGAGACTCACAACGGAGAAGTCGACGAAGAGCTGAGTATCACCGATTACAGTGATGTTCAAGAGAACATTAATTCATTCATGAACACGCTTCGCCTCGCGTTACTCGGGATCGGATCGATCTCGCTGGTTGTTGCGAGCGTGGCCATCCTTAACGTTATGCTGATGAGTACAATCGAGCGTCGCGGTGAGATTGGCGTCCTCCGGGCGGTTGGTATCCGTCGCGGCGAGGTGCTTCGGATGATCCTTATTGAAGCAGCGTTTCTCGGCGCGATCGGCGGTCTCGCCGGAGTGCTCATTTCGATCGTCATTGGACTCGCACTATTCCAAGTGCTTGCTGGTGACGCGGTGATTGTCTTTGAGTGGGAGAGCGCTAGGTATCTGGTGTACGGCTTTCTGTTTGCGATCGGGGCGAGCGTGGTGAGTGGGCTCTACCCTGCGTGGAAGGCAGCCAATGATCGGCCCGTTGAAGCATTACGCGGCTGACCAAACTGTTGGTCCTATCCGAACTTGTGGAGGGTCGCGGACGTAGCGCGACATCACGACAGGCTGACTTCGAGTGTATTGGTAGCGAGCTAGAACTCACGCTCAGAGAAATTAGAGATCGTTACATAACACACCCAAACTGATGAAAAGTTCTAGTCGTCAAGGAAAGTGTCGACGTCAAATTCAGTTTCCCAGCGTGGGCGCACCGGTCCTGGCATCTCGTCAGCAAGATCACGCAGTTCTTCAAGCGTTGTCCACGGGTAGCACTGCCCCATCGCTTCCCAGCGCTTGAAGAAACTCAGATGCACCCAGCTGTACACTGCCGGTTCCTCGTCGACACTGGCAGTTCTCTCTTTGATAATGTCGGTTAACTCGCGCTCAGTGATGTTGATTCCCTCGCGCTGTGCGGCTGTGATGAGCGACGCTAACTCTCGTTTCTTCTTTTCTTGCTCTCGGTCCTTATCATCGATGTTGTCGAAATCCGTGTAGTAAATGCTGAGTGCTGCTTGGATAGCGTCCTCTCGCGTCTCGAGGTTGTCACGGGTAAGACCTGTGTAATCTCGAGGGAACACAAACGTCTTCCTCGCGAACAATGATCTATACACGCCTAATTCAGGACTCTCTCCGCCGTCTTCTTTTTCATAGACACCCGCAATAGAGTCAGCGAATTCGCCGAGGAGATTGATTTTGATATCGAATTCAGGGATAACCGCCGTATCAAGATCGAGCGTGTCTCCAAGCACGATCGACTCGGAGTTGGTTGGCATGTTCAAGCAGTTAGCGAACTCGCGCAGCCGGTGCCCGTACTGGCCCCGGTAGCTACCGAGAACGAGGTAACTGGTGTCTGCTTGCTCGAATCGTGGCAGTTCCTCGTTCATGTATCGAATGACTTCCTGCCAGTCTCTCTGTGGCGCTTCTATTCCCTCGAATATTCGGTTGACAGCTTGGTAGATGGCGTTTGCGTTCTGGGGAACCCGTGGGCCACTCATGTTCCTCCCTACAGAAGTGTTTGGCTTAAATGTTCATACGCAAGTTGGCTAACTGCTCTAATCCCAACCTGGTCAATCCGAACAGTTACATAACTTCGGCTGGAAAAGACGCATATGAGCAACAGCGCGGACGCCCACCGCGGCCCGCCCGAAAGGCCAACCGATCCTTTCGGTGGGGAAGACGTTCTGCCGTTCGAGAAACAGCGACGCGCACACCGGTTTATTACGCAGGAAACTCGCTACTACATTATCCAGGCAATCCTCGGGCATCCAGACCATCTCGTCACACTGGACGAATTGGAATATCTGGTACCCAAGAATCGGTCGACCATCCTTGAGCATCTCGATCGCCTCGCGGAGAAAGAACTCGCGACAAAACAGGTCTATGACGGTGATGACGCTGAGCAGAATGATCCACGCGAGTTCTGGCGGTTCACTAGCTACGGCATCACTCTACTCGATGAATACGACTACCTCCGGTACGTGCCTGTGCTGCGCGCCCTTCAGGACAACCTCTATCTAACTGAGAAAATCGAGCGGCACCGAAACGCACCTCGTCCCGCCCTGCCTGATGACGTTGCCAACGCTTTCACCGCGCCCACTCTCGACGATGAAATGCAAGCCGAACTTGACGATGTGCTGGCTGCCCGGGAGCGTGGTGGCGGCCGACTCTTCGACGCTCCCCCGGTGAAACCAGACCCGGACGCCACCACCGAGGACGACGCAGATCGCCCGCTCGACGAACTGTTCTAATACTGGGGGCGATACCCTGTCTGACTCGTTCTGTGACAGTTTCCTACGATTCACTCTCGAGTGCGTCGATGGCTTCGCGTGGTTCGACATCGTACTCGAGGAGGTTGTCCAAAAAATGGACTACCGTTTTCCGTCCATCCGGGAAAGAAAGGCGCCGTCTCGGTGGACGAGACCGGCGCTGTCGGCTGCGATTCCGTCGACGCCGATCGCCGCGAGTCGGGCGGCGTCGACGGCATCCCGCACGGGCCAGACGTTGACAGCCAGTCCGGCCCGGTTAGCGCGCTCAACGTAGCCAGGCCGGAGAAACACTGTCGCTCGCCGAGGGTGGACCGCCGAACAGCCGGCCTCGGCTGCCATCTGGATGCCGCCGGTTCCGGGCAGCGGCACCAGGGCGGTCGGCGGCCCGCCCCGGGCCCGCACCCGCTCGAGGATCGACTGGTCCAGTGAGGAGACAACGACCTCATTGTCAACGTCGAGGACCTCGAGGGCATCTTCGACGACAGGCTCTTTCAGTTCGACGGTCACGTCCGTTTCCGAGGGGATAGCCGCGATCGCCTCGCGAAGGGTCGGGATGCCTTGCCCGGTGCCAAGTACGTCCACATTCCGGAGCGTAGACAGCGGTGTCTCGTCGACCCTCCCAGAAGCGTCCGTGACTCGATCGAGGGTGGCGTCATGGAATGCTACGAGTTCTCCCGATCCACACCGGCGGACGTCTATCTCGACGGCGTCGGCATACCGCGCGGCCCGGCGAAACGCCGCCGTCGTGTTCTCAGGGTAGTCATCAGCGAACCCGCGATGGGCGATGACCCGCGGAAGCGCCCCGGGCGGTCGCCGGACAGCAGGACTCGAGGACTGATCCTCCGCAAACGCGTTCCTGTTCGTGCCTGTATCTGTATCTCTGTTTCCGTTCACGACCGCGTTTGCATCCGTGTAGCCATTCGGGTGGGTCACTCGTGTCTCACTCGGTCACCGTGTTCTCTCCGTTTGGGACGCCGATCGGCGACCGAAATCATGACGTCCCGGGCCGGCCTGATGAAACTGGCACAATGTTCAGTTGGCGTTGCTCGCGTCTTTGACCGACGGGACGGGGTCGAGGAACCCGCGGCCGTGGAACGAATTGTCGCCGGAGAGCTCGTTGGCGTTGACGGCGTTGCGCTCCAAGATCGCTCGGACCTGTTTCGTCGAGGCGTCGGGATCGACGCTCCTGACCAGCGCCGCGGCGCCAGCGACCTGCGGCGCCGAGAAACTGGTACCCGAAATGTAGATGTACGGCAGTAGGATATTCAGCGGCGGCGCGGTGGTCAGCACCAGATCGAAGAGACTACCGTCCTCACGGACATCTCCGCCGGGCGCGCTGACATTAATAACGTTGGTGCCGTAGTTCGTGTAACTCGCCGGCGTCTCTGCGGGCTCCTCCGGTGGGGTACCAAACAGCGGATCGAATCCTGCCGGCGACGTCGCGCTGACGCTTACTGTATTGGCGGCTTGGTTCGGGAGGCTGACAATACTCCCGTCGTCCTGGAGGTCCGCGCTGTCATTGCCCGCCGAGACGACGAGCAGCGTCCCGTTGCTGTTTGCCCGGGCAGTCGTGCGGTTGAGAACACCGCCGTAGAACTTTCCGATCCCCTCCCGCGGGACGGGATAGGCACCAAGACTCATGTTCGCGACGTCGGCGTCGATGTCGACGCTGTAGTTCATTGCGGCAACTATGTCGCCGAAGGCGGCGCCGCCCATCCCGCTGAACACGCGACACGAGACGAGTTCGGCCTCTGGTGCGGTGCCGAGGACGCCGACGCCTTGGGCCGCGACGGTCCCCGCGACGGCCGTCCCGTGGAAACCGGCATCGCCGGCGTCGCCGCCGTCCTCGGTGAAGTTCTTCGAGAGATCGGTGTTGACGCTCAGATCCGGGTGGAAGACATCATCACCGAAGAACGTCCCGATACCCGTATCGAGAATCGTCACACGAGCGCCTTCGCCCTTCGTTATTTCGTGCGCTTCCGGGATGTCCTGGACCTGCTTATCCCATTGTGCCGGTCCGAACAGGGCGTCAATACTGGTCGACGACACGTCAGCGTCGCCGACCTCGGGGGCCTCGGTCCGCTGGGCGGGGAGGTCGAGTTCGTATACTGTGTCCGGTTCGAACTCTTCGGTGACGCCCTCAAGGTCGCTTTCGGCTCCGCGTACGACCGCAATGTCGATAGCCTCGATGTCGTGGATGATCTCGTCGACCGCGGACTCGAGTTCGGATCGGTCGATATTACCGGTATCGACGAGGAATCGCTCCGTCGACTCCGCGACAGTGACCGACGTCCCTGCGGCGATGCCGCCGATCACTGCACCGCTGATCGTGAGGAACCCGCGCCTATCGACCTCGCGTCGTTTTTCATCTGACATGTACCCTCAGAAAACTCATGTGTCGACATAAAAGTTAGCGTAGAAGAAATTTCAATCATAGATAATAATCGATGGTCTTTACCGTATTTGATAATGAGCCAACAAATAGGAGCTGTACACTGGGATGAGAAATAGATTAGATATTATACAGCCATCCATTTTATGCGAGTTGTTTTGTCCTAATTATTATCTTTCTCCCAAAGATATTAATATCTATTCAGTGAACCGTGGTCATATGCCATCCAAAGATGACAGAGATGATTCGGCGAATAATTCCCTCGCAAGCACGGCCGTCGGCGCCGGACTCGGCGCTGTGACACTCTCGTCGGTCGCCGCTGCCGGCAACGCGTCCGGGTCATGGCTGTTCGACCCCGCGCAGGTCGATGTTGAGGACGCGACTGGGTTCGTTGACGTCGACGTTGCTGCCCTCCGCGAGCACGACGACCTTCTCGAACTCGACGCTGACGACGTGCGAGAGTCCTGGACTAGCGACGGAAGCACGTCTCTGGATCGCGTCATCGACGATGTCGACGCGGAAATCGACCTGCCGGTCGAAGACGCCTGGACAGCTATTGACGTAAGCGGCATCGAAGTTGACGACATCGATCGTGTCGTCGCCATCGGGGCCGGACAGTTTGACGACGCGGACGCCGTCGGCGGTATCGTCCTCGAGGGTTCCTTCGACACCGCGGCCGTCACCGACGGCCTCGAAACGGTCACGGACCTCGCCGCCGACGGGGGCGACGAGTACGATCGCTACGCAGTCAGCGACGACCGTCTGGACAGTGATGTCGTCGTCGCCGTGTCCGACGGGCGAGCGCTTGCCGGTGGCATCCGCGAGCTCGACACCGATCCCGATGAGGCCGTCGACCTTCTCATCGATGCCTACGCGGGCGAGGCCGATCGGTTCGGTCCCCAGAGCGAGTACGCCGCCGACGTTCTCACAGAACTCTCTGGCGCGGCTGGGATTGCGGGCGTCGAGTGGGACTTCGCCGCAGAGTCCGGGTCTCTCGTCCCAGAACACGTTGAGGGGGCGCTCACGACCGCGTCCGTCCTCCCCGATGACGTCGACCTTGCAGAACTCACGAACGACATCGGCGCAGCTGCCATCGGCGTTTACCCGGACGATCCCAGTGCCCGCCTCATCATCGCCTACGACGGTGACGCCCCCGTCGAGGCCGCCGCGGAGACCGTCGACCAGATCGAAGATCGGTTCGCGACCCAGCTCGACGGGATCAAACTGACCGTCGACAGGGGTTCTGATCTCCTCGTCGTCGAAGCGACCAGCTCTGCAGACCACCTTCGAGAGCTTCAGTCCGATTTCGGCTCTAGCTTCCGAACCGCAAGCACCCTCCGACAGGGTGTCACGTGGGGCGTAATTCCGACGCTACAGGGAGCAACCGCGACCGCTCGAGGCCACTGGAACGCCTTCATGGACACTTACCTATAAGGCAGCGGAAGCGTACGCGGCGGCGTTTCTTCGCTCCACTCCCTTCTGTTTCGCCCAGATCGTCGCAGCCTCACAATCTAGGCCGTTTGATTCGGCAACCCAGCGGCTTCGCGACCACTCCACTGACGAGGACACATCGATAGCGGTACCAGAGACGTTCGATGTTGGCGAGCAAGCAGAGTCAGAAGGTATCTGGACGGGCTATCAGCAGGTTGAGGACGAATCACAACTGAAACCTGATCAGCAGCGGTACCTTCGCTTTGCGCAAGTACTCCCACGAGAGCTTGGGATTGAGCGAGACGTGTACTACGGCGAGGCGAGTACTGATGCCTGGACCGACGGCAGGACGTACATCGTGATCACCGACTCGGCCGTGACGAGCCGCCAGCGTGCCGTCTGGATGCACGACCTGTATCTCGTGGTGTTACACGAAGCGGCTCACGAAACCTCGAGTCGTGATCGTCCCTCGCACGGACATCACTTCGAGAGTACGTATCGGTCGCTCGTTGAGGAGCCAGATAATCGGAGTTCGTTCGCGAAACTTGTCCAGCAGGTCGTCGACGAGGGGTTTCAGTCCATGTTCAAGAAATATGAGGCCACACTGAGATTCGAGTGATCAACAACAACCGAGGTCGTCTTGAGGGGCAATTTTATTTAGCTGTGGGTACACTGTATGTACAGAGAACAACTATGGGAACGACTCGAGTAAACTTCCGTATTCCAGATGAATTAGTCGAGAAGGCCGATGTCGCAGCGAAGATTACTCACAAGAATAGGACGGAGATTGTGACGGAGGCACTTCGATCCTATCTAGACGAAATCGAAGACGAGGACGCGTTCAACGAAGAGATCGTCGAGCTATATCTTGAAGACGAGATCGGGTTTGATGTCCTCAAAACGTTTATTGGTCGCCAAGACGCCGAAGCGGTTCGCACCTCAAAAGCCGTTCTTGACCAAGGTGAGGATCTCGCCGACGAGCTTGCGGGGCTGTAGCTGGCAATGATTGTTGCCGATACGAGTGCACTTATTTCGTTAGCCACAGCCGAGGTAGTTGACCTTGTCTTCGCTGAGTTCGAGGTTCACACGACGAGTGTGATTATGCAAGAACTCGAAGAGACAGCTGAGTACGACGATCCACATGGACAGGCAGCTCAGAATGTGCTCGAGCAGCAGGCGCAATTCTCTGTTCACACCGTTGACGGAGAACAATTTGAGTCATCAACGATCGATCAGGGGGAGGCAAGTTGTATTCGGTTGGAAGAGCAGCTAGAACCTGCATTTCTTCTGACCGACGACCTCCGAGCACTCCCAGAGATTCAGAACCTCACAACTGCCAAGGTCGCACTCTCGCCAATTGTACTCCGGGCGCTCGTCAAGCGGGGCGTACTTGAACCAAAGAACGCTCAGAATCGACTCGAGCAGATTTCCAAGACCCGAGACTGGCTTGGTGCGCCGATCTACCGACGTGCAAGACAGCTCCTTGACGAATAGCTAACACTGCTCTTCTGGGGATGTGATCCGAAGTTCATCCTCGACTTCGTAGAAGTAGCCTCGTTCGAGGAGGCGAGTAAGTGCGTGCTCGACGTCCCGTTGCTCGAGTGCTAACTCTGCATCGGCGATCAGGATGTCGGTGGCATCGTCGTAGTCGATCAGTGGAACACTGTCTTCTCGCTGGTCTGGCTGACATGCCTGCGTACACAGCCGGTCGTAGCACTCGAGAATCCACTCCGGAAGTGGTGGCCGTGGATCTGTGACGCGAGCCATTGCAGTTCTGTCTGGTTGTTTCGACAGTCATCCGCTTAACAGTACCCGTCGAATACGGCGTTGATCCTGAAGCCGCAGTTGCAGCACTTGAGATTGGAAGATTAAGATAAAGGCCCGAGATAATGTTAGCCGTTTTATATATTTTGTATTTTTTCGGAGTGGGTATGTTCACCGACCACGGGCGTCGTTATTTCGTATAACTCCTCGAGTGTGAGCGGCGATACTTCCACACGCACATTATCGGCGATAGTTACTATGTTCCTCCGGTACGTTCCCGAGTTTAATGACCGGTCTCGTCCACTACCACCACCCCGACGACGAGCAATATTCACTCGCGTACGTTACGCTCGATCACGACGAGATCGAACCCGACGATGGGAAAGTCGAAACCTACCAACTCGAGGAAACAGTACACGTCCTCTACACCAACTCCGGTGCGAGTGGAACGGTCGACGACATCACCGAGGATTTTGAAGCGATACTGGACGAAATGGACGAATCAGACCGGCTCGTGACAGTGCGAATTCTCCAGACGTTCGAAGGTGTCCTTGAAGCCACAGAACTCGAGGAGGGAGAAAAACTCGAGATTTACAAGCAGATCGACGTTGGTCGAATTCCAGCTGCACTCGAGCACGTCGATTGGTCAAAATCGGTAGTCGAGGTCGCAGGGCAGTTGATGTCGTCACTCATTTTGGCTCACCCGCTTCCAAACGCCAACCATCGAACCTCTATCGCATTCGCCGAGTGGTACCTCGAGAGTGCCGAGCCGTCGTTTTCGCTCCCGAAGTTGGCGACCGAGAGCTACGACTGGCAAGAATGGGTCGACACGTATATCGCCGACTCGAAGCGACTTCTCACCGTACGGCGAAACACAACCCCGTTCAGGTTGCTCGATGAGTGGGGCTGTGAGATCGTGTTGCGAAAAGGTGGGATTGAAATCGAGCTCTCGGAGTACGACCTCGAGCTGCCACAGTCAGAAGCCCTGTCGACGTATGCGACTCATCATACCGAACTCTGTACCGAGTTCATGATTGAGTCAGTGACGCGAGCCGGAGCGTCGCATCTGCGTTTTGAGAATGGGGTCGACAAACAGGAGTTCCTCGAGTATCTGGAAGCTAGCGAGTAAGACGTACGCGTTAGTCCCGCAGCTGGGCAACGGTCCGTCCGAGTTCCCGAGCACGCTCGCTCTCGGAGATGTCATACCGTTCTTCCAGCGACCGAAGTTGTTCTTCGAATTCCATGGTGTACGGGAGTGTGCTCCTCTACAAGCAGATAGTGCGTCATCGAATAAGTAAGTTCTCGTGCTCAAGCGCTCACTCTGGGTTGGACGTTTCTGTATCAGCTAGTCGGCTTTCTACTTCCTCACAGCGCTCGGCTACTATCGACGCTCCCTCGAGAGGACCATCGGTGTCCAGTGCCGCTCGGTACAGTTCTGCAGTGCGTTCCATCTCCTCTCTCGTTAGTTCGTCTGGGTCCTCGAGCCAGTAGCTATCTGCGAGTTTCTTGTATGCCCAGGGATCCTCAGGATACTCCTCGATGAGTGACTCGAATTCCGCCCTGCTGTCGGCGGTTCTGTCCAGTTCTGTGAGTGTGTCGGCGATGAAGTGACGAAAGTCGAGTAGGAACTCGTCAGATGCATCCGGGAACTGCTCGCAGACCTCCTGACAGAACTCGAGTCGGTACTCGTGATACGCTGGATCATCTTCCGCTACGGTGGCAAGGTCGCTATCCGCTGATCGAATGAAAGCCTCGAGTGAGAGAAACGACGGTAATTCTCGGTCTGCCTCATCGATAGACGTGATTTCGTCGGGTGTTACGGCGACGATGTACTCCCAGGCAGTTAGCCACCGATCGCAAGCCTCAGCGCGGTTTCCTTTCTCGCGGAGATCGCGTCCCTCCTGAACGAAGTCGTAGATCCGTTCTTTGTTCGGGGTGTCGGGTGCCCAGCGCTCCCAGAGTACTTCTGCCGCCATCCAGATAAAGTCCTGATCATAGCCCGTGACATCAACCTCGTATTCAGCTTCCCACTGCTCGGAGAGTGTCGTCGCCGAATTGAAATTTTCAATCCGACTCCGAAACATCGTCTCGCTCGTTTCGATGCCGTGATCGGCGAGTTTTTCGACAATTTCGTCCGTCGAGAGGGCTTCGACGTCGCTGAGTTCCCACGCATCAGCAGGGTGGGTCCCATTTGATGTGTCGGCTGTTCGTTGCTCACGGTGAGCGGGTTGACTTGCTTCTTGGGCCTCTTCGTTGCCACTCTCACCTAATCCGTGTTCGTCGACGTATTGCTCGACACGCTTCTGATCAATCCGACTGAGTTCGTCACGTTCGTGGTCCTCGTAGAGATGCTCACGGATCGCAGATTCCTCCTCAAAGGTTTGCTCGCAGTAGCGACACTCGACCATTACTCGAGAGTACGTATGCGGGTAGGAAAAACAACAGGTGTGGACGGAGCATATGTGTAAGATCGACGAGGAGTGTGTAGCCTGAGACGTCGCCTTCACGGTGCGGCGGCTACCGTGTCATCAGTCGCTGGATCGAACGAGAGACTGATGACGAGTTCGTTGAACCAGACGACCGGGCGCTTGCTCTGGTCGTCTTCCTCGAAGAAGATGATTCCCAACTGGGCGAGTCGACTGAGTTCTTCGTGGACGTTCTTCACATCCCGGTCAACAACCTGTGCAATCTCGTTAATGCTGGATGGCTCTTCCTGGCGGATGGCTTCGATGAAATCGAGGACGCGCGGCGTCAGCGTCTCCATGAGGTCGTCGTGGCTGGTGAACGAGAGCGTCGGCGGGGAATCCACCGCGTCGCCCCGCTCGAGTTCCTCAATGCCGTCGGTGACATCATCGTGGAACTCACTGGACGACTTGACAGTCACGACGAGGGTTGATTCGGCCCGAAGCTGTTCGCGCTCCATCGGGTGCAGCGGCGGCGTGGTATCGTTCATAGGTATCACCGTGGTGTGATGGCCTCACTTGACATCGAACTCGGAGAGCGTCTGCTCACCGTGAAGAGCAGTGAGGGTGTGGAGCTCGCCATCAGTGAGCATACTGTTGCATAATAGCTGATTGATATATAAGTGGCTTCGCTATCTTGCAACAGCCGACTGGCCCAGTCAAGTCAGCGCACAGTATTAACGTCGATCCGAGAATCTCCACAGTGCTCTCGAGAGGATTCCGGTGACAGCTGGCGTCTTCAGGGACACCCACAGGAGAGTCGTTCGGGTAAGACCGACAACGACCGATCAAATGACGTATTACAGACTAATAGTACACTGCATACAACCGCTCTTGTGCTGGATATTAGGTGGGCGGATAGAGTGATACCCTTCTCAAGGGTTGTGGGTAGTCGGGAGACACCCGCAACTGTCGACGTCAGGTGTCTCCGGAACCGACCATCTCACCGGGGATGTCAACGTCGACCATCAACAAGACACGTCGTTCCGTGTACTCGAGGCCGTTCTTGCGCTGTGTCCGCTTTTTGACTGCCAGCCTGCTCTTCGAGAGATCGAGCAACGCATCGATCGTTCGCGAGACCAATTTCTTCGCGTAGTCGTTACTGATGCCCTTCTCCTGCCGTCGGATCCAGTGTTTCATATCGCCGGCAGTGACGTACTCTCGAACGCTTGTACTCCCCTTCTTCCAAGGGTTGTCTCCAACTGCGGGATCGGTACGTGCCTTCCAGAGTTTTGCAGCGAGCCGTGACGGAAGCGATGATGTCGTTGCACGGAGCATATCCTCGTCCATCTTCGCGAGCTGCTGGAGTGGAAGCAGATCCCCATACGAGAGGGAGACATCGCCACCACGTTCGAGTGGGTCGTCACTCTCAGGCAATCGGAAGTAGCTCTCACCGTCGTCTTTGTGGATGCGCTCGAGGCGGCCATCCACAACGTCGATCTCCCCATTATCAATGTGTTCCTCAAGGAGGTGTGCGCCTTTCTCGAGTTCTCGTGCTTGGAGCTCACCGACGCGATCCTTGTTGGCATTGAGTTTCTTCTCGTGGGCGTCTAATCGGGCTTCGATCGGTGACTGTGATTGTTCCAGGTCCTCGAGCCGTGCTTCGAGATCCTTGGTTTCGGTGTGGGCCTCCTCGAGTTCGGCCTCGAGATGACCGATGCGGTCGTCCTTTCGGGTGAGTTCATCCTCGAGAGTTGTGACGCGTTCGTGAAGGCGCTCGAGTTCGTCGACGAGTGTTTGGAGTGTCTGTGCGTCAGGTTCGGGACAGTCTGTGTTCGCGCTCATTGGGTTCTGGATTCGGTGGCATTGGTGGACGATTCGACTCGCGTTGCTGGTCGATATCGGGAACGCTGGTGGAGCAGTAGACTACTGACTCGAGAGCCGTCTCGAGGAATCGAAGTGGCTCCGTCTCGAGTAGCGGGGTGCGGCGGTCTACTGCGCTGGATAAATCAACGCAATCCCGAGGTGGTGTACTGGATCAGCTAGCCACCCTCGGGTTGGAGTCCGCAGTCATGGCTTGCCAGCTCGGCAAGCGAGTCGAATGGACACTCGCAGATATCGCAGTAATGTCTCTGGTCCGTGAGGAACGTCTCACGGTTCATGTGGCCGCCATCGGGCACGGCAGACTGTCTATGGTGCTCGAGTTCACTGGAATCGCGCTCGCTGGGACGTCCCTGTACGTGAAGGTCAACCTCGGTAATCGGTTCGCGACCAGTTTCTCTCCAATCGCTGTTGCGACGTTCGTGTTCGATCCGCCAGGCTTCGCCACCGGTATCGGGGACAACCATCACCCGGCGGCGACGGCCGTTGATCGACGTGTACTCGAACACGAATTCGACGGTCGGTTCGGTGGACTGGTCACAGCCGCCGTCGGTTGCGATACGTGGGTCGTCATCGGCATCGACGAGTAGAATTCCGTCCTCGGTCTCGAGAGTCTGGACTCGGACATCGTCGTCAGCGATAATGATCTCCGAGCCGTCGGTCGCTTCAATGTCGCCCGGTTCGTAGCCGGCGACGGCGCGGGCCTCCGCTCGCAGGCGCATCTCGCGAGCCCCTTCGCGTTCGAGTTGCTCGGCACGCTTTGCGACAGCCTCGTGATCGTTGACGATCGTCATCTGTCGCCCACCTCGACAGCGCCGACGATCGCGTCAGCCATCGTCTTGAACAGGTACTGCACTTCGAAGCCGCCGCGACGGTCGGCGATGTAGTCGATCCAGTCGTCGATCGTTTTGCCGACAGTCTCGAGGTCGTAGCGGACGGTGCGCTCGCCGTTCTCGATAACGTGAACGGACTCGTCGGTCGTCCGGTAGACATGGTGTGCGCCCTCGTTGTCGATACCGACGGAGATGTAGTCGGCACGTGGGTCGGTAGTCTGTGCTTCCGAAACCGTTTCGTGGGTTCGCGGTTGAACACTCATTGTCCTAATCTCTGGGACACAGGTCGGGTGTGCCAGCACCCGGCCGAGAATCGGTTTTCCCAGCCATCCTGCGTCTCTACTCTATAATAATACACTTGCGCTTGTAAAGGTTGCTATTGTCAATAGCGGATGTAGATAGACTATCGAAATGCTTTCCCGCCGGGGCGTGGAACGTTGCACTTGTAAATGGCGGTGAGAAACCAGAGTGGTATGCCACTCACACCCGACGACCTGAACGACCTCGACAAGCAAATCGTCGAGTACCTCGCTACAGAGGGGCGTGCCTCGCCGACGCTGTTCATGCGCGCGGAAGATATCGACACCTCGAGGCAGTGGGTCTCGAGCCGATTTACTCGACTGGCCGAACATGATCACATTCGCGACCTGTACGAAACAGGCATCTACGAACTCGTCGAGGACCCTCGCAAGGTGAGCGATGAGTAGTACTGGTTACGTGAGGACCCGAGTGTGAGTGGTGCGGGGAGTCGTTCAACAGGCCGCGGCCGCAAGGTGAAGGGCAGAGATTCTGTTTGCGTTCGTATGCGGCGAAACATCAGCACTCGACGAAAGAGGTGTCTCGAACCACACCAGAAATATCGACATCACTCCGAAAGTCGCGCCGCCAGCGTGCCGTTGCGTTCGGGCGTGCGCTTCAACCCCACAACGGGTTTATCTGAAACCGGTGACTCGTCGCGCTCCCCTAGTCGCCGATCGGACATTGATATGTTCGGTACTGAGATTGCTCACCCTCAGCAGTAGCTCTGAGACAATTCGTACACACGAACCCAGCTTTTTCAAGTGAGGTCGACATCGATACATAGGCAGATCGTCTAAATAGACACAGACAGGTCGTTTACTTCGGAATCCCCAAATGGACGACGTGCACATGACAAGTCGCGACTCGTGTGCATATTCGGGAATCGGGTTCTGACGACGTGCAACCCCAGGGAGAGAAGGTCAGGTGGATCTACACAGGAGCAAAAATAGGTAAGAAGTTTGGTTAGTATTTTCCTTCGATAGGGATCAGTTCAGACCAGAGTACTTATCATATGTGTATACTAACAGCGTATAAAAGATGTCAACACAGAATTTAGAGTCATACGATACAACAGACGAACGGTTACAGGCTATTCAAAGGCTTGACTTGCCCATGGCAGCGATTGAGCGCTTTCTGAAAAGCAGGAATAAACGAGTTCCAGATAAAGATGAAAACTTCGAAATGAAGGTCGTTGAGAAAATCTCAGAAGGAACCTTCATTGACCTTATCAACCAGTATAAATATGCTGGTAGGCAGACAATAAATTATTTCATTATCACAGGAATAAGCGATTATAATTTTGATGAGATAAAGGAAAATGTAGCTAATAGATTCCCTGAGCAGGATGATATAAGTAATCCACCAGTTACGAAGGAGCCATTTCTCGCTGCAAGTGACGTAATCAATTCTCGTCTCTATTTGCCAATCTCATACTATGTATATGCAGGCAGTGAACATCCGGTAACTGGGACTAAACAAGGGATTCCCATTACGAAGCGAACAGTAGTTGTAATCCATGAAGATAGGGACCTAGTGGAAATACGGGGGTCCGACGTAGATATGGTTGAGAATATAAGAGATGAGTTTTGCAAATCACTTGGGAAATACAAAACAAGTGTTAAAGACCGACCGAGCTTCGGAGCGAGATTTCAAGAGAAATTCAATAACCTTGTCGACACCTACTTCAATCTCAAGGTCCGGGTAGATGATCAGGAAGATTCCTCGCTAGATACAATTTCGTTCACTTCAAAAGAAGATGAACAGGGGAATAGACAGGATGCTCGAGAAGATGAACGTGTGGAGAAGGAACTTAGTGAAAGAGGTGGTGAGATTACAATGGGTTATGTGGAAGTGGAAGACGGGTTCCGATTCCGGATGAACCGCGAGAATAGCAAAATCTCCTTCATGAAGTCAGAGAAAGAGGAGAACCTAAATTCGGTTACAGACATAGTTCACAATGTACTCAGAAAAACTGGAAGATATACCCAAGGACAAATCTCAGGCGTTTCAGACGTACCTCAGTGAAGTCCACTCGGGTAATAAAATCCATATAAGAAGACGGCAAGCTGCCAGAAAGAGTGGCCTCGATGAGGCCACTGTGCAAGTGATATTATCTGATCTAACGAGTGAAGGGGTTCTAGTAGCAAAGCTACAGGTTCGCTGTCCCTATTGTAATACCCAACATGGAGTCTATAGCAGACAAGGTGCTGTTCCAGATCGAACTAAGCGGTGCTTTAGCTGTGAAAACGACTTTCAAATGAATTCTGAGTCAAACTGGGAGGTGATCTATGAAATTGCCGAAGATCCCGGCGATTTTTTTCAAAATTATAGTTTAGATGTGAAGCGGGTGTTTGAAGACGATCGTGACCTTCCTCCTGGATTCTTTATAGATGGTTTAGAGAGACTCAAAAACATGGACAATCCTCAGAGTAGGGGAAGAGAGTTTGATTATTTCATTGGTATCCTCTTTCAGCAATTGAACGAGGTAGAGGTACGAGTGAAAGAACACGGGAATACCGGTGAAGTTGACTTGCATCTAATTTGCCTTGATTCCGATGATTGGCTGTATCGTCTTGTCGGATCACATACGCTAGTGGAAAACAAGTGGGAAAAAGACCCCATTCAAAAGGGAGAAATATCGAACTTCCATGACAAAGCGTCAGAATTGCCACAATGTGAAATTTCTTATTTCGTTAGTATGAGTGGGTTTTCTCGGGGCCAAAGGAAGCAAACGGGGGCATTAGCAAATCTTAGAAATCTTCGTAACCCACAGATAGTTGATATTTGGGACGATGATCTGGAGGAGATGGTTTCTAAAGGAACACCGGAGCCACTTCTACGAGATCGGATTATGATGTAGCGTAGATACAAGAAAGGGAAACGAACGAGACCAACCTCTGTTTCATGTGCTTCAACTGGAGTTCTGCGTGTGGAGGTGGGGGTGGGGCGCTGTAATTTTTTGGCGCTGTCGCCTTGGCGACACTCCCAGGCTGGACGCTAGTCGATCTCTCGTATGGCGTCACGGCGGCGGTCTTCGCTGGGTAGTTTTTCTCGACGGCAGCCGCGCTCGCGCTTCCCTGATCCCCGATACTTCGTCGATTCGTTCTGTAAGCTGTTTAGTCGCCCTCAGATACGCGTTGTACCAGAACCGTCGTCTCGCTAGATTCTCGAGCGCGACGACCTCAATGCTTGAACAGTGTCGGGAGATCGTCGAGACGCTATCGACGCGAGTAATGACTCTCAAGATTACCACTGAGGCAGTCGTTGATATCGACTAGTAATAGATCAAAATTCAGTCCTAAGACGCAGAGCGACTCACGCTACGGTTTTATTAGGTTCCAAGGCCGCTGCGTGTTTCTCGACATCCACATCACCTACCCTATCGACTGTTACTGTATAGCCTTTGTATCGGAATTCAACTTTGGACGGACCCTTCTCAGAGTCACTCGATTGATAGAGCGAGTCAAGTGCGTCCGTGTCAATCGCGTAGTGAATTGGTGGTTTGAGTTCTTCCGGTTGAACTCCTTCACGTTTGGCGATTTTCTCTACAATCTTCAGACTAAGTGATTGAGTAGTCTGCACAATCACCGTTGCCAGGAACCAACATATAAAACCAGACGTTCCTCTAATGACATGCGTCAGACAACCGGGTATGAACAGTTTTCATGAAGAAGTCTATCATTATAGGAAACCAGTGATTAACGCGAAACAGAATTACTTATTCAGAAGATAGTATCGATCGGTATTTTCGCTTGTTCGGTCCCGCGGTGATCACCACCTCCATGCCACCAATATTATCTTCAGGAAATTTATTTCTGATGTGCGTGAGAAGCCGCCCATTATGGGTATCGGGGTTACAAAGTTCATCTCCAAGTCTGCGGTACGGGACAAGATCTCTACAAAGTATCCGAATCCAGGTAGTGATGTAGACGCCGAGCTGCAGGTTGAACACGTCTCATATGAACACTCGCTTGTCGGGCAGGCATTCGACTATTTGATCCGGTTCTGGCTAGAGAGCCAGCACGACGAGGTTCACGACCCGCACACGGACCGGTTGGACCGCGACTGGACACACGCTCTCGGATACACGCGATCCCGCTTCACACCTGACTGGGAACAACCATCTGAATCCGCTTCTGAAGAACAAGAGACACGAAACGCTGCGCTCGAACGGGCAGAGAAGAAACGTGAACAGTTTCGGAAAACCGGAATGAACGCGAACGACGCAATTGATGCCGCCCTCGTGTATTCTGGGCTTGATCTCAATGTCGGATTCGAGGACGGGACGATCACGGCGAACTCTTTCGAAGATGATGTAGTGACGGAGTTACAGGAACTGTTTCATCTATTCCGGGAACAAGACGCTCTTCTCGGGGACTCAGTGATTCTTAGTCCGGATTTCGGGGAACGGTCGTTCATCCTTGAGGGACACGGTGATTTCATCGTCGACCAGACCTTAGTTGATGTGAAGGCTACGGAAGACCCATCGTTCAAACTCGGGTACTGGCGGCAGCTTCTTGCGTACTACATTCTCAACGACATCCATCGAGAGCTCGTCGTGGAAGAGGTGGACAATTCCGGTGCAGATACGCCGTACCCAGATATCACGACTGTCGGTGTCTATTTCGCCCGGTTCGGCGAACTGCAGACGATTGATATTGATGACTATCTACAGCCATGGGAAGAGTACGAGCGGTTCCGTGCGTGGTTTGTGGATCGTGCGATTGAAGAGAATCATGATGCACGCAGGAATTATGATCCATTCCGAGAAGTTTTGACTGAGCCGTACGATTTCAAGGATCAGACGACTTTCTTTGATTTCTAATAGAGGGAGACATCACCGAAAACTCCGCAAACTGCTTCCAGCGCGGTGTCGTGCCAGCAGTGTTTCCCGTCCAGGCCCTCACCGCATCTGTTGATTTAGTTCGGGAGTTGTTTCTGATGGACGAAGATCGGTTCTTTCTCCTCTTCTGCCGTTTGGAGTGTCTGAAGCAGTGTGACCGCGTCAACAAACTCGTCTGGCAGTGTGAATGGGTCTTCGTCGTTGTCTGCTCTGGTTTCACAGGTTACGAGGAAGCCTTTGAGACGGTAAGTAACGCCGATTGGCAGAAAGATCACGTCGTGGTCTCCAGAGTATGCCTTCTGCCACGCCGCGATGAGACGTTCTGCCCGGAGCCGTGTTTCTTCAATGCTCTTTTCCCACGTCTCATCGCCAGGCATCATCTCTTCCCAGATGTCGTTGAGAGCATCTTTGACGAGGTCTGCACCGGGGCCGTCAAGATGCGGTGTTTCCCGTTCAGCGTCGATCACAGATTGGAATGCATCGAGCTATGTCTGACGGGGTGACACGGGATCTGCAATACGGATTCATCTTCCGGAAGGTCGATTGTCGGTTCTGAACCGATTCTTCCGATGGCGTAGGCGTTTCGAGGGTTGATTGAAAGATCTCCAAGAGAATCGTATGTCAATTGCACCATTCTACCAGCGGCACCTCGAAAACCAGAGAATCTTAGAACAGTAGCTGAGAGAGTCGTACAAACCTTCCCACGGTGCTGTCTCCAACCACGCTATGGTGATACGTATTGAAAAGACAAAAACAAAAAATATTCATTTGTGAAACTGTTTTTCCTATAGTATGGCTGAAGAACTTTCACCAGATGAAATAACGATTTTTCACGAACGAAACGGGCGCGGAGATATGTATCGAGAAGCAGAACAAGAAAGAAAACCTTTCTTTGTTATTGATGAAAAGGACTCAGGTTATTCCGTGACATATGATCTTCTTCCGGCAGGCCATCATCTTACTGAGGAGTCACGTGAGGAATTAGAGGAACGAGTCTCAGCAGAAGTCGAGGCTATTTTGTTGGATGAAGATCTGTCTACTGAAGAACTCAGTTATAGTATAGGTGACACTCTCGGCAACGTATTCTTTTTCGAACAGGAGAGAACTGCCCGAAATGTCGCAGCCATGATCTCACGAATAGTTCTAGATGAGAATAATTGGGAAAAAGATCCTTCAGCCCGAGAAATGGCCCGAGAAGCTGCTGGTCTTGACCCAGAAGGGAATAGTTAGAACGGTCGCAACCTCATTGGTGAGTTGTCTGAGAGAATCTATTGGAAAATGTTATCTGGGCGGTATTATGAGTACTGGATAAATGCGAATCCCACAACTCACCCTCTATGACTTCCTTGCAGACTTCCTTCCGGGTGCTGTCGCGTTGGGTTTGTTCGGTAGTCTTCTCTGGCTAGCCGGATTCTTTGAACCACCGATCATCACCAGTACAGGCATTGTGCTCGTCGTCACGAGTTACCCTGTCGGCCGGAGTATTCACGCAGCTACCGGTCAAATTGAAATTAAAAAGTTGCGTGAGCGAACTTTCGATAAGTTTGTTTTTACACTTGAGAGTACGCGTAGCAGCGCTGATCTCCTCGAACCGGATATGGCTATCGTGAAAAAACCTTCAGTTAGGAAGCGGCTCAACCCGGAAAGTGATTGTGATTGTGAAATATCTAACAAAAGATGCCTCAATGACTGGATCGACGAGCAAGTCATGGAAGCATTCACTGAATCCGATGATAACGAGTCCACTGACGGCATCCCCCAGTCGGTAGCGGCGATCTCCACGGCAGATATCCAGTGGGCGGAGATGTCGTATGGGCAACTGCAGCGGTTCGGCTTCAGCGAACTCTTCGATGCGTCTACGCTCTACCACCGCTACAATATCCTCAACACGTTTTATCGGAATCTCTGGCTAGTTTCCGCGTACTTCAGTATACTGTTCTTCACAGTCGGACTCGTAGATATTCTAGCGCCGGCACCTCTCTGGATTCGACTATCGATTATAGCTACTGGCATATTGACAGTTTTTGGAGCCATAGTTTTCCAACCACTCCTTTGGGGCGTCAGTGCCGCATTCACATGGGGGCTGATTCTTGTTCTCAACAGTATGAGCGTGTTTTTAACCTTGCCCGACTGGACTCCGTTCTCAGTCGTTGAGACGGCAGTTTGGCTCGTTATACTGCTCCTTCTTGGTATTGTTGGATACTCTACGTGCTGGTCCGAGAACCACAACACACCGAGTATCACGTCGCTTCCCCCTTGGTATCTCCTACTCGGGCTGCTTGTCTGCCTGACCGTATTCGTTTTTCCTATCGGCCTGTTGTTCAACCAGATGCCCCAATCAAGGGGATTAGACACAATGCTCTTTGGTAGCATCAGCCTCATCCTCTTCGTGCTCGCTGTCCTTTTCGATGTTCGACGCATCCAATTCAAGGACCGTCAGGTGAGGGCGTTCATTAACGATCTTTATCGACAGCAACAAGCATCTGGCGACCAGGACTAACTGTCTCGGGTAGACCTTTGAGACAGCTGCTGTTTCTCGTCTCTACAAATATACAAGTCGAAACACACAGTATAGTTGAATGTACACAATTTAACTACGCTCATCCGTAGGAGATTGTTGATACTGCTGAGCAGGCGCTGTGGAGTCAAAGAGGACAAGGACACCGAGTCAGCGGTGCCCGACACGAATGATTCCACTCGATGTGTTTGGGTCGGAATGGTTCGCTGGCGTGACGGTATTACCTGTCCCCGCTGCCGTTCTGACCGAACGGTCAGAAACGGCAGACAGAGAGTTTCAACAGTATCTCTGTAAGAATTGCGACCGCACGTTTGACGACAAGACGGACACGATTTTCGCTCACTAGAAGGTTGCACTCCGCCAGTGGCTGTTCTCGATCTACGCGTTTCTCCGGTTTAACACGAGTCTCCGGCAACTCCAGTGCGAAATCGAGGTGACACACAAAACGATGCACCGGCGCATCGAGCGCTTTGCCAGAGCGCTCGATTCGACTCTTGCTGGCCGACCGTCAGCAGGAGTCGCTGACCGTCTATACTGATGGCTTTCGCGCGTATGAACCGCTCGAAGAAGACGAGGCATTCGACCGTGAATACGTCGTCTACGGTGACGGTAAATACGCCGACGACGAGGTACACGTCAACACCTGCGAGAGTCGCGGGCTCGCTGACGCGACGGTCTTGAGCCGGCGGTCGTCGTCACTGCAGAGGTGATCGGTGTACTCGTCGCGGAACTGGTCGGCCGCCGCTTTCGATCCGAATTCGATCCACTCGGTCATCAGTAGGATCGAGTAATATAGCGGGCAAGTCGGCAGTTCTTCAGCGTCCGCGAGTGGCCGTCGTAGCCGCCGATCGGCTCACTGTTGTCGAGTGGTGAGCGCTCGCGGACATCCTCGAGATCGGGCGTGACGTGCCACGATTTCTGGCCGGCTGGCGTGTCGACCCAGACGACCGGCCAGTCGTCGTGGCGGTACCAGCCCGCGGTATCCGGTCCCCAGGTAAGTCGCATCGCCCTCGCGAAGGCGATCGCGAGGAGATTCCGATCGTGGTACACCTCGTCGATAGGCTTCTCGTCAGTCGGTGGCGGGTTGTCCGTCCCCATGCTTCGCTAGGACTCTCGAGCGAGTGATAGCGGTCGGGAATATCATAGTCTCGTACTGGTGAGACCAATGTTTAAACAGTTTCAGGACTAGTTAGGAACGTAGCCATGCCGATCCACCAGTTGACACAAGTTGGTCGTACGTCGGGCGGTGTTGTACTCCCGAAGGGTGAGCTTCGGGCGCTTGGATTGGTCGATGAGGAGGGGAATGTGAAAGATCATCCCGTCCGGATTACGCAAACGGACACTGGTACATGGGAAATTTCGTTGATTGATCCAGATACCTATCCGGAAGGTATTTAATCAGGCCCCTCTCGGAACATGATATAAATAACTAATGTGTAAACAAGAGATACTACTGACTTCCGTTCTTCATCACTGCACTATCCTCTGGAGTAAATTCTAGTTTGACAGGTTCTCCTTTTTCTAGTTGATCTTCAATTGTATCCCGGTTTTTCAAATCTGATGACGGCAGTTCGACAGTGACCATTTCAAATTCAACCTCCTCTTCGAGAATGGGAAGGCGATACTCCTCCATCTTTATTTGTGCATCAGTCAGAGTTCCCTCTTTGTCATAAATATCTAGTAGCTGGTGTGCATTTGATGAAGGTACAGTAAATTCAAAAGATGACCAAGAAACATCAGCTTCACCATCTACAAGAAGATCGCGGACAATCCTTGCATTACTAATATCCTCTTCGTCCCAATCTTCAGTCATGATAAATGATTTTCCAGTGTATGCTTCAATATCATAAAGATTGTTTGTGAATATCTCAACCAGTTCTAATTCTTCTGGGATGGCTATCATTTCTCCCCCAGCACGGAAAATAATTTCATCAGTCTCAGAGTCCCTAATGAGGAAATTATCTGATTCCTCTAATTGGTTCAAGAATTCAATGAATTCAGCGATTCGGTGAATTGGTTCATTAATAAGATCAGTTTCATACCCAATTTCGCCTTCGCTACTTTCATCATGTGTCATTATATACAAATCAAATAAATCGTTTTTAGATCTGATTTTGATCCCATCATCTGAAAGATCCTCAACGGTAAATGTCAGTCCTTTCTGAAATCCAGATGACGGAATCTCGATCCTGAGGTCTTTCTCGATTGATTTGTACGAGGGCTGGATGAGAATACTGTCGATCTCGTCACTTTCTACATCAAATATGCCTGGAGAGATATCCAATTCTTCTACTTCATCCTTAGAGAGTTCAACTTCTTCACCATCTTGTAGTTTTTCTGCCTTCTCCTCGTTTATATCCATCTCAGCAGAAATTTCGATATCAAACTCTGGGTTGAAAAACGCTTCATATTTTCCTTCTTCCGAATTGTAATTAAACTCTACACCAAGATGGGAATACTTCTCTTTGAGGTCACGCAACATATCTCCCGCTCCCACTACCTTATCGACCGGGTCACCTGACATAAAGTCGAAGGCATCGTCAATTTTCTTACCAGTAGCAAATAAGGATTCATTGAAATATCTCTCAATTAAAAAGTCGTATTGAATCAATCTATTTTCAATCTTTGGCTTGTTCCAGTACTCTATATCGATTCCTGAATTAGGGGAAACTATCTCCTCTTGAAACCATTCATGTTCAGTAGGTGTGAACTCTGTTGCTATCAGAAGAATCCATTTTTCTAAACCTGAATGTTCTTCCTGAGCGCGGTCAAGGGAATCTGAAATTTGCCTTTTTTGTGTATACTCAAGCCTTCCTGTATGATATTTGTGCTGGAATATCGTGATTTCACCATCAATTTCCCCCCTAAAACAGTCTATACCATCGTCACCGCCAGATCCGTCAATTGTAGTGATATTAGCTGCCTCTTGCATCAAAAGATCGTTGCAGAGGTCTTCAAATGTGTCTGGGTCAAGATGATTTAGGTCAATATCCATGAGAATATCCTGGATACATCTAACACTCACCCGGTCTTAATTCTTCCTCAAGCTAGGACCACTGGTAACCAAATCTACTCCTATAGAAGAGTTGTTTCTACTCTCTTTTGACATATTAGAACCTTGCATTCTCCGTTGGTGATGTCCGTGAATCCCGTCCTCGAGGACATTTCAAGCGAGATTGGGGCTAATATCTAAACGAACGACTCAGTCTTTCACGTTCTGTAGAGTTAAAGTTGGACTTCGAAGACACCAGAATTTGTTAAATACAACTACTACGGAGTAGCGTTCGATACAGGTACGCCAACCAATCACCGCTCTTCGCCACTTCATTTTATAGTTGTGGAAGTTGACATTCGCCTATGGATCAAATTGAGATGTACAAACAAGTACTAGCCATTTTTTGGGGTCTACTACTATTAGGAATTAGATTCTCTGCAGTTCTGCAAGTTACCTGCCAAGCAATGAATAAAATCTGTGGATACTGTGGGATAGAACCCCAGGACCCCGCGATAATTAGAGAAATTGGAGAGAAGTGCTTGGACAAAATCACAGAACCATTCTTTCGGAAAGTCGCTGTACCGGGTTCATTAACCCGAATGAACATTACTATCTACGGAGTTGTTGCCGGTGGGTTCACCATCATTATCACGACCGCTTTCCAACTGGTCACAATTCCGATGGTGGCAGGCCTCTCGATCGTGTCCGCCAATGTCTTCGACTCCACATTCAGTGTGACTACAGCATCCTTCTATCTCGTTGCATTCTCGATGGTATTCTCAGTGGGTCTTTTCACCCATATTTATCATAGGGCACTCAAAGGAGCACGTCACGCGTAAGTAACTCCGTTCGTCTCTGATTACAGTAGAGTCCTCGCCGACGCACTACAGCGGCTCGCTGAAAACGACGAATAGCGATTGAGTCGGCCTATATTCGATAACCTGAGAAGCAACCAAGAAAACTATTGCAGTCTCTGTTCTCGACAAATCCCGTAGTTCTGGTTATGAACTTCTCATGATACGCCAATGAGGACTGTCCGAGAATTCGTGCAGAACTGGGCAAGAAGATTGTGGAGCATCATTCCCTACAGAGGCAGGACTGACCGATCGAATATAGAATTACGAACCTAGGGCGGGAGCCAATACCCCCAAAACGAACCATATCATAAGGCCAACGAAACCTAAAGCTCCGATTCCAATAATGATCCCCTTGGTCACTTGAATAGGATTCATACTGGAAATAATATGATTGAAACCAGTAAGTGTTGTGGGGCTGAACCGCCCAAAGTAGATCGGGAAGATAACAAACTCCTATAGCTCATATACATATAATGATACCAGACATTGTTTACGACTGGAAAGACGCTATCTACCACTTAGAAGAAAACAGTGGGTACTTCGATAACGGAGATATTAGAAATGAATTCTTTAAACGCATCTTCAAACATACATTTTGGTTGATAACCTCCTTTCTCATTATCGGTGGAGTTGTTTATTATTTCCCAATAGGCGATAATATCCGTCCCATTACTATTTTAACTAGTTGGCCAGGTTCGTTTGGAGCAGGTTTGCTTGCTTGGTCCCCACTCCGGAGTGACATCCACAAGATTCACTTCCGATCTATGTCTCCCGAGGGAGTTAAAAAAGATCGAATGCCGAAGCCGATTATCCGTGACATCAACAGAATTGTAGACAGAACGGTAGGTCTCTTCTTAGTAGCAACCGCTTTCTTTTTCCAAATATTCTTGTAGATCAACGGGGCAAGTGTGATCCTGTACAAATAGATCTATGCTTGTTATTCTGTCCGAGAACTTATACAGAGTCGGATCCCGATCTATTTACCGACGGACTTGGCCTGCTGATTTATGACTCGTCAGTTCACTGTCTTGAGCATGAACAGACGCACGTATCTCGCGACAGCGATGCCCATTTCAGCGTTGATTGCAGGTTGCTCTCAAGTGGAAGAGGTAGCAAAGAATGTGAGTGGTCAAAAAACTACGCTCGGCGATACCGTTAGTTTCGGCGAGATCGACGTCACTGTCACAGACTCAATGACGACTGAACAAATCACGATCAGCGGTAACAAGAAAACCTCTCCCTCCAACGGGATTTATGCGTTATTCGAGGTTGAGGTTCACAATACCGATGTGACCGAAAGGGAAGTGCCGCATGTGAGTCCAAGCCATTATGAGACCCTCGAGAAAGAGGAGAATGTTATCTATACTGGCGATATCAACGATATCAGGGTCTATGGCTCTGGTGAAGGTGGATATTTCCCGGATTTAGATTGGCAAGGGGAGATGCAAGTTGATACAGGGTATGAGCTCAGCGTCGATGGGGAGCAGTTAGAAACGTATCCTGCTGGCATGACCCGGCCGAGTATCGACGCCGATTCGACTATCTCGGGTTGGGTGGTTGGTGTTATTGATGCCGATGCGACTCCCGAGTTACGAGTCACTTTTGATGGGAAGTCCGAGACATGGACGACTGACAGTTGAACAGCCTGGTTACGAACTTGCTTGTGGCACACCATAGAGGATCGTTTGAGGATGCGAGAGAATTAGTCAGAGCCTCTGTCTCATAGAGTTTGTATCTTGCACGGTAAGTCAGCACTGACCGTGACAGTTGGGTTAATTTTATAACCCTGCTATTACACTATTCGTAATAGTATGGAAGACTCACCGTTCACCGATGAGGAGCTCGGTGTCCTATACCGGCACGGGACTCGCGGATTCATCTACAATGCAGAACGCGCCGCGCAAAAAGAAGCGATCGAGGAATGGAAATCAGACGACCAAAGACACGAGGAACTTCGCGCCTTTAACGAGGTGTTCGATATGAGTTACATTGTTCTCGACACATCTCTCGCGATGGAAAAGACCGCGCCGCTACAGCCCGGGCTGGACGTCAACGAGGCTATGTTCAAAGTAACTGAGGAATCACCGTTCGATGGTCCGGGAATGCAATTGAAGCGAGTCGGTGATAAACTCGCTCGTGACGTGTCGAAGTACTTCGAACGCGAGTTAGCCCGGTTACTGGAGAATTCTACGTTATCGAAACAACAATTCGTCGTGTTCGTCTTGCTGTGGGAAGAACCGAGTGAGCACGGAACGGGGCGTCAACTCGGTGAACGAGGCGTCGCAGAAGCGCTGGATCTCGCTATCGGGACGGTGCGGAGTCACCATGCGAGAGCAAAAGATAAGATTGAGAAAGCAGAGTTCACGGCTGGTCTGACCGACTACGCCGTTGCGGACTGGAACACGACTCATGAGGATACCAAAGCGTTACTTGACGAGA
Organism: Natrinema limicola JCM 13563; assembly: GCF_000337475.1. Taxonomy (GTDB): domain Archaea; phylum Halobacteriota; class Halobacteria; order Halobacteriales; family Natrialbaceae; genus Natrinema; species Natrinema limicola. The sequence goes on along the minus strand of NZ_AOIT01000086.1, from coordinate 7,314 downwards.
AACTGTGAGTTAGTTTGAATCCATACTTATTGTAGATATCGTGTCCGATAAGTAGAGTAGAGTCGGACAGGAGATCGTGAATCAGTGGTATGACGATAGAGTGCGTTAGTTTTCTCGAGAGCATTCACAGCTAGCCAGTAACAGGTATAGAATGAAAAGACTCGATATTGCTCACGGTTGGTGTAGGTCAGACATTAGGAGCTCCAGATACCCACACCGAGAATGGTTCATCATCATCTCGGCTTTCGCTAATGTACAAGTGAGGCTCACCAACTGGTGTTCTGAGATTGAAATCATCTGCTACAGTTCCTCGACCTTCAACCGTTACCTCCACCGTATAGTTCCCGCTCTCATCAGCAGTAGGTATTCTATCACGGACCTTCTCTCCTGCTTGAATAGTTATATTCGTCTCAGATAGAGTAGCGTCCTCATCGTTATCTATGACCGTTACTGACCCATTCAGCGCCTCATTCAGGTTGTTTTCTACTGTGAGATTCTTCACTTCATCATACTCTGCTGGCTGATTATACGGGTTTGAGTTATCATCTTGTTCCTCATCTTGTTCCACATCATCGTTCGTTGGCTCATTCTCTGTGTGGTCATTAGGATTATCGCTGCCGCTATCGGAAAGACAACCAGCCACTGCAGCTATTCCTGTCGTGACAGCACCAAGGAGTACTCGTCGCTTCATATTCTCCCTTACTAACACGCTCTATAAGTGCTTTCAGGGAACCGACTGTTCAGTTCGCATCTGTAGTTACCGCGAACGTTGTGTCCGAGAATTGCGGTAGGGTCGGACGGACGATCTCGAGCAGCAGTAAGTCATGCTCAATCTTGTTCACTTCCTTTCAGTTCATCTATTTGCTTTTCCAACTCATGACGCTGATAATAGCATTCCCCCATCGCAAAGCCCAGTATCAGCCCCAGTCCGGCCCCAACCACATTTAAAACAAAAAACCCAATAATCATACACATAACTCCGGGGATGAGAATTGAGGCACTTTTGGAGGCCATAGTTCAAAATTGATGATGGGAGAATTTATTGGTTTTCATAGAGATGAACAATAAGTCCGTTACCAATAGCGTGTCCGAGAATGACGGTAGTCTCGGACAGAATCGGCCCGACTCTCCCTCGAGCACCACTACAAACTCGATTGCTGTCGGTCTTTGTCCGACATGCAGGCATCACAGATACCATCAATCTCAAACAGCACGAGAACTGTGACGACATGACGGTCTGGTCAGCCAAGAAGAAGTAGAGCGATTGCTCGAGGCTGCCGACGGAACCCAATAGCAGATCGCATTCGGTTTTTCTGCGCCCGAGCGGCTTGAGGCGCATACTCGTGTGCCTCGAGGCCACGAATGAGTACAAATCGACCACTCCAGAGCGACTCGCATCGAGATCGACCGACAAACGAGTACACGAGCGACCGTGACCGAAGCTATCCAGGAGACGTTGCCCGACTGAACGGACACGAACTCGTCGCGATCGACGAGTGGCTGCCAGGCACAGAGCCAACACCGTACGAACTCAATCTCACTGATGGCTACGAGTATCGGACACGCTACTGGCGCTGCAGGAAATGCGGCCAAGAACGCAACCATCGCGACGAGTTCACCGTCCCCTGCGACAACCCCCAGCCGGCGACTGCACTCGAGGCAGGAGGCTACTCGATCGACGACCCACGAACACGCCGTGCACTGAACGAACAGTTGGACGTCCGCTTTGGGACAGTGGGTCCGATCTACGAAGTCGAGAGTGAGAGCGGTGCTACTTACGAGGTCGATATCGAGGCAACGACGTGTACCTGTCCTGATTTCGAGCAGCGCCAGCCGGATAACGGCTGTAAGCATCTTCGCCGTGTCGACCTCGAGATCCGGACGGGACTTGTCCCTGCGCCAGATGGTTCGTTCAGCCGCTGACTGTCGAGTGACGAGATCACTCGAGACGATTTGTATCCCCCGAAAGGGGTGCGGGGGCTCAAAGGGAGCCCACCGCAGTAACCCATGAGACAAAGAGAGAGACAGCAATCACGTCGACAGCCACTGAAACGACTCGGTCCCTACATCGAGGGATCGCCGGATGACTGACCGCGACGAGTGCCGAATGCCGACGTGTTCGGAACCTGCTCGCGATCGGACAGGATATGCTGGTCGGTTCTGTTCGGACAGCTGTGAGGTCCGCTACGAGCACCTCCAAGCGGACGCTCGAGATGCCGCAATGGACGAGTCAGAGGATCGGTACTGATGCTCGAGCAAATCGATCACCGTGGCAAGCGTTTCACGATCGGTGGCGAGGACGTTGTCGACGATGTCGCTGATGAACGTTGTCGGCGAGCTGAACTGCTCGAACGACAGGGTCAGCGAGAGAACCGTGAACTCGAGCGTGCGAAAGTAGTCGCTGGATCAATGGGTACAAATCCAGATGTTGAGGTACTCGAACGATGATCTCGAACATTCGCAAGACGATAAAACAGACGGGGACACCTCATTTCCTGAGTTATTGAGAAAACACACCACACGAGAACTACATACCCTTCCTCAGACAACACACCACACCTCATTTCCTGAGAGTTCAAATAACTGCTCTATTGAAAATGCGGTACGGCGGTACGATCATAGCTTTGTAGCGGTCTTTTTGATGTTGTGGAGAGCAAACATGAGGACGATTTCACGGAACTGGCGGTACCAGAACCGCGAACGCAAGCCTCCGCCTTGCGTTCGCTTCGTCGTTGAGTAGGATGTCTCTGCCATCCACCGTTGCGTGTAGCTGTTCGTCTGGTTGAGCGCGTTGTGTGCTACAGCCATCGGTTTCGATCCACGATGATGAACACGATAATCGAGATCGTACGCGGGCAGCTCGTATTCGGTGTGCCAGTCTTGGAAGCCGTTGTCGGCGACGACGGCCCGCAGGTCGTCCGCGTTCCGGCGGACGACCCGCGGGCCAGCCTTCGTATCGTGTTCACGCTCGATACAACAGTGCACGTCCAGCACCGCCAATGACTCTGTATCGGTTAGTGTCGTCGCTTTGACTGTCGTGACCGTCCGACTCTGCCGTTGGAGGTAGTACTGCGAGGCTTGGTCACGTTCGAAGAACGTGCTGTCNGCCACACGTACATCGCGTATCGGTCTAGAGAGTGGTAGAACGTCGTTGGATCAGGCAACGCCTTGGGATGAATGCCGAGGCGGTCGCACACCTCCGGCATAAGTCCAAGCCGATCAACAAGTTCAGTGAACGTGTGGTCTTCTTCCTTCCGAATACAATGAGCGACGATGTGTGCTTCGCGGGGAAGCCCGCCTGACTCGGGCTTCCCCGCATGATTCCCCAACGCTTGTTTTGCTACGCGTAGTGCCTTCTCAACGAGGTCAAGGAGTGCGACTGCCATAATCGGCTTCTTGACCTCGTTCTCTCAAACCAGTACCGACCAAACTCGACGCTGTCGGCCATTTTCAATAGAGCAGTGAAAATAGGAAACGTATTCCGCGGGATAAGCTGAGATAATGATAGATATGCAAACTTTCGTCAATGAAGAGCGAGGAAAATTGCTCGACGGAAAAGACGGTATTAAAGAAGCTATAATCACTCGTCCAACCAAAGGGCAGACTGTCGCTATCGGCCTATTGGCGATGGATGATGTCGGTCAATCGAAAGAATGGTTCGATGCACTCACCGATGAGTGGATTCACACTGTCGATGTCCGTTGGAACGGATCGTATAAAAAAGAACCAAGACAATCCGCCCAGATGGGCCCCTGGAACGAGTGTATCGATGGGATTTATAGTGCGGTTTTGGGGCAATCAACCGTAGAAGAAGTTGCAGAAGAAGTCAACGAGCGTGCTACGGCAGCATTCATCGACGACCTCGAAAACAGGTCTCTGGCCCACCGCATCGATCTGGCCCGCGCTCTGAGCAGTTATCTCCTCGACACCGGAACGGTCGAGGAACACGCGACGGCGCTCGAAAATGCCGTGAAAGAGCAGGACAAACCGTGGGCTGTCGCGCGGTATCTACCCTACGTCAGGGTCCTCCGAGGACTCAACGGTACCGATGTCTCCAAGGTCGAAGCCGGCATTGAAGGACTTCTCAAGTTCCATCGTGACCATGTTGCTAGCGCCCGCGACGCCGACCCTGTTCAGAAAGCCGTCGCCCTCGACACGACAGCGATGCTCGCACTCGCGCGCCGCGAGGGCATGGCCATCACTGTCAAGGACGAACTCATCCCCGACGCGCTGAACGACGACGAGCACTACCCCATTGGGGGATAAACGCGAACGAGGGTCAGTATAGCTCTCCCCAACAGTAAATCCACGTGTCGGAAATCCAGGGGGCCAGTGACGCGGGCCTTCGCCGCGTCACCGCCCCGTCTGCTGGCTCCGAAGACGTTACCAGGTCCTCAGCCTCCTGCAACCAGAACTCCCGACTAGCAAGTACGGCCGCGGTGGCTTCGAGTTTGACGACAACTCCGGCTCGCTCGAAGAGGGCCGTATCCCTGAAGATGACATCACGTACGATCTCGACGCCGGAAAGCAAGGCTTCGACGGCTTCGCCATCGACAACGACGGTAACCTCGTCGTCATCGAGACCAAGACCACCGAGAAGATTCGGAAAGAACTTATCGCGTATCAGGACGGACCACAGACTGGTGAATTGGCGTCGAGCGAGCTGCGGGTCAGCGACGATGCCGAGCCGACGCTCGATAGCGTCGAAGTCGTCAAGATCGGGGACATCTTCGAGGGAGTGAGTTAGACCATGACAAGACAAAACGTTCGGACGCTCGTCACAGACGAGCGCGAGCAGTTACTCGACGGCAAAGACGGCATAGAAGCTGCCGTCGTCACCCGACCCAATCGGGCACAGGCGGTCGCCGTCGGCCTGCTTGCGCTGGGCGATGTCGATGGTGCCAGCGACTGGTTTCGGGCGCTAACCGAAGAGTGGCCGATCTATGCAAACAGCAAATGGGACTCGAAGTACGAAGAGGAACCACGAAGCCCAGCATCACCAGGGCCGTGGAGCGACTACGTCGATGGGCTGTTCGCCGCCCTGCTAGCCCGCCAGAACGTCGAAGACACCACCGAAACGGTATACGCCCGGACTACAGAGCCGTTCGTAGACGAACTCGACAAGCGTGAGTTCGCCCACCGAATTGACCTCGCGCGGTCGCTAAGCTCGGTCGTTCTCGATAACGACACCGCCGAACAGCATCTCGAGACGCTCGAACAGAATGTAGCCGAGCATGGGAGCGACTGGGACAGGGCACGCTATGACGCCTATACCCGATTCGTTCGAGGACTTCTCACTGATTCCAAATCAGATGTCTTGGCCGGCATCGAGGGGCTGCTCGAGTTCCACCGTGACCATGTCGCCAGCGCCCGTGACGCCGATCCAGTACAGAAAGCCGTCGCTCTCGACGCGACGGCGATGCTCGCACTCGCCCGCTGTAAGGGTATGTCCATCACTGTCGACCACGAGGCGATCCCCGATGCGCTGAACGACGACGAGTATTATCCCGTCGAGGGATGATAACAGAGAGACCGTCAGCTCACGAAGGCAGGTCTCGACGACGCCACCGAAGCAGTCATCAGTCAGGCCGACACCGTGGGAAAGCGGTCAGACTGTGGCGGATTCAACGAACGTCCTAAGTAGTGAACCGCCTCGGGGGCAAGCCCCGAGGCACTCGACCTGCTTTTTCGGTAGAGGACTTACTCACAGCACAGGCACAGAATTAAACGGCTAAACCTACAGCCCAGCCAGGATTGGCGAACTATATTTTCTCTTGGAGAAGTTGTTGCAGGAAGTGCGCCCAAGAACGCAACCGCCGCGACGGGTTCACCGGCCACTGTGATGATTTTCAGCTGGAGACTGCACTCGAGGCAGGAGACTACTCGATCAACGACCCACGAACACGCCGTGCACTGAACGAAAGGCTGGACGTCGGCTTTGCAAAACTGGGTCCGCTCTACGAGGTCAATTTCGAGCAGCGCCAGCCAGACAATGGCTGCAAGCATCTTCGCCGTGTCGACCTCGAGATCCGGACGGGACTTGTCCCTGCGCCAGATGGCACGTTCAGCCACTAACCGTCGATCGACCTCGTTACTCGAGACGGTTTGTATCCCCCAGAAGGGGTACGGGGGCTCGAAGGGAGCCCACCGCAGTAACCCATGAGACAAAGAGAGACAGCAATCGCGTCGATAGCCACTGAAACAACTCAGTTCCTGAAGCGAGGGATCACCAGATGACTGACCGCGACGAGTGTCGGATGCCGACGTGTTCGGAACCTGCTCGCGATCGGACAGGGTATTCTGGTCGGTTCTGTTCGGACAGCTGTGAGGTCCGCTACGAGCACCTTCAAGCGGACGCTCGAGATGCCGCAGTGGATGAAGCCGAAGATCGGTACTAATGCTCGAGCAGATCGATCACCGTGGTAAGCGTTTCACGATCGGTGGCGAGGACGTCGTCGACGACGTGGCTCGTGACCGTTGTCGGCGAGCCGAACTGCTCGAACGACAGGCTCAGCGAGAGTTCTGTGAACTCGAGCGTGCGAAAGCAGTCGCTGGACCAGACAGTACAAATCCTGCCGTTAAGATACTCGAACGATGATATCGAACATTCCAAGCCGATAGATAGACGAATCGGGTGCTTCGTGGCGTGACCTCGACCGATTCATTCTGCATACGGTGTGTCTCGAGTACCGAAAAGCGGTACGTCCGGTGAATCGAGGACAAAGATCAGCACCGGATAGACTGAGGGGTGGGAGTGATCGGACAATGTCGCGCGCAGCGGATCACGCGACAGGTGATATATCCGATGTCCTCATTATCAATCTCTTCCCGATTCCCAGTCAAAGGCACACGCTGAGAATAACACATACTCCCCAGCCCAGTGTGTCCAGTGTCTTTGATCAGCGGCCCATTATCCGACACTGTTATATGTAGAGGGTAGGGCCTTAACAATGGTAGCTAATGTCTGATGTAGCTCTTACGGGGACAGGTATGACGTCGTTTGGATCGCATCCCGACCGGACGGGAAGAGACATGTTCGCAGAGGCCGGCCTCGCCGCCCTCGAGGACGCGGGTGTCCCTGCTGCGGACGTTGACGAACTCTTTTACGGCAATTTCGTCGGCACCCTCTCAGAAGGGCAGGGCCACCAGGGACCGCTCATGGCAGAGGCGCTCGGGACGACCGTTCCCTCGCGCCGAATCGAAAGCGCGTGTGCCTCGAGCGGCCTAGTGATTCGGGAAAGTTATTGAGCAGAAGTATCTCTTTAGTGTAGTGACTGGCCGAGAGAAGAAAATTGTGCGACACCTGAGTGAAGA
>NZ_AOIT01000085.1 GCF_000337475.1 Natrinema limicola JCM 13563 | reverse complement strand
GATTCCTTGATCGGCCCTGTATTCGGGATCGATTCCTACCGACAGACGCGAATCTCGTGCACGGATTTTGGGGTATTCGCAGCACCACTCGAGGTCCTCGCGATAGGATTTCAGATCGAGGATGACGTTACGCGGATCGAGCGGGCGGTCGGAGGCTTTGGCAGGACAGACCGACGAACACCGCCCACACTTGGTACAGGCGTCCTGATCCAGCAGCTCTTTCCAGGTGAAGTCGTCGATGGACTCGGCGTTGGTCGCGTCCAGGTCCGAAGGGACGTTGGGAAGCCGTTTTCCGGCTTTCTCGTCACGGGTGACGACGTTCGCGAAGGAGGAGAGCATGTGGAACGGCTTGGCGTAGGGGATCCAGGCGATGAAGAAGAAGGCGATCAGTGAGTGGGTCCACCACGCGAGCCAGTGAAGATTCTCGACGTTGAGTCCGGCTCCATTAAGCCCCGCCTGCTCGGGGCCCAGCGTCGCCAGCCCGAGCGCGTCGAAGCCAAGCGCCATCCCGTAGGCGACGAAGCTGACGACCTCGTGGTCGGGAATCCCGGCGCTGTAGACGCGCAGTCCCTCGAGCAGGAAGCCGCCGATGCCGAGAGCGAACAGCGTCCAGATGAACAGATCGTCCTCAGCGGAGGTGTGGCGGTCCCAGAGACGGTGGTTGCGGACCCAGTAGCGCCGGTAGAGGGCCATGCCGATGCCGACGACGAACAACAGCCCCATGGCGTCGACGATGAACTGGTAGGCGAGATAGAAGTCACCGTTCCAGAAGGAGACGTGGAGCAGCTTCTGTGCGCCGTATTCTTCGACCATCAGGATGGAGGTCGCGATAAACAGCGTCAGGAACCCCCAGAGGATAAACGAGTGCATCAACCCGCCGTAGAGGTCCCTGTTGAACTGCTTCTCGTTCGAGAGGACGATCTTGGCCGCGCTCACGACGCGCCGCTGCAGTTCGTTGAGGCGAGGGAGCGAATCGCCATCTCCCTGTGTATACCGAGCGAACCGGCGGTAGACACCGTAGGTGAAGACGGCAACCGTCACGAACGCAAGGAAGTAAAACACCGCGTACTCGACGCTGGTGATCCCCCAGTACGTCTCCCGTGCGACATCTGTCTGTGCGATGAGGTTCATATGCTGAATTTAGAGGCAATTATTTTACAAGTCGTCTTACTCGGTCGGGCGGAAGACGATCGTTTGTTCGGCTGCCGTCTCGTTGGGTTCGACGGTCGGGGTGACGAGGTCGCCGATCGCGATGTCTTCTTGGTCGATGCCTCGCACGACACCCGTGAGCCGGACGCCGTCGAAGTCGACGACGGCGGTGACGTAGGGTGCGTCGTCCTCGAACTGCGGTGTCGGCACGAACACGGTCGTGTGCGTAACGATCTCGCCGGACTCTGGCAGGTCCCGTTCGGTGAGATCGCGGTCGCCACAGTGTGGGCAGGCACGCCGTGGCGGCAGCAGCCCGTGCTCGTTCTCGCAGACGAGGTAGTAACCCTCGCCGTCGGCAAGCGCATCGAGGAACGCGTCGTACTCGCCGTTAGTCACGTCAGTCATCACTCCATCACCTCCAGGACGTGAACGGTCGCACTGGCGACCGTTCCACCGGCGTTCTGGGCGACGCCGATCGTCGCGTCGTCGTCGACGGCGTCAGCGCGCGGGTGGGTGCCGTCGAGCAGCGTCGCGATCGCCGCGACCTGTGCGGCCCCGGTTGCACCCACGGGATGGCCTTTCGCTTTCAGCCCGCCCGAGAGGTTGACCGGCAGTTCACCGTCGCGGCGCGTCTCGCCGCGGCGGGCCGCCCCGATCGCCTCGCCGTAACTGTAGAGCCCGAGCGCCTCGAGGGCGAAGACCTCGGCGATGGTAAAGCAGTCGTGGACCTCCACGAGGGAGATGTCGCTGGGCTCGATATCGGCGTCGTCATAAGCTTCTTCTGCGGCCTCGCG
>NZ_AOIT01000084.1 GCF_000337475.1 Natrinema limicola JCM 13563 | reverse complement strand
ACGAGCGCGGACGCCCCGTCGCTGATCGGACAGGAGTCATAGAGCGTGAAGGGAGATGCGATTTCGGGGGCTCCGAGTGCCTCCTCGACCGTGATCTCCTGTTGGAGGTGGGCGTGGTCGTTGACGAGCGCGTTGTCGTGGTTTTTGACCGCGATGTGAGCCAGATCCTCGTGCGTGCCGCCGTACTCGTCGAAGTAGGCCCGTGCCATCAGCGCGTACGCACCTGGGAAGGTGACACCCGACCGGACTTCGTAGAGGTCGTCGGCCGCGCCGGCCAGCCCCTTCGTCGCTCCGGCCGTGCCCATGTTCGTCATCCGCTCCATGCCGCCGGCGACGACGAC
>NZ_AOIT01000083.1 GCF_000337475.1 Natrinema limicola JCM 13563 | reverse complement strand
GACCGATAGCGAACAAGTAGCGTGAGCGAACGCTGAAAAGCACCCCACAAAGGGAGGTGCAATAGGGCGTGAAATCAGTTGGCGATGGAGCGACAGGGCACACAAGGTCCCGGACATAATGAATCAGGTGCGAACCTGTAGTAAGCAGTTCGGGAAGCCGGTGTTCTGTCGTACGTTTTGAAAAACGAACCAGGGAGGGTGCCTGTTTGACGAGTCTAACCGGATTATCCGGGAAGGCGTAGGGAAACCGATATGGTCGCAGTGCTTTGCACCAGGACCACCGTGTTCAAGCGCGGGGAGTCAAACGGGCACGACCCGAAACCGGACGATCTAGGCGTGGACAAGGTGAAGCGTGCCGAAAGGCACGTG
>NZ_AOIT01000082.1 GCF_000337475.1 Natrinema limicola JCM 13563 | reverse complement strand
AACGGTACCATGTATGATTTGAAATGGGACTCTCTGTATTGCACCCACAGAAAAAAGAGCGCGTCATATGATTTGGAACGGCTAAGGCAGCTGACTGCACTGTTTTCTGAGAACCTTCTACGTCTCGATTGGAAGCCGGTGTCCGAGGGGTCATTATTTTGTCGAACGGTTTGGCGAGTTCTGGGTTCGGAGAGTGCTACTCCACCAGCACAAGTCGAGATTCCGGCTGGTGAAGACGGAGA
>NZ_AOIT01000081.1 GCF_000337475.1 Natrinema limicola JCM 13563 | reverse complement strand
CCATAACCGTTCCCACGTGCGAACGACGAACGAATACGGTGGTTCCTTCGCCATTCGTTCGCCATTCGTTCGCCATTCGTTCGCCATTCGTTCGCCATTCGTTCGTGGGAACGCCGGTCGCCCCTGTCCAGAAAAAAGAGAACTTTCTACCGATTCGTACACGTCAAACAATCGACGAATCGACCACTATATAAAGAAACGCTGTTCGCGAGCTTCGTCGACGAGCTGAACATCGCCGTTTTTCGTCGAACGAGATTGAGATTCTAAACATCGCCCGGCTCAGAATATCCGGCGCGGATGTATCTTGACTTGGTTCGAGCCACGATGACCTCCCGCCCCGTAGAACTTGAGCCGGAGAGCACCGGCATCGACCGAGCGCATATCCACGACTTGGATGCCACGACCGCGGGCGCGGTAGGGAACGAACACGTACAGTCCTCGCTCCTCTGCGAGCCGTTCGTGATAGTCTTCGAAGATTCGGAATCGGCCTTCGGAGCCATCACGACGGTTCAGCATCGCGGCTTTGACTTCGACCGGGCGGCCGTCCGACGTTCGGGCGTCGTGCCAACTCCCGTGGTCGGCGTCGAGGCCGTAGCGCCGCTGCGCCGCTTCCTCCGCGAGTCGGCCATATCGTGCCGCCTTTCGAGAGCGATTCATAATTTTGCTTGACCTTGACCCGCCGGTTCGTCGAGCAGATCGACGCGAGACCCCCGGCGAAAATCAGCCAAATGGCGACCCCGCCAATCCCCCGCCCCCCCGAAAAATCCCATCACTCTGTAAGTAAGTAATGCGGCATGGGGGTGTGGGTGGAGGATGGACCGGGAGGAATCAATCGCCGTCATGCGGTTTCGACTTTCGACGGTTCCGGCACGCCGTCGAGATGATTCCACTCGCCGGATTCCCACTCTTGTTTGCGGTCGGTCGCCCACGAGCTACTGAATCCCTGTTTAGCGGCGGCGTCACCCTGCGAGATGCCGCCGTCGCACCACGGCTGACAGTCGAGCAGGTAGGCGCGCACGCGCTCGGCGCGCCGTATCTGTTCGGGGTCGATTTGGTCGGCGTCGTCGTCGCGGTCCTCGTCGAGGACGACGCGGAACGGCGCAGGGTCGTGCTCGGAATAACTCTCCCGAGTGTCGGTGAGTCCGACGAACTCCCCGATTTTCTCGCGCTTGTCCTCCCCGCCGGGCGATTCCCAGAGGATGACGCGACCGGGGTCGGCACGACTCGGTTTCTGGATGACGAGCGTCGTCATCTCGCGGATGGGTTTGTTCATCCCGCTCCAATTGTGAGCGACCAGCACGAGCGACCCACGCTTTGCGTGCGGCCCGTGGCGGTCCTCTTTCTTGCGGATGAGAGTCGCGCGCTCCGCGAACGTCTCGGCTTTCTTCGAGTCCGCACCGCGGCCGGTAAGCTCCTGCATTGCTTCGTCAAGCACGCCGAGCGATTGGCGTTTGTGTGACGCCATCGCCTCTAGCATCTCCACGTCGGACCGCACCACGGCGTCGAAGCCGTCCCACGTCGTCTGGCCGTAGAGCGTCCCGCCGGTTCGAGCGCCCCACGCCCGCGCAACGTCGAGGGTCGTCGCGGTCTTACCCGCGCCGGGTGGCCCGGTGACGACCGCAATCGTGCCCTCTTGCGCGAGCCGAGTCACAATCTCGGTGAGGGCGTCACTCGCCTCACGGTCCTGATTCACGATGCCGACCATGCCCTGCAACTGACTCACGTTCCCCTCACGATAGGCGCGGTCTACCATCGATGTCGCCGCCGACCGCACGATTTGTTTCCCGACGTGACTGTCCAGAAAGTCCTTGCCGCGCTCCTCGTAGATGCCGCAGTACCGATTCAGGAAGTCGAGCACGTCGGGGTCGTTAATCATCCCGGCGAACTCGCGGACGAACTCGTTGGACTTGTTCTCAAGTTCGTTCCGAAGGAATTCGCGGCCCTGTGCGGCCGAATAGATGGTGTTCCGGTCTTGGCTCCGTCCGCCGCTCATGCGCTCCCTCCGTCGTTCAGAAGTGGGTCGCGCGGTTCGAGCGCGTCGTCTGGGAGGTCGTCGTCAAAGACCATTCCCATTCCGTCGCCCCAGTCGTCGCCGTCGTCTTCGGCGGCGGCGTCGAGCAGGTCGCGGAGGTCGCCGTTCCGAAGGCGTCCCGGCCGGAGTTCGTCGGGGAGTTCGGCCGTGATAATCTCGTCAACTGACGGCTGGTCCGTCACCATCGGTTTCGATGGGTCGAGCGCGGCGTTCTGCGATTCCATCGTGTCGAACTTCACACGCCGGACGATTGCCGGAAGCGCCTGCCGGAGCGATTCTCCGCGTCGAGCCGCGGGTTCGAGGTCGCCGCGGTACTCTCCAATCACGTCCAGCACCTCGTCTGTATCGTGCCGACCGACGAGCGACGAGCCGGGGATAGACCGCCGCCACGTCCCGACTGCGACGTTTCGACCGGGGTCGAAGGCATACGCCTCGTACACTTCCCCCTCTGCCTTCTGGTGCGGATACAGCGGCCCCCACTCAACCTGAGTCTCTGCGAACGTGTCCGGCGAGAGCGACCAGCACGCCATAGGTTCGTCGTTGTTCGCGTTCACCTGTACGATTCGGACGCGAGGCGGGTCGGGGAGGAGGTCGTTGATTTTCCCCGTGGCGAACAGCGCGGCCACGCCCGCGATGACGAGCGCTGAGACCGCGAGGCTCGACCACGCCGGGAGTTCCGCGCCGCCGAAGTACGCCAGCGCCGCGCCCGCGCCACCGAGCTTCAGCCAGTCGTTCACCATTCGCGGACCACCTCAAGGTCTGTCTCCTCGCGCTTGCGCTTCACCCAGACATAGGTCCCGCCGACTGACGCGACCGCTGTTGCGCCAATGAGTGACTGGACGGTGCCCCATTCGACGGGGGGTTTCGCGGCCCTAACTGCGTCAGACCGGATAGCAACGATACCGTCCGCATTCGATGAGGTGACGGTGATTGCCGACGCGCCGTTGAAGTCCTCGGCGCGGAAATTGACGGTGGTCTCGCCGGGGGTCAAGGTCATGCGCCGAACGCGGGCTTTCCCCGCGGCCGAGCCGTCTCCTTCGCTCAGGATTCGGGAGAGAGTCCCGGCGTCGGTGATTGCGATTCGAGTCGGAGTATCCGCCTCGACGACGAGCGAGAACGTCCCATTTGAGAACGACCACGATTTGATTCGAGTCGTCGGGGAGAGTTCGATAGTCTGGGTTGATTCGGGCGTGCTCGGCGTGGCGGTCGCTGTCTCGTTCGTCGCGGCGACCGTGCCGACGAGCGCGGGCGATACAACTGCGATGAGGATTATGAGTGTGGTGATTATTCGGCGCATGGTGTCCGAAAAATTGGGAATCGGTGGGGTTAGTTCCGGGTTGAGACGAGGATGAGCGCGACAATCGCGGCAACGATGATAACGCGGTCTTCGGTTCCAACACCGAAGCCACCGCCGCCACCACCGCCACCAGTTCCGGTGGTCTCATACTGCCTTCTGAGTTGTCGCAACTGCTCGATTTCGTCCGCGAGGGAGCTTGCGTTCGTTGAGTTGTAGAGGTACTTGTGTGGGCTGGTCGTGTTCATCGTCTCCCCTGTCCGGGTGTTCACAGCCTCTAAAATTTCAAACTGCGACCCATATGTGGAGAGGTCAACAATCGTGCCGTTGGCCCCATCTTGAACAGCCATGTAGAAGGTTCCATTATAATCTGAAAATCGGTATGTCTGACCAGTATCCCAGCCACCAGATGCGTCATCTCCGGTGTAGAACAATGTTCCATTAAGCACCGTCGGATTGCCCGAGCCGTCTCCGACTGCAATAGTGTGCGATGCATTGATATCCCCGGAAGCACCGGTTGACGCGAGCATGGCCGCGCCCTGACCGTAGTATCCAGACTTTTTGAGAGATGTGGATGCCTCAGCCCCGATAGTGGATGGGTCCATCATCGCAAGGTCTGACGAGTTTATTTCGCCTGCTTGGTACTGGCTGGACACCTCATCAACGTAGGGGTCCATATTCGCAAGCACTTGTTGGGTCTGCTCTTGGGTTTCGTCGAGCAGATAGGTGTCGTTCTGGTCGTTCGCCCAAGAGCCGAGCGACCCATAATCCTGTGACTCGAAGATTCGTGTCTCCTCGGACGAGTTTGGTTCGACGGCAACAACCCGGATAGGAGATGCTTTTGGTGGGTCTGACGACCCCCCCGGATGGAAACGGGAGCCGGATGGGAGAGTCCTCAGAGAGATTTCTTCAGTATCGACAGATGTTCCATTGACTAACTCGAATTGAATCGTGTTTGTTCCAAGCGTTTCACCACCAGAGTACCATTCTCCATTCCTCTCATTTTGGTAGTAGTATCCAATTGTTTGGTCGGATTGGTTATCTAGACTAGCTATTTGAGTGACTTTAGCGTCCCAATCTGAGAGAATCCGAACCTGAACCCGAGAGTAGTAGTCTCGAACCGTTTGGTTCACCGCGGATTTAGCCTGTGACCGGGATGCACCGTTATTTAGCTCGTTCACCATCGTTATTTTAGCCTTTGACATGGCGACCGTTCGAGCATTAGCCATGAAGTTCTGCGTCGTCGTGGTGTACGAGTCGGTTGCGTCTTTCAGGGCAAGAGCGCTTGAATACGCATTTGTGGCGGTGAGATTCTCATAGTCGGTGTTGTCTGACCAATGACAACCCTCGGTATTGCCGAGAATCGTATTGAACCACGCACCACCGAGGTAGTTTGACGCCGAACCATCGCAGTTGACCATCTCCGCAGATGCGTGTCCGACCGGAGATGACCCTGGAACCACGCCGCTCGTGGCGGCGGTCGTGATGACGATTCCAACGAGCAGCATAACCATGACCCTCCGAACGAGAGTCACGAATCAAACACCTCAACGAGTCCGAGCCGGTCTGCGATGAGAGACCCACCGGCTGCACCAACCACAATCAGCCCTATTTCAAGACTGCCACCAAGCAGGTCGGATAAAATCGTGATGTCTGCGCCCGCGGATAGTCCGGCGTCGAGAGCACCAACCGACGCGCCAAGTGTGGCGACCGTCTCTAGGTCAAGGTCAAGGTCCACCATTAGAGCATCCACCCCGCAGCGAACCCGGCCGTGCTCGTGATGCCGACGTAGACCAAGCCCCAGAGGTCGCTACTCTGGAAGAATGAGGAAACGTCACCGACCAACAGCCACGCAGCGAACACCCCGACCGTGCCGAAAATCGACCACATATAGTAGTCGTCAAGCTTCTCCGCATCGTCTTTGAGAGACGATAGGTCGGTGTTCTCGTTCGTGATGATGATGCCCGCGAACGCGCCGACAGATACCGCGTACGCAAGCGTGATTTCGATATTCCCCGACGAGAAAATCACGTCGGTGAAATTGATATCGAATAGTTGGAAGGTTGCGATGCCCGTCTGAATGAATCCGGCGACCATGAGAGCCACCGTGAACCCCGCGTCTGCGGGGTCGAATTCCATCTTCGACATTACATTTTTAGACTGTCGCAATTAGTGAAAAGTGTTTGTGTTGATGACTGTTTAGTTTGCGTAGCAAATATCCATCTTAAGCCTCGTAAACATCAATCTGTGGCTTTACAAGGCCGATTGCTGACTCTCGGCCACGGTCCGTTAGTCGGTAGACTCCGCCGCCCTTCTCCTGCACGAATCCAGCATCTAAGAGGTCCTGAAAGGAACGAGACACCGAATTTCGGTGTCTCCCTGTCCTCCGAGCAATGTTACCAGCCTTATCATCATTGTGGAGTAACAAATCAACGAGGATGGCTTTCTGTGTTGGCGTGATGTCCATGAGATACCCGCCAATCGCTGGATGGAAACTCATTGTGGTCAATATGTTTGCATGGCTAACAGAATTGTTTGCATTACGAGCAGTTTGGAAGAACTAACAAACGTTTAAGTAATCCTGACTGAACAGTTAGAGCAAGAACTCGGACGTGTCACTCACGGTGTGGCGCGGCGGGAGCAAGATGGCCCCTTGCTCCCGAAGAAGAACCCCCGAAACCGAAGCAACGGTTTCGGGCGTGTATATGAGCTAACGGCGCTATCCGGCTTAAATTCACCGGATATGCTGTTTGCACTGCAAATTTTCGAGGTTCGTGGGCTGTCAACCATGCAACACGACAATCCCGCACTCCGACCAATTCGATTCATCGACGATGCCGAAGCAGTAGCTGACGCGCTCGACGCCGTCGACGAACTAGCGACCCACCCGGTCGTTGGCGAGGTCTCGCGCGAAATCGCAGCGCTCGCACGTGATGCCGCATCGAACCCTGACCAACACAACCTATCTCAGCAATGACCATGACCTCACTAGACGACGTTATCGACCGAATCGACTCCCTCGAATCCCGTGTTTCCGAACTCGAAGCCGAGAACGAACGACTCCGTGCCGAACTCGAAGGCGAGAGAAAGGCACGTGAAGACGCAGAAGACCGGGTTGAAACTCTCGAAGGGTGGCAGAATGGCATGTCTCGATGGAAGCAGTTTGTCAACGACGCTCTCGAAGGAATCGAGACTGCGGACGCCGGCCCTCAGTCGGACGACCTCGTTGGACTCCTCCCCATCGAAAAACTCGCCCGGATGCCCGACGACGTGGCGCGCACCCAGCTCGATACAGCTCAGTCTCGGAACCTCTGGCGTGCCCGGTTCATCTGGAACCACATGGACGACCTCGCTAGCATCGCGGGCGACTCGAACAACCAGAAGTTCCGCGTCACCTCCCCGGACATGATGAAGGCCCTGAAGGTCGCCGGAGAGTCGGACGGCGCGGTCGAGAGCAAGACGACGAAGCGAATCATGGAACGCATCGTTGATTGGACGCACGGACTCGCTGAAATCCGCCACACGTCGTCTGGAGAGCGCGCGCTTGTCATCCCGACCGATTGGGCGGAGCGCCGGGCGGATGTCGTCTCAGCCGAATCTGGGGCGGGGACTCCCGCGGCTGGCGGCGTCGTCAGCGGGGGGCGGTAGACGCGGGGGTTCTCCCCCGCCGACCGGCTCCCGGTTAGGTTCAACACCCTAACACGAATGCGTTGTGTTGGTGGTTCGATTAGCGGTTGGTGCGTCTCTTGTTGCGTTCTTGTTGCGTTCTTGGTCTATGGAATTAACTCCCGAGAGCTATCGGTCCGCGGACCGCCCTTGCTGACGACGGTGCCAGCCGACCCGACTCGGATTGCTATACCGACATACGGTTTACCGGCCGGTACACCGCCGACTCCGAGCATAGAAATCGACGGCGAGAAGCTTTGAACCTGTCTGCAACCGTGTTCCGCGGCCCTAACCCCAAGGGTTAGGGCAGGGAGACCCGACCTCTAGACCCATTCGTATTCGTGTGGAGGTCCGTGATGATGGACTGCGCGGCCGTCATCGACCGCGAGCCGGAGCGCCGGGCGCACCGACTTCCGCCACCACGTCTCTTTGCTCTGGTCCTCGACGGCGAACGCGGGCAGAAGTTCGTCCTCAAAATCCGAGCGCGTCATCCGACCATCGTCCCGAAGGACGCGGAGCGCCGCGCGACCGGCGTCACGTTGCTCCTGTCGCTTTGCGTCCGTCCGTCCGGGCGTCCAGTCGGCCAGCAGGTCCTCGAAGCCGTCGCGGTCGTCGCTCGTCTCAGACGCGTCGTCAAGAGCCGTCTGGTCGGGATGCTCGTCCGGGCGCATCGTCGGCGGCGTCACTCGGTCAACGTGCCACCATGCAACCGCCCGAGCGCCGACTTGCTTGCTTCCCACGTCGTCGGTTCGCTCTAGGATTCGGAGTTGGTTCAGGACGTGCCGAGACGAACACCCGAGTTCGTCGGCTAGGTCTCCAGTCGTCACAACCGGGTCACGATGTCGCAACATCGCGTCCTCAATCGCGTCTAGGTCAACTTCGCTCATACTTCGTTCGTCGTTCGCACGAGGGAACCATAACCGTTCCCACGTGCGAACGACGAACGAATACGGTGGTTCCTTCGCCATTCGTTCGCCATTCGTTCGCCATTCGTTCGCCATTCGTTCGCCATTCGT
>NZ_AOIT01000080.1 GCF_000337475.1 Natrinema limicola JCM 13563 | reverse complement strand
TTGTCGGCGAGGAAGAGATTGATCCTAACAGCGACGCCTTCTCGCAGTGGATCATGAACCTCGCCTACGAGGAGTAGTCGGCGCGATCCGCGCTCGAAATCGAGGCATGTCCGTTTCTCTTTGTCCTCGATATCTTGGTAGACGAACAGCTGATGCACGCCCCATCACGACCTGCTTTGACAGATCCCCTAACGGTGTTTTGGGTAAGTCTGATCAGTTAAACTGATCAGTATTACTCTCTGATGGCGTCGGGTTTTCTTCTTCTCGAGGAATAGTTGCAAGTCCAGTCGATACTGCTGGCGTCCTCACATTCTGCCTTGCTGTAATCGGGATTGCCACCTTCGATACGCCNGATACTGCTGGCGTCCTCACATTCTGCCTTGCTGTAATCGGGATTGCCACCTTCGATACGCCACTTCTGACAAGGGGGATCCTCATCGGTGTTGCGACACGATGACGGTGTGCTCAAGTCACATCACAGTCAGCTTTCGGATTGGCCGGTCTAAGGAAAAGAAAGTGTTAGAAATCCATACCCCACTCGCGGAGGATATTTTCGGCATCGTCTAAATTTCGCATCCCGGCGAGGTATATCGCTTCCCGAGCATCGAGCTTGTAGAGATCATCGTCAAATCGGTCCTCGAGGTCGCGGCGTGCCTGTTTCTCTTTATCCTCGGTATCCTGGTAGACGAACAGTTGGTGCACACCCCCATCACGGTCCTCTTTGACTGAGTCTCTAACAACTATTCGTGGTAAGTCTGATCGGTCAAACTGACTGGTATTACTTGCAGACTGCGCCGGGTTTTCTTCCTGATCGACCTGGTCAGTCTGTCCAGTATTACTGACTGCATCTTTTTGCCCACCATCCTGGTCAGACTGATCAGTATTACCAGTATTACCGACAATATTTTCTTGTTCTTCTGACTGGCCAGTAGTACTGACTTCTTCTTCCTGTTCCTCTGGTTGGTCACTCTGCTCAGTCTCGTCAGCAAACGGGTTTTGGCCACCAGATTTCATGCTGTGACCTCTGTCGTCGCAAATTGATCGGCAATGAATTCGGCTAGCTCGTCAAACTTCTCGAGCGTCGGTTCTTCGTAATCGCGAAGATCGCGGTAGTCATCGTTCTCCGCGAGTTCGTAGATCGACACTTGGTTGTCCCACGCATCACCAAGCATCGATCCACGCTCGCCAATCGACACAGGGGCGATCGGTAGCGACTCCTCCTCGAGTGCATTGAGATATTTCTGGTTCACGTTCGTCCCCTTGACCTTGTTCGGGACGGCACCGAGAACACCGACGTCGATATCTCCGAGTTCAGTCTCGAGGCCGCTCACCACATCACGGAGGCCCTGAACACTCCGTTCGCCTTTCGGAGATGGTTCGAAGGGGATGAGAAGGTTCGACGTTGCGTAAACCGCGTTGTACAGGTGTTGTCCCTCAGACGCTGGTGGGTCAATGATGATAACGTCGTATTCTGATGGGACACCAGCGTCGACGAGGACCCGTCGGAGCTGCTTTTCCTTCTCAAACTCCCCCTCGAGACTCGTCTGGTCCTCGAGTTCCTTGGCCGTCGCGAGGAGATCAGCAAGGTTGCCGAGATTATTGTGGCTTGGAACGAGATCGACGCCTTCAGTCGACTGGATGAGGTCATGAAAATCGCCTCGTGGTCGGTCGACCATATGGAGCACGAGATTGTCAGCCTCGCTATCAGCTTTCAGATCATCGAGACCGAAGTGATTGGTTAGGCCGCCATCCTGCGGATCCATATCGATCCCGAGAACTTTCATTCCTTGATTCGCGTGCGCACGCATGAGGTTAGCCGCAAGCGTCGTCTTTCCGACGCCACCCGCCTCGGACCAGACTGTATACGGAATCATACACGCTAAGCAGATGGTCTCCCGATATAAAAATACTAGCCAGACAAGACAGTATTGCTGGTCAGTAATACTGTCCAGTGTTACTAGCCAAAATAGAATACGGACGTCCGAACATTTCCATCAGTGAATTTATAGGAAAATCAAGAGTAGCGCCACTCGCTGATAAAACGTCAAGAGGAGATCATAGCCGCAGTTATTCAGACGAGATTTTTGGCAGTCGCGATGTCTGTTAAATCCTCAACAACATCATCAATCCGGTTATCTTCTCCAAGAATATCTAATGTTGCCTCCAAATCAGTTTTCACCTCAAAGCGATAGTGTGATCCGCCCTGAATCCCCCGGTTCCGTGTTTCCACGATAAGGAACCCCTGCATCCCGAGAGATTGCAAGTGATCGCGAACCCGTCGTTCGACAAGCTGATTTGAATCGAGAATAGCAGCGATATCCTTGTATTTCTGATAGACTTGTCGTGTTCGTGCCGGTGTTTCTTCGTCTATCTCGAGGGCAACCACAGAAAGCAACGCTAGCTGGTCCTGTGTCGTCAGACTCCGCATTCCTTCTTCGATTCGCTTTCGTTCTAAGATATCACGTGCTTCGCGAACATGTGATTCATGAATTACTTCATTATCGTTGTTTAGGGCGAGTTCTCCTGCCTTGTACAGCAATCGGATTGCTTGCCGGGCACTGCCTTCGTCTTGAGCGGCAAATGCTGAGCAGAGTGGGATGACATCGCCATCAAGAACGCCGTCGACAAATGCACGTTCGGCTCGGCGTTCTAGAATACTCGTGAGTTGATTAGCGTTGTATGGTGCGAACTCTATCTCGCTATCGTACAGTGAATCTTTGACTTTTGGAGAAAGATTGTCACGGAACTCTAGATCATTGCTGATCCCAATAACAGAAATCCATTGGTCCTCAAGATGGCCGTTCTTCCTGGCCCTCGGAAGTTCGTATAAAAGATCATCATTGCTGCCAATCGAGTCGATCTCATCAATGACAATAATGATTGTTTCATTGAGGCCGCGTAATTCATCATAGAGCAGGTCGAACATGCTCTGTTGATCGATGCCGCTCGGCTTCTTAGACCCGTCACGAATTTCCTTGATGAGGTGTGCAGCGAGCTGGTAGGATGTTGATTGATTGTTCGCGCTGGTTTTGATGACGCTTAATTCCAAATCGTCCTGAGAGTTCGCATACTCGTTTAGGAGATCAAGTTCGTGATCAATGGCGACTGTTTTACCTTGACCTGTTTTACCATAGAGAAATAGATTGTGAGCGTTAACACCGCGTGTTGCAGGGGCGAGCGCATTCCGGATTTCATCGAGTTCTTTTTCCCTCTCTGGGAGTTTCTCAGGTTGCCAGTCCTCTTTCAAGACAGACTCATCAGAAAATATCTCGACTGTACTGCCGTATGGATTGCTGTTGAGGCCCGTATCAGATGAATTCGCTCCGTCGCCGGACATTACATGTGGAAGCAATGTAATGAGTGATCATAAACCCCCGTGTCCGGTGTGTCCAGTGTGTCCGCATACTCGATTCTTTGTATACCCCCACACCCCATCGTGTCCGCATAATCTTGTGAGAAAGAACCCCTGCTTCACGTAGAACCAGCGAAGGCTCTAGGGAAGAGAAAGAACTAAGTTAAATCTGGCACAACCAAATCCGCACTAGCGAAAATCCAACTAGTATAACAATATGATATAATGAAAACCGCTGTAGTGCGGACCGTCTGACACTCTTGCGGATAGATTATGCGGACACGGTGGGGGGTCCCTCTTGTGTTGTTCTCTTACTATTGCTCTCTTCGGAGGAATTATGCGGACACGGTGGGGAGGGGGAGCTACTCACCACAAGGACTTCTACTCCCCACTCTACGGATGAACAAGGCGAGTGCTTCGGGGTCGTTCAGACGACCTCCGGTCTTCCGTGACTAAGCGAATCAGCAATTCGTGATGTCTGTGAAATCGTCGATTTCGATTGATGACGAGAGAGCGTTGCTCCCTCGAATCACTTGACCCCAAGGTGAAGCCTTGGTGCTTGTCCTCAACGAGCTTTACACAATTATGCGGACATGGTGGGCCCCCTCATTTCAGAACCTTCCGTTTCATCGGTCAAACACTCACCATCAGAACCGGTACTGTCTGATCCAGCGACTGCTTTCGCACGCTCGAGTTCACGGATCTCTCGCTGAGCCTGTCGCTCGAGCAGTTCAGCTCGTCGATAGCGTGCACGTCGGTTAACCTTGTCCAGTGACTCAGATCTGTTCTACGGGCGGATCGAGCGTCTCTTGGATTGGTTGGCAAGTGGTTTCTGCCACCCCCTACCCGAGCATCATATGACATGGACCGAGAAGGACGAAGAGCGGGAAGAGCGCATCAAGATGCGTATCATCGTCGACACCTACAGTCCAGAAGAGCAGGCGTGGGGATGGTACACCTATCTGGACGATACGATGGACTTCCCGTTTGAAGCGCGTTGTGTCACCGAGCGAGAGGAGTCTCCCCTCAAAGAAGGCGAAACGATACGCGTGATTGGAATGTCCCCGACAGATCCGACTCTCAGCCAGATGTTCGTGACGATAGAGTGGATGGACAGAGAACTTGGCGTGCCGCTAGAGCAACTGGAACCTCTCGAAGCCGGTCGTGACACAGAACAAGCGATTGCAGACTGGCAGTACTGGCTCGGCCGCTAACAACCGTGGCTCCTGACTGGGCTATCCACAACCGTGACCCCTCTCGGAGTCCAGCACCAAGGCACTCGCCTGTTTGTAGAAGGACAAGACGGACGAATGCCTCAATGGAACCCAAGAAACCCACATATTGAATCCGGTCGGGGACCTCTGTATATACACTGAATGCGAGTCGAATTCGACGACGGGACGCTCCTACTCCGTGATGCCCCAGACGATATCCCCTATGCGGAGTGGGACGACCGCGTCGACGAGTACCGAACGCAAGCATATCGATATCGATCCCTCCTCGAATGGGTAGGCGCCTGGTCGGACGGAAACGAGCAGGCAACGCTTCAGGACGGGTTCGCTCACGCTCTCGAAGACACCGCGCGGGTCTATCCTACCCTCGATCTTACGCCAGCACTCCACATCGAGCCACGTGACTACCAGCAGGCCGCCCTCGACGCTTGGATCGACCATGGCCGTCGAGGGAGTGTTGTTCTCCCGACTGGCAGCGGGAAGACCTTTCTTGGACTGCAGGCAATCGCTGACACTGGCGTGAGTGCGCTTGTCGTGACACCGACGATTGACCTGATGAATCAGTGGCACGCCACACTCACCAACGCCTTTGGCGATCAACTCACAGATCCGATCGGCGTTCTCGGCGGCGGCAGCCACGAGGTCACCGCGATCACCGTCACTACCTACGATAGTGCCTACCGCTACATCAACGAATACGGCGACCAGTTCGGCTTACTCGTCGTCGACGAAGAACATCACCTGCCGGCGCCGACCTACCGGCAGATTCCCGAGATGACGATTGCACCGTATCGGCTGGGACTGACCGCTACCTACGAACGGCCTGACGGAAAGCATGAACTCCTCGAGGATCTCATCGGTCCGGTTGTCTATGAAGAGGCTGTCGACGAACTCGCTGGCGAGTACCTCAGCGAGTACGAAACCATCCACATGTCTGTCGAGCTCACGGCAGAGGAACGGGAGACATACAACGAGGAGTACCAGCTCTATCGCGACTACGTCGATAGCCACGAGTTCGACCTCTGGAAAGAGGAGGGTTATCAGGAGTTCCTCAAACGGACGTCCTACGATCCGAAGGGACGGCGGGCACTCATCGCCAAGCAGCGCGCCGAACGCATCGCTCGAACGGCAGAGAAAAAACTCGAGACGCTCGACAACCTGCTCAAACGCCACCACGACGACCGCGCGATTATCTTCACTGCGGACAATGGCTTCGCCTACGAAATCTCTCAGGAATTTATCGTCCCCTGCATCACCCATCAAACGAAGACGGACGAGCGCACCGAGATTCTCGAGCGGTTTCGGACTGGCGAATACTCGATGCTGGCAACGTCACAGGTGCTCGATGAGGGGATTGATGTTCCCGCTGCGAACGTGGGAATTATCTTGTCGGGAAGCGCTTCGAAACGACAGTATGCCCAGCGGCTTGGGCGCATCCTCCGGCCGACAGATGACCGCCAGCCGGCACGCCTCTACGAGATCATCACGGCAGACACGATGGAAACGTACGTGTCCCAACAGCGCCGACAAGGGGTGACGACGAATGCTGACGGCTGATCTGGCTCGCTCTCGTACCACCGGCGATGCAATCAAGCCGCTGTTTATCGATCCAACGGATGAGAACTACCGAGAGACGGCACGCGAACTCATTGCGCTGTTCGATGCCCATCTCGGTGAGCCGAAAGGCGATCTCGAAGACGCGATCGACGAACTCACTGTGGCCGATACCGACTACAAGATCGTCCAAGGGCTGGCGAAACTGCTTCTGGACGAGTGTGAGTTCGAAGTCATGTCTCCAGTTGAGCCTCGTGAGATCCGCCAGCGCCTGTTCGAGAAAGCGAACGAGCGGTATCCAGTTGTTCGCCAACCCACACTCGGCGACGACACACAGAAGATAGAGGTGTATAGTGCAGTTGCTGATGAGTTGGGTATCTCACTCGAAGCGTGCTACCGCGGGATGTATGCTGACCTCGAGGAGAACAAACGACTTGTCCAGATCGGCACGCGGACCGCTGACCAGTATGCCGGTGCTGGCGAGCAATCGACCACAACGACGACACTGGCTGGCAGTAGTGACGGCGAGTATGAACACACTGATCTGACGGTCGACTGGCTGGTCACTCGCTACAATCTTGCGCTCGCCCAGGCAGTCCTCTACGATGCGACCGAGATGCGGATCCGTGTCTGGGATCACTTCGGGACGGTATTCAGCTACGTCAAACTCTTCGGACTGATGCATCGGATCTATCCGATCGATTCTGATGGCAAGCGTGTCGAACGAACCGATCATGCCGATGGCTACGAGGCCATACTTGACGGTCCAGCGTCGTTGTTCTCTCAATCGCAAAAGTACGGCATCCGGTTGGCGAACTTTCTGCCAGCATTGCCCCTCTGTGACCGCTGGGAGATGACTGCCACAGTACTTATTGATGAGACAGCGGGTGAGACACGGCAACTCAGACTGGACGACAGTGACGGACTCGATTCACACTACAGTACTGGCAGGCAGTTCGATAGCGATCTCGAGCAGACACTCGCCCAGAAATGGGAGCGAGCGACCACGGACTGGGAGTTACTACGCGAAAACGATGTGTTTGACCTTGGTGATGAGGTGATGATCCCCGATTTCGCGATCGAGCACCCGGATGGCCGGCGAGCGATTCTCGAGATCATCGGATTCTGGACACCCGAGTATCTCGAGTCGAAGCTGAAGAAAATACGCCAGGCAGATGCTGAGAATCTCCTTGTCGCAGTCTCCGAACAGTTAGACTGCTCGAATGATGATTTCGGTGATACGAGCGAGCGGGTGCTCTGGTTCAAAACTGGGATTCACGTCTACGACCTGGTTGAACTGGCAGAAGAGTACTCGATTTGAGAACGGAACTCTCAGTGTGTTCTCTTGACTGGCAATGATCGTGACACGCGCGCGGTCGCGTCCATGTAACTGGAAATCGGGAAGAGATTGATAATGAAGACATCGGATATATCACCTGTCGCGTGATCCACTGCGCGCGACATTGTCCGAATCCAATCATTGCCCACCCTCAGTCCCGTCCGGTGCTGATCTTCGTCCTCGATTCACCGGACGTATCGCTTTCCGACACTCGAGACACACCGCGAGCAGAGTGAACTCTGTGTGAGTGGGGCCTCAACTATCTGTGAAGGGGGAGTTTCATTCCTGTTTTCTCAGGAAATACGGTGTGTCCTCCGTCCCCCTACGTTCCGTGCCGCTGGTCGAGCACTTCAATATCAGAATCTGTACTGTCAGGTCCAGCAACTGCCTTCGCACGCTCGAGTTCATGGATCTCGCGCTGAACCTGTCGTTCGAGCAGTTCGGCTCGCCGGCGACGTTCACGAGCGACGTCGTCGACACTGTCCTCGTTGCCAATCGTGAAGCGCTTGCCACGGTGATCGATTTGCTCGAGCATCAGTACCGATCCTCGGCTTCGTCCACTGCAGCATCTCGAGCGTCCGCTTGGAGATGCTCGTAGCGGACCTCACAGCTGTCCGAACAGAACCGACCAGAATACCCTGTCCGATCGCGAGCAGGTTCCGAACACGTCGGCATTCGGCACTCGTCGCGATCGGTCATCTGGCGATCCCTCGATTCAGGAACTGAGTTGTTTCAGTGTCTGTTGACGCGATTGCTGTCTCTCGTTGTCTCATGGGTTGCTGCGGCGGACTCTCTTCGAGCCCCCGCACCCCTTCGGGGGATACAAATCGTCTCGAGTAACGAGATCACTCGACAGTCAGCGGCTGAACGTGCCATCCGGCGCAGGGACAAGTCCAGTACGGATCTCGAGGTCGACACGGCGAAGATGCTTGCAGCCGTTATCCGGCTGGCG
This sequence comes from Natrinema limicola JCM 13563, assembly GCF_000337475.1. Classification (GTDB taxonomy): domain Archaea; phylum Halobacteriota; class Halobacteria; order Halobacteriales; family Natrialbaceae; genus Natrinema; species Natrinema limicola. Next base: position 29,394 of record NZ_AOIT01000080.1, on the reverse strand, counting down.
CTGCTCGAAATCAGGACAGGTACACGTTGTTGCCTCGATATCGACCTTGTAGGTATTCCCGCTCTCACTCTCGACTTCATAGATCGGGCCCACTGTCGCAAAGCGGACGTCCAACTTCTCGTTCAGTGCACGGCGCGTTCGTGGGTCGTCGATCGAGTAGCCACCTGCCTCGAGTGCGGTCGGTGGCTGGGGGTTGTCGCAGGGGACGGTGAACTCGTCGCGATGGTTGCGCTCTTGGCCGCATTTCCTGCAGCGCCAGTAGCGTGTCCGATACTCGTAGCCATCGGTGAGGTCGATTTCGTACGGTGTTGGCTCTGTGCCCGGCAGCCATTCATCGATCGCGACGAGTTCGTGTCCGTTCAGTCGAGCAACGTCCCCTGGATAGCTGCGATCGCGGTCGCTCGTGTACTCGTTTGTCAGTCTATCTCGATGCGGGTCGCTCTCGGGTGGTCGATCTGTGCTCATTCGTGGCCTCGAGGCACACGAGTATGCGCCTCACCCACTCAGGCGCACAAAGATCACCGGCGTAAGCAGATTAGGTGAACAGATCAAGTCCTCGGCTATCTGGCTGGACTTTCACAGTGCTCGTGGATCGCTATCGACAACACTTGCAAATGCGACGTTCTTCTGAACCTGCTCGATTTCGATGGTAGGCTCGTCACCTGGTTGGGCTCCAGAGACGATCACGACGTAGCCACGTTCGACTTTTGCAATGCCGTCGCCCTGATCGCCGACAGTCTCGATTGTTACATCGCGTACTTCGCCTTCCTCGACAGGAGGTCCCGATGGGGCGCGGCTCACGGCTTCCCGAGAAGGAGGTTGCTGTGTCTTCTGTTGCACCGATGACTCTGTTGAGGCAGGAGACTCAAGAATCGCTACGCGATATGTTTCGTCGGCTGATAACGCTTCATGATCGACTTCACTCGAGGGAATTTCAACAACGTACGTTCCATTTCGCTCTTCGATTGGAGCGCTGAACAGAGAGCAAAGGGAATCGGGAATCTCGACCATTGAGTTTCTAGTGTTTAGTACCCACGAGACAAGTAAGTTTCAGTACTTCACAAAGCTGGTCCTCGTAGACGTGGATTGCATCATCTGCTTGCCCGATAGTAGACTCACCTCATGCAAGCAGATTTTCAACTAACCAGCTTCGTGAAGTACTGAACCTTCCTCAAGGTCAAGTGGTTCGAGAGAGCGACGGTCACTCGTCATCAATCGGTATTGAATTAGACTGAATTATCTGGAAGAAAGAAACAACTGCTCCGTTGACTCGATGGAAATCCTGCTATCCAATGAGAGCGTGAAACAAGTATGGGACGCAAGAGGCCGAGCACTATATCCCGTTCTCACGGCGCGGCGGTTCATCGAGGTGATGACAGCGATGACAGGATGTACCCGGTCGCACCCACCAGTATGACCGCCAGCGAGAGAGAAATCATCAACCCAGACCGAAACCCGGACGCGCCACCGGCCAGCGCTGGACTGACGTATGTGCTCTGTGCGGTATGAGATAAGACGTATAATACCACTGCGAGCAGACCACCACCGGCTACAACGCCGGTAATCGCTTCAGCGAAGCTGTCCTGACTCATTACTAATTGGTATTCTGACTATCCACATAAGCCTGGTTGGGTTCAGTGGGTCCGGTGAGCTGTTTTCGCTTCGGTCCGGAGGCGGAACAGGATTTTTGCGACGTCTGTAGCTAGCTCGGATTTCGATTCCAGGTCTTCTTGCGAAGGATTGTCCTCGATCGTGTGTGCAGATGCGTCGCCTCGATACTTCAGGTCATCAACTGCTCGGAAGAAGTCTTCGTCAAGAGATGGTCCGTACTTTTCGATCTCCGAACGCCGTGATTTCATATTATCGATCAGCTTTGAGAGCCGGTGTGTTCTGTTGTTATCGATGTCGTAGAATAGTTTTATTTCATCCATAGAGAACACAGAGCGCAGGATATCGACGATTAGGTTTTCAATCAGTTTTCGGTTGAGAACCAGAACTGCTTGATCAGCTTTCACTCTGTAGCAGAGGTTGATTTCGTAGACGAGCTCTGGATAGAAATGCCCATCAATATCTGTGTCATCAATCTCGATGAAATCACCCTCGCGTTGTTTTTCCGACTCTACCGGATCGACCCATGGGTATGATTCGCCGCAGCTGTCACAGAAATCAGGGATATGGGTTAAATTCGGATAAGGTGGTCCATTGTACTCTATTTGGATATTCGACTGGCAGTTTCGACATTCTGTTAGTACTTTGCCGCCGCAATCAGGACAGTAATCAGATGAGATCTCATAGTCTGGTTCAGTAGATTCATCGAAATCAAACATATCTTCCATGTCGAACTGTCGTTCTCGCACAGTTTGGACCTGTTCTGAATCGATAAGATGGCCACCAGTACAGACTGCAAGATAGTAGTCAGTCATGATTACTTGACATTCTGGTATTCTTCTTAAAACTGTCTTTGAACTTCTTCTCCCCCCTATCCCTCGGCTCAATAAGCGGGCGTGCGTACGCGAGGCACCGCCGACGGGTTACTTCTCACCGACCGTGTACTTCTCCTTCATCCGACTGCAGTTCTTTCTCTGGGACGCGCTCAGCGGCTCTCATGTAATCATCCACAACCCCCTCCTCATCAACATCGAGCACTCGAAAAAATTCTTGGCCCTCTGCGGCGCACTGCTCCGATTTACAGATCCGATCACCGGTGACGAAACGACGGAGGTGATCGAGCGTGCGTGACGACTCCCTCAAGCGTGTTGAACCTTCTGCTAAGAGCCGTCTCAGCACATCGCTCGAGACTGCTGCCAATCCCACACATCATCTATCTACGGGGGAGGTGGTCTAAGTGGCCTCTCAGCAATTCCTCGAGACGCAGTGCCACGAGTTCGATGCCTACCTCAATTTCGACGAGTACGGCCTGAAGCCGTACTACGGGCTCACCTCCTTCTGGAAAGCCCTCGTATCTCTGAACCGTTATTTCCCCGGTAAGGTGTCAAATAGTGTGTACCCGAGATGATATCACAATCGGTCCATGACATCACCGAGAATTTGTCGCCCGACCACACGGTCGAGCGGATCGTTCTGATTCCCACAGTGTTCAGACATAACGCAGAGTGGACACCCACGCCGTCGTTGACAATCACAGGTGTCTAGGTGGTCGTAGGTGCGTTCAGCGATATTCTCGAAATTGTTGTAGATAGCCCGGGAGAATCCGATCCCGCCGTCGATGCCGTCGTGGACGAACCACACCGGTCCAGGGATTCGTTCATCCGGGTGTCTGGGCGTTGAGAGCCCGCCGATATCACTATTATCAATCATCAACTCGAGCGGAGCCAGTTGGATGATTCCGTGCTCGGCAGCATGAATACCGCCAGCGTAGGTGTATTGCTCTGGTTCGGTGAGTCCTGTGTCTTCTTCGGCGTGTTTGGTCGGTTGCAGAAGCGGCTCATCAAGTCTGCTAATCGTGGTGGAAAGATGGTCGCTGGGGAGCGAAACCCACATGAGCTCGGTGTCCAGCGACAACGGCGGCGATCCAGTTGGGTGCGGTCCGCTTTCGACTTCGCCGGTTGAGATGTTGTGAACAAGATATTGTGCGTAGTCGATATCGACGTTGGCACGACCGAACCACAATTTGTAGCCGTTGCCGAGGTCTTGGGACATCTCTGGACGGAGGTTCGAGATACGTTTATCAGACAGTGTTTGTGTATAGCGCCCTGTTGTCCGTTCTTCGACTAGGATTCGCGGGGTCCGAGCATCATGTTCGACCTCCACGACCTCATACTGTTCGCCGTCGTGCAGAAAGAGTGCGCCCTTGTGGTAGTCGCGGTAGGCACGCTCTTTCGCGACGGGGTCATGGTCTATCTCGCCATCGATGCAGTTAACGATGTACTGCCGCCCGCTGGTGTCGTAAATCGAAATACGGCTTTCTGGCCGCGTATCACCCGTGTAGTGAACGCCGTTCTCGAGATCGACGCCACGTTCAAGGACGCCAGCTTCTTGCCACATCGACACCATCTCGGAAAGTCGATCCTCTTCGCCGAGTATCCCGGCGTCTTCGTCAGTTAATCGTCGTTCCTTCGCGGCGACGCACAGGTGATCTGCGTAGACTTGTTCGTTCTCGATAGAAACGACCGCGTCCTCGACATCGTCTTCGAAGAGATACGACGGATTGTCGAGAATGTACGAATCCATCGCGTCAGCGCCGCCGACCAACACCGAAAGTGCGTCGGTTTGTCCACGACCGGCACGTCCGATTTGCTGCCAGAATGATTGTCGGGTGCCTGGATAGCCACTCGTGACCGTCGCGTCGATCCCGCCGATGTCGATGCCAAGCTCAAGTGCGTTTGTTGAGGCGACCGCGTCGACAACACCATCTTGGAGTTGTGCTTCGATCCCTCTCCGGGTGCGCTTCCCGAGCCCGCCATGGTAGGCCTTCGTATCGACGTAGTAACCCCGGGGATGATCCCGGGCGGCACCACCGATTTTTTGGGCGGCAATCTCTGTCCCTTGCCGGGCCGAACAGAACTGGAGCGTCTGCCGCTTGTTGATAGCAAGATGGGCCGTGACCTTTGCGGCTTCCTCCCCCGTAGAGATACGGAACTCTTCGAGTCCGCCCTCCGAGGGATCCATGTTGTATTCCTCAGCTTCACGAAACGCCTCCTCATCTATCGGCGGCTTCCACAGGACGATGTCACGCTCACCGTGTGGTGACCCATCCTCGTCGATAACGGTGAACTCCTCACTTGTGAGCCGTGTGGCGTGTTCAGCAGGGTTTCCGATGGTCGCCGTCGTTAAGACGAATTGCGGGTCCGCATTGTAGTATTTCAATAGCCGGCGAAGTCGGCGAAGGATCCAGGCAACGTGAGTACCCATGACGCCGGAGTATTGGTGAGCCTCGTCGACTACGATGAGCTCCAGATTATTGTAGAACCGCGACCATCCGCTGTCGGTATTGTGCCGCGGAAGGTAGACGTTCAGTCCTGCAGGATTCGTTAGGATCGTGTCGGCATTGCTCCGGATATCTCGTTTGCGGTCCCGCTTCGTGTCTCCATCGTAGACCTCCGTCCGGGTATCAACATCCCACTCGGCGAGGCGGTCGTTGAGTGTCCTCTCTTGATCCCGAGTCAGTGCTTTCATCGGGTAGATACACAGTGCCGTCGCGTCGGGGTTGTCTAACTGATTCCGGGCTATTTGGAGTGCGTAGATGCGAGTCTTCCCGGAAGACGTCGACGTCGTCACTACGATGTTTTCATCGTCGGCGAGTGCCTTGAGGCCCTTCGCCTGATGCCGGTACAGATCATTATCGAGTTGGTTGGCGAGCTCGTCTCGGATGATCTCCTCGGCAGGGACAGTATCTGCATCCCGTGCTGGTACGTGTTCACTCGCGGTTACCTGCCCGGAATAATCCGGGAATGATTCCTTCAACGCCTCCTCGGAGAGGACATCGTCACGTTGTGGTGCGTTGCGGCTCATGGATATTACGAGAAGTCCGAAAGCGAACCTTGTCTACTCTGTTCACCCGTTCGATTCTTCGGCATCTCTGTTCCCGGGGGCCGGCGACTGGCATCCTGAAGTGCTTCATAAACCGTTGCTAACGCCCGTACATCGTCTTCGCAGTAGGCCTCAAGGCGATCCCAATCCGGCTGATAGCCGTCCGATTGGTTCGCAGTCTGTTGCCACGTATTGTACTCTCTCGCAGCTGTACCACCATCAACGCCAGTCGTCGTCGACTCCCATCCAAGTGCTGCGGCGACGGCCTCTAGCCGGTTGCTCCGGGCCGGGAATGTGGCGTGTCCTTGCGTCGTAGCGTAGTACAGCGGGTCGAACTGATAGCGACTCTCCCAATCGTCGACCCATTCCGGAGCATCTCGCTCGAGGTGGCGTTTGATGATAGGGAAGTCGAAACCGTAGCCGTTCCAGGCGACCACGGGTCGCCCTCCTGCTACGCCAGTCAACCACGACATAAACGCATCGACGTGTCCGATTGGGTCGTCATGCTCCTGCTGGCGGAACGGGAGATAGTGTCCTTCCTCACTCCCGCCGTCGAGAACGCCAACCAGCCATGCTATTTCGCCATTGAAGCCGTTGGTTTCGACATCGATGAACACCGGGTCGCCGTTCGGAAGCGTCCCACCGTCTCTCGGAACGACCTCGCCGGTCGCGATAGCCGTCGCCGATTTATGAACTGCCGTCGCCGTCTTCTCACCGAACCCGCGAATCTTGGCGAGCGCCTTTGGCGTCGTCCCCGCAATCGCGTCACGAGAGTTGAATCCGTGATCTCGAAGCCGCTCGGCTTTCGTCGGCCCGATTCCCTCGAGTCCCTGAAGCCCGAAGTTCGTCGGGTCGTGCGTCTCGACCCTGATAGCCCCGTTCGAGTAGACTGACAATTCGATGAGTGGGCGTTCGTTCTCGTCGATAGCAGCGCCGACAGAACTAGTCGGCGGGCCAGCACCATGAATTGGATAGGTGTCTGTCGCCGTCTCGTATCGCGCCTGGTACTCTGCTCGAAGCCCGGTTGAGACATGTGTAATTAGCGACTCGTCGAGCCAGCCATCTGGCAGGGAGTCGAGATATTCATCGATCCCCTCAAGCCGGGTTTCGCGGTGATGCGGGTCGATAGTCAACTCAAGACAGTTGCTCACGAGATAGCAGTGTTCCAACCCTGCGAATCCCCCGCTTCCCCCCGTTTCTCGGGGAACGTCCGTCGGCGTCGGTGGCAAGTGGTCTGGCGTGGGGACCATCGCAAAGAGAACGCCCGAACCCCCCACGGCATGATAGCTGGCAGACCGACTCGGGTCGACGACCGGAATATCAGTAATCCTCGTCACTGGTGGAAGGGCGACATGTGTCGAGTTCGGTGGTGTAGCGATGATGATATCAGGGCCGATAGCCTCGATCGCATCAGCAACGACGTCGTGAACGTCGTACTGCTTCACCACCGGTCCCGGAATGGCGAGTACTGTCGCCGGCGTCTCCCCTTCTTGTGGGAGCCTCGTACCCGGTAGGGGGTCTGTTTCGACGGGTACCATTTATTATACTGACTGATTTCGATTACTAAGTATCTATGCCCAGTGTGGTGGAAGTGAAAACAAAACACGCAGGTTTTGTCATTACGTCCCATTCACAGCGTGTCATAGAATACGACTCACACCCTCTACCTGACGATTATACAGCTCTCAATTCGTGTATGATCCTGTAGTTTCGCCACTCATTGACTTTGTTTAATACATATGGCGTGAATAATATCTGTTGAGAACCATTGTATGGCACCCTCTCCATTCATGCAATTACGTAGATTCAGCGTGTCATGGAGATATTCACAACCACTCAATAGTGTGCGTACGCTCCTCTCGTTAGGCCGTAACATCAATTTCCTAACTGTCTAAGCGTCATTCACGATGGATTATAACTCAACACAGGTGTTCCTTCCACCACGTTAGCGATGCTTCGAACGTTCGTCACGAGCTACGAGAACGCTGTCAAACTCGTCCAGTCGCTCAGCGAGATCGTTCAGCAACCCGGTGAGGAAACAGAAAAGAACGAGTAGCTCTGAACAGCCTGATCATTCGTCTTTAGCTAAGACTGATAGTAATATTCAAAGCTGGGAATATAACTAAAGGTATTGGGAAGGCCAATTCAGCCGGTGAGACGCTGTTCATCGTGAAACCAGATGATAAGAAACGCTGAGAATTGGTGTCTTCGGCGTTTTGGCGAGGGGTACGAGCGAAATTCGATCGAAGATCACGGCTAGATAGTATTACCATGAGTATTAGCTAAAGACGGATGGTGGTGCAGTATTTATTTAACCGGCTGGTGACTCGGATGCTGATATGAGTAGTGCTGAGGCCACTGAGGTAGAAGATGTTCTAACCCAATTCCTTCGTAATCTTGAGTCAGAGGTTGGAAGCCACGACTTTGAACGGATTCTACGGGGAGAGAAGACCAATATCACCCGGGCCGAATTAGGACATGGTCCAGAGGCTTGGACAGAAGACAATTTGATTTGGCCTCTAATTGAGGCCGTTTCTCTTGAAAAAGAAGTCCGGCCATTCGGGTCAGGAAATAAACAAAGCCTCCCAGATTTCGAGATCACGAATCTAGGTAAAGAGGTCCTCGGCGAAAATAAGACGCCGAATAATCTCGACGACGCGATATCCGATATTGAGGAATACCTCGACAGAAAGTCACTGGGTCCTGATTATGGAATCGCCACGGACGGAATAGAGTGGCAGCTGATTAAAATTGAGACAATGGGGGACTCGACGGACTATGTTGTGCTAAAGAGTGCGAATCTGCGCCCAGCAATGGCTGAGATTGCCAGCAGAGAGGGGTTAGTTGGCTCTATCACGGACTACTCAGATGACGAGGGAACTGCCGGGGACGACTCAATCGAAGCTTTCGTCGAAGCCTTTGAAGAATCTACCCTGAATCGGTTCATTACGAAAGAGGCCCCAAAGAGGCTCCGAGACCGACGTAAGCAGGACGTAGACGAATTCTTCGACCTCTATATTGAGCTGTTGTTCGGGGAAAGTGATTCTGAGGGGTTCAATTATGAGACAACGCTATTCAATACAATCCGAACACCCCATGGCGCAACCGATGATGAAAAACGGCTCTTTGCAATTCGTCTGACAAACCGCTTGCTGTTTATAAAGTTCCTTGAAGAAAATAATGTGCTTAGTGAAGGGTTCCTTAGATCGCGTGTTAGCCATTATTCGGAGAACTCTGAAGAGCTAGGTGGAGGGCTCTATGAAAGCCAAATCAAACCTATAATCTATGGGCTTTTGGACACCCCTAAAGGACAGCGGAAGCCGAGATACAGAGACGATAATAAATGGTTCTCTGATGTCCCTTATCTCAATGGTGGGCTGTTCTATCCAGCCCTCGACCGAGAGCTGGGATACGATGTTGATGACCGAATTCTCCCGGTACTAATCAAGGACCTGATTGAAGGTCATGAGTTAGATCTCGATGGGGAGATTGACCCTGCCCTGCTCGGAAGCGTTTTCGAGAAAACGATTAACCACATAGAGGAGGGGAAAACGCAGGAGGATATGGGAGCGTACTATACCCCTACTGACGCAACTCAAATAATCGTAGAGCAGTCGATTGACCCAAAAATCCGAGAGACACTGATTGACTGCTTTGCCACAGAGTTAGAGGCCGCAGAGATTGCTAGTTCGGAGGAAGTCCGCCAATACGCCGATGGACTCTCTCTCGAGGAGTTACTTCTAGATGTGGAGGATGGGAAGGGCTGGTTCGGTCGACCGGACGCGGAAGATGCAATTGAGGAAGCAGTGGAGGCTCTTGCGTCGATTGATATACTGGATCCTGCTTGTGGTAGTGGCCACTTCCTCACTACGGCAATGGACGAGGTTTTTCGAGCCCAATTGTCACTTAAGCGTGGTATCGAAGGAGGAAGTTCGATTTCTGACAAATACAAATATAATCTGAAATCTGATCTGGCCCTAAACTCGATTTACGGTGTTGACGTTGACGAGATTGCGGTAGAAATCGCCAAGCTGCGCACTTGGCTGAAGATTCTAGAGGAGAACCGCTGGGATGAGTCATTTGGACGGTTACCAAATATCGATGTCAATATCAAATCGGGCAATTCCCTTGTGGGCTACCCAATCAACGCAGAGGACCCAAATACAAACATAACCGACTTTGGGGAAGACATCGATCTGGTTGAGGACCTTCGAGAAGAATACAGGGATGGAGACTTCAGTAGCATCCAGGAAGCAGAAGACCTCTTAGACTCTGAAATCCGGCCGGTTCTAAATCAGGAGTATGTTGACGAATTGGATGGTGAATTCACCGCCACCATTGAGGAACGAGGTGCCCTCGAGAATCTTCTTGACGCGGTTCCTGATTCCAACCCGGCCCATCTGAAGATTCCACAAGTCAGAGTTCGAAGAGAGAGCGGAGAAGGGCTAAGCGATGACGATAAGGAGATACTTGAGGAGATGGGGTTCGAGTGGCAGGAGTGGCGTGAACCGAATAAGTCCGCCACATTGGATGTCGAGGATTTCGAAAAGACTCCCGGAGAAGTTAATCAGAGAGAGGCACTGCGGGAGAATCTCCTTGAACTCGTTGATGATCACTTTTCGTTGACTCTCACAAGGCGGCCGCTTACCTGGGATATTGAACGCTCACTCGGAACACCGTTCCACTGGCCTGTGGAATTCCCCGAAGTAGCAGAAGATGACTTGTCGGTATCATTTGATATCATCGTTGGAAATCCACCGTATGGAGATGTCCTCTCGGAACCTGACAAGAATCTGGTGTCGACCTACAAGACAGGAGGCGTGAACGAAGTAGCGTCCCAGTTTGTTGAACGGCAATTGGATCTACTTGCCGAGGGAGGCCAGTTCGGAAACGTTGTTACGTTGGCAATTGCGTACGAAAAGGCGCAAGCACCGACAAAAGAGTTAGTTTCGAATAAACTGAACGATGCCAGAATGGCCTGTTTTGCTAACCGACCTAGTCAACTCTTCGCAGATGCGCAACCTAGGCCCGCGATTGTTTCTGGGAAGCGGGTTGAGGGAGATAACGGGACGATGGAAACAACGCGCTTTGTGAGATTTACAGCGGAAACCAGGGAGGAGGTTATGTCTGACCTCAGTTATGAGGATACTGAGGGTCTTCATCTAGGTGAGAGAATCGGGTCCGGTGAACAATACTCAATTCCAAAGGTTGGGGACGCAACGACTCGTAGCATTCTTGAGAAGTTAAAGAACCAATCTCGGTTCTTGGGTGACGAGTATAAAAAATCGTCAGAAAAAGAATCTGGAGACGGCTATGATAATCTAATGTGGCGTCGTCGTGGAGCAGGTTACTGGATTCACCCGATGCTCGAAGACCTCTACCCGCAGGGAGACACGCCAACGAGCATGTATGAGATGTATTTTGACTCTGATTTGAAGCGAAAAATAGCCTTCATCTCCCTCCAATCCTCGCTATACTACGTCTACTGGATGGCGTACAAGAACGGCAGAAATATGGACTGGATGGAGACCCAGGCGTTCCCTATGCCGGATGATGAAACGCTTGAAGAGCATGCATCTGAGATTGAGGAAGTGGCAGATCGATTGTGGGAGGCCATGGAGAACCGCTTCGTCGGGAATATCCGGCAGGTCTTCGAGCGAGCTGTTGAGCTCAAACCCATAGTTGACGATGTGGACGACCTCATTGGTCCGATGTTCGGGCTATCTGAGGAGGAAGTACAGTACGTCAAGGACTATGACACGGAGCACGAACGTGGTTTAGACACAGGTGGGAGTATAACTCTGGAAGAAGCGGTGAGCAGCCAATAACAACCTGAGAGTTCTCCCATCCCCCTGGGGGTACGCGTTGTCAGAATCCGATTCCCGAATATGCACACGAGCCGCAACTTGTCGTGTGTACGTTGACAATTTGGGGGTTCCGAAGTAAACGACCTGTCTGTGCCTGTTTATGCGATCTGCCTACGTATCGATGTTGACATCTCTTGAAAAAGCTGGGTTCGTGTGTGCGAGTTGTCTCAGAGCTGCTGCTGAAGGTGACTAATCTCGGTACCGAACATATCAATATCCGATCGGCGACTAGGGGAGCGCGACGAGTACGTCGCGGACCTGGGTGAGCGACTGTTCGCGAACCTCAAGATCCGACAATGGCTGCTGGTTACTCCTCGTGATCACGCTTCTGGACGACGAGGGTACCATCTTCCGCAATAATCTCATAATCGAAGCTCAGACCATCGTTATCCGAGAGCCTAATCCGGTCACACTCGCCGACGAGGTCGCCGCCGTCAATGTAGTAGCCGTCCGAAGTGATGTCTTTCACACGCTCGCCAGCCGTCGAAGCTCGCGGATCGTTCTGTAGCTCGTATAAGCCCTTGTGGATCTTCTTGACGTGACCACCCATCATAAGATCGCGCAAGCGCGACGAGACCAACTGCCGGCTCTCGTTAGTTTGGTCTGCGAGGTAGCTTGGCGTTGCGCGGCCTTCGGCGAGCTTGTCAAGGATCGATTCGTGCAGCGCGTCCAATTCGCTCTGGTCCATAGTTGTTACGCTCATTCGCGTATCACATGCGTATTACGGTGACAATTGCAAAATACGTTGCGGTCAGAAACAACGTTTACATTTACAACGTGAATGTTAAGTGCCTATGGCGCATACTGTAGGATAGAGACGCAGGGTGGCTCGGGAGAATTCCCGGCCCGGTGCTGGAACACCGGACCTGTGTCCTCTGGACAAGGACAATGAGTGTTCAACCGCGAACCCACGAAACGGTTTCGGAAGCACAGACTACCAACCCACGTGCCGATTACATCTCTGTCGGCATCGACAACGAGGGTGCACACCACGTCTACCGGACGACCGACGAGTCTGTTCACGTTATCGAGAACGGCGAGCGCACCGTCCGCTACGACCTCGAGGACGTCGAGAAGACGATCGACGACTGGATCGACTACATCGCCGATCGACGCGGCGGCTTCGAAGCGCAGTATCTGTTCAAGACGATGGCTGACGCGATCGTCGGCGCTGTCGAGGTGAGCGACCAATGACGATCGTCAACGATCACGAAGCTATCGCAAAGCGTGCCGAACAACTCGAGTGCGAAGGCGCTCGCGAGATGCGCCTGCGAGCGGAGGCCCGCGCCGTCGCCGGCTACGAACCGGGCGACGTTGAAGCGACCGACGGCTCGGAGATAATTATCGCTGACGACGATAGCCGAGCCCAGACTCTCGAGACCGAGGACGGAATTCTACTCGTCGATGCCGATGACGACCCACGCATCGCAACCGACGGCGGCTGTGACCAGTCCACCGAACCGACCGTCGAATTCGTGTTCGAGTACACGTCGATCAACGGCCGTCGCCGCCGGGTGATGGTTGTCCCCGATACCGGTGGCGAAGCCTGGCGGATCGAACACGAACGCCGCAATAACACGTGGAGAGAAACTGGTCGCGAACCGATTACCGAAGTCGACCTTCACGTACAGGACCGTTCCAGCGAGCACGACACCAGTGAACTCGAGCATCAAAGACAGTCTGCCGTGCCCGATGGCGGCCACATGAACCGTGAGACGTTCCTCACGGAGCAGAGACATTACTGCGATATCTGCGAGCGTCCGTTCGATTCGCTCACCAAGCTGGCAAGCCATGACTGTCGACTCCAACCCGAGGGTGGGTAGCTGAGCCAGCACACAATCTCGGGATCACGTTGACTTATCCAGTGCAGTAGACCATACTCCGTCACTCGAGACGGAGCCACTAACCCCGGCAGATCGACATCGGTGTTCCTGAACACGAAGACGTCTTTCGGGGAGACGGCCACTGCGATTCCTCGAGACGGCTCTCGAGTCGGTAGTCTACTGCACTACCAGCGTTCCCGACATCGACCAGCAGCGCGAGTCGAATCGCCCGACAATGCCACCGAACCCAGAATCCAGAACCAAATGAGCGCGAACACAGACTGTCCCGACCCTGATGCACAGACACTCCAAACACTCGTCGACGAACTCGAGCGCCTTCACGAGCGTGTCACAACCCTCGAGTCCGAACTCTCTCGAAAGGACGACCGCATAGGCCATCTCGAAGCCGAACTCGAGGAAGCTCACACCGAAAACGAGAACCTCAAAGCACGGCTCGAGGACCTGGAAGAATCACAGACACCCATCGAAGCACGACTGGACGCCCACGAGAAGAAACTCAACGCCAATAAAGATCGCGTCGGTGAACTCCAGGCACGAGAACTCGAGAAGGGTGCACACCTCTTGGAGGAACACATCGATAATGGGGAGATCGACGTTATTGATGGCCGCCTCGAGCGTATCCGCAAAGACGACGGTGAGAGCTACTTCCGATTGCCTGAGAGTGACGACCCACTCGAACGTGGTGGTGATGTCTCCCTCTCGTATGGGGATCTACTGCCACTCCAGCAGCTCGCGAAGATGGATGAGGATATGCTCCGGGCAACGACATCGGCGCTCCCGTCACGACTCGCTGCAAAGCTCTGGAAGGCACGTACCGATCCGTCGGTTGGAGACAATCCCTGGCGGAAGGGGAGTACAAGCGTTCGAGAGTACGTCACCGCCGGCGATATGAAACACTGGATTCGACGACAGGAGAAGGGCATCAGTGACGACTACGCGAAGAAGCTGGTCTCCCGAACGATCGATGCGTTACTCAATCTCTCGAAGAGCAGGCTTGCAGTTAAAAAGCGGACACAGCGCAAGAACGGCCTCGAGTACACAGAACGACGCGTCTTGTTGATGGACGATGTCGATATCCTCGGTGAAATGGCCGGTTCCAGAGACACCTGACGTCGACGGTTGAGGGTGTCTCTCGACTACCCACAACCCCTGAGAAGGGTATCACTCTATCCGCCTATCTAATATCCAGCACAGGAGCGGTTGTATGCAGTGTACCGTTAGTCTGTAGTACGCCACTTGATCGGTCGTTGTCGGTCTTACTCCAATGACTTCCCTGTGGGTGTCCCTGAAGACGCCAGCTGTCACCGGAATCTTCTCGTCTCGAGATCCATTCTACGTCCGTGGGTAGTGCAGGATGGAGAACTGACCTAGCGTTACCAGAAACAATTTTGGATGTCAACGATTGCGGCAATCATGGGTGTGATCTGTATTTTCAAGGGTCACAAACCACTCTCCCAGAGTGCAGTCGCTGTCCGACCGACGGACTGGGTTGGCTAACTCTGAATCTGGCGACTGCCAAACTCACATGCTTCAAACGTTTATATCAGAAGCCGCACCCAACGCCGGCGATGCCCACTGATCGCCAAGCAGACCTCCTGATTGCCGTCGCACTAACTGAGTTCTCAGTCCACTACGAAGTTGCTGCCCCCGGACTCGCCGAGCATGCTTGGCAGCTGGCTGCTGATCGCCTCCTCGAGTACGATGTCGAACCACGTGAAGCCACTGGCGCACTCGAGATCAAGTAGCTACCGCTCACCGTCCTTGATCAGACCTCAAAAGCCACCCGGATGGGCGTAGAGTGGTGGCCGCCGGGCGGACTGAAATAAATAGGGTCGTGGATGATTTAACTGGCCTGTCGCGCGGATAACGCGACAAGTGAGATATTTGAGAGGATTACTATCAACCTCGCTTCGATTCTCAGTTGGTCAGAACCGTCTCCATTGACTCTGTGATCATCCACTGTTCTGTTGAGGTGCTTGGAACCGTCCTGTATGGCTTTGTGATCGACCATCTTCGTGCGAGATGTCAAACTCGACGGAAGCTGTCGACGAACTCGTCATCAACCTCCCGTTCGACCCAGAGGCTGGTGACGCAGCAGCCGCCGAACCATAAAATCTCACTCGATTACGAGCAAAACCCGTATTCAACGGGTATTGTTAAGCGGATGACTGTCGAAACAACCAGACAGAACTACAATGGCTCGCGTCACAGATCCACGGCCACCACTTCCGGAGTGGATTCTCGAGTGCTACGACCGGTTGTGTACGCAGGCCTGTCGGCCAGACCACGGAGAAGACAGCGTTCCGCTGGTCGATTACGAAGATGCCACCGATATCCTGGCCGCTGATTCGGAGTTAGCGCTCGAGCAACGGGATGTCGAGTACGCACTTACGCGGCTCCTTGAACGGGGCTACTTCTACGAAGTCGAGGATGAACTTCGGATCACATCCCCAGATAAGCATTGTTAACGCCTCTTCGAAGAGCTGTCCTGTATACCGATCTCGTGCCACTGCAGTCTATTCGAGTTAGTCCTCCATCTCGTCACTTTATTACCGAAATTGGCCAAAAGCGATGGCTATGCCCTGCTAGACCTCCTCTCCATATTCTTTGAATACAGACTCGAATCCCCTCGTCGACGACCTGCTGGACGAGTTCAGCGAACGAACTTCGATTATCTGATCAGCTAGGTGTGACACAGGCGGTTCGTCAAGATTGTAGGCAGCATGTAGTCGTTGACGGACGGCTCTGCCTCGTTCGAGGTGAAGAAGTTCGCGGCGGCTCCGCCTTTCGTAACGGCGCCGTAGAACATGGGACAGCCAGCTCACAGCGTCCGCCATCGATATGTAATTGCAGTTCAATTGACGGCTGATCAAGTTTATGCGGAACACAGCTATGCCGCTATTAGCGGGTTAGAGCAACTGGTACATGTAGAGAATACCCCTCACACATACTCGCTTTTCAAGAAACACCATACGGCGTAGGCCTCCAGACCGCTATATGCCTATGTACAACTAATGCCATAATTATCTATACTCGCGTTAAGCCGATAGGATCGAACTAACAGATATATTTAACACCAGACTTGACAATCTCTACTTGTAAAATATAACGATGCCTGAAGCTTCGAGAAGAAATTATACTACATGATCAAACAGCATACATTCAAGTCATAGCAAAATCATCTTCCGTAATATAGAGATAGATGATGGATTCTCTGCGGAAGGGTCTTCGTAATAGAGAGATAGGAAATTTGATAGCTAAATTTCTATTCTTGTTGGTTGCT
Source organism: Natrinema limicola JCM 13563 (assembly GCF_000337475.1). Taxonomy (GTDB): domain Archaea; phylum Halobacteriota; class Halobacteria; order Halobacteriales; family Natrialbaceae; genus Natrinema; species Natrinema limicola. Next base: position 12,910 of record NZ_AOIT01000080.1, on the reverse strand, counting down.
TTAGTTTCTCTATACAAGGCAGTCACTATTACAGAATGGTGGCAAGCAATTCCGTTTCTCGGATTAGTTTTAATATGTGGATTGCTAATCAGTGGGGGTTATGAGGATGTCAAATTCACGGTGATGAAGCTAATTGGGATGGAAGTCACTAGTCCTCAAGAAAATGGTACTGCTAAAGAAATACAAGACCTCTTAAAGGATAGGGACACAAGTGATTTGACAGCAGTGGATGTGAATGAAGATGAAGGGAGATATCAAGTACAGTTTGAACGAGATTAACCTATGATACAAAATAAAGATCAAAACCATGATTGAGGAAAAAGAGTTCCAAGGCTATTGGTGGCTCCCAGACAACCCTGACAAAAAAGTCGGCGGAATAGCGTCATTTTCACCCTCTGACGGTGTTTCGTTAGAGCTGTTCTCTATCTTAAACGAAGATTCTGAATATATGGGTAGTGGCAATGTTTTTAGACCGGATTTTATTCACGGAATTACTACATCTGGGGAGAAGATAACCTTGGAGAACTGCATTCGAGGAAACTACTCTATGTCTTCTTCGCAGGGAGTGAGTTCAACGAACTCCGAATATCAAGCTATCTCTCTTCTCTCTGGAGGACACTTCACAGATGACATACATTTTGACAGATTCCGTGCCCAATTTCCACTTCTTACAAAATGGACGGGGATTACTGGAATCAACTATTCCGGATCGGTCTTTGAAGGAGGTGAAGTGTCTGCTGGAGATACGTTCGAAATCACTTATGAGTTTCCAAAATCAATTACAGCAGATCTAGATAATGCAGAACTTAAGCTAATATTTAATGCAGATTTCAATATGGGAAAAGTAGGCGGTGCCTCAATAGATGAAGAAGTCTATTTTGACATTATACCTACTTCAGGTGACCTATCTTACGATGAGGGAGTGGACTATTCCAGAACGTTGCAGGATTTCATTACCTTGGCAACCGGCAAAGAGGTTCAACCATCTACGTTAGTTGGCCGTATAGAACGGGACGACCAGCCCGGTTATAACGATGTGGAGGTTCTTTTTTCAACCAGTGGGGATCTTAAACTGCCAGATAGCCTACATCCATTAAAAGCGAACTTTGTCCTTGCAGATATTGTCGATAATTTCACTGAAGTCATGAACAATTGGTTTTCGGATTATGAGGAATTAGAACCCGTATATAATCTCTATTTCAGTGTTCAATATAACTCGGAGATGTATCTTCAAAACCAACTTCTTTCTCTTACTCAAGCGATAGAAACTTATCACAGAAGAGAAATTGGTGGGCAATATATTTCCGACGACGAATTTGAGGAGTTTTATGAGGATCTCTGTGATATGATTCCAGATCGATTTGATGAAAGTTTCCAGGCACACTTAGAGAGAGGAACATTCAAATATGCAAATGAGTACTCACTCCGAAAGAGACTATCTGAGCTGGTTTCAGAGCATGAAAGTATTTTCAATGAACTACCTCTAGATATAGAGTCAAGTGTAAATAAGATCGTGAACACTCGGAATTATCTAACACATTATGATGATGGCATCACACCTCGTGCAGATGCAGATGAACTCCATCCCCTTATTCTACGGCTAACAGCCATCCTTGAAACTATACTTCTGTCGGATCTTGGCATACCAGAAGATCAGATTTTAGAGCGTCTTCAACAGCGGTATTCAGAGCGCGCAAGATCGTAGATTTGATGAGAATGTCATAGAAGTCTTCTCACACCGTGATCACGGTGCTTCCTGAATTGTCTCCACGTCATAGTTGGTGATCGAAACGTACTGAGATCCGATGCAGAGTTGGCACTCAAGCAACGGGACGTCGAGCATGCACTTACTCGGCTGCTTGAACGAAGCTACTTCTACGAAGTCGAGGACGAACTTCGGGTCACATCCCCAGAAGAACAGTGTTAACGACTCTTCGAAAAGCTATCCATCGATAAATCAACGCACTATGTCGATATTGGGCCACTGCACTTTCCTTGAGTCGGTCTCCCACCTCACCGCTCCATTACCGAAATTGACCAGAGGCGACACCTTCGATCTGCTGGAGATACACCTCATACTCGTCGAACACGGACTCGAATCCCTCGTCGACGATCTGCTGGACGAGTTCAGCGAACGAACGTCGATTATCCGGATCCTCCACGAGCGACCGAAACGTACTCTCGAAGTGATGCCCGTGCGAAGGTCGATCACGACTCGAGGTCTCGTGAGCCGCTTCGTGTAACACTACGAGATACAGATCGTGCATCCAGACTGCACGCTGTCGGCTCGTCACAGAGGAGTCGCTGATCACGATGTACGTCCTGCCGTCGGTCCAGGCGTCGGCACTCGCCTCGCCGTAGTACACGTCCCGCTCAATCCCAAGTTCGCTTGTGAGCACTCGAGCGAAGCGGAGATAGCGCCGCTGATCAGCGTTCAACTGCGATTCATCCTCGATGCGATGATAGCCCGTCCAGACTCCTTCTGACTCGGCTTGCTCGCCAACATCAAACGTCTTTGGCATCGTTATCGATGTGTCCTCGTCAGTGGCGAGATCACGAAGTCGCTGCGTCGCTGCATCACTCGTATCGAGGACGACGTAGCCACGCTCGACGAGTTTGTCTGCGCCTTTCTGGGCACTGTCGACCCACCCGATTTTCGGGGCCGCCTGGATCTCCTCGAGGCTGATTCGGGACTCGGTTGCCAGCTCGAATAGCTTGCGCTCGGCCCACTGCTCGTCCGATGACTCGGACGCCATCGCTTCGATCATTACTTCCCGACTCTCGGCGGTCAGCCGATCGTCCGAGACCTCAGCATATAGATCGTCACGTGTCTGCTCGAGTGCGTCGTCGATCCGTTGCCAGCGATCACAGCCTGATTGGATATCGTTACGGGCAAAGTTCAGCGTCAAGTTCCCCTTCGAGACGACGACTCCGCCGACTCCGTACTCCCGTTTCGTCGTCACGTACAACCCGTTACTGTAGATATCGAGTCCCTCGTGAGGCGTGTATTCGAGTGCGAGGATCGCATCGTCGGTTTCACGAGTGAGCGACGGATGTGGAGAGTCCGCCACTACCTCGAGTGGATCGCCGTTGTCGACTGGCTCGCCGTTGATCACGACCGAGACGCCTGTCCGGGATTGAACGTATGCGAAGCGCTTGCGAAGATCGCGAACGTAGCGTCGCCAGCGGTAGCTGTCCGGGTCCGGCACTTCGTCTTCGTAGTGATCGATCTCGACGAGCATCCCCTCGAGATGATGCTCAGCATCCACGAGTTGGCCATCGCGCCCGTTGACATCTGCCCACGGCCCAGAGTTGCGTCGATTGCGATAATCGAAACACAGTGCGGTGTCGTGGCTCCAGATTCGAACGGCACCTTTCGCGATGATCGCACCCTTGCCGATTCCCCACTCGCCGATTGTCTCGTCGTCCGATCGTTGCTTGCTTCCCGCGCCGAGTACTGAGAGGTTGCGCCGCCCTTCGGTCGACTCGAGATCGACACCAGCACCGTCATCGAAGATGATCGACCGCTCGGGTGAGATGCTGACCAGCACACGGGATGACCCAGGACTGTCAATGCCGTTTTGGACAGCTTCGCGAATCGCGTCTGTGAGATCCGCCATTTGGTCTTCGATGAGGTACGTTGCGACCCGCTCGTCAGCGGTCATCGTCACGGTCTCGTCAGTCGATGGCTGACTGACCGGCCTTGAGTCGGTTGTCTCGTTCGTGGTGAACTCCGATAACGTCGGATGATCTGTCATGGTGTCCACCCATGTGGCACCACAGAAACCGAACCGTGCGGTCACTTGGGAACAGGAATGAACTCTGGTTCGACTTGACGTAGTCTCCCGGTGTTCTCGAGGAATGAGTAGAGATCGTCGTACAGGCCAGCGTCTTCGTCAGTGCCGTCTGCGGATGAGCGTAACGTGTACCAGTCTCCGACGATCGCACAGAACCGTTGGGCACGAGTCATCGCGACGTTCAATCGCCGAGGACCGTCAATGGGTCGCCCGAGGAAGCCTGTCTCGCCCGCTGCGTTACTTCGAACTAGCGAAATTACGATTGCGACCTTTTCGCTTCCTTGGAAGGAGTCGATCGTGTCGACCGAGATGTCCCTTCCAGAATCAATATGTCTCGCTAACTTCTTTCGAATAGCGTTAGCCTGGGCCGTGTATGGCGTAATGACGCCGACTTCGGATGAGCTGAGATCTGCATCGGCGAGTAGTTCACCGGCGATATGGGCAACGAGTCGCACCTCTGCGTCGTTGCGCTTGGAGTGATCGATCGTCTCTTCGCTCCCACCGATATCATAGCTGACGAATGCCGAACGGTCCTCGAGTGCGGTAACGTCACGCCCTTGCCGCAGGGCCCGGTCGTAGAAGCGGCTGTTCGGAAACCAGGCGATATCACGATGCATCCGGTACTGCGTTCGGAGCTGGATACCGACTCCCTCGTAAATACCGCCGTCAGCGTAGAGGTGTTCGAACAGGGAGAGACCGGCTGCAGACTCCGGCGGCTCCTCGGTTGCACTGAATGGCGGCAATTGCTTGTGATCGCCTGCGAGGATCACTTTGTCCGCTCGCGCAAGCGGAATACACGAGGCGGTGCATGTCGCCTGTGTCGCCTCGTCGAGGACGAGCACATCGAACTCTCGCTCGAGGGTCGCTGCGCTGCTGTTCGTCGCTGCGACAACATCGGCTAGTCCGTCGCAGGTAGCATACTGGGTGCTAACGACTTCATTTGATGATCTGCTGGCGTTCACGCGTCGGAGTACGAACTCGCCGGCACCGTGTTGTGCATGGGCGTGCAGTGATCGGTCGTCGGTCTCAGTCGCTGTACTCGAGCCAGCAACGAGATTGTCGACTGCTTGGTTCGAATCGGCACAGACGAGGACGTCGTCCCCAGCCTCGACTGACCGCCTGACGACTTCGACGAGCGTTCGCGTCTTGCCTGTGCCTGGTGGTCCATGAATGCAGAAGAGGGGATCAGCAAGGAGGGCACAGGACACTGCAAGCTCCTGTTCTTGATTCAGCTCGACGTCTTGCTGACTACTCTTGACACCAGCCGTGTCCCCGAAGGTGACTGCTGTGTCGCCTGTCAAGAGCGCGCGTTGATCATCACGGTCGCGAACGCGCGCAATCGCAGCAAGTTCGCGCTCGTACGGAACGGGATTCAACAGTTGGGTGAGTGCAAAATCCCGTCGCTTCTGGCGGAGGAACGCACCGACAGTCGACCGGTTCTTGATCGTATACCAGTCGATAGCGAGACTAACGGTTAGTCCCTCGATCGCATCGACTGTCGCTGGAATCGGGAACGCGTCTGGTGAGTGTTCTTTACTTGGTGGGTGGAGGAGCACTTCGTTTCCTTCGAAGATCCGGAATTCGCTCTGGACGACTCGATACGTGTCATGCTGCCGATCTACTTGCCCGTCATCGATTCTGAATCGGTAGACACCATCTTCTGGTTGACCAAGGGATGCAAGCGATGGAATCGCACCGAACCCCTCGGCACGGAGTGCCTCGGGCGTCGACGCGGCTGCTTTCGCTCGGTTTTCATCACGTTGGGCATCCATCTCCGCTTGGACAAATGACTCGAGTTCGTCAAAGAAGGTGTCCGTGTCGTTGTCGTCAGAAAGCGGATTTCGCGGTGGTTCCCGCTCTGCAATGGGAGAGTCGAAGTACGACGGCGGATCGTCAGGCGCGTAATCGGAGTGCCAGAAGCGTACCCGGTTGGCTAGCGATGAGACGGCAAACGTGTCTTGATCGACCGAAGCATAGTCGCCGCCATCATCGTAGATGAAAACATCGCCATGGAGTGCGTGTTCTGTGAAGGCGAGATATTCGCCCGAGAGTGCTGCGCTATTGCGCGCATGGAGTGGAACCACAATCCAGTCGTCTTTCTCGGGATGTGCGAGTTGGTCGTGGTAGCTCGCATATTCAACGATCCCATCGATTGGAATGGGGTCATCACGCACCGGTTCGAACGTCTCGTCTGCCGGTGAATGGAGGGCAGCACTCGAGAGGTCGAACTTGCCGATCGCACTCTCGAAGAGGAGAGACATGTCGATCAGAACGAAGCACTGAGTCCTAAATCTTCCCGTTCAGTGAAGTCATCACATAGCTAGTAGTTTTGATAGAGTGTGTCACAGACCACTTCTCATGAGGTTAATTACCTCTACTTCTCGATGAAGCGGCCGACAAATGGATCTGCGAATTAGTCACTCTCCTTCCAAGCGATCATCAGAATCATCGACAGTAGGAGCCACTATGAAGAACTCATTGACGAGATATACAATTGTACCCGTGGATATGACGAGCAGCAGACCTGCCTCTGATGCCCGCTGGAGGCTCACACCGGTAATTGTGATGGTCGCAACGAGGATTGCCGTACATCGTCGGATTGTCTGACGAAGGAGGGCGGCATCGTCCATATCCTTTCCTCTCATCACCAGCAATAAAAATCGCGGCTCTGTTTAAATCCTCTTCTTCAGATAGATCCTTACCTGAAACACCCGGTCAATGAGAGCTACGAATTACTCGCTTTGGGGCGAATTCCCAATTGCTTCTCCCGCGAGACCGTATATGAGGCCGAGAAGACCGATGAGGAGTCCGAAATGGAGTGAACCGGGTGAGGCATACATATCAGGAGAAAGCATCGCAATTCCTCGGTGTACGGTCAGGAGTACCGCAAACACCTCGATGAGGATCGCCTTTTGGAGGGACATTCACCTAGAAGCAGCGCTTGTTTTACGTAAATCCTACGATAGATGAGTCGTCTGTACTTATCATTTATTGCGATTACCAGCTCAACAGATCAGATAATCTATGACGGCCTTGTTTTGGCATCCCGTTCTACGAAACCTTGACCGTGACCTCATCAGATGGTGTCACTACCACACAGAACTCACCAATCGAGTATCGAATCTCGAGATCAGTACCTGTCTGTGGGCCCGTCGAGTCTACAAGCCGCTCGAGGGCTTCGGCGTCGATCTCTCGCTGGAGTTGGTACTCGTCTCGATCGAGGCCCTGTTCCTCAAGTGCAGTGATGATCTCGAGCAGAAGCGGTCGATCACTCATCGTCGACCACCTCACTGACGATGTCGATGACCTCCTGAGCGGTCGAACTGATCCGCTCAAGCCGGTCGAGGATCGTTTTGGGCTCGTCACCGTGCCACGCGGCGAGGTAGAACGCTGACCCACTGGTATCCAACTCGAAGTGCCGTCCAACGATGTAACCGACCGCTTCGGCCTCGAGTTCACGTTTCGATCGCTCAGCCTCGTCGTCGACGCCACTGTGTAACAGCGCGTGGGCGTACTCGTGAACGAGTGTGACGGCGAGGTCAGCCTCGTTCTCACGATCACGGACGGCGACGCGTGGCTGCTCTTGAGGGCAGTACTCACAGATTCCCTTGGCACTCCCATGCGACCAGTCCTGGGGTGGCACGACCTCTACGTCCACCTCGAGGGGATCTGCTGCCTCGAGGAGTGCGGGGACCAACTCGTCAGCTTGTCCCCTGGCTTCGGTCTCGAGGTCGGGCAATGGCTCACCATCAGTCTGTGAAATATCGAAGACGGGTGCTGGCCGAAAGCCTACGAGTCCCTTTTCCCAACTGTCCGGCGGTGTCTCGTTGTACTCACAGTCACTGCGCTCGTGGTACGACGGCGAGTTTCCGCAGTCGGGACACTGCTTTGCGATGATGGGTGCCCAGATCCAGATCGCTGTCTCCCCTTCTTTGACGTGTCGGTCAAACTCATTTTGCCACGTTCGGTAGCCGGCAACGCGCGTTGCATGCGGACACTGGAGCTTGATCAACAGCGTGTTTCGGTGGGAGTAGTCGTGGAAGCGACTCTGGACGTCCAACCACTCTTTGAACTGCTCGCTCGAGACGGCGTCATCGACCTCGTCGACGAGGTCCTGGACCCACGCCTCGATCGTACTGTGCATCTCGTCGTGCCGGGTGTCCGAATCGTCGAACGTTTCCCGGGAGCTGCTGCTCGTAGCCATGTTTGATCACTGCTTCTCGAGTCGAGTCGAATCGAACCGACTCGAACTGAACTCGAGAAGACCTCCACCCCTCAGTGGGGCTCACAAAAGACTCCAGACTCGAGCAGTTGGAGAGTCGTTAATCATCGGGCTCCTCGTTGTCAGTGGCGTGAGCTGAGCCAACAATCGTTCCGCAAATTCGGCCTACAGTTTCTCGAGAGCAGTTTCCAGCGGTCCATGAAACTGCCATGAGGCTTGCTCGAACGCGCTGTCTGTCGGCCCGTCCCACCGAGGAAAGCCGGCATGGTCGCTCACCTTGACGGTCCACTCGGCCGGTTCGTCAAATGGATTTCGCGTTGGCAGTTCGACGATGTAGAGATACTCTTCGTCACCGTGAATGCCAGTGGCAGGATTCTCAACGCCGTGGCCGAGCAGGAATAACGGTTGCTCGAGATGTGCCATGTTCGACGGGTCCAGCAAATCATCCGGCTGGTCTGCGCGAATGTGTCGCTCACGTCCCTCGTCCACGTAGAGGCCCATACTCGAGAGCGTCTCGAGGAAGATGAACTGCGCAGCGGCGTAGCTGGGTCCACGTTCCGTTCGTGTCTCATCAAGCAACTGCTTGAGTCGAGTAAGGTCTTGGAGAACGCTTTCCGGATAACCGTCGGAATGCCGGTAGACCTGTGCGATGCGATTGGTTGAGTCCTGTTCTGCTGCAGACTCGTTTCGGTGGACAAATCGGAGTTGACTACGGGTTGACATCGATCTCTCCTCTCCGGCGCGGGTGCGCCGGCACCCATCACCGGCGCACAAACAACTCCTGCGGACAGGGTAATCTGGCGTCTAAGTACGGCTCCGTCGACTCTCCGTACCAGATGGGATACGTCTACGGGTTCGCCCATGGTGTTGGACTCGCCCTGCTCGAGACGTTCTCTCCGTAGAGTGAGTCATCAAACTGTTCACACAGTCCATATTGAGGTCTCCCGAATCGACAAGTACAGCATCTGCATTGACCACAACCCAGTCAGAATATATCACTTGCTGAGGATTCCAATAGAGTCGGCTCAGCCGATGAGTCCTCGCTCGAGGTCTGCATGGAGGACAACATTTTCTGGACCGACATCCTGACGATCAACCCAGGATTCGAGTTCAAAGTCGCCATCGTCAGCGACGTCCCCTTCTCGAGTCAGGGCTCGTCCGCCCCAGAGCTGTCGGAGTTCTGATCCCGATACATGGGCGGACGCGTCGCGGTGACCGGCTGCGACGCGCCCGCTCCGCCCGCCGTCGACGTCGGCTCAGGCGGCCGGGAGCGCCCACTGCCACGCCGATCTGAGGACGACGACGCCGAACGGGCCGCCGAACCCGGCGGCGGCCGCCCCGACGGAGGGAGCGTAATAGGCGAGGCCCGCCACGGCGGCGACGCCACAGGCTCCGACCACGGCCGCCACCCCGGCCACACGTCGGTCAAGCGGGCCGAACGCCGTCGTCTCGACGGGGAGTTCGAACGCCTCGGCGGCCCGGTCATACTCCCGGAGGTGCGCGACGCTGAGGTCGTACTCCCCCACAGAGGGAGTGAGCGAGAACGTCCGAGTATCACAGGCGCGGTCGACGAACTCTCCCTCACACAGTTCGGCGTCCCGGAGGTCGTCAACGGGGATCGTCCACTGAACCGCCTCGGTGAGGTCGTCGTACGCGACCACCGTGTCGTCGCGACACTGGTACACCAGTGTACCGTGAGTGAGGGCGTACTCGACGGTCTTCAGCCCACCGATGCCGGCCGGCAGGAGGCCGAAACAGATCACCGTGGCAGCGACCAGCCCTGTCGATCCGCTGGTGAGCCCAACCCACGCGAAGAGGTACACCGGGCCGCTACCGATTGCGGACTTCGCGCCCCGCCAGAACGCGGCGCCGCGGACGGCGCGCCGGTCCGGACGGACCTCAGCCGTCGGCGACGCATCCGGAGCCGCCACAGGCGGGAGCGTCCCCACCCCCTTGTCGGTGGTGGACGACTGCCCGGCGCGGTAGTCCCCCCACTCCGCGAATAGCTTCACCGTGACGAACGCAACCAGCGCGCCGGTCGGACCACCGGCGGCCGCGAACCAGAGTAGCACCACGGCTACCCCGGCCTCGTTCTTCGCGCTTCTGATCACGTCCCGAGGGGTACTCGTCTCGTAGCGCCGCTTGCGGAAGTACTCGCGGTTGATGACGCCGACTTGAGAGACAATCAGGGAGACGGCGCTCGCCGCCACCATCGGATCGGCGAGCGTCGCCGGCACGTCGATGAAACGGCTCAGTACGGCGAGGTATATCCCAAGGAGCGCCACGCCAGCCCCGAACGCTTGCAAGACGAACGGGAAGTTCCGGGGGCAGATCGGTGGGAGCGAGTCGACGGCCGTGACGCTCCCACGCCGGCGGTTGAGGTCGCTCGGTCCGACGGAGACCCCGCCTAACTCGTCGGACTTGAGCGGGTTATCCTCCTGTGGGCGCTCCAGATCGTCGTAGTTCGGCGGGCGGCGCGCGAATAATGCCTTCAACCCGGCGAACGGGACAGCGACGACCAATTCCATCGCGTAGACGACCGTGAACGTCTGTGCGCTCCACCCGAGGTGGAACACGCCGACCAGCGGGATGACGTTCGCCGCGACTGTCACCAGAAACACGGCAGATGAATCGTTCGATGGTGGCTTCATAGATCCATCATCTGCAGTTTGAGCACGTCCAGTTCAATCTCGGCCATGTTCAACCAGCTTCCCTTCTTGAGATAACATGAATATCCTACCTATATCGCTCGACGAAAGCGATCGCTCCAGGATACGTCCAAGTCGATCCAGATATCGCTTTTACCGTTGCGACGATGGTGTACACCAATGTAAGAAATATTGCAATCACTAGGACGATTATCAGGAGGAATCCGACGAGCCCAAACACGATATCGAGAGGGGCTGGGAGCAAAGAAACCTCAGTTGTTTCTCCTAGGACAGTGATCTCATCGGCGCCGAGAAAGAACATCACAAGGGCGACAATCATGAGTACGGACACGGTAACGTGCCAATTGATGGTGTGACGGGCGTTCGTCCGTGTGAACTCGTTATCTGAAACAGCGTACAGGATTAGGGGACCGAGAAATCCAGTAAACAGTCCAAGCAGGTGGACAAGGATGCCACCGATAGAGCGTTCATCGGACAGTTCAGGGTCAGATGGAGTTGCTGTGAAGGTCATGGATGTGGTAATCTGTGATCTGCAGGTTGTTCTGTGTCTCTTTCATGTAGAATTTATATCATTATGGGTGTAAGTACCTTTGGTCTGGAAGACATGCGCCTTATTCCCTGCAAGATGATATGGATACCATCTACAATTGATAGGTGGCTCAAGGTCAGTTCGCACAGCTACTTACCGGTCAATTCACCGCAACAGTCGGTGGATCAAACCAGTGGGAGAGTTCTCTGATACCCGTCAAGAACAAGGTTTAGTCGGGACGGCGCGTAACTCCCCCGTATGCCATTCAGCGTCAGTTGGCACACGCTTCTCGAGCATCTGGATGAGCTGCCGGCGGACGCGACACTGATCACACCGTTGTCGCACTCCCACATCCATATCACAGATATCCAGGAACACCGCGTTATCGTCCAGTTTGACGAGTCCACCGAGAAGCGTCCGCTCCAGCGTGAGCAGTTTGAGTCGCTGTATCATCAGATACAGACTGCGCACGACGGGTTCGATCTCGACCGGCTTCCGCCAGATGCTGATCCGTATCCAGCGGTGTTGAGCGTCCATCCCCGGTTCGAGATCGACGAGGACGCGGGTGTGATCGCCGAGACAGACGGGCCGACGACGACCCAGCTAGCCGACACAGCACACGAACCAGACACCGATGACGACCGCACTGAACCAGACGGCCTGGATATCTACTCGGATGGTCTACTCCTAATCGATGCACTCGAGCGCCACGACGTAACTGACCTGCCTGAGTTGGAGACGGCCACGCTCGTCAATCTCTATACGCTGCTGTCGGATGTCCAGCGTGACGCCAACGACTTTCGCCAGGAGGTCGCTGACGTACTTCTCTCCCGGCTCCATCACGACCGTCCTGTTGCGGGCCAGTACGGCTCGGTCCAGCGTACGAGTCGTCGCAACCGCTCGCTCAAAGACGACGAGAAAGTCCTCTCGATGCTCGAGGCGGAAGGGATCGACCGTGAGCGCGTCATGAGTGTTGATCGCCAGAAGGTCGACGAAGCACTCGACGTGACGACGCTCACCGAGTCCGATGTCTACGAGATCGATGAGAGCGAGTACGTTCGAAAGGCGGAGGTTGACGACGACGTCAAGGAGTCGCGCCTCCAGGGCTTGAAGGACCGACTTGCTGCCAGCGAGGAGGCAGAGGCTAAGGAACTGCGACAGGAGATCGAGGCACTCGAAGAGCGTATCGACGACCTCACGAGTTTCCGAGCAGGGACAGAAGTACAGGGATGACTGCTAACGGCTTTTGTGGCACCACGNGCACTCGAAGAGCGTATCGACGACCTCACGAGTTTCCGAGCAGGGACAGAAGTACAGGGATGACTGCTAACGGCTTTTGTGGCACCACGTGCAGAGCAAGGAATTGGCAGGGTTCCTCCCGGTCGTTCTGCAATCTGATACTGGCAGTGTCGAATTAGTCATCATCGTCCTGTGAGCGGAGTTCGATAGCCCGCTTCTCGAGTTGGCGGAGGATCGGGACACGTTGTTGGTGTTGGTTTTCGTAGGCGATGCAGGCTTGCAGCGTGTCCATATCGTTGATCGTCGCGATGCTGGCGTCGATGAGCCGTGTGTTCGGTGCTTCGAGCCGCTGTGCTGGTGAGAGGTCGCTCGAGTCTTGGGAGTATTCTGGCGTGTCGCCCATTGGATGTTGCCTCTACCCCTGTTGAGGCATGAAAAACTGTATTGCTCTATA
>NZ_AOIT01000079.1 GCF_000337475.1 Natrinema limicola JCM 13563 | reverse complement strand
TGCCGAGAATCCCTGCTATAATCCCAAGTTGTTCCTTCTGTTGTTTAGTCATATTTGACCCTTTTCGGTGTGACTGCATAAATGTGCGGTGACTAACATCTGTTCAATATGCATGTGTAGTGACTGTATTGTTTCACGCTGAATAGGATCAACAGCGAACATCCTCGTAGGATCTTTCTCAGTCGTGAAAGCAGCTGTCTTGAATACTGTCAGCGAATGGCCATTATTAATATAAAANGTAGGATCTTTCTCAGTCGTGAAAGCAGCTGTCTTGAATACTGTCAGCGAATGGCCATTATTAATATAAAATCACGATAATGATCACCAACAATGGATGGGGAATGGCGATAATGAGACTTCGACGCTCAACAGACTTCTTGATCCTCGAGGCACTCGAGGAGACGGGACGCAACGTTGCATCGAATCTCGAGTCGTACACGGGGAAGAGTCGGCAGAACATCAATACTCGGCTACCGGTGCTTGCAGATTATGGTCTCGTACGCAAGATCGGACCCAAAGAACGGNACACGGGGAAGAGTCGGCAGAACATCAATACTCGGCTACCGGTGCTTGCAGATTATGGTCTCGTACGCAAGATCGGACCCAAAGAACGGTCTGGACTATACGAAATCACACCAAAGGGGCAAGCCGCACTCGCTCATAGAGACGAGTACAGGAGGGTAGGGGATTTCGAACAGTTGATCGAAGACGCGAAGTAACGACGACTAATTGAACTGCGACTGCTCCTCGAGACACATGATTGCTCTGAGCGATTAGCTTGCTCTCTCGCTCTCACCAGCTGTTAGCGTTCTGCGCCATAGACGATTTTCGAGGGAGCTTCGTAGCCACAGTC
>NZ_AOIT01000078.1 GCF_000337475.1 Natrinema limicola JCM 13563 | reverse complement strand
TCATCTTTATCTAGCACGAGACTCTTGCCAGATTACAGTGGAGGAGATATCGGTGCGGGAGCCCCATTCATCTCATACCCAGAAAAATTGGCTCTGTTGAAATCCTTGGAGAGTTACAGATTCAGTCGATAGTGTGAGTGGATGCAGACCCTCCCGAAATCGCAGTTACTCCGCTTTGTCGAGCAAGCATTTCATTTAGCCCAGCGAGCAGTCTCACGATACTCCTCAAAATTCTCGAAACAACGCTACACGCTTCATCAGCACATCGTACTCCTGTGTCTCAAAGTTCGGAAGAACACGACCTATCGAACACTTCTCGACGAACTCATCGAGATGCCCCGCATACGGAGTGCAATCAATCTTACTGAACTCCCTGCGCCGTCTACACTCTGCAAGGCGTTCGACAGACTTGATATGGCCGTCTGGCGAGTGCTTCTCAATCTCTCTGTTTCACTGCTCCCGACTAACGGTGTTGCGGGGATCGACGCCTCGGGCTTTGACCGTAGCCACGCCTCGAAGCACTACACAAAACGGGCGAAGTTGACGATTCAGCAGCTGAAGGTCACTCTCTTAGTCGATACCAGAGCAAACGCTATCCTCGATCTCCACATTACAACGACCCGTAAACACGATACGCAGATCGCACCTTCGCTCATCAACCGCAACGCATCTGAAGTCGAAGTTCTGCTTGGAGACAAGGGATATGACGATCAGCAAATTCGGGAGATGGCCCGTGAAAATTTGATTCGTCCTTTGATCAAACACCGTGAGTTCTCATCACTGCAGAAAGCGTGGAACGCCCGGTTGGATACTGAACTCTACGGTCAACGGAGCCAGAGCGAGACAGTGAACTCACGTATCAAGCGAAAATACGGTGCATTCGTCCGTTCACGACACTGGTGGAAGCAGTTTCGTGAACTCGCTCTTGCCTGCATCGTCCACAATCTTGACCGCACTCTCTAAAAACCAGTATAGATGGAGTAATTAGGCCGTGGAAGGTTTTCCTTCATTGCCATCATCATTGTTTTGTTTGAGTGTTCGTGCATATATCAGGAGCCAGATACCTGCGAGAGTGAAGATAACCGTATCATTTCCAGAGATATAGGGACTGGACAAATCACTCAATTCAATAAACAGATATATGAATACGATTAATAGGAATGATACACTACAAATCAACGATTGACGATAGGTCAAGAATTCATCATTCCCATTAGCAGCATAGACGAGCATAACCCCTGCACCTACTGCGATCAATACAAACATACCAGTAATCCCCGCCAAGATTATGGCCCCGACAAACGTCATATCCGGTAAGGCCGGTGTCGGAAGCAGCACCACGAGACCCAAGAATTGACCGGCAACTGCGCCAAATACGGTTGAGACATACACTTTTTTACGTCTTTGACTATCCATCACCTGTTGCCAAGTCTCCCTATATCCAAGAATGAACGCGGTTCCTCCCGGGATCAACCAGAACAAAAGTAGTGCAACTATTCCGCCCCGATCATAGAACGGTAAAAACAGTTCAGCACCAGCATCAATAAACTGATATAATAGAGTAGCCAAAAATACTGACACGGCGATTCTCTTATTCATATGGAAAGTTGAATTCTGTCAATACATATGATTTTGGCTCTGTTCAATGTCAACGCTGAAGGACTTCAACAGAGCCACTCTGTACTAACTGGTAACTACGTGTGCATATTGAAAAAGTGTTAGTCGCCGCACATTTATGCAGTCACACCGAAAAGGGTCAAATATGACTAAACAACAGAAGGAACAACTTGGGATTATAGCAGGGATTCTCGGCATCCTCGGGTCGTTATTAGTTATTTATCTCGGTATCGTGTGATAACCTCTCGCTGATTCTCCGCCTGTTAGAAGTCCGGTAACTCGGTATCTGTATACCCTGTACTGAACGGTAACTGCGTGTGTGTACTTACCGCGAGTTCCGCAAGGTGTCCTGAATAAAGAAACCATGCTACGGTCTACTTCGCGATAGATTTCTCTGCCCCACGAGTGAGGTGAGGGGCAGTCGGAGTTGCTCATTGCCCCTCGTGAACACCATGGCTTTCAGAGAGGTTTACGAGACAACATTCGACGAAGACGTCCAGCCCAACTCGAGCGCCAGTCCGTGTCCCAGATGCAATGGCCGAGTCACCACCAACGCAGTCGAAACTCGTTGTGAAGACTGTGGACTCCTTATCGAACCGCAACACTACCAGGCCCAGAAAAGAGTCAATTCCACTTCGATAGAATGCTATTTAGCAAAACTACACAAGTATTGGAACAAGATATTTACTGGAGTAACAATATAGATTTGGATAATGCCAGAATGTGATGGCTGTGGCTCTCATGTCACCGAGAACTATTTCCGGGTTTTCGCCGTTGATGGTGATCTGCCAGCATGTATCCATTGTGCCAGCAATCGTGAAGCTCGAGAAGCAGGACTCCGCCAGCAATAGCGACTCAGTGATCTCATGTCCAGATCTTCTCTCCCGAGTTGGAGCCTGCATCGAGACATGAGACAACACGATCCACCACCCACTAATGACTGACCGATATTCTGACTTTGAGGAGCTTCGTCCGACCGGCGAAGCGTCGCATATCCCAGACAAGACACTCAGCGAAGATGATGACGGCGAACCTGATCGACAGCAGATCGCGACGGCTGGATATCCAGACACTCCAACGGAAACAGACACCGAGTGTCGGTCCTGTGGCGCACCGATCCCAGCTGATCAGACCAAATGCCTGTTCTGTCTCACCAACCATCTCGAAGATTGCTCTTCTGAGACAGACGCACCGGCAACAGAATGGACACTCCTCGGCGTCGTCCATATGCTTGTCGAGTCGTCGACGTTCTACGGCGCTGTCGCGAAAGGTGGGGCCGCTGCGATGCTCCTTGCCTCGAGTGCGACCGAACAGGCTGTCGACGACTGCACGATCATCTACGATCTCGAGGACGAGCCTGCAGCCCAATTGACCGATCAGTGGCCCGTGCTTCCTGCTGCAGCACAGATCACGTCCACTGACGGTGAGCAACTTCTCGCGGCCGCCCGCGATCGAACAGCGTGGACTGACCAATCAGCGGTGGATAGCGACTGCGAACCAACAACCTATCTCTACGACGAAGGTGGGATTGGTATTCGCGACGAGCAGCGGCTTGCGACGTTGCTCGACAACGCCGGCGATGATGCGTGGCTAGTTCCTGCAATTGCCCTCCAGCAGGCACCTAAAGAACGTGAACCTGAGCATCAGGACAGTGGCATTCCCACCAAAGAACGCCTCGAGTGTCACCAGTGTGGACGCACAACCGATCATCGATTCAGCGACCATGAATCCGTTCCCGACGAAACCTGGACCGGCTACGCCATCTGGGAGTGCCAGGTCTGCGGGACGCCGCGCTATGGGCCGAGCCCAGAGTGAATGAGATGTGGAACATGATCACTTAGCAGTAGATAGTAGCACTGTTTCTTTATTCAGAGTGAGGCGTGAAAATCGCGGTAAGTACAGGGTGTGTCTTGTTTGCAGAGAGACGCGACAAAGGGTGGCACAATAGCATATTCTGTAAGGAAAGTTATTATAATCTTGCAACACCAATCATTGATTGAAATACTATGCCTGAAGCTGGTCCTCCTCTACAGCCCGGAATGACCCAATGGAAGTACGCTCTTATCGGTGGGTTGTGCTCTCTTCCATTCACCACCTTCAGTTACTGGCAAACAGGATCCGAACTCTCGCTTGGAGCGGTGTTTTTCGGTGGTATTCTTGCCGGCTATCTGATCGGACGTGTGAACGGTGAAATTAGTGGAGTTGGGGTTCGGGTCGGGATTGTTGGCGGACTTCCAGTATTCTGGGTTGTTTTCGATCTTCTTACAACCACATTCCGCTTGGCCGGCCCAGTATGGTTTGTGGCGAGCGCGATCGGTGCCACGATTGTGTTTGCAGTCCTTGGATTCGGAATTTCAGCGCTCATCGGTGAAGTGGGAGTACGGGTTGGGCGTTGGCTGGCTGGTAACCAACATGACCAATCGACTACTGTGGGAAATAGTTGAGACGGCGGAGTTCAAAGAACACTGTCAGTTGACATCAGTCAAGAGATGTTGGGGTAAAGGAAAATCAACTATACCTTCATATCATGTTTATCTGCGCCGCGATCGGCTGAGGCGCATTCAATGGACCTACGCAACACACCAGGATACAGACTGCATCGTGCACTCAGTCAACTCAATGATCTCGAGGGCGATCAGTTGACTGACGCCGACAGAGAACGAATCGAAACAGCAACGGCGCTCTTGGAGGAAGTGAGTCTTCTCACTCGACCAGAGCGTAGTGAACCGACTGATACCCACATTGATTCCTAACCGAGCGGGTTATAGAATCGGTCACAGCTTATTGGACTCCGTACCGGACGGTCAGTACAGGCTATGTACTTTCCGTAGAGTGTCAATCCACCATAATTTCTAAGTGAGTGTAATTCTTGCTGCGGAATATGGCTGAAAACTCAGAGACCCCATCCATATCGATGGTTCCGGCTATTTACCGTCTGGTTGCCGGTTTTCTCCATGCAGGTGTCGCTATCTTTCTCTGGAACTTCTTCTCATATGATAATCTATGGGAACTCCTCTTGGTTAAGCCACCCTCAGGAGCGTATATTCTCATCGGAATGTTTGCCCTCGGATTCATTCCAGTCCTGTATTCCATAACGCAGAAGTCCATTTCGCCCGTTCTACTGGTCAGTGTATTACTAACCGTATCAGCCTATAGTGAGTGGCAGGGGTACTTTACTAGCCCGTTTGGTGGGCCGGGACCATTCGGTGTGTATATCCTTTCTTGGGTCGGCGTAGTCCTCCTTGCGGGTCTGGCAGGCAACGTTGAGCTCAAACTCAAACAAAGAGAGACAGCGGCTCCCTAACCAGCAACCCCACTCGAGGCAGAGGTACAAGTTTCTAAAGGCACCCGTGGTCTTTTCGAAGCTATCGACGAGTCAAGCGACCTGACGACCACTGACGATGCTACTATCGATCCGGATCGCTCTACTCCGTGAGACAGGTACGTTCCAGCAGTGATTTTGTGCGCCGGTGATGGGTGCCGGCGCACTGGGTAAGACCAAGCGAACACTGATCAGAGCGTCGGCGCAGTGAGGTATCCGAGATGCATATGTTAATTTACGCACTGGTAGAGGCATCGACAGCAGAAGAGGCACTGTCAACCGGGAAGACGGTGTTCGATCGACTGGTTGGCGCGGAGCCGGATTCTTGTGCAGTGTTCGACTACTACGTCACCTTCGACGAAGAGGAGACAACAGTGGCTGGAAAAGCACGGTGGGGCGACCTACCGACAGCTGCACCCGTTACGTCCGACGAAGGTGAAGAACTCCTCGAGCGGGCTTGGGAGACTACGACGGAAACGTTCCAACGAAATCTGGACCAGGTGAAGAAAGCACTCGAGGAACGCAGCGACGACGAGATCATGCGCGACGAGGGTCTCGCTCGGCACGCCTTCCAGCAGGTCGGTGCCTCCCGTGGCCCGTCGATCTGCCTATATGATCAGCACGCGACTGGGATCCGCCATCACAGACACCTCGATCGCCTCCTCGAGGACACTGACGAGAGCAAGACGTGCTGGATCGTACCGGCAGACGTTCATTTCTGAGTAATCATGCCCCGAATCACGAACTGGACACGAGAAAGTCGAGCACCCACGCTGGCATATCGAAACATGGAGACTAGAGCGCGAGCCATCCTACATCGTGCCCCGGACTCCTACGCGTACAAGTGGCGGGCAGCGATCCTCGTCGACGGCTATCCAGTGTGGTCACGAGGTTTCGAAACAAAAGAAGTGACCAGCTTTCGGGATACACTTCGGAACCGCCCAGCTCCCGAACTCTCTTGTCCAGAGTGTCCGAACGACGACGTCATCGTCGGCCAGAAATCGGCCGCTGGTGCGAAGGTCCAGCGATGGTTCGACTGTCCCGACTGTGGCTACGAAGCTCCCTCGAAAATCGTCTATGGCGCAGAACGCTAACAGCTGGTGAGAGCGAGAGAGCAAGCTAATCGCTCAGA
>NZ_AOIT01000077.1 GCF_000337475.1 Natrinema limicola JCM 13563 | reverse complement strand
TCGACGAAAACCATGCAGTTGTCTCCTTGGTTGGGACGGTAGTGCTGATAGCCCTGTCACTCCTCTCTGTTCGGTATTTTATGCGGCACCATTGGATGCTGTTTCTGGTTGCCGGTAGCGCAGTGCTCGTTGGACGAGTTGTCTTTGTATGGGCTCGTCGACAGCTAGAGTATCGGGCAGATAGATACGCAGCCGAGCTTCTCGACGACCCACAGCAAGTTGCCAATGGGTTACGCGCACTTAGAGACGTCCAGATGACAGAGACAGCTAATGAACAATCCTCAGGAAGGCTCTACGAGAGAGCTATACGCCGAATCCGCCACTACTGGACACGTATATTGTCTACACATCCTCCGATAGACGACCGAATTGCACATATTAAGCGACTGAGTCGGAACGCTGACTGACTAGTGCAGAGACGTTCCTCAAAGAATTCGTAGCGTTCGGTACAGTCAGGGCTGCACACATCCTAAAACACCTCATCGGAGTATTTTCTCGCCCCGAGATGGGTGCGGGGCGGTCGAACTGCCCCGAGATAGCGAATGACTTCTGAGCGACAGCACCAACGAGATCGTGGTATTGATCGAGCACCAACCCACCGACAGCCAATCGATCCACCCTGGTCCGGCCTCGAGTTACGGGTTCCGAACGATCGGAGTCGAGAGTCACTCATTTCGTTCGTCGAGTGTGTTCTCGTTGAACTCACACATGCAGATGTCGGTGCCGAGTATCGATCGTCGAACGTCTGGGGAGTCAAACGAACTCAGTACATCGCCGCCGAGACGACCGGCCAGCTCTTTAGGAAGCGTCATTACGACGAACGGCTCGGCTGGCACGAACAGACGATGTCTCGGCAGGACGTGCGTGATGAACTGATCAACCGCCTCGCACGGCCCGCGTCATTGGCGACGAATCAGAGTCATCCCCATCCTGTTGAGGAACCAGATACGTTCCAGGTGAAGCCAACGTGGCAACTGCGAACAGGTCGACGGACCAGTAAGAGGTAATCTCCAGCCGTCGGTACTCGAGCCCGCTGTTGAATATTGATCACTGACTCCATACACATCACGCAATGTCTTCGACTTGATTGTACTTCCAGCAGCGAGTTTATCGGCGCCGTGAGGCATGAGGCGCGCTCAACAGTGTGCCTCATGTGGTTTCCAATGACTGATCCAAACCCGATTGACGACACTGCAGACGATTACAGCCGGTTCGAGGCCAGACTCGTTGCTCATGATCAGGATGCAACTCGCGTCGTGACCGCAGATCTCGGCGAGACAACTGCCCGACAGCTCGTTACTGAACTCATCGATAACGGTGTGGTGACGCCGGTCCCTGGCAAGCGGGTGTTCGTCCATGAGCCAAGCAGGACCACCTTTGACTCGAGCACCCAGCTTGCTGTCTTCCATCAAGGCTGGACGGCTGCTCGAGATGACGTCATGGGGGAGGAGTCGTGACACAGCAGACACTCGCGGGGTGTTCGTTCTGTGAGGGACCACCCGGAACGGAAACTGGCACTGCATACACTTGGGGGAAAGACGAGCGAGTCAGTCACCTGATCTGCGTCGACTGTGCCATCCAGATACGGCCAGACCCGGATAAGAGCGATCACCACGCCTGCGACGGCTGTGGGCTCGTCGTCGACGCGCTTGCAGCCCTCACGCGATTCCGCGTCGAACTCGGCAATCTCGAGGGCTCGCTACAGCTGTGTGCGCGATGTAGTCCCGGTGGGCCAGCTACCTACTGGACACGTGATCTTGAGGAGCATCTGATCGATCAGTAGTTGACTCCGTGATAGTCGTCCTTCGACTGCCTCGTCTAGAAAATACGTCGATACAGCTAATACATCCGCAGACAAAGAAATACATATGCCCATCGACATCGAGACGTTCGAATCCTCGACCGAGGACCGACTCCAGCACAACGGGGAGACGAACGCCGATCGCGTAATGCAGTTCCTCGCTGCCAATCCTGATCAGGCGTTCACCCAGAGCGAAATTCGCGATGCGACTGGCGTGAAAGCAGGGAGCATCAGCGTCGTCCTCTCGCGTCTCGAAGATCGCGAACTCGTGCGCCACAAAGGCAACTACTGGGCGCTTGGAGAGGCCGACGACGTCGCTGCCTACACGAGTATGGTCGAGAGCACGCGGACCGCGAACGACCGCTTCGGAGAGGAGGATATGGACGAGTGGCTGGAACACGCCGTCGACGACGAGGATACTGAATGAGCTACCAGCGCGGCGACGTCGTCTGGGGACCGGACCCGTTCAAATCGGGAGAGAACCCGCGGCCGTGGCTGATTCTGAACAACGACAGCCATCCGTTCGGTGACGAGGAGTACATGACGGTCACGCTAACCACGACACCGCACGATGAGGGGATTCCACTCAATGACGCCGACTGGGTTGAGGGCGGGATGCCCCGCCAGAGTTACGCCTCGCCGTGGGTGGTTGCGTCACCGAAACACGCCGCTATCGTTCGACGGCAAGGTCGCCTCGAGGAATCGTTCGTCCAAACCGTCGTCGATGCACTCGAAACCTATCTCGAGCCGCCTCACGAAGACTAACTGATCAAGCGGCCGTGTGCGACGTGTAGGAGCGGAACTGGCAACCTCGAGTACCGTTCGTTGACGCGATCTGTAAGGCTATCCTCAGCGACCGTGTACCGTTTCGAACCACTGCTGCAGACTTTGGCGGAGCGGCGCTCGATGGAGTTTGTGTCAGGATGACTGCGACTCTGGTTCTCAGAGAGCAAAATACGATACAGCAGGAGTATTCTTTGAAAGCCCCTGGCGCGCTCGAGTCCCGCGCCTCGCTGCGCTCCTCACAGGTTGCGGTGCTTGTGTCGGCGGGGTTCCTCGAGCGCGCCAGCCCCTTTCAGCCCCACCCGCGTGGACTGATCGGGCTGCTGTCGCGTCGGTTGCTCGCGCTTGGGTATCGGCCCGCCCCGCTCGCCGCGTGCCGCCCTCCGCGTCGCTCGCGACCGACCATTCCGGGCTGCGGTTCGCTCCTGGCGTCGCTCACCGTTCCGGGCTAAAATGAATCTGGTCTCNATCTGGTCTCGGCGCCAGCATTAAGCGCGTTTTCGGTTGCGCCCCTCGCGGGCTTTCGCGTTCCAGCGCTTGGTGCCGCCTGCGCTGTCGCGCGCCACACCGCGGCGCGCGTTCTCGACGACAGTCGCGCTGGACACGGACCCGCGGTCCGGGCCGGACACGAGAAACGGCTTAAAGCTGGCCGCTCGCTTCGGGCGGGACGCCGCGCGGTGCTGGTTGGGACACCGCATTCAGGCGCGCTCTCGCTCGCGCCCAGATGGGCGCTCGCGAAGGCGCGAGCGCGAGCGCGCAGATGGATCTAGTTGGTCGGCATCGTCGGAAAACCGCGATGTAGTAGCATCACGGTGGCAGGCGCGTGAGCGCCTTCAGCGGTACAGGTGAGTACCAATGTCTAGTAACAACTCGAGTAGCAAGGTCGTTACGGTCGATGAACAGGCATTCAAACAGGCGGATGAGCAGGCAGTCGATGAAGACGGCTTCCCGGTCGTCGACGAGACGCCGGAATTCGAGGCAACAGTCGAGCAAGGGGTCCAAGCAAAGGTGGATGCGAACCACCCAGACGGCATCGTCGATACGAGCGACGACCGGATTCACGGCGCGACCCTCGAGCAGGAAGAGCGCATTCGAGCACGAGAGGATGAACTTGAGCGAATCAGTGCCCAGGCCGAGATGGGGCTGCAGGAAGGTCGTGCAAAGCGGACACGAGCGATCGCTGCGGACCAGAACAAAGCGCGCCGTGTGGAATTCCAGAAACGGGCGGCGAGCGTGGACCCAATGGCGGACCCGGAGCGGGCGGATCCTCGTACAGAGCTCTCTCGAGAGCAGTTGGCGGCCGTGAACAAGCAGTCGATGCGACTCGCAAAGCAGTTGGATGGGTGGTCCCGAGCGGCGATCAGCCGGCGGTTGAGTGAAGCCGTCGTCGGTGGCCAAGACCTGACGAGTGCGGTCGTCAACGTGTTCGAGGAACTGCAGACGGCGCCCGGACACGTCATCCCCATTGGGAAACTCGAGGAGGTTGCTCGAAAAGAGGTGAGCATCGAAG
>NZ_AOIT01000076.1 GCF_000337475.1 Natrinema limicola JCM 13563 | reverse complement strand
CGGTCGGTCCCACCGCGAGGTGAGAGGTGCCGGGTGGGGTCCCCCTAGACACCGTTATAGGTCCCTGTGGTGGGTGGTGGGGTCGGTTCGATTTTCGGCGACCCTTGCGCCGTCCTGCGATTAGGGAGCGGAGGGGCGAGTGATTGTGGTGGGAGAATCGCAAGACGGCGGTAAGTTGTGGCGGTTCAGACAGGGGTATCCTTACGCCGTCCTGCGATTGTACGGATAGGGCCGGGATTCGACAGGGGGAAGAATCGCAAGACGGCGGTAAGTTGTGATGGGTGATACTCCGGGGCGATCGGCGACCCCTGCGCTGTCATGCGGTTTCGGGTTCTGTCTGGCTATGGTTAGAACTGCTAATAACAATATGTGGGCGTGTTGGTAGTATCGGGATAGGTAGATGTTCTGCCGGGGTGAAAGGTCAGTATTCTTTAAGGGGCTAGTCGTTCTCGTCGCAGTCAAAGCTACGCAACGTGAGTGAATGCCCGGAGAAGGCCCGGGCGACGGACGATTCCACCGGACGCGATTTGTGGCAGAATCGCCCGGTGGAAACCTCTTGGCCGGAGGGTTCGTCCTCGCTCTGTCCTCTCTCAGCCGAGTCAGTAAGTGTTTCGACGGTTCACGGAAACGCTCGGTCTGGACGACTAAGCGCCGATCCACCGCAAGGATCGGGCGATCTTGATTTGCCCGAGAGCCGGCGTACCCGGCTCGAGGGCCGCCCGATCCGCACGCCCCCGACCGGCGGGAGGGGGCTATCTTGTGCGGTGGCGGTGCGGCGGCGGTGCGGTCTTTACTCGACGCTAGTTAGAACAACTCAAGAGCCGCTATGCTTCGCCAATTCAGGCGTTCCACCGTGCGGTGCGGTAGAAGACGTGCCGGTGGCTATGGTGCGGTGCGGTGCCACCGGCTCGTCTTCGTCGCGGTCGTCGGATAGTGCCGCCCCAGCTGGGCCGGACGTGCTGTCGGGCCACTCGTGGAGCAGCTCGCGATCGCGTCGGTCGGGGTGGTCGGAGTGAGCGCGGATCCCGTCGACGGCGAGGTCGAGTTGGATGAGCAGTCACGGCTCGGTCGGGACTGGGATTGCGGGCCGGATCGGGAGCGGCCGGACTGCCGGAAGGACTTGGCGCACCTGAAGTACCAGACAGAATCGGGGGAACAGGCGTCGTACCGTTGCGGTTCGTGGGACTGCGAGTGTTGCGGCCACCGGCTGAGGATGGGACTGATCGAGGAGATAGAACGGATCACGGAGGAGCGCCCGGAGATGCGTCGGTTCCTGACGCTCACAGTGGACCGCAGAGCGCCCGCGTCGAAGGAGGAGAAGCACGAGTACATCACCGATCGGTGGAACGCGCTGAGGACGGAACTGAGGGACCGCTATCCAAACCTGTCGTATCTGTGGGTGCGGCACGAGGGAGACGAGCGGGACCGGCCGCACCTGCACCTGCTCGTGGATCGGTTCCTGCCGCAGCGGGAACTGTCGCAGTTGGCCGAGCGCGTCGGCCTCGGCCGGGTGGTGGACATCCGGCGGGTGGACGCACGGAACGCGGCGCACTACATCAGTGCGTACCTCGGTCGTGGCTCGCTGTCGTTCCTGCCGTCGGGGTCGCGGCGGTACGGATCTAGCGCCGACGTCGATCTCGATCCACGCGATCCGGGCGGCGACGATCGTGACGGCAGTGCGCTCGAGGAGGACTGGTCACTGATGGCGTGGGATCCGATCGTCGAGGACTGGGTGTCGGCTGCGTCGGGAGACTTCCGGCGCGACGAGGATAGAGGACCGCCACCAGACTAGATCGGTCGGTCCCACCGCGAGGTGAGAGGTGCCGGGTGGGGTCCCCCTAGACACCGTTATAGGTCCCTGTGGTGGGTGGTGGGGTCGGTTCGATTTTCGGCGACCC
>NZ_AOIT01000075.1 GCF_000337475.1 Natrinema limicola JCM 13563 | reverse complement strand
TAGAGGTCGTCGGCCGCGCCGGCCAGCCCCTTCGTCGCTCCGGCCGTGCCCATGTTCGTCATCCGCTCCATGCCGCCGGCGACGACGACGTCGGCCTCGCCGCTTCTGATCGCTCGCACGGCGTCACGAACGGCATAGTGATTAGCAAATCTTATTGAGAAATCCACCGAGGTGATTGTCAATCCACGATGCAGCGAAACTCAGTTTCTCGGTCAGTTGGTCGAACAG
>NZ_AOIT01000074.1 GCF_000337475.1 Natrinema limicola JCM 13563 | reverse complement strand
CAGCTTGTACTAAATACGATCTCAGACTGAACTCATCCTCCGTATCACATACAGGGTACTATCAGTTTTTGAGGATTTCAACAGAGCCTACAGAGTATGTATGTTTTTGTTCCTACAGTCTAAAATCGAATCCATGGATCGCCTCTCAACCCTCCTGATATACGCGTTCGTTGGTTTCCCTGTTTTGTTTATTCTCTTCCCATTCGGCCCATTAGGGCTGTTCTTGTTCGTGTACCTCGCTCTCCTCGTTATGGTGATTCAGTCGTGGGACGACACCGATGAACCACCGGCTCGGATTAATTGTTCGCAATGTGGTGCTCCGAACGAACTAGATCGGGATCAATGTAAGCACTGTAATTCATCGCTCACCGGTCAGTAAGCAGATGTAGTTGCCGAATTGCTCGACTCAGTTTCAGGCATATTTCTGAATGAAAAAGTCGTGTTACTAACTACTACTAGGTGATGGCAAAGTTGTGGAGCAGATTTATGCTGTGGCGAAAGCCCGGCAGCGCAGCGGCCACCGGCCGTGAGCAGCCCGGACCGTGGAGGTGGTGGGAGGTGGCGGTGACTGCGTTCACACCAGCAAAAAAGGGGCTTCGCCCCGGCTATTCCCACCAGCAGCCGCGCTCGGGGAAGTGAATCGTCGTCCATCCGGTCACGGCCAGTGAGACACGGCCCTCGTGCCAGTTCCGGGCAGCCTTGTGAATGCGCACCTGCTCGCCTTCCTCGATCCACGGCGCGTCTGATGACTTCCAGACGGTCACACG
>NZ_AOIT01000073.1 GCF_000337475.1 Natrinema limicola JCM 13563 | reverse complement strand
ACAGGGAAATAGGTTAATATTCCTATGCCAGTGTGCACTCAAAGCCAACGCTTTGGGGCCGCCTGAGCCGGGCCTTCGCCCGGTCGAACTGTCGAAGTTCGTGGAAGCCGTAATGGCACGAAGCGACCGAATGGCAGGATAGCGCAAGTCAGGTCAACCGAGAGCCCGTGAAAAGGCGAGCACACTGTCCGTACCGAGATCCGACACAGGTACTCGTGGCGGCGAAAGCCAAGGTCTGTCGGGAGCAACCC
>NZ_AOIT01000072.1 GCF_000337475.1 Natrinema limicola JCM 13563 | reverse complement strand
AGCGTCGTGAGTTGCCGCCGGTCCTCGACGAGCCGGTGGCTCGACCACCAGAGGATTGCCGATGACCCCGCGAGAACGGGCGAGGCACCCACTGGCGCGGGTGTGCCCGAAAGGGCCGGTGTCACACCACCGACCCCGTGCCGTCACGGAAACCATGACAGCAAAATCAGATTCCCCGGCAAAGGGGCATGAGAGTATCGATACCGAAGACTTGGTCCACGGAACGCCGCTCGAAGGTGAGTCAGACGAGTTCGTGGCGTTGGTGCTGGAGGGTCAGAAGCAGGAGGCTATAACGGCCGCAGACACGTTGACGCGGGCGTTACTGAACGATGATAAGCCACTGACGGACGACGATGTGGCGCGGCTCGCTGAGATCGGGAATGCGTTCCGGGCGATCTACAGTGAACTGGTCCACCGTGTGCCGGAGGAGCACCGTGTGAGGTACAAGGACTCGTAGTCGGTTTATCATACTTCTGGTAGTATGCGTATTCAGTGATACCCTCCCCTACAGTATTCATTAACTGTAGACCTTCGGTCTACAGTGAATGAAATTGGCCCACAGCCCATTTGCCCATGGTGTGTCAGAGAGGAGGTAGATATATAGATGCGCGTTGTTCTCGATCGGGGTGGTTCGTGATGGGTGCTCTATCCGTCGTTTTCGGTGTTGTTGAGTTTCGCCATGCCGACCATCGGGGCCAGCATCGGGGCGTGTAGCATGGCTTCAGCCAGTGCCTCGCGGTACGTGGTCACTGGTGGGGCATCTGTCTGTGTGTCTTCGGCTCGCCCGTACCCAGATCCGACGATCTCCGTTCCATCAAGAGCAGGGTCGTAGTTGTTGAGAATCCGGCTTACGGTCGGTTGGGATTTGTCGATCGCTGGATGGTCGGCGATCTCGTCTTGTGAGAGGTTGGTGCCGTGTGCCAGTGCCCAGATGAGTTCTTTCTGTAGCTGATCGCTTGAGGTGTTCATGCTGAATCACCTCGGGTGTGGCGGTACACGCCAAGTGC
>NZ_AOIT01000071.1 GCF_000337475.1 Natrinema limicola JCM 13563 | reverse complement strand
CCGTTCTTTGGGTCCGATCTTGCGTACGAGACCATAATCTGCAAGCACCGGTAGCCGAGTATTGATGTTCTGCCGACTCTTCCCCGTGTGCGACTCGAGATTCGATGCAACGTTGCGTCCCGTCTCGTTCAGTGCCTCGAGGATCAAGAAGTCTGTTGGGCGTCGAAGTCTCATTATCGCCATTCCCCATCCATCGTTGGTGATCATTATCGTGATTTTATATTAATAATGGCCATTCGCTGACAGTATTCAAGACAGCTGCTTTCACGACTGAGAAAGATCCTNTTTTATATTAATAATGGCCATTCGCTGACAGTATTCAAGACAGCTGCTTTCACGACTGAGAAAGATCCTACGAGGATGTTCGCTGTTGATCCTACTCAGCGTGAAACAATACAGTCACTACACATGCGAACTGAACACTTCAACTCCAGAAAACACTTACCAGTTGTACCAGAAATCGGATTCATGAATCGGCGAACACTTCTTACTTCGATTTCTGTGGGCGCGGCTACAGTCGCTGGTTGTACTGGGAGGGATGAGAACGATGAAACTGGGAGGAAGTATGAGGAGTGTGACCTCAGCATCATTTACTATCGCTAGTTGTCCACTCTGGCTCAATGAGGTCACGTCTGACACATAGATGAATGGGAAGCGGGTGAATCAGGTCACTGATTCATCCGCTGTCCGGACAGTCCGTATGAACCTACCAAAACTCAAACGGGTACTTACAGATCCGGACGAGTTCATTTCGAACCGGCAACTCAAGGCTCTTTCTCTGGAGTTGCTGGCGTTGATCCCGATGCCAGGAATCGAGGGCTCTCCCCTCGATTCCGGTGATATCATGGAAGTCGTTCTTCGAGCCGCTGTCGGGGCAACCTCTGTCAACGGCGTCACGACCAACGCAGAGGAAACACCCAATCGAGAGCCCGTCATGGATTGGCTCCATACGCTCCAGAAAGATCCGATGCTAGACGCTGTTAACGATATTCTCGCTACGCTGGCNGATTGGCTCCATACGCTCCAGAAAGATCCGATGCTAGACGCTGTTAACGATATTCTCGCTACGCTGGCGATGACGGTTCTCGACCGCTACAGGTCGAGAACCGTCTGTATCGACTTCATGGACAACCCCTTCCATGGAACTCCCAGGAGTGACGGCGAGATCAGACGGATGGCTGCTCGGGACGGGACTACCCAGTGTCATCGCTACTGCACAGCGTTCGTTATTGCGCAAGGAAAGCCGCTGACACTCGCGGTTGAACCAGTTGCTGGCGAAGATAGCAAGTCCGACGCGGTCGAGCGCCTGCTCGCCCGCGTCGAGACGTATCCATTCGAGATTGACCGCATTCTCATGGATCGAGACGCCTACGTCGGGGAGCTGATTGGCGTCCTTCGGGCGGTTGCACCGCCAGTCTTCCCGGTTAGGACCGGAAAGGCGTCGATCCGAGAGAAGCTCTCCGTAACAGCGTCATACATGACCGAGGAGACGATTTGTGAGGGAAAAGAGCACGAACAGACGTTTCCGATGGCGGTGAACGTCACCTACCAGAACGGTGACCGTGGAAAATCTGGCGTGAAGACGACAGGATACGCGGCGTACGGTCTGGAAGACCGGACGCCGGCGCAGGTTGCGACGATCTACAACAAGCGGTCACAGATCGAAAAGAGCTACGAGAAGTTCCGTGAGGCGCGTGCAGTGACGACAACACCGTCAACGACAATTCGCCTCTTCTACGTGGGCGTCGGGT
>NZ_AOIT01000070.1 GCF_000337475.1 Natrinema limicola JCM 13563 | reverse complement strand
GAACTGCAAATTCAACGAAGTAGAACGTGCGGTCCGCCCACGCATCAGTATCACCCCCCGGGATTTCGAGTAATGACTCAACCAACGCCCGATCCTCGGGAAGCGACGCTCGAAATTCATGATCCGAACGGACAAAGATACATTTCGAGTCGGAAACCCGTGCTAGCTCCCGTTGTACAGTCTCAAATTGACCGTGTTTTGGATCAAGTTCTAGGTGGACAACGGTTCCGTAGTCCATCAGAACACTAAT
>NZ_AOIT01000069.1 GCF_000337475.1 Natrinema limicola JCM 13563 | reverse complement strand
CACTTGTCCTCGTAGTCGTCGGGCAGCGAGCGCTCACCCATGCTCGTCTCGACGGTCAGTTCAGGGAATGTATCGCCAATGCCAGGTACGTCAGTTGTCGGTTCGTCCATTTGAGCTGTGTGCTTCGTCATCTACATCTTTTCTTTGGGTAGTATGCTACTAAAGTCCTCTTCTACGAACTATATTTCCTCATTCTGCAATCCCCATCCTCAGGTATAATACATAATTTCTGGTTTTTCACTCGAGTGATCGTACTAGAGATCAAATTTAGGTCTATTCAACTCCCACGTGACCGCCGAGTGCGGTTTGTGTGGTGCCAGATCGGGTGGACATCATAACAGAATCACTTCCATTATCGGAGTTTGCCACGAACCAAGCGACTGACTCGAGGCTGGCCAGTCAGCCATCGACTGACGAGACCGTGACAATGACCGCTGACGAGCGGGTTGCAATGTACTTCATCGAAGATCAGCTAGCAGATCTCACAGATGCGATTCGCGAACCCGTCCAGAACGGCACCGACAGTCTCGGATCATCCTGTCTGCTGGACAGCGTCTCGCCCGAGCGATCGCTCATCCTCGACGACGGGGCCGGCGTCGAGTTCGACCACTACGAAGACGAGGTGTCCGATCCGGATAGCTACCGGTGGCGGCGCTCCGTTCGCGAGCGTCGCAAGCGCTTTGCATACGTGTAGTCGCGACCGAGCGTCTCGGTCGTGATCAACGACGGCTCGATCGACAAGGGCGATCAGCTCGAGGCCGTGGCTGACTCACCGCATATCGGACGCTCAATATCGTGCCTTTCATCGGCAAGGGACGGTACTAGTTCATCAGCTTCAGTGTCTTGGATGAACTGGAGAGTGTCCTTACGAACCTGTGCTCAATCGCCGACGGTGAGGTGTGGTCATAGGCTGGTATAGTGTGTACGGTTTCTAACGCTGTCACGCTCAGCAGCTAGCAGTGATGGTGACAGCGTCGTGTTGAATAGACAGCGCGAATGCACTATGGCCCACTCCGGCAACGGACCGATCGGTTCGCTCGGCCGGTTCGTCGAATGGGCTCCGCGGCGGCAGTTCGACGACGTAGAGATACTTCTCATCACTATGGATGCCGGTGGCAGGATTCTCGATGCCACGTCCGAGTAGGACCAACGGTTGCTCGAGATGCTCCATGTTCAACGGGTTCAGCAAGTGGCGTTTTCATTGTAGAATCTCTACACGTAACCACAACACGTGAGTCCGTCAAGGCAATTGGTTGTATCCGCAACAGTTAGCATTTTATCCGGAATTCTATTTGTGTATGCACTATATATGGGAGGTGACATATCTGGTGTGGTAATGATCGGTGGTGTCTGTTTGGTCTTTTTAGGTCATCTGTTTGCCACTCCATCCAGAGTGTCAAACAATTTTCCTCAAGCCAAAATAGTTAGTTTAGAAGAAGGTAATGCTCTTTTTAACGGTATCTGGAATCAAAATGAATTAATATTCGGTGCGATGATTCTCGGTGGAATAAGTGCGATGGAATCAGTGTATGAACGAGTGTAGTTACCGAATCGAGCGTTCTGGTTCCGCTGTTAATAAAGAAGGCGTACATCCTCATCAACTACTGGCAGAGAGTGTCATAGAAAGACTCGCAAGTGAGTTGTTTCAACTCCCTTTGAGTGAATCAGTCGGTAAGTAGAGGCGGAGGTGTTACCGCTGTGACCGCGAGCGAACGGAGTGAGCGAGCGGGCCGACAACCGACCCGTAGGGGAGAGAGGAGTGCTTTTCATCAACGTTTTGCCGAGCGACCGAGCGGTAGCGAGGGAGCGCAGAGCAAAAGGTTGGCATACCTACTTATCTGGCCATTCACCGTCGAGGAAGCTGTAATCAATACAGCGAGAAGACTTCTATAACACTCTCTCACTAACGTATAGCACGGCAGCTGCTGCNGGCCATTCACCGTCGAGGAAGCTGTAATCAATACAGCGAGAAGACTTCTATAACACTCTCTCACTAACGTATAGCACGGCAGCTGCTGCTCGCCTCGAGCATGCCGACGGCAGTCCACTCGAGGCTATCGACATCCTCGAGATCGGAGAGACGCCTCTCAGTAGGATGGTCCGGAAGGATCTCAAGCCGCTTGGATGGGCCGGGGTGATGGCCGCCAAGCGGGCGAGACAGAGATGAATAAATGATTGGATCTGCCCATGTCGCGCGGGTATGAACGCGACAGTGAGTATGTTTGTCGACATCCTTATCAACCCCCTTCCGATTCCAACACACTCAGAATCGTCCGCTGCTGGTCGCTCGGACCCCAATTTGCGACGCTNGTTTGTCGACATCCTTATCAACCCCCTTCCGATTCCAACACACTCAGAATCGTCCGCTGCTGGTCGCTCGGACCCCAATTTGCGACGCTGTGCGTACCCCCTGCACCCAATTGAGGCCAATAGCCCACGAAACCCGTGGATGGCTGCTCCGATGGCCGGCGTCCGTTCGAGCCGGCTCACCCCCACGTCCACCGTGCGTCGAGTACGTACCGATAGATCCCGCTGAGTGCGATTGCCACTGCATTGCCCAGAAGATATGGGATGCTACCCAACTCGACGAGCAGCAAGAGAATCGCGAGCTGGATCGGGATCGCTGTCCCGCGGACGACGTTCGTCTTGAGGAGGCCAACGAAATATTCTCTGGTGCCGGTGTTCCGGCTCGCTCGGAAGGTCCAGAGGTTGTTGAGGACGTACGAGAGAACGATGGTGATCTCGATAGCGATCAGTCCACCGATCAGGTAATACAGACCGATTTTGTCGACGAACACCCAGAGCAACATCATCTGTACCCCAGCGGCGATTATTCCGACGGCAACGAACCGTCGCAGTTGCGGTGCGATCGGACTGCTGATAAGGTTGCGGAGGAACCGCTGGATCATCTGTAGCCAAGTGCCTGCAGTCGGGTCTCGAGATTCTCGTCGGGCCCGTCACCATCGTCGTCCCCATCCGCCACCGTATCCGCGTTCTGGAGCATATTGGCATGCTCAGTGACGATCGGTACGAGTTCTTCGATTATATCCTGTTGGTCGGGCGTCGGGTCGGTCGCGAGATTCGTTTGTTGGAGTGGATCGTTTGGCCGGTGGTAGAGTTCGCAGTCGTTAGTCGCTACGTTCTCGATATAGGTCCAGTCCCGGGTTCGGGCACTGACGAGGAGGTCACCGTCTTCGAGCGACCGCGGGATCGGTTGTGACGTCACGTCCTCGTCTCGAACGGTGACCGAGACGACGGGCTCGTCAGCCGGCGGCTCATCGCTGCAAACGCTCGGTAGCAACGACGTTCCCGTCCACGTATCCGGTGGCTGGACATCGAGTACGTCTGTGACCGTCGGCGGAAGCGCGTCGAGGCCAACCTGTTGTTCGACCCGTCGGCTCTCCGTTCCAGGGATGTCGACGAGCAACGGTACCCGAATCAGTTCATCGTACAGCTTCGGGTAATGTGCGAGATGGCCATGTTCCTGAAACTCCTCGCCGTGGTCGCCCGCGACGATGACAGCTGTGTCGTCGTCGAGGCCGGTCTCCGAGAGCGTCTCGAGGAGTCGCCCGATACTCGCGTCGACCTGCCGAACGGCCGCCTGATAGAGCGTTCGAAGGTCCTCGAGCGTTCGCTCGCTGACGTCCCAGCCGAGGCCAGTCCGCGTGTGGGCGAGCAACATCCGGTGTGTGCCGACGAGGTTTGACGACACCTCACGGATATAACGAGGTGCGGGAACGTATGGTGTGTGGACATCCATGTAGTGGACCCAGAGGAAAAACGGTGACTCCGTCTCCTGCATAAATGATCGTGCGGCGTGCTCAACGTC
Source organism: Natrinema limicola JCM 13563 (assembly GCF_000337475.1). Classification (GTDB taxonomy): domain Archaea; phylum Halobacteriota; class Halobacteria; order Halobacteriales; family Natrialbaceae; genus Natrinema; species Natrinema limicola. The sequence goes on along the minus strand of NZ_AOIT01000069.1, from coordinate 38,717 downwards.
GAACATCCGCGATGTGTCCAAAAACGGCCGGTCGTCGGTCTCCCGCTGGAGCCACGACTTGACACGCCGGAGCGGTGACGTCGCTAACTGTAGCCATGCCTCGACCGTCGGATGAGTCGCCAGATACCGGCTGTAGACGCTCGAGCCGACATCCGTGACGAACGATTCGAACTCGTCGAACCCGTCGTCGTAACCCCAGTGTGAGGTCAGAAATCCGTTCGCGGCGTTGAACCCGCCAGTAGAAATGCCGGCCTCCGAGAGCGACTGGGCAAGCGTCGGCGAGTCCTCGATACCGATTCCACCGCCGTCGGCGAATACTGGCCGTGACGCCAACATCGACGGGAACGAAAACGGGGTCCAGTTCCCGGTCGCAAAGGCACGATCGAAGACGGCCCCACGATCCGCAAGCGATTCCAGCACCGGCGTGTGTCGGTCATCGTCGTACGGATTGATCGCATCTGCCCGAAGCGAGTCAACCGTGATGAGTACGACGTTCGAAATAGATTCACCAGCTGTCATAATCTGTCAGTTAGCTGCCTCTTGATCGGTTTGGTTTTGTAACCCGTTGCGATGTCCACCGGACGGATTCCGAAGCGAAAGCACGCTGTGCGGACTGTCTGTGTCCGATGTCAGCCGATGAACAGAAGAGACGCATTGGGTAGTGCTTGATTAGTCAGTTAGCGTATGAGGGTTACGATACTGCCATCGAAATGGACGGACGACTGCATCACCCATCACTCAATATATGTTTCTCAAGACATATTTCGCAACCACTGTCCCCAGTAGTAACCGACGAGAGTCTAGTAGTTGATTCACCCGGAAAGAGCAATCGGGAACCACTTGGCCCACTGCCATACGAAAACGCGACTTGCGCTCCTCGATACACTGCGCTTCAAAGGGAAAGTCCATGATCTCCTCCAGATAGGTTATCCAGCCCACGGCCTGCTCGTCTTGAGTGTAGGCATCGACGATTATCTCCATCTCGATGCGCTCCTCATGCTCTTCGTCTCTATCTGCCATAGTTATACTCTCGGACAAAAGTGCGTAAATCGAAGAGACAGCCAACGAAAATAGAGGGGCGCGAGAGACCGGACAACTGTCCGATGTCGAGCGGCCCGAACACGTCCGACGCCACCGACGGATACTGGCGGGGAAAATCCACCAGGATTTTGCTTCGACAGTATTACCCGCTGTTGGTCGGGGTCGGGCCGCTGGCAGTCCCGGCCCGGACCGTCTTCGCGGCGTAGTAGAGGATGATCGCGGTCACGAACATCGACGAGCCGATCAACAGGACGAAACTCGCGGTGTCGAGGGCGGGCATCTCGAGCCAGCTCTCGAGTTCGCCGAGGGCGACGGCGGCACTGGCGAGCAACAGCATGACGCCGAAGTAGATGGTGACGTCGTCCTCGTCGACGTAGACGGTCGCGGCCGAGCCGATGCGAGCCCCCAGCGCGGAGCCGATCAGCAGCCCCGTCACGATGCCGAGGTCGACGACGCCGTCGAGCCCGTAGGTGAACGCGCCGACGGCACCGGACATGAGCGCGCCGAACAGGCTCGTGCCGACGGCAGCGGCGAGCGGGACTCCGATCAGGTAGTAGATCGCGGGCATCCGCAGGAAGCCCCCGCCGACGCCGAGAAAGCCCGAGACGATTCCGACCCCGCCACCGACGCCGGAGATCGTCCACAGCGAGGCCTCGCTCCCATCGGTGAGCGTCACCATCGGCGGGATATTGTAGGACTTGATCGTCCGTGCGATCTCGGGAATGTCGTCCGGATCGTCGGACTCGCCGTCGGCGTCGTCCGGCCCCGCGAGCGCGCTCCGGACGAACAACAGGCCGACGCCGGCGAGCAACAGCACGTAGACGAACCCGACGATCAGTTCGGCCCGGCCCAGCGCCTCGAGGAAGAACAGGAAGAGCTTGCCCCCCTCGATGCCGAGGACGATACTGAAAAACATCAGGCCACCGAGCTTCCAGTCGACCTGACCGACGTCGTGGTGTTTCAGCGTCGCGATGACGGCTGTCCCGAAGACAAAGGCCATACTCGAGCCGACCGCGACCGGCGCGGAATAACCGAGGATCAACAGCGTGGGCGTCACGAGAAAGGACCCACCCATCCCGAAGAAGCTGAAAAACACCCCGACCATGAAGCCGAACGCAACGAACAACGCCAGCACCTCGGGTCCGAGTCCCAGTACCATCGTTTCTCAGGTGCGTTCGATCGTCTCGAGCGTCGGTCGTGTGACGAGCCGCTCTATGGTACCGGAGCCGATACCGAGACCAAGTGCCGCACGGAAACCGGTACCGAAGAGGACGGCCTCCCGTGTCACAGGGTACGGCGTCGCGAGTTCGCTCATTCCGTCTGCCTCCACGTGACACGTACCCGATCGCAGCTCATTCGTTTTCTCACACTCCCTGTCGGCACAGTGTCGTGATAACGGTTTTGATACTGTCGGCGGCACTGTTTAGTTCAGCATCTCCTGAGACTGTGATCGTAATGGAACAACACTCGAGGGAGCCGACTCAGTATGCACAATCAGCGGTCGTAACCGTCTTACTCCGAACTCGAGAGTAGCTCACCAACGTACTGATCTTCCCACTCACGCCGGGCCTCGAGTTCGCGTTGCCCACGCGCTGTGATCGTGTAGGAGTTCGTCCGACGATCGACTTGGCCTTTCTCGATGAGCCCTTTGTCGACGACCTCGTCGAGATTTGGGTACAGCCGCCCGTGGTGGATCTCGTTCTCGTAGTACTCCTCGAGTTCGTCTTTGATCGCGAGGCCATGTGGCTCGTCTTGGCCGGCAATCACGTACAAGATATCACGCTGGAATTTGGTGAGATCGTACATATCTGAATGTGAGTATATTGATTTGATGAAGATTCCGGGACCAAGTGACACCTTAGAAATTTCTCGTATGTTGAAGATGTGAGAACGACAAGGTAGACTTGCACACGGTCTGCGCCGAACAGGGGCCCAGGTACGGACGGGTTCTAGGCGGTGACTGAGAACCGATGGGCGACAGCGTCGGTGTCAGGGCTCCTCGAGCAGTGACCGGGCACGTTGCACGTAGCTGTTCGCGTCCCAGCTGCGGGCGTCACTGATCTCGTCGAGGAGCATCTGAGCCTCAGCAGCTGACAGCTGCCCGGTTCGAACGAGGACCGAGAACAGCGTCGGCGTTGTGACGAGCCGGGTATCGGCGAGCGAGGCGTGGATCAGGCCGAGTTGATTGAATTCATCACCTGTCTCTTATACACATCTCNNNGATGTGTATAAGAGACAGGTGTACGTCATCATACGAGGCGATTTCTCGGAGTTCCTCGATGACTACTGTTGGGACGATGACCTCGTAGCAGGACAGACAGAGTTCGAGTGGATTGGGGTCGTCGTCAGCAACGACCCCGAGACTCACGAGGGCAGAGGCGCCAGCAACGAGCGTCGACATTTATGTGTCGGCGACCTCGTCGATGAAGTCCTCGTCCAACTGCTGTTTCAACACTCGGAGGTTCGCTGCCTCTTCGGCACCGACGAGCGCTTTGAGTTGCTCGAAGGAAATCTCGTCGTCGTAGTAGGCAGCTGCGATTTCCTGCGTGAGCGCGTCGTCATGAGCCGCCTCTTGGAGGTACTCTCGCAGCGCAGTCACGAGGACATCCGTCCGGTCTTCCCCGAGGACGTCTGCGAGGGCGTCGGTCCGGTCGATAAGTCGGTGGGGCGCCCGGAACTGAACGCGCTTTTTGTCGCTACTCATTATGTGTACATTGTGAGCCAGTCCACTTAGCATTTGTCGTGTGTACAATGTGAGCCACGCTCCCCTCACGTCGACGACCGGTCGGCCGATCGTCAGTCAGATACGATATGCTTCTCGAGGTCGCGTGTCCAGTATGTCGCCGGGCCTCCGGGACTACACCTCGCACACAGCTGTAACGAACCCTCGAGATGGCCGAGTTCGACGTGGAACCGCGTGAGTGCCGCGATCGTGTCGACGACGAGCCCACAGCCGTCGCAGGTGCAGTGATCGAACTCGTCAGGGTCCGGCTCCGTCTGGATAGCGCAGTCGACACAGATCAGGTGGGAGACTCGCTCGTCTTTTCCCCAGGTATGTGCCTCACCGGCCTCGGTGCCGGGCAGGGCGTCGCAGAAGGCACAGCCAGCGAGCGTCTGCTGCATCACTCACCCACCTCGTCGGCATTGCGGGCCGCCGTCCAGCCTTGATGGAAGACAGCAAACTGAGTGCTCGAGTCAAAGGTGGTCCCACTTGGCTCGTGGACGAACACCCACTTGCCAGGGACCGGCGTCACCACACCGTTATCGATGAGTTCCGTAACGAACTGTCGGGCGGTTGGCTCACTGATATCAGCTGTCACGACGCGAGTTGCATCCTGATCACGGGCAACGAGTCTGGCCTCGAACCGGCTGTAATCGTCTGCAGTGTCGTCAATCGGGTTTGGGCCTGTCATTGTAAGTCACATGACGACACGCTGCTGAGCGCGCCTCATGCCTCATGGCGCCAAGAAACTCGCTGCTGGAAGCACAGTCGAGTAGAAGATGGTTCTACTGAAACACTATTCTTCATACATATATTGGTGTGAAACACACGACCACTACACATGCGTATTGAGCGCGTCGTACCTTCTGGGCTCTTTGATACGCAGGTGTTTATCTCTAGGTGCTATCAACAGATATTCTATCTCAGAGACATTCATTCGAAATAATGAAGCGTCGCACGTTCCTTGGACTGGTCGCCAGTACCGGGGTCGTCGGCGTCCTCGGGGCCACAGCCGCGATCGCCGACAAACCCTCCGCTCCACCAGCCACGCACGCCGAGGAGCCAGTTCCTTCAACGGGTCAACGGGACAGTCCCATCGTGGCCACCGATACGACGACAGCGGGACACGAGACGTATGGTTCCGTTCGACAGTCTGCATCGGTTCTCGACCTTGAATTGACCAACCGCTACGCTCTCGTCACCAAGTATCGACTTATCCCAAGAGTGAATGAGACGGGAACCGAGTGGAAGACTGCCTCGCTAACGGTCGAACACGGCTGGAAGTCGGGCTCGCTCGTCTCTCACTCTGGAGACGTTGTTCCAGCTGACGATGGCAACGCCGACTCAAACCTTTACTTGGGTACTGACCGGTCAACGAGGCGGTACCGGTGGGATCTAACGTTTGATACCGCGACGGGGAACTCCCACATCTTTCGCTTCGCCACTGTCGTAAACCGTGAGGAACCACCCGAGACAGGCGATACTCTCGTTGATGCGATGTTCGGGGCGGGCTTCACGAAGGGATTCCTCAGGGCCTCAGAACGGGACCGTGCGACGGCACGACTCGTAATGCAGGGAACGAACGACTAGAGCCGAAGACGCTCACACAAATGTGTTGACCGCTAGGTATCGGCGGTGTTCAGATAAGGATTGAAAGGTGAGGAAGAGCGTTTTCCGAGTGCTCTATGCCCGAAAACGTTCGCCTCAACGGTTGTTGAGTCCTCGGGGTAAACACGTATCTTTTCTTTTCCGTAGACCGGCTAATCCGAAAGCTGACTGTGATGTGACTTGAGCACACCGTCATCGTATCGCAACACCGATGAGGATCCCCCTTGTCAGAAGTGGCGTATCGAAGGTGGCAATCCCGATTACAGCAAGGCAGAATGTGAGGACGCCAGCAGTATCNGGCGTATCGAAGGTGGCAATCCCGATTACAGCAAGGCAGAATGTGAGGACGCCAGCAGTATCGACTGGACTTGCAACTATTCCTCGAGAGGAAGAAGACCCGACGCCATCGGGAAGTAATACTGGCCAGTTAAACTGATCAGTGTCACTCAAAACACTGTTAGGGTCTCTGTCAAAGAAGGCCGTGATGGGGCGTGCATCAACTGTTCGTCTACCAAGATACCGTGGACAAAGAGAAACGGACATGCCTCGATCTCGAGCGGCGATCGTGACTACTACTCCTCGTACGCGAGGTTCATGATCCACTGCGAGAAGGCGTCGCTGTTAGGATCAATCTCTTCCTCGCCGACAAACGGCGAGAGCATATCGCCGGCCATCAGCAGTCTGAAATCGAGGTCTCGTGCGGCCGGCGAGATAAAGTAGGTGTTGTGGCCCTTGTAAACGGTTTCCTCGCGATCGACCCGTTCCTTTTCAACGAGCGATTCGACGATCCGGCTGCCCTTGCGCGAGGAGAATCCAGTTCCTTCCAGAAATCGCTCTGGTGGATGCCGCCAGACTCGCGGATGAGCTCGAGGCCGGCGTGCTCATCCTCGTTGAGTTCGGCTTCGGCCGTGGAACTGCTCATGGTGGCCACCTCGCCGTGTGTACTGCTATAGGCAGGAGTGCATCCATACTATATTCAACACAAGGCGAGATGTTAAAAAGCACCTTTCGTTGACTGTCGATTCGACCGCGATGCCACTCTCGAGTCTCTCGCCGTATTGCTAGATGCAGTACACACCAGCTAGCGTCAAGACCTTGAGAACACGGAGTCCTCCTCGAGTGGACTATCAGAGTCTCATAACAATCGCCTATGGCAGACGTGGCATGGGTGATCCGCCGTGAGTCCAGTAGATACATCCCGTCACTCTGCGAGAATCGTCCTATGCGGATCGATACTGCAGAGCTACGAAAGGGTCTGAGCAAGACGCGCCGATTCGTGCTCGCACACCACCTTCCGTCTGAATTCTATCGGTGTTATTCACCTTCTGTCTTCGGTCACCGTGTTCACATCTGCGCGCGGTGTCTGGGCATCTATCCAGGGATCGCCATGGGATTTCTCTCGTATGGCATCATGTTTCGAGGCACCGATGCGCTTTTTGCTGTTGCGTTGCTGCCTGTTCCCTCGTTTGTCGACTGGGCAGTTACGACGTTCCGCGACCGGCGGGGCTATAATATCGTTCGAACTGTAACCGGTGCGTTACTCGGCTCTGGATACGGACTTGGACTCGCGTTGTTGCTGTTCGAATCTTCGCTTACCGTTCTCGGTATTGGTCTCGTATATGGTATCATCGCTTTCAGTTCGATCTTATCTTCGTGGTGATGCGAGTCCGAACGATCAGGTACTTATGTCGAGTCTGAGAAGAAGTCAGTCCTCACTACATGAAGTACTGTATTAATTGTGGCGAGCAGATCGCCGACGATGCAGAGGTGTGTACCAACTGCGGGGTCAATCAAACCATATCTCTCGAGGGAAGTTACGACGAGCGGGCTGAAAACGAGAAGTACTGTGTCGAGTGCGGGACCCTGATAGCCAAGCAGGCGGAAATCTGTCCGGACTGTGGTGTTCGACAGCCTTCCGTGCAGGGATCGACAGATTCAGACAAGATCGCGGCCGGCGTTCTGGCGCTACTACTCGGCGGCTTGGGGGCACATAAATTTTACCAGGGCAACATGAAACTCGGCGTACTCTACCTCTGTTTCTTCTGGACGGGTATCCCCGCAGTGCTTGGCCTGGTTGAGGGAATTCTGATGCTTATCGCCGACGATACCGAGTACGAGGAAAAGTACGCCGACGGAAGTCTGCTTGGACGATAACACCGTCCCGAACACGGAAGACTGTCAGTCCTTCTTCTCTACAGGCAGAGCAGGCCGAGTGCCTCGGGGCGTGACCTCGAGGCGGTTCACTGTTTGCGCTCGAGTTCTGAGAGCGCCTTGATTCGTTCGTCGGTTGGAGGGTGTGTTCCAAAGAGATAGCGTTTAAGTCGGTGTGTCCACCTTCTGAGCCACCAATACGACGGCTCAGTGTCTCCGTCTGGTCCAAGCATGACTTTTTCAGGTTCCTTTGGGTCAAGTGGCAGAACGGACAACGAAGAGACACTCGAAGCTTCACGAAGATCACGAGTTGGTGTGCCTGCGATTTCTTCATCGAGTCGTTGGAGTGCAATGGCGAGGGCAGCAGGCGACCCGGTAACCTCTGCGGCTGCCTGATCTGCTGCTCGTTCTCTGGCTCGAGACAGACGAGCCGTGATCGTTCTCCCGACAACCCAAACGCTGGTTGACAAAAACCCAAGCGGCACGGTCACAATACCAACTGCCCCTGGATTTTCTATCTGCGTGACCCGTGATCGCAGTCCATCAGCGAGAACAACAGGAAGTGACACAACCGTCATGATCATCGCGTCTCGGTTTCTGACGTGAGCGAGTTCGTGCGCAATCACTGCCTCGAGTTCCTCCTGCCCGTCCAGTGCCTTGATTGTCCCAAGAGAGAGTACCAGATGGATGTTTTCTGGTCGGAACCCAATCGCTAATGCTTCAGGCACATCTCGGTCAGAGATAGCAATCGTTGGGACAGGGACGTTGAGTTGGGCAGCAACTCGCGTCGTTATTTGATACAATTCCGGTGCCGTCTCTCGATCCACTGGATAGGCATCTGCACGTCGTTCGATCGTTTCGAGCTGCCTGTACTCGAGATAGCCGATCGTCACAAGCGTTGCAACAGTAATAGTGCCCGCTATCTGAGTGGCATGCGAATTCTCAAAAAAGACGAGTACACCGTAGAAGACAACCCACACTCCCAGAAGGAATCCAACTGAGACGAAGGCAAGTCCAAGGAGGGCAGCGACCATCCGTAATTGAAGAGTGGTTGGTCTGGAGGGCATGGTAGTTAAACTTGAGTGTTTATTCAAAGTATTTATTATATCAGTAGATGGCGATGGTGAGACAGTTTCGTTGTTCAGAATTGGTGACGAAACAGAAACACTTAATTCGATAACTACGACTGCTTGTTAATCGAGGTTGGAGATCAGTTCAGGTAAGACAGTGTGCAAACCAAACATATATTCAAATTCCTGAATGTTTATGAGATGAGATAATTAATGTTATATGTGAGTGCTGTTTTTCAGTCGCCACTTCGGAGAACCATTCTAGGNATATATTCAAATTCCTGAATGTTTATGAGATGAGATAATTAATGTTATATGTGAGTGCTGTTTTTCAGTCGCCACTTCGGAGAACCATTCTAGGACTGTCCATTGGTTTAGGAGTGGGACTATTAATCGGAGTCATCGGGCAGGGGGAGTCTTGGCAAGAGGCAATTGCCCCCGCCATTGGGAATGCAATCGGTCTCGCATTCACGTTCTATATTGTTTTTCCACGAGACGTAACGGATAGTCGTTGATTATCGAATGAGGATACGTTCGCACGTGTAGTGACCAGCAGTTCCGCCATGATAAGCGTATAAATAAGAAGATCTCGACTGAGTCTCAGTTTGTGATCGGTCGGGTATCTATTTGTCACTCGAAGTTAATTCTTGAAACGACATGCATTATCTTGGTTCCCCTCTAGTCCGTCCGGTTCTCAATTATTCGAGGTGAAATCCGTCATGACGTTGCTCCCAACTCGTGCCGGCCTTTTTGTCCGGACAGTCATTGCCGGTGTTAGCTGTCTGTTCCTCTCGAGTGGTGTCGTCGTCGCTGTCCTCTTGTTGATTGGCGTCCCGATCTACGCTGGGGCTCACTACGGTGTTGAGGTGCTTTCCTCACTAGCGATCCTCTCTGGTTCTGATTTCCGTCTCGCCGCCGAGCCGCTCGCTGTAGCACTCGTAGTTGCGGTCGGGATGCCTTGTTTGGCGGCTGTCGAATTGTCGCTGCGGACCGTCCGTACCGCTCGCGAGCGCTCCGCACCGGCTGGTGCACTTGCCCAGGGGGTTGTCGAACTCGCCTCGTACGTGCTGTTGCTTTCGTCGTTACTGATTGTGCTAAGTACTCTGCCGTTCCTTCGTTCAGTACTGCCTACTCCGCTGTTCGGACTCTTGGTCCTGCTCGGCTTCTTTTATTTGCTGATGGCTGGATACCTCTGGGCTGCCCACGAATGGATCCGTTCGAAAGACGAGGTGAACGATGAGCGCACGACCGGCGGTAATTGGCTCGTCATCGGGATTTTTATCGTCGGCTATCTCAGTATGGCCTATTGGGTTGGGTTCGCACTGCTCGTTGTCGCTGCACTTGTTTGGCTCGTTTTCGGATCGATAATCGTTCCCAATCATGTCGATGGGGTGCGAAACGCCATCGAGCGCCGCGCCGCCGAAATCGCCGAGGAGGAACCTGTCGACCCAGCAGCCGCCTACGGCATCACGGACGAGGTCATATGGGTGCGTACCAGACTTGAGCAAACTACAGATCTGCGACCGACCATTCTAGTGACCGTCACAGGAATCGTCATAGTCGGAGCCAGTTACTGGGCAGCAACTCTCGTATCAGTCGAAACTGTTGTCGTCTCAGTGGCCGCCGTGAGTGCTGTCGCGTTCGTTGGCATCCACGTCGGCGCTACAATACGCACGGAGTTTACAGGCAACAACGCTGTTCTCCGAGATCTCGAGGACCGATTCGATCTCGAGGCGCTCACGGTCACGGACATCGAGTCGGTCGATCAGATTGATGGTACAGCGGGATCTACCTCTGACTCTGCCCGGAAAGTCGATGTGAATGCATCCCTCGAGTCGATTGTCACTCGACTCGCTGGCCAGGTCGATCTGCCGCCGCCCGAGATTCGAGTACTCGAGCACGGAACACCCGTCGCGCTGACAGTGGGCTATCGTCCCGCTGTCTCGACGCTTGTTCTCTCTAGAGGGTTGATCGAGACGCTTGAGCACCACGAACTCGAGGCTGCTATCGCTCACGAACTCGCCCACGTTGCCAACCGAGACGCCGCGGTGCTCACTGCGCTATCGGCGCCCAGTGCTGTTGCACGACTTGCTCGTAGTCGATACGGCTACAACCCTGTCATCGAACCACTAGCGATGTTGGTTGGAACCGTCAGCCGGTGGTACGTTGCTCTCGTCTCCCGTGGCCGAGAGTACGCTGCCGACGACGGCGCGGTCGCGATTACTGGCGACTCAGCCGCACTCGCAAGCGCGCTTGAGTCGCTTGATGCTGACCTCGAGCGTCGCCCATCGACTGATCTTCGCGAGCGGGATACGGCTACTGCGTTCGCTATTGTCCCGCCACCGTGGGAGAAACATCCATTCTTCGATCGGACGCGACGGTTTATTTCGCGTCGGGTCTTCGGTACGCATCCGCCAACCGAGAAGCGTATCGACCGGCTTCGCGCTCAAGTGTGACCGGCACTTGATTCGAATCACCAGCTATATCCAACAAATCACGATTGAAACCGCCTACGTACAGGAATTCCCAGACTGCAATGGTCCCTGGTGCAACGGCAACCGTATATCGGAGTGTCAACAGCTTTAACACTGGGTGTAAAGTACGTTTGACTGTAAAGGAGACTTTACACCATATGGCCGATCATAGAATCATCGCCGCCGGACTTACCCGTCAGAAGTATCGGGGCCTCGTATACGGGATCGCTGGACTAGCGATACTCGGCCTGCTTGCCGGATTTGTACTCGACCAGCACTTTGCCGGTACGATCATCTACCTGCTTGGCGCATGGACCGCCGGCGGGATCGCCGTCCTCGCACCGATGTTGAGTGAGGCGACACTTCAAGACGAGCGAGACTGGGAGTTACATAACCGTGCCAGCGGGATCCTGATCGGTGTCACGATGCTGATCGGCCTGAGTATGCTTCCGGCCCTATACGTCCTTGATGCCGGTAGCTACATCGAAATCACGGGGACAGTCTCGGGCGTGATATTCACTCTTTCGGCACTCTTCCTGTTGTATGGTGTCTGTCTTGGAATCGCGAAACGCCGTATCTAAGCTATGCAGAACGATCTCTCCAAGCGACGTGAAGATGAAGGACTGAGTCAGGGTGAACTCGCCGAAGCAGTCGGCGTGACCCGTCAGACAATCAATGCAATCGAACGCAACCGGTACGATCCGTCACTAGAGCTCGCGTTCAAACTCGCAGCACACTTTAACTGTAGCATCGAAGACATATTCGGCCCAGAAGGACAATGAACATCTCTGTACGTGGAACACCAGTCGCAGTTACGGCAGGAACGGTCATCTTCACAGTAATCGGGCTCGCACTCGTCGGGTATGGCGGATACGACTACGTCCAGCAGACACAAACGGTGGATGATTCTGTCGAAGTTGAAGCCACCATCGTTGAGACATCGGTCACGGAAGTCGAAAGCGGTCGGAGCGGTATCAAGTACGACACCCACACCGAGTTCACATACCGGTATCAGGGTACCGAGTACAGAAGCGACCAGATAGTCCCCGGAAGTTTCGACGAGACGTATGACACGAGGAGGGAGGCGGAATCAGCGCTGGAGCCGTACGAAGACGGGGATACGGTAACGGCATACGTCGATCCTGACGCCCCGGGGGAAGGGTTCTTGGAGCAGCGAACGTCACAGGGACCATTACAGTTCATGGCTATCGGCGGCCTACTGCTACTCGTCACTACGCTTGACGCTGTCGGCACACGGAAACCAGGGCAGGGGACAGATCTTCAGCCGGTGGACAGACACGAACAACAGCGGTATTCCACACTGTTCGGTGTCGACCGTGAGACGGTCAACCGCGTTAGCAAACAGTTGATGGCTGGTGCGGTGGCCGTTTTACCGCTCTCGCTGGGCGGGGTAGTGCTCGTCCTCCTCGGCACGGAGTCGGGATCGGGGACCGGTTCAGACCTGCAGGTCACACTCTTGGATCCGGTTGGCTTCCTGTTAGGAACGGCGTTTTTCGCGGTGCTCGTGTTGCTTGTGTCAGTGCTTCTCTACGGTGTCTGGTCGTTCACCGAGTATCGACGTCTCCGTGACCGGATCCCGGAGCCGCGGCCGCCAAGCCCGTTCAAGCATCCGACTCGGCTTGTCACGATTCTCTTGGGAAACCACGACCTCGATACCTACGGGAAACGCGTCCAGAGAACCGGATTCGCTTTCGTAGTAGCGCTCTTTTTCACCGTAGTGATCCTGCAACTGCTCGTGTTCTGAACTGGACGCTGTTACTCAATTATCTAAAGGACGAAGGGATTTTTGTTGGTCGTAGACAGTCACTCGTTTTCAAGGGCGTCAAGGATACAGGCGGAGGCGATGACGGCCTCTTTTGGGACGTCGCTGGCGTCATCGATGCTGACCATGTAGGCGTCTCGCAGTGAGAGCCTTCCCTCAATGTCGCCGACGTGGTTTCCGCTGGCGTCGAATATCTCGTACTTGTTCGGGATGAGGTCCGCAACGGAGACGAGGTGTCGGAGTGCCGAGAGAGGCTTGCTCTTCGATTGGATAGTCGCCAACGCCTCCCCGGTGTCGGGGTCACGGATTGTCCAGTTCTCGACGAACAGCGAGAAGTCCTCGTCGAGGACGACGACCTCTTCGCCGGTTCCCGCGTCCGTGATCGCGTAGTTCCCCGCCACGTCCATAATACCGCCCGCCTTCACCGTGAACGCGTCCTCGCCGTCACCGGTGACGAACGGGAATTCCTCTTTCATCTTGAATATCTTCTGCTTCCCGCGCAGGACGACGTTACCAGCGCTGTCACCGGTCTCGAGATCAGCATCAGTTCGGAGTTGAACTGTCCCACGAGACTGCAGAATCGGAGCGTGGGCAACGACGAGTAACCCAGCTGCGACGATGACCGCTGGCAGCAGTGATGTCATCGAGTATGTCCAAGGAACAGCGACACTGCGATCACGACAACAAGAGCACTCAGAGGGCGTTCACGGTCGAGGTATCGGTTTGCAACCGTGACCGCCTCCTGTGGACGTTCAGTGTCGTTTGTGGAGGACATGTAGAAACATTCTTGTAGATACAGCTAGCTCTAATGATGATTTCTACATTCCTTGTGGATGGGTTTGGTGCGTGCAGTTCAGTCCTGCTAACTGACCTATGTCTCATCGTTCAGTGACGAGAAGTGGATGAGACTGGCGCTCTCATTGCAGACGATGTGGGCATCCAGAGTTACAGTCAGTGTGATTATGACTGACTCAACTGCTCAGTAGATATGCGTACTGTTTGATGTTCTCCAGTACGTGACACTCAGATTACGCCGTCACCATACCTGCTTATGGAGCGAGGAGATGTCTTTCCCCTATGACCGATTCGAGTAGCGACGAGTTCGACCCAACAGCACCAGACCAACGGGAGATCGGCCGCGAAATGGTTGACGACAGTACGGGACTCGGTTCGGTGATGGCCCACGCCTACCGCGGAGAGATAGATCGAGTGGGGACGTGGCGGCAGCGCCTCGACGAGACGACGAAGTGGGCGGTGACGCTGATGGCGGCGATCTTGACGTGGGCGTTTTCGAGTACCGATAACCCACACTATATTTTGCTGATCGGGATCGTTGTCGTCACCATCTTTCTGGGTATCGAAGCACGGCGGTACCGGGACTACGACGTCTTTCGCTCTCGTACTCGAGTCATCCAAGAGAATCTGCTCGCAAACGCTCTCGATCCGTCCCAAGGCACTGAAAGTCACGACTGGCGAGCGGAACTGAGCAGGGACTACCGCAGGCCGACGCTGAAAGTCTCGTTCCATGAGGCACTCGCAAACCGGCTCCGGCGTGTATATCTTGCGCTGCTCAGTGTCCTCTTGGTCGCATGGGTCTTCAGGATTACAGCGTTCGCGCCGCGCCAAGACTGGCTGACAACCGCTGCAATCGCTCGTATCCCCGGGATTGCTGTGGTTGCTGTTGTGGGTGTGTTCTACGTCGGACTGCTGGGCGTCACCTTCTGGCCCCACGAGCGCCATGCGAAGGGTGAATTCCGTGAGGGGGACCCGGACGACTGGAAAGAAACAGACCGATAAATCCGTTCTCTATACTGACCGATTCATTGATTCGAAGAGAGATGATGTGACAAGTTCTATGACACTTTGTATTGGAAGTTGATTGGCTCCAAGACCTATTGCCGTGTCGTTATCTGGTGGCGGAGTCGATTGGCGACGCGCTCGGGTGTCTTAACGTACAGAAGTGTCTGCCGATAGAATTCGTATGGTGACTGCTTGGCAGCCAGATCGGACCGTTCAAGCGTGACTGTCGCCGCGTTCGTGCCAGGCGGTTCTGCCCAGAACCCGCGTTTGACGGAAACGTCCCGGATCGCGTCCAGTGGGACACGCCACTGAACGGCGTTGAGTCGCGTGTCGTATGCGACCAATTCGTCGTCGTATAACCAGTACTCCATCGCCCCGAAGGCCAACTCAAAGTGAATGATCCCCATAAGTACGAAGCTGATTACGACTACGACGAGTGCAACGCCAATCCCGACGACTGCCGCCGTCGGTCCAACAATGAACGCTCCGACGAACCCCAGAATAGCCACCAAGAAAAGGGCTGCAACTCGAGAAAAGATGTTGAGCAGCTCCCACTCAATGTGTGGAATGAGCACGTCGATAGCCCCTGCAATTTGAACCGCGCGCCGATCGGTTCGGAACCGCTCGCTCGGACGTCCCGTCGGCTCCGAAAGTTCGAATGAATCTGCTCCCGTTGGCGGCGAGTCTTGGCGGATCTCGTACGCGATCCGCCCTGCGACGAGAACGACCGCAATCGCGGTGAACCCGCTTGAGGGGTCAAAGTCGGCTCCCGCGTGGACGGTGTCGACAGCGACGATTGGAAGCGCCATCAGAATCGGCCCAAGCCATCGTACGCTCGGGAGAATCCTCTTAGCGGATGGACGATCCGAGTGGACGAACCGCCGAAAGGTCCAGCCATGTTTCACGATGATAGCAAGACCACCGGCAGCTAGTATCCCGAGCGTCGGCTCTGGCCCGATAGTGAACGGCGGATCAAGGAACGTCGTCGTCAGCCCGATAGCAAAGGCGGTTAGTGGTGCCGCCGTAAATAGCCCAACCACGGCCGGCTTAAGATTGTGTACTGCGATCGGTGGCAACCCGTCGACCGGCTGGATAGTCCCGAGCTTTGGAGTCAAAAATCTGAACGGATTCGGGTCTCCGTTCCGGCGCATTGCTGGTGGTTCTGTTGGCGAGAACTCTTCGCGTGGAGCTGCAACCATTGTTTGACAGAACCGCTGAACTGTCCCTCCGATCATGTCTCCCCAGTAGAGCAACAGCACGATGTATAGCGAAAACGAATGAAACAGGACCGCCACGAGCGCAACGAGATCGACAGATAATGCGCTAGTGTGACGGAAAATGTTGTCAGTCATATTTAGGCGGTGTTCAGATAAGGTTGAAGGAGTGAGGCGTGGCGTTTTCAAAGTGATCTATGCCCGAAAACGCACGCCTCAGTTCTAGTATTGGTCAATTCGACTTGGATTTTGTGGAGCGAGAAGCAACACCGCGACTGTTGATGAAGCTCAGTATTCAGCTCCATCTTGCTGGACTCTCGCTTTCGAATACTGTTCGAATTCTCGAGATATTTGGTGTTAAACGTGCTCGCTCTACGGTGCACAACTGGGTTCACAAGGCAGATCTACAGCCCGATTCTGGTCGAAGTCCGGATCACGTCGCCGTCGACGAGACGGTGATCCGACTCGACGACGAACAGTATTGGCTGTACGCTGCAGTCGATCCAGAATCGAACGAGCCGCTCCATACAAAGCTTGAACCGACCAGAAACAAGGTTATAGCGAGTTCGTTTGTCGCGGAATTACGCGAGAAACATGACGTCGATGATGCGGTGTTTCTCGTCGATGGCGACAAGTCACTGAACTACGCCTGTCAGCGACATGGTCCGATTTCAGATACGAACGTCACGGAAATCGGAACAGTGTTGAACGTGTTTTTCGAGAAGTAAAACGACGAACCTCTTCATTCTCAAACTGTTTCAGCAACGCAGGCGCAGAAACTGCGGATCAGTGGCTCAAGTCGTTCGCCTTTGCGTGGAACCAGCTTATCTGAACACTACCACTGTGAAGGGCGGAGAGGATATCAAGTAACAACTCGAACGTACGGGGATTTATCTAAATACTCGATCAGTCGTACTGCACCAGTGTCGCCGGTTGGGCTCTTGTGAAGTTGCACGTACTGGAGGCCAGTATCGTTCATCCACGTCTCGAGGAGTTGAGAGGCGAGATCGACATGGAACGCAGCGAGTTCGTCTTGTAGCAGTGCTGGATTGTGAATGTCGATGATGGCGTCGGTTGCGGTTACGACGGATGATTGAAGCCACGACCGAACCTGTTGTGTCGTCTCTTCACCAAGCATGTGGCGCAACGTGTTCGTATCGAGTGATAGGACGACGCCCTGACCACGGGACCGATCGTGTATCGTCGTCATCGCACTCTTGATACCACTTTCGTCTTCGGCGGATTTGAAAATGTTCTGATGGTCGTCCCACACACCATGGTGGTCGAAGACGAAGAGGCGATCGTCATCGAGAAGGTCTCCCATCGGCGTTCCAAGCCGTTCGAAAACCGATTGGAGAAACAGCGGCTGTGAGTTGATACGTGGCAGGAGAGCGATGGACCGATCTTCCGTAATAATATTTGATAGAATGACGTAGAGGATACCACCGACCTCTGCTTTTCCATCGTGTTGAACGACCGTACTCTCGCCAGAGAGGATTCCACCACCCAGTAGCGTATCAAGTCCATCAATGCCCGTCGGTACGTGGTTCGTTACACGAAGCGTCGAACTAAATGTCCGGTTCTCCGGAAGAATACGAACCCCCTCATCGTCGAACATGAGTTCGAACGTTCGATCATCGTACGCCACACCACGCATTTTCAGAATCTCGAGTAATCGTCTGTCCGTTCCGCGGAGTCGGTTTCGCTGGAGCCGTATCACGCCATGCAGATTGTACTGTGTAAGCTCGTCGACCGAAAATTGGCCCGTTTGCATCCCGTTGGTGTTCGGCCGTGATGATTCTGCAGTAAACAGCGCTGTTGCGTCATGATGATCGTTTATTAACTGGATTAGGTCCAGCAGGAACCGTCGATACGTCTGCTCGTTTTCGCTGACAGAACGGAGCCCGGAAATGCTGTCGACGACGACACGGTCGCCCGAGATATTAAAGCGGAAAAACTCCCGAAGGTTCGCGGGTGTAAAATCGATGTAGTGGTCATCAATTTCGTCGGCCCCCTCTAGGGTCCGAAGGAGGTGACGATCGACGTCGTCATCTGTCCGGTCCGCTCCATACGTTTCGACGATTGTTCCCTGATCGTATTGGTCGGTTCCACTGCCGGGACGTGCATGTAACGAGAGGACAGTGAATAACTCGTCTGTTAGATCAAACGAGAACGGCTCGAACGTGTCACGCAATTCATCCGGCGTCTGTTCAGTACTGATGTACGTACAGTGCTCGTCGTTCTCGAGACCAGCCTGCAAGAAGTTCATTGCCAGCGTTGATTTTCCGGCCCCTGGTGGCCCAGTCACGAGGACTGTTCTGTTCTCTTGGAATCCTCCGTCGAGGATCTCGTCTAATTTATCGATCCCCGTCGAAACAGCCATATCAACGCTATGAATCGAACGCTAATAATGACGAGGGTCTTGAATTCCGTCTTCGCCGATACGCGCGCAGTCTCTATCGAGAAAATGAAACGCGACACGGCGGTGTGTGCCGACTTACGAGAGGTCTAGCTCGAAACTAAATGGTCGACCTCGATCCCAACTCGATTCTCCACTGTTGCCAGGTTCTTCCTCGTCGTCCAATTCTTCCTCGCCATCGCTATCGGTCGGCGGACCCGCATGTTCCGGTGGGCCTTGATCATTGTCCGGTTCTTTCTCGTTGCCCGACTCTCCCCAGACCTGTAGTTCAAACTCTACGTTCTCTTTGTCATCGCCACCGAACCCGGCTACAACAGTTACGTTCCGAACCTTGGAGACATCATCTGGTGCCTCGTAGATGAACGTCATCCGACCATCAGTACCCGACGCCTGCTCAACCGGGCTAACAATGCCCGGTCCCGAAGAGACGTTGGCCTCGACGGAAATACCACTGACTGGATTATCGAACTTGTTTCTGACCTCCGTGACGAGTCGCTGTCTTCCGCCTGCCGGCAGACTTGCATTGGAGCCTTCGACATCGATGAGATATACCGGCGTCTGCGTGACGGAGTCACCCCCGATTCCTACTTGAGCGAGTTGCATCTCGTAGGTTACATCCCGCTCTAACGTTAGCGTGAGTCTCCCACATGGTTCGTCAGCTTGCTCGGTCGCGGAGCATTCGTAGTTGGTCACGTGTCTGTCATTCCTCAGGATATCGTTCCACTGTGTTTTGGTGAGTTCAGTTGGAATCTCGAGTGTGAGTGGCTTCGATTTGGTACCGGAGACGAGGACAGTTCTCGTTTCGGTACTCGAGGGCTGAACCTCGAGGAGTGTCCGATCGACGCTGGTATGGCTAACCTCTCCGCTGACCGTTGTGAGCGTTATTGTGCGGCCGTCGACGATTTCGTTGCCATCTGTGACGACTGTCGTCTCTTCGACACGGTTATAGACGGTTCCCAGCTCGTAGACTGTCTGTGGTGCGTCGTGATACTCGTTGTAGTTGGGGATGTAGCTGAGTTGCCGTGTCTCGATCTCAATCGGTTCCTTTGAACTCGTGTTCCAGTAGTCGCCAGTCTCACCCTGTGCGGCCGCATTTTTTATTTTCACTGTTTTCTGCCCACCCGTTCGAACCGTTCCGGTTGCTGGCGGTGGGTTCAACAGGAACAGACGCGACTGATATCGAACACCAGGTGTCAGTGCGATCGACTGGCTCGTTCCGGTCGCCACCGATCTGTCGATCCCTGCGGCGACATCTCGCATCTCCCCCTGGACACGCTGGTTGTGATTGAACTCCGCCTCACTGACCAGCGCTGGAACCGCGTTCAACTGTAACAGCGCCAGCATCGTCATGAGAATCGCGAGAAGCAAGATCGCACCGATAAGCGGTGAAACGGCACGCTCGTCACCGACACTGTCTCGGTTCATAGGGCGAGAAACACCCCCGTCACAAGCACCGACAGCGCGATCGCATATTTGAGGCCACTGAGAAGGTTGTTCTCAGCCAGCTTCCCACCGATTAACCCAGCCACGATACTTTGGATGAGTGCGGAGTGAAAAAAGATCGTTCGGAACACGTCGACGTCGATCGAAATCGTCGCCGGGCCCGCCTCCATGGCATCCGGACTCGAGGATGCGGCCGCTGCCATCGGATCGAGAAAGCTCACACTCAATACGACGATGATGAACAGATAGACGAGCGAGCCGATAAAGACGATCGCCAAATACGGTCCGACCTCGTTTCGTCGAGCAGCGTCCATACGAGCGTGGATCTGTAACTCCTCGGCGGCGATCTCGAGGATTTCGTGGAGATCGCTACTGATTCGATTTCCTTTTGCGATGATCGTCAACGTTGGTGCGACTTGTGGAATCGGGAGGCGGCCTGCGAGTCGACGAAACGCCTTCGATGGGTCGTGATTCCAGACGATATCGTTTCGCACCGTCGTTAGCTCGTCGCTCAACGGGCCCGTACCTGCCTTCGAGACCAAGTTGAACGCATCAGTGAGCGTCACACCCATTCGGTTCGCGTTTGCAAGTGTCTCCAGAATATCCGGAAACTGATCGACGATCTTTCGTTCCTGCCGTCGGTTCCGTTCGTATAGCACCGAGACCGGAACGCTGGTGACGAGCCCCGGTAGGATGGCCAGCCAAAGCGTTGTCATGACTGGCTCGGCGACGATGGCGGTGGCGGCTGGTCGAACGCGGCCACTGAGTATCGCACCGGCCGCAAGCACGACGCCTAACGGAGCGGTGATCGTAAACCCGAACGCCGGCCGCCGTTTCACGTATTCGATACCGTTCGTGAGGCGTTCGCGGAGTCTCGTCCGGAGCTGACTCTGTTGGTATGCTCGATACCGCTCAGAGTCTGCGAGTGTCTCGTCGACCGACGACGCGCCGCCACCGATCTGTCCTATCCCCTGTCTCTGCTCGTCAGCTGCCGTCGACGCAGTGAGGCGAGGTGCGTGGGCAAACAGATCGACAAACAGGAAAAACCCGACCGCACTCAGCGGCAACACGATGTAGATCACGACGGCGATCTCGAGAGCGCTGACGCCGCCTAACAGGCCAAGCACGAGCAGCGTAATGATCAAAAATAGTGGGCCAGCGACGAATCCGGCGATAAATACCTCGCTGATCAGCCCGAGTCGCTCGACAAACGTCTCCTGTTTCTGCATGGCGGTTTCAGTCTGTTCGTCGATCGCTTCGCCGAGAAATCTGCTCACATCCCCACCCGACTCGAGGACGCCGAGGAGATTCGTCAGAAACTGCTGAAGCGCCTCACTCGGTGTTCGATCGCGCGTGTTTTCGATCGCCGTATGCAGATCGTTCCCGAAGAGTTCCATCTCACGAGCGATCAGATCGAACTCGTCAGCGATTTCACCGTAGACAGCTTTCTCATCGGCCAGCGCATTGATTGACGTGATAATATCGACGCCCCCACCAGACATGGCGTAGAGAAACGTAATTGCGGATGGCAATCCTAATTCGATCTCGCTGCGACGGGTACTGACGAGTCGGCGTGGCCGGTAGTGGACAACCCATCCCCACGTCACACCGCCACAGACGATCGCAATGCTCGAGATCGCGAGCACGGCCCACATGACCGTCTCCATCGGCGTCGATCCCGTGCCAGCAGGGACACGGTCGAAACGTCCAGCAATGACAGCTACTGCTGTGAGGACAACGACAGCGAAAACGGCACCACCACCGGCCGCTTTCAGACTCCTAACGGCACTTTCGGCGAGATACCTGTCGACGGTCGTCCGTACGTGGGCTTGCTCAAGACGATGTTGTAGCGCACGGTAGCGCTTCGTCCGGCCCTTGAAATATGACCGGATGCGTCCATACTCGTCGGCGAGGCCGTCTCGCAGCTGGTCATCCGGGCTTTGATCAGCCGACTGTCGGGTCACCTCGTCTGCGTCAACACCTACGCTTGGCTGTGCTTGGGATGCTGGCTGGTCCGCCTCCTTGAGAGGAGTCTCATCCACGACTAGTCACCCGACTCGGCAAGGACAGACGCAAGCTCATCGTCGTGGACGAGATCGACGACCGTGTCGGGCTGACGAGCGAACATCGTCGTTGTCTTGACGACCTCGTCGTAGCCGCTGATTCCGTTCGTGTGAAGATACGTGAGGATCTCACGTCGCCGCTCGAGTTCGGTTTCGACCTGGCCTGTCGTCCAGCCACGTTCCTCACGGACGTCGTCGAGCGTCTGTGAGGTCTGTGCCCGATTGAAACTGTCCGTCGCAGGGTCGCGATCGAAGATAGTGCGCGCCTGAAGCATGTCTTGGCCCTCGTCTCGGGGAATGATCTCGACGACCTCGCTGTTTCGACGGACGTTCTTGCCATCGACGCGCACCTGTTTCTGTATCGAAACCAGATCGAGTTCGGCGATCATCTGTCTCGGAACGCCCAGTGGTTCGTTTTGCAGTCTGCTCAACAGCCCTCGCACGGAGTTCGCGTGAAACGTCGTATACGCCGTGTGACCGGTCGAAATCGCTTGAAAGAACGTCGAGGCGACGCGTGGATCAGCTCGGATTTCGCCGACAAGCAAGTATTCAGGTCGCTGTCGCAGACTTGCTTCCAGCAAGTTGTACATCGAGACTTCGCCCCGTCCTTGATCGCCTGTCGCTTCACGGGAGACGCTTTGAACCCAATTGTCGTGTGGCAACGAGAGCTCCGGTGTATCTTCGATGGAGACGATCTTGCTCTGGGGCGGGATAAAAAAGGACATCGAGTTCATGCTCGTCGTCTTTCCAGACCCTGTCGCTCCAGCGAACAACAGCGAGCGATTGTTCTGCACTGAAAACCAGAAAAACGCCATCTGTTCGATACTGAACGTCCCAGAGTCGATGAGATCGATGGGCGTAAACGGGGTATCGGTAAAGTTTCGAATCGTGAAATTTGATCCGCGCGTCGTCACGTCACCACCCAGCGTCGCTTGCATCCGGGACCCATCCGGAAGACTAGCGTCGACGAGCGGATTCGAGACGGAGAGATGTTTGCCCGCTCGCTGGGCGAGTCGCATTACGTACGAATCGAGTTGGCCCGCACCGAGCCGACAGTTCGTCGGGATGTTTCCGTACTCACTGTGATAGACGTGTATCGGGACCTCCTCGCCGCTGCAGGAAATGTCCTCGACTCTCGGCGAACGCATGAGTGGATCGATCCGCCCATACCCGATGAAATCCCGGCGCAAATAATAGAGGATCTTGTGTAACGACGTACTGGAGACGGACGCCGCATACTCCTTTATGATCCGCTTTGCCTCGCTATCGAAAACCGCACGCGACGGTTGGTCACCGGTCCCGTCCGCATACATTAACTCGGTTCGAAACGTCTGCTCGAGGTCGTCGCGAACGTATGCTTCGAACTGATCGAGCGCTGGCTCGACGACCCAGAGACGCGGCTCGTCGGTCACGTCATCCGAGACAGTCGCCAGATATGCATACGGTCGATTGACCCACGACCAGTCGCGTTGGTGGTGTGTCTCGAGATAGTCGAACTCGAAAAACGTCTCGTCGATCTCCGGTTCGCGGACGGGATCGAAGGGGTCGTCCGGAAAGAGTGGACTCGAGTGTGCGCACGCCTCCGACAGCACGTCGTTGATGAGACTAGCTACCTCTTGGCTATCCACGTCGGCAGACGCATCCACCATACGATCTGTAGACTCCGGCGACAGATCGTCCTCCGCCTTTCCCTCTGCTGTCTCGCGATTATAGCTAAATTCGGACCCCTTGTCAGACATAGTGGTTCAGATGTGTATGCACAGTCGAGACAGACGCCAAAACACAATTTCAAGTTGAATAGTGCTGGCTTCTAACTCGAAGGCCTAAAACTTTGTTCTGAGGGCCGCTGAGTCGGAACTACGCACTCTTCCTGGGTACTATCCCATGAACTTATTCTCCGCGGCTGATATTCATCTAGTATGTCTGGACAGATCGGGTATACCATGTCGACTGCAGAAACGGTCCGCTTTCTCGAGCAGCAGGGACATGGCACGCTCAGTCTCGCAACAAATAATCGTGCATATGGCATTCCGATTTCGTATGGGTACGACGAGGACTACGACCGACTCGTAATGGAGTTCGTCTCGAGTGAAACGAGCAAGCGAAAACGGTTTGTCGAGTCGACTGACGAAGTAACGCTCACGACGTATGAATTTCGAGATCAGACGACGTGGGCGAGCGTCGTCGTAACTGGGTCGCTTCACAACGTTCCGCCGGAAAAAGTCTCGAATCGGGCTGCAGCGCTGTTTTTCCATCGTGCTGATGACGCCGCAGGTGATGACCGCTGGCGGAATGACATGTTCGACAAGGAGTGGTACGAAATCGATATCGAAACGATATCTGGTCGCCGTGGTGAGCAGATTCCGTCTGAGGAATGAGATACGCGATTAGTGTCATCAGAGCGAAAACAATCAGTAAATTGCTTGTCTGTGATCGGCACTTGATCGTTAGGTACGACTGGGGGAGAGTGATTTGGGCCGTGACTCCACTGTGAAAGCAATCTTTCTAGAGTTGTCTCCTTTAGTTTGTAGCGTTCAGTGCCAAAGAAACTTTGAGAATTGAGCCCAGGATTTAAGAGAAGATGGCAGGACCTGACTCGACAGTGATCGAGTAACTGCCGAATGGTTGGCGACGTATACGCCGGATCTGAATCGATCGAAGGAATCTGGAATCAGACAAAGTACGATGAGTTAAACAATTTCACGACCGATAAGTTGGAGACGCTGAAATCACGTGTTGAACGGTTAATAGCTGCAAAGCAAGATCAAACAGAGTTCTTACAGGATTTCGTCAGAGTTGCTGGACTGGAACTACTCTGGTTTCATTAGCAATAAACGCTACAAGCTAAAGGTCGATAGATGACACCCTATTTAACAGAACCCGATGAATTATTGTGCAGTATTGTGGTGACTTAGAAAGACTGATATGGCTGTGATCCAAACAGTGACTTGGGCGTGAGGAGAGGCGGTGGGGGATAGCACTCACGCTCAGTCAGAGGCACATCTTAGACACACGGACCGTGTCGAATACTCGTCTCCACACGAGTCATCTGGGATAAACAGTACAACCTAGAACGGCGGCGTTGGGTGGCTCCGTCGGTACCCTGCCTCGAGAAGTGATTTCTCGTTCGATTGTGTTACTCAACGCGCTCTGGCCCCTCTTTGACCGTGATTTCTGGTCTGTTGCCGAATTCGACAACAACTGTATAGCCATTGTATTGGAACTTGATTCGGCCAGATTGGGCCGTCCCGTTCTGGCGTCCTGACGCAAAGAGATCGTCGAGCGCATCTGGATCGACCGCATCATACAATGGAGGAAGTTCCAGTGGATCCGTGTGATCTCTTTTAGCAACACGATCAACTATTCGCAAAGAAACATTACTCTTCTCTCCAAGATTTCTTTCCATAGTGGCGGATAGATCTTTCAAACACTAATATATAACGCCAAACATACCAATTCCGATGATCTTGTGGAGAACTTATTACTGGCTGTAGCTGGAGAAATAGTGATTCGAAAGTGGTGTTGTGCACCAGACTTGAGTAGTGCTGGTCATGATGAGGCACTACACGACATTCTCAGACTCGCCGCTATGGAATTCCGGAAGGCGAATATCGAGCTCGCTTTTGACTTGAAGCGAATCCAGGTCCTCTCCCACTTAGACTGGGAAATAGTGCCGGCGATGGGGATGGGGGGTAGTGCCTCCATCAACATGGGGGGAGTTGGAGGCAATTGGTTGTTATTGGTTATCATTATTAACCATTTACATTCTGATCACTTATCCAACAGATTCATACGAGACATATCCTAAGAGCACACGTGGGGAGGGACAGTGTGGCTCTAATCGATCTCCAGACAGGGAATGCAGTCGATTCGAGATACACGGCTCCTCGCCGCAACTGGGATTACTCCACCACTGTCTGGTGCCATCTCACTCTCAGACCACGCACCAGTGACACTCCATCTGGGACATGAGTGTGCCGACGTCGGCCTCTGGCCGGCGTTTTCACAAGATGCTGAAGTTTATATCCGAAGCCACGGCCAACGGCGATAATGGAACTGGCCTTCGGCAACGAGATCGACAAGAGAGTTTTCTGGTCGCAGTTACAGTGACCGGGTTCTCAATTCACTACGAACAGGCCGATTCCGAACTCGCCGAACACGCTTAGCAGCTGGCCGTTGCTCGTCTCCTTGAGCGTGATGTTGAGTCCGCCGAGACTGTCGAGGTCCTTGAAACTGGATAGGAGGAGCAGAAGACAGCAGGAGGCGAACCACGTCCTGCAGGAGGTCGACGCCACTGAGTGACTCGCAATGCCTGATACTGAGTTCCTCTATGACGTTCGTGAGCAAATCGGGAATCCCGGCACGTATCAGTCGACGACGTGGTCGACCTCGTGGTGGAACGGGCGTAGAACCCGCAAGCCGATCACGAGGACGCACATTTCGATACGGCGACGGCAACCATCATCGATACCTACCGGATCGAGCCCGTCCGCACAGTCATCTACCGCGTCCTCGTCGACAACGAGCCGTGCCGGACCGCCACGAACGGCCTTGAAATGCGCAACGTCGACGGCGTTCGGATCGGGACGGCCGCCGGCTGGTTCCTTGAAGAGCTGAACGCACAGGATGACGGCTGAGACTGGCGGAACCGAGTCCGGTTCCAAGCACTCTGATGTGCAAGCTCTGTGCAGTCGCCGAAACCGTTATGCGTCTATGTGCAGAACTTGCACATAGAATGAGCGCAAGTGACGATCCGCGGCGGGTCCATTTCCAGTCACCGGAGTATCTGGTCGACCGGCTGGACGCGATCGCGGAGCTCTTCGATAAGGATCGGACGGATCTGCTCGTCGAAGCGATTCGCGAGTATATCGAAGAGACGGCCGACAGTGAGACATTTCAGGAACTCGTCGCCACGAAGTACTACGACGACCAACTCGAGTTCGAGACGGTCAAGCAGTTGGTCGGCGCCGAAACCGCCCAGCGCCTCCGTCTTCTCAAAGCAGATCTCGAGGATGAACCACTCGATCTCGCTGCCCCCGACGACGTCGACGTCTACGATGGCGACGCGACGGCGGTCGAGACCGCAGCCGACGACGAGCGATGAGCGGCCGGCGACTGCGAACGGTCGTCGCCGACACCAGCGTGCTCGTCAGTCTCGCCGTGCCTCGTGCGGATGCGGCCGTCGAAACCGATGTCCCGGACCCGTTCCAGTATCTCCTCACCTCGTGTGAGGTGTTCGTGCCGCCAGAAGTGGCCGCGGAACTCCGTGACATTGCGCAGTATCAGGATATCCACGCTGCGGCTGCGAACAACGTCCTCGCGGCCCGCAGCCACTACACGGTCGAGGATCCGTACGAGCGCGAGGATACACCAGACTCGCGACCGACGTTCGGTCTCGATGACGGCGAAACCGACGGCATCGTCCTCGCGAACGCGCTCGATGTCGATGGGTTACTCACCGACGAGTTCGGCGAGACGAACTTCCCGCTGATTCACGCCGTGCTGCAGGGGCCGCGGATCGTCCCGACACCGCGGCTCATCTGCGACTACTTCTGGAACGGGCATATGACCAAGGAGGAAGCGAGAACACTGATCACGACGATCAGCCCGCACCGGAGCTGGGAGAATAGTCCCTATGTTACGCAATTGCTCCAACGTCTCGAAGAGTAACCATTCTACGAGTGGCCTTCATCCACTTGCGGTTATGCCGAGCACCCAGTGCCGGCGACGACTCCTGAAAGCCCTCGGCCGCTCGGCATCCCGCGACCGCCGCTGCGCTCCTTGTGCCTGCGGTGCTTGTGGGGTCGGGGGACGACCGAGGCGGCCTCGCCCTTTCTGAGTCCGCCAGGGTAGTAGATAGTTCGCTGAGCGACGCGGCCGGCTGGACAGGTGTGTACGTACTGGCCCGCACTGCTCGCCGCTGCCGCCCTCTGCGTCGCTCGCGACCGACCATTCCGGGCATGCGGGCGCTCTCTCCACCGCCCGCGTCCGTTCCGGGCTAAAGTGCATGGAGATTCAGAACTGCCGATCGTTTGTTGGGTTCGGTGTGAGAACTGATGTCAGAGATACTGTAGCGCTTCCATGATGGTTAGATGAATGAAATAGCCGATGGGATTATGCTGCTCTGACCTGAAATACAGATGCTATGTCAAGTGATCAGGTTATTGATCTTCTCAAGCAGGCGTATAACGATGAAATGGAGACGGTGATGAACTATCAAGCACTCTCGATTGTTCTTGATGGAATCCATGCGGAGGAAATCAAAGAAAGCCTCCGACAGGACGTACAGGAGGAACTCGGCCATGCCGAACAACTCGGCCAGCGGCTCAAGCAACTGGATTCCAGTCCACCAGGATCTGAAGAATTCGTTGCCCATCAGGATACACTTCAGCCGCCCGCGGACACCACAGATATTGTCTCGGTTATCGACGGTGTACTCGATGCCGAAGAAGATGCGATCAACACGTATCGTGAATTAGTCGATGCAGCTGAAGCCGCAAACGACCCTGTCAGTGAGGATCTCGCAGTAACGCTACTTGCTGACGAGGAAGCGCACCGCACGGAGTTCCGTGGCTTCAAGAAGGAATACAAAGGTAACTGACGATCCGTACGCTCCGGGTGGTTCGGCCGAGCCAGTTACGTTAGCGGGCCAGCAACGAGACTGTCAGCGCGTAAAAATAGGGGTGTGATTTTTGTGTATCAGCGGTGAAGTTTCTTGTATGGTTTCAATAGCTGACAGTGTTGTCGTTGTTACCGGTGGCGCATCGGGCATGGGTCGATCGATGGCACTCGAGTTCGCGAGTGAAGGAGCGTCTGTCGTCGCCGTCGACATTGACGAAGACGGTCTCGACGAGGTCACGAGCAAGATCGCGGCAAACGGTGGTGAGGCAATCGGCGTTGTCGGCGATGTCTCTGATCGCGATAGTGTCGAGGCAGTCGTCGAGCAAGCAACCGACGAATACGGCACGATCGACGTGCTCTGTAACAACGCAGGCATCCTCGACGATTACGCCCCAGTTGGGGAGACGTCTGAGGAACTGTGGGACAGGGTCATGGATATCAATCTCAAGGGCGTGTTTCTCCTCACAAAAGCAGCATTGCCAGCACTCATGGACGGTGACGAGGAAGGCGTCGTGATCAATACCGCCTCTATTGCCGGCAAGGTCGCTGGTGGTGGCGGTGCTGCCTACACATCCTCGAAGCATGGCGTGATCGGATTCACCAAGCAGCTATCACACGATTACGGCCCTGAGATTCGGGCAAACGCTGTCTGTCCAGGCTTCATCGAGACGGGAATGACCGAGGACATGATCGAGCAGACGCCCGACGAAGTCCATGAGATTGTCCAGGAGACGCCTGCTGAACGCTACGCTGAGCCAGAAGAAGTCGCGCAGGTCGTCGCCTTCATCGCGAGCGACAACGCCTCGTTCATGCATGGGACTGCTGTCGATGTCGACGGTGGCTGGCTCGTCGACTAACTACTGGTTGGAACGGCTGTCAAACACTTTTGCTTATCTTTCAGGAGTGATAATCGTCGCCGCAATAGATGAGAAGCAGGTCAGGATCTGATCCCACTGTCGCAACAAACTTCGGTGACGACTCTGAGCCCTTCACACACGAACCGGCCACCACCACTTCGGAACATCCTGTAGGAGTAATACGTTGTGTTTTCTTATAAATTGCTGAGAATGGCAAGAAGAAAATTCTGTGGTGTCTCCTGGTCCCGGAACCTTCATCAGTCAATATGATTACATTCAGACCTGTACGACCTCACCGAATTTCAACGTGATATCTTGTACGTGATTGCCGGCCAAGACGAGCCACATGGCCTCGCGATCAAAGACGAACTCGAGGAATACTACGAAAACGAGATCCACCACGGGCTGCTGTACCTGAATCTCGACGAGGTCGTCGACAAGGGACTCGTCGAGAAGGGTAAAGTCGATCGTCGGACGAACTCCTACACGATCACAGCGCGTGGCCGACGCGAACTCGAGGCCCGGCGTGAGTGGGAAGATCAGTACGTCGGTGAGCTACTCTCGAGTTCGGAGTGAGACGGTCGCGGCCGCTGAGCGTGCGTGTTGGATCGAATCAGGAAACTATTCCTCGAAGTAAGAATTATATCGGTAGCCACGCAAGATCAAGTATGTCCAACACAGAGTCTCCAGACGGTCCGCCATCCTTTGAGGATGCGTTTCGTGACGATGATGTTGAACAGCGCATCTACGGGACAATCCTTCAGACCCGCGAGCCTGCAACGGCGAGCGCTATTGCAGAGCAGGCCGAATGCGACCCGAAGACAGCCCGAAAATATCTCGGCTGGTTCAGCGACCTCGGGATCGTCACGCGCCACGACGGCCATCCGACGACCTACGAGCGCAATGATGCATACTTCCAGTGGCGGCGCATCAACCAACTCGCTGCCGAGCACACCATCGACGAACTCCAAGAGCACGTCCGCAACCTCACGACACGGATTACCGATTACGAAGACACGTACGATGCCACAACGCCGGCAGCCGTCGACGCCGTCGATGCTGCAGAGACGAGCGATGAACGGACGATCGACGATGGGTATAGCGACCTTGCCGACTGGGCGACTGCTCGAGATGAGCGCAAGCGCTACGAACGTGCCCGTCAGCAACGTGCTGGCGCCGAGACCGACCAAGCATCCGGGTAATCCCATCGATGACGCCGCCTGCAGGAGATGGACGTAGCCCCGCGCCTATCGACCGCCCAGTGCTCGAGTTTCTTCAGACACGCCTCCAAGCCACAGCACAGGCCGCTCGAGCGACGATCACGGATTCAAGTGGACATCTCGAACTCTATGTGACACTCGCACTATCGTATTATCCCGAAACCGTAGAGGAGGCGAGTCTCACTGTTCGCTGGTACACGAACGACGACTTCAAAATCCATTACCGAGAGGTGCATCCTGATCACGTCTGGGAGTGCCGGTGGGACCGGCATCCGAACCCTCACAATACGCGAGATCACTTTCATCCTCCGCCCGCTGCCCCGACACCCGGCGAGGACAGTTCGTGGCCAAGCGATCATCGGGATGTACTGCGGCTCGTCCTCGATACCGTCGAAGAACGAATTACCAGCTTGTGGGACGAGTGAGCCATCAGTGATGGCAGTTTTTCTGCGCCAAAGTAGATGTCCTCACTCGTTTCCAACGTGACCTGCTGTACGTCATCGCCGGCCAGGACAATCCTCAGGGCCTCTCGATCACAGGCAAACTCGAGGGTACTACGAGAACGAGATCCACCATGGGCAGCTGTATCCGAATCTCGATACGGTCGTCGACAAAGAACTTGTCTACAAAGGCGAAGCCGACAAGCGAACGAACTACTACACGATCACAGCGCGTGGGCAACGCGAACTCGAGGCCCGTCGGGAGTGGGAAGATCAGTACGTCGGTGAATTACTTTCGAGTTCGGAGTGAGACAGTCACGACCGCTAAGCGTGCGCGTTGAATTGAATTTCTCGAGTGTCGTTTCATTACGATCACAGTCTCAGGATGTCGTGAACGGAAAGAGAGTCGGCTAGTAGTATAGAGAATCGCTAGTTGGATCCACTTACATCTACGTACGTGTGGAATAACAAATATTATCTCGCCTGAATGTTTGGGCCATGGACGACCTCACAGGATTCCAACGAGACCTGCTGTACGTGATCGCGGGCGCTGACCAGCCATCTGGACAGGATGTCAAAGACGAGATCGACCACCTTTTCGTTCACTCAACAGCTGACGCTAACGTACAAAGCTGAGTTATATTACATAGAGCTCGCCGTACACTACCTTCTTTGAACGGATAAACCAATAGCCATGGTTATACTGCTGGTTGACCAAACTATCTTTATCGACGGTAGTTATTTTACGCGTTTGTATTAGAATATAGATATAATGCGCCAAGAGCAATGACTGCCTCTGCTGCTTTTGAGACAACAGCCATTGGATTGAGATCGCCATTCATATAGAACGCCTCAATGCTGAAGCCTTGAAAAATAAACAAACCGAAGATCGTTGCAATTGCATAGCCCGCTGCGACGAGATATAATTCACTACGCCAGTAATTGGTTAGGTATAACACAGTGCCTCCGAGAAAGCCAACCCCATTTAAAATGAACAGTACACCTAGTAGTTGGCTGAATCCCATGACTTGTGGTCCGAGTAAGAGATGGATCACACCCGTTATGACTGCTGCAAGTATCACGAGATACCCGATTGGGTTTGATGGGAGATTGATCAGTGAGTTGTTTTGCCTAGCCGCAGTTGATTGTGGTGCCATATCACATCATGTTACCCACCATCAATAAGTCTTAATGGTTTTTATTTATATTACCTTGTTAGTAATAATGTTCAACTGGCTATCGATATCTATCTCTACTGCACAGCGAACTATCGAGATAATACATTTAAGCACTACAGCGAGAGTTTCACGGATCACCTGACCCGTGGTCGTTTACCTCGCACGCGTGTCCTCCCTCGAGGCAGGTCCCATTTGATTTGATCTATCGATTCCTAAAGTCGACGCTCGAATATATTTGCGACGTGAGAGATGCTGTCGGACTCGATCTACCGGCCAATAACGTTCCTGATCAATGAGGAGTCATGATGAGGGATACTAAACGGTTAGTTTGTCTAAACGACGTGTACTCGGTACACGCCATTCTAACGCAGTATCGCTGTCTGTAGTAAGGTGCCGCCACGACTCTCAGCGGCAAACTCGAGACGGCTTTGCGACGTGGCCAAATGATTGTTGCATATGCCTCATGCTATGTTAGAGAGAATCCAAATGCCCATCATGTTAGGACTCATACTATACTACTGGACAGAAGTCAATACGAACCCGGTCACGAATTCGCGGCCGTCCCCATAGGTGACGGCCACATACGTGCGGCCGGCTTCACGTCGTTCTGTCCAGCAGTATAACAAACAGGGTTGAGTGATGACGTCACAGTTGTTCGTGACGATTTCCAGATAGCATCAAGTACGCCTTCCACTACGGCGTCGCCGGCGCTGATGATCCAATCATCCGATTCGATAACCACCACGGAATTCACGAACTGCATCTCGACTCGGAGGTCTACGAGACCGACTATCTGGGACTGCAAACGCTGTATCGTGCGATCGGATACAACAACCAGCAAATGTCACATGCCGTGGTCGCGTACGGTACATCAGAAAGAGTCGATATTATCACTACACTCCAACTACACTAACTTAAAACAAGACTTATAATTAGAATATTTAAATCAAACAAAACACTATTTATTGTTGGATTTCGACCATCGCTTATACCAAACGAGAATGTGAGCCGATACGATAAAAAGCGTTGTAAGCCAAAGATCCTGCAAGACGAGCGGATCATCTATATTGGTTTGTCCTATTTCAGTTTTCCCGAGTAAATATACGGCTATACTGAATAATAAGACAATATCTAAGATTCTAGCCGCCTTTTTGGTTTTACCATATATGGATTGAATCAAACCATTCTAAGCTCTTAAAACCCAATTAAGTCTGCTCCTTGACCAATTATGTCCTGAGCACCGTCTACACTGCCCTCATATATATTTTCAACACTATAAAGTCTCTTATCAACAAGGACGACGACCCGTCGATTGGCGAGTGAGAATCATTGGTTCGAGACGTACTCGCCGCGACTGACCTGCCGGTAGCGACGGTGCCTGACGGCGAGGCTGCGTGCCCGATGATCTGAACTATGACTCGAGTCGGTCCTATACGCAGAACAAAGCCCGAATCGATCGATATCGGACTGCGGAGTGACCATGCTCGAGCGCGTGCGAGAGAAATAGCTACTCGTCGTTCTCAGCGACCCACTGCAACGCAGTAACGAGGACCTGATTTGCCGTCTCGGCGCTGCCCCGTTTTGAGAGTGCGTGCGGGCCGTCGATCGGCCCTTCAAAGACGGTCCACTTGTCGCCGTCGTGGACGGCCATAAGCCGCTGTTGACGGTCGTGGTCGTCGACAGCGATTAGTTCGTCGTCGAAATCGAGTTTGAGATCCGCCACTAGTTAGTGTTCTGTTACAAACATATTGAATCTATCGAAACAGGTAGCTACTTTGAATCGAATGCTTCCGCAGGCGGATCTCGCATGTATTCACGCCGATACTGTCGCCGTTCTGCCACCAAGAGATAGTTTTTCAACACGACACTCGCATCCGACATCCGAGCTTCCTTGGTCCACCGCGATCGCGTCGAGATTCGCGAGGAGCTGTTTCTGTGCGTTTGCATACGCCGTATACCAGAGCTGTTGCCTCATCTTTGAGGTCAGTGTCTCCCCGCGCACCTGGACGTCTGCCCGCTCGACGATCTGTTGGAAGCACGCTTCTGATGTTGCGCCAGCATGATATCTGCTCAGTCTTCGCTCAATTCCTCATAGAGGCGCTTGCGGATCCCTATGTCTTCATCCGCGATCTCAGCAAGTATACTCCGAAGCTCTTCGGCAGACGCCGCTGCAAGGAGAGCATCCAGCGACTGATTACTGCCGACGGCTTCGACATCACCGCTAGCCAACACGGCTGCGACGATATGCTTACACGGCACTGTCTCATCAGGACAGCGACACTGGCCACTGACATAGCTTCCCTGCGAGAGTATCACCTGAACATCGTATGGACGGCTCCCTGGAACAGTTGCTTGGAGAGTATCGTCTACGTACTCGAGCTCAGTCACAGATCCACATTCGTAGTAGCGGCTTCCTCGCTCATAACGGCCTGGCTCGGTTACCTGCCGAAGCGTCCCGAGATCGACTGATTGAGATGGTGTCTGTGTTTGGAGACGAGGAAATGCGTCTCCAACGGGCTCATCTCCTGGGATAGAGGGATCAGCTGGCCGACAGTGAATCCATCCTTGCCCCGGCCATCCGATCGGGTACCACTTGGTCGGGTCGCTCACGATATCCCAACACGTTCTGATCACCGACGAACTATCCTCAGGAATATCCATTTGATCGTTACCGTACGCGGCGTCAGACCGATCTCTAGCGTGACATCAGTCTGGTGGGTGGTGTCGTCAGCAACTCGGTCAGCATAGTTCGAACGAATCTCCTCAAGTGCAGCAATCCCGTCGGCTGAGAACGCGTGGCCGGTCCGCTCGAGTTCGAGCACTAGCTCAGCATATTTGTTCTTTTCGCGGTATTTGATCAGTTGGCGATTGCTCCCGACCAGTTCGGTAGGGTCATAGTCACATCACCCGACAGACAGAATTTCTATAGCGTTATATGATTTACTAAGTATTAGTTTGTGCCGGAGAGCACTTGAGCAGCCTGAAATCAGCCGAATGAGCGTATTCGGGATCTACTGTGCATTAGGACAGTAATGCACAGTGAATTTATCTACCCCGACACTGTACGGGAAACCGAATAGATGGATCCCAGCGATTCAGCGGCGACACCCGAAGAACACGCCCTCGAGGCCGCCATCGACAACTTCCTCGAGTCGGGCAACAAGTCTGGCAACTATCGCGATGCCCTCGACCGCGTCTTGACCGACTGGCGACAGCGTCTCGAAGCCCGTGGCACCAAGACAGTCGAACGTGTCTCGAAGCGCGACATGGCGACGTATGCGCAAGCGCTCTCGAACGACGAAGCAAAGACTGCAGCGACCGCGTGGACGTACTACGACTACGTCTCGGCGTTTCTCGCCTACTGTGTCAAATGGGACTGGCTCGAGGATAATCCCGCCCGAAAAGGGATCGCACTCGATGAGCTGCCACCGCGACCGACGAAAAAGAGCGGCGATCAACAGTTCTGGTCAGTAGAGGACCGCAAAGCGTTGCTCCGGTATGCCGATCGTCGTGCCCACGAGGCCGTCGACGAAAAAGGATCAGCCGCACTCGAGGAACTGCGTGATCGTGCGCTTGTCTACCTGCTGGCCTATTCGGGGGCTCGTGGTGGGGAAATCCTTTCAGATCCACGTGACGAGCGGCGTAACGGCTTACAGTGGGGCGACGTTGACCTCGAGAACAACCAATTCCAGGTGCTCGGCAAAAGCCAGCACGAAGACGAAGAGGTCCAGCTTCCACGACAGGTGCATCGCCCGCTCGAGCGGCTGAAACAAGCGCTCGAGCCACCCATACCCGAGTGGCCCGTGTTCGTCACGAGCCATGCCCCATCGTTGTACAGCACACTCCCCGACGACGTCGACCCGTCCGCAGGCGAGCCCCTCGAATTACATCGGAAACACGGGGTCGTTCCACCGTCGTTGTCGACCAACGGCGGACGATCGGTCCTCAAGCGACTCTGTGATGATGCTGACCTCGAGATCGACGGCG
Source organism: Natrinema limicola JCM 13563 (assembly GCF_000337475.1). Lineage (GTDB taxonomy): Archaea > Halobacteriota > Halobacteria > Halobacteriales > Natrialbaceae > Natrinema > Natrinema limicola. The sequence goes on along the minus strand of NZ_AOIT01000069.1, from coordinate 2,626 downwards.
AATACCTGAAACCACACGGCGCACGGCGTGGCGTCGGCGAAGCCATCTATCGCGAGCATGGCGCAGCCGCAGCACAACGCGTGTTGCGTCACGCCAATCCGCAGACCACCTCACAGATGTACGCCCATATCGAGACCGAGGAATTAGCGAAAGAGGCGTCTGAAGTCTTCGAGAACGAGTGAGCTACCGATTTTCTTTTGTGTAAACGTGCCTTTTGAAAAGTAAAACAACGAACCTCTTCATTCGCAAACTGTTTCAGCAACGCAGGCGCAGAAACTGCGGATCAGTGGCTCAATTCATTCGCCTTTGCGTGGAACCAGCTTATCTGAACACTACCCTGTAGGAGCGGTGAAGTGGTCAGGACTGTCCGTACCTGCTGGTCAGTCAGGTGTCGTGTGCTGGTTTCCGGGCTTCGATAGTGGCGGAAACGAGGTAGTCACCGAGGTCGCGGTCAGCGTCCCAGTCGCTGATGAACTCAGTGCTCTCGTCCGTGGGCGCTATCTCTATTGCTTCGAAGCCAGCACTGTCGAGCATTGCTTCAAGAGCGTCAATGGTCGACGCACCGGCGACGCAGCCAGTTAGCGAGTCCGGGTCCATCCTGACGTCGTCAGGGAACGGCGCGGTTTGGACGACGTCTGAGATGGCGACGCGGCCGCCGGGCTTGAGAACACGGTAGGCGTCGTCGAACACGTGTTGTTTTTCGGGGGCGAGGTTGACGACGCAGTTCGAGATGACGACGTCGACGGTTGCGTCGGCAACGGGAAGGTGACTGATCTCGCCGAGGCGGAACTCAACGTTGTCGGCGTCGTTCTTCGTGACGTTTTCCCTCGCTTTCGAGACCATCTCTGGTGTCATGTCGACACCGATAACGTCGCCGTTCGGGCCGACTTCCTGCGCAGCGAGGAAGCAGTCGAAGCCGGCACCGGAGCCAAGGTCGAGCACTGTCTCGCCGGGCGTCATCTCGGCGAACGCCTTCGGATTTCCACACCCGAGGCCAAGGTCTGCACCGTCGGCGACCGACGCGACATCGTCCACGTCGTAGCCGAGGCGTTCGCTCCCGGTCACGTCCGCGTTGCCGTCACAGCACCCACCGTCGTCGGTGACATCGATGCCGACATCGCCACAGCAGTCCTGACCGTCCGAAGCGATCGTCCCGTAGCGTTCGCGCACCATCTCACGGGCCTCCTCGGGGTCGCGGTCACCAGCTACCGTATCGTTACTCATGGGTACCTCGCAGATCGTCGAGTGTTTCGAGGAGGGCTGCGGTCGTTTCAGTCGGTTCGTAGTACCGCCACGACCCCTCCTTGCGGCGCGTGACCAGTCCTGCAGTGTACAAACGGGAGAGCGCTTGGCTGACGGCACTCTGACTGACGCCGACTGCGGCTTCGAGATCGCAGACACAAACGCCGTCATCGGCGTTTGCGATTCGGCGAAGCAGTTCGTATCGCGTATCGTTCCCCATCGCGGTTAGCACTTGGAGGTCTATCGCTATCGCGTCTGAGTCGACATCGCCGGGCGGTGCACAGCAGGTCTCAGCTTCTTCCGTGGCTCCGTCAGCGATCGCATCCTCTGCCATATCAGCACTAGCTTATACAAGCAGATACTAATATATTTCCCTCAACGGGGTTATTCGCAACTTCGGAATCAACTCGAACCCCCGTCACCGCCACAACACCATCGATTTGAACCCGATCAGTGCGCTAGAAAGACGAATACACCGACAGAACTGTCGGCTGTGCTAAATCGCGATATGGCGTTGGATTTCACTGTTTGACGGCCCGCTCGAGCGAGGAGTTAACCGTCTCTGTGCTGTACCATAGTCATGATAGAACAAACCGTATCAAGCGTAATGACACAAGACGTGCGGACAATCACCAAAGAGACGACGGCCAGCACCATTGCGAGAGTGTTTGCGGAAGACGATATCGGATCCGTGGTCGTGACCTCTCCAGAAACGAAGGATATTCTAGGTATCGTTACCAAGTCCGATATTATGCACCAGGTCGCCGTTGATGCAGATATCTCGTCCATCTCCGTAGGTTCGTTTATGTCGACACCGGTCGTCACGGTCACGAGTGACAAATCGATCCGTGAAGCGGCCGCACTGATGAGAGAGCATTCGGTTCAACACCTCCCAGTCGTTGATGACGATGAACTCGTGGGGATTTTGACAACGACTAATTTAGCTCACTATTTACCTCGACTTCGGAGGAACATTCTCCGATCTCGGGACGAGCTTAGCAATCAATAACATCCCTGTTTGACATCTACCTGCGCTAAACAGTAGACGACGAGCAACCTTCACATCGCTGGTGGTGATGTTGCCTCTGGTCGAGACCTCCTACCCACAGAAGCGCTCGCTCAGCGAGAAGGATTGCTCGAGTGCAAAAGTGGTTGAATCGGTATGTTGTAAATCGTATAGCGCCATATGAATTTCAGTCATCAGAAGTCAGGCACGTCAAGAATAATCGGTTGGATTGTTCGGAATAGCGGACTTGACTTCGCAGATTCCACTAAAAGACTATACGGTTTACTCGTGTGGTGCTGCGAATACCCCAAAATCCGTGCACGAGATTCGCGTCTGTCGGTAGGAATCGATCCCGAATACAGGGCCGATCAAGGAATC
>NZ_AOIT01000068.1 GCF_000337475.1 Natrinema limicola JCM 13563 | reverse complement strand
TTGTCACAGTGGGGGACGAATCGTCCCCCACCGGTCAGTTAATCGATGTTGAGATTCCGTGCACGGGTTCTGTCATTCGTAGCTACAGCTCGTTCTCACCCATGTACCCGGCGATAACCCCGATTATGCCAACGACTAACCCGATATTGACAACTAATTGGAAGCTATTCCCACTTTCGTTCAACCAGTAGAAACCTCCGAACAGGACAAGCATCACGGAGAACAATTCGATAAGAATTGCCTGTCGCACATTCGTCACTTAAATAAATATAATCAAAAGATATAAAATTCCCGTCACGTCCGTATGAATCACTTCGATACTCGCGCCCTGTATCAATCAAGATATATACTTTTTATATAGGATTTCTCGTACGGTCGAATAGTGTCGGTCGCTTAACTAACCGAATCCCCATTCGACCACGACAGGTACTTCACGTTCACCGTCAACGACAAGACCTACAACGGCAGTATCCACTTCCTCACCCGCTACGCCGGGAAGCCCAATTTCATCGAAATCCTGCAAAACGCCTTCTTCCGCGACGAGTCCTACGGCGACAACCGCGCCGACTGGCATCGGAACACCACGTGATTCGCTCCGCGACGCGGTAGTCTATACCGAGCGGATCAGCCGTATTCCGTAGATTGGACGGCGCAATCGACACGATCACCTGCGCCAGCAGGTGTCCGTGCCACTCCAGCATGTCGAACTCCGAATCGAATTGAGACCGGAGGTGATTCGATACTCTCGACAGTTCCGTTGTATGGTATTGTTTGATGTCGGATTAGAGATCCACTACTGTGTTTGAATCCATTGACGTCTTTTTGCCGCTCTGTCTTCGTATCTCCGGCTAGATGTGACAGCATCACATGCTACCGTCCCACCAATAGTATTGCAGATCAAAGCCAATATTAGACACGAGAACTGAGTCAGGATTGATGACCTACGAGTTCGAGCTCCCGGAGCTTGGAAACGGCGCGGATGAGGGGACGTTCGTCGCCTGTCACGTCGAACCGGGTGACGTCGTTACCGAAGGCGATCTCGTCGCCGAAGTCGAAACCGACAAGTCCGTCATCGAGGTGTCGGCACCGGTCGATGGCACCGTTACCGAAGTCGTCGCTGACCTCGGCGATACCGTCTCCGTCGGCGAAGTCGTCCTGCGCTTCGATACCGACGGGAAAGCTGCAGGCGACACCTCCGCTGACGCGGACGCCGATGACCTCACTCCGGCTGTAACACGACTCGAGACGCCGGACGAAGAAAACGACGCGAACGAGTCGGATTCTGAGGGCGTGACCCCGGCAGTCACCCGCATCGACGAGGGTACCGGGTCAACGGAACCGTCAGAAGCGTCCGCGAACACCATCGACGGCGTTCCCGCGTCGACCGAGGTACTCGTCATCGGGGCCGGGCCCGGTGGATACGTCGCGGCCATCCGCGCCGCCCAACTCGGGCTCGAGGTCACGCTCGTCGAGAAGGACGCCTACGGGGGCACGTGCCTCAACGACGGCTGTATCCCGTCGAAGGCGCTCATCCACGGGGCAGACGTGGCCCACGAAGCGACGAGCGCGGAGCATCTAGGAATCTCCGCCGAGATCAGCGTCGACGTCGACCGGCTGACCGACTGGAAAGACGGCGTGGTCGATCAGCTGACCGGCGGCGTCGAGAGCCTGTGTCGTGCAGCCGGCGTCACGCTCGTGGACGGCCACGCGGCGTTCGTCGACGACCACCGCGCCCGCATCTCGACCGACGACGGGGAGGCCACCCTGTCGTTCGAGTACGCGATCGTCGCCACCGGCAGCCGGCCCATCGAGATTCCAAGATTCGAGCCCGACGGTGAGCGGATCCTCGACTCGAGCGATGCACTCGAACTCTCGGATGCCCCCGACCAGCTGCTCGTCGTCGGCGCAGGCTATATCGGTATGGAGCTGTCGACGGTCTTCGCGAAGTTGGGCACGGACGTCACCGTCGTCGAAATGTTCGACGATGTCTTGCCGATGTACGACGACGATGTCTCGCGCGTCGTTCGCGAACGGGCCGTCGAGTACGGCGTCGAGTTCCGATTCGGCGAGCGCGCTGCCGACTGGGAGTCGACCGATGACGGCGTCCTCGTCACGACGGAGGCCGAAGACGGCACGACGGCCGAACTCACCGCCGACGCCGTGTTAGTCGTCGCCGGCCGCGAACCGGCTGCCGACACGGCGAACCTCGAGGCGATCGGAATCGAACTCGACGAGAACGGGTTCGTGCCGACGGACGCGCAGGGTCGAACGAGCCGTGACCACGTCTTCGCCGTCGGTGACGTCGCCGGAGAGCCGATGCTCGCACACAAGGCCAGTTACGAGGGCGAGGTCGCCGCAGCCGCAATCGCTGGTCAGCCGGCTGCCCTCGACCACGAGGCGATGCCCGCTGCGGTGTTTACCGACCCAGAAGTCGCGACGGTCGGATTGACCCGCGAGGACGCCGCTGAGAGAGGCTATGACCCGGTCGTTGGTCGGATGCCACTGCAGGCAAACGGCCGTGCGCTGACCGTCGAGGCGACCGATGGATTCGTTCGCGTGGTCGCCGACGCGGCGACAGAACGCGTCCTCGGTGCGCAGATCGTCGCCCCGAACGCCTCCGAACTGATCGGTGAGGTCGCTCTCGCACTCGAGGTCGGTGCCGACCTTTCGACGCTCGCCGGGACGGTCCACACGCACCCAACGCTGTCGGAGGCGATTATGGAAGCCGCCGCCGACGCTCGTGACGAAGCGATCCACACCCACTGACGATCTGCCGTCATTGCGGAAGGCAGCACCGGGCTGCAGTCAGGCTATCTCCCGACCGTATTTATATCCGTCCGATCCACAAGGTACTTTTCTGTATGGTGGATACCACACAATACAGACATGAACGATATCTCCCTGACGACGACCAGTGAAGACGGGTTCGACACCCAGAGCGTCATCGGCGACTTCGCACTCGCCATCGATCCGATGGAAGAGACGGGCCCGAATCCGGTCGCGGTACTCGTCGCCGACTACGCGTCGTGTTTCCTCCCCGCCGTCCGAGTCGGTGCGCAAAAAGCTGGCTACGACGATCTCGGTCGGATGGAAATAAACGCATCGGCCACGCTCGACGACGAGGACGATGTCGAGGCCATCGAGTTCACGCTGAAAGTCGAAGCCGATGTCGAGGATCCCAACGAACTGGTGGCTCTCGGCGAAGAGATCTGTCACGTACACGCGGCGCTTCGCGAGGACCTGCACGCCGACATCACCGTCGAAGCCGACGCGTTCTAGTCTCTCGGCTCGGTGGCACTATTCACAGCCGTTTTTGTACTAATGCATGACAGCGCGACACTGAAAGTCCCTAATGGAAAGCTCCTCGAGGTCGAAGTCACCTACGACGAACGAGTAACGGATGTCCGCGTGACCGGTGATTTCTTTCTCGACCCACCGGAGAGTCACGCAGCGCTCGAGACCGCACTCGAGGGACACCCGACAGACGTTTCTCGAGCGACGCTCGTTGAGGCGATCCAAGGGGTCGATGCGACGCTTATCGGTTTCGACGCGGGGCATCTGGCAGATGCGACACTGGAGGCGATCCAATGACCTACCGGATTATCGACGACGGAACGTACAGCGAGCCAGTTCAACAGGCCCTCGAGGGGGTTCTGGCGGAGCGACTCGACGAGGGCGACCTCGAGCCGACGCTGCGGTTCTGGTATCGCGAGTCGCCTGCGGTCGCGCTCGGACGGTTTCAGGCGTACGAAGACGAAGTCGCGGTCGACTACGTCGACCAACGCGATATCGACGTCGTCCGGCGACTCACCGGCGGCGGGGCGATGTACGTCGAACCGGGGGCGGTGATCACCTATTCGTTGTACCTGCCACGGGAGGCAGTCCCGGACGACATCGAGACCAGCTACGCTGCACTCGACCAGTGGGCGATCGATGCCCTCCAAAGCATTGGGCTCGAGGTCTCTCACGAGCCGTTGAACGACATCGCTCATCCCGACGGCAAGATCGGCGGCTCGGCACAGCTTCGCAAAGACGACGCCGTCTTGCATCACACGACGATGAGCTACGCACTCGATACGAGCGAGATGCTTCGAGTGCTCCGCATCGGCGAGGAGAAAGTCTCTGACAAGGCAATCGAGTCTGCAGAGAAGCGCGTCGCTGTCATGCGTGACTACGTCGACGCGAGTCGGGAAGAGATCATTACTGCGCTGAAAGACACGTTCGCCGAGCGCTTCGATGCCGAGCCCGGTTCGCTCCCGAACGCGGTTGTCAGTGAAGCGCGGGCACGCGCCAGCGAGACGTTCGCCACCGAGGAGTGGAATCGAAAGCTCTAGACACAGATACCATTGGCTCATACGGTTTGCTGTCCCGATTTACCGGTGGGACCGCAGTGCGGGTCGCGGGTGCACCGGAACGGACTGACAGCAGACCGTATCAGGCAACGCCTCGAGATGAATGCCCAGGCGGTTGAACACTTTCGGTAGGTGCCAGAGCCGATCAACGAGTTCCGTGAATGTGTGTCCTTTCTCCGTGCGAATACAGTGAGCAATGATATGAGCCTCGCGGAGAAGCCGGTCTAACTCGGGCTCCCCCGCGTGATTCCAACGCTTGTTTGGCTACACGCAGTGTCGTCTCACCGAGGTCACGGAGTGCGACGGCGATATTCGACTTCTTGCTCGCTTTCTCTCAAACGGTTACGGAACGATCCCAGCGCAGTCTGTCGTCTTCAATAGAGCACCTCTTCCCGATTGATAGTTCGTTGTCTCTGCCAGACGGTCAGGCGTCGAGAAGCGACGCAACGGATTCGTCGATTGCATCCCGAGAAAGCTATCGGAATCACCTGGTCGTGGAGTGGACGACCGTTCACTCGAGGCTCTGAATCGAAGCAGCTTAGTTTTATCACTGGGTGGTATCTTCTATGAATCCAAAGGACTGGCGGACGTATCTGGTGACACAAGAATCGCTTTCCGACGGGAAACGTACCGTCGAGGTAGTCGAAGCCGCGATCGACGGCGGCGTCGACGTCGTTCAACTCCGAGAGAAAGACACCGACGCTCGCTGGCGCTACGAACTTGGTCGCAAGTTGCGCGAACGCACTGCCGAAGCAGGCGTTGCCCTGCTCGTCAACGACAGGGTTGATATCGCACAGGCGATCGATGCCGACGGTGTCCACCTCGGTCAGTCCGACCTTCCCGTCGCAGTCGCCCGCGAGCTGCTCGGTCCCGAGGCTGTCATTGGCTGCTCGACGTCGACGGTCGAGGACGCGATCGAGGCCGAAGCGGCCGGCGCGGACTATCTCGGTGTAGGCGCTATCTACGGTACTGACTCGAAGGAAGATGTGCCCAAGGAGAAAAACGGAACCGGCCTCGAGCTTGTCTCCGAGATCGCTGCGGCCGTCTCGATTCCCGTTATCGGGATCGGCGGCGTCACCGCTTCGAACGCGCCACCGGTCCTCGAAGCGGGCGCAACCGGCGTCGCCATGATCAGCGAGATCACTGCAGCCGACGATCCGGCGACCGCGACGAGGGAGGTAGACGCTGCCATCTCTAGGGAGGTGGGTAGCAATGACTAACGACCTTGAGGGTACCGGTGAGGCGCTGGCGGACTCGCTTGCGGCAATTCGTGAACGCGAGCCGCTGGTCCAGCAGTTGACGAACGAGGTAACCAAAAACGATCTGGCGAACGTCACTCTCAGTTGGGGTGCGTTACCGGTGATGGCGGATGCACCCGGCGAAGCATCCGAGATGGCCGAACTTGCGGGTGCAGTACTCCTCAACACTGGCCGGATGACCGATTCGAACATCGAGGCGTTACATGCCGCGGGTCGGGCGGCCAACGACCTTGGTGTCCCAGTCGTCCTCGACCCCGTCGGTGCCGGGACGACGCCGACCCGAGACGAGGTCCACACGAGCTTACTCGAGGACGTCGAGTTTGCCGCCATCAAGGGCAACTACGGGGAGATTACGCATCTGGCGGGGAAGACAGCCGAGGTGAAAGGCGTCGAATCCGTCGGTGAGTACGAGGAAATTACGGAGTCGGCACAGGCACTTGCGGAGACGACCGGTGCTGCAGTCGTCGCTTCGGGTGCCGAAGACATCGTCGCCGGATCCGACCGGATCTACCGCCTACGGACTGGTGACGAGATGCTCTCGACGGTCGTCGGGACGGGCTGTATGCTTGGGGCGACTCTCGCGGTCTTCACTGGCAGTCTCGAGGAGGATGTGACCGCTGCCTTACACGGAACCCTCGCCTACGGGCTCGCGGGCGAGCGTGCGACCGACCTCGAGTACAACGGACCGGCCAGTTACCGGATAAATCTCATCGACAGTATCGCCGGCCTCACCCCGGAAGTCGCGGCAGAACTCGAGACGGAAAATCAGATAGTGCGCGTCCGTTGAGCAGCCGACCGCGACCCATACCGCTCTGGGGTGCTGGAACGACCTCACCACAGCAGTTGTCTTAACTTCAGTGACTGTGTTTATCAACAATAACTTCGCGATGTGATACTGTCGGACAGCAGTCAATACGGAGTCGGTCGTGAATTCGCGGCCGTCTCCACCGGTGACGGCCGCAGCAGCGCGACCGATCTTCATGTAGTTTTGTCCGGCAGTAGCGTTCGTAGGTCCCAAATACAAGTGAAATTGTTATAGTGAAAAGTTGGTTTACGAAATGCGCTTGTCGGAATGCATGATGACGAGCGGATCACAGATGCGACGATCCCGGACATCCCCCGAGCAGTCGGGCAAAACAAGGAGTCGACAGGCGCGACGACGGGCCGTGTTGAGCGGCCTCGGAACGACAGCCGTTGCGGGACTCGCAGGATGTTCGAGTGTCTTACGCGACGGCAAAGCGAGTGGTGACCGAACCGTGACAGACATGGCCGGCAGGGCTGTCGCTGTTCCAGCTGATCCCGAACGGATCCTTGGCATCGGAGCCGGCACGCTCAGACAGCTCGCGTATATGGATGCTACCGATCGCGTCGTCGGCATCGGAAGCGTCCGAGAAAGTATGCTGAACGAACTTCCGTATCTTGTAGCCAACCCTGAACTTGGCGACGTACCAACTTTCGGCGACCGTGGTGCAGACCGAGATGGCGACACCGAACAGATCCTCGCTGTCGAACCCGACGTGATCTTTTTTACTGGAAACAGCTCGCGCGCTGACGAGTTACAGCGGCAGACGAACACGCCAGTCGTCCTCGTGGAGATCGAGAACATCTTGACTTCGGATGGCCGTGACGTGCTGTTCGAGACCTGGGAGACGATCGGTGAGGTCCTCCACTCACCAACGCGCGCCGAAAAGTTAGAGACATTCCTCAAAGACACCGTGGCCGACCTAGAGGGACGTACCGGTGACATTCCCGTCGGGGAGCGCGCGGAAGGTTACGCCGCTGCGTTTCGCTTCCAGGGCGCACACGGCTTGTCGACTACCCGTGGCGATACGACGATGTTTCACCTCGTCAACGTCGAAAATGCCATCAAGGGACTCGAGACCGACCAGAAGTCCATCACTCTCAGCCACGAGCGCCTGCTCGAGGAAGATCCTGAACGAATCTTTCTCGACGTTGCGAGTGTCGAGAGAGTACTCGAAGACATCGACATGAATCCAGAATTCGAGGCACTGACTGCGGTGCAGGAAGGCGAGGTTTACCCCGTCTTGCAGGTCTATCGCGACATGCGTAACTTCGGGCCAATGATCGCGAACGCCTATTTCGTTGGAAAGACATCCTACCCCGACCGCTTTGCGGATGTCGATCTCGAGACCCAGATCGACGATGTCTTCGAGGCGCTGTTTGGTGAGCGACTCTTCGGAGACCACCTGCACGCACAGTTCCCACATGTCTATCGACCGCTCTTCTGATTCCATGACACACCAGAGTTTGCGAGCGTATCGGGAGGCGGTACGTCGGAAGATTGCCTTTCTCGTCGGGATGACAGGGCTTCTGGTCGTCCTGTGGATCGCCGGCGTTGTCGTCGGGTCCGTCTCGTACCCGCTTGAGGACGTACTGGCTGCACTCGTCCAGCGGGGTCCAGAGACACAGCAGTTGGCGGTCTGGCACGTCCGGATTCCGCGCGTGCTCGCGGCGACGATCGCTGGCGGTGGCCTCGCGGTCGCGGGTGCGGCGATGCAATCGATGCTTCGGAACCCGCTCGGAGCGCCCTACACCCTTGGTATCTCCCACGCAGCAGCCTTCGGTGCGGCGACGACAATCGCCGTCGGCACGGCTGGGCTCGAGGGAGACATCCTTTCGCTCTCAGTCGAAACGATCGGTGCGTTCGTCGCCGCGATGACAGCGGCCGCAGCGATCCTCTTTTTAGTCACCTCCCGAGAGGCGACTCCCGAAACGCTGATCCTTACGGGCGTCGCGATCGGGTCGCTGTTCAGCGCCGGGCTGGCGACGATCCAGTATTTTGCGACCGACGCCGAAGTCGCCGAAATCGTCTACTGGACCTTTGGCGATGTGAGTCGGGCGGCGTGGGATGAACTCCCAATTATGTTCACGGTATTCGGCCTGGGACTGGGCTATTTCGTCTACAACGGCTGGAACTACGATGTCCTCGACGCTGGGACTGAGACTGCACAGAGCCTCGGCGTTGACGTCGAATCACTTCGCATCCGAGGGATGGCAGTTGCGTCGCTGCTGACGGCGGTGATGATTTCGTTCGTTGGCATCATTGGCTTCGTTGGCCTTGTTGCACCACACATCGTCCGGATGACGATCGGCGGGACCGAGCGGTTCCTGTTGCCGGCGTCGGCAGTCACCGGGGCAGCGCTGCTCGTCGCTGCGGACGTGTTCGCCCGGACAGTCATTGCTCCGATCGTGTTACCAGTCGGTATCGTCACGTCGTTTCTCGGCGCACCGCTGTTCCTGTATCTGACTGTCACCGGGAGGGAATACTGGCGATGACTCTTGAGATCACCGATCTCCGGTTTCAATACGGTGATCTCACCGTCCTGGATGGGATCAATATGAGGGTGGACGCGGGTGAAATCGTCGGCCTGCTTGGCCCCAACGGATCGGGCAAGAGCACCCTCCTCAAATCGATTCCCCGGATTCACAACCCCGACGCCGGACAGATCACCATCGACGGGCGGAACGTCGAGGCATTCAGTCCCAACGAACTCGCTCGAGTCGCTAGCTACGTCCCCCAACACAATGACAGCGCGCTCCCCGCGACGGTTTTCGAGACGGTCCTACAGGGACGCCGGCCACACGGCGGCTGGTCGCCGAGTGATGCCGACCGGGAGGCGGTCACCGACGTCTTAGAGCGGCTCGAAATTGAACAGTTCGCCACCCGACGAATGAGCGATCTCAGCGGTGGTCAACAGCAGAAGGTACGCTTCGGACGTGCATTAGTCGGTGACCCGTCAGTAATGGTCTTGGACGAGCCGACCAGCGCACTCGATCTCAAACACCGTCTCGATGTGATGGACCTCGTTTCTACGCACGTCCAGAACCGAGACGTGGCAGTTGTCGCCGCCTTGCACGATCTAAACCTTGCCACCCGCTACTGTGACCGTATCGTGTTACTCCACAACGGGCGGATCTACGATACAGGCTCCCTCGAGATCCTCACGCCGGATACGATCCGGACGGTTTACGGAGCGAACGTCTCGGTGGTTCACCACGAAGGAGAACGGTTCATCGTGCCGGATACCTCGTCGAGGACGGACGACACAGATATCAGTTGATCTTCTAGAAGAGAAAATCACTACACAGTTTACGAGTTGAAAGCGTTAGCGGCGAGTGTCATTACAACTATATTCCCGGGTGCCTCGGGGCTTGACCCCGAAGCGGTTTACGTTCTCTATTGACTGTTGCTCTACGATCAGCTATCTGAATTTTCCACTTCTCGGGAACACAGACCAAACACTCAGTCTAGATGCGTATCAGTCAGCGAAGCAGCGAGAGTCCCGAGGAGGATCGCTCCCAAATCACGACCCCCTCCTCGACCGGGACGAGCCCACCGATCGTGCCAAAGTGGTACTCGGCGCGCGACCAGGTGGTTCGCTCCTCGCCTGTCGATCGGTCGTAGACGCTGACCCCGTCGTTTGTCCGCCCGAACGCGACCCAGTCGTCACTGACCACCGGACGGCCGGTGACAATGCCAGTATCGACGTCCCAACGGATCTCACCCGTGGTGGCATCAAGGGCCACGCTCGTGGTCCCGGTACCGGCGGGAACGAATACCTCGTCTCCAGCCACCGCAAGTCCAGCGTCGACTTTGTTGACACCGGGAAGCGAGTGAGACCAGTACACCTCTCCGGTCCTGGCGTCGAGAGCGTAGACCGTCCCATGGTAGTCGGCAATCCAGACCGTTCCGTCGAGAACTGAGGCGGACCCGCGGACCTCCTTGCTCGAGATGTGCCAGCGCTCTTCGCCGTTCAGGTCGTACGCGAAGATACCGGCGTCGCTTCGGGTCGTGTAGATGCTATCATCGTCAAGGGCCAGCGTTTCGCCGACACCCTCGTGCTCTTGGACCGTTCCGGTATGGATGTCGATTGCGGCGAGACCGCCTCCAGCAACGTAGACCGTGTCGTCGAGAGTCGCAACAGTGGCATCGTTGCGGTGGTGGCTTCCGGCGTTAGCTCGCCAATACCGATCGCCCGATGTCTGGTCAAGGGCGGCCAGCTGATTCATTCCTGGGGCGAAGACGGCCTTGCAGGCGAGCAGCGGTACGGCAGTGATGCCGTCCTCGAGGCCCTGACTCCACATCGGCCCGTCCATCGGCGCGTCGAGGTCAACCGCGGCGAGCCCACCGCTTACGGGGGTATACGCTGTTCCATCTGCGACCACGGGGAGAGATAAAGCGTGTTGCTGCTGCCCATCATTGTCACGGATGCTGGCAAGCAGGTCCACAGCGGTGGCGTCAGGTGCTGGCGGAACAGTGGTAGTCCGACCGGTGCGTCCGGGGTCACCACCGGCAGTCGGCCACGCCCCTGGTTGATCGTCACAGGGGCCTTCGATCGGGGTATAGCCCGCAAGTTCGCGTCGAATCCGACCGACACAGCCGGCCGTTCCGACGGAGACGGCAGTACCGATGGCCGACAGGAGGGCTCTCCGGGAGGGCATCGAATTACGGTGTACTCGACAGCAAAAAGAACTTTTCGAACGAGCGTACAATCGGTCTATACCAGCAAGCGGGCTGTCAAACGGTGAATCCCACCGCCGTATGGCGCCTCAACACAGCCGAACGAACAGACAGTTCCATCGATGTCAACGCGATCAACGCTGGCGACGAACATATCTCAGTAACTGTCACTTCGGCCGATAGCAGGCGCGATGAGCGCAGACCCATACTTGAGATATTCGATAGGATACGCTTACCGGGGAAGCGCTTCAGATAATCGATTAGTTCATCGCTGTTATTGACTCACTTAATGGACTAAACAACAGTGTACAGTTGTCTCTGGCGAAAAATCGAATCAAAAGGGAGAGTAAAAAGCAGAGCAAGCCCTCGTCAGAGCCTCGAGGAGAAGGCAGATAACCAGCTCACTGCGGCAAGCAGTGTACTTGGAGCAATCCTCAATCAATTGGCCACGCTGAATCGCGGTCGCCAGCAGCTTCAACCTGCCAAAATTCGCCGGCTCGAGAGGGGTTCTACGTCGATCATTGAACGGATGGCCACGTCCCGTGAAGCAAATAGTTAATCGACATCGAAAAGAGATGCCATGAACACGAGGTCATGAATGAAACAGATCAAACACTACTTCACGGAGTATATGCCGTCGGCGCGGCCGCATTGGTAATCGGCGTCGCGTTGGGTGTGGTAAGCTTCCAGGGGTTCGTCGGTGGGACGGGACAGGTCCCATCGATACTAGATATCCTTGGATACGGTCACATTGCCGGGGTCGCGTTTACTGCGAGCTTGATCCTAATCGTCAGTAGTCTCGCGCTTGCGTTCGCGGCCAACGAGTTCCTCGAACCTGAGTGACTCGGCACCCGATTTGGATCACCCTGCTGTGACTCCCGCGTTCGAGAGACTCGATATGGCCGTTTGGCGTGCTTCTCAGCCTCCCTGTTTCACTGCTCCCAACCAACGGTGTTGCGGCGACCGACGAATCAGAATTCGACCGAAGTCACGCCTCGAAACACTACACAAAACGGACGAAACTGACGGTTCAGCAATTGAAAGTCACGCTCTTAGTCGATACGGGGGCGGACGCGATCTTGGAACGCTACATCCCCACGACCCGAAAACACGATACGCGGGTTGCACCATCGGTCATCAACCGCAACGTAATTGAACTCAGAGTTTTGCTTGGAGACGGGGGAGACAACGATCAGCAGATTCGAGCAATGGCCCGCGAAAACGGGATTCGTCTTCTCATCAAACACCGTAAATTCATCTCACTTCAGCAAGCGTGGAATGCTCGGCTGGATGCCGAACTCGACCGCTAACGGAGCCAGAGCGAAACGGTGAACTCTCGACTCAAGCGGAAATACGGTGCGTTTGTGTGTTCACGCCGTTGGTGGAAGCGATTTCGTGAACTTATCCGTGCGTGTATTGTTCCCAATCTCGACTGAATTCTCTATTAATCAGTATAGTGTATGGTTATCGATACAGCACTTAGCATTCGTCGCAGCGATCCGTAGTAAAGGGCTACCTGTTCGTTCGGAGGTGCTCTGAGAGGCGGACAGACATTGCTCTGAGAACAACAACAGCAACTCCAGTTAGTGCGATCAGCAATATATTTCTCTATGAAGAAAATGAAAGCAAGAATAGCATTCTCCATTTAACAATAATTTAGGACAGACGTATTATTTCCTCATCTGATTAATAGGAATCTTACTATATTTCTTCTCACGTAGATCCGAGTACAGTTTGGTGAGAAAGTGTGAAAATAAAACGGATAAAAGGTAGGAAGCGTGCGGCGGCACTGATAGGCGTTTTCCTCATCGTAGTGGCGGGGATCGGCATAATCACGCTCGGAGGCGTTGCGGTTGACAACCCGTTCACAGTGAGCGACAGGAGCACGGATACTCCCACGACCTCGGAAAGCGAAGGCACCACGGACGAGGGGGCTACCCCGGCGGACGAAGAGAACGCGGCGACACCGCCACCCACGACAGTCGAGTCCGACCCTAAACCCTCGGACGACCACGTTGAGGACAGGACAGGGGTCAACTTCGTTCCAGGCGTCGAGAATTTTAACGTTTCAACAGAAGTGTTTGATGAGTCCAGCCCTGACGTTGAAGACGGCTTTGTAACCCCAGGCGAACATAGGCTACTTCGATTTGATATGATTATCTACAATATGGGAGACGCGGATGCCGAACTGGGCCGTCCTGAGAACCGCCCTGATCTGTTCGAATATTCGGAGTCCCATGGTCACGCGCACTTGAAGGGTTTCAATAACTATATTCTGCTTGATGAATCAGGCGAGAGGACAGGCGCGGTAAGAAAACAGACATTCTGTCTTCGGGATCTGTACCAAACCCGTTCAACCGCCAGTAGTAGTCCCCAATTCGATTGTGAGTATCAAGGGATCAGTGCCGGGTGGGCTGACGAGTATGACGCGTCTCTGCCTGGTCAATATATTGTTATTGATGATCTCCCTGATGGAGAGTACACGCTGCAAGCCACGACGAACGCAGCAGGCACGATCAACGAGACGTGCGACGGCGATAACACTGTTCGAGTCGACCTTAGTATAAACAATGATACAGTGACGGTCCATACTCCACAAAGCCACTATGTGAGACCGTCTGCGTGCTGAGATAGTTGTAACTCTCTTAGGATTTCAACAGAGCCGAATTGACTAATACAGAGAGTGTTCTCGTCGACTTACTTACGTGGGATACAGATAAGAATAATTTATATCTCCGCGGAGTTCTTCGATAGATGGGAGACAGAAATCACCTCCATGTGTGTCGGCATTGCGGTAACGTCATGACAACATCGTCTCCAAAAGAAGGCCCACGAAAGTGCTTCAATTGTGGCGAGGAACTCTTCTCACTCTATCTTAGCCTTCCTGATGAACAATAGTTCTATCACTTATAATATGGATTGCCGAATTCTATCGTGATAGGTCAGATACACAACAGGCGCAAGACCACAGCCGTTAGAATGTGTCGCTTATCAACTAAGCAGATGGATCGCAGCAGGTGGAATCGTCATTCGAACGCTAGAACCGGTTTCAAGCGGTAATTGGTCAAAACTCGGTGGACGAATCGTCGTCGTAAGCGTGATCGGTGCGTCGTCAAGGTCGACTTCCACTCGATACTCGTTCCCCTCAGTTAACCATCGGTCGATCGTCCCCGACACCGTGTTCTCATCGTGGGGGTCGTCGCCCCCGTTCGGCGTGTATACCTGTATACGCGATGGATGGATGCAGAGAGTGACGGTTGTCCCAGCTGCGGCCGCCGTCGTCGCCTGAAGACGAATGTTACCAACTCGAAGAAGAGCGGTATCTTCGCGCTGTTCAACGACAGTTGCATCGAACAGATTCTCGTTGCCGGTAAATCTCGCGACGAATTGCGTTGCAGGACGGTTGATAACTGTCATTGGCGATCCCACCTGCTCGATTGCACCGTCGCGAACGATGGCAGTTCGGTCACCGAGCGCCGTCGCCGTTCGCTGATCGTGGGTCACGTAGATCACCGGTATCTCGAGCGATGTGAAAAGCGCATGGAGTTCTCTGCGAAGTCGACGCCGAATCGGCGCGTCGAGACTGGCTAACGGCTCGTCCAGTAGCAGGAGATCAGGGTCTGCCGCTAACGTGCGTGCAAGCGCGACACGTTGCTGTTCGCCACCCGACAGCGTCGGCGGTCGGCGGTCTAGTACGTCCGTGATCTCGAGCAGCGATGCGAACTCTGCGATTCGATCCCGGTCAGTCGCGGCATAGCCGATGTTCTCTCTGGCAGTCATGTGCGGGAACAGGGCACCGTCTTGAAACACGAGGCCAGTCCGGCGCTCTTGAAGCGGACATCCATTGAGACGGTCGCCGTTCAGCGAGATGGATCCTCCATCCGGGTCGACGATGCCTGCGATCAGCGATAGCAGTGTCGTCTTGCCACTTCCTGACGGGCCGAGTATCGAGAGGACTTCGTCGTCGACGGTGAGATCGACTGGGCCAAAGTCGAAGATGTCGTACGTCTTGGTAAGGGAATTGACTTCGAGCATTGGTCACTCCAGTGGGTTCGTTCCGAGCACATTCAGCACGACAAGCGTTGCAACGGCGATTCCGACCAGAATAACAGCTACGGGGAAAGCGTTCTCCAATCCAAGTGTCGTAAACGAGACCCAGATCTGTACGGGCATCGTCCGTGGGTAGTACGCGAGCATGATCGTTGCCCCGAACTCGCCGATCGCACGAGCGAACGCGAGCGTAATACCGGCGAGGATTCCTGGCCAGGCAAGCGGCAGTGTGACCCTGCGAAACGTCGTCAGTCGACTCTTTCCGAGTGACTGTGAAGCATACTCGAGGCTCCGGTCGACGCTCTCGAAGGCTGCTTTCGCCGTGACGACGACGAATGGCGAGGCGACGAACGTCTGTGCCAGCACGATTCCAGCGACTGATCGGGTGAGTTGGAGTCCGTTTGCTGCTGCCAGTCCTCCGAGGAACGTGTTCGGGCCCACGACCGTGAGCAACACCATGCCGCTGACGATCGGCGGGAGAACGAGTGGCAGGACGACGATGGCGGTGACGATCGTTTTCACTCGTCCGTCAACGCGGGCAAGCCAGTAAGCGAGTGGGAGTCCGAACAGCGTTGCGATAGCTGCACTCGTGACCGACGCCGTCAGTGATGTGGTCGCGGCTGAGACGACATCTGGTCTGGTCAGTCGCTGGATGACGACCCCTGGTGGCTGACTGAGTACGAGCGCGAGGAGTGGAACGAGATAGTAACAGAGCAGCACCGCTCCGAGGAGGAACGCGACTGTAAGCCAGTCGAACCGCCCGGCGGCAACGTCAGTTCGTGACTTCGTCGGGAGCATTGCCTGTGAACCGTGGATAATCGTCCGGAACGACGAACCCAAACTCGTTCAGATACTCGCCCGTTATATGTTCCGAGAACACATCAACAGCGGCTGGTGAGTGGTTGCGAATCGTTGCACCATAACTGATGAGCCCACCGCTGACGACCGTTCCACTCGGGAGTTCGTAGGTCGCCGATTCGTAGGTGTCTGTATAGCTCGGTTCACTGAGATCGATTTCCGCTGGGAGGTCGATATAGTCGTATCCGCGCTCGACAGCCATGTTTCGATACGCAATGGCGGCATCAACTGACCCCGTTTCAAACTGGCTAATGAGCTGTGTTTCGGGATAGATCTGTTCTGTTTGTGGAATCGCGTCTCGGAGATTCGTGTCCGTCCCGTAGTGTGCAGTCGCGAGCTCGAGCATGAACAGCGCTCGATATCCAAGTGGGTCGAGATCCGGATCGGTTCTCCCGATCGTGATGTCTCCGTTCAAGAGCGGTCGATACCAGTTTTCCGTTCCTGCGTCGGCGAGCTGTTTGCCACCGTCCGTATTGGGATTGTACGCGATGACGATCGAATTGGTCGCAAATTCGGCAAACCAGTCCGGCTGACGTGGTGAATCGAAGAGGGCGATATCCGCAATCGAGACGATATCGGGATCTTTCTGTCCCGCTGCGATGAGCCGAGCGACCTCGGCGGAGCCGTGTGCTTCTATCTGAACCGTTGTATCTACACTCGGTCGCAATCCGTTTTCGAGTGCATTGTTCAAGCTTCCCGCAGCGAGCATCGAGACGGTCACTGACTGTCCGTCAGTCCCGTGGAGTGTGTCGGAACAACCAGCGACTCCCGAGAGTGCGACAGCGGTAGCCGAGAGAACCGAGCGTCGGCGAATCCGCAGTCCGTCACCAGCCATATCACAACAATTAGTGTTTGATCAATAAGCTTATCTCAAACACACCTGTTTGACTTTATATGGCGGCAACCGAGGGGACAATATTGACGGACCGACAGGTGGAGGTTCTCAGGCTCCGTGAAAGCGGTCATACCCAGCAGGAAGTCGCCGATAAACTGGAAACGACCGCGTCGAACGTGAGTGCTATCGAACGAGCCGCAGAAGAGAACGTCAAGAAGGCACATCGGACGCTCGAACTTGCCCAGACACTACGCGCGCCAGTGCAATTTACTGTTCCAGCTGGAACATCGTTTGATGAGCTCGTTACTCATGTATACGCCCGCGGCGACGAAGCTGGTATCAAAATCGCATACTGCCGACCAGAGCTCTACACACATCTCTACGGGACGCTCGAAGCGGTCACCGACGCCAATCAACTCACCGAAACGGCTACGCTCGGTCTGACGAAAGATGGAGAGGTAAAGGTATATACAGATGATGTAGATTCCGGTAAACAAAACGATCAACTGCGCAAATAAGATAAATTGGCCCAACCGTCGGTTTGATGCCAGTCGTCAGTTGTGGTTTTGAACTCGAGAATCGTTGATGATCTCTTGGGCCTTGTTGCGGCCGTCCCTGGCTTTTCCTCACTCACGCGAGTTCGCTTGCTACCCTGTAGCTGCCGTCTCCTCGAGGCAGTGAAGAAGATCGCATCACTCGACAGTCGAGCGAGTCAGTCCATATCCGGTTTGACGAGGATTTTGACGTGATCGCTTTCGGGATCGATAAGCCGCTCGAACCCGTCGGCGACGATCTCATCGAGACCGATTCGGCTAGTGATGAACGGCTCCGGGTCGAGGCGGCCATCGGCAAGCATCTCGATTACCATTCCGTACTCTTCGTCGGACCGCGGGCCGCCGAGATAGGCGAGCGTTCCGGTCACGGTCCGTTCGCCGAGGACAAGGGTATTCAGATGCGTATTCACTTCTTCTTCCCAGATACTTACGATGGTTGTACGGCCGCTCGGTGCCGTGCTTTCGACGGCTGCGTTAAACGAGGGTTCGACGCCCGCGACCTCGAACGTGATGTCGGCACCGCCGTCCGTATGCGAGTGGATATACTCGACGGGGTCGGTCGTCGATGGATCGATGAGTTCCGTCGCACCACAGTCCGTTGCGCGGTCGCGTCTGGCGTCGCGCGGTTCGGAGACGAAAATCGTTCCCGCACCGGCCACGCGAGCACACTGGATGACCGCTAGGCCAATGGGTCCACTCCCGAACACGGCGACAGCATCGCCTGCCTGAAGTCCGGAGCGGCGGACTGCGTGCAGTCCCACGCTCAGTGGCTCGACTAGCGCGCCGTGTTCGACGGGAACGTCCTCCCCGAGCGGGACAGCGTGTTCTGCATCGACGACTGCGCTTTCAGCGAATCCACCGCTCCCACCGGACAGTCCGATAAATCCAATCGACTCACAGATGTGGTAGTTCCCCTCTCGGCACTGCCGGCACTCACCGCAAGAGAGGATGGGGTTGACTGCGACGGCGTCACCGACGGCCAAGTCCGTCACGGACTCACCGACCTCCGCGATGGTGCCACTGTACTCGTGACCCATCCTGATCGGTGCTGCCTCCCCAGAGACGGGGTGGGGGTCGTCCTCCGGAACGAAAATCGGACCAGCGGTGTATTCGTGGAGATCCGACCCACAGATGCCACAGGAATCGATGTCGATTCGGACCTCGTCCGCTCCGACCGCTCCCGCTTCTACCTCTTCGACACGAATGTCTTTCTGTCCGTGGTATGTTGCTGCTTGCATAGCGACCTATAATTACATTCAATCACAATTAAATCCCCACTCACGACGGTTGATAGATCGTCGTCCTGGTCCGTACGATCCAGCAGAGCAACTAAACGTCACTGCATACCTGATCGCATAGCTATCATGCAGCTATCATGCAATCGGTGTCTCATGCGGACTACTGGAAGTCATTTCCGGCATACCCACATGACGGGCCGTGGGTGCGCCGGGAAACAGTGACAGCAGACCATATCATTCATTTCAGTTGTGACGCGGTTGATCACAGTACAGCGCCGTTGAAACACCCAATTTGTGATAGTTCTCAGAAACCGTACTGATACACAGCGCATATACCGCCGTATTCGAGGCTATGGGCGAGTCCGACACCAGAAACGAGTTAGTGACCACCAGATGCGAGGTGGAGACCGACGATACCAACGACAATTACGCCGATAAACGTAATCCGGGAAAGGCTAGCTGGTTCATCGAAGAGGAGAATTCCAAGCGAAGCAGTCCCAACGGCTCCAATACCGGTCCAAACCGCGTACGCCGTACCGACAGGGAGGTCGGTGACGGCCTGCGCGAGCAGGAGCATACTGATAACAAGGGCGATGACGGTTCCAAGCGTGGGCACTGGTCTTGAGAGCCCGTCAGAGTATTGAAGTCCGATTGCCCAGCCGATTTCGAACAACCCCGCGATGATCAGAATGTACCACGACATTTCATTGCCGATCTATTCATGCAATCGGGCTATAGATTCTGTTATCCACCCGCCCCTGGTAGACCATTGCATGTCAACAGAGCCTGCAATACCGATTCGTCGTCCACCTTCTTCTGAATACGATTATTGTAAGCAAAATATAATGTAATGTTGCTATCATTATTATATTTACTGTCATTGACGAAGGTGGTGTTCAGATAAGATTGAAGGAATGAGGCGTCGCCTCCGAACGGCACCGAGATCGATGCTGAACGTGTTGAACGATCCACCAGCGGCCACGTCAGCTTAGCCGAGAGAGATAGTCGCTCACAGCTACAAGACGGTAAGTACTCGACTGGAACCGTCCAGCAAGAATTCGTCTACCGAATCACGGATTCCGAAGCTGGCAATTGGTCAGTTGAGATCATGCCTGATACGGTCTGCTGTAAGTTATTTCCGGCGGGACCGCGAGCCGTCCTGCGGTCCCTCCGGTAAACAGTTACAGCAAACCGTATGAGAATGTGATGGAATTCCAGTACGATATCACACGAACTAACTCGACCAACTGACGGACCACGGAACGCTATTTTTGAGTAACCGTCGAAGCTGCTTTCGACAACGTAGCTGTTGGATCGTTCCAGGGCGTCATATTTATACTGCCGGACAAAACGGTTCATCCCTCGATCGCACCCAAGACGCTATTGCCGGAGCGAGCAACCTGACGCAGTTACCACGCACCCAGATCACGATGTGATATTTAACATCGAGACTGAGACAACGACGCCAGACCGACCAGTGAAGGTTCTTAGCGAGAGTTATCGGTACACACTCGACGCACGGTGGACGTGGGGATGACCCAGCTTGAACAGACGCCGGACATCCACGAGTTTCGTGAGCTATTGGCCTCAACTGAGTGCAGTGAATACGTATAGCGTCGCAAATTGGGGTCCGAGCGACCAGCAGCGGACGATTCTGAGTGTGTTGGAATCGGAAGGGGGTTGATAAGGATGTCGACAAAC
>NZ_AOIT01000067.1 GCF_000337475.1 Natrinema limicola JCM 13563 | reverse complement strand
GCAGCAGCTGCCGTGCTATACGTTAGTGAGAGAGTGTTATAGAAGTCTTCTCGCTGTATTGATTACAGCTTCCTCGACGGTGAATGGCCCGATAAGTAGGTATACGCACTGATCGATAAAGAAGTACCAGATGAGATTGGTATCCAATCAGGTATGCAATATCCAGGGCGCAAGTTGGTTACTCTGATGGGCCGATATATTCAGTTGAAATGGTTCCGTGCAGTGAGTGTAGTAATCGAAGTGCGTTAGAATATGTACGAGATGCCCATCACGACGAGACACACCCCTATAAATCGAAAAATCCAAACTGTCAAATTATCTGGATCAGACGATTCAGACTGTGTGTCACGTAAGAATTCAGGACCGAAGTGATAGATCTTTCTGGGAATGATCAGATACGCCATTCCGAGTAGCGTAAATCCAACCCCAGCAAGTCGAAGAAACATATATACTATATTATTTCAACTATAATACTTAAGTCCTGACCATTGAATGACTGACTCTCTGAATCTTGCACGCCGTTTGTGACGGACTTCAGATCGGAAGCTATCAGCAGTGGTACGTACACAACCTGTACTGAGCGGCAACTACGTGTGCAGACACATCCATTGTGCATGACTGAGAAAGGTCAGTGAATACCAGAAAATAGTTTACCAATCGTAGGATTGTCAGCAATGTGAATAGACGTGAGTATCTCGCGGCAGTCTGTAGTACTGGAGTCGTCGCAACAGCGGGGTGTAGCGAAATAAGAAGTGAACAGTCACTCTCCGACCCGACCGTTCATGCGGACTCAAGCGGGCGAAAGACGCTCGTCTTCGCAACCAACAATGGGGAAGTCGGGAAATTTGGGGTCAATGGCCGTGTTGACTCTGGGATAATCGATGCACCACTCGAGATCTGGCACCGCGAAGGGACGGCTGTGAAGTCCATCAAACTCCGAGTGTGGATGCCTGAAGTAGCAACGGAATCTCCCCCCAAGGTTGCTATCGTCTCGCCAGTAGAAGGTGATAGTTCGCCACCGCCCTCAGTGACACTCTACACGCCTGACCGCGCTCTCGGAACAGTTATCGAGGTCTCTGATTTGAACGACCTTGCAGACGAGACTATCAGTATTCTCAACCTGCTCGTCAAACCAGTAACAGAAACCGCCACCAAGCTCACTATTCACACGACAATCAAACTCACAAGTAGTGGCGTACTTGAACGTGACTACACGCTCAATGGAGAACTCCAGTTAACGTACTCCGAACTCGATAACTGATCGTCAGACTTGCCCGACAACTTCTGTTGAAATCCTATGAGTCCAGCACTTCCGCTACTGAACCAGCCGTTGGGTGGTTGTTCTGTACGTACCGTAGCAAGTGGTCATCCCTCACTTGCGGAAAGAGCCAGAGAGCAGTACAGTTTTTCGTGCCCCACCAGGTGCGGAAGCGATACCCAATGAGCGATACGTCAGAGCACCCTCGAAACTCGAGCGACCTCTCACTAGCCCAGCGACTCGAGGCACCGAACACACGACTCATTGACGCCAGCATCGCGACAATCAACGATATGAAGACGCTGCGAGCTTGCATCGCCTACGAAAACCAGCACCAGCAACGTGTTCCGAACCTGCGCCAACTCGAGAAGCGGGCCAGCGAACTCCGTTCGCAGGATGACGACTAACTCGACACGTCATCTGACATAGTCTCTCACCGATAGCGTTCTGTTGAGCATCTTCGGACAGACGCCACAATTCGCTGTGTGTCACTGTCTATGCACTCTTCTCGAGATAGCGGCAGGAACATCAGAGATAGTGGTAGTTAACCCGCCAGCGCTCTCTGCTCTAGTTGATGTCTGATTCCGACTCTGCTCACGAGAGCCCACCGTCGTTGCTCGGTCGACTCCTCTTTGGGAGTGGACTTGCAGCACTCGCACTCCGCAACCTCACGAATCTCGACGGACGAATCGCCTATGCAGATGCCAAAGGCGTCCCCCTCGCAGACAAACTCGTCCCAGCCTCGAGTGGTCTCCTTCTCGGTGGCGGCCTTGGCATCGGCCTCTGGAAACTGCCAAAGCTATCTGCAGCCAGTGTTGCTACGTTCTTCATCGGCGTGACTCCAGTCATGCACGATTTCTGGGCCGTCGACGAAGACTCGCGTGACGAAGAACTCACCTCGTTCCTCCAGAATCTGGCACTCCTTGGTGCTGCCATCGCCTTCTTCAAGCGAGCACGGCAAAACTAACAGCGCACATTTTGTGCGGAGTGATCCGTCTCGGGCACCACTCCAACGGTTCCCGGAAGACAATGGGATGTACAAGCCGTTAGCAGTCAGTACCGTACCTCTGTCCCGCACGGAAACTCGTGAGGTCGTCGATACGCTCTTCGAGTGCATCGATCAGTAGCAGAGCATCCGAGTAGACATCCAGTCCGTCTGGTTCGGTGCGGTCGTCATNCGGAAACTCGTGAGGTCGTCGATACGCTCTTCGAGTGCATCGATCAGTAGCAGAGCATCCGAGTAGACATCCAGTCCGTCTGGTTCGGTGCGGTCGTCATCGGTGTCTGGTTCGTGTGCTGTATCGGCCAGTTGGGTCGTCGTCGGTCCGTCTATCTCTGCGATCACACCCGCATCTTCGTCGATCTCGAACCGGGGATGAACACTCAACACCGCTGGATACGGGTCAGCATCTGGCGGCAGCCGGTCGAGATCGAACCCATCGTGCGCAGTCTGTATCTGATGATACAGCGACTCGAACTGATCGCGTTGAAGCGGACGCTTCTCGGTGGACTCGTCAAACTGGACGATAATGCGGTGTTCCTGAATATCTGTGATGTGGATGTGGGAGTGCGACAATGGTGTGATCAGTGTCGCGTCCGCCGGTAGCTCATCCAGATGCTCGAGAAGCGTGTGCCAACTGACGCTGAATGGCATACACGGAAGTTACGCGCCAACTTGACTAAACCTTGTTCTCGACGGGTGTCAGAGAACTCTCCCACTGGTTTGATCCACCGACTGCTGCGGTGAATTGGCCGGTAAGTAGATGTGCATGTTTCACGGATGAGGTGTTTCTCGCACGATCTAATCATACCTTTTTAACACTATTGCAACAAGTTAATCGCATGGACCGACGAAACGCTCTGCTGACGTTAGGAAGCGCGGCAATTTGTAGCTTTGCGGGCTGTTCCAGCAAGGACGATTCTGAGTCCGTAGCTCCTCCCCCACTTACAGAAATTATTCTTTGGTCGGTTCTTGAAACGGGTGAATCAGTAAGCGCTAAAATCACTGTAGAGAAAGACGGATCACAAATATTTGAGACGGTACACGAGTTTGAAGGAGAAAATCGCTTTAGCCTGACCAAAGACTGGATGGGAGATGCTGTCCCATATTCGGTTACAATCGAATTGGTTTCAACAGAGGGAACAGATACTTACTCATCTTCCGATTTCTCACACGATTCAAATGATTGTTGGATCCTCTACGGAGATCTCGGTTCCTCATCCGTGTTTCTTGGGGGGATGATCGGAGAGGAGCACTGTTAATTCGCTACCCTGTATTGACCGCAACCGGATCAGAATATACCACTTGCTGAGGGTTTCAACAAACCTGGGAGTACGTAACAACAATGGTGTTTACAGANCCTGTATTGACCGCAACCGGATCAGAATATACCACTTGCTGAGGGTTTCAACAAACCTGGGAGTACGTAACAACAATGGTGTTTACAGAGAAGTTCGATGCTGCAAACCCGACACACAGACTCGTCACTCGGAGTTTATCTGGTGTCAAGGACTGGGACGAGCTCGGCGGTGTGACAGTCGAGAACCGGGCGATTAGTGTTCTGATGGACTACGGAACCGTTGTCCACCTAGAACTTGATCCAAAACACGGTCAATTTGAGACTGTACAACGGGAGCTAGCNATTAGTGTTCTGATGGACTACGGAACCGTTGTCCACCTAGAACTTGATCCAAAACACGGTCAATTTGAGACTGTACAACGGGAGCTAGCGCGGGTTTCCGACTCGAAATGTATCTTTGTCCGTTCGGATCATGAATTTCGAGCGTCGCTTCCCGAGGACCGGGCGTTGGTTGAGTCATTACTCGAAATCCCGGGGGGTGATACTGATGCGTGGGCGGACCGCACGTTCTACTTCGTTGAATTTGCAGTTCNCGGGCGTTGGTTGAGTCATTACTCGAAATCCCGGGGGGTGATACTGATGCGTGGGCGGACCGCACGTTCTACTTCGTTGAATTTGCAGTTCTGACCGACCAGTCGTGGCTGTATCGCTCAGTACCGCATGAGACACATATCCGGGAAATCAACGCGAGGGGTCACGAGAGAGTAATTGAGAAATTGAACGAGGCATTTGCTCAGGTTCGAGGTTCGGCTGTTGTTCCGTTTGGGAGGCTTGCCTCTTGGACAACTAACGGTACCATGTATGATTTGAAATGGGACTCTCTGTATTGCACCCACAGAAAAAAGAGCGCGTCATATGATTTGGAACGGCTAAGGCAGNACGGTACCATGTATGATTTGAAATGGGACTCTCTGTATTGCACCCACAGAAAAAAGAGCGCGTCATATGATTTGGAACGGCTAAGGCAGGTGACTGCACTGTTTTCTGAGAACCTTCTACGTCTCGATTGGAAGCCGGTGTCCGAGGGGTCGTTATTTTGTCGAACGGTTTGGCGAGTTCTGGGTTCGGAGAGTGCTACTCCACCAGCACAAGTCGAGATTCCGGCTGGTGAAGACGGAGA
>NZ_AOIT01000066.1 GCF_000337475.1 Natrinema limicola JCM 13563 | reverse complement strand
GCAGGGCGAGTCCAACACCATGGACGAACCCGTGGACGTATCCCACCCAATACGGAGAGTCGACATAACCGTACTTAG
Source organism: Natrinema limicola JCM 13563 (assembly GCF_000337475.1). Classification (GTDB taxonomy): domain Archaea; phylum Halobacteriota; class Halobacteria; order Halobacteriales; family Natrialbaceae; genus Natrinema; species Natrinema limicola. Next base: position 48,245 of record NZ_AOIT01000066.1, on the reverse strand, counting down.
ACGCCAGAACACCCCGTCCACAGGATTGTTTATGCGCCGGTGATGGGCGCCGGCGCACTCGCGCTGGAGAGGAGAGATCGATGTCAACCCGAAGTCAACTCCGATTCGTCCACCGAAACGAGTCTGCAGCAGAACAGGATTCAACCAATCGCATTGCACAGGTCTACCGGCATTCCGACGGCTATCCTGAGAGTGTCCTCCAAGACCTCGCTCGACTCAAACAACTGCTCGAGAAGACACGAACGGAACGTGGTCCCAGCTACGCCGCCGCGCAGTTCATCTTCCTCGAGATGCTCTCGAGTATGAGCCTCTACGTGGACGAAGGACGTGAGCGAAGTATTCGCGCTGATCAGCCGGATGATTTGCTGGACCCGTCGAACATGGCACATCTCGAGCAACCGTTATTCCTGCTCGGCCACAGTGTCGAAAATCCCGTCAACGGCATTCATGGAGATGAGGAGTACCTCTACGTCGTCGAACTGCCAACGCGAACCCCATTCGATGATCCGGCAGAGTGGACCGTCAAGGTGAGCGACCACGCCGGCTTTCCGCGGTGGGACGGGCCGACAGACGAGGCGTTCAAGCGAGCGTCCTGGCAGTTTCATGGACCGCTGGAAACTGCTCTCGAGGAACTGTAGGTCGAATTTGCAGAACGGTTGATTGGCTCAGATTACGCCACTGACAACGAGGAACCCGACGATCACGAAGAGCGACACGAGAAGAGCGCCGGCCAGCGGCTTGTTCTCCATCGCCTTCTCGTGGAGTGGCATCGCTGCATATTCTGTGCGGAACGCCTCGAGGTTGTGGTCGTCGTAGAAGTATTTCGTCTTGAGTGCGAACCGTTCGGTGACCGCACAGCCTGTACAGACCGGGTTGCCCTCGAGTCGCTCAGTTCTGATGTGACTGCCACAGGCAATCGCGCCACAGTTGGCACAGTAGGTGTAGGTTTCGTCGCTGCCGCTCGTCTCACAGTGGACACAGCGGTGGATACCGTTCTCGAGAGTTACCCGTGACGGCCCCGCTGCATAGTACTCGTAAGGGTACGTGTACGCCTGCAGTTCGGTTGTCTGTCGGACTTCAGGCAGATACACAGCTTCGATCGATTGAACCGAGATATCCGAGAGGTTCGGCTCGCAGGTCTTGTTGTATGTGACGTTGTTGTCACCCGTGTAGGTCACTGTCGTCGTGTGGTAGTCTTGCAGTCGATCGACGGCCCACTCTTTGTACTCGGTCTGGGTCTGTCCGAACCGGCGTTCGGTGACTTGATCAAAGACCTTCTCAAATCGATTCTCATCGAGGTCGACTGTCGTGTGAAGATTCTCGGTGACGAGCGTCACAACATTGTCATCGGCTACCTGTGGATAGCCGCGTTTCGCATGGACGACGAACCGTGTTCGCTCGTTAATCCGGTGGATGACACCCACCGATGTCTCGAAGACCGCATTCGTATCGGCAGTAATCGAAACGACTGGACGGAACGTCACTTGCGAGTGTGGCTCCGGAAGGTCGGATGCCGCGATGTTCTCGATGTCGCGGAATGCCTCTCGAACAGGTGCATCGACAGTCGCCGCCGGATCGTAGGGACGTAGCGTCTCGTCACAGAGGATCTCGATACGGCCGTTATAGAGATCAAGACCGATTTCATCAGCAATCTCGCGGAGTTCCGTGCCGTCGATCAGCTCGATAGGATAGGGATCGCCGTTTTGCTCGAGGCGGGTAGCGTACTCTTGGGCGGGGCTGGTAAATCGACCTGTCGTGACGACCATTCCGCGCTTGGGTCCGTCGAAGTCAAACGTCGCAATGGCTGAATGCAGTTTCTGGACGACCGGCCGTCCGACAGTCCCTGTATGCTTACACTCGACAACAATCGCTCGCCGAGTCCCGTCGACGACCTCCTCCATCAGAATGTCCCTCCCCTCATCAGCTGTTTTTGCGGCCTGCCGGACGTTTTCGTAACCGAGGTTTCGGAAGACGTCCTCCATCAGATCCTCGAATTCGAACCCAGAGAAATTGTCCAAGACAGCCATTTCGGAGATATTCAAAACACATTACTCAATTACTAAATATGTTCTGAGTCGATTGAGTGTGTCAGATAGCTAGGGTGGTGTTGGGTATTTATTCGACATACATTTGATATTGGGGAATATCCCAACCCACGTCGAAGCTGGACTTGTCGGAAATGTCGTCATGCGACGTACGACTGATACAAACACCTACCTGTCCGGCTGGAAATACACACTTCTCCTGGGCACGCTACAGGACCTGACGCTCATCCGCTACGACAACGCCCACGAAGATACCAAAGGCCATGAACTCCACACCGCTGCTGGCGATACTGATCTCGAGTTTCCTGGAATGGAGGAACTCCTCGTTGAGTTTTGGGTCACTGCTGGCGAATACTGGGACACCACTGGCGGCAATCCACCACGTCCCTATTGAAAACCGCAGACACCACACAACCGATGACCACACTTCACATCACCGTCGGCGATCGAACACAGGTTCGTAAGGAAACAGCTGATGAACTAGATAAGAGTGATGAGCAGGCAGTCCTCCAGTTCGGCACCTACGACGATCTCGTTGACAGTCTCACACCACTGCGTCTAACTCTCATCCAAGCAATCGCCAAAGAGCACCCCTCGAGTATGCGTGAAGCTGCACGGCTCGTCGATCTCGATGTTTCCGATGTTCATGCAGACCTGCCCCATCTCGAAGTGCTTGGCATTCTCGAACTTGAGGAAGGTGACCCTGGTGGCGCGATACAACCGATTGTCCCGTTCGACAAGATCGAGATGCATATTGACTACCCTCTCCTTGACGACGACAGTACTCCCGCCAGCGCACATTAGTCGTCCAGTTTTCTCATTTTGTTTATCAACATGAAATCCTCGCAGGACAGTCTAGTTTACCGGTTCCTGCACAGAGAGGCGTTTTACCGAACGAGCGCGTCAAAGACTTGTTCCTCGACTTTCCGAAGGTGTTCACCTGCGGTTGTGGGTGCGATCCCAACGCATTCAGCCACGTCCTTGTGAGTCGCCTCCCGGGGAGAACTGTAATACCCAACTTTGACAGCCGCTTCGAGTACTTCTTGCTGACGCGTTGTTAACACCCTCAGAAGCTTATTCACGTCCGGATCATAGCTTCCCGTTTCCATGACCTCGTACGTCAGCGGGAGTTCCTCATCGACGCGTCGAAGAGCCTCTTGAAATGCTGAATCGCTCCCTACGTAGGTAACTCGAACCGATCCATCAGAGTTGATCGTAATCGGCGTCTCGATGACGATGTCCGACTCGCGTTCGAACTCCAAGAATCGCCGCATCACGTCCGAGGGCTGGAACTGACTCACCGCCATCCACCGGTCCTCTCCGGAGACGAGATATTCCTCCACAAGGGAGGACTCCTGCATAATCGCTTCATATCGGCCCGAATCGCCACTCCCCTCAGCAAACACCAGCACTGTATCATCGGCGAGCAGTTCAATATGGTGAATCGCCTCTCGAGTGATCGCCGGTTCGTCTCGCAGCGCCGCCGCAGTTGGGTGAAATGCCTCACCTTCAGCAGGAGTTATTTTGACAGTGAGGTATCGCATTGACAGAAGAATCGAATCTGACAACTTAAAAAGCCATGTTTGACCGGCAGTTACGCTTCTACTTTCAAGGCCGTACTGATAGCCATGCAGCATCTCGGAGAGACAACAGAGATCGCGATCATCGGCGGCGGAATTTGCGGTCTCACGACTGCACTCGCGCTCGAGCAGCGGGGGCTGTCGCCGACGGTATACGAAGCAGCATCCGAATACCAACCGGTCGGTGCCGGCATTCTCCTCCAGACGAACGCGTTGCTGGTGTTCGACCGGCTCGGAATCGCAGACCAAATCCAGTCGACAGGAGTACCACTCGACAGTGGTCGGATCCTCTCGATGAGTGGTCGAACCCTGCAGCGATTCGATCTGGATGGCGTTGAACGGGCGCACTTCGACTACGGCTATGTCGCAATCCACCGCGGCGACCTGCAGCGACTCCTCCTTGAGGAACTCGACTCACGAGTCAAAACAGGCAAAGCCTGTGCAGAAGTTGAAGACACGGACCCACCAACTGCCCGATTCGAAGATGGGACACGTATCCACCCTGACATCCTCGTTGGTGCAGACGGCATCAATTCGACTGTGCGTGACGTGATCGCTCCCGATATCGAATTGCAAACGCTCGACGCCACCGTCTATCGAGCCACCGCAACCTGTGAGTTGCCAGAGCAACACCGCACTCGAGGAGTAGAGATCTGGGGAAAGGGAACCTACACTGGCGGCGCTCCGATCGACTCCGATCGCTTCTATTGGTTCGCTACAGCACCAAGTCCGAGTCCGTTCGAAACGGCGACTACTGGCAGACAGAGCATCATGGAACAGTTACGCAAATACTACAGTAGCTTCCCGGAACCAGTTCCGACTGTCATCAATTCGGTCGCCCCTGACGAAGACATAATCACGACTGGTCTCATGGATGTGCCACCACTTGACCAGTGGTCACGCGGGTCAGTGGTTCTTGCTGGAGATGCCGCTCACGGAATGTTACCGTTCGCCGGCCAAGGTGCAGCACAGGCGATCGAGGACGCACTCGCGTTGGCCGCCGCACTCAGTAGGTATTCTGATCACACAGCGGCGCTAGAAACATATGAACGCAAGCGAAAGCATCGTGCCGAGCGGATCCGCTCGGAGTCACACTGGCTTGGAAAGTTCGCGACGATACAATCAAATCTCGGTTGCCGAGCGCGCAATCACGCAGTCAACCTTCTTCCAAACAGCATCTTCCGCCGATTTCGCCACCGGCGAACGACTGGTACCTCACTCCCTGTGACGAAGGAAGGAATCGACCTCCGATGAAATCAACTCCGGCGCTTCACCGGGACCACTGTGGCTGATACCGTCGAATTCGACGAGATGGCTGTGGGGAAGTACCTCATGAAGAGCTACGCTGCCGCACGACTGCGACGCGAGCCGGCTTTCTGTCCGATACGAAGAGGAGCGAGCCCCGACGGTATACGTATTCATATTACCGGACAACAGTCAGTGAATACTCGATCGCGTCTCGACGGCTGTCGCCGTCGGCGACAGCATCTTAGGTACGATCGTGGGCTGATTATCCACAGACGAGGTATGGCCTTATGATTCGTCGTCTATCGTCTACTCGTCATGGGAGTTGACAGACGACACATACTTCGTCTCGGCGGCATCGCGACAGCCGGAACGCTTGCAGGCTGCTTTGGCACGAGCAGCGGGCAAGACGAAAATCGCTCGGACGACGAGCAAGACGGAGCTAATGGAACCACCGGCGGACAGTCGTACGACTGACAGGACGCAACCTGGGATTCCTACTGGTACTCCCTTTACAACATGAGTACCAACATTTCGATGAGCGGCAACGGCGTCTTGTTCCCCCACAACGACGAGCAACAAGCCCAGTTCGACCAGCGATTTCCGGCCATTCTCGAGACGGCCGATCAAGAGCAGCCGCCGGTCACGAACGCCAACCTGAACATGGCTCCGTTCACCGAGGGTGATCCATCATTTACCCAGCAGCCAATGCTCGAAGACGAAAGCGGGCGACCGGATGCGAGCACGCTCGAGTGGGACAAATCACTGTCTTCCGGCGTGGTCAGTCCGTCCTCGGTGGCCTAGACCCAATCTGAAAGGCGTTACGTGGGCGAAAAACTTCGACGTGCTACCGGACGACATCGCGGCGGAGTTTCGCTCGGAAGTCCTCTCGACGCTCGCCCAGATCGGAATCAACGCGGCACTCATCGCCGGTGGGCCACAGGAGAACGGTGCCTTGACGGCCGGAGACGATTCGCTCGAGCTAGTTTCGGGTTTTCGTCCGAGCGGTCCGGAAATCACCGATGCGACGCCGCGTGTCCACCATCACTCGGCGATGCTTTGGTTCCTCTCGGACATGGTCAGCCTCGCTCAAGGAGGCTGGTTCGGCTACGAGAACCCTGAACCGCTCATCCCTGCAGAGAATATCCAACAGCTCACCGATGGGATGTTCCAGACGACTCGCTCTCAATTCGCCCCGGCTGACATCGCATCTCAGTCGACGCGACAGCTTGGACAGACGCTCGGGGCAGTTGGATGGTACGGCACCCAGGCCGGTAGTAACGAGTTGCAGTCGAGCGCCCTCGCAAAGCAGGTCGACGCGAACCTCGACGATAACGGGCTCGTCGACAACGGCTCTCCAAATCAGGCCGCAACGCAGGGAATCGTTGGGCAGGGACTGCTGTGGGCATCCGAACTCGACGGCGTCGATCACACCGATACTGCCACGGACGTGCTCGGATACATGATCGACGAACTCTGGGACAGTGATGCGGGAACGTTCAAACCAGGTGCGAACGCGGATACCTACGCGATCACCGCTCGAGACGCCGGCGACATCACCGGCGGCCTCAATGCAGCGGACGCCGTGCTCGAGCGAAGCGGCGTGAAAGACACGTTCGCCCGGTTTTTCAACCAGACTTTCAATCGCGGCCGACTGCAGCGTGCTGAGCGTCCACAGTCCCGGATGAGAACGCGGAATACACGCTCCCGTTACCTCCCGAGGCTGGTGGCGAATACGGACAGGCAGCCGTCTACAACGCTGCAGTCGAGTACGACCCCGCCGCTGACGAGTGGTCCGTGACCGATGATCGCTTCGATACCGAGTGGGCGCTGTACCTCGCGAACCAGGATATCTGGATCGGACAGTGGGCCGGTGACTTCTACCAGGATCGTGGCCGGTCGGGGCACTCCGATTCACCCCCATGCGAGTGACACCGATGCGTTTTCCTGGCGTTTCTCATACTACTGGACAGAAGTCAATACGAAACCGGTCGCGAATTCGCGGCCGTCCCCATAGGTGACGGCCGCATACGTGCGGCCGGCTTCACNATACGAAACCGGTCGCGAATTCGCGGCCGTCCCCATAGGTGACGGCCGCATACGTGCGGCCGGCTTCACGTCGTTCTGTCCAGCAGTATCACTAGCTCGTGATCAATTCTCGAGGATAGCTTGTGAACAACCACGTAGTAGACGTATGAACTCGACGACACGCTTCGATCAACAACAACCGCTTTCGTCGGGCCCCCATTTGCATGCGTCGCCCGTCGTCATGTCGTTCTCGTCGATATAGGCCGAGAGACACGCGTAGTTGCAAAAGTACGTCGGCGACCCACAGTCGTCGGTACAGTCACGGACGCAGATCGGGTCGTGGTCGAAGAGACGCGAGCCACAATACGCACACTCCTCGTCCGCGTCGGGTGTTGCAATGGTCGTGGACATACCCGAGCTACGAGAACGGCCCTGAAAACATTTTTAGGCCGCCCTTCTGAACGCTGGTCGAGTACTGATCCGTTACTGCGCCTTGAAAGCCCGACCGGGTTGCCGAGCCGATTGATAGGGATCAGCAGACTAGTTCATAGTTTCTCTCATCGTGCGATTTTCCTCGTAGACTGTTTTCCTCCTGAAAACCTCCGAATATCCACGCTGATCCAACCTATGAGTTACGCGAGACAGCGACCGTTCCATCCCGATCGACTTGTCGACTGGCTTGCAGACGTTCTCAACGATGTCGTCCGCGCAAAGAGGCTCATGTGGATCGCCGGCAGAGAGCGGCACGCGCTCAACTGTAATCTCGCTGGCACCCAAGTCCAGGTGGATGTCAACAGTCAGTGGGCCACGAGCATGCCGGCGTTCCAGAAGGAATCCTACCGTGAAGCCAGACCCGACCTCGACTGGGACGAAGACTGAGAGCGGTATGAAAACCCGTTTCCGAGCCGTGCTGAGGAGGAACTCGTCTTCGACACTGATGTCGAGAAATGGGATGTGACGACGGTATGAGTTCCTTGACTCGAACACTGCGACACGGAGCGACCGTCGGAGCACCGACAGGCCTCGAGTGAACGATCCCGTTCAAAGTCACCAACGCGCCGATGATCCGTGATACTGCCGGACAGAACGACGTGAAGATCGGTCGCGCTGCTGCGGCCGTCACCGGTGGAGACGGCCGCGAATTCACGACCGACTTCGTATTGACTGCTGTCCGGCAGTATGAGGAACTCACTGCTGCGGGCTACGACGTATTGTTCTGGTGGGAACTCTTCATAGAAGGTGGAAATCCGCTTCTCACTGACGATTCAGACGGTCTGCTGTAACGATTTACCGGTGCAACCGCAGTGTGGGTCGCGGTTGCACCGGAAATGACTGACAGTAGTCCGTATCAGACGAACTCGATAGACGAGATCAGTACATGCTCGTGTACGCGACGCGGTCGGCAAACACCGAACACCGAGGACTTGTACCTCGTCGAGTAAACAGATTTTCTTGTAATTCGAACAATCATTCCAGTCTCGCTTCCAAAGTTGTGAGAATAGTGCCAGAGACACTTTCAATCGTGCAGAGAGCTGCTTGCTTCCAGCCGTGTAAATGAGCGTTCCTTGTTGTTAACGCCTGACCAAAAATCATAGTGCTTATTATCTACTTTACTTGTGTTAATAACTGATGGCAGAACACACACGCCGACGATTCGTCACTGGTGGAATCGGAGCCGTTGCTGCAAGTGCACTTGCTGGCTGTCTGGGGGCCAGCGGACAGTCGAGCGGGACGACTGGTCAGGCGTCATTTTTCGTATTCGGTGATATCGCCTCACAGGTCGCCGGCGACGCAGCGGCCGGGAAAACGCTCGTCCCGGTCGGCCAGCACGGACACGGCTGGGAGCCTGGTCCGAGGGTGCAACAGACCGTCCTCGAATCGAACCTGTTCATTCACGGGACGGAAGGGTTCCAGCCGTGGGCCGACGACATTGTCGAAACGATCGAATCCGACGGTACAGACGTCGCTGTCGTCGATGCTAGTGCCGGTATCCAACTCCAGGAGCCTGGGCACAGTCACGAACAAGCACACGACCACGAGGATGAACACGAAGCTGCAAACCAACACGGTGAATCGCCCCCATGGGAGTGGGCGGGACTCTATCACCTCGAGACAGGAACGTACACTTATACGTTCGAGCAGGGTCCGGACACCCAGATGCACCTCGCCGTCCTTTCGACGGACGAGGGTGGCGACCACGGTATCCACCACGTCGAAGAGACCGCACATTCGCTCTACGAGAGCGACCACAGTTCACACACGACGGTTGAGGCTGATGGAACACTCTCTCCGTCGTCAGAGTCGCTCTACACGCTCGAGTTCGCCGAAAATGGTGCAACGACATACACACTACAGGTCGAGTCAGAAGGGCACTACGTGCTGTTCGCCCAGCACGTCCCTTCGGAGTTCAACGCGGCGCTGTCAAACGAGGGCGGCGCGTCGGTTACACCTGAAGTAACGGAAGCGGTCGGTGGACATGACCACGGTCACGAAACGGAAGACGATCATGAGAACGAGGATGGTCACGACCACGGGCACGGACACGCAGGTGGGATGGATCCACACTTCTGGATCGATCCGGTCCGCGCAAAGACAGCCGTAGACAACATCCAGCAGGGCTTCGCGAACGTAGACAGCGAGAATTCGTCCACATATGAGAGCAATGCAACGCAGTACAAAGACAAACTTGACGACCTGCACAGTTCGCTCCAGAGTGGTCTCGAAGGGGCTTCGAAAGACGTCGTCTTCGTCGCCGGTCACAACGCGTTCGGCTATCTGGGCGCTCGCTACGGGTTCGAGGTGAAAACGCTGACGAGCATTTCTCCTGACGATCAGCCAACCCCGAGAGATATCGAACAGGCCCAGCAACTCATCAGTGAACATGACCTCCAGTACGTCTGCTCGGATCCACTGGAATCCCAGCAGGCTGCCCAACAGCTCGTTGCCGAGACTGACGCTACGGAAGTACTGCCGCTGACGTCGATTCCCGGACAGACACAGGAGTGGGCCGACAACGACTGGGGATACGTCGACATCATGAAAAACGTCAATCTTCCCACGCTGCGGAAGGCACTCGACGCACAATGACTGGTGAGTGCGAACCGCATCGAGGCGAGACCGACCCGGACTGGGTCGACCGTCGCGACCGTGACCAGCCACCACAACTGGCGTCGGCTGTCGTCGATCCTGTGGACGGGCCAGCGCAGCGAACGATCTACCCGCCAGACGTAGCGCCGGTCGTTCAGATGGAGCGCTGGATTACCGCACGAGACCAAGATTTCGTCGACTCCGGTGAGTGGCGATGACCGGGGCGACAGTCGAGACGGCCCCGAAAGCAGTCGTAACTGCCGACGACGTGTCGTTCGCCTTCGGCGACCGGCCCGTGGTCGACGACGTGTCACTCACAATCGAGCCGGGCACGTTTCTGGGTCTCGTCGGCCCGAATGGGTCTGGAAAAACGACGCTCGTCGAACTCATGCTTGGTCTGCGCCGCCCAGACAGCGGGCAGGTTCGGCTGTTCGGCACGCCAGCACATGAGTTCGACGACGGCGAACGGGTCGCCTACGTTGCCCAGCACGCGACGAAAGCAGCTGGTCGTATGCCAGTCACCGTCCGCGAAGCGGTCACCATGGGCCGGTACCCACACCGTCTCATCGGTCGCTTTTCCGATTCGGACCGACAGGCGATCGACGAGGCGCTTGAACGCGTGGGCCTGACCGAACTGACCGAGCGCCGTGTCGGACGGTTGTCCGGCGGCCAGCGCCAGCGCGTATTTATCGCTCGTGCGCTGGCCGCGCAAGCGGACCTGCTCGTCTTGGACGAGCCAACTGTCGGCGTCGACGCCGAGTCTCGAGATGCGTTCTACGACCTTCTCCGCGACCTCAACGCAACCGGAATCACTATCGTCCTCATCGAACACGACATCGGTGTCGTCACCACGCACGCCACCGAAATCGCCTGCATCAACCGAAAACTGCACTTCCACGGCGACCCCGAGACGTTCGCCGAGACGAACGCACTGGCCGACGCGTACGGTGACGGGCGGGCCGTCCTCGAGCACGATCATTGACCATGTTCGAGATGACCTCCCTGCTGACGGTGAAGCTGTTCGCGTTCGCACCGTTCAATTGGTTCCTTGAAGACGCGTACGGGGCGTTCATGGAGGCGCTCGCGAAAGCGCTCGGCCTTCCGGTACTCGAATATGCGTTCATGCAGCGTGCGTATCTCGCTGCGATCTGTATCGGCGTCATCGGCCCGCTGGTCGGCACGTTCCTCGTTCACCGAGAAATGTCGATGATCGCGGACACCCTTGCACACACGGCCTTTGCCGGTGTCGCTGTCGGCCTGTTCGTCAACAATGCCCTGTCGCTGTCACTGTCGCCTATCCACAGCGCGCTCGTCGTCGCTATTGGAACAGCACTGCTCGTAGAACTGCTGGTCCAATACGGAGACGTCACGACGGACACTTCACTGGCGATGATCTTGACTGGCGGCTTCGCACTGGGAAGCGTGCTTATTACGGCGACCGACGGCGGCATCGCGGTCGGCATCGACGCGTACCTCTTCGGATCGCTCACGACTGTGTCGAGGGCAAGTGTGGGTCTTTTGGTCCTCATGACCGGTCTTGTTTCTGTGGCGGTCGTGATCACTTATCGACCGCTGCTGTACGTCACCTTCGACGCGACTGCAGCACGGGCAGCCGGTATCAGCGTCGTATGGTACAACCGGCTGATGGTCGTTCTGACCGCGCTCGTCGTCGTCAGCGCGATGCAGGTCATGGGCGTCATCCTCGTCGCCGCGATGCTCGTCATTCCGGTCGCAACGGCTGACAGTGCCCGCAGTTTCAAGCGATCGATACTTGCGGGCATCCTCGTGGCGGAAGTCACTGTCATCACCGGTGTTACGCTCTCGTATCAGTACGGGATCGCAGCAGGCGGAACCATCGTCCTCACAGGAATTGGACTCTACGTGCTGTCATTGGGTGGTCGTCGACTCGGACTTCGGACGCGAGCGTGGCGCCGAATCGGTCGTCCCGGCGAACGGGTGTTCACGCGTATAATCGACAACACTGCCAGTGAACCGAAAGCCGACGGAGGGACCGAAGACGAGGAACGATAAATCGCACAGGGCCGCCACAAAAAGAAGCCGGCCTAGTCGTCCGCGAGTGCGAGTTCCCGTTCTTCGACTCCAAACGGATCGGGATATATACTCCAATCGTCGTTCATCTCGACAATCAACCACCAGTCGAAGCACTCAAAGAGAAGGGGTCAATCTAGCAATGCTGGTAAAAACAGAAGCCAGTGGCTCTGTTGAAATCCTCAGCGAGTGATATACTCTGACCCGGTTACGGTCAATACAGGACAAGCAGTTACCGAAGTGGCTATCGATATATCCGAACTATGCCAAAAGCCGCCTGCTGAATAGAGAATGGATGCATCAAACTGACTCCGTTTATTCCTCGTAGTCTACAGCGAATCTAACGCTCAGTAGACCTGCTTACTGACCGACTCAATCGGACGCTTCTACGGCAGGTCTGTAGGTCAGATCTGCTAGGTTCAAATAATGCTTTCAAAGCGTGCTGAATACTTGACCTACACACTGTCAATTGAGGCTTGGTGGTTATGGGCTCGCACGATACCAAAGGATCGATCCTTCAGGGGCCTCACAGCACTTATCGATAAAATCATTTACAAATTGATCACTTTCGATTCTCTCCTTGATATTCTCCTGGTCACGCCTTGAGTAATAAACCCGGGAGGATTCCGGACAGCTCGACAACAAAGCATCTCTATTTTCATTGAGACTGGTACCCATTTCTGGAATTTCAGGTCCGTACAAAAATTTCCCGCTGTCAAATAGATACTCCTGACCCTCGATCTTCATACGGTACTGATCCTCTTGATTACCGAGCAATTTCGTCCATAACTTGGAGGCTGGCTTGGTATCGACTATCTGTCGAGGGGCCTCCTGTCTCAGCCACTTTCCCCAATCATCGTAGAGCCAGTAGTGGTGTTCATCACCGACAAAGTGACGTAACCCGTCCCAGAATCCCGGGCATCCTGGTCCGTTCAGTGCATTGATTGCTGGTGGAGGATCGAGGCTCTTGTATTCATTCAGTGCTTTTTCTGTGTGGTTCTTTACCCACGGAGTATCCAATGTCTTATGCACCTTTTTACCCAGTTCGAGATATTGGTCTACCTCACTCATCCGGAGATGATACGTCACGCCCATCCTTGATCACGCTATTTTCTATTTTCGGTTGCAGGGTTAACAATTTTGACTGTGTGTTATATTATCTCTCGATATTGGCAAATATGTTTGAATTTGCAAATCGTATAAATCGATAAACCAGTTCCACAGTTGAGGGATAAGCCACTCTCTGTATTCGGCACGCTGACCTTGGAAAAAGCCGATGAAATCAATTGCCACTCCGCTACCGGCTTACCCTCTACTTACCGACTGATTCACTCAAAGGGAGTTGAAACAACTCACTTGCGAGTCTTTCTATGACACTCTCTGCCAGTAGTTGATGAGGATGTACGCCTTCTTTATTAACAGCGGAACCAGAACGCTCGATTCGGTAACTACACTCGTGTAGTGTGCGGATGGTTCACTGCCTGTGGCGTGAAACAAACGGAGGTGGCGTGCTGCACTCATCCTCTATATCTTGCACGCCATTACTATCAGTTCACAGTTCAAATCTGCCACTGCACGGATGCTGATACTCACAAGTCAAAGGTTGAAACACCACTCTGCACACTGATCGCGGATATGATCTCTTGAGACCGCCAGTCGCAGTAATGGCAGCCATCAGAATCCTCACTGAACTGCCAGTCGATTCTCCACTTGTTGTACGGGTCCAGTTGATCACGCCATTGTGAGTGCGTCGATCCAGTCGTCCGACTGAATCCAGGCGTCTTCGTTGTGTTCGTCGTAGACGATCAACTGGTTGGTTTCCGTCTGGACAGCCGAATAGTGCTCGAGCGGGGCGGCGTCGACGCCAATCGTTGGTTGCTGGTCGCGGTGTGTTGTATCTGTGGACATAGGATCTCTCCTCGATTGCTTACCTTACACTACTAGGTAACACTTGGTAACGTATAAGCACTCGCGAACCACCTCGTTAGGAGGTTACCTAAAAGTCAGTCGTCCACGGACGTCGGCTCGTTTGTCAGCACCGAGTCGGAAATCGAGTAGAGCGATTGTCTCGCATCACGAAAATACATTCGTTCACGAAGGACGCCGGCGTCCCGAAGCGCATCGAGTGCGTACCGAACGGTCCGTTTGCTCAGCCGAGTTTCGGTTGCGATTTGACTCTGCGTCATCTCGCCATTGATGTCGAGAACTTTCAATACGAGTTTGGCACTCGGTGGAAGGTCGTAGAGTTGATCCGGAACGTGGGTCATGATCCAACGTTGCTCGTGTCGCCACATATGCTTTCAGCGCCGATGCAACGACTAGACACGACCGTGACGATCACACTCGAGCGGAGACGTGTTCGTCGGGTAGAGAGGTCACAGAAATTCAATCGAGGAAACTTGAGAGGTGGTCGGCATACTGCGACGGACGATCAGCCGGGACCCAGTGGTTCGCGTCCAGTCGGGTGATGCCAGCAGTGTTCTCGAGGTCGTCGTTCAGCCGTTCTGCGAACTGGATCGGCTGGAACTCGTCGTTCTCGCCCCAGATGAAGTACGCCTCCGCTGTGATGGCTTCGTAGTCGATTTCGGTCGTGTGACTTGTATTCGTTGCGATCGCGTTCCGGCTGAGGGAAATCCGGCCCTTATCACTCCTGAATCGGGATACCATTCCCTCCACGAATTCGTCGTCTGGATCGATGAGTGTCGATTGGAACATGCCGGTGAGCTGTTCGTCCACGTCGTCGACACTCATATCGTTAATTGTCCCGGGAAGCCCGAGATCGACGATGAACTGTATTGGCCACGAGTCGTACGCGATCGAGTTCGAAAGCACGAGTTTTCCGACCGCATCCGGGTTGTGTGCCGCGTAGCGGAGCGCGACACCACCACCGATGTCGTGGGCAACGAGATCGATCTGGTCGACCTCGAGTTGCGATAGCAGTCCATCGAGTACCTGCTCTTGGGCACGGATGGACCGATCGAAGCCATCGTACATTGCGGAGTTCCCGTAGCCGACGAAGTCTGGGGCGATTACCCGTCGATCGTCTTCGAAGGCCGGTGCGACACCACGCCAAAGATACGACCATGTCGGAATCCCATGGAGGAACACGAGCGGGTTTTCGGATGCATTGGTCTGCCCCTCGTCGTAATACGACACGGTCAGTTCGTGTGTGTCGACCGAGACCGTTGTCTCTTCTTGTGCGTCCGACCATTCTTGATGGGGCAGTTCGTTCGTCATCGAATGATCACTTACCGCCCCACTATTTGTAACTTTGTATGTTACAAATACTGCTATCGAATCACTTCCGTATCGAAGGCACCACCGCTCTTCTCACAACTATCGAGAAGAACAACCACCGTAGAGAGGCGTTTTCAGTCGCCGAGATCGGCGCTTTCGACGCTTTCGATCGGCGTTGATGCCTGCTCGAGAATCTGCTGGCTGAGATCAGCGATGGTGATCGTTTTGAGTTCGTCTTTCAGGGCGGCCTCCGCCGGTTGCAGCGTCTCGGTGAGGACTGCCTGGATGTTCTCACCAACGGGACATGCTTCGTTCGGATCGGTCGGATGGAACGTAAAAATCGACTCCACCTCGAGCGCTTCGTAGATGTCGTAGAGCGTCACGTCGTCCGGATTCCGTGCCAGTGCGAACCCTCCATTCGGTCCACGTTTGGTCGTAACGAGGTTTGCATCCCGAAGAGATCCAAGTAGGCGACGGACGACGACCGGGTTGGTATTGAGACTCCAAGCAAGTTTTTCCGAGGAAAGGCGTTCATCACGAACGACAGCGAGCACCGTCAGCACATGCGTCGCGACGACGAGCCGACTACTCCCATTCATATCTGAAACGAGACGATCTAGCGTTGTAACGTCTTCCGATCACCATGGGCGCAGTAGCTCGCAGGGTTCGCCTCTGAGACGGAGTCTATATCCTCGAGTACTATCACGCCCACAGATTGGGCAGCAGGAGCGATCGGCGGCTTCGTTGGCAGCGTCCTCTTCGGCCTCATCATGCAGTACGTCATCCCGGCACCGATGCTCGAGATGGCGATCCCCGCAATGTACGGCATCGAGGGGCCGGCCTTGCTCGCGGGATGGGCGATCCACCAGTTCCACGGCGTCGTCCTCGGCCTGGCCTACGTCGCACTCGTTCAGTTCGGGCCGCTTGCCGAATCCACGAAGCGCATCGGCCCTGCAATCGGACTCGGAATCGGTTACAGGGTGCTGACAACTGCCACTCTTGCGGTCCTCGTGATGCCGATCTGGCTTTCGACGCTCGGCTTCCCCGGTGCGCCGCCGTTCCCGAACGTCGCGATTCCTGGCACGATCGTGAGCCTCGTCGGCCACGTCGTCTACGCCGTTCCTGTTGCGCTGGCGTATGCGCTCGTTGCTCAAGATTACACTACCGACGAGGGTGAATAGCGTATGAGTGTGTTTGTGTCGTATCACACTCACTCGAGGACCATCCCGTGAGCAGGACGTATCGACCGACAAAGAATAGTATTGACTAGTAACTTGGTTACAACACGTAACTATATACTGTTCCAGCACTAGTGTACAGATATGAGCGAGTCGACTGAACAACTGGAAGTGTGGTGTGCAGGCGAAGACTGGTGTCCCGTCACCTCCACAGCAACGTTGATCGGCAAGAAGTGGCACACCGTTATTCTCCATCGATTGCTTGCCAACGGACCACTCGGTTTCAACGCACTGAAAGAAGAAGTCGGCGGGATCTCGAGCAAGGTCCTCTCGGACTCACTCGAGGATCTCGAGGCCAAACAGCTGATCGAGCGGTCGATCATCAGCGAAAAACCGGTTCGAGTCGAGTATTCGTTGACCGAACACGGGAAATCGCTAGAGCCAGTGATCCAGGAGATGGCTAAGTGGGGACAAGAACACCTGACGGCTGCACGGGACAAGGAAAGCTCGATCGCTTGATACGTCCCACAATATGACCAATGTGGTTCCCGACCGCCGTTGGGGTATGAGGGTTTACAATCCAGGATCTCTCAATTGAGAGCGATATTGTGACTGACTTGCACTCTCGACGAACCTATAAGAAACGTTATCGCTAATGTAGATGGGAGTGAACTCCCATGATGAGCGCTTCTCACGACGTATCAGGATTCGAGGGACCAAGAGACGCTCACTTCGTGAGAAACAGTCGTTCCCGGACGGCTTCTGGAATACGACGAGTTGCTGTCTCAAGCCCACAGGGCATGGAACCAAACGCGATCCTGACCACCGGTCGGGAACTGGACTACGGGCCAGATTGGAGCCGTGGCGAGGGTTACGTGAGGGCACATACACACAGTCAATTAGACTCGAGGCGGAGCTATCATGTCCAAGAGTCGCTCTAAGCGAGGGAAACGAACTGCTAGATCCATCTCTGTGAACTCCATCGAGAGCGGACCGATGAGAACGTCCGTCCAGCCCAACGGACCACCACGGCTAGTACGCCGTCACGCGTCGACGTGCGAGCCGAACCAGAGAACCGCAATCGGTTCGGCCCGCAACGTCAGGCGTGACGAACCACTAGTGTGGACAGCGCTCTGAGCGCCATGGTAATAACGAGACGAGCGGTGCTCGAGCAACTTGCGACAGCCAGCGATAGCGATCCGCGAGAAACGACGACGAGTGGAGCGCTCGCAGCGGCACTCGAAGCCGACGAACGCACGATTGAATCCCACCTCCACGGGTTGGCAGACTGCGAACTGGCTCGGATCCGATCAGACGGGAGCGTCCGAGTGACAGTTACTGGTGAAGAACTGCTCGAACTCGAACTCGACGAGCTAGTGATCGTTGATCCGGAGACGATAAATCCGGATGAATGAGATGGGGTAGTATTTAGCATGTGCCTACGTAACGAGGCCCTATATGGAGGCACTAGAAACGAATGTCTAATAGCGAGACGACCGACCCTGAAGGACCCCAAGAGATCCAGTATGATCCATCAGCCAGCCGATACGATCTCTTCGAGTGTCCCGACTGTGATAACGTCGTCCTCGTCCTCGGTCGCGACGATCCGCCGATGTCGTGTCACGACGAACCGATGGAACGCGTGACTGACCTAGAAATGAGCGTCAAGCCGCCGGACGTCAGGCAGGTACTACTCCAGGCCTTCGGGCTCCCGAAAGCCGGGCTGGACATTTGTCTGTGTGTCATCGGAGAAGGTCCGCTGTCGGCGAACGAAGTGGCCGAGACGCTCGGATACGATCGAAGTACAGTCACCCGGTATCTGAACAAACTGGTCGAACTCGGGCTCCTCCGGCGGTCTGAACTAAACCGGGAAGCAGGTGGTGTCGTTAACGTCTATCACTCGGTCGATCTCGAGCGGATGCGTCGCGAGACGCTGATTGGATTCTACGTCTGGGCTGGCGAGGCTGCTTCCCTCATCGAAGATGCGAACCTGACTAAACAGGACTATCTCGAAGAGAATCCCGATCAAGAGCTTCCAGACGTGTTCTGGGAATCGTTCCAAGGGAGAGACAGCTGATAGAGGCTGCGCGCGACGAACCAGGGACTATCGGTTGCCCTCGAGTACCTTCGCTGCGGTCAACACGGGATCCCAGGTCGTGTTGAAGTGGGGCGCATACGCGAGGTCGTAATCGGAGAGTTCGTCGACGGTGATTCCTTCGGTAACCGCCCCAACGAGCGCGTGGCTTCGGTGGACAGCATCTTCGCCGTACTCGGAAACGAGACTGCCTCCCAACACGCGTCCAGATGGACGATCGGCTGTGAGCGTCACGCGTACTGTTCCACCCTCGGGATAGTAGCCAGCGCGTGATTTCGCGTCGATCGTCTCCGAGATCGGGTCTTCGCGCTTTGCTTTGCTTGCTGCCGATATCCCTGCGGCGTCACCCCCAACGACAACGAATGTACTCACGGATTGATCTTTGCGGGAACGCGTATAACTGCGGCTCGAGTGTGCGCTTTAGTCCCCACCCCGCCTCACGGGCGTGCAACCGAACTGAACCGGCGCATGGGGTTCTTTACCACAGCTATCGTTCAGCACTGTACCTATGGCTGATTTCGACGTCATCGTCGTCGGCGGAGGAACTGGAAATAACGTCGCTGCGGCCGCCGCCGACGCTGGGCTCGACACCGCGCTGGTCGAACCGGGACCGTTGGGCGGAACGTGTTTGAATCGGGGCTGTAACCCCTCGAAGATGCTGATTCAGGCGGCAAACGCTGTAAATCACGTCCGGGACGCCGAGCGGTTCCACGTCGATGCCACCCTCAATGGAATCGACCACGCCGCTGTCGTCGACGAGATGGACGACCTGCTTGGTGGGATTGCCGAAGACATGGAAGACCGGTACCGAGAAAAGGACAATCTCACGCTCTTCACGGAGTACACCGAGTTCGTCGATGAGCGAACGCTCGAGCTTGCGGGCGAGACCGTTACTGCCGAGAAAGTCGTGGTAGCTACGGGGAGCCGGCCGATCGTCCCGCCGATCGACGGCCTCGACGAGATCGACTACCTCACCAGTCAGGAGGCACTCTACCTCCGCGAACCGCCCGAGAGCCTCGTCATACTCGGTGGCGGGTACATCGCAGTGGAACTGGGATACGTGTTCCAGTCGATGGGCACCGACGTCACGATCGTGGAGATGATGGACTCGCTCGTTCCGCGGGAAGACGCTGATGTCGCCACAGCGTTCACCGAGCTCGCCGCCGAGCGCCACGACGTTTACACCGGTCATCGCGTGACCGCCGTCGAAGAGCACGGTGATGGCCACGCTGTCCACGCAGAGACGGCAGACGGCAGGGAACTGACCGTCGAAGGGAGCGAAGTGCTCGTTGCACTCGGCCGACGGCCGAACAGCGACGAGCTGGGGCTCGAGGCGGCGGGCATCGAGATCGACGACCGCGGATTTATCGAGACGAACGAGTATCTCGAGACGAGCGCCGAGAACGTGTGGGCCCAGGGCGACGTCGCCGGGAACGCGTTATTCAAACACTCCGGCGACTACGAGACGCAGCACACAGTCGCGAACGTCGTCCACGAAGAGCGAACGGCAATCGACCTCTCAGCGATGCCCCATACCATCTTCACCGACCCCCAGATCGCCGGCGTCGGGGCGACCGAGGCGGACCTTCAGGACGACGATACGGAGTACGTCGTGGGCCGGGCCGACTACAGCGACTCGGCGATGGGGCGGGCGAAGAAACTCGAGCACGGATTCGTGAAGGTGCTTGCCGCCCCGGACGGCGAGATTCTGGGCGCCCACGCCATCGGCGACGAGGCATCGACGCTGCTTCACGAGGCAGTCCTCGCAATGCGACACGGGCTCTCCGTCGACGACGTGGCCGGGACGATCCACGCACATCCGACGCTGAGCAAGGTCCTCGAGGCCGCATTTCGAGAGGTGACACGGCAATGAGCGAGGAATCGCCGTCTACGGAATACGAGGTGATCGTCGTTGGTGGTGGTCCTGCAGGGATGACGGCGGCGCTGTACAGCACGCGACTGGGCCATCGGACGGCAGTCGTCAGTCGCGGCGGCGGTCGGGCGGCGATGATGCAGGAAGTTCATAACCTGCTGGGCGTTCGTGAGGAAACCAGCGGCGCCGAATTCCTCGGTATCGGGCGGGAACAACTCGAAGCGTACGGCTGTGACCTCCATCAGGACATGGTCACCTCGTGCTCCCGCGAGGAGAGGGAGAGGGAGGAGAGACTGATCCGACTATCGGGCAACAATAACGACTACGAAGCAGAGATCGTGATCCTCGCGACGGGGTTCAACGACGTTCGCCCGGAACCGCCGCTGCCGCGAACCGGTCGTGGGCTCCACTACTGTCTACACTGTGACGCCCACATGTTCGTCGACAAGCCGGCCTACGTGATGGGCCACTCGGAGAGTGCGGCCCACGTCGCAGGAATTATGCTGAATTTCACCGACGAGGTCGACTTGCTCACCCGCGGCGACGATCCCGAGTGGAGCGACGAGACGGCCGCCATGCTCGAGCGCCACCCCATCGACATCGTCCACGAAGATATCACAGGCGTTCAGAACGGGAACGATGGCTGGTTGAAAGCGCTCGAATTCGAGGATGGGGTCGTCCGGGAGTACAAGGGCGGGTTCGCCATGTACGGCGCCGAGTACAACAACGGACTGGCCCGGGAACTCGGCTGTGAGATCAACGACGACGGGACCATCGAGGTCGGCGATCACGGCCAGACCTCCGTCGAGGGCGTCTACGCCGTTGGCGACTGCACGCCGGGCCACAACCAGCTTCCCATCGGAATGGGGCAAGGCGCGAAAGCTGGGATCGACGTTCACTTCCAGCTGCGGGCTTTCCCGCGTGACCCTGACATCCTCGACGAACAGGGCCCGGTCCGCTCGGAGGAAGTTCCGGGGATACCGGACGAACTGCTCGAGCAGGCGGTCGACTTCCACACCTACGAGTGATATGGTCCCCCCTTACTGGTTTCCGGCACACCCGCATGGAGGGTTGCGAGCCCTCCGGTGCTGACTTGCAGGAGTCCGTATGAGGCGGAGACGAGTCGGCTCCGCGAACTCGAGCGCCGCTGCGACCCGCCCGCTCTCAGCCCGACGCGTTCGCGACGTCGACCTTCCCAGCGACGTATGTCAGACTGACAAGCATCAGCACCACTCCGAGCGGCAACAGCCAAGCGAACATCGTCAACAGGAGGCCGCTCGCCTGTATCCCGAGTGCGATCAGGACGGCGGGTCCACAGCAGACCGTTCCGGACAGCAGGGCCGGCACCGACGCAAGCAACCCCGAGCCAGCTCCGATCCCGCAGGCCGCCGGTTGGACGACCGCGAGGTAGGTCAGTCCGAGGTTGAGGCCGACGAGGCCAGCTATCGCGAGCCCGATCGCGATGTCGATCGGCGACACCAGAAATCGGATGACACCGGTGTCGAGCAGCGCAACGGCCTCGAACGACGCGGGGCCGATCCGTTGGAACATCCGGACCAGCGGGTCGTCGACGACGATCAGGTTCGGGGCCGCGCCGGGTCGCATCGCGAGGTCGCCGATAGCCCAGAGGAAGGCCGCGAGGTAGCCGATCCCGACGAAGATGGCGACCGCCAGCGAATCACGGCGTCTGACGACGAGCGCCGTTGCGGCGATCGTCTCGTCGATCCGCCGCCTCGGCGCCGGGTCGAACTGAGTCCAGGTGCTCATCCATGAACCTCCGTCGAGGGGTAGAAGCCGTACCAGGCGAACCACATCGCGTCAAATCCGATCACGCGCTCGAGCGGGAGCGCATCCGGTTCGTACTCGTCGTCGACGGTGAGTGCACCGCTCTCGAACTCGACCGACCGGTCGTCGGGATTGCGGTAGACGTAGCTCGTATCGAGTTCCTCGTCGTAGGCGGTCGCATAGGGAACGTCGCCCACTGAGTCGACGACGGCCCCGCGCTCCCGGAGCGTCGACTTGGGGACGGCCAGCGCTCCGTCAGCGGTCCGGGCCCCGACGACGATTTTCTTCGGGGTGAACCGGTCGTCGCTCGCCAGCGGGTCGAACAGCAAGCTCTCGTCGTCGTAGTAGCCGGTCCGGGGATTGTACTGCCCGTAGGGATCGCCACCGTAATCCCGGACGTGGCCGGTATTCTCGGTCAACACGGCCGTCTCCGGATGTCGCTCGTGCCACCGTCCCCACGTCGTCCACGTCACCTGAAACTCCGACAGGTACGCCCCTTCGTGTGGGCCGCGGATCCCCCGTGCGAGCACCTGCGACCACCACGTATCGCTCCCGCGGTCGTACATGATGAGATTGCTGTTGACGAGGCGCCCGGAGACGCCGAGCTCGCTTGCTCCGCGATAGAACCCCTGTGCCGTTCCGGTCAGCGGACAGTACGTTACCGCGACAGACTCCTCACCCACGACATCGTTGACGATCTCGTGCCACACGAGAACGTACCGGGGGTACGCCTTCGCGTCGCCGTTCAGTTCGACGCCGAAAACTAGATCGTCGGCCGACAGTCTCGATGGCGGATCGTCGGCTGCGGCGAACTCTGGCTCGTCGATCGAGGGGATGCCGTCCTTGCCCGGGCCGCCGGAGAGACTCGCCTCGTCGAGTTCGTTGGTCGCGTACTCCTCGGGGAGCGACCGGTCGACCGTGGGCGGAGCGCTAGTGATCGCTCTCCCATCGTCGCCCGAGATGGGCGCGAAGGAACCGTCCAGACAGCCAGCGAGCGCAGCGAGGCCGACACCGCTGGCCGCGCCGAGGAAACGCCGCCGGGAGACGCCCGCATTCTCGTATCCATCTGTCATATCCGTCGGTTGGAGCGCGACACTCATAACCGAGCGTCAGTCGTGTGTGACGGACACACAGTAGCGTTCTCGCCGAACGGGACGTTCCGAGCGCCCGTCTCGGCCGCGGAGGACAGCCTCGAGTGCTCGAGACCGTCCTCGTCACGAGCCGGGTCTTGAGTCCAGAAACTCGCGGGCTCGTTGGTTACCCAAGGATCGAAGTTCGTCGAGGAACGCGGGATCACGGTCGACCTTCGTCGAGCAGTGAAATCGCGTTCCCATATGGATGCGACGGATCGTCGTCCGCTGGAACTCGTCGGCGGGGAGTTTTCCATCCGCGACCCACTCGTTGATCCGCTCGATGAACCCCAGCTCCTGATTGAGGGAGATATTTCCCGACAGTTCGTTGCGCCGGTCGGCGATGACGTCCAGCGTGTCGGGTTCGCCCTCGAATTCCTGCGGATTGATCTGTACGATCCACAACTCTTCTGGTTTGCGTTCCGGCGGGAGTCGCATCAGATCGTTGACCGGCGGGTTCTGCGAGAACAGGCCGTCCCAGTGGAGGTGCCCGTGGATCTCGACGGCCTCGAACAGGTTCGGAACCGCTGCCGATGCGAGGACGGCGTCGACAGTGACCTCCTCGTTGACGAACGTTTCGAAGACGCCGGCGTTGATGTCGACCGTCCCGATCACTAGTTCCGGGACGTGCTCCTGACAGAGGTCCGGGATCGCGTCGAAGTCGATGTGTCGCTCGAGCACCTCTCTAAGCCGCTGTTTCCCGACTTCCGGGCCGAGTACCTGATACGGACTGATCGTGGGCAGCGGGAAGCCGGCGCTCTCCATTCGCGAAAGCGTCGTCACCAGGGAGTTCAGCCAGCGGTCCTGTCCCCCGTCGGCTGCCAGATCCGTCCACAGCCCGTCGAGGATCGCACGCGCCCGGTCGGCATCGTCAGTGACGAGCCCGTACCACGTCCCGAGGGCGTTGAACGCGCCACCGGACGTGCCGCTGATGCCGACGAGTTCGTACTCGTCGTCCCACTCCTCGAGCAGCGTCCGAAGGACACCCGCAGTGAACGCGGTGTGGCTGCCACCGCCCTGACAGGCGATGGCGACGCGTGTCGGATTTCCCTCACTCATACGTCGTCGTGTAGCCGCCGTCCCAGAGCAGGTCGCCGCCGTTGAGATGTTTGCTGTGCCGGGAAAACCCGAACACGAAGAGGTTCGCCACCTCGGCCGGCGTCATCAGCTCTTTCGTCCGGGCCTGCCCGAGCATCACGTCTTCGACGACTTCCTGCTCGGAGATGCCGCGTTCCGCGGCCGTGTCCTCGATCTGATTGACCATGAGCGGCGTGAGGACGTATCCGACACTGACCGAGAACCCCCGAAGCGTCCCCTCGCCCTCGGCAGCGATTGCTCGAGTGAGTCCCTGCAGCCCGTGTTTCGCGGTGATGTAGGCAGGCTTGTCCTGGGTCGCATAGTGCCCATGGACCGAGGACATGTTTCCGATAGCACCGACGCCGTGGTCGGTGGCACGAACGTGGGGCATCGCGTACTTCGCTGTCAGGAACGGTGCCCGCAACATGATGTCCAACAGCAGGTCGTACTTCTCCATCGGGAACTCTGAAACCGACGCAATGTGTTGCATCCCCGCGATGTTCGCAACGTACCGGAGTTCTCCCTCCTCGGCCGCGACGTCGATCATCGTCTCAACATCGGCGTCGTTGGTGAGGTCGGTCGGAACCGAGTGAATCTTGCCTGGCACGTCGAGTCTCTCGGCGAGTTCCGTCGTCTCTTCGAGGCCGTCCTCGTCAATGTCGGCACCGACGATCGTGAGACCGTTCGCTGCGAGGGCGACCGCAGTCGCCTGTCCGATACCCGAGGCGGCACCTGTTACAACGGCTGTGGTTTCGGGGCCGAAGTGTGGGTCCTCGAGAACGAGCAGGTCGTCGGTCATAAGCGTCGGTTCGGTGAGGTCGACCTCATTGGGAGACATACGCGGGGCTATGCGGGCAGCACATATAGTGTTATAACGGCTGTGTACCACAGATACACGGCGAGGATCGGCAACGCGCTCGAGTGGACACGACTCAGACGAGTACCTCGCTCCCAAGCACAATCACGCCTACGATCGCGAACACGATTCCGAGCGCCGGTTCCATGATCTCGCTGGGGACGTACTTGCCGACCCGCGTCCCGACGGTGCCGCCGATCAGCACGCCAGGGATCGACCAGGCCACGACGTACCACACTGGTGTGGCAGCGAGTGCGTGGACAGCCGCGCCGGCAATCGCGGCGATAGCGAGTACGAACACGCTCGTCGCGATCGCCACCCTGGGTGGGAGTCGACACCGAACGATCAACTGTGTCGTCGTGATCTCCGGGAGTCCGGCGCTGATCAGGCCGGTAATGAACCCACCAGCGGTCGCGAGGCCAAGGCCGGGCGGTCGCCAGCAGGTGTCGTATCTGAACGTCTCGCCGCCGGTCGTCTCGATAACGGTCTCGCCACGACCGGTGTTCTTCTCTTCGAGGAACGCCCCTTCGCCCTCACCTGGAACGCACTTTTCGGGCGGGTCGTAGTAGACGAGAAAGCTCCCAAGAAGAAGCAATCCGGCTCCGAAAGCGATGGTCAGCAGCGTCGTCGGGACGTGATGGGCGGCAAACGCCCCCACTACCACGGCTGGCACTGCACCGAGGAGCAGCCACTTCGCGGTCGCATAGTCGACTGTCCGCTGACGAACGTAATTCAGCAATCCGTTGCCCATGCCGAACACTTCGGTCAGGAGGCCAGCACCGATCGCTTGCGAGGGCGAGAGGCCCACGACCAGCATGAAGAGCGGGCTGAAAAATAACGCGCCCGAGACGCCCGAGGAGAGCGCGACCAGCGAGAAGAGAATCGACACCGGAAACACCCACCAGTGGGCTAAAAACTGTTCGACCGGGAACCCAGCCGGCACGGGAAGCGACTGTAGCACGACATCGACGAGTCCGAGTTCGAGTCCGGCCAAACCAGACGCCGCGGAACCGACCAGTATCCCGAGAACACCGACGAAGCCGCTGATCACGGCAGTGCGGTTTCTGGTCATCGACGGGCAGGTCGGGTGCCATTACTGTCGTCGAAAACGGGCGGCAGGAATCTATCGGTCCGAAGGATCATGTTGTCGTGTCGCTGTGGTCGTCACGAGCTAGCTGCGGATTCATCGAACAGTTCTGCGATTGACTCCTCGTCGGGGATCCAGCCGACGAACTCACCCCCCTCGAACGGCAGGTCGACGGCAGCGACATAGTTACACAGGCCAACGTAGAAATCGACGAGGAGGCCGAGTGCGACGATCTCCGCCGGCGAATACTGTCGCGAGAGCGCCTCGTGGATCTGGTCGGTGACGGTGCCGGATTCGACGGCTCGAGCGTACTGGAGCAACACGAACTCGGCGTCGTCGAACCCGGAGAGATCATCGCCGCCGATCGCTCGCATTTCCTCGAGCGTGACGCCCTTGTCGCGGGCGATGTCGACGTGCTGGTGCCACTCGTAGCGGGCACCTCGGGCTCGAGCGACAGTGAGGATGACCAGCTCTTTCCGTCTCGCTCCGAGCTGATCGTACAGCGTGTTCAGATACTCCAGGGTGGCCTCGAGCACCTCGGGGTTGTGCGCCCACACGCGGAAAATATGGCGGTCGCCGAGGTAGTCATCGGTGAACAGGTGGTGGTACTCCTCCGGGATGTCGTCCAGTTCGAGCAGGGGTAGTCGTGACATGTGGTTTCGTTCTCACTTCGTGATGCGTCGATATGAGTATTGGTAGCAGTTTACTTTCACGTCCGTACTTATGCGACGATGCCGGCCCCAAGGAATGCGCCTAGGACAACACCGTAGACGACGTGAACAGTCCCAAACATCGTTAGCATGTCTCTATCGGGATCGATTCCGATGACCGTCCGCATCCAGAAGGCCATCCCGCCGACCATGAGGACAATGCCGTAAACGAGGCCGAGGCCCGCAGCAACGACGATCGAGGTGAGTTCGAAGCCGACGAGCGGGACGCCGACAGCGAAGACGACGCCGGCAATGACGCCGTAGATCATATGCAGTGCCATCCCAGGCATTGCGTAGTCTTCGGGATCACCGTCGGCGAACTTCGCGACGAGCCCCGCCGTCGGCGGCGGACCGCCGTCCCCCATCGCCATCATCAATACAGTCATACCGATCGTTGCGACGACGCCGCCGGCCAGACCGGCAAGTATGGTTGCCATGATCTATTGGACGCATGACGGCTACTAAGCCGCGGTGCGGTTGTTTAATTCAGTCGCACACCCGGTCACAGCCTGCATGCACAACCATCCCGCTACCCTTCGGCTCTCGAACAGCGTCGTCCGTGATCGCTCCAACGGATTGGTAACGAAACTACGCACCCGCAATTAGTTATTGTGCGTGTGGGATCGAGGAATCGAGCATGGACGAAGTCGGTTTTCTGGTGATTGGTTCAGGGTCCGGACTCGACGTCGCAAACGCAGCCGCGAATCGCGGTCAGTCGGTCGCAGTCGTCGAAAAAGGACCGCTCGGAGGGACGTGTCTCAACCGCGGGTGCATTCCCTCGAAGATGTTCGACCGAGCCGACGAGTTTCATATCGATGCGAAGGCGCGCGATGTCGGGTTCTCAGAGATCGTCCGTGAAGTCAGCGAGGATGTCGAGGCTGATTCCGAGTCGGTTCGCCGTGGGTTGCGTTCCTCCCCGAAGCACGAACTATACGAGGGCGAAGGGCGATTCGTCGACAACCGGACGGTCGAACTCATCAGTGGCGACGACGAAGGCACCCGTATCCGGGCGGAGACCGTCCTGATCGCTGCTGGCACGCGCCCGTCAATTCCAGATATTAACGGCATCGACGAGGTCGAGTACCTGACCAGTACCGAAGCGCTCCAGTCGGAGACGCCACCGGACCACCTCGTCATCGTCGGCGGCGGGTATATCGCGGCCGAACTCGGCCGGCGCTTGGCGATATCGTCGGCGAGTATCTGCTGAAACACAGCGCGAACCACGAGGCTCAGGCCGTCGCCCGAAACCTCTTTGGAGATGACCTCCAGCCGGTCGACTACACGGCGATGCCGTTTGCGGTGTTCGCTTCCCCGGAAGTCGCCGGTGTCGGTGCACGCGAGGAGACGCTTCGGGACGCTGGTCTAGAGTATGCGACGCGAACGTATCAATACGACCAGACGGCTCGAGGGAGCGCCATGAACGCCGACGGCTTCGTGAAGGTCATCATCGACTTAGATGGAGAGATCCTCGGCTGCCATATCATCGGGCCGGACGCCGCCGACCTCATTCAAGAAGTCGTCGTGGCGATGAAAGCAGGGACAGGAACGGTACAGGACATCCGCGACTCGGTCCACATCCATCCTGCTCTCTCCGAGGTCGTCCAACGGGCGTTTTCTGGACAGTTTTCCCGTGGAAGAAACAGTCGCCACTCTCACTGAGAACGACATATAAATAGCTGCCGAATATTACTTTGGTAGTTATATTTAAATATTAAAATAAATATACTGTTACTATTGATATTTATACGATAGCTTACGGCAGCCGCTGTTAAACCTCAATTTCGGGTACTTAGCGTCTATTTTCAATCAAAATCGTTCGTACCTACGAGTAATAATTCTCCCAAGACATATAATTGACCGTCGAAAGGGCATTTAGTTTGCACACCCGCATGTGGGCTATATGTTACCGGCCGCTACCAGAGACTACAATGTCGAAAACAGCAGTCATAATCCTCGCAGGTACTGACGGACACGCTAACCTCGGTCGTCTCGTAAATGGCCTCGAAACAGCCAAAGAATTTGCTGAGAACAATGACGACGAAGTGGAGCTCATCTTCGACGGTGCCGGGACGCAGTGGATTCCCGAACTCGAAGACGAAGAGAGTGATTATTACGAACTGTATCAATCTGTCCAAGACGATGCAGCAGTCTGTGATTACTGCACCGGGGCGTTTGGAGTCGACGATGCGGTGAACGACGCCGGTGTGGTCCGTCTGGACGACCACGATGGCCATCCCAGTGTTCGATCGCTTGTCGACGACGGGTACGAAGTTATTACGTTCTAAACGGAACGCAACGCGAGTTCCTCGCCCTACCGGGGCGGAGGTGAAGCTCTTCCACCTCGAGTATGAACAACAGAAACTCTCACGAAAAGAATACAGCTCATACTGCTGGACAGAACGACGTGAAGCCGGCCGCACGTATGCGGCCGTCACCTATGGGGACGGCCGCGAATTCGCGACCGGTTTCGTATNGAAGCCGGCCGCACGTATGCGGCCGTCACCTATGGGGACGGCCGCGAATTCGCGACCGGTTTCGTATTGACTTCTGTCCAGTAGTATCAAACAACTCCGAGAAGCAACGCCGTCGCGGTGTCGAGTGCCACGCCGATATGAAGCGCAAGCGCCACAACTTCTTAGGCAACTCTCGACAGACTACGCTCGAGAGTATGATCTCGTCGCGGTCTAAGATCTTGACGCGAGAAGATTGACGAACGGCCATCTAACAGCCGAAATCGCTCAGCGGCAGCGTGGGGAACGTTCCTCTGGGTCTTTGTATGTTGTTATCAGATGCGGTGTTGTATGGCAAGAGTTCATATCGCTGGCGTAGGACTGACACACTTCGGAGTCCATCCCGAACGCACCGGGCGCGACCTGTTCGCTGAGGCTGGAATCTCGATCGCGTCTCGACGGCTGTCGCCGTCGGCGACAGCGTCGTGGGTGCGATCGTGGGATGAACCGTTTTGTCCGGCAGTATGAGTCCGAGCAACGGAGCGCCCGAGGTTCGAGCGGTCAGGGATGGTTCGGTGTTGCAGGGACGTAGAGCGTGTGCAATAGGTGCTCCATACCGAGGATGGCTCCGCACGAATATAAAACAAAATCCAACATATCAGTTAGGAGAGTACGCGCCGGTAACCGTCCGTGAGGTTCACTCGTCACGTTCCCTAACCGGCAATTCGTCGATCAGAACGGTTGCACTCCCGTCGATAACCGTCTCTCCAGTTTCCTTCTCGACTCGAGTTGTGAGACGATATCTGCTTCCATCGACCCGTTCGTCTATCTGTCAACGGGCCGTAACCGTCTCCCCGATGAAGACGGGCCCGTGGAACTCGAGCGATTGGGAGATGTAGATCGTAATTCCCGGGAGCGAGGCGAGAGCGGCACTGATGGGGCCCGAGACGAGTGTTCCATGGACGATTCGCCTACCGAACCGCGTGCGGCTCGCGAACTCTTCGTTGAGATGTAACGCGTTGGTATCGCTTGTCGCCACTGCGAACCGGTTCACATCATCCTCGGAGATCGTCTTCGTTAGCGTTACTTCGTCTCCGACGTTGACGTGATCATCGTGACGGATGTGCAGTTCGAATGTTCCGCCGGCCGACTCCGAGGAGAGCCTCGGCGATTGAACGCCGTCCCGTCGGCCAAACGCCGAGATCGCGCTCTCGGCGAATCGTTGCGGGTTCTTTTCAAACTGCTCTCTGCAGCCTTCCGAACAGAAGTAGTACAGTTGGCCGTCGTACTCGGCCATCACGCTGGTCGTGAGCGGATCGACTTCCATACCGCAGGCGGGATCTGTCACCATAGTATTCTCGTTCGAGAATACGACATGACTCACCTTAGCCAGTTCTCGGTCGTGTACTGAACTCGCACACTCTTTCGAGAAATGGTTACAGACGAACCCTTGTTAGTTGATATCTTAGATGGCTGCCTTAGATGACTATCTTAGACAGCTAAGATAGATAGTGGTCTTCAATCGAGGGCAACAGTCAGTTCTCGCGTTAGTCGGTTGCTGTCCATCGGGCAAGTCCCACTTCGTCTTCGAAGTACGCCTCGAGTGGGAGGTCGCAAGCGGGAACAACTTCGACATGCCGTACTTCACTGCCAACGATGTCCAAGACGAGTTCGATGTCAGTCGACAAACCGCATATAACGCCATCGAGGAGTAGTATCCGACGATGTTCTCGTTGAGACGACTGGCAATCAGCGGAATCAAGAGTACAAAGCGATCGATATTTTCGACATCCTCGAGCGAAGGCCGGATCACTAGCTCGGAGATCGTGGGTGGATTACCGCGACATCGTCGAACGGAACTGCTGTAGGTGTCCTTATTGGTGATACCGCCGTAACAGTAGTTGAGAACATGACGTCTTTATTCAAAACAGGTTGTGAAATTGATGCAGCGTTGCCAAAGAAGACGGATTCCCCTATCATTCCATTCATACTAAGCCCATCCGATAAACCCACAAATCCCACCGATTACTGGTGCAACGGCAAAGAGTAGAAGGTTTAAACGAACAACGATGACCAGCCAGTCGGAGATTGAGCGGCTTAAACTGGAAGCAGACACGATTATGACTCGCTACCAGGAGGTTGAGCAGGCGTTGGAACGAGCACGTAACGAGGATGGTAAACACTGGGAGACGGAAGAAATCGAGATTACACTCGAAACGCCGCATGGCGAGGAGATCGATGTCGCGCTTGATCTCCACGCGAATCCAGCGCGGAACGCTCAAGCGCGATATGACCAGGTCGCCGAACGTGAAGCTGAGCAAGAGCGACGACAGCAAATCGCTGATCAACTGGATCCACTCCCAGCAGATCCGGTTGCGTATCTTATTTGCTATCATCTCAATACCGTCGAAGGGAATTACCCAAAATCGATTGCTGGACACCTTGACGCGGAGCGGAGCCAAGTGAGAACCCTGTGTAAGGAGATGGAACAGTCGGGGTTGCTCGAACGCGTTGAATCTGGAACTGTCAAGCAACGTCGAGTCAAGGCGAAAATGGCTGACGAGGTCCGCCAGCATCACACCTACTACCGGCTGTCACGGGACGAGGATCATCTTCTCCGATTTCTCTCTAAGCGCGAGGGAAAAGTAAACGTCTTGCGACACCTCCCGGATGGAAAAGCGATCGTCCAGCGACTTTCCCGTATCGGTCCGGACTCTCCTCGTACGACTGCTGCAGAGTGGGAGATGGAGTTCGAATATGTGAGACACCACTACCGGTCACTTCGACGCGTGGGACTCGTCACCCAGTGCGATGGTAAGCCGGTCGATGGGGAAGCCAGATCAGCGATGGACCGTACGTACTATGCGACGACAGAGACCGGCGATGATCTGCTCGAATCGGTTGGAAGCGGATGACCTAGTGATTATCAATCTTCCGCACGTTTTCGGACATGAATCACTTTGAAAACGCGACGCCTCATTCCTTCAATCTTATCCGAACACTGCCGGGGAAACTGGCCATAAACTTACTGCTACGGACCCCGACGACGTTGAATACGTATCTGCAGTTACCTCGAGCGCGATGTCCGAGAAATCGGGGAGGGTCGGACGGACGAGCGCGAGCAACAGTAAGTACAGAGCGTGTATGTATGATCAGGTTGGAATGTTCGATTTGATGTATAGTAATGACCACACTATCAGCATAGCACATTAAGGAAACTCGACAGTAAAGTCTCCAGTCGCACTATACTCAGTTCTCCAAAAACCGTCATCCGAAAGCGTGGCCTCGGTTCCAATCCACAGTTCTTGGGGATTCTGTTCGTGAGCTCCAGCAAGAAGAAGATTCGCCCTCACGCTTCCGCGGCCGATATCAGTAGTGTCAGGCATGTCTAAGATGGTCGTCGATGGGTCGTCACCGTCCTGAGAGAGCGTCGCTTTGTATGCATGGGCGTCTTCCCGAAGGGAGATTCCGGCTGGTGAGAAGCCAGCAGTGTATGGTGGAGAGCGAAATTCGAGCCGGAGTGAGTCGAGTCGAATGCCAGCTGGCTGCCACGAAGCCACAAAGAATGGATAGTACTCGCGTTTCTCGTCATCGATGAACTGTTTTTGGAACTGAATTCGAAATACATCCTCGCCGTTCTCGCTAAATGGCAGTATGACACTTCCATCGTCTTCGATCACGTCATCGGCGGTGAGTCGTCTCTCACTCCCCACCGTAGTACACCCAGCTAGGGAGATAGTTATCAATCCGCTTGTAGCGAGATATCGTCGCCGGTTCATGAGATGTTGTGGTCTAAATGTAAGTAAATATCTTCTGATCAATTTTCCCCGAAAAGTTCGCATCTCTACTTACCACGAGCGCGGAGTCCGAGAACTCCGGTAGAGTCGGACAAGATTAGCCCGATCATGGCCTCGAGCACCTCGAAAGAACTAGGTTTCCGACTGCTCTTATCCAGAATGCACGCAACTCGGATGAGATCAATCAGCACCTAGCACCGATGTTGATTCCAACTGATTCACAGCATACATTACGATAATAAATAATCTAAGTGTAATGTATCTCTATACACCGGACGAAATCGATAGAGAGCGTGCCCATCACCAAGCAGTTATCCAGGGTACAAACAGGTTGGACGTCAAACGAATCGGCAATCTTGGCGAGCTCGCATTTGAACAATTCTGTCGAGAATTCCTCCCTGTCGAGATGTGGGAATGGGAAAACGAGGAGGCGATTCGTCGGTGTAACTCAGAGAGTTTCTCTGGACACGACTTCGAGGTTTTCGGGTACGAGATCGATGTAAAAACCTCGAGGGATGTCTCTGCCTTTCAACCGGCAACTCTCCTCGAGAACGATCCAGACGACGATATCATCGTGATGGTCTGGCACCGTGACAACGAAGATGCGCTCATCCTCCTCGGCTGGGAGCGAACTGAGACGCTCAAGTCGAAAGTCAAGACACAGGAGGCGTATTCTGGTGAAAAACCAGAGAAACTCGCCCATCTCGCTGCTAGACCGATGAACGAGTTGCAGGATTTGGGGCCGAATACGGCTCACATGAACCAGAAGCCCCAGAATCCATTCAATCCCGGCGATCGGGTAGTCAAAGCAGAAGATAGCGATGCATCAGTCGCAGTGGTCGTGGAAGTGCTCCCACCAGAACACGACGTCACTCTCTACGGGCAGACAATGGACGGTGAAGCCGTCAGCGTTGCGTTCCCGAATATGCTCGATGACGGTCCCGGGAACTGGCGCGAAATCCATCCAGCGAAGCTCGCCTCTTACTGTGACGATCAGGACATCAAACTCTACACGTACAAGCACACGAATCTCGAGTACGCGGAAAACCCCTTCACGCCGGGCGACTACGTCGTCAAGCCGGATTACGACGATCCGGATCTCGCAGTTGTTCTCGAGGTCTCAAACGACGACGAGCGCGATATCACTGTTTCGTTCTGCAAGCATCTCGAGAAGGAATTCGGTGAGCAGACAGCCATTCAGCCAGCCGACCTCAGTTCACGCTGTGACGAGGCTGGTGTCAAATCGTATTCGTACAAACACGGCGAGCTCAGCTTCGAACATCAGTACTGATCTGTTGTACCACACCCGTCGTCTGCAATAGCAAACGACAATACGGATAGGCAGGTGTCAACATCTCGCGCCGGTCAGACAGCGGTTCGTATCATCAGATTCATCTTATATTTTGAGTATACATTCATACGTGGCCGATCGTACTCATTTGCCGAACTGGGTCACCGCACAGCTCGGCGTAACTATACTCGCACTGGTAAGCAGTCTCCTCGCACTGTTCGTTCTCCTGCCGTATCTGCAGTACGTCCTCTTCGGAATCGTGCTCGCGTATATTATGTTACCTGTACAGCACCGCCTCGAGCAATACGTCAGACCGACAGTCGCAGCGATCGTAGTGGTCGCAACAACTGTACTCGTCGTACTGCTCCCGCTCGTCTACATTGTCACGACTGCGGTTCGACAGTCGTTCCGGCTTGTTCGTGCGATCAGACAGGGACAACCCAACGGTGAGGCGATCGAAGAAATCCTCGGGACGATCGAGGTCAGTCTTGAGAGCAACGGGTATGAGGCCGATCTTGTTGGACTATATGAAGCAAATCAACACCGGATTGCGTCCACTCTCCAAGAGGTAATGCGGGAGATCATTACTGTCGTCGGTGATCTACCCAGAATCTTCATCGGCTTGACCGTCACGCTGTTCGTCCTCTTTGCACTATTGCGAGATGGAGAACAACTCGTCGCATGGCTGCAGTGGGTGTTACCGATCGACGACGAGGTATTGGCAGAACTCCGAACCGGTTTGGATCAGCTCATGTGGGCCTCGATCGTCGGAAACGTCGCCGTCGCGGCCATTCAGGCAGTAATGCTCGGAATTGGACTCGCAATCGCAGGTGTCCCCGCCATCGTTTTCCTCACTGTTGCGACGTTCGTTCTGACACTGCTTCCGCTAGTCGGTGCGTTCGGGATCTGGATTCCGGCAGCAGTCTATTTGATTGCAATGGATAGACCAGCCGCCAGCGCAGCGATGGTCGTGTACGGATTGCTCGTCACGTTTTCGGACTCGTACCTTCGGCCTGCGCTGATCGGGCGCACTAGTGCATTCAATTCTGCCATTATCGTCGTCGGCATCTTCGGTGGTCTCATCATCTTCGGGGCTATTGGGCTCTTTATCGGTCCTGTCGTCCTTGGCGGCGCAAAGCTCACCCTCGATTCGTTCGCTCGAGCACATACGAGTGAGCCGCTTGCCACGGAGAGCGTGGACGAGACTCGTTCAGACGAAGCACTGCAGAAGATTAAGTGAACTATTCACAGCTGCTAGACCCTCGACATTCGACTGATACGGACTCTGTCAGTCAGTTCCGGTGGGACTGCAACCCGCACTGCGGGCCCACCGGGACATCGGGACAGCAGACCGTATGAGGCTGTCTGCTGAACGAAGTATTGTGGAGCGACACGACAGACCTTCGTCCGCTTTGACCACCAACGGTAGCGGGGATTAACTTATCAAGCGTCACAGAGATGTGGGATTGCGAGCTCGATGAACAGACACGAACTTATCGACGTCGCGACAATCTCGATAACCCGGATGCTGCTACGGAATTCCAAGTTCTTTTCCCGGTCCGTCTCCGGCGCTCCGATCGGTGACGTCGTCAGTGGTACCGTGATCGATACCGAAGGAATTCGAACTGGCAGCGTACAAGAAGTCTCTGCATCCACTCCTGTCGGAGAGTTCCAAGCAGCGTATCTCGTCTCCCAGTGGCGAGGACAAGACGCACCGACCCTGCTATATCATCACGGAAGTGGCGAGCAGCCGTTCAACGTCGGGCGGTTCAGTTCGAACTCGTTTCACCGCATCTTCGGGACGAACGCTGACCGAAACGTCAACCTGATTGCGCTCCGAGCAC
Source organism: Natrinema limicola JCM 13563 (assembly GCF_000337475.1). Classification (GTDB taxonomy): domain Archaea; phylum Halobacteriota; class Halobacteria; order Halobacteriales; family Natrialbaceae; genus Natrinema; species Natrinema limicola. The sequence continues at coordinate 11,801 of NZ_AOIT01000066.1, read as the reverse complement.
CGTTTCACGACCGCTCGACCAGGGAGTACATACGGGCGATGGGCAACCTCGAAAACTTCATCGGAATGCTCGCCACGTCGGCTGCGCTCATCGAGGCGCTGGTCCGTCAGATACGAGAGATACGCAGTCCTGATATCCTTGCTGCGGGTATCAGCCTTGGCGGCTGGGCTGTCAATCTCCATCGCGCTTACTATGGGAGTGTCGATCGGTACATCCCGATGTTCGCCGGCGCACGCCTCGGTGAAATGTTCGTATCGTCGATCTATCGGAAAGTGACAGCCGAAGTTGCACGAGCGAACCCGGCAGTATTGCGAACGATGCTCGACTTCGAGGAGGCCTTTACCGACGTTACTGCAGACGATTGTGATCCCCTGCTCGCTCGCTACGATCGGATAATCGAGTTCGAGACCCAACGAACTGCATACGAGGGAAGCGATCTTTCGGTTCTGGAAAAAGGGCACGTCACTGGATCGCTTGCAACCGATACACTACGCACTCACATCCAGCAATCGATCGCTAAAACGTATGAATGATCAACACTGCGACAATAGTCGATCATACTTGATTTTCTCACTACCGGAACATCCCTCGGACGGGTTCTTCCTGTTGCTCCTGTGTCTGTTGTAACTGCTGTGCGACCTGTTGTTTCTGGCGCTGAATCTCCTCCGCCTGCTCGCGGAGTTCGGTAGTATCAATATCGAATTCGACGAGCGGCTCAAGCGCCGTCTCGATCACGGACTGTGCCGCGGCCGGATCCGGGAGACGCGGATCCGCGCGGACAAGAAGTAATGCTGCCGGAACGTCCGCCTGATAACAGGCATTGATGAGTGCACCGGTCACACCACCGACGGCACCGGAATCCTCCGCAAGTTCGATCTCGGCGTCCTCGAGGTCCGCCTTCAACGTCTCGGTCGTCGCGACGCCGATGACATCGCCTTGCTGTTCCTCGGACTGGGCCGGCGCACCAGCAAGGAAGATCGCCCGGCTGAAGTCGTCGACCAGTTCCTCTAGAACGCACTGACTCAGATCGCCGAACGCGTTTTCCGGGATTGGGACATCACTCTGCAGCGTCATAATATCCGGATCAGTTCCGCCATAGACGCGTACTGTATCCTGAACCATCCCGTCCGTGAACGATGCCACAGGCGGAAAAGAATCCGACCGAATCGACCCATACTCCTCGAGTCCAAGTTGATCTGTGATTTGATCGACGGCGATCGACGCAACCAACCCGTGACCCGGCAACCCTTCGATCAGCGTCGGTGACTCCGCATCAAGCTCGGCCGACCGGTGAAATGACACGTTAGATGTATCTGGCATGATCCTTGTCGGACTACACCGACCCGTTACATATGCATACGGGGCGTGCCACGTTCGAGTCTCCCCAAGTGTGCTCTATCATCAAAAGCGGGTCTGCGCTGCTCCGGTCCCGAATAGAGTTGAAACGCGGTGTTCATTACACCCGAGAAAGGGGTTCGATCTCTCAGATTACTCCTTGAAAACCCCTATATCGCTAGATTAGCACGATATACAGACTTATTGTCGTCTACTAGAATCTATGCGTCGTGTCAATCAAGCGGTCGAAACCGATCGATCGGCTGTACGAGGAAGTAGCCGAGTACGATCTCGTCATTGTCCCTGACGCCCCGTTAGCGAGTGCACTCAACCGACGCCTCGAGCATCCTCATTTCGGCCCGTTCGCGATCACACCACGGCGACTCGCTGCCAGACGTCGAGAAACGGCCGAAGACCGACTGGCCTTCCTCGAGGTCATCAGCCAAACCGATCTCAGCTGGAAGCAGGCGTCCTATGCGATCGGGAACGTGCTCCAGTGCTGGGAGTATCAGGGCAGCCCCGATGCAATTCTCGAGTACGATGCGTTCGATACGCCAGCAACACAGACTGTCGTCGACAGCATCAAATCACTCGAAACGACGTCGCGAACGCTCACTGACTATCAGATCGACCGCGAGGAGGACGACTCAGTTGCCGTCATCGGCGAACAACAACTGACGAATCTCGAGCGATCGATTCTTCCCGCCGAATACGACGCTGTCGACCGCTTCTGTGACGACTCGTTCGAGCTACCTCCGATCCGAATCTTTGACTCGCCAGCAGCAATCGTTGATGCCGTCCTCGATACCGTCACCCCAGCGAACGCCGACGATATTGCAGTCGTTCTCGATGCGAGTAGTGAGTATTCGCCACTCATCGAGTCCGCCTTCGACGCCACAGCGATCCCATACTACGGTGGCCCCACGTTCACCGACGATCAAGATCACCGAGCCGTCATCCAGCTTCTCCGGAGCACGATTGCGGGATCCGATACCCGCCTCAAGAGTGTGAAACCGCTCCTAACCCGTCTCGGAATGACCATCGATGTCGATCACGACGAAAAGCGGCTTTTCGAGGTCGACGATCCCGAACTCGAATGGCTTCGAGATTTCTGCGATCGGGCAGCAGCGCTCACGATCGGTGACGCGCTAACCGCCTACGAAAACCGCGCCGAATGTACGCTCGAGACGTTTCGCGAGGAGGTCGATCATCTCGGACTCCTCACCGAACCGATCACCGAAGAGACCATTGATCGACTCACGTTCTATCTCGAGACCTACGACGTCCCGATCGACCGAGAAAACGAGGGCGTCTTGCTGGCCGACGCGAAATCAGCGTCGTTTGTCGATCGGCCAGTCGTCTTCTACCTCGGCCTTGACGAAAGTTGGACGCACACGTCACCAGAGCGACCATGGGTCGATCATGACGAGGAATTCGAGCGGAACCTCGACCAGTTCCAGTCGCTGCTCCAGAGTGGTGTCGACCAATACTATCTCGTCCAGGACACTGCCGGTGGGACACCCGTAACGCCGTGTCTGTACTTCGAAGACCTCCTCGAAACCGAGTTCGAGCGTTTCAGTGATTTCGACTCGATTCGCTACGCACGGACGTTTCGGTCGACAGGCGCAGGATTCGACAAAGAACCAATCAACGTCGAGACCGAGCCAGAGACGACACTCAGCCAGTCGAGTCTCAATTCATACGCGAACTGCCCTCGAGACTACTTCTTTGGACGGCTCGTCGACAACCCAGACAAGGACCACTTCGTCGAGGGGAACCTCTTCCACGACTTCGCAGAGTTCGTCGTCAACCATCCCGCGTTCGTCGACGACACTGTCATCGAGGAGGTCGTCGACGTCATGATCGAGGAAACACGGGCGTTCCACCGTGACGTCGATCTGGCCACCCGACGAACGACGTACCGTGTCGGTCTCGAGACGATCGTCGACTACCTCGAGAGGAATGCGCCATCGGATACTGACTTCCTCACACCGACGAGTGGCAGTGACAACGTCTTCGCGATATACTTCGACCGACCGGTCGACTCCCCAGCGACCGAACGATGGTTCGAGGACGTCGACCGCGAGATCAACGGGAAGATCGACCTCGTACAGTCGCCGACACAGCTGGTCGACTTCAAAAGTGGCAGCAAGAAATCACCGTCGCAGGTAATCAAACGCGCAGCGATCGATCCGCCAAGCGATCGTCCGAACTTCCAGGCGTTGCTCTATCTCACCTACTACCGGAGCCAACGGCCGAACGAACAGCTCGAGTTTACCTTCTTCCACTTCCTCGAGACGCTCGATGACGTCGTCACAGGCGAGGGGACTCTCGATGACTGCCTGACGACGGTCACGTACCGTCCGATCCCGTTCGACGAATTCGTTCAGTCACGAGCCGTCTTCGACGAACTCCGCGAAGCGGCACCGAACGATTGCAACAAGACGTTCTCGAAGACAAGCTACGAGAACTATCGGGCAGCGTTCGACGCGCACCAACCTCCCAGAACGCGAGATGCAGATGAGATGGCCGAGTCACCGTTCGGCAACGCACTTCTCGAGCGGATGATCGAGGCCGTCGGCGATTACAAATACGTCACAAATGGTTGCATGCAGGCATTCAGACACCTGTGTGGCTACCGCAAAGAGGGCTATTTCGTCGAGGATCTCGACGAATTCGAGCGATTCATCGATGACCAACTCGAGGAACTAAACCGATATCGCCGCGGCGAGTCCCGGTTCCCCGTCGAGGGACGAGCAGGTGAGCCGAACTACCGATATGTGGACAATCGAGATATGATTCTGACGACAGAGCGTGCCACCGATGAAACGGCCGACGAGACCGAGGTGAGTCGATGACAGCACCGAACCCGAAACAGCGTGAACTCATCGAGAGCACAGAGGGGCTGTATCTCGTCGATGCCGGCGCTGGGACTGGCAAGACGTTCACAGTCACCCGTCGCTACGCGAATATCGTCTCCCAGAACGACGTAGAGCCGGATGACGTCCTGTTGATCACCTTCACCCGCAACGCAGCGACGGAGATGAAAGACCGCATCGTCGCCAACTGCGACTACGATATGCGGGCGCTAAAGGACGCACCAATCCAGACCTTTCATAGCCTCTGTAACGATATCCTCGAGCAACACGGCTTCCATGCGCCCACACATCTCGGGATCGACGATGCAATCACTGGCTCAACGCAGATCCTTGAGAACGAGACGATCGAGCGTGAGTACTTCGGGGGGTTCATCGACCAGTTCAGCGACGACCATTCAGAATACGACGATCTGTTCCGGAGTCTCTCGGAGCCGACAGAGCTGTTGAATCTCATCAACAACCTCGCAGCCAAAGGCGTCTTCCCGACCGCCGACGGCTGGTATCGTGACAGTAAGAGCCATCTTGAGGGAGACTTCGATGCATTCAAAGACATCTTCGATGAGGTGAATCAGCCTCGGAATGGGGGCAGCAAACAATCGAAACTGCGCTCGAAACTCGGCCGATACGGCAAGAACAAATGCTACCTTCCGGACGCTCCCGATCGGTCAGAATTGCGTGACCCACGTGGCACGAAGGCGGTTCCCGACGAGGTTGCCGAACGCGCCTTCGATGAAGACCGCAAGCACCTCATCGGATTCATTCACGATATCTATATTGAGTACCTCGAGTTCGCGCTCCGCCGGAACTACCTGAACTTCTCGTTCCTCCAGCTCTTCACGTTCGTCCTCCTCTGTGAGGACGACGACCTTCGCGAGTCGCTTGCGTTCGAGTACGTGATGATCGACGAGTTTCAGGACTCGAGTGAGATCCAGTTCAAACTCTCACTCTTGCTCGCTGGAACGGACAATATCTGCGTCGTTGGCGACTGGAAGCAGAGTATCTACTCCTTCCAGTATGCCGCGATCGAGAACATCACCGAATTCGACTCCCGTCTCGAGCGATTCACGACCGACCTGAACGATGACGCCGAACGCGTTTCGTTCCCGGTCGAGCCGATAACCAGAATCGAACTCGAGGAGAACTACCGGTCGACCCAGGAGATCCTCGATTTCTCGGAACACGCGCTTGTAACCCCAGCGAGTCGCCGCGAATCGATCGACCGAGAGTCGATACTCGAGCAGGTTGTCTCACTGTCGTCGAACACCGAACACGAACACTCACGGATCGAAGCGTTCCAGCACGACGATGAACACGAGGCGATCCTGACGAAGGTTCAGGAGATCGTCGGGAACGACGCCTACGCAGTCGAGGACGATGGTGAGCTTCGCACTCCAGAGTATGGCGACATCGCAGTGTTGACTCGCACACGTGACTTCGGTCGGGACTTGCTGTCTGTCGCCGAGGAGTACGACCTGCCGATGGCGTACGAGGGTGGCATTGAACTCTTCCGAACCGATCAGGCCAAACTCCTGCTTGCCTGGTTGCGTATCCTCGAGACCAATGCCGACAGAGGCTGGGCAGTCGTCCTCGAGCGTGCTGGCTACACGCTCGATGAGATCGATCACATCCTCGGGCATGAGTCCTATCCCGAGAACATGGCAGCGTTCCGTAGGGAGCTCGCAGCACTCGAGACCACGAACGCCATTACACGACAGGTCTTCGATCGCTACGGATACGACGGGCCGACAGCCGACGTCATTCTCACCACGATTCAGTCCGTCTACAGTACGACGACGATGACGCTTGGTGATCTGATCCGCTTCATCGAACAGGGGATCGAATCGGGACATACCGAGGAAGTCCACGCTGCAGCAGGGACCAACGCGATCACCGTCCAGACGATCCACTCGGTCAAGGGACTCGAGCATCCGATCGTGATCCTCGGAAATATGAACAGTGGGAAGTTCCCGCCTGCTGGCGGACGAGATGGGACGATCACGTACTCCGAACTCACCGGACTCCGCCAGCGCAAGTGCTATGCCGAAGCCCACGGCGACCCCCACATCTACGACAACTGGCGGACCGACGTCCTGAGACGGTGTCAGCCAACGGAAGCCGACGAAGAACGCAGGTTACTCTACGTCGCGATGACGCGGGCAAAAGACCACCTGCTGTTTTCGGCTGGCGACGATCCGAACACGTTCCTCGAGGAGTTGCCTGTCGACATTATCCCACTCGAGCCAGCAGTTGATATTGATCGTGTCGGAGACACTGTCCAGTCACAACTGACCGTGTCGATCCCACAGCCAAACGGTCCTGACGGATACTCACCTCATTCACTGATGAGTGATGAGATCTACGAGGACGTGGGTCAGGGAAGGGGGAAAGAGTTTGGCTCAGCAGCCCATGAGTTCGCAGAACAGTACGTCCTCGAAGATGACGTTGCCCCTCGAAACGACGATGAGCGGAATATCAAGGAACTCCTCGATTCGCTCGAGGGGACCCCCAGAGTCGAAGAACAGGTGTATCTGCCGCTCGAGATCGACGGCGATCAGGTGACGATCTCCGGGGTTGTCGACCTCGTCCATGTGACATCCGACCGAGCGGAGATCATCGATTACAAGACAGATCAGGGACGTCACGCAGAGTCGGAATATCGAACGCAGCTCAGCGTGTACTATCATGCACTCGATGCGTGGTTCGAGAGTCGAGACGTGAGCGCCTCGATTTATTATTCGGCGAGAGACAGCCGGGTCGAGATTGAACCGCTCTCGAAGGACGATCTCGCAGACCTTCTCGAAATTCGAGCATAGCAACGAGGAACCGCCTCGAAAGCTGACTCTGGTCAAACGTGACGAGTCGGTTTTTCTGTGCCTGGGTGTTTGGGACGCCTACTTGTGGGCCTTGAAGCGACGAATGAGGGGGCCGAGGAGTTTGAGCCGGAAGGTACTATGTACACCCACTGTATAATAATTTGATACGGTTATGGGGGTGGGCATTGTCGCTATGACAATCGCTTGTCTCTCCCGCTCGCCGGTGTACACCGACTTGGTCATCCGCGCATAATCGGTGGTCGCTGCAGCGCTCCTTCACGACGTGTTCAACGGTTCTGCCGGGCTCGTTGTCGAATATGCACCTGCGGATAGCCTTGCCCTCGAGGAGTTGGTCGCAAGTCCTGTCGGTGCTGCTGGCGTGCTCGCGTTTGGCCTCACTGCGGTCGGGATCGCTATTTTCGATACGCCCCTCCAGACACGGAGGAGCCTCTCCAGTTGATCCCATCAAATAACCTATCCTGTCCGTTCACGGATGTGATTACTGGTCGAGACCTGAATATCGAGCTTCTCGGTGTTGCGAATCCAGCCAAGGTAGTCCTGAAGCCGATCCGCCGCTTGGAGGGCAGAGATCGTATCGTAGTCTGCCCGTAATTCGTCGTTCGTAAACACTGCGTGGATCTGCTTGTGGCACGGGCGGCACAGCATTACTGTCGGACTTTCTGCTCGCTCTTCGGGCCGAAGATGGTGCTCCTGGACGACCTGTGGATCTCTGAGTTTCTCATCAGGGATGATACGCCGACAGAGCTCACATGTGGTCGGCATTATCGAACTTACGGACGGCGCGATCAAAACAACTCGGGCTCACTGAGTTAGGTTGCTGAATCCACGTGTCGGAGTATGGAGTTATCACCGTGTCCGCGGATCGGACGACTGATCGATAAATAAAACACTGACATCGTGGCCAGCAACGTGAGTGTTCAATTTCGTCGCCGCCGGCGACTCTCTGACTGTCTCATCGTCAAAGTCTGCCTCAGTGAATACGTTGGTAATCAATCGATTTCCGCAGCGGTTGAACTTCTGGTAGTACGCCTCTGCCCGATAGAATCGATTGAGGGATTCGAGACGCGTGGCAAGCTGGTCGTGGCTGAGATCACTCTCGTTCAGAAACGCCAGCAGCTGGTCGTGTTGGGCAGCCGTCTCGGTGAAAACGATGTTCTAATACTGGCGTTTCTGAGGCTACTGATACGGGTTGTGTTCCGAAAACGCTCGCCCAAGAAGGTCGCTGAACGAGAGCTGTTCGAGATTCTGGTCGAATTGACTATCCAATGTCCCGATTTTCTCGGAGTAGTGGATATAAAATTCACATCAAATGTGATGTTGGATACCAGCCCATAGCCACGTCACGTATTGATACACTCCCAAACACTGATTTATCAGGCCATGGCCATCTCGAATGGCGGGCGGGAACCAACCGGTTAGACAGGGACTTCCACCAACGTTCCCGCTTTCGCTTCTCGCTAAACTGACTATCGCTATCTTCGAGTCCAAACGGTCACATATTCCTGAATCGTAAACCGCACACTGCCGTAGCTGCTCGCCGCCCGGCCACGGGTGTGCCTTCGGCTCCGACGAATACGATGAACTGATCGTCGCCGACGATGGACTCGGGGCATTGGATTGGGGGCTCGAGGACGAGTAGCTCTGATTCTTTTGCCGAAACTGCGGCTACCGACGGTAATGCTGGACATCACGTCGCAAGAGACCTGCTCATCAGCGAAGTACTCGCTGAATATCATGCCGCCCGCAAAGATCAACCTGCATATGCGGTCACCACAACTATTTTCAGCTCGTAAACTACAGGTGGATTTATGGTTTACGAGCCTGGTAATCTGACAATCGACGGAGCGGTCGAACGCGTGATGGACAGCGAACGTCCCGACAGGCGAGACGCCCTAGCGGTGCTAGCCCGACCGGTTGCGGATGCGGTGCGTGCCTACTTCGGTGACGGGATGGCCGATGTCGTTCGAGGAATGCGGGGTCACCGTTCGACGGCGGTCCTTCCGGCATGCGAGTGTGCGGGGGAAGCAGCGTGAACGGAACCCCAAGCGACGGCATCGTCGGCGGAGGAAATAAACGAGAAGCGGATGCGTTCAACGTACGGATGCGAGCGAGCGCTGGTGACGAGCACGTTTCAGGTGCCGAGACGATCGTCGTCCACGACGGTTCCGGTGACACGGAAGACGTGGTCGCGTCGGTCGCTGAGTCGATGGTCGAACGTGCGCTCAAACATCCACGAGGCGATCCGGACGACGTGACGGTGACTGTCGAACGGCTGTCGCGTCAGCTCCGTCGCGTCGAAGCACTCCCCGTGGTCACGGTTGACGTTGCCGATGCTGACGAAGGTCGTCGAGTAGCACAGGAACTCCTCGCGCGTGCTGGCGTTGAGGACGACATACAAACCTGTGGATTCGACGTCATCGAGGGCGATACCGCCAGACGCGGGGCGGCACTGATCGACGCTACCGACGGCTCGCGTCTCGATCCAAAGCCAGCGAGAGGGGTGCGGGCAACCCACATCGGCACGAGCGACGCATGTCGGGACGCGCTTGAGGCTCTGATCACGGAGCACGGGGTCACGTCTGCAGAGACGGTCCGGGAGGCAGTAGTGCTTGCAACCGCCATCGCTCACGCGCCGGGGACACGGGCCGAACTCTGCTGGTCGGACGATCCCGACTACGACGCGGGCTACGTGGCCACCCCAGATGCATACTACCGGTTCCCCGCATTGAAACCGGAGAGCGCGACGGAAGGCGGACGGGCCATCTTTGTCGCTCCGGACGCGCCTGTCGACGAGGTCATCGACTGTCTGGAGACCCAGCCGGTACTCGTCAACGGGGTATCCGGCGGCAGGAAAATCACCGCCGATATGCTCTTCGGAGACGATGGATTCACCTAGCTGTTCGTGTTGAATTGACGCAGTTCGGAATGTCTGCCAGACTCATACGGTCTGCTGTCCCGATGTCCCGGTGGGCCCGCAGTGCGGGTCGCGGGTGCACCGGAACTGACTGACAGTAGTCCGTATCAGAGGATGAACGGTTAGTCCGTAGCATGGACGCTATCGCAGGCGAAAGCAGCGGCGAGGGTCGAGGTGAACTCCCCCGCCCTACTTGCCGCCTTCGGCGACATCTTGAGGGCGGGTAGTTCACTGGCTTGCCACAATCGACGAGACAGGCGAATTCGGATCACTGGCGAATTTACTTTGGACGAAAGTTTAAGCGGCTGCCCACCACAATCACCATACAGAACTGCAATGGCTGGCATTACAGATCCACGGCCACCACTTCCGGAGTGGATTCTCGAGTGCTACGATCGGCTGTGTACGCAGGCGTGTCAGCCAGATATCGGCGAAGACAGTGTTCCGCTGATCGATTACGACGACGCCGTCAATATACTGAGTTCCGATGCAGAGTTGGCACTCGAGCAACGGGACGTCGAGCACGCACTTACGCGCCTCCTCGAACGAGGCTATTTCTACGAAGTCGAAGACGAACTTCGGGTCACCTCCCCAGAAGAGCAGTGTTAACGCCTCTCCGAAGCGCAGACCTGTAGAGATCTGTCAGCACACGATACCGATATCGAGCCACTGCACTCAACTCGAGTCAGTTCGACAGCCCGCCACTCCATTACCGGAATTATCCAGAAGCGATGGCTGCGTTCTGCTAGACCCTCACCCCTACTCTTTGAACACGGACTCGAATCCTTCATTGACGACCTGCTGGACAAGCTCCGCGAATGAGCCACTTCAAGTGGATCGCCCTTGTCGACTGGTTCGCCATTGATCACAACCGAGACGCCCGTTCGTGACTGCACGTACACGAAGCACTTGCGAAGACCACGAACGTTGCGCCGCCATCGGTAGCTGTCCGGATCAGGAACTCCCTCCTCGGAATGATCGATCTCGACGAGCAGCCCCTCGAGAGGATGCTTAGCGTCCACGCGTTGGCTATCACGACCGCTGACGTCTGCCCACGGTCCAGAGCCGCGTCGGTCTCGATAGTCGAAACACAGTTCGGTGTCGTGACTCCAGATGCGAACTGCACCCTTCGTGATGATCGCATCCTTGCCGATGCCCCACTCTCCGATCGCCTCGTCATCAGCTCGTTGCTTGCTTCCTGCGCCAAGTGCTGAGAGGTTGCGCCGCCCTTTGGTTGACTCGAGATCGATACCAGCGCCATCATCGAAGATGAGCGATCGCTCAGGTGAGATGTTAACTAAAACACGGAATGAGTCGGAACTGTCGATGCCGTTTTGGACAACTTCGCGAATCGCGTCTGTGAGATCCGCCAGCTGACCTTCGATCAGATACGTTGCAACCCGCTCGTCAGCGGTCATTGTCGTGGTCTCGTCAGTCGATGGCTGACTAGCTAGCCTCGAGTCAGTCACTTGGTTCGTGGCGAACTCCGAGAGCGTCAGACGTTCTGTCATGGTGTTCACCTATCCAGTATCACTACACTGGGCAGTCATGTTGGAATCGAGTAGACTCAATTTTAATCCGTTACCACGACTGTTCGAGTGAACAACCAGAAATTATGTACCATACTTAGGGTAGTTGGTTATCGAATCCAAAAATATAGTTTGTAAGAGAGTGCTTTAGTAGCCTGCTATCCAAAGAAAAGGTGTAGATGACGAAACAAGCAGATCAGATTGACGAACCGACGACTGACGTACCTGGCATTGGCGATACATTCCCTGAACTGACCGTCGAGACGAGCATGGGTGAGCGCTCGCTGCCCGACGACTACGAGGACAAGTG
>NZ_AOIT01000065.1 GCF_000337475.1 Natrinema limicola JCM 13563 | reverse complement strand
ATCGGCCGCAACATCGACGAAGTCCTCCGCTCGCTGCGTGCACTCCAGAAGAGCGACGACGACGGTGTCGCCGCTCCCGCTGACTGGCCAAACAACGAGAAATTCGGTGATCAGGTCCTCCTGTCACCGCCGGGTACCGAAGCAGACGCACAAGACCGAAAAGCCGAGGCTGCTGACGACGACGAACTCAATTACTACGACTGGTGGTTCGTCACCCGCGACCAGTAACGGACTTGCGGACCTACTGAACGGCAGTCCGCTGGTNGAGGCTGCTGACGACGACGAACTCAATTACTACGACTGGTGGTTCGTCACCCGCGACCAGTAACGGACTTGCGGACCTACTGAACGGCAGTCCGCTGGTAATTTCGAACTCTGGTGTAGTCACCGGATTCGATACTATCCAATTATGAACCCCAGCGGAGAACTAAATTTTGTCAATACTATCTTCGAGCAGGGACTCGAGTTTTCGAATCCGTTCTTTGAGAAACTCGACATCACTCTCCGTTTCGCTGTCCGGTTGTGATTGGACTGCTTGAGAGATGATGTCATTAAATGCCTCTTCCATCTCTTGGATTTCCATTGCCATCTGTATCCCATCACGAACAAACTCGCTACGCGTCTGCCCCGCTTGTTCAGCGACGGAGTCCGCACCCTCGATCAATGCGCGTGGGACGCGAACCGTGATTTTCTTCGTTTCTTGGAGGCTATAATCGGTCGAAGTGTCGGAATCTAGAAAACGGGACCCACTTAGGAGAACTGCAACTTGATAATGGCTCGGACACAGGACGACCGTTGAACTGTCACCTGACGACGCTTCAAACGAATATTTCGAGAGTGAGTCTGTCGATCCGCAGATCTCACACTCGTTTTTAGACCCGAGATCAGTGTCCTGACTGGAACGGTTTGTGGTGGATGGTCGGTTAGGTGACATATTGGTTGCCCAAGTTTAGTTACTCCCACCATAGTACTCTAACCTAATAGTATTAGTTCTCCTCACTGATCGATCGTATAACATGCTTCTAATCGAGCAATCCCGCCCCATCCATGCGGATTGCCTCGAGCAGAAGTGCTCGATCACCGATCGCTAGTCACCTCGTCGACGGCGTCGAGCCGACGTGGAGCGTCGTGTTCTGATCAACGGCTAATTCAAGTGCGTGATCGTGGACTCGTTTTTCCCCTTCGACTCGTTCGTCGGAAAGGAATTGTGTCGTACATTACTGCTCGACCAGTGCTCATACAGTCTGCTGTCAGTCAGTTCCGGCGCACCCACGACCCGCACTGCGGGCCCACCGGAACATCGGGACAGCAGACCGTATCAGTCGTCGCCGACGACGCTCTCCTCGGTGGCGGCACACCGGTTCGGCCCCAGTTCGAGTTCGTTGGCCTCTTCTTCGCTCTCGAGTTCGCGCTTGCCCTCGTTCGTCGCGATGACTTCCTCGTAGTTCGGGGGCTTCTCCGGAATGGTCTCGAACGCGGCCTGGACGTACTCCGCTTTGTCCATCTGGATCATTTCGTTGTGGGTCCGGATGTGACCGATAGGAGACTGCATCGGCATCCCGGGCGTGACGCCGACGTATTCGCCGTCGTCGGTGACGTTGAAGTGTCCCGGGAGGACCGTCACGGTGTCCGGTTCGGCCATCAGCTTCTGCAGTGTCTCGTAGAGCACCGCCGACGCCTCCTCGGCGTCACCACCTTCGAACTGAAGCTCGGTCCGGCCCACGGACTCGACGAATAGGGTATCGCCGGTCATGATCGCCTCGTCTTCGACCAGCCAACTCGTCGAGCCAGTGGTGTGCCCGGGCGTGTGGACGCCCTTCATCGTGACCTCGCCGATGTCGACGGTGTCGTTGGGATCGACGGGGTCGTACTCGAACTGCGGGTCCCGCGTCTCGATCTCGCTTCCGAGGTAGTACGGGATGTCCAGTTCGTCGCGCAGGCGCTTCCCACCGGTCATCAGGTGGTCGGCGTGGATGTGCGTCTCGAAGATTGCCGTCACGTCGAAGCCGTGATCTCGGGCAGCCTCGAGGAACTGTTGGGTGTGCCGGGACGGATCGACGATCGCCGCCTCACCGGTGCGTCGGCATCCGACGACGTAACCGAGACACCCCTTCGCGCGGCGCTGGAGCTGGATGATCTCTACGTCGTCGTCCCGCGTCGTGATGGGAACGACATCGTACACTCGGCTCCAGGCCTCCATGCCGCCGTCGACCGAGGACACGTTCTCGTAGTCCCGTTCCTCGAGCCACTCGCCGAACGCCTGGGAAGCATTGCCAACGGCACAAATCGTGATGATCTCGGTGTCCTCCTCGAGTTCGTCTCGAACCGCGTCGAAATCGCCCCGGAGTTCTTCGTCCGTGGCCGAGTACTCCATGTTCTCGGCCGCCGCGATGTGCCAGTTCTCGTAGTCCTCGGGGCTCCGGTTGTCGAAGAGGACGAAGTCTTCGTCTCGGTCGATTTTCTTCTTGAGCTCGTCCGCCGTAATTGTGTCTGTCATGGATGAATATCGGTATTGTTTCGCTGTCTCTTAACCGATCGTCAGTGCTACCGCGCCACCGTGGCGTGCCTCGCGACAAGCCGGAAACAACTGCCAGAACCGTCGCGGGCTGGATGAGGCACACCCTCGGCTGAACCAACAGATCGTACGGGCGAGGGCCGTCATCGCGCTCCCACCCGTCGGAGGAACTCGACGATTCGACCGATGCCGCGCCGGACGTTCCGATCCCGGAGCGCACTGAGCAGCCCCAGAACCCCCATCTCTTTGGGCTCCTCCTCGGCGAATGCGCCCAGACCGGCGTCGAGCGTCTTGAGGACCTGGGGATCGCCTACTTGCTGCGTGAACCACATCACGTTCCCCAGATTCTGTCCAAGCTGGTACGGATCGATGTCATAGTCGCTGGTCGCGTCGACTAACCCAGCCGCGACGAGGCGAGATTGTCGGATTGCCGGCCGCATGTCGCCGCTGGCGTCCTGGAGCTCCGGAATGAGGTCTTCGACCAGTCCCTCCGTCGCATCCAGGAGGTCGAGTGTCTCTGCGAGTACGTCCGCGTTCTCGCCCAGTCGCTCAATGAGGACGAGCATGTCCTCGTTTTCGACGGCCATTCGGAGCCGCCGGAGGACGTCACGGTTCTCGCGGACGGCGAGACGAAGTTCCGGTGCCAGATCCGAGGCCAGCCCTTCGGTGGCATCTAGCAGGCCGAGGAGTTCGGTCAGGTCCTCGGAGTGTTCGCCGAGTTGCTGGAAGAGAACAAGGGTCTCCTCACGTTCGAAGGCCATCCGGACGTCACGGAGTGGCTCGCGGTTCTCCCGGACAGCCGTCCGCATTTCGGGAGCGAGGTCCGCGGCCGTCTCCTGGAGCACGCTTAGCAACTCCAGCAACTCTTGCAGTTCGTCGGCGTTCTCGTTGAGTGTCGCGACGAGTTCCGCCACCTCTTCATCGCTGAGGGCCGCTTCGGCCGAGCCACTTGCGTCTGTTTGGCTCATTGTTTACACCGGGAGCGGGTCGTAGCCGCGCATCCAGAGGTCCCAATACACCGATGGCAGAACGTTGACGTCCAGGATCCAATTGGAGCGAGTCTCAACGGGTGCGGAGATGCTTTCCTCGTAGTCGAACTCCGCCACCATCGCCTTGCCTTTCTGGGTCAGCAGCGGACATGCCGCATAGCCGTCGTACTTGGGTTCGGGCTTACGGCCGTTCATCGCGCGGACGACGTTCTCTGCCACGACGTGGGACTCCTTGCGGGCGGCTGCTGCAGTCTTGGAATGCGGTGCGTTCTCACAGTCGCCCAGCGCGAAGACGTTCTCGTACTCGTCGTGCTGAAGAGTATGCTTGTCGATCGTGACGTACTCGCCGTCGTGTTCGTCGTCACCCTCGGTCAGTGGCGAGTTGTCGGTGATGGCGTGCTGGCCGTACTGTGGCGAGACGGGTGCGCAGAAGTCGTACTCGATCTGGCCGTTGTCCGTGTGGATGACCTGCGCGTCCGGGTCGATCTCGGTGACCGACGTGTTGGCCTTGAACTCGATGTCGCGTTCGTCCCAGATCTCGTAGAGTTTGTCCCGATAGGGCTGGACGCCGAAGTGGTGGTCAGCGTTCCGGGTCATGATGAACTCGGCGTCGTCACGGAACCCCTGTCGCCGAGCGTAGTCTTCGGCAAGCATCGTCATCTTCAGCGGCGCACCCGGACACTTGAACGGTGTGTCCGGAATCGTGACGACGAAGGTGCCGCCGTCGAAGTTCTGAATCCCCTCGCGCATCTCGAGAGCAGCCTCGTAGTGGTAGAACGGGTACACCGTGTCGGTCTCCTCCCAGCCCTCGACCATCCCTGGGGTCGTCTCCGGGGCGAGCCGGTGGCCAGTAGCCACCACCAAGTAGTCGTAGGTGAGATCCTCGTCGGCCTCCTCGAGGTGCACGACCTGCTCGTCGGGATCGACACCCGTTACTGCGTCGTGGACGAATTCGACGTCGCTGTGAACGAGGTCACGGATGTTCCGCGACTGGTCTGGCTCCAGATAGCCGAACGGGACGAGGTAGAACGACGGCTGGTAGAAGTGTTCTACACTCTTATCGACGAGGGTGATCGTCGCCTCGTTTCGGCCGAGTTTCCGACGCAGGATGTTGGCAGTCATCGCGCCGCCTGCTCCGGCACCGAGAATTGCTATGCGTGTCATTCCCACCCTATGGCTAGGTGAAGCAATGTGACAAAGCCAGCGATAGGAGTAATTACCGGAACCGACACGACCTGTGTCGAGACTGCTGCAATAATTGCAGACTTTGATCCGAGATGAGTTCGGAGCGACGCTCGTTTCTGGTGGCACCAACGTCGGCTGTGAACGCGGACACGTCTCTAGCCGGAGCGAATTGGACGATCGATTGTGAATCATAGGGACTACTGTCAGTCAGTGGCGGTGAGACCGCAGGGCGGTCGCGGTCCCACCGAGACATCGGGACATCGGGACAGCAGACCGTATCAGAGTGTGGGCAGACACACTCACATACTCCGTCTCAAGTGAGATCCGGACGGAACTCTCACTCCGTTTCCACGGGGACATCGACGAGGCTCCCCCACTCGGTCCAGGAGCCGTCGTAGTTCATCACTTCGGGGTACCCCAGCAGTTCCGAGAGGACGACCCACGCGAGCGCCGAGCGTGCTCCCACGCCACAGTAGACGATGATCGTTCGGCTGCTGGTGACACCGGCAGCGGCCAAGACGTCCTCAACGGCGCTTCGGGAAGCGAACCGGTGGCCGTCGAACAGTCGGTCCAGTGGGATGTTGATGGCTCCGGGAACGTGTCCCTGGATGGGCGTCGACGGCGACAGATCGCTCCCGTCGTCGGCCTCGCCACAGTATTCAGATTCCTTTCGGACGTCGAGCAACACGGTATCCTGAGCGATTGCGCGGGCGACGTCGTCGCGGTACGCCCGCATGTGATCGAACGGTCCGCTGGCGGTATACTCAATCGCGGGAAACGAACTCGGAACGTCGGTCGTGGGATATCCGTTGGCGATCCAGTGCTCGAGGCCGCCGTCGAGCAGTCGCTGGTTTCGATGTCCGTAGTAGGCGAGGACCCAATATACGTACGCGGCGTGACGTCCCTCCACATCGTCGTAAAGAATAAGAGTCGTGTCTTCAGTCATGCCGCGACTGCCGAGCAACTCCTCAAGTTCCAGCCGGTCGGGAAGGCGCTGGCGGTTAGGATCGAGCAGGGCCGACTCCAAGTCAAGGACGATCGATCCTGGAATAAACGCGTTAGCGGAGTCGTCTGTCTCGACGTAGACGAGTCGTGTGGACGTCTCGTCCTGCTGGAACGACGAGAGATGCTCTCGGACCCACCCTGGATTGACGAGCGCATCGCGCGAGTACGTCGAGCTCCCTGAGTCCCTAACAAGGGTGTAGCAGGTCTGTCTGGCGTCATAACGTGCTGGTTGGGACGTGACGAGCCCGGCGTCTTCCAGTTGGCTGATGGCGTAGTGCAGCGTCCGTGACGAGAGTCTGGTCTCCTCGATGAGGTGCTTCTGTGACAGGTGTCCGTTGTACTCGAGGACCTTGTAAACGAGGTTCGCACTCGGCGGGAGGTCCGCTAACGCTTCCTCGATCCATTCTTCTGCCATGGTGGGTGTCGTCAGTCGTACTATGGTCCGTACTGACTTAACAAGTCGAATCTGATACCGAGATGACTGGTTCGGTTGAAGAGCATAATTATATAGAACGACGGTGGAGTCAATGAACTTCGACCGAGCGTCGTGGACGGCCGCCCCGCGAAGCTCCGCTGAACAGGTTGACGAGTTCCTTACGATTGAAGCCACACTACTGTCTCTACAAAGGGGAAAACAAACAGAGCACCTCGAGCGATCGGTGAGCTGAATACGGAACACTTCGATAGAGGTGTGTTTCGCAGGATGATCGAAATTACAGTGCCTGAATAACACGATAGCATTTCTACAGGAAGAGGAGTGGCTAGAAAGAGCAATCGAGAACGAAAATTCGCGCTCGAGATACCACGTTTTAGCAGCTATTCTTCCAGATCACACATCGATAGAGGTGTGTGCGAGGATGGGGTCGCGATACCGACTCAGTTTTCGTTTCGAACCTGTGCCTTGACGACGCTCGTTACTTCGTCCGGAGAGACCATATCGAGACGCGAATCTTCACGAATCGTTTCGAGGATCGTGTCGGGACGCTCACCGAACTGAAACTCGAGGAACATGCCCGAACTCGGCCCGTGGCTCCGACGTTCGAAGTCGACGAGCGAGTACGTCGTCATTTCCTTCATCTTATTTACATATGTCTCCTGATGGTATTGCTCGGCACCGATCGCGTCAGTGAGGAACTGATAGACACGGTACCCGGTCGTGCTGCGAGCGGATTCGTCGTCCGCCTCAGCGGCGACAGCCGCGGTCGCGTAGAGACACAGCTTCTTCTGGGTGCTGATACCGCGGACGACCTCGAGAACCCGATTTTTCTCGACTTTATCCTGTGCTTCGCGAACGTGTTCTTCCCGAACGCGCTCGTCACCTTCGCGTTCTGCGAGTTCGCCGGCAACGCGCATCAGGTCGATCGCCTTGCGGGCATCGCCGTGGGTCTGAGCTGCAAAGGCCGCCGCCAGTGGAATGACATCGTCGTCGAGGACGTCCTCGTAGAACGCGTCCTGCCGCCGACGCAGAATCGATTGCAGCTGATTCGCATCGTAATCGTCGAAGTGGACGTCTTCGGGGGTAAACGAACTCAGGGCCCGACTGCCCACGGACTCCATCATTTTCGTATCGTTGGAGATCGCAACGACTGAGATGTGGGCCGTGAGTTCGTTGTTTGCGCCGGCTCGAGAGAGCTGATAGAGCAATCGAGAAAACGCCGGCTCCTGTTTGTCCCGACGACCGACGAGCATGTCGAGTTCGTCCAGAACGAAGACCGCAGAGTCGAAGTTCTCGTTGACGATCCGATAGAGTTCGTCCCACTTTTCTTTCGTCGCGACGCCATGTTTCGGAACCTCCACGTCGACGTCAGCTTCGTCCGCAGCGCGACTCGCCAGTTCGTAGACTGCAACACCGAGGGTGTCGAGATCCTGGCAGTTGACTTCGATCGTCCCGAATCGAATGTCTCGAGTCTGGCAAATTGAGGTGATATTCTTGCAGACGGCTTTCGTAATGAGTGATTTGCCGGTTCCCGAGGGACCGTAGAGGAAGAGGTTCGGAGGACGATTATTGCCGAGCGCGACGCGGAGCATTTTGGTTACCTCCTGGAGTTGCTCGTCGCGGCCGACGATCCGATCCTCTTCGACGATATGGTTCGGATCGAGAAGCGACCGGTCACGGATAAGGCCGTCCTGTTGGTCGAACGCCAGTAACATGTCCTCGATCGATTTCGATTCATCGGCCGACGCTGGGTCAGTCGGAGATGAGGGCCGTTCGGATGCAGTCGAATCAGACGAGGAAAGAGCCTGCTCCGTCGTGTCATCCTTCGATGTCCCCGCCCCATCACGAGGATCCTCGAAGTCATCCATACGATGACCCATACAGGGTGGAACCAAAAGTGTTCCCCACCGCTATCGATGTGTATTTCTTCGATTGAGAAGGTATCACCACCAGTTCCCCAGAACTGCGAGTGGACAGCCTCGAGTTGTAACTGACGACCGACGATGTGTTACGCCTCAAAACGGTGGGAACACAGACACCCCTCTATCGATGTGTTCGATGTGTCAGAGGGGGGTGGGGGTATCCGACGGGAGTGATAAACTGAGAAGTCCGCTGCCTCGAGATATCGAAGGAGAGGGCCGATTAGATAATATCAAGGACGCTAAGCGAGTCAATTCTCTCTTCTCTTCTTCTAGCTTCTAGACTAGACACTCACACACCCCTCTATCGATGTGTTCGATGTGTTCCGAACTGGCGTTCGTTTGTTCCCTCGAGTTCGCTACAGATCGACCTTCCGTTGGAATAGAATAGCCCTGCTCTCGAAAGCTGAATCGTACTATATTTCCCTTCTCGAGGCTGTTCTCTATCGGATCCTCCCAGAACGGCTTCCTTCTCGCACTCCGTTTTCCGTTCGTAGGCTCTTCTCCCGCCTTCACCTTCATATCGAACACATCGATAGAGGGGTGTCTGTGTCGTGACGACCTCGTTCGTTTTCGGTACAGGTATAG
Organism: Natrinema limicola JCM 13563; assembly: GCF_000337475.1. Lineage (GTDB taxonomy): Archaea > Halobacteriota > Halobacteria > Halobacteriales > Natrialbaceae > Natrinema > Natrinema limicola. Next base: position 125,077 of record NZ_AOIT01000065.1, on the reverse strand, counting down.
ACACACATCGATAGAGGGGTGTTTCCGTACAGAGGGGTGTTTCTGTACGGTTCGAAACGTCTCCCGTGTCTTACGCGACGACACTCTCACTGAACAACGCCGCCACTACTCACGTTGATCACACGTATGGTCTCTAATCACGTCGATCACAATCTCTGATCATGTCAATTATAATTATCGTAACAACTGCACTGGTTACACACTGATTGCACAGCCCTCGTGCGCTCAGGTGTGCACTGACGTTCAGTGGCTACTATCTTGCCCATGCCTTTCACTGTCCTCTCTTGATACTACCGGACAACAGTCAGTGAATACTTGATCGCGTCTCGACGGCTGTCGCCGTCGGCGACAGCGGCTTAGGTGCGACCGAGGGATGAACCGTTTTGTCCAGTAGTATGAACTCCGACTCGAGTTGGAAGTAATCATCTCCCACGAACACATCGATAGAGGGGTGTCTCCGGACAATTTCGGAAAAACTGCCGAGTCAACTGCCGTTTCCGTTGTCTAGGTGTCTTTTCGCTGATTCCGCTCGAGTCTATCAAAATCCGTCGCTCATTTCGACGACCGTGAGTCAAAGATTCTGGTATTCAGCCGAGCTATGAACACGTTGAGGAGGAGGAACACGACGAATCCAACGGCTATCCATCCCCACTCGACAAGGGAGAGGGGAACGACTTGGAAGAAGCCGTGAAGCGGTGTATACAGGACTGCGAGCTGGATGAGGAGCGATATGCCAATCGCACCGACGAGCCATGGATTCGAGCGAAGCGGCTGATCGTACCGCGAGCGGATGACTTGGATGCGGATCAACTCAACAACGACGATGAAGGTAAACAGGAGCGACTGGGCGCGCAGGAGAGATCCCGTCTGTTCGAGAGCATAAAAAAAGATACCCAATCCAGTCACTGCCAACAGGATAGCGATCGTCAGTATCGATACGAACACGCGCGTGTTGATGACGCCTTCGTCGCTGGGTCGTGGTGGCCGGTTCATGAGCCCAGCCGCGTGGGGATCGGCACCCAGCGCGAGCGCAGGAAGCGTATCCGCGACGAGGTTGATCCAAAGGATCAGGATCGGCGTCAGAATCAACGCTTGCGACGTTCCAGAAAACCGTGCCGGGAAGAGGAGACTCCCGAGCAACACCCCGAGGAACACGACCAGTACCTCGCCGGTGTTAGTCGAAACGAGGTAGTTGACGAACTTGCGTACGTTTTCGAAGATGCCTCGCCCCTCCTGAATCGCGTCACGAATCGTGGCGAAGTTATCGTCCTGCAGAACCATATCGGACGCCTGCCGAGCGACGTCGGTGCCGCGCTGTCCCATCGCCACCCCGACGTCCGCCTGTGTGAGGGCTGGTGCGTCGTTAACGCCGTCGCCGGTCATTACGACGGTGTGTCCGGTATCCTGGAGCGTGTTTAGAATGCGAACCTTGTGCTCTGGCGTCACACGGGCGAACACGTCGACGTCTTCGATAGTGCTCTCGAGTTGGTCGTCCGATCGGTCGTCGATGTCGCTGCCCGTGAGTGCCCCAGCAGGATCGAGTCCGATCTGCTCGCCGACGGCCTCGGCCGTGGTGAGATTGTCGCCAGTCGCTAGTACAGTCCGGATGCCAGCCGACTGGCAGTCGGCGATTGCCGCTTCGACTTCCGTTCGGGGTGGATCGAGCATCCCCTGCAGGCCGAGAAACACCAGTTCGTCCTCGATCTGATCCGCGTCGGCTGACGGATCGTCGACACCCTTCGACGCGAATCCCAGTACCCGAAGCGCATCCTCCGCGAACGATTCCGTCCGGTCACGGATTTCCTGTCGTTTGTCCTCAGTAAGTTCGTGCACGTCACCATCTTCGAGAATGGAGTCACATCGATCGAGAACGGTTTCCGGTGCCCCCTTCATGTAGGCCGTCGGCTCCCCGTCGTCGACGACGACAGTCATCCGCTTTCGCTCCGAGGAGAACTGGATCTCACGGAGACGTTCTCCAGTTGGTTCGATACCCGCTTCATCCGCGACCCGCTGGAGCGCGATCTCGGTCGGCTCGCCTCGATACTCCCCGTCCGTCCGGTCTACGTTGTTGCAGCGAGCTCCACATCGTAACAGCGGGGCAACTGTCGGTCGAAACCGTTCGTTGCCGTTCGCAGCGATTTGCTGATTTTCGGTGGGTCCGCCCTCCGATTGCACGCTCGAGTCGGACAGATCAACGACGGAACCGGACGCGTAGAGACGGGTCACTGTCATCCGGTTTTCGGTGACTGTCCCGGTCTTGTCGGTGACGATGACGTCGACCGATCCGAGACTCTCGACGACCGGGAGCCGTCTGACGAGCGCGTTCCGGGCGACCATTTCACGTGCGCCTAGTGCCAGTGTGAACGTCACGACAGCGGGTAATCCCTCTGGCACTCCCGCAACGGCGAGCGTAATCCCGACGAGGAGGATTGCAACCGGTTCTGTCGCGGTGAACAGGAATTGCACAGTGACGACGAGGACGATCAATGTGACGACCAGCCCACCGATCTGCTTTCCGAGGTGCTCGACCTCGGCCTGAAACGGTGTCCGTTGATCATCAGTCTCTCCGAGTTGACTGGCGATACCACCGACCTCGGTCTCCATGCCGGTGTCGACGACGACGGCTCTCCCGCGACCTTTTATGACGGTCGTGTTCTTGTAGACCATATTGCGGCGCTCAGCCAGCGGCGTGTCTTCGCCGACAGTTCCGGGTGTCTTCTCGACGGGCGTGCTCTCTCCGGTGAGTGGCGATTCGTTCGTCCGCAATTCCTCAGCGTCTATGACTCGAGCGTCGGCCGGAACCGCATCTCCCTGCTCGAGGTAGACGACATCTCCGGGAACGACCTGTTCGGCATCGACGATCTGTTTTCGGCCGTCGCGGCGGACGGTCGCATCCGGACTTGCGAGTTCACGAAGCGCTTCGATCGACCGGGTGGCCTGATAGTCCTGAATGAAGCCGAACAACCCGTTCGCACCGATGATGAGGACGATAAACGCTGTCTCGGTATAATTGGGCTCACCGCCGGGAATGAACCCGACACCGAGAGAGAGAAGCGCCGCGACGACGAGGAGATAGATGAGTGGGTCACGGAACTGCGAGACGAGCAGGCTGAGAGCCGATTCCCGTTTAGCGTCGTGGATGTCGTTCGTGCCGTACTCTGACAGTCTGTGAGTTGCTTCGTCGGCTGAAAGTCCCGTCTCGTCGGCCGCTAACGCCGAAAAGAGTTCGTCAGTCGATGTCGCGTGCCAGGATTCCGAACGAAGCGTGTCTGAATCGTCGTGAGTCATGCTGTCGAAAGGGTTCCTTGAGGGATGTCACAGTCTCGTCTCTATCGCTGAACTCGTGTCACTCCGAACTGCAGCGTGTTACAGTTACGCGAATACGGTGAGGCAATACGCGACCACTCTCGGAACACACCGCTGGCTCCCTGTATGGTTTGTGGACACATCACATGTCTGTTTCGGGTGCTCGAACCGTCAGTACCGGAATCGGCGACGTGCGAACGAGATATTCGGTGACGCTCCCCAGTATGTAACGGTTGAAGCCCGTTCGACCGTGGGTTCCGACGACGAGGTCGATGTCGTGGGTCTCAATATGCGTGAGGTTCTCCTGGTGAATCGAGGGGCCGTATTCGACTGCTTTCGACGCTGGTTCGACGCCAGCGCCGTCCGCGAACGCCGTAGCCTCGTCCAGCAGTTCATGGACGCTTTCCTCCAGCGCCTCCATCTGGATATCTGGACGAGCATCGGTCCCCAACGCCGTGATAGCGATCACAGAAAGGAGATGCAGTGCTGCTTTCTCACCGTCTGCGATGTCGACGCCAATAGCGAGCGCTTGATTTGCACAGTCACTTCCGTCGATGGGAAAGAGAATCCGCTCGAGCATGGACCCGATGATGGTACGGACACACAAAAATTGGGTGTGGTATTATCAGTCTCAGTCTCGAAAACCCGGGGTGAGCAGCCGGTTGAGTACGTTGAATACAAAGCCAAGGAACACGACGTCGAAGCCGTACAGATTGACCCTTGGAATACGTCAAAGCCGTACAGATTGACCCTTGGAATACGTCAACGCGAGGACGAGAGGGGGAACGGTGATATCAGTGCGTGGCTCGTTCGCAGTTCGACCGCAGATCTCCCAATCAAGATCAGAACCCTTTCGACCGCTTATCAGTGAGAATGGGTCGTGCATACTGATCGTGTTGAACAGCCCGACAGCCGCCGTAGTTGGATCGTGGCGATCGTCGGCTCCGTGGCGATGGTGTTCACCTTCGGGACGCCGCTTTCGTACGGTATTTTCCGCGCACCGTTCAGCGATGCATTCGGCGTCTCATCGGTCGCGCTCTCCGGTGTGTTCTCTATCATGCTCTTTACGTTCTTTATCGGCTCCGGGCTCATCGGCGTGTTCGGCGCACGGTTTGGGGCGCGAGCAGTGCTGCTCGCGTGTTCGCTCGCAACCGGTATGGTCGCACCGTCGCTGTATCTCCTGGATTCGCTCGGTGGGCTGCTCGTCGTGTTTGCCGTTCTCGGACTCGCACTTGGAACGGCGTTCGTTCTCCTCGCCTCCGTCGTTCCGCGCTGGTTCGAGGGTCGCCGAGGGGCCGCAACGGGACTGCTCTTCGTCGGCAACGGACTCGGATTGTTCGTGCTCCCGCCGATCTGGCAGCGTACGCTCTCGGAAGTCGGTGTGCGGCGTGGCTTTCTGCTGATCATGTCGACAACTGCGCTCGCCTTTCTGCTTGCCGGGCTCGTCTGTCGCCGTCCGAACTGGGCGGCACAGTCGACTGCGACTGCCGGCGAACTGCTCGAGTGGCTCGTTCGCTTAGCTGGGACGCGGACGTTTCAGTTGCTATTCGTCGGGATCGCGCTCTCGTTTGCGTGGTACCAGTTGCTTGCTGCCTACGCCGTCGATCTGTTCGCCGCTCGCGGACTGACGGCAGCTGGTGCCTCGACCGCATTCGGGTTGATCGGCGGTGTCAGTATTATCTCGCGAATCGCCAGCGGCTATCTCGCCGACGTCATGGGCTCGCGACGAGCGTTTCTCGCGTCACTCGTCTGTGCAGTTGCCGGTATCGCCATGTTGTTTGTTCCCTCAGTTTCGATAGTCGTGATCGCGATTTGCTTGATCGGACTCGGACTGGGTGGCTCCGCAACGCTGTATATCCCGCTTCTCATGGGCGTTTATTCACCCGAGAAAGACACTGCCATTGTCGGCACGTTCAACGTCGCAATCGGCGTTGCCGCCCTCGCGATGCCGCCGCTTGGAACGGCGAGCGTCGAGTTTACAGGGAGTTTCACCATTGCGATCTTCTTGACGTTCGCCGCGGCCGTTGGTGGATTGTGGGTGACTGCTGTCGGTACAGCGGGCCCATAGTGAATCCGAACCCGCTCGAGGGAGGGTCCGGGTGTGAGACAATCACGCGATCCGGATCGACGCGCACGAAGATTGATTGCCGCTTCACCTGAATACGTAGCTGTGACAGTATCTGGTGCCGGCTTTCACTCGCTGACCACCGAAGTCCGCGATCACCACCCGACGGTCGAGGGCTCCATTCCCGACTGGCTCTCTGGGACGCTGATTCGCAACGGCCCTGCCCGCTTCGAGGTCGGCGGTCGCCGTGTCAACCACTGGTTCGACGGCCTAGCGATGCTCCGCCGCTACGCCTTCAACGACGGCTTGCTCCACTACTCGAACCGGTTCCTCCGCACCGATGCCTACGCTGAGGCAATGGACGGTCGGCTGACCGGCCAGTTCGGCACTGACACGCGTGGCTGGCGTCGTCTCCTCGAGATCATACCCTCTCTGGGGGTCCCGGATCCGACCGACAATGCGAACGTTCACGTCGCCTACATCGACGGCGAATACGTCGCACTCACCGAAACCCCGCGCCGGGTCGCCTTCGATCCCGAGACACTCGAGACACGCGGGCGCTTTCGATTTCACGACGACCTGCCCGAACACATCACGACCGCGCATTTCGTCGACGACCCTCACCGGAATGAACTGATCGGCTTCGCTACGCAGTTCGGCCGGCAACCACAGTACCACCTCTACCGTCTCCCAGCTGGGAGTCGCACGCGTGAGGTTATCACCTCTCTCGACGCGAATGGGCCGGCGTATATCCACGACTGCAGCGTCACCGAAAACCACGTCATCATCGTGGAGTCGCCGCTCGTTCTGTCGGTGTTTCAGGCACTGAATCCGTTTGCTGAGGGGGCGATCGACATGCTTGACTGGCAGCCAGAGCGTGACACACGCGTACTCGTGGTCGATCGGAGTACCGGCGACATTGTTGCCGATCCGACGTTCGAGCCGGTCTTTACCTTTCACCATGTCAACGCCTACGTTGACAGCGGGACGATCGTCCTCGATCTCGTGGCGTTCCCGAACGGCGACATCGTCGACACCATGTCACTGTCCGAACTCGATGGCGACGGCTTTCCAGACGTGCCCGATGCCCACCTGATGCGGTACCGCATCGACCCCGATTCGAATACGATCAGCCGGACACGACTCTACGATGGCGCGATGGAGATGCCACGCGTCGCCCGCGCAGTCGTCGGCCGACGCCACCGCTATGTATACGGACAAGTGACCGATCGCACGGGGGCGAACGGACTCGTCAAAGTGGATTGTAAGACAGGCACCGCCAGGGAGTGGTGGAAGCGGTCGGTCTACATCGAGGAACCAGTTCCCGTCCAGCATCCTGATGCCGACACCGAAGACGAGGGCGTCGTGCTCGCGACGGCGCTGAACACCCAACGTGAGCGGACGGAACTCATGATCTTTGACGCAGCGACGCTCAAGGTTCAAGCGCGGGCTGTTCTCCCACACGCGGAACCCTTCGGCTTCCACGGCCGTTTCTTCCAGAACGTGTAGCTCAATACCTGCCTCTGTCTCTCCTTTCTTGACATAGGCTATGGGGTGCAGCCGATCAGTATTGCTGTTCGAAGCTGCGGGATTTTCTGCGTCCTCGAGACCGAGTCGCTGCCACTTACTGTGGTTACACGGATCAAAAGTCGCCCGGATGGGTGCAGGGTGGTGGCCGCCGGGCGAACTGATACGGACTACTGTCAGTCAGTTCCGGTGGGACCGCAACCCCGCACTGCGGGCCCACCGGGACATCGGGACAGCAGACCGTATGAGACAACGTAGGGTCGAGGCTGATTGGATCTGTTTGTCGCGCCGGAGTAACGCGACAGGTGGGGAGTTCGGGAGAACCACTATCAACTTCGTCTCGATTCTCGGTTACTCATACTACCGGACAACAGTCAGTGAATACTCGATCGCGTCTCGACGGCTGTCGTCGTCGTCGGCGACAGCGTCGTAGGTGCGATCGAGAGATGAACCGTTTTGTCCGGCAGTATCAGAACCGTCTTAATAGACCAGTCAGTAGCCTTGCACGGCCAGATTGATGTACGGGCGGACGAATTCGACGAGTTGACGCTCGGCTGCTTTATTAGGAAATTCACGCTGTCGTGAGAGGTGTGAGACGAGTAGTTCCTGCCACTCGGCTCGGCTTGGTATCACTTCTCGACGGAAATCCTGTGTGATGCGCTCCACTGTTACAGCATCAAACTCGGAGCGAAAGCAAATCGATTCGGACGCACCCGTTCGTCGCTTGCACGACAGGTCGGATGGCTTCTTGGACGAGGTCCGCGTCCGTGACTGGACTGGCAGTGGTCAGGATAGTTCGGACGTGATGTCCGTCGATGAAATCATTCCGAGGTAATCGTCACCGTCGACGACCGGAAGGTGGTTGATTCCGAAATTGGTCATCATCGCAGCAACTTCCTCGAGATAGAGCCCCGGTGGAACGGTCTCGACCGATTTCGTCATTACATCGGACACCTGTTGCGTGGTGGGATCGTGGCCCTCAGCGGCTGAAGAGACGAGATCAGTGCTAGTGACGATCGAGGGTGGATCCGTCGATACGACCAGCGCGTTGATCTCCTTGTCGTGCATCACTGTTGCAGCTTCCGTGAGCGTTGCATCTTTCGAAACGATCTCAAGCGGCGTTGACATCACGTCTTCAACAGTTCTGTTTACTGTCGTCATGCTGTGACTTATGACAACCACACTCATGGAAGTTTCGGACACCGCAATTTAGGAACCGACTCGAGGACACGCGGGGTGTGCGAGTACTACTCGCTGACCACCAACCGGTGTCTCTCGGTCGTCGAAACGATCGCAACTCATCGTGTGGATATAATTACTAAAAAGCGGCCAATAGCAGCTATAATAGCAATTGTGTATGAGATACAATACTATTCCGTTCACTATTCATTCTAACATCACGCAGTCATTGTGATCGCGCTACGATCTTCCTCTACTATTCCCCTTTCTGAGAACTATATTTGTTGCTTGTCCCTTTCTATCGATCTTTTCACAGCTCACTGTTCATGAGATGATGTTGACTTCCGGTCAAAAACCGGCAGGATTCGTGAGTATTATCTACACAACTGTTGCGCTCTGTTGTTGCTAATATTAATGTTCTGATATTCATTCATGGAGCGACGAAACGGCTGGTACCGGGTTCCGTATTTTGTAACTGCGGAGAGTACGTTGGATGGGAGCCGAGTAATGATGCAGTATACCATCACTCAATGGCCCGTATGCTTGTCTCGGCCTAGTCGACCGATCCGTGAGCGAACCCGTTTCGAGCGACTCGAGCCACACTGCCAAGGTAACAGCGATGTTTGACGACCGAACTGACGCTGGCGAACAACTCGCGACCGGGGCAACGACGCGTGCCTGTCTCCGACGGGTGACCAATGCCGGTGCTGCGTACGTGATGCTTGCAGTACCAGTCGGACTGCCGGAGGCGATCGAGAGCCTTCACGACGAGGCCGATGCAGTCGTCTGCGTCGAAACACCGTCGTGGTTCAGCGCTGTCGGGCAGTTCTATCGGACGTTCGGCCAGGTACCGGATGCAGAGGCAATGCGATATCTGGACGACGGCTCGTGACGAGTGTGGCGGCCTCGACACGAGACACCGTCTACGACCATCGTGACGCCGAGCAGACGCTTGCCCGCCTTACTCGAAGTCGATGAGGGGTTTGATGATGCCGTCTTCTTTGGTCTCCATCAGCCGGAACGCCTCGTCGATCTCGTCGAAGGCAAACTCGTGGGTCGTCATCGGCGTTGGATCGACCACGTCTTCCTCGAGCAATCGCAAGAGCCGGCGCAATCGGAGTCGACCGCCGGGACAGAGGCCGGTCACGATGTCTTTTTCAGCCATCCCGACGCCCCACGCCTCGCGTGGAATGTTCACGTACTCTCCCTCGCCGTGATAGCCGACGTTGGAGATGGTTCCACCGGGTTTCGTCGCCGCGACACACTGCTCGAGCGTCGCTGATGAACCGAGCGCCTCGATGGCAGCGTCGACGCCTCTGTCATCGGTCAGTTCGTGAATCCGTTCGACGGGGTCGTGTTCTTCGAAGTCAACGATCGCCGTTGCGCCGTAGCGCTCGGCGAGCTCTTGGCGTTTGGGTACCGATTCGACCGCGAGGATCTGGCCGGCCCCCTGCAGTGCAGCCCCTTTGGTGGCCATGAGTCCGACGGGACCCTGAGCGAACACGACAACGGTTCCGCCGATCGGGATGTCGGCGTGTTCGGCACCCATAAACCCTGTACTCATCATGTCGGTGGTGTAGGCGGCCTCCTCGTCAGTGACACCGTCGGGAATGTGGGCCATATTCGCGTCGGCTTCGTTGACGTGGACGTACTCGGCGAACGTGCCGTCTTTGACGTTCGCGAACTTCCATCCGCCGAGGGCACCGTTCGACTGTGATGGATGGTCGTCCTGTGCGGCGTCGGATCCCCAGTCAGGGGTGATCGCTCCGACGGCGACACGGTCTCCCGACTCGAACGAGTCGACGTCACTGCCGATCTCCTCGACGACCCCGACGATTTCGTGGCCGAGCGTGAGGGCTTCTCGCTCGCCGATCGCGCCGTGGACCGTATGCACGTCGGAAGTACAGACGAGCCCTTTCGTTGGCCGGAGGATCGCATCGGTTGGACCCGGCTCCGGCTTGTCTTTGTCTATGAACCCGGTTTCGCCGATCTCTTCCATGATGAATGCTTTCATGGCACGCACACGGTACCACAACTAAACCCTTGAAACGGTATTGCTCCTCCAACCGAAGATCTACCGACAGTGAATTTTCCCATACTGGCATCCCGTGGATCGTTTCGGTGATGCTAGTGCAGCATCTCCCGCTGTTGAATCACGTATTCATGCGGCGTGACGCGGCATACACGAGACCGTCCGGAAACCGAGACCGTGACTGGGGCTACGCCGCGTCGTCCGGTTGTGGCTCACGGATAATCGTCACGGACCCCGGCGACCGACGGATGACCTGTTCGGCGACGCTTCCGACCAAGAACCGTGACAGCCCACGCCGGCCGTGACTCCCGAGGACGATGTGATCGATATCGTGTTCCTCTGCATATCGGACGATCGACGACGCCGCCGTTCCGACCGTCGTGTCAGTCGTCAGGTCCGCGTCGTATTCCTGTGCGATCTCGGTCGCTTTCTCGAGGAGTCGTTCGGCGGACTCCTGTGATTGTCTATAGGCCGTCTCCGAGTAGAAGCCGTCCATGCCGTCAGTACTCACCCACTCCTGTGGATCACTTACGTGGAGGACGCGAATCTCGGCGTCGGTGTACGTCGACAGTGCGTGATGCAATGCGGCGGTCGCCTGCGGTGATTCATCGAACGCGACCAGAATCCGGGATGCCATGGTCCTCCTCTGGACGGCCAGCAGTGAATACGCTTTGGAGCGCTCGTTTCGATGACGATTCCCAGGCCCACTATAGTAGCCACTGAACGTCACTGTACACCCGATCGCACAGCCCTCGTGCGATCGGTGTGTGAACCGTTTCAGTTGCTATACCCCCACTGATTCATAGGGACTGCTGTCGTACTTACGGTATGTCGCCGAAGCACCACCACCATCGCTGTAATTTCTGTGGCGACGACTTCGATACCGGCGAACAGCTTCGTGAACACGTCGAGCGCCGCCATCCCAAGGAGGACGTCCACTGGTGGGTCGTCGCGGAAGATCCCGCAAAGGAGCTCCGTTTTTCCTAGGAGCGCGACCAGTACCAGTGGCCGAGTGAGCGCTGCCGACGCTGGCAGCTGTCTCGGACGGACAACCGTCGAAAAGACGCGGTCGGTCGATGACGATCACGATCACCGAGTCGGTTTCCATCGCCCGCGACTACCCTTGTGGCGTTCGGCCGAGTTCGCGTTCAACCGTTGCCACTCTGTCTGCCGTATGCTGCTCGCGATCGGGTTGATGATCGATTTCCAACGAAGTGATGGTTCGGTCCTCGTCGATCGCTTCGTGTGCGGCCGCTGCAGCGTCGAAGATCTCGCTCACGTCGTCGGCTTCGATGATCGTATCCATCGGTGTGAGTTCGTACGAGATGTCGAACTGATCGAGCGCATCGACTGCGGCGGCGATCTGATCCGACATGTGTTCTTCTCGAATCGGAATGATCTCGAGTCTGGCGATTGCTGTCATGAGTTTCTCCTCCAGGAGACCCACGGCTGTTCGACACCGTGGCACACGACGTACCACCGGCATCGTCAAATGTGTTCGCGAGTCAGCGCTCGAGACAGTCATACGGTCTGTTGTACCGATATCCCGGTGGAACCGCCACCCGCCCTGCGATCCAACCGGTACTGACGTACAGTCGTCCGTATCAGGCGTGTTTCTTTCCTAGCCTGACGCCTGTCGGATGGTACTCCCAGAAGTCGCCGGCGCGCATCGCGTTTCCAACCAGCTTGTGCATGTCGACCATCGTCTCGACGGAGTTCGCATCGTTCGACGCGTCCACTCCCCCCTCCACGCTCGAGAACAGCACCTCATACTGTCGGACAGCAGTCAATACGAAGTCAGTCGCGGATTCGCGGCCGTCTCCACCGGTGACGGCCGCAGCAGCGCGACCGATCGTCACGTCGTTCTGTCCGGCAGTATCACATACAGGCAGTAACAAAAGAGGATGGTTATCCGAACAGTTCTCCGAGCCCCTCGCCCGACACGTCTTCTTCCTCTTCCTCTTCTGGTTCTTCCGCTTCCTCCTCTGGGGCTTCTGCTTCCTCTTCCGCTTCGTCCGCCTCTGCAGCGGGTGCAGCAGGTGCTGGCGCACCGATTGCCCCCTCTGCAATTGCGTCCTCGATATCGACGTCTTCGAGTGCGGCGACGAGTGCCTTCACGCGGGATTCTTCGCTATCGACACCCGCGGCCTCGAGAACGTCGGTAACGCTCTCTTCTGTGATTTCCTGATCGGCTTCGTGTAAGATGAGGGCTGCATAGACGTATTCCATGGTGATCACCGGTTCGAGCCGGAGTCGATCCACGACGGACACTCATACGGGCTGCTGTCCCGATGTCCCGGTGGGCCCGCAGTGCAGGTTGCGGTCCCACCGGAACTGACTGACAGCAGTCCGTATCATCGGTGGACCGTGGGACTCGACCCCGGTTCGAGCGGCCCCTACACCGACGAGATACATAGTCACTCCGTTGGTCACGAAGTCTGAAAGACACGCGATTGGACACTACAGCCGCTCTCGAGAGACGAGCGATCGTCATAACTGGGCTGAGTGGCACATCCATCCCACAGCAGTCGGGCGAGCAGGTGTGCACTGGCGGTCAGTGGCGACTGTCGATGACGATCAGAATGGAATTACAATCATAGCGTAGTAAATTACAGCACTACCTGACTATCTTCCGACCGATTCTTCCGACGGCCAAGTTTTAACTCATCTCCAGTGGCCCGTCCACTGGGCAGCTTGTATGCCCGTGAGAAGCGCTATGACTGAGGAACGTGATTCCACCGACCGATTCGACACGCAACTAGAGCGGCTCCAACGGCAGTTCGAAAACATCTCGCGGATGTGGGACCTCGAGCGGTTCGGGCTCTCGGAATCGGAGATGACGTCGATTGGAATCGATTTGATCGATCACGGGGACGAGTTCGAACTTACGGCGAACGTTCCGGGCTTCGATCGTGACGAGATCGACGCTCGACTCTCGGAGAACACGCTGACTATCACAGCGGAGCGCGAAGAAGAGACCGAAGCAAACGAGGAACTGTACCTCAAGCGCGAACGAGCACACCGGTCGGTCAGTCGCTCCATTCGATTACCGGAACCGGTCAACGAAGAAAACGTAACCGCAACGTATGAGAACGGTGTCTTGAGCCTGACACTCCCGAAGCAGCAACCGAGCGATGTCGGTGGACACACGATAGAGGTCGAGTAATCGCGCTGTCTCCGTTGGCCAGCTCGCGATTCGGGATGGCCCGTTACTGTCGTCTATACTAAAGAAACGAGGGCGAGTGCCCCGCGCCACCGGGCGCGGGGGTGAAGCCCGACACTCGGCCAACCTATCATCCTCCTTCCATACCTTTACAAGACCGCAGTACCACGATTAGAATATGCAGAAGTCGCTGACCAAAACACTCGTTTTTCAACTCCAACCAGACGAGTCCGGTCAGCAACTTCTGGACGACGCCTTCCTCGAAGCCCGCCGCGTGTACAACGAAACCATCCGCCGGGCAAAGAACGGTGATCGCTGGGATAAGATTCGGAAAGACTTGGAGTCTGACGCCGACCTTGTGAACAACACCACCCAACTCGTCGTACAGAAGTCGCTTGAAGCGATGGAAAACTATTACGAGTACGACGACTACAACCAACCCAGCCACACCACAGACAGCGCGTACCCGCTCCGGTCAAACTACGAGGAAGGGTACAACCTGTTCCTCGAAGACGACTGTATCCGTTACCGTATCAGCGCGAAGCCGTACAACCCGGTGAAAGGCACTCTTTGCGGTTCACCCGACGCCCTCGAACAACTCCGCCACGCCATCCAATCCGATGCGTGGCGTGTCGGAACGGCAGAAGCAATGAGGCGGAACGAGAAGTACGAACTCCACATCAATATCACCCACACGGAGGCCGATATCCAAGACAAAGAGGATTTACGAATGGTGGTGGGTGTGGATATTAACGAGGACTGCGTTGCGCTCGCTGCCCTCCACGAGGACGACATCGTTGATTCGGTGGTCATCGACTTCCCTGAAATCAAGGAGGAACGCCATCGATATTTCACGATGCGAAAGCGGATGCAAAACAACGGGAAGTCGTCGTTCGACCGGGCGTTCGAGCAACAAGAGGAACGGTTCGTCCACGACCAACTCCACAAAGTCTCTCGACAAGTCGTGGAGTGGGTGTCTCAGTTCGAGAAGCCCGTCATCGTCTTTGAAGACCTCAAAGAGATGCGGAACTCGATTGACTATGGCACCCGGATGAACCGTCGCCTTCACTCACTTCCGTTCCGCAAACTTCGAGAGTTCATCACGTACAAAGCCGCGTTCCAAGGGGTTCCGTCCGACAAAATCAACCCGGAATACACGAGTCAGGCGTGTTCACTCACCGAGTGTGAGCAGACAACTCGTGCAAACCGGAACAAGAAGCGATTCAAGTGCGTGGATTGTGGGCGGCAAGACCACGCTGACCGGAACGCGGCTATCAACATCGCCAAGAAGGGATTGGCGACACTGGATAGGAATGTGCCTGCTCTCAAGACGCTTCCCAACGTGCGGAAGCTGCGACGGCAGGCATCGGGCTGTGTGACCCAGCCGACCGTGACCCACGACACCGCCAGAGGTCACCACGCCGATGGTGTCGCGGGTGTGTCCGAGTAATCCACGGGAAGCCACGGGCCACCGCGCCCGTGGCGGTTCACTCTCCGTCTCTCATCGATTACTCGGGGGCAGACGATGGGTACGCGTTCGCGTTCACTCGATGTCGTCGGCAGATGAAACGCAGGATCGGACTGAACATGTAAACTTCGTTACTGTGGTATCGCTCCCGCCGCTCCCTCCAAGAGTTTTGACGTTTGGCGTCGTAGCTCGAGCGTATGGAGTACGACGAGATCGATCTCCGGCTGCGCGAGCGCGACGGACGGCGAGTCATCGAGATAGACGGGTACTTCCGACCACATCCAGAATCGAAGCCGTCTGAATACAGACGCCACGCGATCATCGACCTGACAGAAGATCAAGCGCAGACCCTCCACGACGAACTCGAGGAGTGTCTGACAGAGTGATCGGCGCGCGGTATCAGACGGGCTGCTGTCAGTCAATGCCGGCTGGCCGCGACCGTCCTGCGGTCCCACCGGGTCCCAGTGACAGGACGCCGTATCAGGCAGTGGATTCGAGACGTGTCCGGGAACTATGCCGATTCGCTCGGTCGCCCCCGTATCAGCGTCACGGGTATCGTCGATCGACGTGACACGGTCTCAGCGACGCTGCCAGTGATGAGTCGTGCGGGCAGGGACCGACCGTGACTCCCCATGATGATCTGGTCGAATCCGTTGTCCGCCGCGTAGTCGACGATCGACCGAGACGGCTCTCCGTATGTTAGATCCGTCTCGACGGCGAGATCGTCGTCTTCAATCGTCTCGTCGGCTGCTTCGATGATCGAGTCTCCTTGCTCAGTGAGGTCGTCGACGATCTGCGCTGCGTACGTTCCGTCGATAGCATCGACATCGTATTCGAACGGCAGCGCCACGGCGTGGAAAATCGTGATCCGCCCCTCCGGAAACTGGCTGGTCGCGTACTCGAGCGCGGCGAGTGACTGATCGGAACCGTCGACGGGAACCAGAATGCGACCGGGGAGTTCTCGCTCGAGGAGTTCCGACTGAGCCTCTGGAACGATCGTCGTCGAGACGGGGGCTCGCCGGACGACTGCTTCACTAACGTGGCCGAGAAACGGGTGAACGATCGGTGATTCGCCGTGGCTTCCCATGACGACGTGGTCGATGTCGTGTTCGACGGTGTACTCGACGATCGTGCGATGTGGGACACCTGTCTCGAGTACCGTCTCGAGTTCGCGGCCATACTCCGATGCGATCTCGGTTGCCTGCTTGAGGAGTCGGTCGCCAGCCTGCGCAATCCGCTCTTCGCTCGATTCGGGGGAGCCGACCGTTGCGTACGCGTCGTGGTTGGTGTCGGTAACGTGTATCGCGGTGATGGTAGCATCGGGAAACGAGACGAGCGTATAGACGAGCCCTGCGGTCGACTGTGTCGAGCGATCGATCGGAACGAGAATGGTCGTTGACATGGTCTATGATGGGATCACAGCATCCGGCGACGATGCGTGACAGTGATCCCGACGACGCCGAGATGAATAAACCAGGGGTGACTGATACTGCCGGACAAGACGGTTCATCCCTCGATCGCACCCACGACGCTGTCGCCGACGGCGACGGCCGTCGAGACGCGATCGCGTAGTCACTGACTGTTGTCCAGGAGTATGACGGGGCTCGAGCGGCACACGCTGCGACCAGCACAGGTGCGACCCCCAGTGGTAGCTGTAAACGGACGGCGTAGATCGATCATCGATGCTCGTCTACTGACGGAGGTGCCTTGAGCTTGGCGTCGGTGACTCGAATCCGTCCCCACGTGCCGTACCACTCCCGCTCGAACTCGAACGCGATGGGACGAGACATGTGTGGACCGTCGGTGACGATCGTCTGGAACTCGCCGCCTTCGCCCAGCAGATGGACACCGTATTCGCGGTGGAGCGCTTCCAGTTCCGCCAGCGCATCGTGATCGAGCTGGCGGCCGAGCCACGACTCCTCGAAGCCCGGCCCTGCCACCTCGACAATGCGTATCGTCAGTCCGCCGTCGATCATCGTCTCCGCGAGTTCACGTGGATCCGCCTGCCACAGCGGCGCGAAGAACGCACAACCGAGACGGTCACACATCGACCGCAGTCGATCAGCCTGATAGTCGCTCGTGACGGTCCCGGCGACGAGGCCGCATAAACCGCCGTCGAATTCGGTGTCCAGCCGCTCGAGAGCGGGCTCGAGTGCTTCTAGCTCGCCCGCTTGCCCTTCTGACACACCCGTTCGCAGGTCGGGTGGCTCCATGTCGGTGACTGGGAGCCCAACGTCGAGGATGGGAAGGCCGATGCTGCGTGCGGCCAGTCTGATCACCGACTGCGCGGGCGCGTGGTACATGGACGACGTCTCCGGCGGCTGGACGACGACCAGCGTGCGGACGTCACGGCCGGACTCGAGGGCCTGATAGAGTGCCCACGAGGACTCCTTGCCTCCCGAAAAGAGCGCGGCCCAGCCACCGTTGGCGTCGGACATACAGCTCCTTCTCCATGGATGGATAAATTCCTGCGGCTCGGCTCGCTGTCGGTTCGTTCGATCCGTCCGACTGCACTGCCATGTGCAACGATGGATCGCGAGCCGCCGATGACACGCTGGAATGGGCTACCGTCATACGGGCTGCTGTAACAGTTTACCGGTGCAACCGCGACCCGTTCTGCGGTTGTACCGGCAATTACTTATATCAGCCCGTATCAGCGGACGACGGTGACCGGAACGGTCACCTGTTCGACGATCACGTTTGCCACGCTGCCGAGCAGCCGTTCCATCCGCTCTGAGCGGCCGCGGTGGCCGAGATAGATCGTGTCGACCCCTTCCGTCTCAGCGTAGTCGGGAATTTCCGTGCTCGGATCGCCGTAGAGGGGTCCTTTTTCGACGTCAACGTCGCGTTCCGCGGCGACCTCGACCATCTCCTCGAGGATGGTGACGCCGCGTTGTTCGGTGTCTTCGATGCTCTCGAGGACCAGTCGTTCGGCGTCCGAGAGCGTCGAAATCGGTTCGCTGCCACCTTCGTCGTAGACGGTGGGATCGACCGCATGGACCACCGTTATCGAGCCGTCGACTGCGTCTGCGATCTCGAGGGCGTAATCGAGAGCGTTTTCGGCCTCGCCGGAGCCGTCAACGGCTACCAGAAACCTCATAGCGTTAAATCGCCGCCCGTTTTTCAGTTCGTCGTCCCTCCGCGCGACCGTCACGTGCGGTTCTGATTTGAGCTGCCCCTCGTCTCACGATCGGCTGCTCGGTGTCTGATCGTCGGGGATCGAGCCCGGATCGATCGCGATACCAGACGCCAAGCAGTACGTCCACCGATTGCACCGAGTGCAGTGAGAATCAGAAACGAGCAAAAATACCACGGCTTGGATTGCACCACGGCGAGTCCTTTGGTGGAGGCGGGGACGACACCGAGTGCCAGCAGATAGCAACCGGTGAGGAGACCAAGTGACGAGCGGTGGTACTCGTGCCAGTAGAGAACGCCGACGAGGAGTCCCGCGAGGAGGCCGAGTTGGCCGGAGTGAAGTTCAGGAATCGTACTAAAAATCGAGGACAAGACTGTCTCAACGGTCGCCATGTCTACGTTGTGCTACGTCGGAACCGACATACGAGTTGACCTGCAACTGGACAGCTATTATACTGCCCTCCTATCACATCGGTAATTGGTTTGGACGGCGACCGGCGAGACGTTCACTCTCGCAGACAGAAGTGTTTTGTATGATCAATACAATACTGCACAACATCATGGAGCAGGATTCGATGCGACGTGTGTGGGTCGCAACGACCATCGAATACGGCCGACGCGGCACGGAGGGTGGACGATGATCGGGGACGCACTCGAGACGGTCAAGCAAAACCTCATCTACGTCGTGGTGGGGTCGCTGTTCGCGGGACTGGCCGCCGGACAGGTCGTGGGTCCGGTGACGCGGTCGCTTCTCAAGCAGGCGGTCTTGCCGGCCCTGTTGGTGATGATCTACCCGATGATGATCAACCTCGACGTGCGGGAGATCTTCCAGATCCGAAACCACCTCCGAGCGATCGTGCTGGGGCTCGTGGTGAACTTCGTGATCGCGCCGGCGGTCGCCGTTGGCCTCGCCCAGCTGTTCTTCGCGGGGAACCCCTACTACGCGGTCGGGCTGTACCTGATCGCCCTGATCCCGACGTCTGGGATGACGGCAGCCTGGACCGGACTGGCGGGAGGCGACCTCGAGAACGCCCTCGTCGCGATCGCCGTGAACCTGGTCGTCGCAGTGTTCGTCTTGCCGCCATACCTGTCGGTGCTCGTCGGGGACGCGGTCGGATTCGATCCGGCCGCGCTGTACCGCCAGCTGGCGACCGTCGTCGTCATCCCGATGGTCGCCGGCAACCTGACCCGACGGTGGCTGTTACACCGATACGACGCCGCGGGATTCAAGCGTCTTAAGCCGAAGCTCGGCGGGGTCAGTTCCGTCGGCGTGATGGTGATCGTGTTCATCGCCATGACGATGCAATCGGGGAGTATCCTCGCAGCGCCGGTCGCCTCGGCGCTCGTGATCGTGCCGCTGGTGGCCTTCTACGCGCTGATCCTCGCTACCGGAGCCGCCATCGGTCGCACGCTGCTCGAGGACACCCAATCGGTCGCGCTCGTGTACGCGACCAGTATGCGCAGCCTCTCGGTCGCGCTGGCCATTGCAGCCGCACCCGGGTTCCCGCCGGCAGAAGCGGTCTTACCGATCGCGCTCGCCTACCTCATCCAGCCGACACTCGGCGCGGTGTACATGCACTATCGCCGTGACATCGTCGGGCAGGACCGGGACCTGGTGGAGGCTGTCCGTTCGTGGGCAGCGACCCGCTGACATCCTCCCACGGCTAAACGGGTGACTTTCGTCTTGCTTCCGCTGTAATTCAGCAGGTCACGGGTCGATGACAATCCCCGAGGACGAGTACTAGAGCCTCGACGGTGTTTTTGTTCCCGCAATACGATCTCCCAATATGTCCGAACGGAACGTCCTCGGCGGGGAACTTGCCACCTGTAGTACTGATCCGACGACCGGGTTCGAGCGTGACGGCTGCTGTGGGACCCATCCTACCGATCGGGGCAGACACGAACTCTGCGCGGTGATGACCGAGGACTTTCTGACGTTCAGCAAAGAACGGGGCAACGATCTCGTAACACCGCGCCCGGCGTTGCAGTTTCCCGGCCTCAAGCCGGGAGACCGCTGGTGTCTCTGTCTTGGACGGTGGATCGAGGCCCTCGAAGCGACCCGGACCGAACGGCTCCCGGAGACGACCGTCCCGCCTGTCGTTCTCGAAGCAACGAACGAGGCAGTGTTGGATTCCGTGGACATGGAGACGCTCGAAACCCACGCGTATGACGTGTGAATCGCCTGCTAGGATGTGATCGAGGCCGTACATCCTCGCTATTGATGACGCCAGCTGGAACACTATGATTCCTCTCGATAGCGTCCACTGATCGACGGACGGAAACAGAACGCTTAGCACGGCGCTGTTCGCAGTCACAAGTCGATGACCGACCTCCAGGCAGTTGCTCTCGGCGAAGCGACAGCAGATCTCGTCGTTCGTGGTGGCCACGTGTTCCTCCCGGAACGTGGCGAGTTCCAACGGCGCGATGTCGCCGTGTCGGACGGAGTCGTGGCCACGCTCACCGACGACGCATCCACAGTCACGGGCTCGGAGACGCAAGTGATCGATGCGACCGATCAGCACGTGCTTCCGGGATTCATCGACGCGCACACACACGTCGATTTACATCAGAGTCTCGAAGGAGCGGTTCACCGCATGCTGGAGGGCGGAACGACGGGCCTGATCGCCGAATGTCCGGGTGTCTCCCTCGTGCTTGGTGCCGGTGGCGTGACGACGCTCCTCGACAGGACAGCGACGCTCCCGATCGACGTCCGGTTTACCGTTCCACCACAACTATTCTTCGACACGTTCGAGCCTCAACCGGGGCGGCCCGAAGATCGCGAGGAACTCCGTGCATTGCTGGACCACCACCGTATCGTCGGCGTCGGTGAAACCGACTGGATTCACGCCGTCGGGAGCGAGACGCCCGCGACCGCGCTGTACGACCGTGCCGCCGCCGTCGGCAAGCCGGTCACCGGGCACGCCGCCGGCTGTCGCGACGAGAACCTCTCCGCGTTCGCGACGCTCATCGACAACGACCACGAGGCGATCACCGGTGACGAGGTAATCGAACGCGTCACCCGCGGTATCCACACCGTCGGCCGCTACGGGACGATTCGTGACGACATCGACGCGATCGCCGAGGCGGCCGAACAGGTACCGACACGAGAACTCTCACTATCGTCAGACGGCATGTGGCCCAGAGACCTCGTCAGTGAGGGGTACATGGACGTGGTGGTCCAACGGGCCATCGAGGCTGGCATCGATCCGATCGACGCGTTCCGGATGGCGACGCTGAACCCGGCCCGCCACTTCGGCCTGGACGATCGCGGCTCGCTGTCTCCTGGTAGCGTCGCTGACATTCTCGTCCTCGACGAACTCGAGACGGTCTCAGTCGACACTGTCGTCACTAGTGGGGAGATTGTCGTCCAGGGCGGTGACGCGCTGGTAGAGCCGATGCAGCCGGACTACCCCGATTCGTTCCGCGAAACTGCGACCGTTTCACGTGAGCCCGACCGATACCGGGTGCCCAGTGATGCGGTTTCGGGTGACACTGTGCGCGCGGTCGAGTGCGCTTCCGGCCTGCTCACTCGAGAAACCTGCGAGCCAGTCGTCGAACGTGACGGCGAACTCGTAGCCGATCCCGACGCCGGCTTACTGAAAGCTACGCTCGTCGAGCGGCGACCGCACGGTGACGGGGCGTCGTTTACGGGATTTGTCACGGGACTGGGCCCGCTCCGGGGCGCTGTCGCCACGTCGATGCTTTGGGAGTATCCGGGGCACCTCGTCGTCGGATCAACAGCGGCGGCGATGCAGCGGGCACTGGACCGCGTCATCGAGATGGGCGGTGGGTGGGCTGCCGTCGCCGACGGCAGCGTCGTTGCCGACGTTCCGTTGCCACTCGCTGGGCGGTGCGCTGAGATGCCAGTCGAAGAAACAGCCGCCGCATACGAAACGCTGGAGCGCGCGCTCCGTGACCTCGGTATGGACGTCGAGCGGCCGTTACTCGCCATCCAGACACTCACGACGCCCGGCGTGCCTCGTCTTCGCTTTACTGCTTCCGGCTACGCCGACATCCGGAATCAGCGAACGGTGACGCTCGATCCGAACTGACCGACGACCATCCGAGGAAGTTTGGCTGGCAGTTGCGCTGCCACCGCCGAGTGTGAGCAGCCAACTCGCCCAAACCAACGGGGTAACTCAACCAGTGCAACCGGTCTATCTAGCCGAGCTGCGCTCGGCCGCGCTGTCATTCGTTTGGCATCGGGACACAAACCACAGGGACGTCAGCGTTCCGGACGACGTTTTCCGTGACACTCCCCAGAAGGTGACGCTCGAGTCCGGAGCGACCGTGCGTTCCGATCACGATCATATCGACCGCCTTCTCGTCGGCGTAGTTCAAAATGACCCGCGCCGGCGGGCCGTTTGCGACGGTTCCCGTGACACTGACGCCGGTCGCTTTCGCGCGTTCACGAACCGCCTCGAGTGCGGTCTCGCCTGTGCGCTCGAGTTCGGAGAGGATCGTATTCGGGCTCGATCCCATCGTGAGCCGGCTCGTGTCGGCCGAGTACAGCGCATGCACCATCGCGTCGAACACGTCCGCGAGATGGACCCCCCAGTCGACGGCAGCCGCTGCGCCCTCGCTTCCGTCCGTTGGAAGGAGAATGTGCGCAGCGGTCTCCCGAGTGAGTGAGACGGTCTCCGCCGCCGGTGGAACGACCAGCACTGGAATGTCGACCGTCCGAAGGACGTTTTCGGTCACACTCCCGAGGACGACCCGCTCGAGTCCCGTCCGGCCTTTCGTTCCCATCGCGATGAGATCGATGTCGGCCGCATCGACGTAGTCGTCGATACACTCAAACGGTGTACCTCGTTCGATCGCCGTCGTGACCTCGAGGTCGGGGGCCTGTTCCTGAGCGATCGTCGCCACGGTTTCGACGGCTTCCTCGGCGTCGGCTTCGAGCGCGTCTCGTTCCTCTGCTACCGCGTCGGCGTCGAGAACCAACGAGAGATCATCGAAGTCCGTCGTGTCGGTGACCGAGAGGACGTGGACCTCCGCGCCCACCGCAGCAGCCAGGTCAATACCGCGCTTTGCGCCCGCGAGCGCGCCATCGCTTCCATCCGTTGGCAGTAACACCGCATCGATCGACTGGGTTGCCGATGGCATCGCACTCTCTTTCACCCTCTCGCCGAATAATTGTAGGGGGTCACTCTCTTCGGCGGCTGATCATTAAGTCGCGTACATTTCCGGGTGACAGGTCACTCGCGTCGACGGGACGGCGCGATTCAAGACGACGAACACCTAGAATATCTGATGACCGAAAAGACGATTGGGATCTTCCTGGTATCTAGTGGCATGGACGAGACACAGTGGCCGGAACTCAGCGGAACGGAGCTACAGTACGGCGACCATACGTGGGAACTTACCGGGACGGTCGATGTCGGGAACACCGGGACCATGCTTGCGGTCGAAGCCAAGCAAGTCGACGACGTTCGCCAACCGAAAGCCGTCCTTCGGTTCGCCCTTGACGGCGATGCACCGTCGTTGAATCCCGGTAATCTCGGGAGCCACTTCGACAGTCTCGAGCAAGCGGGTGGCACACAGTATCTCGTCGTCAAAAAAGCGGCGCGAACCTATCGATACGAACTACACGGGTTCGAGTACGAATGACCACTACGACACGCTGCCCACACTCTCCTGTTCGACGACCGTCGGTTGCGATGCGCGAGAGGGGAGAACAGAACGACGACACCACCCACCGCGTGTGCGAAAGCCACTTGCCAAGACGATGAACGAGATTCACGGCAGAACAGCATGGCGAGAGTCCACCGAGATCGAGGCTGCTGTGTCCAACGTTCGGTCGGTTGGACACGACCTGACGAGCCCGGCCGACCTTGACCAACTCGTCGAGCGATTCGGCGACAGGAAATACGTGCTGATCGGGGATGCGACCCATGGAACGTCCGAGTTCTACCGCTGGCGTTCGCGACTGACCGCCCGACTCATTCAGGAACGGGACTTCTCGTTCGTCGCCGTCGAAGGCGACTGGACGAACTGCTACGAGGCCAATCGATACGTCAAGGGCCTTCCCGAGTCTGCCGAAACCGGTCGCGAAGTCCTCGAGACATTCGATCGGTGGCCAAACTGGATGTGGGCGAACTGGGAAGTCCTCGAGTTCCTCGACTGGCTCGAGGTACACAACCAACTGCTCGAGCAGGACGATCGGGTCGGCTTCTACGGACTCGATGTCTATAGCCTATTTGAGTCGCTAGACGCGGTCATCGATTATCTCGAGGATGTCGACCCGGATGCCGCAGCCGAAGCGAGAGACGCCTACCGGTGTTTCGATCCGTACGGTGGGGACGCGCAGGAGTATACGCAGGCGCTCAGGATGGTCCCCGAGACGTGCGAAGACGAGGTCCTCGAGACGCTGACGAACCTTCAGGAAGCGGCCCCGACGTACGATCACGGACAGGACGACTACTTCAAC
The DNA here is from genome assembly GCF_000337475.1 of Natrinema limicola JCM 13563. Lineage (GTDB taxonomy): Archaea > Halobacteriota > Halobacteria > Halobacteriales > Natrialbaceae > Natrinema > Natrinema limicola. Next base: position 100,772 of record NZ_AOIT01000065.1, on the reverse strand, counting down.
GCCGAACAGAACGCACTCGTCGCGAAAAACGCCGAACAGTACTACCGGGAGATGGCTCGTGGCAACACCGATTCGTGGAACGTTCGGGACCGACATATGGTCGAGACGCTCGAGCGCCTCCAGCGTCATCACGGTATGGGTTCGAAAGGGATCGTCTGGGCGCACAACACCCACGTCGGCGATGCTCGAGCGACGGACATGGACCAGCGCGGGCGGCTCAACATCGGACAACTCGTTCGACAACACGAGGGCGCGTCCGAGGTGGCATTGATCGGCATGGGAACGTTTCGTGGGTGCGTTATCGCTGCTGATTCGTGGGATGCACCGATGGAAGAGCTGACAGTGCCGCCGGCACGACCCGGAAGCTACGAACACGTCTTCGAGCAAGCCAGCGAAACCGATCAGCTCCTGCTCACTGACGAACTCGACGACGAGACGCCACTTCGAGAGCCCCGAGGCCATCGCGCGATCGGCGTCGTCTACCATCCGAATCGTGAATCCGGAAATTACGTACCGACCGTCCTCCCCGACCGCTACGACGCGTTCGTGTCTCTTGGCGAAACGAGCGCACTCCATCCGTTTTCGCTCCATGCAGACCGAACACACGTGCCAGATCTCTACCCGTGGGGGCTATGAACGGACCGGCAGCGACTCCCGAAATCCTGACAGCCAGGTATTATTGGAACGGCTGGTGAACGGCGAGCCATGACGCTCGTTGCCTTCGACTTCGACGAAACGCTCTCCCAATCGGACCCGAGTATTCTCCTCGGGAGGGAGTACGACGTGGCAACGGAAATGCGCGGACTCCTCGAGCAAGGCGTCCGTGACGAGATCGATTTCGAAACGAGCCTGCAAGAGCGCGTCTCGTTGCTCGAGGGGATGCCGGAACGCCGGGTCGAAACCGCGTTCGAGCGGTGTTCCCTTCGTGACGGCGTTGCCGACATGATCACTGCACTCCGACGGTCCGATGTCCGTGTGGCCGTTCTCACGGGCAGTTTCGAGCGAGCCGTCGAGGCAGCACTCGAGCAGGCCGACACGACGGTCGATCACGTCGTGGCGAACCGCCTCGTGATAGAAAACAGTGCGGTAACTGGCGATGTCGACGGCCCCGTGCTCGATGGCCAGAAGGATGGGCCACTCGGGGAACTCGCCGTCGCCGATGGCGTCGATCTCGAGCAGACGATCGCGGTTGGTAACGGGGCCACGGATCTCTCGATGCTTCGTGCTGCTGGGACTGCTGTCGGATTCAATCCGGAGCCGGTCGTCGAGCAATACTGTGATGTCGTCGTGACATCGATTCGGAAACTCCACCTCTACTTCGAACAGCACGGCATTATCGATACAGAACGCTAGTGTCGATGCTCGCTGACACTGCTGGTGAGTAGCCAGCGCGCTGTGCCGAGCCTGTTATGGCTTGTCGAGACACACCTATGTTATATGCTACTGTCTCTCGTTCGATGACCCGATGGGAGGAGCTCGTCGATTTACCGACCGAACTGATGCGGGAGCGCAACTCGCAACGGCGCTCCGTGAGCGGGACCTCGACGCGGATATCGCACTCGCCATCCCGCGGGGCGGCCTTCCGCTCGGGCGTGCAGTTGCCGATGCACTCGACGTTCCCCTCGATATCGTCGTCGCAAAGAAGATCGGTGCCCCGGGGAACCCGGAGTATGCGATCGGTGCTGTCGCAAGCGACGGGAGCGTCTGGCGGAACGAAACAGCGTTTCGGGGGACGAGCGCCAATGAAGACTACTTCCAGGAAATGCGTGAGACGGAAGCAGCGAACGCGCGTCAAAAGGCCGACCGGTATCGTGGCGACCGGCCGGAACCCGACCTGACCGATAAGACCGTCGTCGTCGTTGACGACGGCGTGGCAACGGGATCGACTGTCAGAGCGTGTCTCAAGCGCCTTCAGAACACGGACGCCGAGCGCATCGTGCTTGCAGTGCCGGTCGGCCCGCCGAGTACGATTAACGAATTGCAGGATGAAGCTGACGACGTCGTTTGTCTCGAGACGCCCAGTGGCTTCCAGGGCGTCGGGCAGTTCTACGAGAACTTCGCGCAAGTGTCCGACGAGGAAGCGATGGAATATCTGGAGTCAGAGACATGAGCAAAATACGACGACCCACGTCTCGATTTGGGATCCCGAGACGACTCATCGAGGACGTGGAAGACAGGAACCGCCTTCAGCCGCGAGCAGCACAGCCGCATCGGACGACAGATCGAACACTCGAGCGGACACACACCAATACCCATGGATATCGCTGACATCGTTTCGGACGAATACGTCGAATTCACGCCAGACACACCGGTCTCGAAGCTCGTCGGGACGTTCGAAGATTCCGACGTCAAGGGTGTCCTGATACGGGACACCGAGTTCGAAGGGGTCGTCACCAGACGACAACTCGCGACATCGCATCGCCAACCCGACGAAAAGCTCGGGTCGCTGGTCTGGCACGTCCCCAGACTCACACCCGACGAGGACATCCGCAAGGTCGCACAGCTCATGATTGAGAGCGACTCACAGCTCCTGCCGGTATTCGAGGGACGGGAGCTGATCGGCGTCGTCACCGTCGATGCAATTCTCCAGAAGGTCAAGCCATATCTTGACGCCGCGACCGTCGCCGAGGCGTATTCGAGCGATCTCGTCGTGCTCGATCCGGCGTCGACACTCGGAGAGGCGCTCAACGTCTTCCGGCAAAACAAGATCACGCACCTCCCGGTCGTTGAGGGGAATTCGGCAACTGGTATCCTCAGTCTCTACGACGTGACCGACCTGACGGTCCGAGCAGAGGTCCAGAGCAAGGGCGGCGATGCGGGCGGGACAGACCCGTTCGGTGGCGAAATCTCCTCGAGCACCGGTCGCTCACGGCGCGGCGGCTTCGGCGCTCGAGAGGGTGAGCCGACGCGGATTCTCGATCTCCCGGTTCGGGACGTCATGGCCTCGCCGGTACGCACGATCCCGCCGACCGAAACGCTCGAGACGGCCGTCGAAGAGATGTCCGAGGTCGGTGGCTCGTCGCTGGTGGTGACGTCGAACGGACAACCCTATGGGATCGTCACGAAGACCGATGTCCTCGACTCGCTCACGTGGGAAGCAGGCGGGAATCGGGGCGTCCAGATCTACGGGACTGATCTGATAGACGACGCGACCTACGACGAGATCGTCGCAATGGTCGAGAAGTTCGACGACAGAGACCACGGGATGAACGTCCTCGACGCAAAGATCCACCTTCACGAGCACGACGAGACTCGTCGCGGGCGGCCGCTCTTGCTCGCTCGCATCCGATTGCATACCGATCGGGGGCTCTACATCGCCTCTGGTGAAGGATACGGCGCGAGTCACGCGCTCAATGAGGCTCGCGAGGTGCTGGAGCGACAGATCCGCGACCAGAAGACACACGGACGGAGCAAGAAGCCCCCGAGCGCGGAGTTCTGGGAGAAACGGTTCGGGTGGCTGCTCGAGGAGTAAACGATCTCTCCCGGGCCACGTGACGACACCGCGATGTTGCCGACTAGCAGGCCCATCGTCTGCGTCACGCCGTCAGTTTCTTTGACGATTATGCTCATTGCGCCGGTCGGTGGCCGACTGGCAACAGATACAGCGCCTCGAGCCGTGCCGGCAGCGACAGCGCCGTTGCGACGGCAGTGTCGGTGAACGCGCCGACGGGGCAGGTATTCAACCCACGCGCCTCACAGACGAGGTGGACGTTTTCTGCGACGTGTCCGGCCTCCATGTGGACGTACCGCTCACCGTGGTCCGGATACTGCCGTTGCGTTCGGTCGTAGTCTGCCGTCACCACGATCGTCATCGGTGCATCCGCGATGACCGCTTGGTCGAGTGATGCGGCAGTGAGGTCGTCGTGGACGGCTGTCTCGAGGTCGCGCTCGAGTGCGTGTCGCTGCTGCTCGTATCGGTACACGCCCGGCTCCAGTTCCTCGCTTCCGTTCGGCGCGACTTCGAGAAAGATCGTGAGTGGATACGTCGTGCCGGCGCTCGGTGCGGCGCGTAGCTCGACGCCGTCTCGGACGTGTGTTCGTCCCTGTGCCGCCCACAGGAGCTGTGCCACGTCGTCGATGTCGATCGGCGTCCGGGCGAACGACCGGCGACTTTCCCTGATCGCGATCGCCTGTTCGACGCTCGTCGATCCGTCGCTTTCGGGATCGGGTAGCTCGATCGAGGTCATCTCGAGCGTGTACGTGCCCCAGGAGGTTATGTCACTCCGTGGGAAAGCAGTGTGTATGTCGCGGACAGTGCTCGTTCCCGTCGATGGCTCGCCGTTATCGTTCGATGCACTCCGGCATGCGTTTCGGGAGTTCCCGGACGCAGAGATCGTCGCGTACCACGTCGTCGACTTGTTCAGGCCCGACTACGGGACGCTCGAGGACCGCGACTCGACGTACGAACCGATGATCGGGACCGCAGCGTGGGACCGTGCCGTCGACAACGCCACCGACCAACTCTTTACGGAGGTCACCGACGTCGCCGACGAGTACGATCGGTCGGTCGTGACCGACTCGGATATCGGTGATCCGAAGCGACTCATCGTCGAGTATGCGACGGTCGAAGACGTCGATCACGTCGTCATCGGCTCTCACGGCCGACTGGACGAACGGCGGCCGCTCTATGGAAGCGTCACCGAAACCGTCGTCCGTCGCGTCCCGGTTCCGGTCACCGTGATTCGGTGAGTGCGGATCTCTCGGCTGCTGGCAGCCATCCGTCGTGTCACGATCGCGAAACGTGTGGGTGCGTTTGATGCCCGTTCAGGTCGAACGACTGGCCATGTTCAGCACGATGCTCGTCCCGACAGACGGGAGCGCTGGTGCCGAAGCGACGATCGGTCATGCAATCGAGTTTGCTCGGACCTACGGCGCGGCCGTGCACACACTCTACGTCGTCGATACCGGTGCTGAGCCCGTAGGCATCGCCGGATCCGATCGCGAAGAACTCTATGCGCCATCCGAACGACGGGGACGCGAGGCGACGATCCGGATTACGGACCGTGCTGAGGACGCCGACGTGACGGCTGCTCGAGAGGTACGCGAGGGAGTCCCGCATCAGGAGATTCTCGCGTATACGGACGAACACGACGTCGATCTCATCGTGATGGGGACGCACGGTCGGACCGGCGTCGACCGGGCTCGGCTCGGGAGTACGACTGAACGCGTCCTCACGCTCGCTGACGTGCCGGTGCTTTCGGTCCGGCTGGGAGACGATCGCGAAACAGCGGCGGGACCGTACGAGCAGGTGGTGATTCCGACCGACGGGAGCGACGGCGCCGAACGCGCCGCGGAAACGGCACTCGACGTCGCCGAGAAGTACGACGCCGACGTACACGTCGTCTACGTGGTCGATCCGATGCCGTACGATCTCGAGGATACACCACGGAGCATCATTGGCTCTCTCAAAGAAGGCGGCCGAAAGGCGACGGAAACGATCGCGACCATGGCACGCGATCGGGATCTCTCTGTGACGACCGCTGTCCGTCGCGGCGAGCCAACAGCGGAACTCCTCGAGGCGGCGTCGGCGGTCGATGCCGACCTCGTTGCGATGGGAACGCGTGGCCGAACCGTCGGAACCGGTCGATTGCTCGGCAGCACGACGGCACGCGTCGTCCGACGCTCGTCGACTCCCGTCTTGACGGTCTGATAGTGGACTCGAGCGTTGTTCTGTGTCGCCTCCTCAGACGGTCTGCTGTCCCGATGTTTCGGTGGGACCGCAGGGCGGATCGCGGCCCCACCGGTACTGACGGACTGTCGTCCGTATCACAGCGAGCTACTCCGGATCGACCGCGGCGAGGACATCGCTGAGCCTCTCACAGTGATAGTGTCGTATCGTCCCCTCCTGTCTGTCGTACTCGATCAATCCTGTGTCCGCAAGCAGTGGTAAGTGGATGTAGTGAAGGGCTCGTTCCCAACCACTGATGGTTTCGTCCTCGTGTGGCAGCGCCAGCCGCTGTGCTAACTGCTCGCGGTGAATCCGGTTTTTCTCAACGTTCTCTAGCGATACGACAACCCGTCGTCGGGAGGCATCCGCGAGCAGACGGAGAATCTCGTCTGTCTTACAGGTACTCTGCACGAGCCCGTCGTTGTCTGTGATCGGGAACTCGGTCATGGCTCGAGTTGAACCGACTATCGAGATACTGGTTGAAGTACCCCCGCTGGTGTTCCCACGATGTGGAAGCTCCATCGCTGGTGACCAGTCTGTTGAAGCCATCGGAACAAGAGGGAGGTCAGCTATAGTAACGACTGAAACGATTTACACACCGATCGCACAGTCGCCGTGCGATCGGATGTCATTGACTTTCAGTGGCTACTATAGGCATACTCGTCGAAATCGTGTTCGTTATCCGCTGGTGGCCCTGAAGATGAATGTGACCTCCGCAGAATCCCGTGCAGGCGAAGACCACGCGCTAATCAGTCGTGGTTACCGGATCACCGTCGATGACGGCCGTGACTCGTTTTATGCGATCTGTATCGAAGAACAGGACAGCGAGACAGCGTGGATCATGTCCGATACCGTCCGATCGCTGGAAGACATGCGATAGGTGTCGCCGACATGATCATATAGAACGTCCGTGAATGGAATCTATGGGCAAATGGATCAAACGTCTTGGAAGTCTCCTCGCAGGTGTATTCGGCTTTCTCGCCGTCGGGATCGGTGTGACAGTCGCACTCGAGCCCTACATCTGGCCGTCCGCGATACTGGGCTTGCCTGCCGGGATCATCGCCGGCGTCGCCTTGGTCCCGCTTACATATCTAGGTCTCTCCTACTGGGAGGAGCGAACCACCACTGGCACGGCGTCTCCGGAAACGTCGCGACGGTTCTGGGCGACGGTCGCAGCGATACTCGGATTCCTCGGTGGTGGTGGGCTTGCCATGATCGTACTCTCAATGCAGGCGATCGGACTCGCGGCAGCGATGCTATTCGGTGGCGTCCCGGTCGGAATTGGCTCGGCGGTGCTCGCTGCATACTTCGCTTCCCATCGTAACTGGGGCCGTCACTCCAAATCCGAGTCGGTGGTTCGGTAACGGATCGCTGATACGTCTGTCGTCCGAGAAACTCTCCGATCGCACAACAGATCGGCTACTGTGTGGACTCGTTCATCGTGTCCCGGTCGGAAATTCCGGGTATCTATTCGATCTCACGTTTTGATGCCGGTCTCGAAAAATACGATATCTCGCCATGCACTCGATTTTCAACCACTCAAACGGTCTGAGAAAGATCTTAAGACGATCTCTGTGGTAGAGTATAGCATGCCTGGACCAGAAGAACTGGCGGAGTACCTTCCCGAGGACATCGAGGTGACGTCCATCGAGCCGGCGGAACTTCGCGACCGTATTGCCGCGGGCGAACAGGTGACCATCCTCGATGTCCGTGCAGAAGACGAGTACGAGGAGTGGCATATCGAGGACGACGATGTCACGACGGTGAATATCCCGTACTACGAGTTCCTCGACGATGGCGACGACGAACTTCTCGAGCGGGTCCCGGAGGGCAATCCGGTCGTCACCGTCTGCGCGAAGGGTGGCTCGAGCCACTTCGTCGCTGGAACGCTCCTCGAGCACGATATCGACGCGGTAAACATGGCCGATGGGATGAACGGCTGGGCTCGCAGCTACGACGTCGTCGAGGTATCGCGCGCGCCCGGTCCGGCAACTGTGCTGCAGTTCCAGCGTCCCTCGAGCGGGTGTCTCTCCTATCTCGTTCACCACGATGGCGAGGGAGCGCTCGTCGATCCACTCCGGGCGTTCGTCGACTTCTATGTCGATCTCGCGGATGATCTCGATGTCAACCTGACGTACGCAATTGATACGCACGTCCACGCGGACCACGTCAGCGGCGTTCGCGAGGTCGCAGCGCAGACCGGTGCCACCGTCGTGCTGTCACAACGCGCCATCGAGCGAGGTGTCGAGTACGATGTAGATCGCGTCGTCGAGGACGAAGACGTTCTCTCAGTGGGCGACGCCACTATCGAGGTTCGCGCGACACCAGGGCATACGACGGGGATGACTTCGTTCCTCGTCGACGACGGTGTGTTGCTGACGGGCGACGGCCTGTTTACGGAGAGCGTCGCGCGGCCGGATCTGGAAGAGGGAGCCGAGGGTGCGTCCGATGCCGCCCGCCAACTATACGATATCTTACAGGAGATCATGTCGCTGCCGAACGATACCATCATCGCGCCAGGGCACTTCAGCGACGCGGCCGAGCCAGCGTCGGACGAGACCTACACGGCGCGGCTGGGCGACCTCGCGGACCGCATGGCGGCGCTGTCGATGGACCGCGACGAGTTCGTCGAGTTCATCCTGTCGGATATGCCGCCACGGCCGGCCAACTTCGAGGAGATCATCGCGACGAATCTCGGCCAGCAAGACGTCGACGACGACCGTGCATTCGAGTTAGAGCTTGGCCCGAACAACTGCGCTGCAACCCAAGAGGCGATGACGGGCGATTGATACGGACTCCTGTCATACGGTCTGCTGTACCGATTTATCGGTGCAACCGCAGGACGGGTCGCGGATGCACCGGAACTGACTGACAGCAGACCGTATACCTATCCGAAGCTGAACACGTGGGCAGCGTCCGACGTTTCGTCGAGGAACGCGGCCGCACCGGCGAACTCGGTCGTCACCGAGTCGTCCATCCCCTCACGGTCCCAGCCGAGCATGTCGATGGTCGTCGTACAGGCGACGGTCGTGACGAGGTCGCCCCCGGTTTCGACGAAATCTCCGAGCATCTCGTAGGGGTCTGGCACGCCCGCCTCGACCATTCGCTCGAAGTCGCCGAGGTCCTTTTCGCCCGCCATCAGATGTGTGAGGCCGTCGAACGTGAAGTAGACGACTACCTCCGTGTCCATCGCCAGAGCAACCTGACCGAGGTTCATGGCCATGGCGAGGCTTTTCGGATCGTCACTGTACACGATGATACCGATCTTGTCAATTGCTGGCATTGTTACACCAATAGTTGGATCCCTGTGTCGGCCATGTGCTCGAACGCGGTCGGCGAATCGGTGCTCATGTCGTTGTCCTCCGGACGTAATGTCGATAGACGGTCTCACCGCCCTCGTCGCCCTCAGTTTGTTCGAGGAGCTCTACCCCGTCCGTCGAGTTCGCCCACCCTTTGATGTCGGACATACTTCCGGGGTCGGTCGCGATGACCGCAAGGACGTCTCCTGGCTCGAGACTGTCGACTGCCTGCTTCGCCTTCACGACCGGCATTGGGCAATTCAGCCCTTTGACGTCGGCCGTTTCGGTGATGTCGTAGTCTGTACTCATGTGTCTTGCCGGCCTCGTACAACGTTATCTACCGCGCACAGGCGGATAAAGTTTCGTACCATTGAAAATTGAGTGTCATTCTCAGTCGTGTATGCTGATATTCGCGGCGGTATCACTGCTCTCAGACAGTGATGGTCGGCTGACGACCGAGAAGCGGTGGCGCTGATTCGGGTCGTCCCGCCGACTGAAATGCTCTTTATTCGGTATATTGTGCAACCCGCGCAAGTTTTAAGTGTTATCTTGACGCACGTTGATTGTTGCCACGAACCAACAGAGGTGGTCTCAATCACGAACTATGGCTTCGTTATCGACAACAGGCGGTGTATCGGCTGTCATGCCTGCACGGTGGCCTGTAAGGGTGAACACGACGATCCGATCGGCGTGAACAAGACGTGGGTCAAGTATATCGAAAAAGGTGAGTTTCCCAATACGAATCGCAACTTCTCGGTGATGCGGTGTAACCACTGTGCAGACTCTCCGTGTACCGACGTCTGTCCCGTAACCGCGCTGTGGGAGCGCGAGGATGGGATCGTCGACTTCGATCCGGAGCGCTGTATCGGCTGCAAGGCCTGCATGCAGGGGTGTCCGTACGACGCGCTCTACATCGACCCGAACTCGGAGACGGCAGCGAAGTGTAACTACTGCAGTCACCGAGTCGACACTGGCCGCGAGCCGGCCTGCGTCACCGTCTGTCCCGAGGACGCGATTCTCGCTGGTGATCTCGAGAATCCCGACACAGAAATCGCGCGTACGATCTCCCGCGAGGAGGTTCAGGCCCGCAAACCCGAGAAGGGAACCGAGCCGAAGCTGTTCTACGTCGACGGCGACGAGGGCAGTACCACCCCGGGGACGACCGCCCGCGAGAAACACTACATGTGGAGCGACGCGCCCCATCACGTCGAGACCGAGGGCGGCTCGGTTCCCGATTTCGACCTCGAGAAGGCGGCCGAGTCGCTCGCGGCGTCGGATGTCTCACTTGGGGATGCCGACGGATCGGACGACTCGGAGGCCCGCGCGGACGGTGGGCGAGAGGAGTGTGGTTGTGACTCCTGTGCGTGTGGCGAGGGAGGGACCACTGACAGCTCTGACGCCACCCGGACCGCAGACCGGCAGTCGGACGGCGGCTACCAGTCCGACGGTGGCTACGCCACCGAACCGTCCGGACGGACACGTGATGACGAGGACAACACGAGCCGCACCGAGCGTGCGTACGAACTCCTCCACGAGGAGGCAACGCGGGTCTACGACATCGGCGAGAGCCACTACGGCTCCTGGGGGTGGGAGGTGTACTCCTACACGTGGACGAAGGGGATCGCCGCCGGGGCGCTCATGCTCCCGGCGCTGTTCATGCTGTTCGGGCTGGCCGACCCCAACGTGGCCGCCTTCGGCGCGAGTGCGGTCGTCAGCGGGCTGTTTCTGGCGGCGACCGGTGTCCTCCTCATCCTGGACCTCGAGCAGCCAACGCGGTTTCACTGGGTGCTGTTGCGGCCGAACTGGAACTCTTGGCTCGTGAAGGGTGCCTACATCATTTCCGCAACTGGCGCGTATCTCGGGCTCGTCGTGCTGGGGGCGCTCCTCGGAATCGAGGCCATCGTCAGCCCACTCTCACTGGGTGTCGCCGCCGTCCTCGGCGCGGCGACGGCGGTCTACACGGCGTTCCTGTTCAGCCAATCGAAAGGGCGTGACCTCTGGCAGAGTCCCGCGATGCCGTTGCACATGTTCACGCAGTCGGTCGTCGGCGGCAGCGCGACGCTGGTGATCCTCGGCGTCGCTGGCGTGCCGTGGTTCGAAGCGATGGTCGGGCCGTCGGCGCTGGCACTCGGTGCCGGCCTCGTCGGCCATGCCGTGCTGGTCGCCTCTGAGATCTTCACGCCCCATCAGACCGAGGACGCCGAGGAGGCCGCTGCACGAATCACACGTGGCCGATTCCGGACAGCGTTCTGGGTCGGTGGCGTTGTCGTCGGCATCCTGTTGCCGCTTGTGGCGCTGGCCGTCGGTTTGCCGATCCTCGCCGCAGTCGCCGGCGCGCTCGCACTTGCTGGGCTGTTCGCCTTCGAGTATTGCTGGATAACCGCCCCACAGACCATTTCACTCGCCTAATCATGGGACACGAATTCGATCCGAGCCGTATCGAGAAACTCGCCGAACGACTCGGTGTCATCTCGAACCGGACAGAGGAAACGAAAAAACAGCGACAGCGCCGCGGCGTAGATGGTGTCGATCGTATTGCTCCTGAAGGTGAGCTCGGCTCATATCCCGATCCCGAGCAGTGGCACGACTGGGTCGAGTACGAGTCTGAGGGCCTCCCGAAGGAATACTCGGTCGTCCCGACGGCCTGTTTCAACTGCGAAGCCGGCTGTGGGCTACTCACTTACATTGACAAGGAGACCGGCGATATCCGCAAGATCGAGGGCAACCCCGAACACCCCGGAAGTCGAGGGCGCAACTGCGCGAAGGGGCCGGCAACGATCAACCAGATCAACGATCCCCAGCGCATCCGCTATCCGCTCAAGCGTGATGGCCCACGCGGGAGCGGCGAGTGGATCCGCGTCTCCTGGGACGACGCCCTCGAGGACATCGCCAGCGAGATGCGCGAGACCATCATCGACGGCCGCGAAAACGAGATCACCTATCACGTCGGCCGGCCCGGCCACGAAGGATACATGGACCGGGTCATCAACGCTTGGGGGCTGGACGGACACAACTCTCACACGAACATCTGCTCGGCGGGTGCCCGGGCGGGCTATGCCTTCTGGCAGAAGTACGACCGGCCGAGCGCGGACTTCGCTAACGCCGAGTTCATCCTGCTATTGTCCGCTCACCTCGAGTCGGGCCACTACTTCAACCCCCACGCCCAGCGCATCATCGAGGGCGTCATGGAGGGCGGCCAGCTCGCGGTGCTTGATCCGCGGCTGTCGAACACCGCTGCCATGTCCGATTACTGGCTGCCTACCCAGCCTGGCAGCGAAGCCGCGGTCTTGCTGGCGATGGCGAACGTCATCCTTCAGGAGGGACTCTACGACGAGGAATTCCTCTCTCACTGGGTGAACTGGCAGCAGTTCCTCGACGAGGAATATCCCGGCTACGAGCGGACGTTCGAGACGTACCTCGACGTGCTTCGGGACACGTACGCGGAGTTTACACCAGAGTACGCCGAGGCCGAGAGCGGTGTCGACGCCGCCACCATCGAGAAAGTGGGCCGGAAAATCGGTATCGCCGGCTCGCGCTTTGCCAGCCACATCTGGCGCTCGGCGGCGTCGGGGAACGAAGGTGGTTGGCAGGTCAGTCGGGCACTGCACTTCCTGTCCGTACTCACCGGCAGCGTTGGCACGAAAGGTGGCACCTCGCCCAACGCCTGGCACAAGTTCGAGCCGGAACTCCCGAAGGAGCCACCGCGTCAGCGGCTCTGGGACGAACTTCAGTTACCGCCGGAGTGGCCGTTCGCTCACTACGAGATGAGCCAGCTCCTGCCGTACTTCCTCAAGGAGGGTCGTGGCAAGCTGTCGGTGTATTTCACCCGCGTGTTCAACCCCGTCTACACCTATCCCGACGGGTTCTCTTGGATCGAGGCGCTGAGCGACGAGGACAAAGTCGGAATGCACGTCGCGCTGACGCCCACCTGGAACGAGACGGCGTACTTCGCGGACTACGTCCTGCCGATGGGCCACAGTCCCGAACGCCACGACATCCAGAGTCAGGAGACCCACGCCGCGACGTGGGTCACGTACCGACAGCCCGTCCAGCGGGAGTTCGCCGAGCGCGAGGGCGAGGACATCGAGCGCACCTACGAGGCCAATCCGGGCGAAGTCTGGGAGGAAGACGAGTTCTGGATGGACCTCTCCTGGCGCGTCGACGAGGACGGCGACCTGGGTATCCGGGAGCACTTCGAGAGCCCCTATCGAGATGGCGAGACGGCCGCAGCAAACGGCGGTGCGGCGACACAGCGAGACGACAGCGCAGCCGAGCGAGGGGCCTCGAGCAGTGACGAGGCCGCCGACGAACCCCCGCAGATGACCGTCGACGAGTACTACCGCTACGTCTTCGAGCACGAGGAGAACCTCGTCGAGGCCGCCGAGGAAGCCGGCATGGAACCCCTCGAGTACATGAAACACCACGGGGCGTTCGAGGCCAGCGAGAACGACTACGAACTCCATGAGGAGCCACTCGATCCGGCGCTGCTCGAGGACGACGACGTGGTCGTCGACGAGTACGGGACCATCCACCGGGTACTGGACGAGGACGCCGACATCTCCATCCCGGAAGGGGCGGCGCAGTCGGCCGAAATCGATGAGGGGGCCGATCATCCTGAAGGGTACGACACGATTCCACACGGAGGGGTCTCGGACCTCGAGACGCAGGTGCTCGGCGTGGTCGTCGACGGCGAACCGAAACGTGGGTTCCCCTCGCCGACCGGCAAACAGCAGTTCTACTCGAAGACGCTCGCTGAGTGGGGCTGGGACGACGAGGAATATACCATCCCTCATTACCTGAAAAGCCACGTCCACCCCGAAAATATCGACTACGAGAACGGCGAGATGGTACTCGTGCCGACGTTCCGCCTGCCGACGGCGATTCACACCCGGTCGTCGAACTCCAAGTGGCTCGAGGAAATCTCACACAACAACCCGGTCTGGCTGCATCGCACGGACGCCGAGCGACTGGGCGTCGAGACAGGCGACCTCGCGCGCGTGGAGACCGAGATTGGCTACTACGTCAACGAAGTGTGGGTTACTGAGTCCATCAAGCCCGGAATCGCCGCGATGAGCCACCACATGGGGCAGTGGAAAATCGACCGTGATGGTGATAGCGAGGCGCACCGCGCCTCGGACAGTCGAACGGGCGCTGCCCGTGAGACCGAGGCTGACGGGGACTTCGACGAGGGCGGTGATCCCTACGGGAAGGTCACGGTCGACTTGAAAGACGAGAATAGCCAGTGGGGAATGCGCCAGCAGTCCGGCATCGAGCCGTTCGAGAGCGATGATCCCGACTCCGCGAGGGTCTGGTGGACCGACGGCGGCGTTCCACAGAATCTCACGCATGCCCCCCACCCTGATCCCATCTCGGGAATGCACTGCTGGCACCAGAAAGTCCGGGTTCGGCCTGCGAAAGACGACGACTACTACGGCGATGTCTACGTCGACACCGACCGCGCCATGGAAATCTACCGTGAGTGGGTCGAGAAGACCCAGCCGGTTGATGGGACGGACGGGAAGCGCCGACCGAAGTGGCTCAAACGGCCGATCGCACCACCGTCTGATCCCGGTGAGGACGACGCCTGGTATCTGGACGGCCCGGTCGGTCGCGAGCAGCGATGGGATCCGGACGAGTTCGGCCCGCAGGGTGAGGACTGACCCGCGATGGCAGACTCCGACGAGACTCCTCACGCCGGGCGGAACGATGGGGTGCCGACAGCGTCAGCCGATGCCAGTCAGCGGGACGATACCGCTGCAGCCGTCCGGGAGGCTATCGCCTCGGCGGGCGTGGGAACCGAAGACCTCTCTGCCGACCTCGCAGCGATCGATGGCATTAGTGACGTCATCGTACGCGACGGCGTGGCGTCGGTCGAAATCTCGCTTCCGGTGCCGAGCCAGACGCTCCGCGACCAGCTCGCCATGGACGTGGTGGCTGCCGCTGAGTCCGTCGCTGGCGTCGAGTCGGCCGACATCGACTTCCAGGCCAGCGCTGCCGATCCAAGGGAGCGCATCGATATGCTCCCCGGCGTGAAAAACGTCGTCGCCGTCGCATCGGGCAAGGGTGGCGTCGGCAAGAGCACTATCGCAGCGAACCTCGCGGTTGCGCTGGCGGATGCGGGCGCGGCCGTCGGCCTGCTTGATGCCGACGTATACGGGCCGAATGCGCCGACGCTGCTCGGCCTCGATGAGCGACGACCCAACGCAACGAGCGACGACGAGATGGTCCCGCGCGAGGCCTACGGCGTTCGGACGATGAGCATGGAGTTCATCACCGGCGAGGACGACCCAATCATCTGGCGCGGCCCGCTCGTCGACGAGTTCATCAAACAACTGTTCGGCGACGTCCAGTGGGGCAAACTGGACTACTTGATCGTCGACTTGCCACCGGGTACCGGAGACGCACACCTCTCGCTGGTGCAGCACTTCCCCGTCGCCGGTGCCGTCATCGTGACCACACCACAGGAAGTCGCGGTCGACGACGCTGCTCGCGGCCTCGTTGGCTTCGCACGTCACGACACACCGGTGTTGGGAATCGTCGAGAACATGGCCGGATTCGAGTGTCCGGATTGCGAGTCGCTTCACGACATCTTCGGGACCGGCGGTGCCGACGACCTGGCCGACCAGTTCGACGTTCCCGTTCTGGGTCGCATCCCACTCGAGCCAGCCCTCGGGTCGATGGATGACGATGGTGATTCGGGACGACCGCCCGGTATCGATGTGCCTCTCGTCGGTCGTCTCGAGCTACCTCGCACGTATGAAGAGCGAACGCAAGACAACAGAGCGCCCCCACTTGCCTGCAGGACCGACGGCGGTGCTGCTCGCGAGCAGCTGCGGATCACCGCGAGCCGCATTGCGGCGCGGCTGAACGAGGCTGCCGTGACGTTTCGGAAGTGAGCGTTCGAACGGCGCTGTTCAGATACGGAGTGACGGGTGAGGCGTCACGCTTTCTGCGTGTCCCGGGGTGCTGTCAAACGTGTCTTCAGAGAAATAAAACACCGAACTCCCGCGTTTTCAAACTGTTTCAGCAACACCGAAACTAATGCGGGCTCCTATCAGTCAGTGTCGACGCACCCACACCTCGTCGTGCGGATGCGTCGAGACACAGTGACAGCAAACTCTATGAAACGCCGACGAGTGGCGTAACTCGGTCAGCTTCGCATGGAATCAGCGTTTCTGAACACGACCTGATTGGTCGGCCACATTTTTATATTAGTCATCCGTTGTGTATCGGGAGATGTCAATGGTTGTTGGTACCAAGTGGCGCGCACTTGTTCTCGTCGGAATTGCCGAACTGTTCGCGATGACGTTGTGGTTTAGTGGGAGTGCCGTCGGACCTGAATTGGCCGAGATGTGGAATCTCACGCCGGCCGAAACGGCGTGGTTGACCAATGCCGTCCAACTCGGATTCGTCGTCGGAGCGCTTCTCTCGGCTTCGCTCACCATCGCCGACGTGATCCGACCACGATATCTCTTTGCAGGCTGTGCGTTTGCCGGTGCGGCGGCGACCGCCCTCATCGCTGGCGTCGTCGAGAGCGGTGTGTCGGCGATCGTCCTGCGCTTTCTCACCGGCGTCGCACTGGCCGGCGTCTACCCGACTGGGATGAAGATGATGGCCTCGTGGTTCGTCAAGGGGCGGGGCCTCGCCATCGGCGTCCTCGTCGGCGCACTCACCGTCGGCTCTGCCTCGCCACACCTTCTTCGGGCTGTCAGCGGGATCGGACAGCCGCGAGTCGTCCTCTACGGAACGGCCGCCATCGCAGCGATCGGCGGCCTCCTCGTACTGGCCTACGAGGACGGCCCCCACCAGCCTGAGACGGCTCCCTTTGATCCAAGCGCGATCCGCCGCATCGTCACCGACCGTGGCGTCGTCCTCGCAAACACTGGCTACTTCGGCCACATGTGGGAGCTTTACGCGGTCTGGACGTGGATTCCGGTCTATCTCCTCGCCAGCCTCGAGGCCAGCGGAACGGCAAACCCGGAGCGATACGCGGCACTGCTTGCGTTCGGGACGATCGCGATTGGCGGTGTCGGGGCGTGGATCGCGGGATCGGCCGCGGATCGTGCCGGGAGATCCGTCGTCACCAGTGTGTCGATGATCGTCTCCGGAGGTGCGTGTCTGCTCGCTGGCGTGGTCTACGGTTCGTCGCTGACCGTCGTCGCCCCCTTCGTGCTCGTCTGGGGCTTTTTCATCGTCGCGGACTCCGCGCAGTTCTCCGCGGCGATCTCTGAACTCGCAGACGATAGCTACGTCGGCTCCGCGCTGACGCTGCAGACTGCTATCGGCTTTCTGATCACCATCGGGTCGATTCAGCTCATTCCCGTCGTCCAGCGTGCCGTCGGCTGGCGGTGGGCGTTTATCCCGCTCGCTATCGGGCCGTTGATCGGGACGCTCTCGATGCTTCGATTACGGTCCTTGCCGGAGTCAGATCGACTGGCCGGCGGTCGCGGATAGCGTGGTCTCTGATTGCGATAGGTACGCTCCACAATAGAACGGTCTCCCCTTGTGCTACTCCTCGCATGATCTGTCTCTCACGTCGCGTGTGCTTCGCCTTTTTCGTGCTCGCCCTCGAACAGGATACCATGTTCCCCGGCTCGTCGTTCGGTTGCGCTACGTTCGACAGCTCGAGCCGTGTCGCAGGTGATATCGATGCCTGAACCCGAAGCATACCTGCCGATCGAGTCCTACGGCGTTATCGGCAACCTCGAGACGTGTGCGCTCGTTGCACCGAACGGCTCGATCGACTGGTTCCCCTTTCCACACCTCGAGTCGCCGAGTATCCTCGCCGCGATCCTCGATGCCGAACGTGGGGGGCGGTTCCGAATCGGTCCGACCACCCGTTTTGAGACGAACCGGCGGTACGTCGACGATACGAACGTCCTCGAGACGATCTTCCACACGTCCGACGGGACAGCGACGCTGACCGACTTCATGCCGCCGGCCGGACAGGTCGACCAGCCGAAGAAAGTCCTCTACCGGAAAGTCACCTGTACGGACGGAGCCGTCGACCTCGCAATCGACCTCGAGCCGCAGTTCGACTACGGTCGCGCAGCGACGACGCTCGACTCCGTCGATGGCGGTGTGCTCGCCGCCAGCGAGGCCGAGCGGGTACTGCTCGAGACCCCGGTCGACCTCGAGATCGAAGATGGTCGAATCACCGGCGAGTTCTCGCTCGAGGCGGGCGAGACGGTGTGGGTCTTGCTCCGATGTACTGGTGCCGAAGACGCAAACACGGACCCCGACGCCGCGTTGGAGGAAACGATCGAGTATTGGACCGAGTGGGGACATCACTGCGGTCCCGACGACGACTGCGCATTCGAAGGGCCCTGGCACGACGACGTCGTTCGTTCGGAGCTCGTTCTCAAGCTCCTGACACACGCCGAATCGGGTGCGATCGCCGCCGCACCGACCACGTCGCTGCCGGAGGACATCGGCGGCGTCCGCAACTGGGACTATCGGTTCAATTGGCTTCGCGACGCTGGGTTCACCGTCCAGGCGCTGATGAACCTCGGGACCGTCGCCGAAGCGATCGACTATTTCGAGTGGTTCGTCGATCTCTGTCAGACGGCTGATCCAGAGACAATCCAGCCGCTGTATGGCCTTCACGGTGAGGCGGACCTCGAAGAACGGAAACTCGAGCACCTCGAGGGATATCGCGGCTCGCGGCCGGTGCGGGTCGGCAACGAAGCAGCACAGCAGCGACAGCTCGATATCTACGGTGAGCTCCTGCTGGCCGTCGATGAAATGTGCCAGCGTGGTCGAGCACTGAACGACGACGAATGGGTTCGAATTCGGGACATCGTCGACTACGTCCGCGACGTCTGGGACGAGCCCGATGCGGGTATCTGGGAAGTCCGCGGCGGGAACAAACACTTCGTCTATTCGAAAGTGATGTGTTGGGTCGCCCTCGACCGCGGAATCGAACTCGCTTGTGAACGCGACCGGGATGCCCCGCTCGAGGGCTGGCAGGAGACTCGCGAACGGATCAGAGCGGACGTGCTCGAGAACGGGTACGACGAGGAGATCGGCGCGTTTGTCCAGTCCTACGGAACGAGCGTGCTCGATGCGACGGCGCTTTTGCTACCGGTCGTCGGCTTTTTGCCCTTCGACGACGAGCGCGTTCAGGGGACGATCGATGCGATCGACGAGCGATTGGTTACGGACGACATCTTCGTGGCTCGCTACCACGGTGATGATGGGCTCCCTGGCAACGAAGGCGCGTTCGTCCTCTGTTCGTGCTGGTTCGTCAACGCACTCGCACTCTCCGGGCGTGTCGAGGACGCCCGGTCACGGTTCGAGTCACTGCTCGAGTATCTGAATCCGCTGGGGCTCGTCGCAGAGGAGATCGATCCCGAGACTGGCGCACAACTCGGGAACTACCCACAGGCGTTCAGCCACATTGGAATCGTCAATAGCGCGCTGTACCTCGGCTACGTCCACGGCCACGAACTGCCCGGACCGGACCCGATGGGGATTCGACTCGGTGATCCGGCCGTGGTTCCTGACGAGTGATCCTGATTGGCGCTCGAGCGTTGGAAACGTCTGAACTCGGCTCGAGTCAGGGAACTTCTCGCGCATCCCTTCGACGCGCTTCTCGCCGTCGACGGCGACGTCGGCCGTCGCCCCGTCCTGATCGAAAGCGACGATAGTACCTGTCTTACGACTGACGATCCGGGTGTCAAGGGACATCGATACGCTCGAGGAGTTGCGACACCAGCGCTGAATCGACTGCACGTGATCGTTCATCCGTTCGTTGGCTGCAGCTGGGTGGCACGCTCGAGCGGTCGCTGACACGTGTCCGCGACTGTCACACACGCTTGTCGAAAAAGTGGTGGAAGTGGCCGGAGGATCAACTGCTGAACTCGTTGCAGACGGGAATGCCGATCGTGTTGTAATCGCTCATTGCGGCCAGTTCGTCGGGCACCTCGTGGATGTCGACTGTTTCTTCGACCAGTGCTGTCGGATCCAGCTTGCTGGATTCGACCATGTCGAGCATCTCGCTGTACCGCGATGGCTGGAGCCCGAGCGATCCCTTGAACTCGATTTCCTTGGCGACGAACTCGTCAGTCGGAAGTGGAATCATGCCCGCTTCATCGCTGGTCGTCAGCCCGATCTGGACGTGTGTTCCGCCCTTCCGGAGCGAGTTTACTGCGTTCTGGCACGTTGTTTCGATACCGAGTGCGTCCGCAGAAACGTCCGCTCCGCCGTTCGTAATATCTCTGACCTCAGCAGCAGGGTCGTCGACATCCGCTGCATTGACGGTGGCAACGGCACCGAGATCTTCTGCTCGGTCCAGTTTTTCGTCCATGAGGTCGACACCGATGACGTTCGCTCCGAGGGCGTTTGCGATGTGGACTGCCGACAGCCCGATACCGCCACAGCCGTGGATGACGACATCGTCACCGGCGCGTACTGGTGCCCGGTGAGCCATTGCGTGGAAGGACGTCATGAACCGACAGCCCATCCCGGCGGCCGCTTCAGCGTCGATGCCGTCCGGCAGCGGAACGGCGTTGATGTCCGCGTTGGGGATGTGAACTTCTTCGGCGAATGCCCCGGGTGCCTCGTTCATGAACCCGAGGCCGATGTGGTTTTCACAGATGTTCTCTCGGCCGTTTCGACAGAGGTCACACGTCCCGCAGGCGAAATTAAACGGGATGGCGACCTCCTGTCCCTCTTCAATGTTTTCGACGTCTTCGCCGACGGCGACAATACGCCCGGTTGGTTCGTGGCCGAGAACATGTGGGGGGTCGGGTCGGTAGCCGAACCAGTCCCAGTCACCCTGCCAGCAATGCCAGTCGGATCGGCAGATGCCACAGCCGATGACTTCGGCAACGGCACCATCCGGTTCCGGTTCAGGGCGTTCGACGTCTTGGACGGTCAGCGGTTCTTGGAACTCTTCTAGCAGTACTGCTTGCATCACAACTGTTACCATGCAACAATGGTTGTTAAGCGTTATGTATACTAATTTATGAATGTGCCGTCATGGACTCCGTTTCGGAATTGCAAACCGGTGTTGACGAGCGCCAGCACCCTGACAAACCGGTTTCTAGATCGTGTCTCTAGGGTTGGGGCTCTATCGAAACCGCACTCTATCCTCCATCCCATACTCATCACAGAAACGAAATCTACCGATTCGGAAATTCCCCCGTCTCACTCCTGTTCGTCCGATTGTATCCAGAATTCATACTGTCGGACAGCAGTCAATACGAAGTCGGTCGCGGATTCGCGGCCGTCTCCACCGGCGACGGCCGCAGCAGCGCGACCGATCGTCACGTCGTTCTGTCCGGCAGTATCAGTATCGTCTCGGTGTTTTGCTTCGCTCGAGGTACTTACATTCATATTCGAGTTTAGGCGTTTCCGTTCCTGTTTTGGACCGTCTCTCACCATCAAGAGCATGATGGCAGACTGTACTTTTCAAGACTAGTTCAGTCTCGATGAATATGAGCAGCGAGCAGATCGATACCGAACGTACGGTAGCAGGAAGGAGACGACATCCCTGCTCAAATTCGGCATGAGCGTGGACAGTACCGAGGCCGTTACTGGACCCCACTGGTAGCAAAAGCACTATCGGCACCCCTGCGGAATCACCAGTCGATGGACCGACGAGATGCTGTTCGACGCGTCGGGGTCGTCGTCCTTGCGGTGAATTTCTTGCTAGCCGTTGCCAAGGGGACAGTGTGGTGGACGACCGGGAGTTACGCCGTCGGCTCGGAAGCGGTCAACAGCATTTCCGACGCGGTCTACAGCGTCGTCGTGCTCGCTGGGCTGTACGTTACCACCCAACCCCCGGATTTCGAACACCCGCATGGCCACGAGCGAATCGAGCCGTTCGTCTCGCTGTTCGTTGCCGCCGGCGTCCTCGCTGCGGGCGGCACCGTCCTCTATCGATCGATTACGACGCTCGTCGCGGGCGACTATGCCGTAGTTGCTGGTCCGTGGGCGGTCGGTGTGCTCGTCTCGAGTGCGGTGGCGAAGTACGGGCTCTACCGGTACTGTCTGCGGGTTGCCGAGGCATACAACTCACCAGCGACGACCGCGACGGCACTCGACAACCGCAACGACATCCTCACTGCAGCTGCGGCGCTTGTGGGCGTTTTGGGGGCCGCCGCAGGCTTCCCGCTCCTCGATCCGTTGGCCGGTGCCGTGGTCGCGCTGGGGATCCTCTATACGGGCTATGACATCGTCAGCGAGAACATCGACTATCTCGTCGGTGCAGCGCCGCCACCTGAACTCCGCGAGGAGATACGCGAGCGGGCGCTCGCTCATCCGGACGTTCACGGTGCCCACGATGTCGTCGCCCACTACGTCGGCCCGGAAGTCGACGTCAGCTTGCATATCGAGGTCGAGAGCGACCTGACGCTTCAGCAAGCGCACGACATCGAGTCGACGATCGCGGCGGACATCCGTGATATCCCCGAGGTCGACGATGTATTCGTCCACGTCGACCCGCGCGAACTCGGCGAGTGGAAAGAAAAAGACTAGGTTGAAGCCTTCCGCCATCGAGAACTCGAGGGCACGTACGACGACGTCGTGGTGAGTCGGGTCAGCCTCGACGCCGATTTCGGATTTCGTATCGCGGTTGGTCATCCGGTGTGGGTCTACTCGCTATCGATAGCGAGCAATATTGCTGACCAGTACCACAGTGTTACACGATATCCGGTGTCTAATTTCGTCCAGAGCCGTGTTCAGTCCGAGGGTCGCAACGTCTCCGTCGTACTGTCTCGTCGGACGGCCCACGAACCGATTGCGAGGACGCCTGCAACGGCTGCAGGCCACCGATCAGTACTGAGATACAGATCCGGAGACGGTGGCCGATACGCACTGATCGGGAAGAAAACGGCGTACGCGTCGCCGGTCGCCGTGAGCAACGCGACATCGAGGACGTGGTGAGAGGCTGCGCCGATAGCAGTCAGTACAATCGTCTGTCGTCGATAGTCGGGTGCGACCAACAGCGATCCCAAGAGGACGACGAGCACGCTCCCACCGAGTGTGTGTAACGGCGTCCACGAAATCGGGCCGCCGGTTACCAACTCGAGAGGACCAGTTGGGATCACGGGTGCAATCTTTCTGAAATCCGGGGACAGCGCACCGACCATCACGAGGGTGACCTGTGCCGCTCGAACTCGCTCATATCGAACTGCGAGCAGCGTTCCGATGCTGTAGCCGACCAGTACGTGTGTGAGGAGATCGGGCATCACCGATCACGCTGTTCTCGATGTCGCTCGCTCGAGCTGTCAGCCGATGTGCCATCGCCTTGTGACCGACCGGAATCGACGCCGGATTCGCCACCGTTCGTCGGCGCTGTGGGTCGGGGAACGAGCGCATACCGGCCCCAATCAATGCGCCAGCCACGGATGAGCCGTGCGAGAACCCAGCACCCGCCGACGAATGAGATGACGACCATGTAAAGTGATTCCCACAGGGCAGTGGAGACCGTTCGCTCCGCGTCGAGCGTCGACGCATCCTCGAGCGTTCCGAACACTGTCACGCGATCGCCTGTCTCGAGGGGGCCGGCAGACCGCTCGAGGGTGTCGGCGGTCCGGACGATGGTGAACCTGCCGTTCCCGTTCGACTGTGTTGCGATCACGAGGGGGTCGGTCTCGACGACGGCACCGTCAAGCACGACGCGGTTTCCGATGTGGGATTCGCGATCCGGCGTCACGTCGGCTTCGTCTGGGTACGTGCTTTCTAGCGGTTCAACAGCGGCTGTGCCGGTCCATGACAGGAGTCCGACGAGCGCGAGGAGGAGGGCGACGCTGGCCAGAAGACGGCCAGATTGACCGAACGGTTCACGTGTGGACATTCACTCTCATGACTGGGGCCTGAGATATAGCCGTTGTGTCGGATATACTGCCTAGCAGCCACAGCTTCTCTTTTTCTGCGTTTGGTGTAGCTGAGCGGAACTGACCGACAACGTCCAGTCTGTCTGGGCGACTAGCCTGTTGCCGTTCCTCGAGCGAGACTCCGAATCGAGTCCGCGTATCGACTGATTGGCCTACGTCACATGACGACGTCCTCGGTGCGGTTGTTCTACCGACTCGTGAACTGCCTCGAGAGCAAGCCTTTACCGTGGTTACAGCCGTTTCGGAAGGGTTTTTCGGTGAACCCAGACTGCAAGACTGAAGGTGATGATGAAAAAGAAGAGAAGCCCCACGAGCCAGATGATCGCGCTGTCACCGGTTCCAAGCCCGTATTTCGTCGTTTGGACAAGATAGGTGAGTGGTGACCCGTAAGCGACCACACGACCCCACGAGGGGAGGTCCGCGACAGGCACAAAGATACCGCTGACGAAAATAATCGAGAACTTGACCAGGGTTGCCAGCATCATGACGTTCGACGTCTGATCTGTCGGGACAGCAGCGAGCAAGACACCAAGCGCCGAGAATCCGATCGCTGCAAGAATCAATCCAACACCGAGGAGAACGGGATTTGCGATCGAGACGTCGAGAACGAGAGCGAGTATTGCTGTCGCGACGCCAGTAATACTGACGCTGATGGTGGCAGATGCGACGATATCACCGAGGAGGATTTCGACGACTGTGATCGGAGCAGAAACGAGCCGTTCCAACGTGCCGTCACGGGTCTCCCACGGTGCGATGACCGGCGAGATTGATGTGGCGGTAAACCAGAGCGTCATCCCGATGAGACCCGCGACGAGTTGCGTTCCGGCCATCTCCCGTCCCATAGTGAAGGCGAGAAAGAAGAATACTGGGAGGAGGAGACCGGAGATGAGAACTGGTCCTTTGGTGTAGTAAATCCGGATATCTTTTTTCGCTATGGCCAGCACCCGACGGACTCTCATTGACGCGCCTCCGTAAGGGCAGTAAACGCGTCTTCGAGACTCGGGCCAAGCGTCTGTAACGACCGGAGTGTGAGGTTCTCTTCCTGTGCGAAGTTCACTACAGCTTTGATGACTGTATCGGGGTCAGGCGTCATGAGACGTATAGTATCACCGCGCTTTTCTACGGCGTCGACTGTACTGAACGCGGCCAACGTGTCCAACGTAACCTCCTCATTGAAACTCACCTCCACAGCACGGGTCCGCTCAATCGTTTGTTTCAGTGCGTCTGGCGTATCGATGGCAGCGATTTCGCCACGGTTGATGATCGCAACTCTATCACACAACCGATCAGCTTCCGCGATATTATGTGTGGTCAAGAACACTGTTCGTCCCTCCCGGTTTAATTCCGCTATCCGCTCCCGGATGAGGTGTTGGCTCTCGACGTCGAGCCCTGTAATCGGTTCGTCCAAGAAGAGAACCGCAGGATCATGCAATAGCGCCATCGTCAACATCAGCCGCTGTTTCATCCCTTTACTGAAGTTCGTTGCAAGGGTATGCCGCCGTTCGAACAACCCAAACGAGCGCAGCAGTTCCGTCCCCCGTGACTTCCGTGTTTGCCGTGGAATCCCGTACAGTTCGCCCGCGAGCATCACGTTTTTCCAGGCTGTCAAGTCCGGATACGCGTTGAACTGTTCAGGGACGATTCCGATTTCGGACTTTGCCGCATCGGTATCGGTACGGACGTCGTATCCAGCAATTCGAGCGGCTCCCGCATCGGGTCGCAGAACACCGGTTACCATCCGGATCGTCGTCGACTTTCCCGCCCCGTTCGGGCCGAGAAACCCAAACGATTCTCCCTCATCGACTTGGAAGGAAATACCACCCACGGCGGTAAGATCACCGAAACGCTTGACGAGATTCTCGACGCGAATTGCTGGTGGGGCCATCGTTATCGTATCGTGTCTCCGGAGTCGGTAAACCGTCGTCTACTCGTATGACTGTGGATTTGCTTCGTCGGTAGTTAAATCCCGACGTTCGATAGAATTCTCGGGTCCACAGACGGCACAATTCATCCGTACAGGCGATCCGAAAACTCTGCGAAGCGGTCTCTGACGCTGGGAGCGTCATTGAGAACGATCGGATATCGGGATATCCATGGATACGAATTATTAGCGGAATTAATCGGTCATGAAAGACGTGATGTTCCAGTTGCTGCTGCGAGTGGCTCAGCCAGCGGTCACAGCCGGTCGAAGCACGAACCGCCGGTGCGGTCTGCAGTGAGTCGACTCCGCCCAAATTATTTTAAAGTGACCACATATGTCACGTGTTGTCAGCGTCTGTCATTCCCGTCCAATCCCATTCGTGATAATACATAACTTACCACATTGTATGGAAACCCTTGATGGCAAGTTCAGAAGACGATCCCACAACACAACACGACGCACAGATCCTGTCGATCGATGCTGGCGGGACGATGACGGATACGTTCCTCATGGACTCGAACGGCGAGTTCACCGTGGGGAAGGCGAAAACCACGCCGGATGACGAGTCTCGAGGATTCATCAAGTCCTCTCAGGACGCTCTCGAGGACTGGGACCTGAGCGTCGAAGAGGGGTTCCCGGACCTGGTGTCGACGGTCTACTCCGGCACGGCGATGCTCAACCGGCTGGTCGAACGAGAAAGCGAAGTCGACGTCGGCATCCTCATCACCGGCGGGATGGAGGATACGCTTCGGATGGGGCGGGGCCGGCAATCGTACACCGGCTACTCCTATTCGGATCGCCTCCACGTCAACACCCACAAACACCCCGAGCCGCTGATCCCGCGGAACCGAATTCGCGGCGTTCGAGAGCGTATCGACGTCAAGGGGAACACGCTGGTGCCGCTGTACGAAGATGACGTCCGCGACGGCGTCAACGACCTGCTCGATCAAGGCGTTGACCACATCGTCGTCATGTTCCTCCACTCCTACAAGAACGGGGAGCACGAACACCGGACCGCCGAGATCGCCCGCGAGATCATCGACGAGCGCGGGGCGGAGACGTCGGTCATGCTCTCGAGCGAGTACTACCCGACGCTCAAGGAGTCCGAACGACTGAACACGGTGACGGCGGAGGCGTTCGCCGCCGAGCCATCGCGCGACCAACTCTCGAACATCCAGGAGGCCGTCGACGAACAGGGTGGCAACGTCGGCGTGCGGGTAATGGCAAGTCACGGCGGAACGATCGACATCAACGCGAACGAGCTGGCACGGACGCTGATCTCCGGGCCGATCGGGGGGATGATCGGGGCGAACTACTTCGGGCAGAAACTCGACTACAACAACCTGGTCTGTACCGACATCGGCGGCACCAGCTTCGACATGGGCATCATCATCGACAACGACTGGCAGATCGATTACAGCCCGGAGATGGCGCGGCTGCTCCTGTCGCTGCCGATGGTGAACATGGAAAGTGTCGGTGCGGGGACGGGCAGCTACGTGCGAGTGAACCCCACCTTCGACAAGATCGAACTCGGTCCGGAAAGCGCTGGTGACCAGGTCGGCGTGAGCGCAGTCGAAACCGACGTCGAGACGGTGACGGTGACGGACTGCCACGTCGCGATGGGCTGGATCAACCCGGAGAACTTCCTGGGTGGCGACATGCCGATCGATCGTGAGGTGGCCGAACAGGAGATCAAAGAACAGATCGCCGATCCGCTCGATATGGGCGTCTACGAGGCGGCCCAGGGCGTCATCGACATTCTCGAGAGCAAGCTGCGAAACGACTTAGAGGCCGTCGTGACCGGCGAAGGCTACGCGCCATCGAACTTCAAGTGTCTCTCCTACGGCGGCGGCGGGCCGGTCCACACGGCCGGATACACGAAGGATCTGGGCTTCGACGAAGTGCTGATCCCCGAGTGGGCGGCCGGGTTCTCAGCGTTTGGCTGTGGCGCAGCGGACTACGAGTACCGCTACGACCAGACGACCAGCATCGACATCGACCCCGACCTCTCGATGGAGGAGGCGGCGGCGACCGCCGGCGAGGCGCTGACGGAGGTCTGGACGAACCTCGAGCAGAAGGTCGAAAACGAGTTCGAGAACAGCAACATCGGCCGCGACGAGATCGAGTTCCAGTACAACATCCTCGGCCAGTACCAGGGCCAGCTCAACAGTATCGACATCGAGTCGCCGGTCGGCCGCGTCGACTCACCGGAGAAACTCGAGCAACTGCTGGACACCTTCGAGGAGGGATACCGCAGACAGTACTCCGAGGAGGCCCGCTCGCCGGAGCTCGGACACACCATCACGCAGGCGTCCGTCCGCGGTGTCCGGGACGTCGTCAAGCCGGAGATCCCCACAGAGGAACTGCAGGGACCGGAGCCGCCCGCGGACGCCTACAAGGAGACGCGGGAGGCCTACTGGGACGGCGAGTGGCTGGACACGGAGATCTACGACCTCCACGCGCTCCAGCCCGGCAACGAACTCAGCGGCCCGGCGGTCCTCGAGGGCGCTGCCACGACGTACGCGTTGCCGCCGGACTGTGAGACCTGGCTGGACGAACACCGCGTCCACCACCTCACCACGACCGAGTAGCGCGGAAAACCGCTTTCGTACGGAGATGCATCTGCCCGTCTCCGTGACCGCCGCGCTCGAGCCCGGTCGATCGGTGTGGCAGGTGCACTGTACGAGCCCGCATCTGGCTCAGAACAGATGTGACGAACCCAATACGAATCCATCATGAGTACGGAACCAGACGAGGGGGAAAGCTTCCCCCGGATGCGACGCGAGAAGGAACGGGTCCACGAACAACAACAGGAGGGTGACGGCATCGGCTGGGACGGCCAGACGCTTCGCGAGCAGTTCGAAGCCCTCGAGGAGAAAACCGAAGAGACCGGCCACTACGCCGGCTTCGAGAAGCTCGATCTGAAACAGAGCAACCCGATCGAGTACGAGCAGATGTTCGCCCAGCTCCGTGGCGACCTCGTGAACGCGCGTGAAACCTCAAAGGAGGTCGCGGCGACGCCGATCGTCGAGCAGGAGGGCGAACTCTGCTATGGCCTCTTTACCCCGGAGGGCGACTCGATCGCCGTCTCGACGGGGATCATCGTGCACATCCACACGATGAGCGAGGCGATCAAGTACATGATCAACCACGATTACGAGGAGAGTCCGGGCATCGAGCCCGGCGATATCTTCGTCAACAACGACACCCACGTCGGTGACGTCCACGCATGCGACATCATGACGCTCATCCCCATCTTCCACGAGGGGGAGCTCGTCGCTTGGGCTGGGGGCGTCAATCACGTCATCGACACCGGGGCGATCGGCCCGGGGAGTATGAACGTCTCGCAGGCGTCTCGATTCGGTGACGGCGCATACTACACGGCCCGCAAGGTCGGCGAAGACCTCAAACTGTTCAACTCCTGGAAGAAAGACTACCCGGACAAGACGCGGACGCCGGACTTCCTGAAGCTCGACGAGCGGACGCGGATGACCGGCTGTCTGATGATCCGCGATGCGGTCAAAAACATCATCGACGAGTACGGCGTCGAGCAGTTCAAACAGCTCTCGCGGGAAGCGATCGAGGACGGTCGCCGGGGCTTCCGGAACCGGATCAAGAAGACGATGTTGCCTGGCACCTATCGCGGGGCCTCGTTCGTCGACGCGCTCTACGAGGGACAGGACAACCTGACCCGTGCGTACGCGAACGAAAACCACCTCATGCACGCCCCCTCGGAACTGCACGTCCGCGAGGACGGCTCGTTCCAGGTGTCCTTCGAAGGCGCCAACAAGTGGGGCTGGCATCCGTACAACTGCACGCCCGCCGCAATTCAGGGCGGTATCTGGGTGATGCTCACCCAGACGGTGATCCCGAACTCGAACGTCAACGACGGCGCGTACTACAGCTGTGACTTCCACCTACCGGTCGGCTCGTGGGCCAACACTCAGAACACGGAGACCGCCCACGCCTACGCCTGGCACTTCCTCGTGTCGGCGTGGGCACCGCTCTGGCAACACCTCTCGAGAGGCTACTACTCGAGAGGGTTCTGGGAGGAGATCAACGCCGGCAACGCCAACACCTCGAACTGGCTGCAGGGTGGCGGTATCGACCAGTTCGACAAACTCCACGCCGTCAACTCCTTCGAGTCGGCCTGTGAGGGTGTCGGCGCACGCTACGTCGAGGACGGCGAGCCCCACGCTGCGGCGATCTGGAACCCAGAAGGCGACATGGGCGACGCTGAAGTCTGGGAGATGACCGAGCCGCTGCCGTTCCTTGGACGGGCCGTCAAGCCGAACACCGGCGGCGCGGGCCGTCGTGCAGGTGGTGCCGGCTTCGAGTCCATGCGAACGGTCAAAGACGTCAGCAGGTGGTTGCTCTACGAGATGGGCAACGGCTACATGACCAGTGATGGCGGCCTCTTCGGTGGCTACCCCGCCGCGTCAGGCTACATCCTCAACGCCCAGAACACCGATCTCGAGGAGCGCTTCGAGAACCAGGACGACTACCCACAACACGACCTCGATCCCGAGAGCGGCGACTTCGAGTCGAAGATCGACGGCGAGATTACCCGTCGGCCGGAGGGGATCAGCACGCCCAAGGAGTTCGACGACTACGACATGTACCTGAACTACCTCCGCGGTGGCTCGGGACTGGGCGACCCCCTCGAGCGCGATCCCGAGGATGTCGTCGCCGACATTCACGACGGGTACGTGCTCCCACGTCACGCCAAGGACGCCTACGCCGTCGTCGTCGAGAAAGTCGACGACGAGGCCAAGCACAACTCCGCCGTGCAGGGCGAGTGGGAACTCGACAAAGAGGCGACTGAGGAACTGCGCGAAGAGCGGATGCAAGAACGCGCCGAGACGGCCAAGCCGGTCACGGAGTGGTACGAGGAACAGCGCGACCGGATCAGAAACGAAGAGGACCTCATCGACGACGTCAAGAAAACCTACGAGAGCAGCATGCGGATGAGCAAGCAGTTCGCCGAGTTCTACCACGAGTTCTGGGAGCTGCCCGAGGACTTCGAATTTACGCTGAGCGAGAAGGCGGAGAAATCGCTCGAGAACCGATTCAAGACCGGCCTCAAACAGAAGTGGGACAACCCGACGAAGGGCCACGAGACGTGGCTCGGTATCGGTCGCGACGACGAGCCGGAAGTGCCCTACACCTGGACGGCCGACCGGACGATCCAGGACCTACCGTCTCCCGACGCATCGTTCAGTGACACGACCGCAGAACCAGCAACGGACGACGACTAATACGAGGTGATTACCAATGCCAGAATCATACCCACGTGAACACATCGAGGACCTGGTCGACGACAACTTAGAGTGGAATCAGCTGCACGACATGATGAGCGACTTCAAGGACGCGGACCGCTTCCAGCAGGTCCGGGATGTCCTGCAAGAACGGGTCGACTGGGACGACCCGATCATCATCCCTTATGCGGACCACCTGTACGTGGTCGCGAAACCGGACAACAGATGGGTCATCAAGTGCGACTGCGGCCACGAGTTCTGTGAACACGACGAGAACTGGAAGATGGACGCGCTCATCAACGTCCGCGACTCCGAGGAGGCGTACCTCGAGATCTACCCCGAAGACATGCATCCGCATCCGGACTACATGGAACTGCGGGAGTTCTTCTGTCCGGGCTGTAACACGTTACTCGAGGTGACGAACGTCATGCCGGGCTATCCGCTCATCCACGAGTTCGAGCCCGACATCGAGACGTTCTACAGCGAGTGGATCGAGGAGCCGATCCCGACGGCGGAGCCCGAATCGGCGTAATCTCCTAAGCGATTCCTTTCCGTTCTGTACGATCCAATCATCACGTGACAGATTATGCTAGATAAAAACACACCGACGCTCAGGCAGCTCTACGACTCGGTGCTCCGTCGGTACGAGACGGCACCAGCCATCTCGTTCGAGGGTGAGACGCTCACCTACGGGACGCTCGACGACCGTTCGGCGCGACTCGCCAACGCGCTCGTCGATCGCGGACTCGAACCGGAGGACCGGGTCGGGCTCTTGCTCTCGAATCGACCCGAGTACCCCATCGCGGACATCGCGCTCGCTCGAGCGGGGCTCGCGAAGGTGCCGCTAAACGACATGCTGTCGGCGGGGGATATCGAGTACATGCTCGACAACAGCGACGCCAGCGCCGTCATCGTCGGCCCGACGTTCAGCGAGACGATCCAGACGGTCGCCCCGAACGTCCTGTCGCTGGACCACATAATCACGATCGATACCGCGGCCCTGCCCGCCGTGGCCCACAACCATCGCGTCGAGCGCCTCGAGGACCTCCTCGAGACGACGCCCCCGGAGCCGCCGGACGTCGACGTGTCGACGGACACCCTGGCTGGCGTTTTCCATACGGGCGGAACAACCGGGGACCCCAAGGGCGTCAAACACACCCAGGAGAACCTCGCGCTGAACGCGCTGGCACACGCGATCGAACTCGACATTCGACCGCGGGACGACCTCCTGTTGATGACGCCGCTGCCCCACTCGGCCGGCCTCATCATGGCCGGTGGCCTGACACAGGGGAGTACCCACGTCATCACGCAGGGGTTCGACGCCGAGCGGGCCCTCGAGACGATCGAACGGGAGGCCATCTCGTGGACGTTCATGGTCCCGACGATGATCTACCGCGTGCTCGACGTGCTCACAGACCGCGAGTACGACACCTCATCGCTCGAGACGCTCGTTTACGGGGCAGCGCCGATGAAACCGGCACGACTGCGCGAGGGCCTTGAGGAACTCGGCGATGTCTTCGTGCAACTGTACGGCCAGTACGAGACACCGGACCTCATCACCGTCTTGCCGAAGACGGCACACGACCCCGACGACGAACAACGGCTCTCCTCGTGTGGGATCCCGACCGCAATGTGCGAGGTGAAAATCGTCGACGACGACGGCGAGGAGGTCCCGCCGGGGCAGCCGGGAGAGATTCTCGCCCGCGGAGCCTACTCCATGGAGGGCTATTACGAACTACCAGAGCAGACCGCCGAGACGATCGCGGACGGCTGGATACACACCGGCGACATCGGCAAGCGAGACGACGAGGGCTACGTCTACATCGTCGACCGCGACTCGGACGTCATCATCAGCGGCGGGATGAACGTCTACTCGGTCACCGTCGAGGACGTCATCCAGCAACACGGGGACGTCGCGAACGTCGCTGTCATCGGCGTCCCGGACGACGAGTGGGGCGAGGCGGTCAAGGCCGTCGTCGTCCCGACCGACACCACGATCGACCGCGCCGATCTCGAGTCGTTCTGTGCGGAACGGCTCGCCGACTACCAACGCCCGAAATCGTTCGACGTCGTCGAGGAGCTCCCGACGACACCATACGGCAAACTCGACAAGAAACGACTCCGCGAGCCCTACTGGGCCGATCAGTCACGGGAGATCAGCTAACGATGGTCTCCAAGATCGATCACCTCGGCATCCTTGTCGACGATATCGACCACAACCGATCGCTGTTCGAACGGCTCGGCCTCGAGGTCGGCGCGGTCGAGCGAGTACCGGCGTTCGGCGTCGAGATCGCCTTTATCAGGGTCGGCGAGAGTCTGGTCGAACTCGTCGAACCGGTCGGTCCGACCACTGACCTCGCGGCCGATCTCGAGGCGGCCGGACGGGAGGCGATGCTCCACCATCTCGCGTTCCGCGTCGATGATCTCGAGAGCCAACTGGCCGAGTTACGGCGTGCTGGCGTGGCCCTCGCAGACGAAACGCCGCGTCAGGGTGCCGGCGACGCGTCCGTCGCGTTTCTCGAGCGACGAGCTGCCAATGGGGTTCGAATCGAACTCGTCGAACGTGAGAGGGATTTAACAATAGATTGAGGAGTGTTACGGGAATGGTATGGTTTTTATGGGAGGTCCACATATGCCATCAACATCCGTGACAATTGCCAACAATACTGTATCTGTAGAATCCCGTACTGGTAACGGAAGTAACAGCAATCATCGAACGCCACTCGATGCCTGCACGGATTCGTGACGGTCCACCGATGAGGGGTATGGAAAGAACCGCGTTCGTGACAGGAGACTGTAGAGGACCGTGCTGAAGGGATGCTTCGAATAGAATTTCAGATCGAGCTAGCGGGGATCTCGTCACACCTGTTCGATATCGACGAGCCAGTCACGAGCATCGAAATCGACAATGCGCTACCGGTCTCAGGGGATAAGGTATTTCTCTTCTTATCAGTTCAATTTAATTCCGAAATCACAGTAGACCGATTGTCGGATGAATTATCAAATATAGAGGTGGTTGACGTCACGCAAGCGGACCTGAATCATCATATCTACTATCTCGGTGTGATGGCACACCTCTCCGACGCCTCCGTTCTGTCGCTGTTGACCGAAACTCAGGCGATCCCACACCGAATCGTCGGGAAGAACGCCCATCTCGAGGTGATGGCGTCCGTTCGCGATTGGAACCATCTCAAGGAGGTCGCCGACGCGATCGAAACGGAACACGGCTCGCTCGAACTCCTCGGATCGACCCAGACCGAAAGCATCGGATTTCCACTCGGCGGGAACAAAATCAAGCAGAGTATGTCGGGGAAACTGTCGGAAGAACAGCTGGAGGTACTGGAGACGGCCTACCGGATGGGCTACTTCAAGGTTCCACAGGAAGTGACCGCAGAAGAGATCGCGAGCGAACTCGATATCAGCAGATCGACCCTGTCCGCGCGCCTGCGCCGCGTTGAGCACAACTTCTGTGCACTGCTCTTTGGTCCCCAAGAATGACGACGATCATCATCATCAAGTCGGTTGACCATCACGCATCCGTTCGAGAGATCCTTGGATCGGTCGTCGATGACGGTGAACGAGTTTACTTTCTCAGACTGCCGACTGTGCAGTGTCTCGGGTCGCTCATTCAGGAAGTAAACCCCATGATCAACTATGGGGTAGACTATACGATCACCCCGCTTCCTGACGGATACGACGTATCGACGCTCGTCGAGTTCGCGACCGAATTTGATGCGAATCGAATCTGTATCGGCATCTCCGACCGAACGCTGACTGGCAAGGCACGGATCGACGATCTGACGCAATCGATTTTGCTCCACGACGATATCTCGGGCGACTTCGTCGTCGGCGAACACGCGATCATTCTGGAGGAACTCGAGTATGGGGACTAATCGTACGAGACCGTCGCAAATCCGAGTTGGCCCACGAACACCAGTCCGCCGAAACCAAGCAACACACAGCGATTCATGAGTCCGTCCGATCGAACCGACGACCGACGCGCTGAAGCACGACGCGAAAAGGAAACGGTACGAGAGAAGCGACGACGAGGTGAAGGGATCGGCTGGAACGGCCGGACGCTGCGCGAGCAGTTGGCCGAACTCGAGGACAAGACGGAAGCGACGGGTCACTACTGTGGCCTCTCCGAACTGACGTTGAAAACCGAGGATCCGATACGATACGAGCAGTTGTACGCGCGCCTCCGTGGCGACCTCGTGACGGCACGCGAGACGTCGAAGGAGGTGTCTGCGACGCCGATAGTCGAGCAGGAGGGTGAACTGTGCTACGGCCTCTTTACGCCGGAGGGTGATTCGATCGCCGTCTCGACGGGGATCATCGTGCACGTCCACACGATGAGCG
The DNA here is from genome assembly GCF_000337475.1 of Natrinema limicola JCM 13563. GTDB lineage: Archaea > Halobacteriota > Halobacteria > Halobacteriales > Natrialbaceae > Natrinema > Natrinema limicola. The sequence goes on along the minus strand of NZ_AOIT01000065.1, from coordinate 65,424 downwards.
AAGCGATCAAGTTCATGATCAACCACGACTACGAGGAGAGCCCCGGTATTGAACCGGGCGACATCTTCGTCAACAACGATCCCCACGTCGGCGACGTGCATCCGTGTGATCTCATGACAATTCTCCCCATCTTCCACGAGGGAGAACTCATCGCCTGGGTCGGCGGCGTCAATCACGTCATCGATACCGGTGCGATCGGCCCGGGAAGTATGAACGTCTCACAGGCATCGCGCTTTGGCGACGGGGCGTACTACACGGCCCGCAAGATCGGCGAAAACTTCGAACTCTACAACTCCTGGAAGAAGGAATACCCCGCCAAGACGCGGACGCCGGATTTCCTGAAACTCGACGAGCGGACGCGGATGACCGGCTGTCTGATGGTCCGACAGTCGGTCAAAGCGATGATCGACGAACACGGCGTCGAGACGTTCAAACAACTCGCTCGAGAAGCCGTCGAGGACGGTCGCCGTGGCTTCCGAAGCCGTATCAAGCGAACGATGCTCCCCGGCACGTACCGCGGTGCCTCCTTTGTTGACGCGCTCTACGAAGGTCAGGAAAACGTCACCCGCGAGTACGCCCAGGAGAACCACATCATGCACGCTCCGTCGGAACTCCACATTCGAGAAGACGGGACGTTTCAGGTCTCCTTCGAAGGTGCCAACAAGTGGGGCTGGCACCCCTTCAACTGTACGCCGGCCGCGATCCAGGGTGGCATCTGGGTGATGCTCACGCAGACAGTCATCCCAAACGAGCTGGTCAATGACGGTGCCTACTACGCCTGTGATTTCCACCTGCCGGTCGGTTCGTGGGCGAACACCCAGAACACGGAGACGGCCCACGCCTACGCCTGGCACTTCCTCGTGTCGGCGTGGGCACCCCTCTGGCAGCACCTCTCACGGGGATACTTCGCCCGCGGCTTCTGGGAAGAGATCAACGCCGGGAACGCAAACACGTCGAACTGGCTGCAGGGTGGTGGTATCGACCAGTTCGACAAACTGCATGCCGTCAACTCCTTCGAATCGGCCTGTGAAGGAGTCGGTGCCCGCTACGTCGAAGACGGCGAGCCACACGCGTCGGCGGTCTGGAACCCCGAGGGCGATATGGGTGACGCCGAAGCGTGGGAAACAGTCGAACCACTTCCGTTCCTTGGACGGTCGGTCAAACCGAATACGGGCGGTGTAGGCCGCCGAGCAGGCGGTGCCGGCTTCGAGTCCATGCGAACGGTCAAAGACGTCAGCAGATGGCTGCTCTACGAGATGGGCAACGGTTACATGACCAGCGATGGCGGTCTCTTCGGTGGCTATCCTGCTGCGTCAGGGTATATCCTCAACGCTCGGGATACGGATCTCGAGGAGCGCTTCGAGAACCAGGACGACTACCCACAGCACGATCTCGACCCCGAAAGCGGTGACTTCGAATCCAAGATCGATGGCGAGATTACCCGCCGTCCGGAGGGGATCAGCACGCCGAAAGAGTTCGACGACTACGACATGTACCTGAACTACCTCCGCGGTGGCTCGGGGCTGGGTGATCCCCTCGAGCGAGACCCTGAAGACGTCCTCGCGGACATCCACGATGGCTACGTCCTGCCCCGCCATGCAGAAGATGCCTATGGCGTCATCGTCGAGAAAGTCGACGACGAAGCCGAACACAATTCTGCTGTGCAGGGCGAGTGGGAACTCGACGTGGAAGCGACCAAGAAGCGCCGTCACGAGCGGCGCGAAGAGCGAACCGAGACGGCACAGCCGGTCTCTGAATGGTATGCACAAGAACGTGAGCGCATTCGCAATGAGGAGGAACTTATCGACGACGTGAAAAAGACCTACGAGAGTAGCATGCGGATGAGTATGCAGTTCGCTACCTTTTTCCGTGATTTCTGGGAGCTACCGGACGAATTCGAGTTCGACCTCAGCGAGAAGGCACAACAATCACTCGACAATCGGTTCGACTCCGGACTCCGTCCAATGTGGGACAGCTACACACGGGGACACAAAACGTGGCTCGACGTTGGTGACGAACCGTACGTCCCGTACACGTGGACCGACCGCTCTATTCGTGACCTCTCTGGTCCGGAATCGACGTTTGGTGACCGGGAACGAGCGGCCGATGATGACTAACGCGAACACGACAGTTGACAACGGTGGTGTCGCTGCATCCGACGTCTGTGAACGTATTCCACTCCCCGTTCGGGCGGAGGGCAGGGAAGCACGACTCTCGGCAAAATACGGTCGGCGAGGACAAGGGCCATTCTAAATGCGGTTGGAGTATAAAACAATACGACCCGGTGGGGTCGCGTTCAGTGGCCCCGTCGGTACGTCTGGTTATGAAGTACAGGAGTTGTAGGTACTCGGGGCCATGCGGGAGATGGGCGGGTTCGCAAGCGGATCCGCGGCAGGAACATGCCTGCACTACCGTTCTGGACGGTAACTGCTCACTCTTCTATGGCGCTAGCAAGTGGTTGGCTCCGCGGTGAGCGTGATCTCGCATCCGACTCTGCTAAGTGGTTGGCTCCGCGGTGAGCGTGATCTCGCATCCGACTCTGCTGTCGTTACTATGTAAACAGATATCGTACTTGTCACGGCTGTCTGCTCTTTCGGATGGGGTCTGTTTCCTCGATCATAATATACGGACGCAATTGTAACACCCTCTTAGGATATTCACTTGTGGTGGTGTATCCAGTTAGTAAGTTTAATAAATGATGACTCGTCGCATCCGCCACACGAATCCGGTGGCTCGAACGTATGCTCGCCTCCGGATTCGTGGATCGGCGTCCCGGCATGGGTTATTTGACAGTTCTCGCAGACGTATTGTACCGGTTTCTCTGGTGCATGTGCCATGTTACCACTGGCAGCAATATCACACATAGAACTGTTGGCTCCACACCCGGAATTACTTGAGTACCGAGAGCTCTATTCTTGTTCTCATACTGCTGGACAGTAGTCAAGACGAAGTCGGCCGTGAATTCGCGGCCGTCTCCACCGGTGACGGCCGCAGCAGCGCGACCGATCGTCACGTCGTTCTGTCCGGCAGTATCAGCGAGGGAACGAGTCGACAGAACTACGATAGAACCGGTTTTAGGTGCTCTCGAGCCAGCCAGCGTCGGCGGCGATGGCATACAGTTCGTAGACGAATATGATCGCGACGCCGAGTAGTGCGCCCCACAACAACACGGCAAACAGCGTTGACCCGATGACGGCCATCAGTCGCACACCTCCCCGCCGTCGGTCGCCGGCTCGTCGAGTTGCTGGATTTCGGTTGTGAGCTCGCCGTGGTCGTACTCGCCGGCAAAGAGCTGTGCCGCAATCAGCGTTCCGGCGGTCGAGACGAGAAAGGCACCACCGAAGGCGGTCAGATAGAGTGGGTCAGCAGCCGGAAGGAAGCCACCGAGGATCGGAATCGACCGCAAGAGGCCAGCGAAGTCGGGGAAGTACGCAAGCCCGACCGCAAGTCCAAGAACGCTACTGGCGAGTGCGCCCGCACCGGTGAGCCGTCTCGAGTAAAGGCCATACAAGAGTGGAAACGCGACCGCCGCGCCGAGCAGATCGGCCAGGAAGAACAGCCGGAGGACGCTCCGGGCACGGAGGCTGACGTAGATCGCACTGACGGCGACGACGATGGTCAACAGGCGCGCACCGAGTTTGAGCGACCGGTCGTCCGGGTCAGACAGCAGCCGGGGCAGATCCGCGGTGACGATGCTCGAGAGCGCGTTGAATAGCGTGTCGACAGAACTCATCACCAGCAAGAGCGCGAGGAGGACGACCGCAAGGACGATCCACTCGGGGAAGGCCGTCTGCAGGAGCACGAAGAAGGCGATGTCGGCGTTGTATGCTGAACTCGTCACGTCAGTCACGACGTCGGCGTTGCCAGCCGCAACGAGGCCAAAAAGACCCGCGAGGAAAACGATGAGGCCGTTTGCGATGGTAGCGTTGCGAAAGCCCCGCTCGACCGTCTGCCCGTCCTCGGCGGCGTAGATCCGCTGCCACCACAGCTGGTTGATCAACTCGGCTCCGAGAATGGCAAAGGCGAGTGCGAGCCCGAATTGGAGGCCTGGGATGAAGCCAGGGTCGAGCAGTGATGGGTTCGTCGACGCGATGCCGTCATGGATCTCGCCGGCACCACCGAGTGAGACGATCGCACCCGCGAAGGCAACGACCAGCAGTGGCAAAACGAGCAACGCCTGGATCGAGTCGGTGAAGATCGACGCCCGGAGCCCGCCATAGCTTGTATACAACAGGACGAACCCGCCGACGAGGACGGCAGTCTGCCACTGGGGGACGCCAGCTACGAGCGAGAGTGCACCGGCAATCCCGGTCAACTCGGCGGCGAGGAAGACGAACATATAGAGGCAACTCACCAGCAGGACGAACGCGTACATTGCCGTGCCGTACCGAGCGTGGGCATACTCCGTCAGTGAGTGGCCGTTCGGAATCACCTCCCGAATGCGTGGCCCGACTCTCGAGTAGGCCAGCATCGGAAGTGCCTCACCGATCGCGTAGCCGACGACGGCGGCAATCCCAAAGCTCGCGCCGGCCTCCGGCGCTGCCAGCAGGATCCAGACACCCATCACGGAGGCGACGAGCGTCGCCGTCGTTCGTCCAGTTCCGGTCGAGTTTCGGGCCGTGATTAGATCCTCGACAGTTCCGATCCGTCGCCGCGAATACCAGAGTCCGACGGCGGTGAACCCGACTAGCACTGCGATGGTCAGGCCGAGCGCCACAGCTGTACGTACCACTATTAATCACCATCTGGAACGGCATCTTCCGGCTCGCCAGACGGTTCGAACGCGGTATCGAAGAAGGCGACTTCCAGTTCGACCGTCCGCTCGAAGAGCCGCGCCAGTCGCTGCTGTCGTCGTTGCGATGCGGCTGCCCCTTCCCGATCCAGTTCCGATCGAAGCCAGGCGACGAACTCGTCGAACGCGGGATTGTCGTGGATGGTGACCCACTCGGAGAGGTACTCCCGGTTCGGTAGTTCAGTCCCCATACCGGCCCACGACCGATAGATCCACTCGGCCGGGACGAGGACTGCAAGCGTTTCTGCATAGCCACCCTCCCGCGCGGCACGCTCGAGGAGGTCCTGTAACGCTCGCGTCACCGGCTGTAGCGTGGGTTCGGTTCGCTCGGCAGCGGCTACCTCGAGTGCGTCAAAGGACCGCTCGAAGTAATCGTCTTCATCGTCGGTGAGGGTCTCGAGGAAGTCCGCGAGCCGGGACTTGGCGGCCATCGAGGGTGCGTCGCCGAGCGCGTGGCCGAAGGTCCCGACCAGCGTCTCGAGGAAGGCGTAGTCTTGGACGAGATACCGGCGAAACGCCGCGTCGTCTATCGTCCCGGCGTGTAGTTCCTCGGTAAACCGGTGTTCGGTCGCACCGGTCCAGTTGGGCTCAGAACGCGCTCGACACCACTCGGTAAATCGTGGTTCGTCGCCGTCTGTGCGATCGCCGGACTCGGATTCGACGGTCGCAGCGTACTCCTCGAACGTGTCAGCGACGGAATCGTGGGCACTCATATCGACCACTCCTCCTGTCGCCAGGCGGCGTCCCAGAACCGGTACTCGTAGCGTGCGGAGGTCCGGAACAGTTCGCGGTAGCGGTCGCGTTTGTCGGGGGTCGACTCGGCCCACACCTCGTTCATCAGATCCTTGCACCACTCGGTGAGCTCCGTGAACTCCTCGCCGGCATACATATCGACCCACTCGGCGTACCCCTCGTGGTCGGGCCGGCCCTGCTCTGCCAGGCGCTTCCCGGTGACGTTGAACCCCCACATACAGGGCAGCAGTGCGGCGATCAGGTCACCGAAGGTCCCCGTTGCTGCGGTCCGGACGAGGAAATCGGTATACCCCTGTGTCGTCGGCGACGGCTCGGTCGCTTCGAGTTCGGCCTCGCTGATCCCGAAGGTCTCGGCGTAGGATCGATGCAGGTCCATTTCGGTGTTGATCGTCGAGTCCAGCAACTCGGCGAAGGTCCCCATCCGCTCGAGGTCCGGCGCCATCGCCGCGCCGTGGGCGAATACGCGGGCGTATTCGATCAGGTAGACGTAGTCCTGGCGGACCCAGTAGCGGAAGGGCTCCTCATCGAGGGTTCCCGCACCGAGTTGGGTGACCATCGGGTGCTCGAGGATCGCCTCCCAGATCGGCTCGCCGATCGGAGACAGTTCGTCAGTGGCGCTCATACATGCTGGTGGGCGCTTCGTCGCCTTATAACTTGATAATATAGGCCAGTTATTTCACGCCAGAACATCCGGACAATCGTCATCTCAGCGGTTGGCTGTCCGTGTCGGGGCGTGAGCACGACATGCTATCCGATCACGAAAGTAGGCCGATACGGCCGCGCTCGAGCGCGGGCGGCGTCGACATTGCTGACGAAGACGCGGGTGTGAGATTCGGTCTATTTCCTCTGTTCCAACTATTACACACATTGTGAAATTTATAGTTATTGTACCTATTGCTCAAAGTTAGAACCGCTCGTGCGTCAGCGATCCACTCATAGTAGCCACCGGACATCACCGCATACTTGATCACACGACGGCGCTGTCTCGGCGATCTTCCTCCACCAGTCGTCCGAATCCAACGCCTGCGCTGCCGACTGGCGCTTTATTAATAACTTGGGCTGGCTTACACCCAATTATAAATAATATAAGCACAGTAGTTAATAATCGATGGCTCGAGAGACGATTCCCGTCACCGTGCTGAGCGGCACTCTCGGCGCGGGCAAGACGACCGTGTTGAACAACCTGCTGAACACACGAACGGAGCTGGACATTGCGGTGCTCGTCAACGATATGGGTGAGGTAAACGTCGATGCCGACCGCGTTGCCGAACACTCCGACATCTCGGAAGACGACGAGGAGTTGGTGGAGTTATCAAATGGCTGTATTTGCTGTGAACTCCGTGGTGACCTGCTCGACGCACTCGCGAAGCTCGCACAGGCACGCGACTTCGATTATCTCGTCATCGAATCCACCGGGGTCGCCGAACCGCTTCCAGTTGCCCAGACGCTCACGATGGGGTTCGACCAGTCGGATCTCGATCCGACCGCGTTCTACGAGGAGACCGGCATCGAAGTGATGGACTACTACGAACTCGACACGACGGTGACTGTCGTCGACGCTCACCAGTTCTGGACGACGTTCGACTCGAAAGAGTCGCTTATGGATGGCGACACCGAGAAGGACCTCGGGAACTTGCTCGTCGAACAAATCGAGTTCTGTGACGTGCTCTTATTGAACAAGTGTGATCTCGTCGACGAGGAGACGCTCGCGGAAATCGAGGAGATGCTCGCGGTGCTCCAACCGCGAGCAGAGATCGTCCGGACCGAACACGGGAACGTCGACCCGGAACTCGTCTTGGATACAGGTCGGTTCGACCTCGAGGAAGCGAGCCAGTCGGCCGGCTGGCTGCAGGAGCTGCGAGAGCCCCACGAATCTGCCGAAGAAGAACACGGCGTCACCTCGTTCGTCTACTCGTCACGGCGTCCCTTCCATCCCGAACGGTTCGCAGAGCTACTCGACTCGCTCCCTACGAACGTCGTCCGGTCGAAGGGACACTTCTGGCTGGCGGGACGAGCGGAAATCGCACTGGGATTGAACATCGCCGGGCAGTCGATCCGAATCATGCCAGCTGGCAGGTGGATTGCAGCCCTTCCACCTGAAGAGCGCGAGGCTTACATCGAAGAGAATCCGGAGCTCGCAGAAGTGTGGGACAAGACGTGGGGTGACAGAGGGACCCAACTCGTTCTCATCGGCACCGAGATGGACCACGATGCCCTCCGCAGTGACCTCGACGACGCGACGTTGACCGACGAGGAGATGGACGCCGACTGGGCTGCCTTCGAGGACCGCTTCCCAACGTTTGGTGGCGAAGAAAACGCCGAAGACACGACCGAACAGAACGATCAGACGAGCGAGGATCAAGCCGAGGAGATCGGCCTGTCGGGCTAACGATGCCGTCGCAGCGCTCGCTCTTTCAGACGGCTGTCGATGCAAACGTGCCGCGCCAGACGCGTGAGACTGCCATCAATGGGCTTGCCATGGCGGGTGCGACGACGCAACTTCGCGTCATCGTGGTCACGAGCGGTCTCGCCGGACCGTATCGTCGGCAGGCACTGTCTGCACTCGATCTGTGTGGAGCGACCGACGAACTCGAGCGACTCGCTGCCGACTCGAGCCTTCACCGATCGCTCCGAAAACAGGCCGAAGCGTCGGTGTAGTCCCACTTCTCGCGGTTCGCTTTTCGTCGCGTCACAACTGAAGATCGGATTTACGATATCGGCGCAGCCGAGAGAACACAGCGGGCGAGGATCACGGATATCCCCTCAAGTGGGGTGTGCAGGATCAACTGCGGTCCGGCGTTGTCTCCGTGAATCTGGACAACTCGCGAGGAGTCGCTCAGCAACTCGACGCGCACCGACGACGTTCCGAGCCAGTGGTCCGACCGTCGTCTCCGCGAGTTTCCCCGCGACAAATACCCTCGAGTCGGTGCCGTCAGTTCGTCGCCAGGCGAGTGTCCGATCGTTGAGGACGGGAAAGCCGTTTGCACCCCGCTCGAGTCCAAGCGTCTCGGCGATCTGGCTGACCAGCGGATGGTCGGGTGCCGGCTCGAGGCCCGTCGCAAGCAGGACCTGTGCGTTCGCTGTGGACCATCCATCAGCGAACCGGACGAGCAAGCCATCGCCGGTGGCGTGGGCGCATGCAATCTCGCCGATACGGATCGTGAGGTCACCCCGATCACGGGCATCGGTCAGTCGGTCCATAACGTAGGGTGGGATCGTCGCATCGTTCCTGGCGTTCCGAATTCGGTCGTGTCGCGCCTGAGACCCGGCTGGGAGCGTGTGGAGGTGGGTCTCGATATGTCCCCAGTTGATCCAGTATGGGTCGGCTTCCGCGAGTGCTGTCTTCAAGTCGTGTCGAGAAAGCAGTGTTACGTGCGTCTGCTCCGCGAAGCGGCATGCAAGCTGTGCGGCCGTGATGCCGCCACCGACGACGATCGTCGTGCCATCGAACCCTGTCGCCGCCATCGGATCGAATCCGTCGTCCCAGACGTGGGCGAGGGGCGCGGTGTCTGGCACCGTCGCAGTCCACACCGGGTACGTCGGCTGCGGACCGAGCCCGAGAGCGAGAACGACGCGACGAGTATCAAACGCCCCAGCATCCGTCTCGACTCGAAGGGAGTCTCTGGCGTCCGGATCCGTAATCGCGCTCACTGTTCCCCGGACGTGACAGTCCGCGAGACCGTGGCGGTCGATAACGTATCTGGCATGGTCGAGAAAGAGTTCGAGGGTGGGTCGGTTCGGGTAGTCGTTCGTTGCAACGAGTTCGTCCCCACGGTCGTGTCCCGTTGCGAACGTCTCGAGGGAGAACGGCTCGGTATCGATGTGGTGGACGAACGACGAACGGAGCGTCCGCATGCCACACTGTCGCGCTTTGGTGGCGAACGATGCGAGCAACTCCTCGTGGGGGTCGATGATCCGGAGGTCGTCGTGCGTGCAGCCGCCGCTATCGAGGAGGTGATTTGCAAGACAGGTTCCGTGAACGCCGCCGCCGATGATGACGTACTCGTACATTGGATTTCGGTCGGTGATTGTTGGGTGGCTGTGTGCTACTGCTGCTCGTCGCCGCCGTCAGCCTCGAGGACATCTCTGGAACGGCCGGTTCGACGTCGATCGAGACGTCCTCGAGAACCGGCCGCTCACCGTAGCGAAACGTCACCTCGTCGACGCTGACGATCGGGTCCGCTAGGTGCCGTTCGGTCGCTGTTTCGGCCGTCATCGCATGTCCTCGAGCTCGACGAACGAGTCGCCGTGGGCCGTTATCCACGCCGTCGTCCGATAGGGAGCGGCCACATCCGGAGGGAAGATGGTACAGGCTGCCTGCGCTCCTGATCCGACGACGACCGCTAGCAGTCCCGAACGCGATGGGCCGGTCGCCCCTGGTTCTGCCGATCCGGTCCACTCGGGGTCGGAATCGGTCGGCATTGAGTCGCTCATTACGCGTCGAGAGCCTCCGTCAGCGTCTCGAGATTGACGTTCTCCATAATCTCGACGTACCCCCAGCCGTCATCGGCCCACTCCTGGGTCTGTCCGGGGATCGGCGTCAGTGGAAGCACGTCCGTTGCATCCGTTGCTTCGACGAGTCGCTCCGCTGCCGTCTGTGATTCGAGCGGATCAGCACAGACGTACTCGAGGTCGTGATCGGCGATGATCTCCTGGGCTCGCTCGATGTCCTGTAGCGTGGGCTGGTCGTCCGGCGAGAGACTGGTGAGCGTTTGCACAGTGAACTCGTAGCGTTGTCCGAGATACTGGAAGGCGTTGTGCCCGGCGACGAACACGACGTCTTTGGACGCGTTCTGGAGTTCGGACTGGAACGTGTCGTCGAGTTCGTCCAGCCTGGTGCTGTACGCGTCGGCGTTTTCGGTATATACCTCGGTATTGTTGCCGTCGACATCGGCGAAGCTGTCGCGGATAGTCTCGACTGCCTGTTTGGCGCGCATTGGATCGAGCCAGAAGTGCGGATCGCGACCGCTGGCGTGGTCGTGATCGTGACCGTCATCGTCATCCGCGTGTGCTTCCTCGTCGTCACCGGCGTGGTCGTCCTCGGCTCCATGCTCGTGATCGTGCTCGCTGTCGTCACGAGAGACACCTTCCGCTAGCACCGTTACAGACGACCCGGTGTCACCGGTAAGCTCGAGCGTGACAGTCCCCGTTTCGGTGTGAACCACGTAGTATTCCTCCATACCCTCGCAACTCTCGACGCTGTGGGCTTCGTGAACGACGGTGCCCGAAGTCGGGCGGACCACATCGTGAGTGTCCGTAAAGAACGCGTACTCACCGCTCTCGTCGGCTTCGAAAGCAACGTAGCCGGTCGCTTCGGGAAGCTCGACGGCGTACGGCTGGTGGGTTTGTGAGAACGTCGCTGCGTTCGCTGCAGACGGGGCTGCGGTGAGTGGGTCCGTATCGTCGTCTTCCATGTGGCCACACGCGTGAGACACCGCGTGACTGTCGAGGGGGTCGTCACTGTGTGCTTCGTCGTGACCGCCCTCGCGGAGGGGTATCCCCTCGCCAACAGCCACGGTTTGCACGTCGGCGTCGTCTCGAACGCTCTGGACGAGGTCGTCAGCCCAGGGCTGGAACCCTTCCATCCCGTGGATGAACAGATCAGACTCGAGAACCGTTCCTTGGACCTTCGGGCCTGGTTCCCATCCGTGTCCATGCTGTCCGATCGGGACGAGCGTCTCTGCGGTAGCAGTGTCGCCTGCGACCTTGCTCGCAAAATCCCCAAACACGAAAAAGGATGACTGTGCCACTGTCCCGTCGCTGCCCGAAGAATCCGAGAGACATCCTGCGATCGTCCCGAGCGTGGCTGCTCCAAGGCTCGTTGCAATAACTTGTCGGCGGGTATGTTGCAGCATCTGTTACTAACTCGCCCACTCTAGATAATAATAGCTGTGATTTGGGTAGCTAATATTAATAATAGCAGCTGCCATTTTCCAAAATGGTATCAACATCGGTGTAAGAATTCACTCTCCCCCACCAGTCAACCGCCTCGGGGTCACGCCCTGTGGCATCTGCCTCATAATTCCGTGAAACCCGGTGCAAGCGAGCGCGTGTGCGCCAGTTTATTTGTACAAATTATTATGCGCATCGACAACGCGATGACCACCGTTCGCTGGACGTACAACGGCAAAGAGTGACCGCAGGAGACTCTCGAGGAGGTTACTCGCTTTGCTTCCGTTCCGCTTCAAGCGCCTGCAGCGTTTCGTAAGCGTCGACCGCGTACGTCAGCGCCGGGCCGCCCCCCCCATGACGACGGCGATTTTCAGTGCATCGACGATTTCGTCATGGGTTGCCCCAGCCTCGAGTGCGGCGTCTGTATGCCAGAGACTGCAGTGGTCACAGCGGGTGACGACGCCGATCGCGAGCGACAGCAGCTCCTTGGTCTTGTGATCGAGAATGGTGGTAGCTTCTGCCGACTCGATAAAGCCCGAAAACTGTTTCAGTTCCGGAGCTTCCTCTACGAGGTCGCCGAGCGTCCCCTTGAACTCGTCTAGCTCCTGTGTGCGTGACATCAAGTAGCTACTCACCGAGGAGAATTAAAACGTGATGGGGCCTCGAGTCATCGTTCTCCGCGATAGCAAATAGGCAAATCATCTCTCAATATTATATATAATCTTAAACTAATCAGGATCCAATATAATGTGGCTCTTCAGAGAGACTCCATCGAGCGATTCAGTCGCTGGCAACGCGCTTTCTGACAGTTCATTCAGTGTCAAGAGAAACTCACGGTTGATACGGAGACGATTTACCGAACTTTACACCTTGCTTTCATTCTCTACTATAATGATCCCGGTTCGATTCTGGACTGTCTAACTATAGTAACAACTGAAACTGTTTACACACTTATCGCACAGTCTCGTGCGATCAGATGTGTATTGATTTTCAGTGGCTACTATAGCCCAAAGCGTATCCTCCGTTAGGAAGACTCGTTGCTATCGAGTAACTGTCCCCGGTACCGCTCGGCGATGTCTAGATCGAACTCGTCGATCGAGATGACGCTATCGTCGTCGAGATCGTCGTACTGCTCGACGTATGCCGCTGCGTCCGATTCGTCCATGAACGGCAGCGGGTTCAGTCGCATTGGGTCTTCAACGCGGTCTGGATCCATCTCGAGCACGAAACTCGCCTGGAGCGCATCGATCAGGTCACGGGTCTCGAAATCGTGCACCCACGCCCCCACGATCGGTTCGTCGGGACCGTCGAACTGCTCAGGTACGACGTAATACGTGGTCAAACAGCCAGGCGTGCAGAAGTATACCCGCATGCTGTTCTCGTGGACGAGCTGCGCGTTCCAGTCGGGAAATTCCGCAGGGACCATGTTACAGACTGCACAGTTCGTATCCGATGGAACGGCAGTCGGTTCGACCGTATCGTTCGATGCGTCAGAATCGTCTTTTGCAGCGACAGAAGCCGATGCCGTAGCCGCAGTCGTTCCGAGTGCTGCGGCTGTGCCGAGGGCCATGAGTTTACGCCTGTGAATGCCGTGAGCGGATCGCGGATTCGCTGTGCATCGTGGGTCATCATCAGCCATACCCTCCCACACACCGTCGCTGGTAGTAAAGCCGACACCTGCAATGATATCGAATCGTGATATAAACAGTCGTTAGTAGCATGGTTCTTTATCCAGAAATATGCCTGATACGGACTGCTGTAAGTCAGCTCCGGTGCAACCGTACCCCGCACTGCGGTTGCACCGGGAAATCGTTGCAGCAGACCGTATGAAACCGAATCGGGCAATTCGGTAACTACAACTGCATATTGACCGAAAGATCTCTCCTCGATTAGGTCTGCGAGTGAGTCCGCTTCGAAACAATAAAATATACCAGCCCAGAGGGCGCTGCAAGTAGGCCAATAGTAAACCAAACACCCTCATCGGACAAAATTGAGAATAGCGGACGAGATGGCTGCATTATTGCTATCCCCACGATACTGCCACTAACAAACATCAGTAGAAAAAACGCTGTGCCAAGAACAGGCCGTTTCCGTAGATACTCGTTCACTCTATTGGTCATGTTTATAGTCATATGTGTGTTGTTTGCGTAGTAAAACGTTATGCCGTACTGAGCGCTAACTCTTCGCGCTGTACTGAACGATACGTGCTTCACTGTGTTGACCGTGACCGGGCAAGATGTATCAACTACAGAGGATTTCAATAGAGCCACGCTTCCTATTACCTCTTCGATAACTCAGTACAGTCAATATGAACAGTTGCCTGATACTACTGGACAGAAGTCAATACGAAGCCGGTCGCATGTATGCGGCCGTCACCTAGGGGACGGCCGCAAATTCGCGACCGGCTTCACGTCGTTCTATCCGGCAGTATGAAATCCACGACGGATCGGAAGTTAACACATATATCCGACAACCGTGTATCCTACTTTATATGCAATTCTGTGACGAGTGTGGTTCGATGATGCATACGGAGGGCGACACGTGGGTGTGTCGCTCCTGTGAGAACGAGGAGCCGCGCGACTCGCAAGCAGAAGCGGCGATGGCGACCCAAGATGGACAGCGGGACGACGGGGCACCCGCCGTGGCCGACGCGACCCAGAACTCCACCGAGACGATGCAGGAGCCCTGTCCGGCGGACGACTGCGACAGCGACCGGGCCTACTCCGAGTTGATGCCGAAGCCGGGCGGCTCCTACGAGGTTCGGCTGTTCACCTGCGTCGAGTGCGGCCACAAGTGGCGCGAGTCCTGACGGCGCATCTCGCGAACCCCGCCGCTTAAATATGTACAGACCGCCACATCAGACTCTCAACTCCCGGGGTTACTCGATCTCAAGTGGAGCCACACATCGACTCCAAACCAACCCCCACAACGTTCTTGATACTACCGGACAACAGTCAGTGACTACTCGATCGCGTCTCGACGGCTGTCACCGTCGGCGACACGTCTTAGGGATCGAGGGATGAACCGTTTTGTCCGGCAGTATGAGGCTATCAACAACCTCTGTCACAAGAGCCTTTGTTGGGATGTTCATTCCCCCGATTATCGGTACGGTAATCGTTGGAACACTCTCTCCAGAAACGGAACCGAAGACGGGGCAGTGTTCGGACTCCTCGGTAACCCAAAACACTCAATTCACAGGCCCAGTGAGCAGCTGGTTTAACGTCTCTGGCACGAAAGAAAAGAAGCCGCCGTGCTGCATGGTGCCTCTGAGTCGGTCACGCTATTCCTGACAGGAGTCGAGTAGTTTGAATTCTCCCTGCTGAACCCACAGCGCGAATGTGGTATGAGGTAACGGTCGATGATAAGAAGCGAAGGTCGGTCAGTACAGAGCGTACATTTATCACTCCACTCGAGCTGCTTTCCGTTTAGAATATGTCGGGAGAGCCACTGATACAACGGGTTCACGTTCTGAGATCGACCGGAGTCACTGTTCGTAAATGTAGATGAACCTCTCCCCGGAATGCCTGCCTGCGACGATTGTTGTTCCGTTTGTGGTCGCTATCACGTCGCCGAACTGCTCGGACGTATCGGGTGCTGTGAAATATATACCTCGCGGGTCGTTTGTACTGGACGGCTGATCCAGTTTGTATACCGCACCGACCGAGTCGCCGAACTGGACGTGCGGTGTGCCGACTAGCAACGTATTGCCGTCCATCGCAACTGTGTCACCGAAGTACTGAGACGAATCACCACTGGTCGCGGTGTACATCTGCTCGCGAGACCAGTGATCGTCTGAGAGGCTGAACACGTACGCTGTATCGTTGATGTAATCGCCGATCAATGCCTTCCTACCGGCCACCGAAACCGACCAGCCGAAGTGATCGCTCCCCGTCGCTCCGGAGAGGGTCGTCTGATGGTTCCACCTGTCTCTTATACACATCTCNAGAGATGTGTATAAGAGACAGCTCGCCATCAGCCGCAACTGATCTGACGATCCGTCCGTCATTCCGATTGTCAGCAGACAGCGTCTGTCGCTGTCCCCATTCTCCGTTTTCGCGCTCAAAGACATCTACGAGCTCGTCGCTGTCTGCCGTCCGCAGGACGGCCGTATCACCGTCCACGGCCATCGATTCGACGTAGACGCGCTCAGTTAGTTCCGTCGCCAGTTCCCAGCCGTCACCGTTCGATCGCTCAAACACCGACACGGGGATTCGCGACGTCCCCGAGTAGTTGTACTCGTTGCCGATCAGCAGCGTCGACCCGCTGGCTGCGATCTGTCCGCCGAAATAGTCGCGTTTATGTTTCCGACCAGTCAGTGTCGCTGTCTGCTCCCATCCATTCCCCAATTGTTCAAACACGGCCACGATTCCGGCTTTTTTGACGCCATCGGGAGTAGCTTGGGGCACGCCGACGAACACAGTATCGCCCGTCGTAGCGACTACCCGCCCGAAAGATTCCGATCGATTGGAGCCGCCGAATGTGGCTATCGGAGAGCGGGATTTGGCGACGGCGGTAAACGGGTTTGGCGAGACAGTCTTCCAACTTTCATCTTCGGATTTGGGACCGCTTGCGTTCTCCGAGAACATTTGCAGGCAGCCACCCATACCGGCGAGCGTTCCACCTGCAAGGGATCCCAGGACTGCCCGCCTCGTTGGTCGGTTCATACTAGAACGGAAGATGCAAATTGATAAAAAAGTTGTTAGTGGCTAAACAAATACTGGTGTTTCTATCGGCCTCACGTTATGTTACCGTAGATTAGTGTTGTACGACCTATTCTGATCGAAGTTCCACCTCCCCTTCTTTCGAAGCACGGTGAATACGCATATCTACTAAATATCTAATTCAACGCACCTAGTGTAAAATGTATAGGGTATCGTGCTGAACTCACCCTCTACATCTTGCATGCAATCTCTATCAGGGATTGGTCAGATCACAATCTGTCGCGTTACATCCTTCGCCTGTACTTGCCATTCGTTTCACGATCTACGCTAGATAAAGGAATGGCATTACCAACTACTGTAAACGCTGATCCACCCACTTGTATCGTGCGGCGTCTGCCGGTGAAGATTGAATAGGGGCCGACCTGAATTCATCACGATGACCGGTCCGTTCGGCGACCGTCTCGAGTCGGCACTCGACTCGATGGTTCCCATCGTCGAGTGGGTACCGAACTATAATCCCTCGTGGCTTCGACGTGACGTACTCGCTGGGATCACGGTCACGGCGTCGGTGATCCCTGAAGGGCTAGCGTATGCGTCGCTGGCGAATATGCCGCCGGTGACGGGGCTGTATGCCGGGTTGCTGGCAACGGCTGCGTACGTGTTCTTCGGCACCTCGAGACAAGTGATATTCGGACCCACGTCAGCACTGGCGATCCTGCTGGCGGCAAGTGTCGGGTCGGTCGCGACCGGTGGGACGGCCGCCTACGCCGCGCTCGTTTTCTGGACAACGGTCCTCGTCGGCGTCTTTGCCGTCGTTGCCTGGCTCTTCCAGCTCGGATTCCTCGTTCATTTCATTTCCGATGCCGTCCTTACTGGCTTCTCTACGGGGGCAGCATTGTACATCATGTCGACCCAGCTCGGGCCGCTGTTTGGCATCGACGGTGCAAGCGGTGTCTTCTTCGAGCGACTCGCCTACGTCGGAGCACATTTGGGTGCGACGAACCCTCCGACGCTGTTTCTCGGTGTCGTCGCTATTGCCATCCTCGCACTTGGCGAGTGGCGATTTCCACGCCTTCCAACGGCTCTGATCGTCGTCCTGGCGTCGATTCTTCTCCTCACGGTCACCGATTTCCAACAGCAGGGGATCGCCATCGTAGGACAGATTCCGAGTGGTCTCCCGTCACTGACGATCCCCGCAGTGCCATCCCTATCGACAATCCGGTCACTCATCCCGATCGCCGGGGCCTTGTTCTTGCTCTCGTATGTTCAGGGAATCGGTGCGATCGAGACGTTTGCTCGAGAGAACGACTACGATATCGACGCGAATCAGGAACTCCTCTCGACCGGCGTCGCTAACCTCGCTGCCGGCCTCGGTGGGGGGTTCGCCGTGGGCGGAAGCATGTCCCGCTCGGCGCTGAACGACGCGGTCGGTGGGAAAACACAGGTCACCAGTGCGATCGTTGCGGGCGCGCTCGTGGTCGTCTTGGTGTTTCTCACGGGGATTTTCACGAACCTCCCCGAAGCGGTTCTCGCGGCCGTCGTCATCGTTGCCGTCACGAGCCTCATCGACCTCTCGGGACTGCGTCGTCTCTACACTGTCAGTACGTCCGAGTTCGCTATCGCCGTCGCAGTGTTGGTCGCTGTGCTCGCCTTCGGGATGCTCTGGGGTGTGCTCATCGGCGTTGTCCTTTCCATGCTGAACGTCATCGCACACGTTACCGTTCCAGTCACTTCCGTTCTCGGACGCATCCCAGGGACGGGTTACTTCGTCGAACAGGATCGGCACCCCGAAGCCAAGCCGGTACAGGACGTGTTCGTGTATCGAGTCGAAGCACCACTATTCTACGCAAACGCACCCACAGTCCGTGACGACCTCCTGACTCGGGTTGACGCCGAAGAAACAGCGCCCTCGCTTGTCGTGTTCGATCTCATCTCGTCGCCATCGATCGATGTCACCGCAGCAGAGATGCTCAAGGACCTCCACAACGACTTACAGAAGCGAGAGATCGACCTCCGTGTCGCAGGTGCTGACCCGCAAGTCGCTCGAGTGCTCCGAGCGACTGGACTCGAACAGACGATCGGACAACTCGGTGATGAAGAACCCGTTGTCGAGGTCATCCAGCGATGGAAACAGGATACAACAGACTGACAGTCTCTCGCACCTGAAGACGTCCCCAGAACGCTTGAGATGGTCTGCTGTCCCGATATCTCGGGACACCCATCGGGTCGCGAATGCGCCGAGTCACCGTACCAGCAGATCTACGAGCGAAGCGGAGCTTCGCGCCGACTGCTCGAGGAGATGACGATTTCTCGCCGTCCGCGACACCACTGGGTTCGTTTGCACACGAGAGATGCAATCTCTCGAATACCATGACCTCGAGGCAGGTTACTGAGCGGTGCCACCAAACCGTTCGGGGATCACTGTCCGCTCGACGAGAAACGTGACTGCAAGACCGATAACGCTGCCAAGTATGCCGACGTCGATGAAAAAGAGGAGTCCCTCAACAACGAATCCAAGTCCAATGGCAAGTGGGACACAGAGGAGCACGATACCAGTCACAACGTAACTGAGACGTTCGCGCTGTTCTTTGGAAACACGATCACGAATAAGCCACGTGATCGGACCAAAAATGAGAGCGGTCACGACAGCGAATACTGCGATCCACCCCCACGGACTGGTCTCGTAGCTACTCACACGTGTCCCCGTAACGAGTGCGATGAGAACCAGTAAGCCAATTCGTGCAAGTTGGCGTGATCGGTATGATCCTAGCATAGACCTGTCGTCGTGTTGTCGTACATCGCTCGCTAACTTCAGTATATTTGAACACTTGGAGAAAGTCACCGAATGTCGAGCAAAATGTGACGGCGGATAAAATACGAGGAGACTATTCCTCAGTGATCGATTTCGGCACCTGTCGAGTGTACCGCTCGATTTCAGCATGACGAATAAAGGGATGGCCAGTTACGCTACCTTACAGCGGTGTACGTGTTGGATAACAAATATTGACTCAGCTGAACGCCTGTGACATGGATGACCTCACAGGATTTCAACGAGACCTGCTGTACGTGATCGCTGGGTTTGATCGACCGTCTGGACAGGAGATCAAAGAAGAGGTTGAGGAATACTACAGGAGCGAGATCAATCATGGACGGCTGTACCCGAATCTCGACACCCTCGTCAACAAAGGCCTCGTCGAGAAAGGACAGCTCGACAGGCGAACGAACTACTATGCGATTACAGCGGACGGCGAGCAAGCGATCGTGGACCGACACGAATGGAAATCACAGTATATCGGCTAACGGCGAGACCCGCCGTGTTCACTGCTGTCTCGAGCAACGATAGTGCCATCGACCGCAACTTACAGTTGCGTCGAAGGAGTCCCCTCGCAGCGAACCAGCAACAAGCAAGCTGACTATGGTTTCGGGCGCTGACGTGACCGTGTAGCTATGTTCTCCGATCGCATTCGAGAACGCGTTGGTGGTATCGGTATCGCGCTTCTCGTCATCGTTCTCGCCAGCATCGGCTGGCGTCGGCGTGAGACGGCCCGGCGCGTGGCCGAGCTTCGGCAGACTGCGACCACTGGACGTGAGCGTGTGGTCACCGAAGATGATCTTGAAGGACTACCCACCCCCGTCCGCACATATTTCGACACCGTTCTGCAGGAGGGACACCCATACATCGACTCGGTCCGTCTCGAGCAGACTGGCAGGCTACGTCCCGGCGGCGCAACAGCAGCGTGGAAACCGTTTGCAGCGACACAGTACGTCACGGTCGAGCCGCCAGGGTTCATCTGGGATACGTCGGTCCGTCTCGCGCCGCTCGTCTCGGTCCGCGTCCGTGACCAATTCCACGACTGGCAGGGCACGGCAAGCGTCTCGCTGTTCGGGGTCATCCCACTCGAGAGGGGCGACTCGAGTCCGGAACTGGAAGAAGCGGCACTGATGCGGTACCTCGCCGAGGCGGTGTGGTATCCGACTGCGCTCCTTCCCACAGCGGGGGTCGAGTGGGAGTCGATCGATGAGCGGACGGCGAAAGCAACCATCGAAAACGGGGCCGTGTCTGCTTCGCTCACGTTTTCGTTTACCGAAGACGATGTGGTAGCTCGCGTCCACGCTGACCGGTATCGGCGCGTCGACGATGGATACGAGTCGACACCCTGGTCTGGCTATTGGCGGAACTACGAGACACGGAACGGTATCCGCGTGCCGACGGAGGGAGAGGTCGTCTGGCACCTCCCGGGCGGCGACATGCACGCGTGGCAGGGACGGATTACGTCGTTGCAGTACAACGAGTTGTGACAGCCGTTTCGATCGCTCATCGCGTCTGTTGGCCCACTCACTGCGAAGTAGCGATAGATTCAACAGGCCGTTTGGTATATACTATCATGGCTGCCAGGGCAGCCAACGAGGACAGTCGTTTGCCGTAACTCGAGGGTGAGGACGGTGTCTCTCCCAACACTACTCGCCCTCTCCTGTGACTCCCGGCTTCTGTTCTCCATCCGACTCCGTATCCCAACCACTAACAGACGCGTTGCTGTGACGTATCCGAGAACGTCCCGGTCCGATACTCACGCACGTTCATCTGACAGATTTGGTCTATCACGAATTATTATACCTAATTTGTTGCGAAATTCGGGGAATTGAGTTAGTTTTAAACCACCGCCAGCACTCGATTGAATATGGATCGACCACTACTCGTCCCGCAGTTTTTAGACCGTGCCCGAACGTATTTTGGCGAGGAAGAGGCCATCGTCGCTGCGAACGGCGATCGATTCACCTACGACGAGTTCGGCGAGCGAGCCGATCGACTCTCGGCGGCGCTGCAGGACCGCGGTGTCGAAAAAGGTGACCGCGTCGCCGTGCTCGCGCCCAACACCCACTACCACCTCGAGTCTGTCTACGGGATCACGCAGATCGGGGCCGTTCACACGCCGCTGAACTACCGGCTCGTCCCGTCGGATTTCGAGTACATGCTCAACGACTGCGACGTGACTGCGATCATCGCAGACCACGAGTACGCTGACCAGGTCGAGGCCGTCCGTGACGAGGTTCCGGTCGAGACGTTCATTGCGTCCAACGCCGACGAGGTCGACGGTGACTGGGAGGACTTCGACGAGGTGCTCGCAGACACCGAGCCGACGTACGACCGGCCCGAAATGGACGAAGAGGACATCATCACGATCAACTACACCTCGGGGACGACGGGTGACCCGAAAGGCGTGATGCGAAACCACCGCGGCGAGACCATCCACGCCTACTGTTCGTCGGTCCACCGCGACATCAGCGACGACGATGTCTATCTGTGGACGCTGCCGATGTTCCACGTCAACGGCTGGGGTCACGTCTTCTCGATCACCGGCATCGGCGGCACGCACGTTTGTACGCGCGGCGTCGACGCAGGCGACGTGTTCGAGACGATTCAGGAGGAAGACGTCTCGTACTTCTGTGCCGCCCCGACCGTGCTCAACATGCTCCTCGATTACTACGACGAAAACGAGCCGGTGACGACCGGCGACAACGACGTTCGCGTCGCGACCGCCGGCAGCGCCCCGCCGGAAGCGACGATCCGAACCGTCGAAGACGAGTTCGGCTGGGAACTGGCACACGTCTACGGTGCGACCGAGACCGGCCCGCTCATCGCCACCTCCGAGGTCAATCGCTTCCTCGAGGACGATCAGGCCCGCTACGACATCAAGAAGCGACAGGGAATCCCGATGCTCGGCACGGAGATCCGCGTCGTCGACGACGACGGCAACGAGGTCCCGTGGGACGATGCGACGATCGGCGAGATCGTCGTCCGTGGCAACCAGATCATGGAAGGCTACTGGGAGAACCCCGAGGAGACCGAGCGGGCGTTCAACGACCGCCTCGAGGGCTGGTTCCACATGGGCGATCTCGCCACCGTCGACGAGAACGGCATGATCGCGATCCAGGACCGCAAGAAGGACATCATCATCTCCGGCGGCGAGAACATCTCGAGTATCGAACTCGAGGACACGCTCTACGAACACCCCGAGGTCGCCGAGGTTGCCGTGATTCCGTCGCCCAGCGACCAGTGGGGCGAGACGCCGAAGGCGTTTATCGTGCCTGCCAACGGTGATCCAACGGATCCCGGTGTGACCGCCGAGGAGATCATCGACTTCACTCGTGAGAACCTCGCGAGCTACAAGGTCGTCCGCCGGGTCGAGTTCGTCAAGCAATTGCCGACGACGGCGACCGGAAAGGTCGAAAAGTACGAACTGCGCGAGCAGGAGTGGGACGAAGAGGACTCGCTGGTCGGCCAGGGATAACAGGAGCCGACAGGACACGTTCACACGGGACGTCCCCATCTCGACCGTTGTCACCGAATCGAGATCGCCGACATCGTCCCGTGGACGTATCGCCGATTCTGATCGTCGTCAGCAGGTGAATTCACAACTTTTTTGGCTGAAATACCAGAACGACAAAGATATAATCGTGCTCTCGTGATGAGGTGTATGGTTCAGTACGCAGCCTCGCGGTGTTCCACCTGTGGTGGGAAACAAAAACTACGGGCGGACAACTCTACCTGGTGCCCGAACTGCGCTCAGTTTCTCCCCTCTGCGTCGAAGTCGTAAGCCCTCGAGTCGAACAGTCCTCGAAGCGAGCGCGATTTCTGTACGTCTCCGTGAAACATCGAAGATGCTCGTTTCTATCCCCAGCACAACCTGTTGCTCAGAACGAGTCGCGTGCTCGCTTATACCGGCTATTCTCTCCGATATCTGGGTTCGGCCGAAACGGTTCGAACCCGCTGCCGTTATGCTGTTTTCGGCGAATACGGCGTCTGCACGTCGGTAAGGTTTGCACGGGGCGATAGACGAAGGGAGACAGTGGGCCAACGTCCCGTATGTCGATCGCCCTGCGGACGCTCGACGACGGCGCATGGATCAGCGTCAACGACAGTCGCCAAGTGAGCGTCAGCGACGTCTGGACCCTTACGACTGGTACGTTCTGTGACTGTAGCCCGGCGTACGTCCTGCTCGAGGCGTTCGTCGATGTCGATGTCGACGGCTCGATCGTCGTCGCCCACGCAGTCGGGCAGTGTCTCGAGTGTGGCACGCGTGATTCGATCGAGCGCCTTCCCGTCGGCCGCATCGTGAACGATGACTTCTATCCATACGACCCCGAGGACGTCCAGTGGCTCGTCGAACCCGACGGCGAACGTCCGTAAGTCGCTAGTGGCAAAGACGACCGGAACCGCCGAGACGCGGGGAGAACTGACGACAGACGACGTGTCTTATGTGTACCCTCCATATGCGGTCGTAATGCCTACCGACGTCGAGCACTGGAAGGACGAACTCTATGGAACCGAAATACGCGCCGAAATCGAGCGCTTCGCCGGGGAGGGCTGGGAGTCGATTCCCGACGACGAGCGAGACGCCTGGTTCGAGCGCTTCAAATGGTTCGGCCTATATCACCAGCGGGCTGGGCAGGAATCGTACTTTATGCTGCGGATCGGCCCGCCGAGTGGCGTCCTCGAGCCGGGCCAGTTCCGGCGTCTCGTCGAACTCGCCGACGAATTCTCCCGCGGCCCCGCCGAAAACCCCGAGTTCGGCAACGGCTGGCTCGACGTGACTACCCGGCAGGCGATCCAACTGCACTGGATCCGACTCGAGGACGTTCCCGAACTCTTCGACCGGCTCGAAGAGGTCGGTCTCTCGACGGTGCAGGCGTGTGGCGACTCCTGGCGAAACATCGTCGGCTGCCCGGTCGCCGGCAAGGACAAACACGAGCACGTCGATGCGGGTGCCCTTGCCACTGAACTCAACGAGACGTTCAAACAGAACGAGGCACACTCGAACCTCCCGCGGAAGTGGAAGGTCTCAGTGACGGGCTGTGACGAAGGCTGTGGCCAGGGCGATATCAACGACCTCTCGTTCGAACCCGCCGAGAAGGAACTCGACGGGGAGATGGTCACCGGCTACAACGTTCGCGTCGGCGGTGGCCTCTCGCGCAACGAGCCGCGATTCGCCCGAGATATCGACGTCTTCGCCACGCCGGAGCAGGCCGTCGACGTCGCGGGTGGCCTCTCGGCGCTCTTTCGTGACCACGGCGACCGCGAGAACCGCTACAACGCGCGCATGAAGTTCCTCGTCGACGAGTGGGGGCCGGAGAAAATCCGCGAGACGCTTCAGGCGGAGTACGTCGACTTCGACCTCGAGACCGCCGGCGATGACCTCCGCGAGTCATACTCGTACAACGCGGGCGACGCCGACGGCAAACACGACCACGTCGGCGTCCACGAGCAAGTCGACGGGAATTTCTATGTCGGATTGAACGTTCTCGTCGGCCGGATCGGCGTCGACGACGCCTACGAGATCGCCGACGCGGCTGAAGAATACGCGTCCGGCGAGGTGCGGCTGACACAGCGCCAGAACATCATCCTCACCGACGTTCCCGACGAGAATCTCGACGCGCTGCTCGAGGAGACGGTCTTCGAGGAATACAGCCCCGATCCCCATCCGTTCCAGCGCGGGTCGATCGCCTGTACGGGGACCGAGTTCTGTTCGCTTTCGATCGTCGAGACGAAGAACCGACAGGTGCGTTACGCCCGCTGGCTCAAGGAGAACGTCGATCTGCCGGACGGCGTGGAGGACTTCCACATTCACCTGTCTGGCTGTACGGCCTCGTGTGCCCAACCTCAGATCGCTGACGTCTCCCTGCGAGGGATGAAAACGCGCAAGAACGGCGACCCGGTCGAAGCCCTCGATATCGGGCTCGGCGGCGGACTCGGTGAGAACCCACAGTTTGCGTCATGGGTCGCCGAACGCGTCCCGGCGGACGAAGTTCCCGGTGCGATCGCGAACTTACTCGAGAACTTCGCGGCTGCCCGCGACGGCACGGAGAGCTTCCGGGAGTTCGTCCTCGAGCGAGACGACGAGGAACTGGCCGATCTCATCGAGCCAGAAGAGACGGATTACGATGATCCGTACCTGCACAATACGAAGCGCACTTGGTATCCCTACGCCGAGGACGACGACCTCGAGGCAAGCCCTGCTCCGGCACGAGCCGATGGGACACCGATCCCATCGGACGACTAACATGGCTGACCGGCTAATGAAAGTCAACGCGTACACGACTCTCGATCTCGTCGACGCCGTCGTGACGGGCCACGACTTCGAGACGGAATCGCTCGCCGTCGTGAACGCAACGGCGAATCGAGACGACCCCGACTGCGTTCGGTTGCAGTTCGAACTGGACAACATGACCGAAGCCCACCTGCCCGCACACATGGAGGCCCTCGAGTTGACACCCGAGCAAGCTCGGACGCTTGCGGCAGACCTCGAGAAACACGCCGCGCGCGTCGAGGAGGCACACGACACGCAGTCGGCTGCGGATCGTTCCGACGCCTAATTACCATCCATACGGACTCCTGTCAGTCAGTTCCGGCGGGACCGTACCCCGCACTGCGAGCCCACCGGGACAGCGGGACAGCAGCCCGTCTCAGAAAACGTAACACCTTACGTATCAATTCGCATTTGAACACTGCCGGGGGAACCAACGACCATCGAGGAGAATACGAATTACGTCGATGAGAGCTTTCGACTGGAGAGTGCGAGGACGAGCATGACGACGATGAGCACGACCGAGAGTGCGTTGATCGTCGGGGTCAGTCCCGTCCGGAGCATCGTGTAGATGACGACCGGAACGGTGCTGGTGCCCGGCGAGATGAGAAACTGCGTTGCCGTGAACTCGCCGAACGAGACGACGAACGCGATGAACGCGCCGGCGAGGATGGCTGGCGAGATAATGGGACCAGTCACGTGCCGGAACGTGGTGGCGGGATCCGCACCGAGAACGCGCGACGCGCGCTCGAGGTCCCTGTCGTAGGTAAGCAATTCCGAACGCACCAGCAAGAAGACGTACGGAAGCGACAGCACCGTGTGGCCGAGGATGAGCGCCGGAAAGCCCGACGGAAGCTGGATGGTGCTGAAATAGCGGACGAGCGCGATTCCCGTGATGACAGGTGAAATAATCATCGGGAGGAGCATGACCGTCGAGATCTGTTCTTTGTAGGGGAACTCCCCGCGGACGAAGCCGATAGCGGCGATTGTCCCGATGATGGCAGACAGGATCGCCGATACCGTCGAGACGATCAGACTCACTGTGAGCGCGTTGAGCAGTCGCTGGTCAGCCAGCAGTTCCTGATACCACTTGAGCGAGACCCCCTCCTGTGGAATCGCCGGGAAGTTCTGTTGCGTGAACGACGTCAGAACCACGATCAGGACCGGCAACAGGAGGAAGGCGAACACGAGCGTGATGAGCGCCCGGAACGTAACTCCCTCGAGTTTCGTTGTCGTACGTGTACTCATATGTTCCCAAGCACCTCCTGAAGATCGAACAGCGTGTTGAACACTAACAGGAGTCCGACAAGCAGGACTGTGTACACGATCGCCAGTGCGGAGGCGAACTGGATGTTGAAGTTGTCCAAGAACGCCTGTGCGATGACGTTCGCGATCATGGTCTGGTTTGGGCCGCCAAGCACAGCCGGACCGAGGAACGAGCCGGCTGCGAGGATGAACACGATGAGCCCGGCAGCGACCAGTCCCGGCAGACTCAGCGGGAAGATGACCTTAGTTATCGTCCGCCATTTCCCGGCACCGAGCACACGCGAAGCGTTGACTAGTTCCTCATCGATGGCGTTCAACGAGTTGTAGATCGGCAACACGGCGAACGGCAGGTAGACGTTCGCGAGGCCGATGATGACTGCCGGGGTGGTAAACAGCAGATCCGTCTCGAACCCGGTCAGGTCGGCCAGCGGACCGGCCGGTGACAGGAACAGCAGGATGCCGAAGTACCGGACGATGTACGCGATCCACAGCGGAACGATGATGAGAATCATCGCTGTTCGGACGCGCTCGGTGCTAAACGCGAGGAAGTACGACAGCATGTACGCCAACGCGAGCGTGACGACGGTCGTGACGAACCCGTAAAGGAACGACCGGACGAACGCGTCCACGTAAATACCGTTTGCCACACGCCGGTAGGATTCGAACGGCGTCGTCGACCCGAGGTTCAGACTCTCCGGGATCAACAACAGGATCGGCAGGACGAAAAACAGGCCGACGAATCCGAGCCCGAACAGTGCCAGATGTCGATTGGCGATCCGCCCCTCGAGCCCTTCGCCGATAATGTGCGTCACTCTCCCCAGACCGCCCCGTTGGACGCTCATAGGACGATCACCCGCTCGGCTGGGAACCTGAGGAAGATATCGTCGTCGACATCGATATCCGGAAACCGCGTGGTGTGTGCAAGCGCCGTCGAGCCATCTTCGAGAGTGGCCGAGAGTTCCGCGCGGTTCCCGAGGTTCGCGATATCGGTTATGATCCCGCGGAACTCGTTTTCGGCCCCCATCGGCTCCGGGCTGACCTCGATGTCTTCCGGCCGGACGTACAGTGAGACGGACTGGTCGTCGTCGATGCTCGAGTCGGGGAGCGTGATCCGCTTTTCGTCGTTGTAGACGACGGCCTGCCCGTTCTCGTGGGTGACGGTGCCGGTGAACTGCGTGGACTTGCCGACGAACTCCGCGACGAACGGATTGGCTGGTGACTCGTAGATTCGCTCAGGGCTGTCGATCTGCTGGGCTTGGCCGTCGTTGAGGACGACGACCGTATCCGACATCGACAGCGCGTCCTCCTGATCGTGGGTGACGTACAGCGTCGTGACGTTGACTTCGCGTTGGATGCGATTGAGCCAGCCGCGCATCTCTTCACGGAGGACCCGATCGAGGCCCGTGAGAGGTTCGTCGAGCAGGAGGATGTCGGGCTCGTAGGCGAGCGAGCGAGCCAGCGAGACACGCTGTTGTTGGCCACCGGAGAGTTCGCCCGGTTTGTGATCGCCGTGGTCGGGCATATCGACGAGCTCGAGTGACTCCTCGACGCGGTCTTCGACGTCGGCCGCGGAGTAGCCATGCATCTTCAGCCCGTAGGCGATGTTTTCCCGGACGGTCATGTGAGGAAACAGTGCCGTCGACTGAAACGCCATCCCGATGTTGCGCTTCTCGGGTGGGAGGTCCGTCACGTCCGTCCCGCGAAGGCGGATGCGCCCATCGGTCGGTTCGACGAGACCGGCGATCGCGTGGAGCGTCGTCGACTTCCCACAGCCGGAGGGGCCGAGCAACGTGACGAACTCCCCTTCCTCGATCCGGAAGGAGAGGTCCTCGACGGCGCAGAGTTCCCCGTAGTACTTCGTGAAGGAATCTACTTCGAGCATTGGCTGTTAGTTCTGTTTGATGCTGTCGAGTCGCTGGGTCCACTCGTCCTCTTTCGGCAGCACCGCGTCCCAGTTGCGGAAGGCCAGATCCTCCGCGGGCGCGTAGTCGGGGAGTTCCTGCATCGAACTCGGCGGATTCTTGACCTGAACGGTGTAATTCATTCCCTCGGAGAGAGACAGGAGGTTCTCCCGCTGGTAGGTATGATTGAGCAACTCGTGGGCTGCCTCTTTGTTTTCCGATCCTTTGACGAGCGCGAGGTTGTCGGACCACCCCATCGCGCCCTCCTCTGGGATGACGTACTCAATGTTGTCGTAGCCCTCGTTCTGTAGGGCGAGCACGCGGCCACCCCAGGCCTCACAGATCCAGGCGTTCTCTTGGCGGAGGTAGCGAATCGACGTCGCGCCATCGCCCCAGTAGGCGAAGACGTTTCCATTCTCCTCACGCGCCTGCTCGAACATCGTGTCCGTTTTCTCTTCGTCATCCGGGACCTCATTGATGTCGAGCCCCGCTGCGGCTGCAGCGTTCGACAACCGGTCGATCGTCCGGTCGATGAGTGATACTTTTCCTTCGTATGCGGGGTCAAGAAGTGCCTCCCACGACGTGAGTTCGCCATCAATCTTGTCCGTATTGTATGCAAAGCCCGTCGCGCCGTTCTCGCGGATGAGGCCCATGGTGTCCTCGCCGTTCATGTTGAACGACAGCGTCCGCGCCGACTCCTTGATGTTCTCCTCGTAGTTTGGAACCTGCGAGAGATCGATCGGCTCGAGGATGTCTTCCTGCTGGGCGCGTGCCATCCCGGTGTCGTTGAGCGCGACGACGTCGAACGAGCCAGGGTTTTGCTTGATCAGCGAAATCATCTCCGTCGTTCCACCAGCCGACGTCCCCTCGACGGTCATCTCTGAATCCCAACTGTCGAACACGGACATCTGGGTCTCCTGTGTGTTCCCACCGAAACCGAGGAACCGGAGTTTGCTGCCCGAACTGCCACTGAGCACCGATGCACAGCCCGCTAGTGCCATCAGTGTCCCGACACCTGCTGTTGCCAGTACGTCCCGTCGATCCGCCATGCCTTTGTGTGTCATTGCCGTGAGTTTCTATTACATAATAGTATAATAGCCTTTCCCAGAAAGGCACCACTATTTTGTGAGATTTCTGAATTTGATCTCTATAATTAGGAGTGAGCAAAGGTTTATGTGTATAACTGATATGTGTCTACGTAGTCGCTTGACCATGACTACCACAGACACAGTGGCGGAGGAACCAACGCGGTATGAACGTGATGAGGACGTCGCACGCGTCCGGCTGAATCGACCCGATAGTCTCAACGCAGTGACGCCTGCGTTATACGAGGGAATCCGCGACGGCCTCAAGCGAGCAGCCGACGACGATGTGCGCGTCGTCGTCCTCGAAGGTGAAGGGCGGGCCTTCTGTGTGGGTGCTGATATGGAGAATCACGACGAGGTCGAGCGCACCCAGAAGGAGCGCCGTGAATACGTCTGGCAGGCCCAAGAGGCCGCCAAAGCAGTCCAGACGCATCCGCAACCGGTGATCGCGAAGGTTCAGGGATACGCCATCGGTGCGGGCGCTGAACTCGCACTGAGTGCTGATTTCGTGCTCATGGGCGAGGACGCGGAGATCCGATTCCCGGAAGTATCGATCGGAACGTACATCGGCGGCGGTGTCACGTACACGCTGGCCGCCCGCGTCGGGCAGGCCCGTGCGAAAGAACTCATCCTCTCGGTGGCGTCGCTGACCGGCGCGGAAGCAGCCGACGAAGGCGTCGTGACGAGTGCACACCCCGAAGGGGAGCTCGAGGCCGCTGTCGACGAGTTGGCAGAGGAGCTTGCAGGGAACGCTCCCATTCCGATGACGTTCGCCAAAGAACAGTTCGGGCGTGTCGGCCAGGCAACGCGCGACGACATGCTGACGGCCGAGGCGGAAGCGCTGCTGGCCTGTATGGCGACCGACGACTGGCAAGAAGGAATCGACGCGTTCGCCGAGGACCGCGAACCGTCGTTCGAGGGGGTCTAACCGTGGCGGACCGCTCGACCGACATCGACCGTATCATGGACCCCGACTCGGTCGCAATCGTCGGCGCCTCCACCGACGAAACGAAACGGGGCTATCAAGCCATTGAAACCCTCCAGGAAGGCGGCTACGAGGGCGATATCTACCCGGTCAATCCCTCCGCTGACGAGATCCGTGGCCTCGAGGTCTACTCGACCGTCTCCGCGATTCCCGGCCGCGTCGACCTCGCGCTCATCGTTACCCCGGCACCGATCGTTCCCCAGATCCTCGAGGACTGTGCGGACACCGACCTCGCGGGCGCGGTGGTCATCGCCGTCGGGTTCGGTGAAGCCGGCGAAGACGGCCAGGAGCTCGAAGACGAGATCGTCTCGCTCGCGCGCGAGCACGGGATCAGACTGATCGGTCCGAACACCTCCGGGCTGATCAACGTCCACCGGAGCTTGAACCTCGTCGGCGCGGACACGGTCCCCGAGGGCAATCTCGCGCTGCTCTGTCAGAGCGGGAATATGGCTATCTCGCTGTTCACCGAGGCCGCCACTCGAGCGGGTGTCGGCTTCAGCCACTACGTCGGCGTCGGGAACGAGGCCGATCTCCAGTTCCACGAGTACCTCTCCTTCTTCGACGACGACCCCGAAACCGACGCGATCGTCTGCTACGTCGAGGGCATGAGCGATGGCCGGGCCTTCCTCGAGCAGGCCCGCGACGTAACCACGGACACGCCGATCGTCGTCCTGAAAAGCGGGCGGTCGGACGTCGGCAAGCGCTCGGCCTCGTCCCACACCGGGTCGTTGGCCGGCGACGCCGCGGTGACCGATGCCGTCCTCGAACAGGCGGGCGTCGTCAGCGTCGAGCGCTCGGACGAACTCCTGTCGGTGGCGAATGCGCTGTCGTCGCTACCCAGCGCCGACGGCGAGAACGTCGCGATCCTCGCGGACGGTGGCGGCCACGCGACGCTCGCGGCGGACGCTCTCGCCGAACGCGGACTGGCTATCCCGCAACTCACCGACGAGACACAGGACAACCTCCAAGACGTCCTCCCTGACGCAGCCAGCGTCGTCAATCCAGTAGACGTTGCGGGCGGCACAGACGAGGATCAGTCCGTGTTCGTCGACTGCGCGGAAGCAATGCTCGCCGACCCGAACGTGGACGCGCTCATGCTCTCTGGCCTCTTCGGGGGCTACGGCATCCGCTTTGCCGAACAGTACACCGACGTCGAGATCGAGGTGGCAGACGATCTGGCCGACCTCGCGGCCGAACACGAGAAACCGCTCGTCGTCCAAAGCGCCTACGAAGGATTCGACACGGATCCACACGCAGTCCTACGCGAGAACGGGATTCCGGTCGTCGAATCGCTCGACGTCGCGACCGCGAGTCTCGAGGCCCTGGCGACGTACGGCGAGCGCGTCGCAGCCGCCACCGAGAGCAGCGACTTCCAGGTTATCGGGACGACTGACACGGCCGAGACGATCAGCGACGCGCTCGCCAGCGGTCGGACGCAACTCTCGGAGTTCGAGTCCAAGCAAGCGCTGTCGGAGGCTGATCTCCCGATCACGCCGTTTGAACTCGCGACGAGCCCGGATGATGCACGAGACGCCGCAGCGTCAGTCGACGGGCCGGTTGCCATGAAGATCGTCTCGCCCGACATCGTCCACAAGTCGGACGCGGGCGGCGTCGCACTCGAGGTGTCAACTGAGGCGGCCAGCGACACCTACGACGACCTGCTTGCAGCGGCTCACGACTACGATCCCGACTCACAGATAGACGGTGTGCTCATCTCGCCGATGGCCGACGCCGGCGTCGAACTCATCGTCGGCGTCGTCGACGACGAGCAGTTCGGCCCCGTGATCATGTGTGGTCTCGGCGGCGTCTTCGTCGAGGTACTGGAAGACGTCGCGTTCCGGGCACTGCCGCTTACCGAAGCCGACGCTCGAGGGCTGCTCGAGGACATCGATGCCCAGGAGTTGTTCGACGGCGCACGCGGGAACCCACCCGTAGATCGCGACGCAGTCGTGGACCTGCTGGTCTCGGTTTCCGAATTCGTCGAAGCCAATCCGTCGGTGTCCGAACTGGACCTGAATCCCGTCTTCGCCACCGAAGACGGCGTCGAGGTCGTCGATGCCGCGATCACGCTCGAGTCGGATGGCACTGCCCGAGTCGACGGCGAAGCACCCATTTCGCGAGGAACGACCGATGATTGAGATCGACGCACCATTGCACGTCGAACAGACCAACGACCACGTCGCTCGCGTCACCTACGACCGGCCCGACGCGATGAACGCGTACAACGAACTCCTCCTTCGAGGTGCGGTTGAGGCGTTCGAGCGCTTCGACGACCGAGACGAGATTCGCGCGATCGTTCTTACCGGCGCTGGCGACGCGTTCTGTGCTGGGGTAGATCTGAACGACATGCCCCTGACCACGGAGATGGACTTCGCAGAGTACGAGACGGGACTGGGGCTGTTCCAGAACGTCGTCCGAACGATCCGCGGAATCGACACGCCAGTCATCGCGGCGGTCAACGGCTACGCGCTCGGTGCCGGTTGTGATACGGCACTCGCCTGTGACTTCCGTATCGTCAGCGACGAGGGCGTCATCGGCGAGACGTTCATCGATGTCGGGTTCGTCCCCGGCGACGGCGGTGCGTTCCTCTTGCCGCGACTAATCGGCGAGGCACGCGCGAAGGAACTCATCTTTACCGGCCGGAAACTTGCCGGCGAGGAGATCGTCGAGTGGGACCTCGCGCGCGAACAGGTCCCCGCGGACGAGCTACTCGATGCGGCCGCAGCATTTGCAGATCAACTTGCCGGCCGTCCACCGATCGCACTTGCCCAGAGCAAGCGGCTCGTCAACGAGAGCTTCGATGTGGACCTCGAACGCGCACTCGAGGATGCCACTCGCGCACAGTGGATCTGTTCACAGACGGCTGACCACGAGGAGGCGGTTGCTGCCTTCCAGGAGGACCGGGAACCGGAGTTCGAGGGACGATGAAACGATTTACAGCCAGTGTGGTCCAGTTCGACAGCACGCTCGGTCCGGCAGATGACGGAACGCTCGACCAGATGGCAGATGCGATCGCCGCCGATGCGGAGCTGGTCGTGTTCCCGGAACTCGCGACGACTGGGTATCACGTTTTCGAGGACCTTCCCGATGTCGCGGAACCCATTCCGGGTCCGACGATCGAGGTTCTGAGTGGGGCTGCTGCCGACGCCGAGACCGCGGTGCTGTTCGGGATGCCGGTCCAGGACGGCGACGATGTCTATAACTGTGCGGTCTGGCTCGACGCCGACGGCACTGTGCGTGCGCGCTACGACAAGCGCCACCTCTGGAACGATGAGGCCACACACTACACGGCCGGTGATGCGTACACCGTCGTCGACGCACCGTTCGGCCGGGTCGGCATCCAGATCTGTTACGATCTGAACTTCCCCGCTGCGAGTTTGGCGCTCGCGCGTGCCGAGTGTGACGTCGTGATCAACATTGCCGCTTGGTCGGTCCAGATGGAACGCGACTGGCACACGTTGTTGCCCGCACGCGCAGTCGAACAGGGTGCGTACGTGATTGGCTGCAACCGCGCCGGCACGGAGGCCGGGAACACGTTCTGTGGTCACAGCACGGTGATCGAACCCGATGGGACGACGGTCGTCGAGCTTGGAACCGGCCCCGGTCAGGTCGCTGTCACGCTCGATCCCGGCGTCGTCGCGGCCGAGCACGAACGGAACCCGATGCGCGCAGACCGTCCGGTGATCGACGCTGATGCGGTCCGACAGTGACCGCATACGCGATCCGATTGGGAGCCGTCCAACCAAATTCCGCGACTATCGGAACGAACCTAACATATTAACGAGATGAATGCCAACAACCAATCGATGCCGAAGGTAGCGCTCGACGAGGTGGACTTCCAGATTCTCCGCCGGCTTGACGAAAACGGGGATATCGACGTCGACGAACTGAGCGAGGAACTCGACGTCAGTACCTCTACGATTTACTATCGGATGGAGAACTATCGGGAGAAGGACATCGTGAAAGGAGAGATCGCTCAGCTTGATCCCCAGAAACTCGGTCTCGAGCTGACAGCGATTACCGAAATCAATGCCGACTACGACGGTCCTGGGTACGAGGAAGTCGCCGAGAAAATCGCTGGCCTCTCCGGCGTTCAGCGGGTCTTCTTCATGCTCGGTGAGATGTCGTTCTACGTGTTATCTCGTGTCCGCGATCACGAGCATCTCCAGAAACTCATGGAGGAAATCATCCAGACCGAGGGTGTGGACAACTCGACGACGAACATTGTGCTGCGGACGTTCAAAGACGAGGACCGCCTGCTGGTCAACTACGACGATGAGGATCTAGAGCGGATCTTCGGAGACCAACGCCAGCCGGCAAACGACTGATACGGACTACTGTCAGTCATTTCCGGTGCAACCGCAACCCGCACTGCGGTTGCACCGGTACATCGTTACAGCAGACCGTATGAAGCCGTTCCACTCAATCGCCCAGCCTGCCACCACCTCGCCGAAAGCACTGATCAGTGCTGCTCTCTCTAATTCGGGTCGCTCGCTCACACATCCATCAGCGGTAGCATCGCCAGGATACCTGCCGCGAGCCCGACCAGTCACTCACGGTGTCCGTTATGCGGCAGTTCCGCGCCCGTTTTCAGCGCTTCCGGAATGAACGCTGTGGCCACTAAGTACACCATCGCACCGGCTGCGAACCCGAACGGCAGAAACGTCTCTGCCCACCTGACGAATGCAAACGCGATAACAGCGCCAATCGGCTGTGGAAGACTCGAGAAGACTGCTGCACCGATTATCCGCCAGTTTGACAGTCCCTTGGCAACGGCACTGTCTAGATGAGAGTTTGAGGAACGAGCAGGTGGTGGCAAGAGGTGTCCATGCAACTCGCCACCCTGCTCAGAGAGAGCTTAGACGTGGATTGTGATGAGGTTTGGGAGAACGAGCGCACCCCGACACCCATTAGGGTGTTCGGGGTGCGCCTGCATTTGAGGGGGTTGTCGGCGTGGGGCACTGTCTAGTTCCGCACCTCCTGATACTGCCGGACAGAACGACGTGACGATCGGTCGCGCTGCTGCGGCCGTCACCGGTGGAGACGGCCGCGAATTCACGACCGACTTCGTATTNTGACGATCGGTCGCGCTGCTGCGGCCGTCACCGGTGGAGACGGCCGCGAATTCACGACCGACTTCGTATTGACTGCTGTCCGGCAGTATGAGCTGGCGTTCGGCAATGGAGTGCTTGATTCAGCCGATCGTGGTTGTCGTGGTGTCTATACGGTCTGCTGTCAGTCATTTTCGGTGCACCCGCGACCCGTCCTGCGGTTGCACCGGTACATCGGTACAGCAGACCGTATAAACCGTCTGAGCCTCCACGAGTTATGTTTGTTCTGGGTAGAATAACTAAGATTCTAATCTAATAATCTAATGTGAGTGTCTATGGTACGTATCTAATTCGCTTTCTTTCTCCGGAGTGGTGCCAGTGGAGTCTCGAGCTCGACATGTCGGTCAGTCGTCGCTGGCCGGGCTACCGGCCGCCGACTGTGAACGAGATGCTTGCGGATCTTGCTGGAGCGAGAACGGGAGCACCATCGTCCCCGCGAGCGACTCGATGGCGCTGAACTCCTCGAGTCGAAGCGACAGCATTCCGAACACCGCCAGCGGTCTGCCCCATCATGCACGGTTTCGCGGGTTCGGGTTCTCGTTGCTCAGCGTGAGTGCCGAGAGCATACAGACCGCCGAACCGAGCGCCGTGATGATGTAACCCAGCGACGATGACGACGAATAGCACTGTAAGCACTGTGCCGTGCGGGTGATCTGGAGTACTTTCGCGATTGCTGCGGAATTGCCCGCCGCGGCCATCGCCTCGGCGACCGGTCGCTGGTAGCCCGGCGCGAGCACCCAGCCGCCGATGAGCCCGTGTTGGATCCAGCTGAAGGCTGTCGGGACCACGACGAGCACTCTATTTATTCTGGACAAACTATCTAAGATTCTAATCTAAGAATACATGATTATCATCTAAGTTTGCATACCCCTCCTTCTCGAGAGATGAATTGTATGAATAATAGACAGATCTAGCTACGAACGGTAGATCACAACTTACCATATCAATGTTCAATCGGCCATGGGTAGGAGAATATAGGGAGGGGTGATTGACAGAAAACCTCACTCGAAGTCGTAGCCCCACTCTCGGAGCTGCTCAGCGAGTTCATCGAGATGCTCAAGGCCAACGAGAAGTGCCGCCTCGCGAAGATCGGCTTTCTTCACTGATTCTCCTAAGACAGCCTCGACATCCCGCTTTCCCTCACGCTGGCGATCCAGCGTTGACTGCTGGAGATGCAATTGGACAGTTTGTGCACGCCCGTCGGTGATACTGTTGCGCTCGTAGATCCAAGGAAGGACGGTGCTCGAGGGACTATCAGATGTAGTCTCGCTCCCATCGTTGTCACGACCCTGATCACGGTCGACGCTGGCCTCGGACGCATGATCAGTCTGAGTCGTCGACGTCGACGCCGATGGCTCGAGCGTGGCTGGTTCATCCGTTCCGGCATCGCTGCCGCCAGAATCGTCGTCTGTGTCACCACTGCTGAACGGATCACCGGCGCTTCCGCTTTTGAACCCCGTCATGCTGTCACCTCTTGCTCGAGCGCACCAGGCTCAGGCGGATGTGGTGCCTCAATCCCAGCCTCCTGCTCGAGGTAGCGAGCCAGTTGATCGAACTGGGCGAGTGTTTCGAGCTCGTAGTCCCGTTGACGGGCGCGCTGCTCACGAACGTATTTGAACGCTGAACACTGCTGCTTCCAGCAGCCTTCCATCATCGATGTCCGGTCGTTGATAACCTCCGGTGTTGGGAACTCGATTTCCTCGATGAGTTCTTTCTGGTCGTTCGTCCGCTTGAATCCGTTCGGGACTGCGGCCAGAACACCGACTTCAATATTTAACTGGTCAGCGAAGTTACTCGCGAGTTCCTCGAGACCTTCGACCGATGCCCGTCCCTTGGCCGAGGGCTCGACGGGGATCACCAGATTTCGCGTCGCGAAGATGGCGTTGTAGAGGTGATCCGACTCGGTCGCTGGCGGATCGCAGATCAGGACATCGTACTGCTCCCCAACGCCAGCATCAGCGAGGACGCGCTGCAGTTGGGCGTAGATATTGTACGCGTCGCCGAAGTCCTCGGCTTTCTGCTGTTCGCGAGCGAGGTGATCTGCGAGATCCGAGAGCATATTGTGCTCTGGAATGATATCGACACCCTCCGACGTTCGGATAAGGTCTTCAAATGGGCCCTTCGGCGCATTAACCATATGACGGACGAGGTTGTCCGCATCGCTGCTGGCACGGTCTTCGTCGACACCGAGTAGCCGGCTGAGGTCGCCGTCCTGCGGATCCAGTGGGACGACCAGGACGTCGAGACCTGCTCGAGCGTGCGCGACAGCCAGATTCGCTGTCAGCGACGATTTTCCGACGCCACCCGCTTCGGAGTACACTGTGTACGAAAGCATGAGTGTCTCTTGTGAGTTACTAAGATAAGAAACTACGCAAAGCATCCAAGAAATATACCTAAGTTAGGCTTCTTAGACCCATATCTAGGATTCTTAGCTAAGAGATCTATAGCTACCACATAAATGTAGCGTCTTAGGGACAGAGAGCACAATCACAGCCAAGAAGTTTGTCTTAGAGTGGTGTCTAAGATCTTGAGGTAAGACGCGTATCTATGGTGACAATGGAGAGTGTAGCAGCGTGAACGAGCGGGAAGCCATATCTATGATCTATATCCAAGATAGGTATCTATGACTACCGTATACGGTGTGGGTGTTGGGGGAAAATTGATTAACACCTGAGAATCATATCTTAGACACTTATCTAAGGGCCCCCCAACACAGTATTGATATCTAAGATAGAGCACTGGCTCTCACAGATGTCATACTGACAGAAGGGAGAGTACGATTACATCAAAGAAAACAATCTTAGAAACACATCTATGAGAGTAGTATTAGAGTCTTATCTAAGGAAGTCAGCTAAGGGGCACATCTAAGAAAGTTAGTCAATATACGTTCAACTGCAGAAGATTTTCTCGAGTTCTCTCGGTCGTATCGACGTTTCGGTTCTCAAATCGGAGTTGAAAGACCGCACATTCTCAGCCAAGTCAGCGAGTTCTCCCGGAACTCGGTGAGGTGTTCTCCAGTTGGGTCGGCAAGCGCGAAAACGGGAACACGAAAGCGAACCCACCCGGCTACCGCAAAACGCAACGGCGAACACCCACACTCAACGGTCACGTTCAAGCAGGCTAGCTTCAAGCACGACGCCGCGACCAACCGTCTCAGGCTCTCGAATGGTGAAAGACTCAAGGACGATTGGTCTCACTTCGTGCTCTGTGAGTACGAAGTCATTGGCCCACCTGCAACGACAATCGAGAACGTTCAACGAGTTCGTGCCGTGTACGAACACGGCGAGTGGCGATTGCATATCGTCTGTCGCGCCGAGATCGACGTGCCCGATTCACCCGGCAACGGAGTTGCCGGGATTGACCTCGAGATTTGCAGCATCGCCGCTGTGTCGTTTGGCGACGAATCCGTGTTGTACCCCGGCAGGGAACTCAAAGAGGCGAATACTACTTCGCCAAGAAACGTGCCAGTTCGACACGAGTTCGTCGCGGGAAGCGCGACAGCTCGACCAACAGCGCACTGACCGCCGGATCCACTGCTTGCAGACGCTCTCGAAAGCGATTGTCATTGAGTGTCTCGAGCGGGATATTGGCACGATTGTCGTGGGCGACCGTGGGGGCATCCGCGAAGACGACGAAACCGGCGAACTCACCAATTGGGGCGACCATGGCAAGCCCCTCAGCGAGCGCTCGAGTGGGCGCGAGCAGGGTAGGGAAGATGTCAAGATACCATACTATTTCTTCAACGGTATCGATGTCATTGAAGTCCTCTGGTTCAGGATAGTGTGCCTACGACCCGTAGTGTGCGCCGTTGAGCACCCATGGATCACAGAGCACTGATGTATCGCCGTCTTTGATGGGGATCGCGGCCGATTCGAGGTCTGTACTCTGCATAGTACCCCCGAAGAAAAGAAGTCATTTTGTTATTCGATTGGTATTAGATACCGTGTAACAATTGTATTTTTGATAAGATGAGCGTATTGAGTGTACGCTTCTATGTCTCTGTAAATGGCTTGCGATAAGATGAAAGCGTAACTAGATCTGGTGGTTGAGAAACTCAGTTTTTGATATTATATGATTGCTGTGTGGGTGGGACATTCAAGACCGTTGGTGACGGTACATCTTCGATCTCGTTGGCTCCTAATTGCTTGATTTGCGTAGTAATTGGCCTCACCGACTCCGATAACCGTGCTATCAAAGCAGAGTTTGAGACTAACTATCAGCAACTCTGATATACTAGTTGAGACAACCAATGTCCGCGTTCGAAATATAGTGACATGTGTATTTCTTTGAAAATATGGGGTAAGAATCCACTAATAAACACATTATTCCTGATATTAATGTATACATCACCAATTATACATCGATATTTGTATACAAACTCGCTCGAGTTCTATGTCTGGTAGAATTAACTAATACAAAGGCTTCCCAGAGTTCGTGTGTGATCACCGAACAAGAGATGTTTCTAGTCACGGGCGCTGGTTCGATCGGCCGGTCACTGATTCCGCGGCTTCTCGAGCGGAATCCGGAACGGCTGCGAATTCTCGATAACGACGAGTCCAGACTCGTCAGACTGCAGACGCAGTTTGACGACGATCGGTTGCAGTTCGTTGTCGGTGATATTAGGGACGAGAGTTGTCTCGAGCGAGCGATGGAGTGCATCGATGTCGTGATCCACACGGCGGCGATGAAACATGTTGATGTCTGTCAGCATGACCCGTACGAGGCCGTCAAGACGAACGTCGTCGGCCTTCAGAACGTCGTCGATACAGCACTCGACGCAGGTGTCGAGCGGGTCGTCTTCACAAGCAGTGATAAGGCGGTGAACCCCGCAAACGCGATGGGAACGACCAAGCTCCTCGGCGAACAGTTGATATCATCTAGGCGAATCGGAGCGGACCGATCCGAACTCCGACTCGCGTCTGTTCGGTTCGGCAACGTCATTAACTCCTCACAGTCGGTGATTCCCCTCTTCGCTGAACAGATTCGATCGGGTGGCCCAGTTACGTTGACTGATAAGCGAATGACACGGTTCTTCCTCACGTACGACGACGTGTTCGCCCTGGTTATGCAATCACTCGATCGGGCCCGGGACGGCGAAGTATTCGTCTACAAAATGCCTGCTATTCGAATCATCGATCTCGCGAACGCGATGATTGAGACGATGGCTCCGGAGTATGGGTATGATCCCAGCAACATTGAAATTGAGCTGATTGGCCCTCGGATCGGTGAAACCTTCCACGAGGAAATTATGACGGAACGTGAGATAAATAGGGCGTATGAGACCGATTCACTCTATGCGATTCGGCCGGAGTCGGCAGGCAATGACCCTGCTGACTCCCTGTCTGATTTCACCCCTGCGACCGACATCGTCCGTTCGTCGGGGGATGCCGAGAAGCTTGACAAGTCTGAGATCGTCTCACTGCTCCGAAACACGGAGCCAAAAGCGCGCAACGACGACAAACGGTTCGTCGAAGCGCAGCAGGCTTGATCGTCTGGCTTCGGCTACTGCATAGTCATATCGTAATCATCCTCTGCTATTTTGCCGTTGACACAGTGGGGAATGAAACGAAAATGACATACAAGTGCGAACGGTCACGACGGTCGTTTCGATCCGCACGAACTATCCGCGATGTTTGAACTCCGAACGGATTGGACGGCGTTCAGACATATCCGAGAGCACTCAACCGGTCCTCAACCACGTCGTCATTGGTCTCTGTTTCGTCCTGCTGGGGTGGTTCCGAAACGATTCGGCGTCGATCGGCAGTCTCGAGTTCAAGCCATGGGACGGTCCGAACTTCATCGCGGTTGAGCCCGCGTGGGTGGCCGTACATACGCATTGGAATGGGGAAGCCTCGCTCGCCGATCAGGTTGCCATGGTCGGAGGTGACGACACTCTTCCCAGACAGTGTCTCGAGCAGCCGTTCGACGTGGGGAAAGAGGAGATCGAGGTTTTCCCGGTACGCCATGAGCACCGTCTCAGCGTCCACAGTATCCTCGTAAATAAGGCCGAACCAGGGATTAGGTGCGTCGCTTCGCTCTGCTGCATCGAGATCTTTGATACCCATGTGATCGAAAGTCTGGCCAGTTGGTCCGAGGAACGGAAAGTGTGGCTGCATGAAATGAACGATCAACCGTTTTTCGGGATAGCGATCGAGGGCTTCGATTGCCTCCTCGACAACTGCCGCTGGTCGAACCGTGCCTGACTCTTCGTCCCAGCGAGTTTCGAGCAAGTTCTCGACGGCGTGGAAGGTGTTCTCTGGGAGTTCGTAGACGTGTGGATTGGCCGTCACATAGACTGTGTCGTGGAGCGTGCGGCCGGCGAAGTTCGCGTTCATGAATTCCCAACTGTCGCTGCCCTTCGAGCGGACCGACTGAAGGTCTCCATTGAGTTGATTCCGCGCGTCGAAAAGGTCGTATCGACAGGCATC
Source organism: Natrinema limicola JCM 13563 (assembly GCF_000337475.1). Classification (GTDB taxonomy): domain Archaea; phylum Halobacteriota; class Halobacteria; order Halobacteriales; family Natrialbaceae; genus Natrinema; species Natrinema limicola. The sequence goes on along the minus strand of NZ_AOIT01000065.1, from coordinate 23,467 downwards.
GAGGAGTATCAGATTGTCCCAGTCGGCGGCGATCATATCGATGTTCTCGTCTGTTCCGCTCAGAGCCTTGAGCACACGTCGGGACCGGGAGTTAACCCACAGCGTCCAGTTGAACAGTTCCCGGCGCAGCAGACGCGGGTTCTTGAATACTCGTTTGAGGTTCTCGACGGAGTAGTGGTCAGGCAGGATCGTAGACATCATATGGAATGACATGGGTCACGGAAGCTATTGTAATGTCGACGAAACAACCGCGTATTCGATACATACACGATAGGACGACACAGGAGGCTGCCGAAAGCTTGTTACCTCCAATCCTGATTCACGTCGCGGCTGACACAGAGGCCGATTACGACGAAGCCGTCGCTGGATCTAGTTTGGATAGGCAAGGGGATTCTAAGCCGTAATGACCGCACTACTAACTGGTCGATACTGGAAATTGCGCTGAATGTCCGAACAATCGTCTTCCACACTCAACTCTCTACGATCGGTCGCTGACGGCGCGTCGCTTCACTACGTCGGGATGCTCGTAATAAATCTCGCCGGATTTCTCTTGACTCTCGTTCTGACTCGTACGCTCGGTGCGACCATCTATGGCATTTACGCCTACGGGACGATGGTACTCCAGTCGGTATTGACTGTCTCGAACTTCGGGACCGATGTCTCGGCAACGCGGTATCTCGCCGCGAATCGCAGCGATCCAGCCTATCAAAACCGTATCCTCGGACTTGCGTATGCGACAACACTTGGCGTCAGTCTCGTCGTTGCGGTGTTTCTCTTTGTCATGGCACCGACGATCAATGCTTACACCCTCGAGGAACCGCTGTTCGAGCCAGCTATGCGGGTGTTTGCGGTCGCGTTGCCGTTCCAGGCACTGACCTATGTCGTTTCGAGTACGTTCCGTGGTCTCGAAATGGCCGTCGGGAAGACAGTCGTTGCCGTCCTTGGTCCGGTCGCCCAGTTGATCGCCATCGTGGCTGCGGTGGCGGTCGGCTACTCCGTGCTTGGGGTCGCCGCCGCGTACGCAGTCGCCTGTCTCGTCGCGTTCTCGATTGCATTCTGGTACGCCCTCGCTCAATCCGACCTGCGACCCGAGTTCAACTTTTCGCGTCGCGAGGCGCTTGACTTCTACGACTACTCAGCACCACTGACGCTGTCCAAGGCCGGGAACTTTCTGTTCAAGCGGATCGACGTGTTCATGGTTGGGATCTTTCTCGCAGCTGCCGATGTCGGTATCTACAACGTCGCGGTCCTGCTTGCGACGGTTCTCGCGATGCCGCTAATTGGCATCAACCAGTTGTTTCCACCGGTGGCGTCGCGACTTCACTCAGAAGGGGCGATCGACGAACTCGAGTCCGTATACGCGACGGTGACCCGCTGGTCGATCACAGCCTCGATCATCTTGGCGCTGCCGGTCGTTATCTATCGCACCGAAATCCTCGCCCTGTTCGGCCCAGAATTCGTCGCGGGAACAACCGTTGTGATTTTGTTCGTCGCTGCCCAGCTGTTCAACGCCGCTTCCGGTCCAGCCAATGATCTGCTGACGATGACCGACCATCAGTATCTTGTCATGGTGAACCACCTAGTATTTGGCGGCCTCAATGTCGTTCTCAACTATATTTTCATCCTCGAGTTCGGGATGATCGGGGCAGCACTTGCGACCGCGAGTATACTCGCTGCGTTGAATATCCTACGGGTCGCTCAGGTCTGGTATCTCGAGGGGCTATTCGCCTACTCTGTGACACTGTGGAAGCCGCTTGCAGCCACAGCCCTCGCTGCCGTGGTCATGTGGCTCGCTGGGTTGTACGTTGATGGATTGGTACTTGTAATCGTCGGCAGCACTGCCGGCGTCGCTGCGTATTTGATGTCTCTCTATCAACTCGGACTCGACGACCGGGATCGTGAACTCGCCGGTGAGTACCTTGGTCTGATGGGATGAGTTAGAATCCCGATTGGCAACTATTCATTCTTGCCTACAGATATAATTCGGAGAGAACGATACCCGTATGTAGAACATAGGTAAATGGTGTTGAATATTTCTAATTTGATTGGTTGCCGCACTAAACAATCCCATGGACGGGACAGCAGTCAGCCAGTACTTCGACGTAACGGCCCCTGGAGGGGGACCAACACTGTTGATACAGTCGTTCCTCGACCCAAGCCCAGTTCCGGCACCGAGAACAGCTGTGGAGCCCGTAACTGGAGATCACGTGAGGGGTGAGATAGATGACAGAGACACTTGACGTCGTAGTCATCGGCAGTGCGCTACTGGACAAACAGTACTCGGTCTCGAATCTCCCAGCACCTGATGGCGGAGCCTTCGCGCACGACGAGTCAGTAGCGTTTGGCGGCGTCGCCGCGAATGTGGCAGTGGCGCTCTCGCGACTGGGGCGATCGACTGGCGTCGTCGTCCGACTCGGCGACGATGATGTCGCCGACGCGGTCGCAGACAACCTCCGTGAGGAAGGTATAACGCTCGATCACGTCAGACGAGGGAACCAACCGTCGACCTACTGCATGGTCTTTTCCGACTCCGACGGGGAGCGGACGATCGTCACTCGGAGCGGAGCGGCCAAGAACCTGCGACTGACCGATCACGACGAAACGATCCTTCGATCGGCCACATTCGTGTTCGCCAACGGGTATTGTCCGGACTGTGTCACGAGCAGGCTGGGCGAACTCGCTGCGAACGGAGCGATTCGACTCGCGTTCGACCTCGCTAGCCCGCTCGACGGATTGAAAGACCGTGGGACCGAGCGCGAAACGGTCGACGCCCTACTCCCGCATCTTGAACTATTCGTTGCCAATGAGACGTCGGTTCGGTCCTATCTCGGGGCTAGCGGCTTGGATGCGGTCGACGTACTGCGAGCCCACGGCGTTTCTCGTGGAGCCCTTACCCGCGGGGAGCGTGGCGCGGTCCTCTGGGCGAACGGCTCAGTCGTCGAACTGTCGGCGATGGACGTGGACGTCATCGATACGACAGGCGCGGGTGATGCGTTCGTGAGCGGCTTGCTCCACCGTTGGTTGCTCGCGGATGCACCGATTCGCTCGGCCGGACGATTCGCGACGGCAGCTGCGGGCTACAACTGTACCCAGCAAGGTGCCCGCAGTGGGATGGTTGGCGAAGACCGCCTCAAAGCCGTGGTCCGGAATTGGCCTGCATAGAACGCGAGGACAACGTCCATTCTACAGACGAACTTCGCGTTTTGTCCAGGCCGAATCATCCAGTGTTTGGATCAGTACGGCTGTCGCTCATTTTTAGCGGTGACGGTGAGGGTGCCAAGCCCCCGCCCTACTCGCCGCCTTCGGCGGCTCCTCGAGGGCGGGGTCGTTCACCGTCTGTCGAACGGTTTCGTGAGATATTGCCGGTGGGACCGTGACCGTCCTGCGGCCCTACCGGGACATCGGTACAGCAGACCGTCTGAAGCAACACGAGACACCGTCATGACGTCTCTGTATTCAGCAGCTAATATATTACACACAGAGAACGCCGAACGGCAGATCGTATCGCAGAAAATACTAATACAAGCGTATCTCTTCGGTGGCGGGTAGATACTATGGATGGAGAAACTGTCGGCCAGTACTTCAACGCGGAGGCCGACACGTACACACACGAGCACAGTTCGAACGAAATCGAAAACTCGCCCATCGTCGACGGATTTATTGATCCGATATGTGAGCGGGGAGATCGTATTCTGGAGATCGGATGCGGTGACGGGCTTCTGCTCGAATATGCGCTCGAGAGCACTGATATTTCCGATGCATATGGAGTAGACATTTCGACGGAGATGCTCCCTAACGTAGGCGATGACGTTCAGGCGGAATATCTCCGAGCCTCAGCGACGGACCTTCCGTTGCCGTTCCAGCCCGAGTCCTTCGATTTCGTCATGATGAGTGACGTGCTTCACCACCTCGTGGGAGAGAGCCGGTCAGCGTCGAAGCGGAAAGCGCAAGCCGCTCTGATCGAGGCAGTGAACCTGCTCCGACCTGGGGGGCACCTAATTCTCAAGGATATCTACTATCAGAGTCCTGTCGGTCCTGAGACGCTGACCTCTCAGCTGATCTTCTATGGGCTGAAACACCTCCCCCAGATCGCATCGGTGGTCGATGAGGAGGTGCTTCCCGGACTCCTCGTCTCGTTTTACACGCCCGACGAACTTGTCGAATTGCTCCAACAGTCGGGGACGCGGATCGTCGAAAAGGAACTGGAGATAACGCCAGTGAGTTCGCTCCCAAGGCGACTTCTCATCGGTAAGTCGGGTTGTATCCGACTGTATGCCCAGAAGAAAGAACGTGGCAGAATCCGATCTAGTTTCTGATGACGCTGCCCTGCCCTCCCAGACACGGACGCACGGCATAGGAAGCTGGGGCGGCGAGGCAATTATTACTACCCCGGTACCCGATCTCGCTGTCGTTGATACGACGGGAGTGGGAGACGCATTTTCCCGTTATCGCTGTCACGGCTAGTTGGAATGGAAAGTCAGATAACGGGGACCTATGAACAGTATGTTTATTTTATCTTCATTTTCAGTTCGTACCGGCAGTCTGTTGGCTGCGGATTATTTTAAGCAGCTACAATATGGAGAACAGCATGAGAATTGGGTTCTATCACGACAGCATCGGAACGAAACATGCAGGCGGCATTGCCGTCTACGCACGGCAGTTGGCGGTAGAATTATCCTCCTCGAACGAGGTCTACGTGTACACGCAAGACGGTGATATGGCACACGACCTGACAGCGTCCCACGCCGAGGTCGTCACGACACCGAACTTTGACGTGCCAGCGTTCGAGATGCTATCATCGCTGCCACTCCCGATCAGTTCACAACCACTCACCAAACTGGCGATGATCGCCTGGTCGTCTTACGGCGACGTGATCGATCACATCAACGAGCATGTCGACGTGCTCATCTGTTTTAACATGCCCGACGATCTCCTCCTGTCAAACCTCGTTGATGTCCCAACGATTCGTGGCTTCTTGAGTGATGTCAGCGGAGGGGTTGGAACAGCGGCTCACAAACGATATACTACCACGGACACCAATTTCGCCATCTCGCCGTATCTAGCCGACCATGTCTCTAATTCGCTCGGATATGCGGTCGATGAGGTCGTTCTTCCCGGCCTCGACACCGATCAGTTCCATGAGAACGCCGAGCCGGCGTTCTCCTGCGATAGACCGAGTATCCTCTTTGTCGGCCGGCTCATCGAAGCGAAAGGGATCTTCGATCTCCTTGACGCAGTTGCGATGCTCGAAGAGCCCGTTCATCTCCGTATCATCGGAACAGGACACGCAGAGAGTGAGGTTCGTCGCCGCTGTCGAGAACTCGGTATTAAAGACGACGTCACCCTCGAGGGTGAAGTTTCACACGGCGAGTTGCCCGGGTATTACACCGCTGCCGATGTCTTCTGTCTCCCAACGCACGTCGACAGTTTCGCCATGGTGAATCTCGAGGCGATGGGATGTGGGACACCAGTGGTAACGACGGACCTTGAGGCGATCAAAACCTATCTGACGCCAGATGAAAACGGCGTTGTTGTTCCACCCGGCGATACGGATGCGCTCGAGACGGCACTCTCGGAATTGCTTTTGGATCCTGCCCGTCGGCAGGTACTGGGGGCGCGATCACGGGACCGGGCCCGCCAGTTTTCGTGGAGTCAACAGGCCGCTCGGTTGGAACGACTGTGTGCTGTTGCGATCGGGGAAGAGGGGACTGAACCGAAGCACAAAGCGAAAGCCGAATCGATCCCTCCGTGAGGAACAAGCAGCCAACATGTGAGTTTAGCTAATTGCTGAACACACTATATTATGCAGTAACTGGTGCTATCGTCGAATTTTAATTAGAATAGTGTGGTATAGCGCAAAAATCGGTTGCAGTTCGCGAAAGACGAGCAGTCCGATCTCGTAGAGACGGCGATGAAAACGAAGCCGAGTTCGGTCAGTTACTACGGGCGTTATATTCGACGTCGACGGTCGCGTTCCCGCTGAGCTGGAAGTCAGCGATGTCGCCGTCGAACCAGTAGGCATCGAGTCCGTCGTCGACCTTCCCGCTGACAGAGCGGCCGTCGATCTCGTCGCCAGGATTGACTGACGCGTCGCGATAGCTCGAAGTAATAACTTCGCCATCGACGCTGAATGCATACTCGGTCCTGCCGTCGGTATCGGTTCCATCGATCACGATGGCATGTGGCAGCAGTTCCTGCTCGTTGTACTGCTTGGGATCGATCCGCTGGTCGTCAACATACACCTGTGCCGAGCCGTCGAGGAAGGTGATGTCGGTGAGCGTCCCGGAGAACCGGAACTGCTGGGAAGCCCGTTCGATCGATCCCTCGACCGTATTTCCGGACGATACCGTGGCGTGCTCTTCAGAATCGTCGCCCGCGATCGTCTCGATCGTTCCATCGACGGTAAGCTCGTAGTTCGCGGTCGTCCCGTTCCCGACCAGCGTCAGCACGTGTGGCTTTTCCTGGCCATAGTCGGCAGGATCGACCCGCTCGCCGTTGACAAACACCCGTGCGTCGCCTTCGATGGTGAGTTCCTCGAGGTCGCCGGCAAAGCGGAACGCGTCGCGCCAGCCGGCGACGCGTCCCGTGACGTGGCCGCTCTCAATTGAATCGCCGTCATCGATCGTGGCTCCCTTGATGGTCGCTTTCTCGGCAGCCCCGGAGACGGTAAACTCGTAGCGCGTGTCGCCTGCCGTGCCGACACCGTCGACCAGCAGCGTGTTCTCGGAGCGATCCGCGTCCTCGTCAGTTGATGGGGAACTAGATGCGCTGTTGCTACTGCCACCGCTTGCGGCTTCTTCGCCACTTTTAGGACAGCCGTCGGGGACAAAGTGTTCGGGGTTCGAGCCGTCACCGTGGCCGTCGTCGGTGTGAACGTTGTCGATCGTCAGATTCGGATTGCCGTTCGTGGCGATTGAATCACCGGCCCCGTTTGTGATGAAGTGTGAGTTGCGGATCGTTGCGCCGCCGTCGTATTTCCCTTCCCAGATCCAGGCGTTGCGATTGGCCGCGCGCGTCCCACTTTTGTAGCTCATGCAGTTGTCGATCGACATGCCGTTGTCGCCGATCCGGAAGGCCGTGTGATGGCAGTCGTTGCCGTAACAGCTGTCGAGCGCGACCGTGCCACCGTTTCCGTTGTAGGCAGGCGCGGAGCCGTAGATGCCGTTGTTTCCGGGGACGTTGAAGTTGACGTTCGTCACGTCGAGATGGCCGTTGTGTTTGGGGTCAACCCAGATACAGATCGAACGCGTACTTGCGGGTTGTTCACCAGTCGACTCGCCGAAGTAGATGTTTTCCATCACCGACGTTCCAGAACCGGAGTCACAAACACCGAAGACGGCCGTGTTGTAGGGGATGGTGCCCGTAAATCCGATATTCCTGATCGTCCAGTTCGTGCCCTTGGCGATGATCGAAATCTCGTTTCGGTTGCCGAAGTCGATAAGCTTGTTCTCCCAGGTCTGACCGGAGTCGATGGTGATCGTCTGTCCGCGCGCCTCGATGACCTCGTAGTCGTTGCCCGCTGCGCTTGCCGCGCCCGCGCTGACGCCTGTCGCGAGCACCGTCGCACCGGCTAATTTCAGATAGGATCGTCGATCGATCACGCTGGTATTGTTCCGTTCGTCGTCACTCACTGTCTGTTCGGCGGGACCCGTCGTGTCCCGTACCGATTCGTCGCGTGCCATGCGATCTGAGAGGGGACACTACCAGACTATAAACTTTCCTTCCTCAACATCAGTAGAACTTCGTGATTTTAATTGAATCGGTACTATTATCCTATGCAATTGCCGCATTCTATGCCGGATTTTTATACGACAAATCAAGAGACGGCAGTGAGAGAACGGATACGCTCCGCTCTGGTCGACAGTATAAAAAGAGCATACCGATACCGCCACTGTCAATACTCGAGGAACGATCGCAAACGCCAGAGTCGTGACCTGACGATTCGCCAGTGATACGGACACCCGTCAGTCAGTTCCGATGCACCCGCGACCGTCCTGCGGTTGCACTGGGATATCGGTACAGCAGCCCGTATGAAACAGAGTCATCGATACTGTCGGCCAAACTGATCCACACCGATCGTGCTCGAACGACTGTTCGCTGACTAGTATTGACGGGCTGAACGGTCAGCTGAAGACAGCATCGCATCGCGATTCGAGCACGCTCTGTGAGGAGTGGATGTCGTCGATGACGGATGTAATCGCGAAGAGACGGTACACGGATGTCCGATCGTGCTCGGGATACGAATCGAGGAACCGACGGAGTTCGTCGGTCACGAGGACATCGTCGACGGCCTCACACTGTTCGATCTGTGTGCGAATACAGTCGACCGTATCCGGTTGCAGCTGTGACTCCGTGTCGAGGCTGTTGAGTGATTTGACGACTGGTCGTACTACGTCGAACAGCCGTGGATACCGCGAGAGCAATTCGTCTGCGAATGCCGCAACTTCGTGGCGGGTCGACGAGACGGGCACGCCGTAATCCGGATGTGTCAGATCCGCAGCTGCAGGCTCGAGCGCCTCGAGGAACGTCCGATACAGGTTGTAGCGAGCCTTCTGGTCGGCCGGGCAGTTCATCGCATACCGGAAGAATTCGATCGAGTAAAACGGGGTCGTACTCCAGAAGAAAAACCGATTGCGATCCTCACCTTCGAACAGGAAGTTAACGCCCCGCTCGTAGACGAGGAAGTGGACGTACTTCGACGCTGGATCCGTTTCGGGATACATGCGGAGGCGGTCGCGAACGCTCCGGCGAATCGACTCGGCCGACAGCCCCGTGATCCGAGCCACCTGCTCGAGTGAGAGAAACGAGTTTTCCCGAATAATATAGTCGACCAGCTCCGAGTCGTCCGAAATCGGCTTCGCGGGAGTGAGATCCGGGAGGGCTTTGTCCCCGCCGTCGCCGGTGACGTAAGTGAGGCCGGCGTCGTACTCCTCGCGGAGTTGCCGAAAGAACTCGAGAATAAACGAGGTCAGGAGGCCGATCTGCCCGTTTTTCGTCTTGATGATTCGATCGAGGTCCGAACCGTTCGGCGGACCGACCTCGTACTGACTCCAGTCGACGTCGAACTCGTCGGCCAACTGCTGGGCGATTTCGACATCGGATGGTGGCACGAAGTCGTCGGACACCATCGTGGCTGCCGTCATTGGGATCTCCTCCGCGTGATAGCCGGCCAGCACGGATCGGGAGTCAAGTCCGCCGCTCAGAGAGATTACGTCACGAGTGCCATATCCCGACCGCTGTCGGCAGGCCTGCTTGAACCGGTCGACGAGTTCGGCTGCGTTTCGCGTTCGGCTTCGGTCTTCGAAGGCCGGGTCACCGAAGTCGAATCGGTGTAACGCCGTCTCCGTGACCGCACCGCGCTCCGGATCGACGGTGAGTTTCGTCCCCGGACGCAGTCGATTCGCACCGTGGACGAGCATCCGGCCACCAAGCGAGTAGCCAAAGAGGAGACACTGGGCGATACCCATCGGGTCGAACCCCTCGATCGGCGCTTCGTTGATGAGATATCGCAGCTCTCGCGAGAACAGCACCGTCTCCCCGTCGTGGAAGTAATATGTTGGCAGGCGGGCAAGCGGGTCATTGAGCAGTCCGAGCCGATCGCTCTCCTTGTCGGCAGCAACGAGCAGGAACTCGCCGTCAGTCTCGAGGAGCCACTGGGTCAGAAACTCGTCGTCGCCGTCGGCCGAGAGAACGTGTGCGCCGACCGTCAGCAGTTCGCGCTCGAGTGCCTCGTCGTCACGATCATAAATTCGGCCTTCGAGACAGACCCATCGGTCGTCGTTCTCGACGACCCGGATCGGATATTCGGGATACGCCGTCGTCCCGATCGAGTGCGACGCTGACTCGAAGACGACGGCGGCTTCGTACCGATCGGTGTGAACGAGTGGCTCGAGCGAGCTGGCGAACGACTGCTCATCTATCGCAGGTGTTCGCCCAGTGATGCCGACCATAGCAGTAGCCGTGTGAGTAGACACCATTGTAATGTCGGCGTTTACGAGTCTCAGTTAGTGGCTACAGAATGCGAAGCCGTCGACGCTGCTGCGTTTCCATCGAGTCAACACAACAGGTATTCAACGTGAAAATCACACGCCATGACGGTCTCGACACTCGTCGCAAATCAGTCCGCTGAACCACTTTCGTTCGCTGCAGGCATGGCAGAGTTGGTGCCATTCAAAGACGAGGTCAATCTCTCTGTCCCCCTCGTTTGTGTTGCCGCTGTCCCCCATTCCCCTATCCATCATTTATTATGTTTAAGATAATACCATTTGCCGTGGCAAAGCGCTGGGCCATTCGTCGGTAGCTTGACGATCTGAGCAAGAGCGACTCCACAGACCCGTTGTCTGACGCTCATTGACCCACCTCCCTCCGGTGCGTTTCGAGTGGTTGCTCTCGGCGCTCGAGGCGAGTCAACGTCAGTCCTGCAGCAGTGAGCACGCCAGCGACCGGCAGGATATGGAGCGGCGTCAGGTCGGCGTATAACCCGCGGGCCGGTGGCGTCACGAGGGTCCGACAGCCGACGAGGATAATGACAAAGAGCGCCCCACTCAGCGTGACCGTCGCCGGGCGGTCAGCCGGTGACGTCAGATGGAGTGTATACGCACCCGCGCCCGCAAAGAGGGCGGTGAAATAAAGTTGGAAGTCGGTCACCGGGAGTTCGGTTCCAAGCACCAACCCGAGTGCGATGACGACCAGCGCATAGCCCATTGACAGGGTGAGCGTCATCGCAAGCAATGCCCGGCCATAGAGCAGCGTGAGACGGTGCATGAGTGTTGTCGCCACAAAAAGGACGACCACACCCGGGAGATAGATCGGCAGCACCCAGGCGTTCGTCAATGAGAGGACAGCGATCAACGGCACGGCAACTACGCCACCGAGTCGAAGTCCATAGCGTGCGCGGGCCGCTTCGACAGCGAGCGCACCGGCGAAGACGACCGCGAGGACACCTAAATCCGACAGGATTGTCGTCACCATTATTCGACACCTCTCGCATCGGCACTGGCATCCGGAGCCATTGCCGTCAGTGGTTCCAATTCGGTCGGAACCTTCAGACTCGTCACCGGCAGTGACAGGCCGCTCATCGCGAGCGTGCCAGCGACTGGAACGATCGCACCCGCGGCCAGCGACGCCAGAACCAGTGCGCGGCGATGAATCGATGTCCGCTGGCTACTGAGGCCAACGGCAGCAATCGCCACTGCAACGCTGCCCAAGAACACCGGGTGGACACTGACGGCCACGAGCGTAGCGAGCGCTACCAGCGAAACGACGACCACGCCGCTGAGTCGCAGGCCGGTCAGTTGCACGAGCGCGATACTCGCCGTGAGCCCGAGGACTGTCACCAACACTGCGCTGAGCATCACCGGTCGGTCCCCCCAGCTTGCGTTTGGCTGCAGTTCTCGCAGCCGCCTTTGTCGGTCCGGTTCGTATCGACCGTCGCCGCGTCAGCGGCACGCTCGGGCTCACGCTCGAGCGTGAGATCACGCTCAGCTTCGATCTGGATTCCGTCTCCACTGGCGTCGATCTCGATCGTTCCCGTCACCGTGCCACTGGCTGGCTGACTGGCCGCTGGATCGATCTCGACGGTGACGCGCTCGCCAGGGCCGAGTCGATCACCGGACGTGTCGAACCGGAACTCGTCGGCTGCGAGCGTGACTGTGATCGGCTCCGGGAGTTGGTTGATCACGTCGAACGAGGCCGGTGACTGACGAGCGTCGCCCTCAAATAGCAGGCCGCCGTCTTCGACTCCGTCATCGGTCAGTCCAAGGTAGGCGTCGGCATCGTCGACGACCGCGACACGAATATCACGATCGGCTTTCGCGGTCGAGAAGCTAGTAGTGTCGACCGCGAGGACGCTACTCGAACCGACGATCATCGCCAGTGTTGCGCGTCTCGTCCGTTTCATAGCCCTCGTGTACTCTCGGAGACTCGTTCAGATATCGAGCGTAACGCGTCCACTCGTCGATACATCAGTTATCTCGTGAGCGGGCGTGGTACTCGAGTTCCACGTCCGGTGGTTCCTCTGCAATGCCGAGCCGGTTTTGTCGCTCGCAGTACTGGTGTGCGATCGCGGAGACACCGAAGGAGACGATGACGAACACGAACCAGGAAGACGGCGAGAGCTGACTGAGCGGCGTCAGGCCGCTCGTCGCGACCAGGTACAGCGCGCCGGTCAGTGCCGTCAGTCCGAAGTAGTACGCGCCCCAGGGAATCTCGCGTCCGTGAACGACGTCCATATAGATTTCAACGTTCTCGAGTGCTGGCGTCGGTTTGACCGTTCCCCGATCGCGGTCGAACTCAACGACGCCAGCGTTGTCCATCTTCGGGAGGTGCGTCTGCTGGATCGCCGTGTAGACTCGCTTGCGATCACTACTCGATACCTTCTCGTACTCGAGACCGTCTTCCCAGGCGGCAATCTCCTGTGAGAGATCGCCGATGTCGACCGTGTCTGCTTCTCGCATAAGCGTATGCAAGATGTATCGTCGTCGCTGGTTGGACAAGAGCGTGAAAAGCTCGTCTTCGGTGAGTGCATCGTCTTCCTCCCCCGATGAGTCCGTTCGTTCGTCGTCTGTGTCCAACTCTAGCGTATCGGTCTCTTTGGATGTCTCCGCTTGAGTTGCCCCCATTACAGATCTACCATCCTACATTACCCACTATAAGTGTTGATGATCAACAATTAGTTGAGTGCCATTACTTCTGTAACCGACGGAATTCGGGTTCTCATCGAATTTGAGTCGGCCGGTCAACGACACTACTACCGTCTAGATGGTCGGTCAACCGGTGATATACCGGTTCTCGAGGGTCGGTCAGACCCAGTTTGACCGCCAGTCAACCGCCCCGATACCGACTCGCGGTGGTCGTCGACCGCGAGTCAACGATAGTCCGACCGCAGTTTTCATTGAGTCCAGTAGTGGTCGACTCGAGTCGACCTGTCCCATACATCCGTTCCGTTTCGGTCGGGCGTGTGTTGACTACTGGACACCAAACTTTGCGATCGACTCCACGACTGTATTACAATACCCCTTGCTGGACACGGATGATCTGTGATCCCCGCGGCGGGGATCTGGGCGACGACGAACTGACGTGGCGCGATGAGGTGTGGTCGCCCGTGAGAGACAACCAATACGGAGAATCCAACAATGCAACGACGCAAATTCGTCATCGGAATGGGAGCACTGGCATCGGGAGCAGCTGCGGGCATCGGGTCGGGTGCGTTCGATAGCGTCTCTGCCCAGCGCGATATTACAGTCAACACTGCTGGCGACGCATCGGCGTACGTCGCTATCGAACCGGAAACCGGTGATAATGCTACCGAGTATGTTGATGACAGCGGTGACACTGTCGGAATTAAGCTAACTACTACTGAGGAGAATGGGACAGGCCTAAACAAGAACGCCGAAACAATCATCCGTGATCTCCTCAAGATCACAAATCAAGGAACACAGGATGTGATCGCAGGGTTCACGAATATTCCTGATGGGATGAGCTTCTACACGGACGACGATAAATTCGGGGATGCCGGAAGCAGTATGAACGCCGATTCTTTCGGCCCCGATAACCTCCCCGCTATCCCGGTCGGTGAGACGCTTAACCGTGTTGGACTGATTGTCCGCGATCCTGAGAAGGCGGCAAACAACGATGGGAGCGTGACACTGCTAGTCCAGACCGAAGACGAATTCTGATGTAGTATAGTCGGGAGTCAATCGAGGAGATCAACAAAGCTATTTTGGAGCCGTTGACCGTGGATCGATAGTGTTTGGGACACACGGTCAACGACTTGCAGACCTACACTTCGAGAGTCAACCGGATCAATACAGTGCTGTCGTTTCTGAGTACTGTTGATTGACCGACCCTCAACGATTCACGGACTTGAATCCACGACTGTATTACAATACCCCTTGCTGGATACGGATGATCTGTGATCCCCGCGGTGGGGATCTGGGCGACGACGAGCTGACGTGAGCTGACGTGGTGCGATGAGGTGTGGTCGCCCGTGAGAGACAACCAATACGGAGAATCCAACAATGCAACGGCGCAAATTTGTCATCGGAATGGGAGCACTGGCATCGGGAGCAGCTGCGGGCATCGGAACTGGCGCGTTCTCGAGCGTGAGCGCAACACGAAACGTCGACGTCAAGGTCGCCGACGACGCGTCCGCCTACCTGCGACTGCATGGAACTGGCGGTAACAACTCGGATTACGTCACCGACGACGGGGACGGCGGTACGCTGACGATCGATCTCAGCTCGAGCAACAGCGGAGATGTTTCCGGCGGTGGTGAGGGTGTCAACCCCGACGCAGTCACGAAAATCGATAACCTGTTTACCGTCGAAAATCAGGGGACTCAGGAGGTCGACGTGAGCATTTCCAAGTCCGGAGACAATAAGGGGCTCGTCGAGTTCTACCCCAACGCTGACTACGACGGCGATCCGCTCTCGGACAGCGCCGAGACGCTCGGAACTGGTATCAGCACGGATGTCAGCATCAAAATCGACACGACGGATGCAGGCCTCAGCGACGAAACCGAACTGCTCGACTCGGTGACCTTCAACGCAACCGCGACGTCGAGCTCGGACACGACGTCGAGCTAACTGGGCTGGAACGTCATGGAACGACGCAAATTCGTCCTAAGTGTCGGCGCGCTCGCCGCCGGTGGCAGCCTCACGCTCGGCACCGGCGCGTTCAGCAGTCTCGAGGCCGAGCGCGACGTCGCCGTTAACGTCGCCGCCGACGCCAGCGCGTACCTCGGGATCCAGCCCGGCGATGGACCGAACGGCAACTACGTCGATACGACATCCAGTGACGCGCTCGCGATCAACCTCACCGGCGATAATAACAACATCGGTAATGGACTCGCCGGTGGCCAGGGATTGAACGCGAACGCCATCACGGGGATCGAAGACATCTTCCAGGTCAAGAACCAGGGCACCCAGGAGATCGAACTCAAGATTGCCCCGCTCGCCTTCAGCGACGTCGACATGAACGACTTTGACGGCATTCTTGGCGTCCTGCTGGTGCCACGGATCGGTCAGCTCGAGCTCAGGTATGACCTGTCGTGGGAGCCTTCGGTGAACCTCATGTCCATCTCGACGCTGTCACCCGGCGACAAGATCGAGTTCAGCCTGGTGGCGTTCGCACTGCCCGACAGCGCAGTCGACTCGGTGGCTATCGACGACGAAATCGAACTCACTGCGGAGGCGATCTAACATGGCAGACGACACACCAACGCTCACCGATTACGAGGAGACCGCCGATATCGAATTCGACCTGAGTGACGAAGAGATCGACCGCGAGACGATCAACGCGGAACTGGAGCGACTCTTCTCCAGTTAGGAAGCTGACACTGACTTTTTTGCCCGTCGGCGTCGCTCACCCAGCCACGATCACCCCTCACAATCGGACTATCTCGTCGCTGATCTCGACCAACAGTTCTCGACGATCGTCTCGCCAACCGTTTTGGATCGTAAATTGGCGTCCTCGCTCGTTTTCGAACGCAGCCGTGGCTACCCGAACCTACAGCCTCACATTAACTTTCAGTTTGACGACCGTGAGACGGCTCAACGGCTGTATTACAATGGTCCGTGGCATGTGCTAATACTCTCGAGCAGCAGCTGAGTGCCGCCCGAAACAGCCACGCAGGAAAACAGGAAGCCCTCGAGCCATGGACGGAACACCGATACGACGCTATCTTCGAGCACTGGTCGCCGCGATCGATGATCGACAGCCGGACGAACGAACAGGGATCGTCAACAGAACACCGACTGACCGACGACTCTGGCTTGCCGTCGTGGTCGCGATCGGTGCCGACATCGGAACCACGGTCAGCGGTCTCATGTTCGGTCTCGAGGAGTCGAACCCTGCGGGGGTACTCGTACTCGACAGTGTGGGTGTGCTCGGACTTCTCGGGTTGAAAGCGCTGGTCGTCGGGTTTGGACTCGTGGTCGCCGCTGCCGTCTTGCAAGCGCCGGATCGGATCGCCCCCGATTACGTCACGCTCATCGTGCCGACTGGGCTCGCAAGCGTCTGGCTGCTTGCTGCGATGTGGAACGCCTACCTGCTGGCGAAGGTTCTGATCGGTGCCTGAGACGGGCTGCTGTCCAGATGTCTCGGTGGGCCCGCACTGCAGGGTGCGGTCCCACCGGTACTAACCGACAGGAGTCCGTCTGCCAGCGTGAGCAGTTTCTCGCCACCCCCAGAACACAGGGTCAACAGGAGCAATACCGGTCG
Organism: Natrinema limicola JCM 13563; assembly: GCF_000337475.1. GTDB lineage: Archaea > Halobacteriota > Halobacteria > Halobacteriales > Natrialbaceae > Natrinema > Natrinema limicola. The sequence continues at coordinate 7,246 of NZ_AOIT01000065.1, read as the reverse complement.
CTCGAGTTTGAAAACCGGTCGTTGACCACGTCCTCTGGTCGGTCAACGATTGTCTTACAATGGATGTGGGCGACCATCATCGGATCAATACGATCAGCAGCACGAACTAGTTATCTATCAATAATTACAAATAGATGGACATGACTTGGCTAGATAACGGATGATGCGGCGGAGGGTCGAACAGGGGCTACAGGGGGTGGTGCTCGTCGTACTCGTTTCGCTCGTCGCGGGACAGGTACTCGGCCAGCCGATCCTGCTCGGGTTCGTCGAGACGGGGAGCATGGAGCCGACCATCGAGACCGGCGACGGCTTCGTCGCACTCCCGAGTGAGGTGACCGGCGAGCCGGAGCAGGGCGATGTCGTTGTCTTCGAGGCAAAAGAGATCCAGGGCGGCGGACTGACGACCCACCGTATCGTCGAAGAGACCGATCAGGGGTATGTGACGCGCGGCGACGCGAACCCGTTTACCGACCAAGACGGTGACGAGCCGTACGTCCAGGACGCCCAGATCGTCGCCGAAGCGTGGCAGGTAAACGGCGAAGTCGTGACGATCCCAGCGTTCGGGACGGCAGTCATGACCGCAAGCAACACACTCGAGCGCGTCCAGACGCGGCTGGCCGGCACACTCGGCGTCCGGAGCCTTTCGGGTACCTCGGGACTTGCGCTTCCGATTCTCGGCGTTTCGATCGTTCTCTACGTCGTCGAGACGATCCGCGAACGCCGGGAACCGTCACTCGAGTCGCACACTGACGACGAGGGCGACGACTGGCTCGATCCCCGACTGCTCTCGGCCGGCTTCGCGCTACTGGTCGTCGTCGCGGCCGCCGCAGCGATGATCGTGCCGGCCGGCACGCAGTCCTATGCTGTCATCAGTGCGGAGTTCGATTCGGAGCGACCAGTCGTGATCGAGCAGGGGACAACCGGTGAGATTCCGTACCCGGTTTCCAACGGTGGGTTCGTTCCCGTACGCTCCTATATCGAACCCGGCAGCGAGGACGTGGCCGTCGATTCCGGCCGGATGATCGTCGGTCCACGCGAGGAGACGACGGTGACAGTCTCGATTACGGCTCCCGAGGAGACGGGTCACTATCCAACGTATATCACCGAGTATCGCTACCTGTACGTGCTCCCGGCACCGGTTATTGACGCCCTTTATGTGTTCCACCCATGGGCACCGCTCGTGACGATCCTGTCGCTGCTGGGCGGTGGCACCTACGTCCTCGGGCGTGCCTTCTCTGGACCGGGCGACGTCCGCTCGAGACGAGCGGCGATCCGAAGCCGCTGCAGGGAGACGCAATCGATTGTTCGACGGCAAGACTGAGACACACATGACATTCCTATCGACAGCAACAAGCGAAGCGGGGGATGAGGAGCGACGGCTGCGGCTTCACGTTTTGCTCGAGAAGTATCGAACGATACTGATCGTCGCGTGCATTGTCTTCGTGGCGCTCGGCGGGNGGGGGATGAGGAGCGACGGCTGCGGCTTCACGTTTTGCTCGAGAAGTATCGAACGATACTGATCGTCGCGTGCATTGTCTTCGTGGCGCTCGGCGGGTGGTTGAGTTACGGCGCGTACGCGAATCCAGGCGAGGAGACGATACAGCAACGTGAGCACGCTTGGACTGCGACGGGCGACGTCGCACACGGCGTCACGGTTACGGAGCCGAACTCGGTCTATCCGACTGGAACGCGACTCGAGAACGAGTCGCTGTACTACACGGCGATCAGCCCGACGATCGACGGCGAGTTCGTCGGGGGATACGAGTCACAGACTGGAGACAGCGTCAACGTCTCGCTTTCGGTCGATCTGGTCTACCGCGCGGTCGAACCTGACGGCGAGGCTGTCTATTGGAGCGAGCGAGAACGGGTCGTCTCAACGACCAGTGAAGACGTCAAGCCGGACGAGAACGTCACTGCGGCGTTCGCTGTTAACGTCAGCGACGTCGCAAGCCGGATCGACGAGATCGAATCTGATTTAGGGGCCAGTCCAGGCGAGACCGAGGTCGTACTCGAGTTCAACCGAGAGATCGAGGGGACCATCGACGGCGAGCAGCGATCGGTCGCGAGCAGCTACCGGGCTCCGATCCACGTCGAGGAAGGGACGTACTGGATCGAAAGTGCGAGTTCGTACGATGAGACGTACGAGGAATACGAGACCGAGGTTGTCCCTGCCTCGGTTGGCCCACCACGGACCGTCGGTGGACCGGTATTCTTGCTGATCGGCGTTGGCGGTCTTGGGGGACTCGCGTACGCTTCACGACGTCTCCCCGACCTGACGGCCGCCGAACGCGAGTGGCTTTCGTACCGCGACGACCGCGACCAGTTCGAGGAGGTAATCACGACCGTGGCGTTGCCAGATGCGGCACTCGAGGGACCGCACGCGAACTCGGCGACGCTAGCGGCGCTGGCCGAGTTCGCGATCGACGTCAACGCTGCGGTCGTCTTCGATCCGGAGCGGGGGCTGTACGTCGTCCGCCACGACGGAATCGTATACGTCTTCGAGCCACCGACGCCCGCGTCGAGAGCCGATAGCCACGACAACACGGATTCCGTCGACGACGAGCAGATTTCGTTCGTCGATGCGTCCGATTTGGTATCTCCGAGCGAGGACGAGGCGTCGAACGGAGGATCCACATCGAAGTCGGATACCAATCCCTCGCAACCGAAAGCTGATGACCTGGGTATGTCTACCGGACCCGAGACAGCACCAGATGAGACCGACGGCGTCAACTCGGACGATCGAGATGCACGTATAGACGAGTCGGAGTCGGAGTTGGAGTCGGACGTGGTCGATGTAGACGACACGTCCGGTGGCGACTGATCGAACGCGAACGATTTGCTGCCATGATATTCGTTTCCCATCAGATTTATAATGATAGATTCCTAAGTATTAGCTGGCGGGAGACACATAGGGTGGCACTCTGCCACCGATCCAATCTGATCTGAGACACCGCTCCCGCCAGTTCGAGATCAGTTGTCCCTACAGTCAATTGCCAGCTTTCCCCCGCATGATCTCGACTCTTCCGGTGGAACCCACCGAGGGGGGCTCCAACGTCAGCCATTGGCTGGCGTTTCTGATTGCACCGCTCTCCCACGAGTGGGTCGTTACCGCTTGCGTGAACTCTCTAGAACGTACGGTTTTCGTCGAACTGGCGGCGGTGCGTTCTAGAGCATTCAGGCAGTCGTCGGCCTCGAGAGCAGCGATTCAAAGATTTTCTTCTGTGCGCGACGAAGGTGTTGATGGAACGTCGCCGGCGCGATCTCGAGTGAGTCGGCGATCTCCTCGCCGGTGGCATCGCGCGGCCACTCGAAAAAGCCTGCGTGGTAGGCAGCATCGAGGGCTGCTCGCTGGCGGTCGGTGAGTTCGTCCGTGAGCACGTGACGGACACGTTCAGCGGTGGTGTCAGGACGCGCGGTCTGACGGTGTTTTAGCAACTCTGCGGTCGGATAGGTCGTCTGGACAGCGTCGATGACCTGTCGGATATCCGCACCTGGGGCGAGGTGAAGCGTCATCTGATAGCCATTGTCGTCGATGACAGCGCTCTTGACGGCACCACCGAGTGAGGCGAGCGTCGACAGTACCGGCGGTTCGGAGAGCCGAAGTTCGAAGTTCGTCATCCCGTCGGTAGTCCGGTAGGTGACAGCAGTCCAGTGAGGGAGTGCATCGACGAGCTCATCTAGACTTTCGATAGCGTCTTCAGTGACTGTCCCGTAGACGAGGAATTCATCGTTCTCGATGGGAACTGTGTGGTCAATCGTGATCGAGCCGTCGGCTGGCGTCTCGGCTCCAGTGACATCGAAGATGTCGCGGATGCGGAACTGGAGTTCGACGACATCGTCGCTCATCAATGCCCGCTTGCGCTCGGTGGCAGCGATCGCGTGGCCGATCACCTCGCCCAGTTGACTGATAACTGCCCGCTCTTTGCCCTCGAACGCGTTCGGCCGGTCGGCATAGACGTTCAAGACTCCGTAGACGGTGTCCTCGTAGATGATTGGGATTGCCGCCGACGAGCGGAAGCCGTACTGTTCGATGTGGTCGCGCCACGGGTCGTGTCTGCTGTCAGCCTCGATATCCTGTGTCGTCTGGATCTCACCTTCGAGAATCGCCCGCCCTGTCGGTCCCTTGCTGCGCTCGTCGTCGGGATCGGTGGAGATCGTGATATCATCGAGATAGCCCTCAACGCCGGCTTCCGTTCGCATCGTCACCGTCTGTGTGGCAATGTCGACATCCCCGATCCACGCGAACAGGTACGACTCCGCCTCGGCGAGTCGCTCGCAAGCTACTCGCTCGATCTCCGAGCGTGTAGACTGGTCGATGACTTCATCGGTGATGCTGCGGACGACGTCGTTGAGATTGTTGAGTGCAGCGAGTTGCTCGCGCTGGCGCTCGAGGACCTGTTCGTATTCTTTGCGCTCAGTGATGTCCTGTGCCGCGCCGCGGAGTGCGATGATCTCGCCGTCGTCTCGAACGGGCTCACCGATACTTCGGATCCATCGCTGGTCACCAGCAGCCGTGATAATCCGGTTTTCGATATCGTAGGCGTCCCCGTCTTCGATCGCACGGTCGAGGGCCTCGTTGAGGTGGTCCCGGTCCTCTGGCGGCAGATGATCGAGTACCCACTCGAGATCGACCCCCTGATCGGGCGAGCGCTCGAAGATCCGGTAGATCTCGTCGGTCCAGTGGAGGTCTGGAGGGTCGTCGGTCAGGTCGAGTTCCCAGGCACCAACGCTCGCCAGTTGCTGTGATTGCTCCAGTAGCTCCGTTGTTCGCTCGAGGCTGATCTCCCGTTCGCGGAGCTGGCGCTCGTGTCGCTTGCGTTCGGTGATGTCGGTCGCATACACCGAGAGGCCGGACTCCGAGGGATACACGCTGATGATCTCCCAGATGTCGAGCGGCGCAGAGTAGCGTTCGAAACTCGTCGCGGTCTGGGTGGCCAGCGCCGTCTCGTATCGGTCCCGGAGCGGGTCATCGTCGGGGATGGACAGCGCCTGCCAGATATTCCTGCCCAGGAGTTCTGACTCGGAGTGGCCCAGCAGTGTTTCGGCACGGTCATTGACGTACGTAAATCGCAGGTCGTCGTCAAGCGCGTAGAACGCGTCGTCGATCCGCTCGAACACTGCTTCGAGTTCGGCCTCGAGGTCGTCGTGTTGGCGCTCGAGGTGCTGTGCCTGCGCTTTGAGTTGCGTAATATCGGCTGTTGTGACGATGACGCCGTCGTCGAGCGGTTCGGCGTTTACGGAGAGCCATCGTATTTGGCCATCACCACTGTCGACCTGTATGTGCTGATCGGCGACTGACTCGCCGGTCGCGAGTACCCGCGCTGCCGGTCGCTCTGCGTACGGAATTTCCGCGCCATCCTCGTCGAACAGGGGCACGTCGCCGAGCACGTACGTCGTCGGATCGTCTCCACTCACTCCGAGATACTCGGCGAATCGGCGGTTAACACGGCGTATTTGGCCATCAGCGTCGAAGATGCCAATTCCGATCGGACTGGACTCGAGGACGCGCTCGAGGAGGGTTCGTTCCGTACGGCGGGCACGCTCCGAGCGCTTCTGGTCGGTTATGTCGTAGTAGAGTTCGATGCGCCCGCCGGCGTACGTACCAGACTCGATCGGCTTGCTCTGGTGTTCGAGCCAGCGCGTCTGTCGGTTCTCACTCACCGTGACGCGACACTCGAACTGTTCGATGTACGTATTATCCTCGTAGGCCGCCAGCACGGTGTCAGCAAACGACGTGCCGTCTGCGACGGCCGGGGCAAGCTGATCCCTAATGAGGTCGCGCTTGTTCTGACCGAGTGCATGCTCACGCTCGAGGCCGAAGTACTGCTCGGCCGTCTCGTTGAGCTGTGCCACCTCGAGATCTGCGTCGATAACGAACAGCCCGATTTCGGCGTCGTCAAGCACGTCGCTGACTGGGAGCTCGGCACCGGGCGGTGGCTCTCCATCACTGGTCGATCGATCGGCCGCTGACGGTGGCCGCCACCAGACACGGGCACTTGCACCGACCTTTTTGGTCTCGATCCGGTCGTGTTCGACGAGTTGCTCGAGTCGGCTGTAGGTGCTCCGTCGGCCGAGATCGAGTTGGTCTGCCACCTCGGTTGTCGTCCGCGGTTCTCCGGCGTCACCAAAGCATGCAAGCGTTTCCCGGAGACGCTCGGTCAACGCAGAAGCTGTCATTGCGCGCTCTAGAGCGAGTCTGGTAAATAACTCCTCCGCCGGTGGAAGGATCCCGGTCTGTAAGGGTGACAGTCATGCCACTCGCTCGTCTTGAGCGGACTACAGCAATAAGCCCGATCCGTTCGGCGCAGACTACCTAATCGTATCTAGTATCTGCGTCCCGATACTGGGTCACTGTGAGGAATCCCACCGATTTGACAGTCCAACAAGCGAATCAGGCATTGGTTTAGGCCGACCTAAATCGAAAGCGATTAATTGGTTTAGGTGAGCCTAAATCTTGCATGTCACAATCAGAGCGACACGGGTTAGCACAGCTACGTGTGGTATTTGTCGTTGGAATACTCTGTTGTTCGCTGCTCGCCGGGGCAGGACTCACTACCGCATCGGCATCGGATGTCTACGTCACCGTTTCCGACGTTACAGTTTCGAACGACGAACCGACAACTGATGAGGCTGTCACAGTCACGCCGACAGTCAGCCTTTCGGGCCAGAAAGACGGTGGATTCGAGGTCACGCAAGTTATTTTGACGGCTCCTGACCAGGGGCGAGTTGACGAAGCGGGTGATCTCGGCGTCATCGCATCCGGTGAAAGTATCGATATCCCGCTTCAGACGACGTTCGACACTGCAGGCGAAAAGCGCTTAGTGGTGAAAGTGCGCGGAATCAGAACAGACGCAGACGGGAGCACGCAGAAGATCGGTGTTATCAAGCGGCCGGTCTACGTCAGCGTCTCCGAGCCCTCGTCCAATCCGGTGACGGAACCACAACTGCAGATCAATACTGACCGTGCAGTCGCTGGATCCGACGTCCCAGTCACGGTATCGGTGTCGAACGGCAACGACAACGCGTTGACTGACCTCGTTCTCCGACTCGAGAACAACGGAACCGTCGAAGACCCAACGCGGATTCGTCCGACGCTCGGTGCTGAAAACATGACGACCTTCGATTTCTACGTCCAGCCTGAGAAAATCGGTTCTAACGGCTCTATTGAATCGCCAGAGGGCGTTGGAATCAGCGGGTCACGTACTGTTTTATGTTGTAGACGAGACACATCAGCACGATCTCACGG
>NZ_AOIT01000064.1 GCF_000337475.1 Natrinema limicola JCM 13563 | reverse complement strand
GTAATGTTCATCCAAACTGTTACTCTCCCGCTTCAACTCCTTTGGTTTAGCGGCCCACCCCGACGCCGTCTAGTGATTCAATGGAGCCGTTCTAACAGTCTCGAGGCGACGTTGGCGTACAACAGTGGAAGTCAAGTAACGGCTACTCGGTCGATTCAAGTCGAACCATTACGCGAAGACATTGATCTGTACGCATCAGTGCTTGAACAAAATGGATCGACGGTGCTTCAGTACCGAGTCACCAATCAGGGGAACACCCCAATTGACGATGTATCGATCTCGGGGCAAGTAGACGACACGCAGTTGCCAGGTGCAACGATCGGGACTGTCAACGCAACGGCTGCTGAGACAGTGACGATTCCGGTCAACAACGTACCGGTCGGGACTGCCGAAATCGAGGCGACGTACACGGTCGGCGACCGCACAGCGCAGACGAGCCAGACTGTCGACATTACGGAATCGACTGTAACGAAGTCCGAAACCAGCACCAACGGTGAACAGTCGATGACCGCAGTTGGTGGGTTCGGGGGCCTTCCGTTTACAGGCGTCAGTATCGTCCTCATAGGCCTCGTTAGTGTTGGCCTCGTTGGCTATCGACAGTGGGATCGGTGATCGAGTTGGGTTGCTAATAGCAGGGTGCTATCGGGACAGTTTGACGTGCGTACAGCACTGTGGGACAAACGCCTCGCTTTCAATTGAGGCGCTAAATCCCTTCCTCATACTACTGGACAGAAGTCAATACGAAGCCGGTCGCGCTGGTGCGGCCGTCACCGGTGAAGACGGCCGCGAATTCACGACCGACTTCATATTGGCTGCTGTCCGGCAGTATTACAAGTGGAATCGGAGACTGTTCTAGTGCTTAGCCCCGAGGCTATTTACGCGAGCGTTTAGATCGGGACGAGATACGTTGCGATACGGAGAATCGAACAGTCAGGCTGGTTACCTGATGATGGTAACTGGGACTGGGGCGCGCTTGAGAACGCTCTGGGCGACGCTGCCGAGGAGGACACGGCTGAGTCCTGTGCGGCTATGCGAACCCATTACGATCAGATCGATATCGTGTTCGTTGATGTACTCGCTACTCTCATCCGCTGGTTTGCCGAAAACGTATTTAGTCGTAACGCGAGCCTTATGATCAGACGTATGTGTCCACATATCCGCGAGTAACTCCTCAGCGCGATCCGTTACGCGCTCGTCCAGTTCCTCAGCCCCGACCATCGCTTCATGTCACCTACCCGACCGCAACTGGGAGGGCAACCAACAGTATCGACACGAGGAGCAACGAGATGATGAACCCGATGAATGCACGGCGGTCCTCAACGAGAAGATCGTCAACGACGGGGACGATTCCCGCTCGACCGATCGGCTGTCGGTAATGCCCAAGCCCACGTCCACGCGTCTTCCTGCAGGAACCGTCCCTCCTGTTCGTAGATCACGACCAGTTCCGCGATGAGCTCCTTGATGGTCCCGTCGCCCTCGAGGTGGTCCAGTCGATCGCGACGAGACGCCGGTCGCTAGAACAGTCATAATACTCCCATAGTTAATAATAATAAATATAATATATTATTTTCAATATGGGTTGATTTACAACACTATGACTGTGATAGTGAACTACCCACTCTATCGCTCGCTTAACCGCTCGCGTGCGGGTAGAGTAGTTCACGCCTCGAACCCGTGTTCGCCGACGAGCGGGACGAATTGTACTGCGCCGTCGGGAACGTGTTCCACTCGGCCATCGCGTTTTTCCACCAGCGTCAATCGCTGGATCTCGTCGTCGATCGGAACCGGAACCACCATGCGTCCGCCATCGGCCAGTTGTTCGAGTAGGGGATCGGGTATGTCTGGGGCAGCGCAGGTCAGATATATACGATCAAACAGTGATCGATCAGGAAGTCCGCAAGAACCGTTGCCGACGATTACCGTGACTTCATCGTAGCCGGCTTGAGCGAGATTTCGGCGGGCCATACGAGCCAGTGTCGGAAGACGTTCGATCGTGAAGACATTTTTCGCGCCGACGATCTCTGCGGTTACCGCCGCATGATAGCCGCTCCCCGTCCCGATCTCGAGCACTCGTTGCCCCTCTCTGAGCTCGAGGAGTTTCGTGATGTCCGCAACAACGTGTGGGGCGCTGATCGTCTGCCCCTCGCCGATGTCGAGTGGCACGTCGTTGTAGGCTCGATCCCGCGCCGATCTGGGGACGAATTTCTCGCGCGGAACACTTCGGAGTGCGGCCGCGACTTTCGAGGAGTACACGTTCCTCTCTGTCCTGAGCTTCTCGACGAGTTGTTCGGCTGACTGTTGCTCCGCTTCCATATTCTCTCATCTACTCATGGTCAATAGATCCATTCGCAGTGACTGGACGATGAAGATCATATTGTCCGATCGGGCTGGAGCGTTTTGGATCGAACGTCGGAGGGGACTGATTGTAACTGGCAGGATGTTCAGTGGGAAGTGCGTACACATAGTTATCGCTCAGCGCCAGACGGGTACCTCTTTCATTCATTGGTGGTGGGACATTCGCGCCCTATATCCAGCAGTGGAGTAGCGTGCTGTTCAGACTCTGCCGGAGGTCAGCTGCTGAATTCAGAAGGTGCGTTCAGCACGACCGTCAGTACGAAGCGGAAGACGAGCGATAACACTAAATCGGCGTCGGTTTTAGGCAAACCTAAAGCGTTGCACGCACAAAGACAATCCACCGTAGACACGTTAGTTGCTCGGCAATCTTCCACAAAGACAGAACGGTTCCAGTAACTGATCCAATCATCGGTGTTGCCACCTGAAACCACAACTACTAAAAGTTTTTTAGGTGGACCTAAACACGGATGGCAGAAACACAGCCGGTTAGTGGTCAGACACCCGCCCAGCAACGAGCGGGATGGGTTACGGGGACGCTTGTCCTCTTTTGTCTGGCGAGTACGATCGTCACCGTCATCGCTGGGCTTGTCCAGGTGAGTTTCGGGGAGTATTCGATGACGTTCCTCGAGGCCTGGCGGGCAGTGTTCAATCCTAACGTGATCTTTAATATCAACACGTGGTCGGCGTTTCTGTTCGGAACAGAGCTGCCGGAGATGAGTACCGCGAGCATCGTCGTCTGGGAGCTCCGACTCCCGCGCGTGTTCGTGGGGGTCATTACTGGTTCGACGCTCGCGGTCTCCGGTGCGATCTTTCAGGCCGTAACGCGCAACGAACTGGCGAGTCCCTTCGTGTTGGGAGTCAGTTCCGGTGCTGGATTCGCAGTCTTGGCGACGCTGATCGTCTTCAGCGGGCTCGCATCGATATTGCCACTCATCGCGACCCTGGGAGGCGCAGTTGCGTTTATACTCGTCTACACGATTGCCTGGAAAGGCGGCACAAACCCCGTCCGTCTCGTTCTTGCCGGCGTCATCGTCAACATGGTCTTTCAATCACTCCAACAGGGGCTGTTCTTTTTCGCGGACGACCTCGGTGTCGTCCAGACGGCAGTCGCTTGGCTTACGGGATCACTGACGGGAACCGGCTGGGACGAGGTCAAAATCGCGATCCTCCCAGCGATCCTCTCGTGTGCAATCGCGATCGGTGGGGCGCGACAGCTGAACGTGTTGATGCTGGGCGAACGGACCGCCCGATCGCTCGGGATGCGCGTCGAACGTACTCGCTTTCTCCTCTCGGTCGTCGCCATTCTGGCTGCAAGTGCTGCGATCGCTGTCGCCGGGATTGTCAGCTTCTTCGGGCTCGTCGTCCCGCACATCGTTCGAAATACCGTCGGCGGCGACTACCGACGGCTGATACTCGGCTGTCTCTTTGCCGGCCCTGCACTGATGGTCGTCGCCGACGTCGGCGCACGTCTCGCGCTGTCTGGCACCCAGCTTCCCGTCGGCGTCGTCACTGGACTGGTCGGCGGTCCGTACTTCCTCTATCTGATGCGCAAGCAACAATCGATGGGTGAGTTATAATGGCACGCACACAGGACCACGAACGCGAACAGGACCGGATTACTGACGAGGACGGCGTTGCCATCGACAGCGCACTTGTCGGTGAGAATCTCGAGTTGAGCTATCCGACGAGTGAGGAACCGATCGTCGACTGTGCACGCCTCGATATCCCTGAGGAGGCGGTGACCGCACTCGTCGGCCCGAACGGCAGCGGGAAGAGCACACTGTTGAAGGCGCTCTCGAACCACCTCGAGCCGGAGACGGGAACAGTCCGAATCCACGGTGACGACCTCGACTCGTTCAGTCAGAAAGCACTGGCGCGCGAACTCGGTGTCCTCTCTCAGGAGAACAACTCGCTGGGCTCGATTTCCGTCGAGGATCTCGTCTATCACGGCCGGTACCCCCACCGTGGATTTTTCGACAGCGTCAGTGAGACAGACCGCGAGGCAGTCGAGCGCGCGCTTGAGTTGGCGGGCATCGAACACCTCCGGAACGCCGAACTCGGGCAACTGAGCGGTGGTCAAAAGCAACTGGCCTGGATCGCGATGGTGTTGGCACAAGACACTGATGTCCTGTTGCTCGACGAACCAACGACGTTTCTCGACGTTCACCACCAGTTTCGCGTCCTCGAGACGATTCGCCAGTTAAACGAAGAAAAGGGCGTCACCGTGGCAGTCATCCTCCACGACATCTCGCAGGCGGCCCGCTTTGCGGACTATCTGATCGCGATGCGCGACGGCGAACTCTACGACTGGGGGCCGCCCGAAGAGATCGTAACCGAACAGTTGCTCGCCGATGTCTTCGGCGTCGAGGCAACCGTCAGGTACGACCCCGAGCTACAGGTGCTCCCCAAACGAGCGTTACCAGACCGGTAACTGGACACCCGAATCGGCCACCGGTGGCCACGACACAGTGCTGAGAGGAACTGGAGAGATGCTGCAAGATCCACGGACAGATCAGCCGACTTCGAAACACCTTTAAATTTTTAGGCTGGCCTAAACTATGATGGTTGACCAACGAACGTGGACGAGACGAAACGTACTTGCAGTTGGAGGGGCAGTCGCTGGTGTCAGTGCGTTTGCTGGTTGTATTGGCGCCGGAAACAGCGGAAGCGGCGACGGCACATCGGACGATGAACCATACACGGTGTCGATGCCACCGGTCGGTGAGGTCGAATTCGATGGCGTCCCGAAGACGTGGGCAGCTAACAATGGGAGCTGGGCCGACATGGGGATCGCACTGGGCCAGAAACCGCCCGACGCCGTCTATCTCGCCAGTCGCTATCATACGCAGTACTACGACGACATCCCGGGCGTGAGCGTCGACAAAAGCGATATGATATCGCTCTGGGAAGGTGAACTGAACCCGGAGGAATTCCTCGAGTTGAGCGAGAGCGTTGACCTCTTCGTCAATGATCCGAACTTCATCCTCGGTCGAACCGACAGCTGGACCCAGGAGGATATCGACCGAATCGAGGCGACGGGGACGCCGTTCTTCGGTAACAGCAGCTTTTCGACCGGTTACGAGTGGCACGACTACGAGTATCTCACGCTGTACGAGGCCTTCGAGAAGCTAGCGCAGGTCTTTCAGGAGACGGACCGGTACGAGGCGTTCGAGCGCCTCCACGCGGACTTCCAGTCGAACGTCGCCGATATCGTCCCACCGGAGGGTCAGCGGCCGAGCGTCGCCATTATGTGGGCGACCGAAGGCAGTCTGGGATCGGTCTCACCGTATCTGATCGGCGAGGGGACGAGTTTCAAGCAGTGGCGCGACCTCGAGGTCACGGACGCGTTCGCCAATACAGACGTGCGAGACTTCCACAACAGGCGTGGTTCAGTCGACTACGAGACGCTCCTCGAAATCGACCCCGATATCATTCTGTTTCGCGGACAAGAAGCGAAGACCGCTGAGGAGTTCCAGAACGCGATCGTCTCCCAGATGGAAAACGACAGTGTCGCCAGCGAGCTGACAGCAGTCCAGAACGGCGATGTCTACCGAGGTGGGCCGCTCTATCAGGGCCCAATTACGAACCTCGCTGTGACCGAGCGGGCAGCCAAACAGATCTATGACGTTGAGGTAGACCTCTATGACCGGGAGGAAGTCAGCGACATCGTCAACGGCGACTATTAGGCCCATCGAGTGTGGGAGTAGAGTCGTTTTCGGCGGACCTGCCCCAACGGCGTGTATCCAGTCGGGAACGTGCGCGTCAGCGACCAGCGACGACCGGTATCGACGGCCGCTGTTCGATTGCTTTATATCGTCGCGTTAGAATCAGCCTCATGCCGTTATTTAGGCTAGCCCAAATCGAGAGGGTTATCAACTTTTAGGTAGGGCTAAAATATGCAACCAAGCAGACGAGATCTATTGGCAGCGAGTACGGCCGCAATTGCAGCTGGACTTGCCGGCTGTAGCGCTTCAGGGGAAGCTGAGGGCAACACCACAAAAACAGCCTCACAGGGAACCGACGAGGCAGAGACGGCCGAGCCAGTGAATGCGGCTGTCAGCGCAGAGTGGAACGCGATGCGCGCCCGTCTCTGGGATTCCCTTTCGCTGGGCATCGCCGATGAAACGGGCGCTGGCGCATCGGTCGCTCAGCAGACGTTTGCCCGGTTCGAGCACGCCTCCGGGAAGTACGGTGCGCTCGAGATGCTCGACGCCAGGGGTTCCGACGACAACGTACAGCTCCAGTGGATACAATGCGCCGGCACTTGGTGCTGCTCTGTAGCCAGTTGATCGGTCGGTCACACCTTGAGCGGACCACAGTAATTGGCTGAGCTCCTGTCGTGTCAGCGGTTGCGTTCCGTACTCACGTCGAGATCGTCGGTTCGCGATCGCTTTTTCGACTGATGTATCGCTCTCTTCTGTGGAGGAGGGAGAGAGAGAGAGCCTCGTTCTGGAAGCGGTCATGGTTCGCAGCCCGGGTTCGTCTGGTTACCCCGAGTACCGCCTCCAGACCCGCTGTCATGATGCCGATCGCCCCTAGGGTGACGATTGTCCGTCTCGACGGTCGTTGCATGGTAACTAGGAACGTCTACTGAAAGAGTGATACTACTGGACAGAAGTCAATACGAAACCGGTCGCGAATTCGCGGCCGTCCCCATAGGTGACGGCCGCATACGTGCGGCCGGCTTCNACTACTGGACAGAAGTCAATACGAAACCGGTCGCGAATTCGCGGCCGTCCCCATAGGTGACGGCCGCATACGTGCGGCCGGCTTCACGTAGTTCTGTCCAGCAGTATGAAAAACGTCGCCATAGCCCGTCTTAGCTACATATCTGCTTGGTTGTACGAGACAATTTGGAAGCGTCGTTATACCTCTGTACTCAAGGGTAGGGTGTGTAGGAACAACGTGAGAACGCTGATTCATGCAGTGAGACTGACGCCGACAGTCGTAGCGACGACCCATCCGAGTGGCCCCATTTAACCGACATCCTATCTAAAATCCTACCAAACCATCGAGGCGGCCTGTTCCTCGCTGAGAAACCTGCGGTGTTCTGCGAGATTGCCGTACTCACCCTCCAAGGCCGCTTTGGACTGCATCCATCGGTACCTTCTGTCCACGTTACTAGAAACCATGGGCATAATTATGGGGTGGCAAGCACCTCCCCCCCTACAGATTCATTGGGTTCAGAGGTGTAGACGAACAGACTATGTCCCACTGGCATCATCACTGCGGCTGTCCGTATCATCGCCGTGCCCACCTCTGTCCACAGTGCGACAGTCCGGAGTACTGGCCCCAGACGCGAGACGAGTGGGACGAGCCACAGCAGCCGGAACCCGAACCCATTGCACAGCAACTGGACGATCTACGCGACGCAATTGAACGTCTCAACGACCGTATCGACGCTCTTGAAGAGGCGTGAACACTGATCGGATCGGAGATGTATGATACAGTTCTCTTTCCAACGGACGGGGGCAGAACGTGGGCGTGAAGCAAGTGCCCTGTTACCGATAAATCGTGTCTTCATTGACATCCTCCCGCGCCTGAAGACGCGGGAATCCCACGGCACCGCACCGCTGAGTTGGGATATTACGGTTCGCGGTTCACAACCTGTTCTCGTGGGGCGAAACGGCCCTCACTACGGTCGAACAGGTGAACCGCTGGCTGTGCCAACCAGCCGTTATCCCTATCACCGCCATCCGTGGCGAGACTTGGGAGTATCTTTTGCCGAATATTCTCCGCACCATTCACATCAGCGTTCGCAACCGTATCGCACTTCTCACACACGTACAGCCCACGTTCAACTCGCTGGTTGTCATCTGTGTGGCCGCGTCGCCGAACACGGACCGATCGCCGATGTTCGGGCTCGAGTGGGTGGGGACACCCTTCGGCAGGTGTACGAGCACGCCGTCGGTGGTCACCGCGATACCGTGCAGGTCGTGGGTGATCACGCATGAGCGGCGACGTGAACACGCCGAGTGACACCACTCGCGACCGGCCCACCGGACAGTTCGATCGCTAACAGCAGAAGTAGTGGGATAGGTGGGTCAGCACAGCTATTTCGAAACTCGAGGAACTCGAGCGGATCCGTTCGGCTGCCTAGAAGATCATCGACGTTGTCAGCGAGGTGACCGACGATAAGTGATCGAGCGCTTCTGCTCGAGATCAGCAACGAACTCGACAAAGAGTGGTGGTAAATTCGGTGACGACACTAGACGGGTGTCACCAGCGGACTGCCGTTCAGTAGGTCCGCAAGTCCGTTACTGGTCGCGGGTGACGAACCACCAGTCGTAGTAATTGAGTTCGTCGTCGTCAGCAGCCTC
>NZ_AOIT01000063.1 GCF_000337475.1 Natrinema limicola JCM 13563 | reverse complement strand
TCGCCGCCACGAGTACCTGTGTCGGATCTCGGTACGGACAGTGTGCTCGCCTTTTCACGGGCTCTCGGTTGACCTGACTTGCGCTATCCAGCCATTCGGTCGCTTCGTGCCATTACGGCTTCCACGAACTTCGACTGTTCGACCGGGCGAAGGCCCGGCTCAGGCGGCCCCAAAGCGTTGGCTTTGAGTGCACACTGGCATAGGAATATTAACCTATT
>NZ_AOIT01000062.1 GCF_000337475.1 Natrinema limicola JCM 13563 | reverse complement strand
AGTAATGTTCATCCAAACTGTTACTCTCCCGCTTCAACTCCTTTGGTTTAGCGGCCCACCCCGACGCCGTCTAGTGATTCAATGGAGCCTCTCAGATGGGTTTCTGCGAAGCGAAGAACTCTACGAAAAGCATCCGATTCAGCAAGGAATGGACGCTATGAGCGCTGTTGCCTCGGAAGACGAAGAATAGTTTCTTTTTCAAACAGCTTCTCTGAGGACGATCGTAACGGGTGTCAGCTGTATGGTGGTTTGTAGAATTTGAGATCCCGAAGTTGTGGTGTACCATCGCTCGGAGAAGATATAGCGCTATATGATTTATAGAAGTGCGTTTGCACGCTCGAGTACCGTAGACTCCCGAAATCGCCAGCGAGAGCCGTTTCAGATTACACTTGGTTAAAGAGCAGTTTAACCAAGGGACTTTACGAGGGTCGACACTGTACCCCACATACGAATGTCTGGATCAACGGATCGACGGGCTACACGCGGGGACACAACCGTCCACGAGGCTATCGAGAGCTACCTTCGGTACAAAATCAACGCCGACGGCTCGAAGACAACCATGCGCTCACCACTGCGTGAGTTCGCCGACCACTGTCGAGACGAGCGTGACCTCGAGTTCGTCGACGATCTCACACCCCATGATGTCCGCAGTTACAGCGAGCACCTCTACGACCGCGTCGTGATCGACGAGGACTTGGCGGCTTCAACCGCTCACAACTACTTCGCGTACGTCCGGGCCTTTCTCTCTTGGTCGGTACGAGAGCAACACCTCGAGTCGAACCCGGCGAATACGAACACCGCGATGGACCCGCTGCCAGAGGACGACGGGAAATGCAAGCGCCAGTATTGGTCTCAGGAAGACCGCGAGACGTTGCTTGAGTACGTCACCAAGCGTGTGGACATGGCCCTGAAGGGAACCATCCGGACTGACGTGGAGACGGCCTTCCGTGACCGGGCGATCGTCGTGATGCTCGACGGGACAGGGGCGCGTGGTGCTGAGTTGTTCGCTGATCCAAAAGACAATAAACGCAACGGCCTCCGGTGGAAGGACGTCGATTTCGACGAGCGGCTGATCGAAGTCTACGGTAAGTCCCGTGAGTACGAACAGGCCCCGTTCCCCGCAAGCGTTCACGATGTCCTCAAGCGATGGTACAGGGTGCAAGAGCCGACGACCGAAGTGTGGCCCGTCTTTCCGACCGGTCACTACGGCTCGAAAAAGCGCACACTCGAGGATGCACTCGGCGAGAAGGGAGTCTCTCGGGCGCTCGGGGGTAGGGGTGACGCCGGGAAGACCGAGGTGCTTGACCGTCTACACTGCGAGCACGAGGTTCCGCCGCCGTCGATCTCGAAAGAGGGCGTTCGCCGACTGCTGAAACGGCTCACCGACGAAGCCGGGATTGATCCGGACGGCGAGTACGACTATCTGACGCTGCACGGCGCTCGGCGGGCACTCGGACGCGACCTCTATACCAGCGGGATGTCCGAAAAGGCTCAGGAAGCGTTACGACACAACTCAATCGAGACTACCCACGAGGCCTACGCCGACGTCAAGATGAAAGATGTCTCCGATTCGATTGACGACGTTCGTGGCTGAAACGAATTCGGGCTATCCTACTCTCTTCGATTCTGGAATTGCCCCGTAGTGTTTGTTGACGAACTACTCAAATAGTCAGCCAAAACAGCTATCACAACGGAGCAGGGCACCGACTTCTTCGGATAGTCCCTCACGTCACAGTACCACAGAAGGAACTCGATGAGATCTCAACAGAAGTCTCGCTGGACCGGACCCGGTACCAGGACTATCCCGACGAGACCCACCTCTCTATTTGCAAGAAGTACTCGGCGGACACGGTTCACTACGCGATCAAGGTCTATGAGACAGACGACCCGTTACCGGTCCTCCAGACCCGAGGTATCGCACAAGGCCGCGTCCTCGAGTGTCTATCGTACATGAAGTTGATCCACGGAGACGAGCTGCTTGGGAAGATCTAACTCTTTTGCTAATATAACATCTACCCATGGTGAAGATCGATCCTTCTGGCGATCCGGAGTTGAAAGCGGTATTTGAGGGAATCAAAGGAAAGATCGTCAATTCGGAAGAGGAGTACCGAAGATTCGTACAGAAGAATCCTCTTCCAGAGGGCTACGTCTGGTGTCGTAGTCCATTTACCGGGAAAGGGAAGTGGAAAGTCACCCACAAGAAAGCCCCCGATATCTCGACGACAGATACAGGATTAGAACAGGATCTCCGGTCACTTCTCCAGACGTGGGGACTATGGAATCATTTCGAACAAGACGTTCGCATTCTTGGCCGACAGTTAGACTTTGCTGACAGACAGAACAAAGTCGTGTTAGAACCTGGTGCAGTCTATTGGCATACGCCAGACGGATGTGAGGGAGAAGCTCTAGCCGCGATCGGAGAACATCCTGAAGAGGTCTACTCACCACCGACGGAGTCTGATATCCAAAAACAACGGACTCTCGAGGAAGCGGGGTGGCAGGTTCTATGGATCACTGAGAACGCGGTTTCTAATGATGCGGAAGCGATCAAAGACTGGCTAGAAGAAACGGCTGTTCTCTGACGAGCTGCTATAGTTTATCGGTGAACATCAGTGCGAGCCCGATAAGAGAGATCAATGCCAGGAATGAGCCAAGCTCGGCAAATGGAGAAGGAACTAACAGAGGAAAGATTCCAGGGACGCCGAACCAGAGCCCGAACCCTACGACGACAACGCCGAAGGTATACTTGGCGTTCCAGTATTTTGCTCTCGTATAGAGCCCAAAGAGGATAAGTCCAGTTAGCCCTACATAGATCATCCCGGCCTCTTGTGCCCCATAGACTACTTTGATTATTCCTACGAACGCCAAGAGGGCAATAGGAGGTAACCCGAATTCTTCAATCGCTCTTCGGATCCCATCGAAGAGTGAGGGAGCAGCCATCGATACAGAATCATTAGATCTCTAATTAAATAAGTCTGTATAGAATGAAGGTATACGAG
The DNA here is from genome assembly GCF_000337475.1 of Natrinema limicola JCM 13563. Lineage (GTDB taxonomy): Archaea > Halobacteriota > Halobacteria > Halobacteriales > Natrialbaceae > Natrinema > Natrinema limicola. The sequence goes on along the minus strand of NZ_AOIT01000062.1, from coordinate 15,100 downwards.
AAGTATAGTCTGTATGGGGGAGGCCTTGATAACCACATTTATTATCAGTTATTTATATATCAGATTCATGGGCCGAAGGATCAAGAAGCGCCAGAAGAAGTGCCCTAACTGCGGCGAGAACATTTTACAGGAGAACTCTGAGTGTCCCGAGTGTGGGTATGACTTCTAACTATGAGTGGCGATAAGGAACGAGCAGAGCTACGTCAATGGAAGTGTTTTGAGTGTGGTTCGAAAAATCTGGTCCAATCTGGTGGGGTAAAGAAGTGCAGTGAATGTGGACATAAAGTGTAAGGAATGCTCTCCCAGCTCGGAGGTCTGTTTGTCCAATGGTTCCTATTGATTCTCTTCGTGAGCGAGATTGGTGGCAAGCTCTATCTGAACTGGAACCACCAGTTCGGGATCGTCGAAGATCATAGTCTCTATGACGAGATCTCACAAGACCAGCGGGGGACGGCACTTGCAGTAGCCAGTCTGGTCTTCGCGGGATTAGCGATTATTCTCTCCGATAGTCCCGGTCAGCACGTCCTACAGATCGAGATATTCGTAGCCGCCTTCGGGATGTTACTGATCGCAGCATTCGCTCACGAACTGACGCTTACGTATCGCATCGTCTTGACCCTTCAAGAGATGGCGTTAGAGTACGGTCTGATGCTAATGGTCTGGGGTATCTTCTTGCTTATCTACGAGTTGACGCCGGGAACAGGGCTAGTCTTAGCGGTTGTTTCGCTTGCTGTCTTCCTGTTCCGGTTCGCGAGTCTAAAGGGTGAACTCGAGGCCCATGCTAACGAATAGCTATCATTGGTCAAGCAGTGTCGAGATCTTGTTCCAGTTAGTAGTGGCCAGTAGCCCGAGTGCCGTGATGAGCCCAAGACCAAGGAGGGAACTTCCGATCCAGAGATCTGTATACGGGGAATTCATCCCCGAATGCGCAATAATAACCCGCTCGACGACAGAACCTACGTAGAAGCAGAAGTCGAGGAACAGCTCGATACTGCGATCTCGACTGATGGCGATGAAACCATTGATCTGGAGGTTCTGGACATGATCGGAGATATCAGATAATAATCTGTCTCACTGTTCGTTCTCATACCAGTAGAGAAATATACCGATCATCAGACTCCATACGATGAGCCCGAAGAACCGTGTTCGGGTCTCGAGTGGATAGTAGATCCCGAGGTGATAGAAGATAACCGGGATTAGGAATGTAGCAGAACAAGGGATAAGGATGAGATACCGATCAACTGGTTCTCGGTACCGAAGAATATCTGTCGGAGAACTCGCATTGCTGTCTCGCATATTGATGTAGATACGGCTGATCACAACAGCCAACGCCAGTGACTGAGCAGCGATCAAGTCGCCTGTAATCCATGAAGCGACCCACTCCATTGTGATACCGATACTCACTGCACCGATACTCGTGATGATGAACGAGATATATGCTAAGTTTCGATCCGGGAGCAGTGGAAGGTCACCACCCACTTGGGTCCAGATCTGGACGAGAACAGCGTAGAAGAGCAGTGTCATCGCCTGATCAATGAAGTAGTATCGGAGTCCAGAAATAACAAACACGACCAGAATAAGGCCGATAGAGATGACCGGGATCCACTCTTCATTAGAGAGGTCCTGGAATGGTTTCCGGAATGAATCTCGCCCAGCAGCCATAGCGCAAACAGGTTACTCAGCTATCCTAAATGCACGGGTCTCAGTCGAATCATATCCATGAACGCCTCGGTTCACAGAGAACACCTATATTCGGTACTCAGCTTTGCACGTTAGCGTCAGCTGTTGAGTGAACGAAGAGGTGGTTGATCTCTTCCATGAGGTCATCAATGCCTCGGTCGTCGTTGTCCCGAACCCACGAGAGAAGGTTGTACACGGCTTCCTTCAGAGAATGTTTAAGGTTCGCTCGAAGCGATGACGCTTTCGAGCGAACTGTCCCCAAGGCGCTCGATCGGGATCAAGACGAACGAGACTGTAGGCGGCCATGAGAAGGCGCCAGTGGCGACTGGCACCTTCGTCGGTCTGCATCGCGCAGTCTCCAAAGCTGAGATCCTGCTTCGAGTCCTCGAAAAACGTCTCGATGCGCCACCGCATTCCGTAGGAGCGAATCACGTGTTCGGTCGATGCGTCGATCTTGTTCGTAGCGAGGTATTTGACTGGGTTGTCCTCGTCTTCCTCCGTTTCTTTCTCGGCCATGACCAGCTTCACGTCTCCCAAATGGGAGTCGAGAAGCTTCTTCGTCCAGATGTAGTAGGTGTCGTCTTCAATGTCACGTTCAGTCGTGTCGATGCGCTTTTAATGAGTGAGAGATCTTTTGTAAGTCCCTTCTCGTGATAGGACAATGGGAAACAGTCGTCGGAAAGCCATAACCGATCATCTCCCCACAACGAACCAGAATACGTCCTCCGGACCGAACTCACAGACCCGAATCGGTACTTTGCGACTCACCGCAATAGCCGCGGGGAAGACAACCTCGAACGAGATCGCCCGAACGCTGGGAATCGGCGGGAAACAAATCTCGACGTACACTCATACTACCGGCTGAAATCTATTAGTTCCTAACTGGGTACGGATTTACTGGAAGGTCCACTAGATACTGAGGCGGTCGACGATTGAGCGCGCCCAGGACGACGTCGAATCGCTCCAGGTACAGTGTCCAGCGGACGACTGTCGCTGGCCGCTGTGTTTATACTGAAGATCTTCGTGGATACACTCACTAGTGAGTCGACAGGATTCAGCAGTTGCTGACGGAACGGCCACAGCGGAGTGGGAAGGGAAGCTGGCGGAACCGTACGATCGCTTACTGAAGAAGATCGATGGCGTCGACAAGAGCGGGGAGTGGACGCTTTCAGACGCGCTCGACGAGCAGACCGGTATCGGCGGGGGTGAGGCGGGAACTGCGGGTGCTCATCAGGACCGCGAACTCGTCGAGTTGCTGCAGAACGGACGCGACGCGATTCAGCAGTCTGACGACGAGTGCGGGTCGCTATACGTCGAAGTCCGGGAGCGCGGCGTGCTCGTCGCGAACACCGGTTCCCCGTTCAACATCCGCGACGACAATATTCGCGAGGATCTCCGGAAGATCACGTTCTCCCGCAAGGATGAGGGGGCGATCGGCGAGAAGGGCGTCGGACTGACTTCGGTCTGCATGGTCGGCGAAGCTTACGAGGTCTGGACGCAACCAGACGTCGATGGTATCGATCGGTTTGAGTGCGGTCCAGTCAATCCGACGGCTGCAGTCGCCGCTCGAACCACCGCCGACGCGGTATCGGAGCAACTGGACACCTTCACGTCCCGGCTCTCGTCGAACGTCGAGCGACTCGAGACCTGGTTCGACGAGGCAGCGCCTACGATTCCGGTTGACGACGTCCGTCCAGAAGACGTTGAGGCGCTCCCGTTCTTCTACTATCCGTTACCACTGCGGGTTCCCGAGACGCCGTCGGACGCACAGCACCCGTTACAGGAACGAGCAATGGAGTTGCTTCAGGGGACGGGCCCGGACATCACTGACGCCGACGGAAACCCGATCGATTTCACGACTGCCGTTATCGTCCGGTTTCAGGACGAACTACTCCGCGAGTTCCGTGACGCACTGAACGCTCCTCGGACCGGCGAGAAACCGGCCGCAGAGTCGATTGCGGCCGATCTCTGGGAACGGCTCAGTTACTCGGCGACGAACGCATATGACGATTTAAGCGGGCAGGTCACCCCCGAGTCGCTCGTCCATTTCGAGAACGTCGAACAAGTCGTGCTCCGCAACGCGACCGAGGCCGTGATAGACGAACAGGACTCTCCCCTCGAGGAGACGTGGACGATCGAACGCGAGGAGCGGTCCGTTCCGTCGACTGCCGACATCGACCGCGACCTGCGGGCGGCGGACGTGGCGGTCACCGTCAACTCGGCGGACGAGTGCGATCCAATTGAACACCGCTACGATCAGTTCGAACGTCCGCTCGAGGCGTATCCGCGATTCGAGGACGAACTCGAGACGGGTAAGTCCGGTATCGTCGGCGCAGACTCCGCCGAGACGAGCGAGACCGACCGATCCGCATCGGAGTACGCGTACGCTCGAGTTCTCGTGCCGCGTGACGCTCGCGGATCCCCCGTCGGACCGATGTCCCACTCGTATCCGCCGTATCTCTACTATCCGATCGCGAGCGCGGGGGAACAGTTCCCCTTCTGCGTCCACGGGAACTTCGAGGTCTCGAAAGACCGAAAGGAACTCTACTCGCATTCGACGGCCCACAATGCGCTGGTCCTTCGAGAGGCCGCGGCGCTTCTGGCAGACGTTGCGACGGTCGCCGCTGCGGCCGAATCGACCGAACACGATCACGACCTCTCGCTGGCGATGGGGTATCCGTGGAACGTACTGCCGCCGCTGTCGGCGGATGATGACGCGCCCTCGGATCTGGCGGCGGTACTGGACTCGCCAGCGGATGCGGACGTACTCGAGTACTTCTGTGCGGCCGTCTACGATCGGTTGCGCGAGCAGCCATGTGTTCCGAGTGCCAGAACGGGCGGGCCGATGCTGCTCGAGGAATCGCTGCTCCATGCGGACCGAGCGGTCGTCAAGGGGATCGTCGCTCTCCACGAAGTCGCTGCCGAGACGATCGAGGGACGTTATTTCGAGGACGGAACCGACACGTACGACGCCGAGGAAACGATTCCGACGCCCGCTGTCGACAAACGACTCCCGACGAAGCGATCGGCAGGGGCGTTTCTTGACTGGGAATCTCATCCGGAGCTGAACACCGTCGCGTGGTCATCTCGGTATGAGCGACTCCTCGATTCCGATACGGCGGACGGCGATTGGACTGAAACGCTACTTCGCGACTGGGTGACGTGGTTGCGAACGCTCCTCGAGAGCGACCCGGGGCTGCCGAGCCTCGACGTCGAAGCCGAGACGGGACGGGCGCTATTTGGCGGGACCGCAGCGCTGGTTTCGGCCCACTCGACGGCGACCGACCGAGACGTCGGCGATGTCCTCGGCGACTACGTCGAACCGGCGGGGAACGGCGTCTACCTCTTGCCCTGTGAGACGGCCGATAGAGACGTCGAAGAGCAGGAAGACGACGCCGAGATGCTATCGCTGGTTCCCATCGAAAGCCACCGGCGCGAGGGCGACGGCGCGGACCGGACGTATACGCGAACGGTGTTCTGGCGCGGCGATGACGCGCCCGAGACGACGCTTCCGACGCCGGGCGGAACGGAACTCCGTGGGGCGGAGTTCGATGTCTTCGTCATCGACGCCGGGATTTCGGAATCGGAACCCGCGCGAACGGTCCTCTCAGCGGCCGGGAACCGCTGGGGGATCGTCCAGCTTCAGTCCTATCCGCAGTATGTTCGCGAGTTGCTCGGCGCAACGTCACAGGCAGGCGACCGGACGGGTAGGGCTACCGACGCGACGGTTTCGGTCGAGGGCGTCGAGTTCTTCGCGTCGGCACTCGAGGGCGACGAGCGTGGGAAACTGGCCTTCGGGGAGGGCGCGTACCTGAACGACGACGATGTCGAGAAGCACACAAAATACGCCGACCGGAGTCGACGATTGCGCAACCGGCTGGCGGCTCGCCGGGCCCGACTGAGCAGCGAACTCCTGGAGGGGACTGACGCGGACGAGCACGTCTCGGCGGTTCGACTCGATGCGGACTGGCAGCGCCAGCGGCATCGTGCAGCGCAACTCCTCGACAGCGATGCCGGAGCCGAGCCGGAGGACGGCGAGGAACTCGACGCTCAACCGATCGTCTCGAGCGAGCCTGTTGAGTCCGTCCCATCGCTCGTGTCACCGGACGCAGCGACCGATCGACTCGCTGTCGATACCCGAATGGACACCGAGGCGGCCCTCGCCCGATTGTTCGGGACGTTCGGTGTTGGCGTGATCCCTGGGCTCGAGATCCTAGTACAGGCGGAAACGCCCGATGGTGGGGACGCTCACTGGAATCCGTCGGCATGGACCGAGACGACGGCCAGACAGGCGTCGCTGAAAGAGGCAGTATCCGAAATGGAGGAGGAGACGGCCGTTGGTGCTCGAGACGGCGTTAAGCACCACGGCGGCTACCTCGATTTCGTCACCGCTCCGGAGCACGGCCCGAACGCGACAGCGGGCCACAGCAGCAACTGCGACGTTAAGGATATCCGCGGTCGGTACACTCAGGAAGCCGTCTGCGACGAAACCATCGGGAAAGCGTTCGACGAGCTGACGATCTCGCTGGAGTCGTGGGTCTGGCGACAGGGTGCCGACGAGAGCGGTCGACGGGGCTGGTTTACGGATCTCGGGAGCGAGTACGTGTCGGCAGTACTGGAGACCTACGGAGGAAAACTCGTGGAGACCGTCCTCACGACCGGCTGGTCCTGTCGCGAGGACCACGGCGGGCGCCACGGCTGGACCGACCGGCTCCCGACGTTGCTTAACTGGCAGCTCCGCCACTCGAGTATCTGGACCGACAGCGACGTCGTGACGACGCCGCAGGAGTGGGAAACACCCGGACCGCTCGCCTGGGCGGTCACGAGCAGCGGTGCGGGCCGACGGACGAACAACTGGCTCCCCACAGTCGACATCACCGAGACCGACGTCGACGAGGATGTCTGGGACTTTCTAGGCGTGACGTCGCTCGAGTCCCTCTCCCCGAGCGCCGCGGCGTATCGCCTTCAGAAGATGCAGGAGGAACTGGCCAGCGCCGATCTCGCGGCCGAATTGGGTCCCGTTCCGCTCGATGAGCCACAGCTATCGAAGCAGGGAAGCGGCTGGAAGACAGTCTACTCGGCGCTCGTCGACGCTATTAACGGCTATCTCGCCGCCGATTCCGATCGCGAGTTGTCGGAACTCCCGTTTCTTACGCACCTCCCGGTCAAAGCAGGCGTGGAAACGTGGCTGGCAGCGCCGATCGAGGCGATCCGAGAGCGGGACGTCTACTGGTACAGCGACACGCAGGCTCTCCCGTGGGAAGACCGAACGGGATCTCGGGAGGGGCCATGGGTCCTCGAGACAGCGATTCAGGGCGGCTCAAAACCCCTCGCCGAGGCGCTCGCATGCGACATTCGACGGTCGGCCGCAACGCGTCCGGTTATGACGTTGCTCGAGGACGGCGAGGGAAAAAGTGACCAGGGGCAGCGGAGCGCTCCACTGGCGGATTTGACTAACGAGATGCGAAACCGGTTGCACGACCTCCGACCGCTCCTGCTGGCCGTCCTGACGGCGGAGCGGCCGACGAACGAGATCGACGAGGAAACCGACGCCGCGTTGACGACGGCGATCGAAGCCCTCCGCGCCGTTCCGGAGCGACGGTACGACCGGTATCTGGATGACGCCGGGCTGACGGCGTCCGACGACAGGTTCGCCAGCGGATCGACGATCTACGAACTCCCGTCGGCGGACGGCTACGGACTAGCGTACAACGCCGGCCTGGTCGACCCCGGAGCCGACGTGGACGATGTCCTGGAACAGCTTACCGACGGGCTCAGGCTCCTGTTCGAGCGGTCCCGTTCGACAGATCTACGACTCGCCCTACGGGGCGAAGAGGCACTGCTCGAATCGGACGTTCCGCTTCGGGAGATGCGTCGGCAACTCGACGAGCGGACGAGCGAACGGTTGCAAGCGGAACTCGACGCTGTTCGTGATCTCGTCAGTACGCTGGGAGTCGACGTGGAGTTCGAGATGTCATCCCGAGATCGTCTCGACGAACTTGACGCCGACCCGTATCGGCTCGCAACCCGACTCGGGACGGCGTTTATCCATGAAGACGGCGATCCGGATGTCCCCGAGGAGTTCCAGTCGCTCCTTGAGGCGGTCAAAGAACTCCCACGGCCCTACGCTGAACTTGCTCGGGCCGTCGTCGACGATGGATCGACTGCAGGGCGCTGTCCGTGTCAGAACTGCGCCGAACTGGCATTCGAGAATGACGGGACAGACGGGCTCGAGGCGTTTCTCGAGTGGGCATGGGATCACCACTCCGAGTACGAGATCCACTGGGGGATCCGGGCACAGCCCCGTCACCGACTCGACGAACTTGTTACCGTCTGGCGCGATACGACGCCCACTGAGCGGGAGGAGCGATTGGGTGACGTCACCGGCTGGCAGGACGCACTGCAGACGACCGCCGTCGACTTCGCGTGGACCGCACCGCCTCGGTATCGGTCGATCGATGCGATCGTCGACGAACTCACTGAATCTAATGAGGGCTGCTGGTTCGAGGTCAGTTCCGAGACCGTGTCGGAGCTCGTCGAAGCTGTTCTCTCCATCGTCGCTCCTGAATCGCCGGCGGTGCGGAAAGCGCTACGTCGCTACGTCGATGGTACCGATCGGCTACCGCAGCAGCAATTCCGGGGTGACGAGACGTCGATGATGGAACTCCGGGCCGACGCCTGGAACCTCGTGACCGACACCGAACTGACGACTCGATCGCTCGATAATCAATCCGCCGAGACGGTCGTGTTCCACACTCGCAATGGCGGTTCCGGGCAGGGCGGCAGTATCGAGATCAGCGACCGACCGGCGTTCGCCGAAGAAGTCGTATTCGCCCACGTTTGTCAGCAGTATCGAGACATGCTATCCGAGTACGATGAGGACGCACCGAGTGAACAGAACGCAATTCCCGAGGTTCTCGAGACGATCCTCGAGCGCATCTGCGATCCAGCGGGAGACCTCGAGTGGCATACGAAGGGGCGCTGTCAGCGCCTTCAGTCAGCGGGAACGCCACGAGAGCTGGCGACGACGATGCTCGAGGAGATCGAAGCCGATGAGACGAGCCACACTGATAGCGCGACGCGACAGGCACTCGTCGCCGCGGACGAACGGGGACCGGGTTACGACGTTCTCGATGTGACGGGGCGACTCGCGGCGTCACTTCGGTCCGAATCCGACGACGAGACAACACCGTCTGCTCTCGTTCCGACGCCTGTCGAAGTGAAAGCCGTCACCGGTGATGGCCCCCATCGCGTTCGATTTACCGTTAACGAATTGCGACGAGCCCTCGAGTTTGCGGCCGACGCCGACGCGTCGTACCTGCTCCAGCTCGTCTGCGTCGAAGACGACGGGGACGGCGGGTATCGCGTCGAGTTAGCCGGTGCCGAATCGTTCGACGAGCCGGACGACATCTATCGGAAACTCGAGTCGCTCGACATCGACCACTGGGCCGATCTCGATACCGATCCGGAGACGCTTGCTCGAGGTTCGGCAGCGATGGTACAGGAACTCGTTAAAGGCGGCTACATTACGCTCGAACTGTGACTCAGTGACGCGGTGCGATGACGAGAATCTTCGTTTCTTCTCGTTATAAATCCAATCTATATTATTTTTAGACCAATAATATAAATCATCAAATCTTATTGAGGAATCAACCGAGGTAATTTTCAATCTTATCAATTCCGCAAGCCGAGATACATGTAATTCCGTCACCTCGTGGTAATGCCCCGACGTTTTGGGATAGAATCATTCACATTCATCGCGAATTGTCGTGGCTGACGGATGGTCAGGTCCGTTAGTAGCTGAAACTGAGTTGCCAGCCTCATTAAGGATAAGTATCGATTCTCCATGTCCAGCTGTCGTGAGTGGTCCCTCATCGAGTGAATCAATCTCACCAACTTTGTAGGCAAAGTCATCATCGTCGGGTGCTTTCCACGTGTCGACTTTCACTACACTATATCTCTTCTCGTGAGGCCGAAGTTCTGATCTATCTCCTAATTTAGACATAACACTAGAATTTATTGTGATCTCCATATATAATTCACTCCCCCCCAATCAAAACACAAATGCGTTGCCTCGAGTCGGTGAGAACTGAAGAGACCTCCAGAACGCCTTACTTTCGAGCCGACCTACTGCTAACTATGGTAGACAATGACGAAGAGCGTGAGGAGCGCATCGGGATGGAGATAATCGTCGATGCCTACACTCAAGACGAGCAGGCAGTGGGCTGGATAACCTACCTGGAGGAGACCATGGACTTTCCCTTTGAAGCGCAGTGTATCGAGGAGCGCGAGGTATCTCCGCTAAAGGAAGGCGAAACAGTGCGCGTGCTCGGAATGCCCTCGGTAGAGCCGTCGCTCCGTCAGCAGTTCGTAACCATCGAGTGGAACGACAGAGAACTCGGAGTACCACTGAAACAACTCGAGCCTCTCGAAGCCAGCGATGATACTGAACAGGCAGTCGCCGACTGGCACTACTGGCTCAACCGATGACGAGTGATGAGAAAGAGTTGTGCTGCCTCAGCAAGCCTTACTCACAGGGGTACCGCGTCTCGGTAATGAGGGTCTCGCGTCGCAAAGCCGTCTCGAACCCGCTCGTTTGTTTCAGTGTAGTTGAATAACTACCCACTCTCAGAACGCTTCTCGAGTCATCTTGGTGAATGCCTTCATAGCACGCCCGGCGGTCGAATATCGGCGAGCGATAGCCAGCAAACCCAAGTACGGCGTCGGTCGTAGACGTTTGTAGTTGCATGCGCCTGACGTTCGATGATGGAACGCTGCTACTCGAGGACGCACCCGACAGTGTTCCCTACGCCGAGTGGGACGATCGCGTCGACGAGTATCGAGCGCAGGCCTATCGCTATCACGACCTCCATCAGTGGGCAGCTCCCTCCAGTCGCGACCAGCAGACCCTCGCGCAGGCCACGATGGCTAGCGAACCTCTTGAAGACGATGCTAGAGCCTACAGTGACCTTGCCCTCTCACCTGCCGTCGCGATCGAACCTCGAGGCTACCAGCAAGCCGCCCTCGAGGCCTGGATCGATCACGACCGTCGGGGGAGTGTCGTCCTCCCGACCGGCAGTGGGAAAACGTTCCTCGCGATCCAGTCGATTGCCGACGCCGGCGTCAGTACGCTCGTGGTCGTTCCCACGATCGATCTGCTCAACCAGTGGCATGCGACGCTCACTAACGCGTTCGGAGACCAGCTTCCTGACGATGTCGGTGTCCTCGGCGGGGGCAGCCACACGATCACGGACGTGACGGTGACGACCTACGATTCCGCCTATCGGTACATCAACGAGTACGGCGACCGGTTCGGTCTGCTGGTTGTCGACGAGGTCCATCACTTGCCTGCCCCGACCTACCAGCAGATTCCCGAGATGACGATCGCGCCCTATCGGCTCGGATTGACTGCCACCTACGAACGAGCTGACGACCAACACGAGGTCCTCGAGGAGTTACTTGGTCCCGTCGTCTACAAGGAAGATGTCGACGAACTCACCGGCGAGTACCTCAGCGATTACGAGACGATTCACCTCGAGGTTGAGCTCACCACCGACGAGCGCAATCAGTACGAAGAGGAATACCAGCTGTATCGCGACTACGTCGACTCCCACGACTTCGACATTTGGAAGGAAGGGGGCTACCAGGAGTTCCTCAAGCGCAGTTCCTACGATCCACAGGGGCGACGAGCCCTAATCGCCAAACAGCGGGCCGAAGAGATCGCTCGAACTGCCGAGAAAAAGATCGACACCCTGGACAACCTTCTGAAACGCCACTACGACGACCGGACGATCATCTTCACAGCGAATAATGACTTCGCCTACGAGATTTCCCAGGAGTTCATCATCCCGTGTATTACTCACCAAACGGCTACTGAGGAACGCACAGACCTTCTCGACCGATTCCGGACCGGGGAGTACTCGATGCTCGTGACCTCACAGGTCCTCGACGAGGGTATCGACGTACCGGCGGCGAACGTCGGGATCATCCTCTCGGGAAGTGCCTCGAAACGTCAGTACGCCCAGCGGCTTGGGCGGATCCTTCGCCCGACTGACGATCGCCAGCCAGCACGCCTCTACGAGATCATCGCGGCCAATACCAAGGAAACGTATGTCTCTCAACACCGTCGCCAAGGGGTAGGAACCGATGCTGACAGCTGATCTCGCTCGCTCGCGCACACGAAACGGATCTGTTGAGCCACTGTTTATCGGCCCTGCCGAGTCTCGATACCGAGAGACGGCTCAGCAACTCATCGACATCTTCGAAGACCACATAGGTGAACCCAAAGGTGACCTCGAGGAGACGATCGACCAGCTGACGATCGCCGATACCGACTACAAGATCGTCCAGGGACTGGCGAAGCTTCTCACGGATGAGTGCGAGTTCGAGACGGTGGCTACAGCCGATCCCCAGAAGATCCGTCAGGCGTTGTTCGCGAAGGCTAACGAGTCGTATCCGATCGTCCGTCAGCCCACTCTCGGGGACGATACGCAACGCCTCGAGGTCTACAGTGCCGTCGCTGACCAGCTTGGACTCAGTCTCGAAGAGTGTTACCGAGGGATGTACGCCGATCTCGAGGACAACATGCTGCTGGTGCGATTCGGCGATCTGTACGTTGACGAATACACCGACGAGGGTCGTTCGTCGACGACCCGCTTGACGGGAGATAGCGAGGAGACTTACGCTGAGGACACGATCAGTGTTGACTGGCTTCTCACGCGGTACAATCTCGCGCTGGCTCAGGCGGTCCTGTACGACGCAACGCAGATGCGGATCCGTGTGTGGGACCACTTCAACACGGTGTTCAGCTACGTCAAGTTGTTTGGGTTGATGCACCGGATCTATCCAATTGACGAAACCGGCGAGTGGGTCGACTCGACGGATGTCGCTGCAGGCTACGAAGCAATTCTGGATGGGCCTGCGTCGTTGTTCTCGAAATCCCGGAAGTACGGTATTCGGATGGCGAACTTCCTGCCAGCACTGCCGTTGTGTGACCGCTGGGAGATGACGGCAGAAGTCCTCGATGGGGACGGAGGATCGACAAACAGTGGATCACTGACGTTTGAACTCGACCAGACCGATGGATTGTCCTCTCACTACAGCGCCCAGGACGAGTTCGACAGCGATCTTGAGCGAACACTGGCCCAGAAGTGGGAACGGGCGACCACCGACTGGGAGTTACGTCGCGAGGACGACGTGCTGGATTTGGGTGCCGAGGTGATGATCCCCGACTTCGCAGTTGAGCATCCAGACGGCCGACGGGCGATCCTCGAGATCGTGGGCTTCTGGACGCCCGAGTACCTCGAGGAGAAACTCGCGAAGATCGAGGCCGCCGAACTTGACCATCTCCTGATCGCGGTTTCTGATCGACTCGACTGTTCGGCGACCGATGTCGAGAAGGTGAGCGATCAGGTGCTGTGGTTCAAGTCCGGGATTCATGTCTACGATGTTGTTGATCTTGCAGAGGAGTATGCTCTCGAGACAGATAGACAAAAGTTACATTCAGAGTAACGGTACGCGAGAAAGCTGGCATATTTCACACGCTAACACGCAGTGAAGCTCATGCATCGGCGCACTTGAACTCGGCGGGCAGCGTGACGATCACCGCTGTCTGTGGTTCGGTTTCGACTTTCTGGATCGTGTGGCGCACTGGACTTCGTGTTCGCCGAGAGATTGTGCTCGTTTTTGCCAATCAAGAAACCAAAGACCCTGCTACTCTAGACGTGTTTGAGATACAGCCGATCGATTGCGTGTGCGAATGGGTCGCTGTCGGGAGAGATCTTCGATGCGGCACTCGATATAGCGCTCGATAGCGATGCCCTCACCGAGGGAAGGAGATGTCTTGAGAGTGGTAGCGAGTTTTGAGGACTGAAATTACTACCATTAGTAAGTTTTACCGGAAATTTTTATATAGTATATTCAATAAGTGTTCTGTGTGTTCAACTCCCATGGTGAATGAACCATGCAAAATGCAGACACTATGAGTGGCTTGGGCCAATTGACCGACGCAGTATCAGTCCTCCCGCAATCCGAGCCACATCCCCCTACCAGGTCCCAAGACGGACTGGTCGAGCAGACGCCCTTCGACGAGACTCGCTCTCGTAGCCCTCGAGGCGCTGTTCGAAACATTCCATACAGACCGTTACATCAATGAATACCAATTCACCGCGTAAGTCGCCAGATACGTCGACTGAATGCCCTGATTTACCGACTAAGTTCCGACAAGCGTGTAGACGAGTTGTGCCAGAAGCAACCTCACTCGCAGTCTGGCTGGCCTTCATCGCCCTCGCTTCTGGATCGGTAGCTGCCCAGTCGAGTGTGGGTGATGTCTACTGTGGAACCGGTGTCGAGACTGGTATTGGCATCGTCTTCGGCGCTGTTGCTGGTCTCGGTCTTCCTGCAACGGGATTCTACGTCGGTCGAGCTGGCCTCTCGTACATGCGCGCTGGTGGGAATCCAGAAAAGAAGAATCAGGCCAAAGAGAGACTCGTGATGTCGGGTGTCGGGTTCGGGATCATCGTCCTCGCGCTGATCTCACCCGAACTGATTGACAAGGTTGGAAGTCAGATGGGATTCGGCTTCTCAGACTGTGTCAAACCATTCTGAACCACCAGAACTTGCGGTTGCCTGAAGCTCAATGACCACACCACGTGCGATCAACGCCGCCCTCATGCTTCTCGTCGCAAGCGGAGGCGCTGTCTTCCTGGCTGTCGGTGTCGCTGTTGCCGAGCCGAATTCGAGTCCAGGGATTCCTGCGGATGGGCCAGATTACGGCGTGAACGAGACACGGTTCCCACTGTTATGGTCGGACGACCTCGATCAGCAAAACCGCTCGAGCGAGGAATTCGAGGACACCATTTCGTCTGCGCCGGAGTTTTCGACCCGGCTTGCAGGGTCGACAGACGTCCCGTTCGAGAAGCCAATCGAAGACGTCGAGAGGTGGAACAACGGTGATCTCCAGGACTTTGACCCTGGTAGCGAGAAAACCTCTGTCCATCCAGAACGGGCACACCTCGAGGATGGGCTCTACATTCGGGATGCGTACACGAGCATCGTTGCAGTCCAGCCGTCGACGGTGCTGCACTCGGGGAACACCTCGACGCGGTACATCACGCCAGACGGCGAGGTCCTTGTGATAGCCGATTACCGGGTCCGTGTCCCAGACGATGACACAAGCGGCTCGGTTCGCCACCACTGGTCGATTGCTGACACTGCCGTTGACACGGTTGTCCTGCAGACAGATAGCTGGGTACTCGATGCCGATCGTGGTCATCGCTCCACGCTCGAGTATCGGGGACTGTCGGGAGCGCAGAATCTGACCGTTGAAGCGACAGTCACCGCTCGCCTTCGGCATGAAACCCGGACGTGCACTGATTACAATAGCACGATCGGATCCTGTGAAGGCTCGTGGGAGACAGAG
>NZ_AOIT01000061.1 GCF_000337475.1 Natrinema limicola JCM 13563 | reverse complement strand
CCAGTCAGAGACGATTTCGGTCACCGACAACGGAACCGTTCGTGACACCACTCTCGAGTTGACGGTTCTCGAGGCAGACTCGTCGGGAACGCTTGTTCAGGCAACCGTCACGGAGACAACGACCGGTGACCCGGTCACGACTGGGCGAGTCGACATCGGCAATCAATCGGCTGCGCTGAACGCGAGCGGAATGGCTGTGCTTGAACTCGAGAAGCGGCCGTCGTCGTTCATCGATGGGCAGTACGTTCCCGCAGACTGGTGGCGTGCCAATCAGTTGTACTCAGCAGCCGAGGATCGGGTGACGGTTCCCCCGAACTACCCCAAGTTCCAGAAGCTTGTCCAGCTGTTCCTCGTAACGCTGCTCTGGTTCCTCCCGGTTGCGCTGGCTGTCTACGGTTTTGACTACCTGACTGACGGTGCGGTCCTTGGACTACGAGATCATCAATGACAGAAAATACCAATCTCGACGACGGTGGTATCGCTCGCCGAGCAGTCCTTGCTAGCCTTGGTGTGAGTACAGCTGCCTTTGCCGGCTGTACGTCGGGGACGTCCACAGATCCATCAAACAGCAGTAACAGTACGGATGGCAACGGAATTAGTGCAGAAGGGAGTGACGTCTTCACTTCTGTCGAGATGGGTGACGCAACTCTCGAGATCGAGGTTGTCGATGATGCGTCAGTGGAGTTCATCAACCTTGTCGATCCGAACGGGGAGTTGTTCGATCAACAGCGTCTCGCGACCGGTGAGACCACGACATCGTTCGAAATTCTCGGTCGCTACGAGGACAGTGTGCCCACTGGGGACTACGAATTGGTTGCTCTCGATGGAGACGAGCAGGTCGATACGACGACACTCACGCTCGAGGCGGAGTGTGCGATTACGGATGTGCTGTGGGCAGCGGAGAACCCCGATATGGAGTGGGACAAGAATTCGCCTGTCTGGGACAAAAATGCAGCCGTCTTGATTGAGAATAAGGGGAATATCCCGTCGCTGCTCACTGAAACCCAATGGACAGGAGCGCCAATCAATCATCTCCTTTCGACTGAGACAAAATCATACTACCACGAAACGCGCTTGCCGCCCGGTGAGACTACCACTGTATATTCCGGTGGGAGAATTTATCGAACCGAGAGTCCACATAGCTCCGTTGATTGTGGAGAACTTGGGACTGAATCTCTAACCGTGACGGCTATCGTCCAAGTTGGCGATAATCCCTCGTATTCACAACAGATTAGATATGGAGGTACAGAGCAGTCGTGCGATCTCACCATTACCGATAACGGTTCAGACGACTCCTTGTCGGAGAATGGTGATCTCTGATGGCATGGTTAAGACAAGAGGTCAAGGGAGCAATCGAGGATGTCGTCGAGGATATGACAGAGATGCTCCTTGGACTCATGAACACCATTTATGAGGGTATCCTATCTCCGATCGTTGGTGTTCCAGCACCGACATCTGATTCGGGATATATGGTTATCGGAACGCCAGATAATGAGCCTTGGGCTAGTATATACCAAGATGTCTATCTGAAGTATGTGATGCCTCTGACTATTATGATTCTAATCGTTGCCTTCGCATTTATCGGGCTTCGGGCAGGCTCGATTAGCGAGTATCGGCGGAAACGACTCCTGCGGCGGCTAGGGCTTGTATTTATGGCGACATTCGTCTGGTTCCCTCTAGTCTCTATTCCGTTGCAATTTATCGACGCAGTCGGAATGACAATTGCTCCAATTGACAATATGACTGCAAATTTCGAGGGGCTGATCAAAGGAGCACTGGGGGGAATCTTCGCC
The DNA here is from genome assembly GCF_000337475.1 of Natrinema limicola JCM 13563. Classification (GTDB taxonomy): domain Archaea; phylum Halobacteriota; class Halobacteria; order Halobacteriales; family Natrialbaceae; genus Natrinema; species Natrinema limicola. Next base: position 10,957 of record NZ_AOIT01000061.1, on the reverse strand, counting down.
ATTCTTGCGATGGTCGTATTGTCCAATGTGGCACTCGTCGTAGCTGGATTTATTGTTGCTTTCCGAGAAATTGGGATCCTTGTCCTGACACCAGTTATGCCATTGTTGGGTGTTCTCTGGGCGCTCGAGATTTGGCCATTCACTCCAGCATCCAACATGGCACGTCGTGTCGCTGGGATCTACCCAGGGCTGGTGCTTGCGGGGCTTCCAGCAGCGGTCTTATTTCGAATCGGCTGGGCAATTGACCTGAACACTACGTTTGAAGGGATTTACTCCGTGTTTGTCGGACTTGCACTGATTCCTGCAGCGATTATCGCGATGGTTATGACGGTCTACTGGAGTAGCCCTGCAATGCGGACGATCGCCCAGAAAGGAGCCACTGCGACAAATCCTGCAGCGGCGAAATATGGGGCTGCAAAGGCAAAGCGCACTTCTGGAAAAGCGGTCCGTGGTGCCCGAAACGTCCACCGTGGATACGCAGAGAACCAGATTGGATCCGTCACGAAAAGCGGCCAGACGACACTCGGGACCGGCGATTCGAGAGCATACAAGCTCGGCTCTTCGGCCCGCTCGACGAAGGATCACGCCGGCCGCTACAACAACTTGCGGAAGTCGAAGACAGGACAGATGCGCGATAAGGCCGCTGATGACGCTCGCAACGCCACACAGAAAGCATCGACTCGAGCGAAGCGTGGGCTCAAAAACACGAAAGAGAAGGTCTCGCGGTGGTGAGTCCGATGAGTACGAACACCCCTGATCACGACTATACCGCGCGAAAGATCCATCAGTCGCTGGGTGGCACAACGGCCTTCTTCCGGGGCTACACGATTGGCGAGCTCATGCTGTTTCTCGCAGTGGCATTCGTCACGGTCGTTGCAGCGACGTTCGTCCCGGCAGCACTGACGATCCCGGTGCTGGGATTCGGGCTTATGCTTACGACGCTGCTGTTCTTGCTCCATAAGGTCAAGCCCCGATATCTGTGGCTGACTGAGTGGCTCGCTGCCCGTCTTAGCTGGGCGATCAAGAACAAGGAATACACGCACGGTGGCGAGGACAATAGCGAGGTGCGGTATCTGACTCGCCTACAGCGAGTGTACCCGCATGCCATCGAACGAACGGATGGCGCACTCGTTGGGGCGATGAAGGTCGAGCCCGCGAACATGGCCCTCGAGGACGACGATGCGTGGGCAAAGGCTGTCCAGTCGCTCTCGGAGTTCGCCAACTCGACTGTCGACTTTCCAGTGAAGATCTACGTCACCAGTCGTGAGGTCGATAACGACGAGATCGTCCGTGCCCACCAGGATCGACTCGCTGACGCCGACGTCCGCTCACGTCCCGTGTTGAAACGGCTTCTTGAGGAGTACGTTGGAGCGAATACGACTGACAACGGCGAAATCGACTCGGAGACGACCACGATTCGCGAGTACTACCTCATCACTGCGGTGAACGACGATGATATCGAGCACTTCGATAAAACGGACGACAGTGTCCTTGCCTATCTTGCTGACCTTCCTGCTGTTGGACGGCTCTTCGGTCGGTTCCAAACCGACGATCTGACCGACGCCGAGCGAGAGCAATTCAAAGAAGAACACCTCGAGTCACGACTCACACAACTCCGCCGTGGTGGGTCGTCGCTCTATCGGTGTTCGGTCAGCCCTGTTGATGCCTACGACCTCGCTCGGATCACGAAGGAGTACTGGACGTGCCGTCCCGAAGAGTACGCCGATATCACGAACGCACTCGGGACGTTCCCAGTCGTCTCCCACGGGATAAGCGACGGTGTCCCAGCAACGCCTGATCCCGATGACGTCCTCGATGCGATGGCCGAGCACGACAGTGGTAGTCCGTCAGACACGACCTCGAGCGATCGTGGTGAAGACACTATCGACGAGGATGCTGTCGACGACTCGTCAACCGGAACTGACGCTCGGTTACCAGATACGTCGACGATGCACCAGTCGGTAATTGCGCCGTCGACGGTCGACTGGGAGACGACTTACGCCGTGATCAACGACGAGACGTACGTTCGCACGTTCTGGATTGAACAGTTTCCTGAGGAACCTCCGGATGGCCTTCTCGAGCGACTGTTGCTCGATACGGAGTTGCAGACTGACATCAGCATCCACCTCGATCCGTTCGACAGCCAGTCGGCTCAGGATATGATGGCTGACTGGATCTCAGATTTAAAGATCAACCAGCACGACTCGAATAGCCTCAAATCTGAGGATCTCCAGGAAGACATCGATCAGGCGAAGTACATGCGGTCGCTCGTCCGTGCGAACAAAGCGTCGTTCTATCGTGGTGGTGTGTTCATTCGCCTCGCCGCTGATAGCCAACAGGAACTCGATAATCACACGACGCGCCTGCGGTCGATCATCAAGGATGCGCCGGCGAACTGTACGCTCAAGGTCGCGAGTCGCTGGCAGGAACGCGGACTCGCAACAGTGTCACCGCTTGGCGCGAACGAACTTGGCCGTGACCGTATGTCGACGCTGACCAACCAAGCCGTCGGCGCGATGTTCCCGTTCTCGTCGAACTACCTGATGATGGATGAGGGTATCGAGTACGGCTATCACGGCCACAACGGCTCTCCGATTCGGATCAATCCATGGGCGCTCGAGACGGGCCACAGTGAACTCGTCGTCGGGATGCCGGGCGCTGGGAAGACGTTCGGTGACATCATGCGCCACCTTCGGATGATGAAACGCCGCAACGACACGATGCTCGTTCTCGTTGATCCAGTTGGTGGCTTCCGTGGGATCGCGGATGCACTGAACGCAAAGACGATCACTGTCGGTGGCGATACGAAGCTCAATCCACTCGAGATCCGCGAGACGCCCCAGCACGTTCTTGATTCCGGTGACGGGATCTCTCCCCTTTCGGCGAAGAAAGACGAGGTCTACGCCGTCCTCGAGAACTTCCTCAACGCTCGTGATATCGAACTCGGAACCGAGACGGGCGTCCTCTCGTACGTCATTGACGAGGCGTATCGGCAAGCAGGGATCGTTGAAGACGACGTCTCGACTCACACGTCGGCGAATTCACCGACAATGCAGGACGTCCATCGGATCCTCTGTGATATCGCCGAGAACCCGGATGAGCATAATATCGCGAAATCTGACTCCGCTCGCGAGCGTGCCGTACAGTATGCAGATGACCTCGCGATTGCGTTCCAGCCATTCCGTGAGGGGGGCTCCTACGAAAACCTCTCACATCACNATGACCTCGCGATTGCGTTCCAGCCATTCCGTGAGGGGGGCTCCTACGAAAACCTCTCACATCACTCCGAGATCGATATCCTCGAGGGCGACAACAAGGTCGTCTATATCGACCTCGGTCAGATCGAGGGCAGTGCCTCGGGAATCGATCGCCAGACGTTCCTGATGCAACTGTTGCTGTCGACGATCTACCAGCAGGCGAAAAACACTCAGCGAAACGTCGAACTCGCAATCGACGAAGCCCACTACCTCTTCGAGGACCAGGCCAACCTCGATTTCCTCGAGACAGCATTCCGGCACCAACGCCATGCGGGGCTTCGGATGGTGTTACTCTCTCAGACGGCCCAGGAGTTCTACGAAACTGAGCAGGCGGAGAAGATCATCGGCATGTGCCCGATCAAAGTCCTCCACAAACTCCCCGAACTGGATGATCGGACAGCGGACAAGATCGGGCTAACCGAAGAGCAGCGCCGGTACGTCAGGGGTGCCGACGCCGGGAACGAAGACCTTGGCTACAGTCAGGCACTCGTTCGCGTCGAAGAACACGGAACGTACCCGCTGCATATCGTTGCTGACGACTTCGAGAAACGAGTCATCGACTACGAGCCCGAGGACCAGGCCTTCATTGAGCAGGCGATTCGTGACGAGCCAGCAGAGTTGCTCGCTTTCGAAGAGTTCGTCGAGAACGAAGCCCAGCGCAACGCGCTTGCAACCCGTCTCGATCTCAGCGCAGACGCGGCCACTCGGCTTCTCGAGGCAGATCTCACGAAAGAAGAGGTTCTCGATGCGGTCGTCGAGCATTCCCTCGAGACAGACAGTGAGAAATCGTCTGTCCGACCTGATGGTGGGGAATCAGCTACTGCACAGGATACGACTGAAACCGAGCCTGACACGCAAGATTATGACTAGGTTCAACCAAATCAAGACAATCCTGGGTTCGTCGCCACAGTACGAGGCGACGCAACTCGACTTTGGAGAGCACGACTCGTTTGTCCAACGGCAAGCGGACACGCCAGGCACGCTGCTTCGGATCCGCCCCTACAAAGAGAACAACGGTATCGCGGATGGGGCGGGTGTTCTCCAGTCAGTCCACGATGTGACGACGAATTTCCGTGGGAAGAATACGAGTGACCATCACTCGTTCGAGGTCTGGTTCGACGAAGGGAAAATCAAGTTCCACATGCACGCTGCCACCGAGGCAGCTGCGGACAAATTCAGACGGCGTGTTGGGAACAACTACGCCAACAGTGAGGTCTTCCCGGTCGAGGAGGGCTACGCGTTCCCCGTCATCGACGCTGACGAGTATGTTGCCGGCGCGTGGCTCGAGATGGAGAAGATCCCTTACTATCCGATTCGCCATCATAATAGCGAGGGTTTCGAGACTGATCCCTACGGCGAGATTACGAGCGAGATGCTGTCGCTTGACGAGAGTACAGTCGTTACACAGGTTGTCTTCCGACCTGCGAAACAGTCGTGGACTGACGGCGACCGGTTCAAGCACAATAGCGTCGATGAACTCGCGCACGCGCTTCGCCAGGGGACATCCGTCGGCTGGCTCAATCCCCGCACGCGACCGCCGAGCGAGAAGGACAAACAGGCCGCGAAAACGATCGAACAGCAACGTGGCCAGCAGGCGTTCCACGTGAACATTCGCGTGCTTGCTGCCTCGAGCGAGCAAGACGAGGCTGAGGCCCGTGCTCGTGGCGTCGCGGGGATGTTCAGGAAGTACTACAACGCGATCACTGAACAGGGCCTTAACGACAACCCTGTTTGGCATCGGCGAGAGCGCAAACATGCCACGCAGCTTCGACAGTTCGTTCAGCGAATGTGTGACCGCGAGTGGATCGACCGGCACATGATTATGACCGTCGACGAACTCGCCGGCGTCGCACACATCCCCAATGCAGAGATTGAGACGCCGAATATCGACTGGCGATATACCCGACGTGGTGATCGCGCCCCTGCCGATCTCGGCCAATACGAACAGTCCACCGGTAGCAGCGCTTCCACCGAACACAACGTTACTAACAGAGGACACGATGGTGTTTGATCGATTCTTTGACCGTAGTAAATCCGAAGAGGCAACAGAAGATATGGAGACCGAGCCAGCGACACAAGCTACTGGTGACGGTGACTCTCCGCTCGATTCACCACCGGCTCCCCAATCCCAACTCGGCGAGACATACAATATCGATGAGCAGAAGACCAGTTCCATCGGAGGGAAGCAAGCTATCACCGAAACGGCTCAGGAGGGCACTGTTGCAGGACCATTTGTCCGCGAGATGTTCGAGGCAGGTGTCGAGACACCGTCTGCACCACTCTGGGTCGGCTACGATAAGGACCCACAGCGGGGCTTCCGTGAAGTTCCACTCCGCTTTGACTCGCTTTTCCGCCATATCTGGATTACGGGCACCACTGGCTACGGGAAAACTACAGCGCTACTGAATATGATGGTCCAGTGGGCCTACTCCGGCTATGGCTTCACGTACTTCGATCCGAAAGGCCGAGACTCTCGAGAGCTCCTGCGCAAACTCCCTGAACATCGACTTGAGGACGTGGTCTGGATTGAGCCCGGTTCGACCACCCATGAGAAGACGATCGGGATGAACTTCCTTGAGGTGCCCGAGTGCGAGACGACCGAAGAACTCGAGAACGAGATCGAAAACCGAGTCGAGAACCTGAAAGCGGTCTTCGACACCTCCGACTACTGGGGCATCAACATGGAGGCGATCACCGAGTCAATGGCTCGAGCGATGATGAAATCGGAGAAGCCGTTCTCGATCATCGACATGTACTTCACGTTGCTCAACGCCGAGCGGCGCGAAGACTTCGCCCTCGACGTTGAGGATCCCTACATCAGGGAGTTCTGCCTCGAGATTGCGAATATGGAGGAGGAGACGATCCGTCCCCTCCTGAAACGGATCAAGTCATGGGTTGAGAATTCGGTGATTCGTCGGATCATTGCCCATCGTGAGAGTACGATCGATTTCCGAGACATCATCGACAACGATCGGATCGTTATCGTTCGAACGCCCGTCGAGAATACAGATATCAAGAAGATGGTCACGCTCGGTGTGATGCGCAACCTCTGGAGTGCCATTCAGCACCGGTCGTACGAACGCGATACCGATCCAGACCCCTATTTTGTCCTGTGTGACGAGTTCGACGACATTGCTAGCGACAATCTTGATATCGAGTCGATGCTGGCCCGTGCTCGTTCGATGCGACTATCGGTGACGCTCGCTTCCCAGTACCCCTCGCAGTTCGATGAGGATACGCTGAAAGCGATGCAGAACAACTGTGATAACCTTCTTGCCTTCTCGGTCAACGATGTCGACGACGCCCAACTGCTAATGAAGCGGTTTCAGGGTTACACGGCGGAGGATTTGATCTCAACTGATCAGTACAAGGCCTGGACGAAACTTCCGCTCGAGGGTGGGCGCTATTCTGAGCCGGTCCTCATCAACTCGTTCCCGCCGTATCCACCGCTTCGGTCAACCGAGACTGTCGACGATCTTATCGAACAGAGCTTAGAGCGCTACGGAACTGACCCGCTAACGGACGCAGAGATCCTCCAGAACCTCATCTACAGCGACGCCAATGAAGCCGCCAACCCGACGAAGATACTGGGTGAGACAATGGCAGAAGCTCTCCGCACAGTCCAAATTCGAGAGGGTGCACGAGAGGCAAATGGCTGGGTCGAGGTCACGGCTGTTGACGAGGAACTCGTGGCTCGCCTCGAGAAAACCGAGCCCGAGATTGACTATGCATACGAAGACCTGCCGGACGTGCGCGATGCCTCGCGGTTGATCGAGGTCGACCTGCGGAACGATGAGATCGTCGCTCGGCTCACCGACGAGGGTGAAGAGTTGGTCCGGCCCAAGACGGGCACTGTTGGCTCAGCTGGTGGAACCAGCCACGACGCAGTGCTTCTGGATACTGAGGTAGCGCTCACTGAACGCGGGTTCAGTGTCGAGATCCTCGAGCAAGATGGGAGTGAGCAACCTGACGCAGTTGCGACGCACCCAGATCACGATGTGGTGTTTAACATCGAGGCTGAGACAACGACGCCAGACCGACCGGCGAAGGTTCTGCAGAATCTCAAACGCGCTCACGAGGAAGACCGCATTCCGATCTTCGTTGTCCGTCTTGGTAAGTCTGAGACACAAGTGGCGTCACGAGTCGAGAGTATTCTCTCACCGCCGTTCCGAGAGCGAACGGACGGCACTGAACAGTTCTATAATTGCGACGAGGTTGTGACCTTCGGCGGTGGTGCGACGGCTCACGGCGGCGTCACTGCGGTTCGACCACGGACGACCGAGACAAATCAGACTGTCTGGACGCGCGACAACGGTGAGTACGTCCTTTCCGATGGGAACACAGAGTTTGCTCGCGTCCCTGATGACGGAGTACTCTCGAAGGACAGTGTTCCGGCCTATTACAGCCATGACCGTGAAACTGGCCAGTATACTGTCTATCAGGCTGGAGAGACCCATGTATACGACTCCAAAGACGACTTTGAGCAGGACTGGACGCTGATCAAACGACCGTTCATTCCTGCTGTCGACCTGCCAGACGCAGACTATTCGCATGACAGTTATGTCGTGTTGATTCTACCACCCGATGGCGACCCACTGGTTTTCCAGTCTGGTGAGACATATTGGCTCCCCGCAAACCCAGGTCGCGAGGAGTTGTGGCCTACTGGACCGACTGGTGAGTCAGCCCAATTTGACAACCCGGTCTCTGATGCTGATCAGAACGGGCCGTCAGCATTACCGAGTTCTGATTCGTCAGCAATGGACGAGTCGATCGAAATCGATCCAACCGGAGATGGGGTGGAAGCGTTTGCGGCAATGTATGTCAGACAGATCGAGGGGGCTAGAGTCTCACAGGATGATCTGTTTCAGGCGTACGATATCTGGACTGAGCAGCAGGATGTTAATGGGACAACCAAGGGCTGGTTCACTCGGAAGTTACAGGATGTCGTTGACTTCGACGTTGATCGCTCCAGAGTGGACGGGGAACGTGTCCAGTTCTACACCGGCCTGACTCTGACTCAAGACGGGTATTCACTCCTTGATCAATGACTATTATCAGAACTATGAGATACTGTAATCACGTCTCAAAAGAGATCGTTGGCCGAGGGAATTCAATTTTCGACATTGGTCGCCATAGCTGCTTATACCGCCAAAATAGAGCATTTTCATCACTTGTCCACGCAGATCGGCTATCCACGGAAACTGCATGGACACCTATGTCCACGCAGAATCGCATGACGGGAATGCTGTCCACGCAAAAACACCACCCAAAACCAACTAGTATACACTGGGTTCCATCCGCAGAACGATGCGGGGACAGGGAGCTTACACACCATACACAGAATCGGCACTTCTATCTATATTCTGATATAGTTTGTTCGAGGGACTCAGTAAGTGCCCCTCGGGGGTATTGCCAATGAGTTCTACACCATCATTCGATAGAACAGTACTCCCAGCAGACTTGCGAGATCGTGACCAGTGGGTGTGCTGGAAAGAAGAACCTCGAGATGGGAAGCCGACGAAGATACCAGTGACGCCAGGGAGTGGTGCGTTCGCGTCATCGACGGATCCCGAAACATGGGCGTCGTTCGAGACAGCCCTCGAGTACGCTGACACAGGGAACGCCGATGGCATCGGCTTCGTCTTTACCGACGACGATCCCATCGTCGGCGTGGATCTGGATGACTGTCGAGATCCCGCAAGCGACGACGTCGACGACACAGCGCAGGATGTCATCGAGCGCCTTGATTCCTATACTGAGATCTCTCCGTCGGGTACTGGGTTCCACGTACTCATCAAGGGAGAGCTCCCGGATGGGCGGAATCGCCGTGGCAGTATCGAACTGTACGACACTGCTCGGTTTTTCACCGTGACCGGCGCTCGACTCGAGGACACGCCGGCTCGCGTTGCACGTCGGCAGGACGCGCTGGTCGCGATCCATCGTGAATACGTCCAAGACTCTGACCCAGATCCAGAGCACGAATCTGGGAACCGTCGCACTAGGAACGGGACGGAAACGACGGGCAGTGTAGCCCATACTGACGTTGATCTCGAGGACGAGGACCTGCTCGAGCGAGCACGGAACGCATCGAACGGCGAGAAGTTCGAGCGGTTGTGGCGTGGCTCAACTGCCGGTTATGAGAGTCAGTCAGAGGCGGACATGGCGCTGTGTTGTTTGCTGGCGTTCTGGACCGGTGGGGATCAGCAGCAGATAGACCGGCTCTTCCGCCAATCGGGACTGCTCCGAGACAAATGGGATGAAGTCCATTACGCTGACGGCTCTACGTACGGCGAGAAGACCGTCGAACGAGCGATTGCGAGTACCTCTGAGTTCTACGATCCTGATACTCGAGAGACGGCAACCGAATCTACACCCAGAACGAGCGAGCCGTCGACCACTGCTAGCCGTGACAAATCAGAGCGGACTCCGAATCGGAATCGTGCGTATCTGGTCGAGAAGAATCGACTGCTGACTGACCGTGTCGACGAACTTGAGGCCACGCTCGAACAGAAAACTGAGCGTATCGAGCAACTCGAGGCAACGATCGAGGATCTCAAAACCGAACTTGCAGAGCGTAACCGAGAGATCAAGCAAACTCGAGAAGAACAAGTCGACACAGCGTCTGACTGTGACACCGCTTCAGAGACAGCCTCTCTGTGGGGACGATTATTCGGCGAGAGCTCCGAGTAACAGTCGTTGGGTAGATCTTTTTTCCAATCCCGAGTAAAGTATGATAGGGTCACACGATGTGTTAGTATAAGACCTCACCGAAGAATTTTCATCCTACTAAATTCGATTGGTAATCAATGGGTGACATAACGCGTCGAGCGAAATATCGATTTGGACAGATATCGGCCGTGCTAGTACTACTGTTCACGCTTGCGTTCATCCCCACTGGCTACGACCTGTGGCTGGCAGAACCAGAGGTCGTAGTTGGTGGGGATCTCGAACCATTTTCGCTTACTTACAACCTCCTCTTTTTAATCTCCGTGAGCATCCCGATAGTCGTCGGACTTTACCTAACACGGAATATCTATCACTGGTCAAAGAACTATCAGCCGTAGAGTTACAGCGAAGTGTTGATACGAACTGACCGTTCTAGAATTAATAACACTTCTATGCTTATTAAATCAAGATATACTAGATCGGGTGTATAATATTCTATGGCTCCCTAAAAGTGGACTGGAAACAAACCAATGTTCCAACCGAGCGAGATTTGGTTTCCTCGAACACATGCCTGATTCAATGACGAACCACCGGAATTCACTGCGCAGATCAGCAGCCGAGCTGATACCGTGGATACTGCTCTCGGTAGCTGTATTTCTCGGTTGTACACTCTATGTCAGATNATCTGCTTTCGTACACTATGTCGTTTACTCAGCACAACATGTGCTGGCAGAAGTGCAGCGTATTCTCGATGAAGAGAGCTCTCGTGTGGATGCGGTTACACGGATTGCAGTCGTCGGATTCAGCGTTCTCGTATCGCTCGCTGCTGGCGAACTGCTCATCTTTGGAAAATCACTACTCGAGCTCGTTGTTGCAGTACTCCTTCTTGCAGGAATGGTGTCGATGTCGGGTACATTCTTTCGGAATCATGTCGCAACACGACCGTTGAACGATCGAGAACGCGCTGCATGTGAGATAGGTGCCGATCAAGACGTTGCATTTCGAGTGGTTACTGGCGAGTTCGGGCAGACGAT
>NZ_AOIT01000060.1 GCF_000337475.1 Natrinema limicola JCM 13563 | reverse complement strand
AACCACCCTGAGACATATAAGGGCGTCGGATCGCGTCCACGCCGGAAACCATAGCCGGCGTGGGTGTGTGCGATCACAACCGACTGCCCTGCCACATATAAGGCAACCGAATCGTCACGATCGGAAACCGATCGTGACACAGCCGGTCTGCCTGAGCTGTGACAGTCGTCGAACTGAATCAACGCCCGTCTCGAGAGTGAGGGTATAATCCTGCCTCCATGCCGGGAAACGGCCGGAGGGGACGTGGCGCGTGGGCCACGTCGTTCGCATTCATATCAAGTGCCGGGTGTATATATAAGGCCGTCGTCTCGAGGGATCACTGAACGACGTTGGACAGTCACAAGATGCGATACCTCGAGCAGTTCAACTCGAACCGCGACAGGAAACGAAAACTATTGGCGGTCAGGCTGATTCGAACGCGAGAGGCCGAGGACGCGGCTGAGAAATGCTCGAGTAACGCGGAGCCCAGCGTGGAGGCTCTCACGGAGGACCGGCGCGCCGTCGGCGAGCCACACCATCAGCACTACGCCGGCGAGGCCGAACTGGAACAACAGATACGTCGAGAGGTCGCCGGCGAGTACAGCGCTCCAGTAGCGGTCGAAGAAGTAGAAGAATCCCTCGAGGAGGCCCGGCCCAGGTGGTCGCCCCTCAACTGGTGCGATCGGCCAGAGCATGAGTTCGATCTGAAAGACGCCCTGTCGGAACACGGAGTCGATGATATCCGCGGGAGGATGGGACAGATAGCCGAGCCCGAACGCGAGTCCAACGCCTGGGCGCGTGGCCGCGTGTGCAATCGTTCCGATGAGTATCGCTAGTGGCACTGCAAAGAAAATCGAGTGGCCAATGGCGTAGCCGCTGTCGAACACGCCGAACTCCCAGGCGAGTGGCTTGTCGATCAGATCCGGGAGAACTGACGCAAATACGACTGCGAACGCCTCGAGTCCAGTCGGTGACTTCCGAAAGGCGATGTGACAGCACAGCGAGTAGGCAAGGTAGGCGACGATTGCGTGTTCCCACGGCCACATAGGACGGTGGTGTGGTGGGTGATGAATAGTTATGCAGCGCTTTTTTGCCCTCGAAGTGACGGGTCGTTCACTCGGGAGTGCAGTAGTCACGTCACTATCTGTGATGCGTTGAGAGCGGTAACATTGCATTACCGATCACGGACACCGCGATGGACGGTGACCGACGGCCGGCCCATCGGTGTTCGTGGGTGAATGTCAGAAAGTCAGCTGGTTACCGTCGATCATGGCGTGAACGTCGTCCGGTATGCGGTATTCCCGGCGCGGTGTTCGGTCGTCGCCACGCGGTGGGCTATCGAAGATCACCAATATAAGTGATTTCGAACTCACAGGTATATCCCCGTGGTCGACCTAGAACGACTGTGACCGAGTATGCTATCGAGGCCCGCGACGTGGCGGTGACGTATGCGGACGGGACCGAAGCGGTCCGCGATGTCGATCTCCTCGTGGAGACAGGGGAGTTCTTCGGCTTTCTGGGGCCCAACGGGGCAGGGAAGACGACGCTGATCAAGACGCTGGTAACGCTGTTGCACCCGACCGATGGCACGGTGACGGTCAACGGATTCGATGCCGTCGCGGAGCCCCAGAGCGTGCGCGCGACGGTCGGGTACATGGCACAGGAAACGAGCATCGACCCCGAGTTGACGGCTCGAGAAAACCTCCGGTTTGCGTGTGACGCCTACGGCGTGTCACGGGCCAAGCGGGGCAACCGGATCGACGAGTTACTCGAACTCGTTGAGTTGACTGACGTCGCGGACAAGGTCGCCGACGATTTCTCCGGCGGGATGAAAAAGCGATTGGATGCGGCGACGGCGCTGGTCCACCGGCCGCCGCTCGTGTTCCTCGACGAGCCGACGACTGGTCTCGATCCGGCAGCGCGAAATCGGCTCTGGGAGTACTTCCAGCGGATCAACGACGAGGGAACGACGGTCTTTCTGACGACCCAGTATCTCGAGGAGGCCGACCAGTTGTGCGACCGGCTGTCGGTTATTCAGGACGGCGCAGTCGTCGCGGACGGGACACCCGAGACGCTGAAACGGCGTGTCGGAGGCGAGATCCTCGCTGTCGAACTGGCGGAGCCCGCCGAACGCGAGCGCGCGGTGGCGGTCGCCCGCGACGAATCGCTGTTCGCAGAAGGGGCGACGATCGAGCCGACCGAATCGGGGTTGGCGGTGACCGCACGCGATGCGCGAACGCGCGGAACGGATCTGTTGGTCGCGCTGCGGGATGCCGACATCGGCGTGGTCGGGTTCGACGTTCGCGCGCCGACGCTCGACGACGTGTTCCTCGCGGTGACTGGGGAGCGAACCGAAGCGGCCGCAGCCGACGATGGCGATGTGCAAGCCGAGGCGGTCAGTAACGGCGGTGACGCGAGAGAAGCGACGATGACAGACGACGGCGAAACGGGGGCTGCCGCGGACGCCAACGGGGTGAGCCGATGAGTGTCCAGACCGACGACCGCTACGGCGGGAGCTTCGCGAGGGACGTGTGGACCACGTTCGTCCGGTGGACGATCAAATCGGTGCGGAACCCGTTCGTACTCGTCGTCTCGCTCGTCCAGCCGATCATCTTCCTCGTGTTGTTCACGCAGGTGTTCGGCGGTGTTGCGACGAGTGCGCTCGAGGGAGTTACCTACGAGACGTATCTCGTGCCGGCGATCGTGATCCAGGTCGCGCTGGTCGCGGCGGCGACGTCGGGGATCGGGCTGGTCAACGACATCGAGAACGGCATGTTCGAGAAGACACTGGTGAGTCCGATGAACCGCGTCGCCGTCTTCGTCGGCAAGACGCTGGCCGAGGTCGTCCGTATCATCGCACAGGTGACGATCGTGCTCAGTCTGGGTGTGGTACTGGGTGCCGAAATCGCCACCGGACTAACCGGAGCCGTCGCGATCGCGGGCATCTGCGTCCTGTTTTCGGTCTGGTTCACCGCGTTCTCGAACGTGCTCGCCGTGGTGACCCGCGACGAGGAGTCGACGATTATCGGTGCAAACCTGCTCCAGTTGCCCTTGCTGTTCGTCTCGAGCGCGTTCCTCCCATTGGCGGCGCTCCCGACGTGGATCCAGACGGTCGCGACGTTCAATCCGATCACGTACGGCGTCGACGCCACCCGTGCGGTGATGCTCGGCGAGGACACGATGACGGTGATCGACGTCACCCGTTTTGGGGGGATGTGGGATACGCTCGTACCGGCGATTGTCGTCCTCGTCGGGCTCGCGCTCGCGTTCGGCTCGGTCGCGATCTACGCGATCAGCCGTGCTGCCAGCGCCGACGTTCAGTGACGGCTGTTGCCGCGCTCGCCGCCGTAGAACCAACCGACAGCATTTAGCGATCCCGGGCGTACGGCTCGCCATGGACCAGTCGGGATTCGTCAAACTCTCGCTTATCGGATTTGCGCTCGTGATCGTGAGTTTCGTCATCCGTGGACTGAGCCGGATCGTCCTCGAGGTGGCGGTCGCGGATCTCATTCAGGCTCCGCTGGCGATCGTCGGCTTCGGACTGCTCGTCTATCTGTTCGTCAGGGCGACCCTCGACTTCGTTGGCCTCTGGACGATCGAAAACGGAGATGCATGAGCGGAAGGAAACCGTTTTTCGACCGCCGTCCGAACCCAGAGGCATGACAATCGACGTGCAGGCGATTTCTGACCTCGGGCCGGACGACCGCGCTGCCTTCTTCGAGCGCGACGCTGGCATCGAGGCGGTCAGGGGAGACGTTCGCGACATCGTCGACCGGGTCCGCACCGAAGGTGACGTCGCCGTCCGCGAGTTCACGAGCGAGTTCGACGACGTCGAGGTCGGCAACATAGAGATCACCGACGAGTGCGAGCGGGCCGCCGACGAGATCGACGACAGCATCCGCAATGCGATCGAGACAGCCGTGGCGAACGTCCGCGAGTTCCACGAGGCGCAACTCCCCGACGACTGGCAACGAGAGTTCAGTGAGGGACGGACACTCGGGCGGCGCTTTCGCTCGCTCGAGCGCGTCGGCGTCTACGTCCCCGGCGGCTCGGCGGCGTATCCCTCGAGCGCGATCATGGGAATCGTCCCGGCGGTCGTCGCCGGCGTCGACCATGTATCGGTCGTCACGCCACCGGCAGACGAGTTGAACCCGGTGACGTTGGCGGCGATCCACATCGCGGGTGCGGACGCGGTCTACAGCGTCGGCGGCGCACAGGCGATCGCGGGGTTGGCCTATGGAACGGAGACGATCACCAGCGTACAGAAGATCGTCGGTCCCGGCAACAAATGGGTGACCGCGGCCAAAGCCGAGGTTCACGGTGACGTCGAGATCGATTTCCTCGCGGGCCCGAGCGAAGTCGTCGTGGTAGCAGACGAGAGCGCAGACCCAGCGCTCGTCGCCGCGGAACTGGTCGCGCAGGCTGAACACGATCCGAACGCCTCGGTTGTGGCCGTCACGGACGACGAGGCGACCGCCGAGGCCGTGGCTGCAGCCGTCGAGGAACAGGTCGACGACCGCGACCGCGAAGAGATCATCCGGGAGGCGCTTGCGAACGATGCGAGTGGGGTCCTCCACGCACGATCGATGAGCGAGGCAATCCTCTTTACGGAGGCGTACGCCCCCGAACACCTCTCGATCATCACCGATGACGACGAGTCGATCTTAGAGCGCATCGACAGCGCAGGCAGCGTCTTCCTCGGGCCAAACACGCCAGTCGCAGCGGGCGACTACGCCAGCGGCACCAACCACGTCCTGCCGACCAACGGTGGGGCGCGCGTAGCCGGCGGCCTCTCGGTCGAGACGTTCCTTCGGTCGACGACGGTCCAGCGCCTCTCCGCGGACGGCTTGGCCGACCTCGGTGAGACGATCACCACTCTCGCCGACGCGGAAGGGCTCGAGGCCCACGCCGCGAGCGTCCGGCTGCGGCTGGACGACGAGACCGACCGCTAACGGGTGGTAATCCGCGATTGAGTGGCTGGAAATAGGTTACGGAAGCGCATATCGGTTTTACGTAGCTGGAACACGGAGTAAGCAGTGAGATGGAACCGCGTGTCGATCCGATGGACGGGCGCGTCCTCGAGCGCAACTACGATTACGCACAGCGGAACGTGCGGCTCCTCTCGATGTGGTACGACTGCGACCTCGAACGGATGCTCGAGCTGCTGGCAGAACACGAGATCGAGCTGTCGCGAAACGATCGACGGCAGTTCGGGACCTGGTATCGGTTACTTCGGCAACGCTCGGGCGGCTATCAGAGCGACTGATACGACCGGACAACAGTCAGTGAATACGTGATCGCGTCTCGACGGCTGTCGCCGTCGGCGACAGCGTCGTGGGTGCGATCGAGGGATGGACCGTTTTGACCGGCAGTATGACGACCACGGCACCCCCGATCACATGACGGTCCTGCGAACAGTGTGTGATACGGTCTGCTGTAACGATATACCGGCGTATCCGCAGGACGGGTCACGGAGACGCCGGAAATGACTGACAGGAGTCCGTATGAATCAGTTCGGGCGAGACGAGAGACGAACGCGGACAGAGCCGACTGCGTAACCGGATTCGGCTAGTGTATCTGCCTACTGAGGGCGTCACAGTTAACATCGTTGCGCCGGAATGGGATGGTATGAGCACGGACAGTATGGACGGCGGGGAGGCTGACACGCGTCCGAAGATCGAAGTGACCGAAGACGCGGCCGAGCAAGCCATCTCGCTGCTCGAGGGCGAAGGCCTCGACGCGTCGGAGGCCGGCCTCCGGCTGTTCGTCCAGCAGGGAGGCTGTGCCGGTCTCTCCTACGGGATGCGCTTCGACGACGCACCCGATGAGGACGATACGATCTACGAACACCACGACCTGCGCGTCTTCGTCGATCCGGCGAGCCTGAAATACATCGAAGGCAGCGTTCTCGACTACGAGAGCGGACTGCAGGCGGAAGGGTTCCACGTCGACAATCCGAACGTCGTCAGCGAGTGTGGCTGTGGCGAGTCGTTCCGAACGTAACCGGTAACCGGTCGCAGGGAGTGCGCGAATCGACCCATGGCGGCGGACGACCCCCTGCTCTACTTCTCGCTCAGCCGAGTCTGTACGGAAAACGGATCGCGATCGGTTGCTGACCGATCAGTCTCGTCGTCGGCTGACGGCCGGCAGGTTACTCCTCGAGTTCGAACGCGACGGTGACTTCGGCCTGGTACTCCCGGTCGTCGGCGCTTGCGATTTCGACGCCGAGTTCGTCGACTTCGATCCAGTGGACGTTCTGGAGGGTCTCTTCTGCACGGTCGATCGCGTCGTCGGCTGCTGCGTCGAAGCTCTCGGGACTGGTTCCGATGAGCGTGATTTTTTTGAAGACCATCGCCCTTGGCACTACGTCACAACCGGACGTAAAACTGATCGTCGTTTCAGGACCGTGGGAGGCTCATCGCGTCGATTATTCGCCTCGCGCCTCGAGGCGCTCGCGGATCGCGCCGGAGACGTCGGTGAGGTAGGCACCGCCCCACAGCGCAACGACCAGACCGCCGATCGAGTTGAACACCAAATCCAGCATCGTATCGTTGAGGCCGTACTGCGTGAGCACGGCGTCGATGCCGAACGCGTCGGCTGACAGCGCAATGGCGAACTCGAGGACCTCCCAGAGGACACCGAACGCGAGGACGAAAAGCAGGATGAAGACGGCGACGAACCGCCGAGGAAAGTGAATCCCGTCGGCGTGCTCGTGGAGCGCGCGGACAGTGGCATACCCCACGCCGGCGACCAGCGACGCCGACAGCGCGTGGGTCATATGATCCCACCACCCGACCTGGCTGTAGAGCGTCCTGGTGGCGCCGGGGAGTCCGACAGTACCGAAGGCGTGGAGGAAGACGGCGGTGGTGATCCAGAGCGTGAGCCGCGGGTCCATCGGAATCTCGTAGTCGCGCTCGAGGATCGGCGGGAGTTGCGTCACGGCCAGCGCCACGCCGGTGTTGATCACGATCCCGGCGTTACCCCGGTCGATACCGACGAACAGCATGCCGACCAGCCCGAGCTCCATGAGGTAGGTGAGCTGGCGCTGGCGCTCCCGGGATGGCAGTAACCTGGCGAGGTTACGCATTGGTATCCTCCGCGACGGCCGTCTCATCGGGTGGACGACACTGCTCGTGGCGGCCGAGTCGCCGGAAGTACAGTTCGAAGACGATGCCGGCACCGAGCCCGCTGCTCGTGGAATAGACGAACTCCCACATCACGGCGTCGTGGTCGGAGGGGAACGGGACGCCAAGCAGTCCGGCGGCGCTCCATCGAAAGAGCGCCCACAGGGCAGCAGCGGCCATCGTCGTGACGGCAACGAAGATGACCGCGAAACTCGAGGTCATTCGCACGGTCGTAAACGTCTGTAGTTCGACGGCGAAGACGAGTGCGATCGCCGCGACCGAGAGATACGAGGCGATGTGTCCGGTCAGTCGCTCCGAGCCAAGCGCGAGTCCGAGGACCGGCAGCGCCGCGAGCAAAAGCACCTCCCATGGAATCATGGCCACCCACGACCGAAGGGTCAGCGGCGGCAGCAGTGCGAGGGCGACGAGCACCATCGCAAACGTGGTCCAAAGGAGGCCGCCGGTCACGAGTTCACCGAAACCGATGAGTGCGATCGCGACGACCAGGAGCCACGAGAAGGCCGCGTTGGCCCGACCGTCGGCGATCAGTTCTTCGAGTGATGTCTGAGACACGCGTGGTCGTACTGACCGTTCTCACAACACAAAAGCGTAGTCGTCACGCGGTGGCCATCACGACGGCACGACGAGCAGGTAGACGATCGCATATGCGACCAACGCAACGGCCACGGCTGCCACCGTCGTGAGCCCGGTCTCGAAGACCGCGTCCACGGACGGACGCCACCGGTCGCGCGTGCCGAAGGGACGCCAGTACGACTCCTGTACGACGCCACAGAGGAGGCCGACGCCGAGGATCGAGAAGACGAAGTGATAGGAGACCTCGAGCGTCGGCGGCGTCACGGCGAGCGCGGCGACGCCGTAGACAGCGCCGACAGCAGCCCGGCGGTCGACGCCCGCGAGGATCGATCGATCGGTGACCCGATACACAACCGCGATCGCGAACGCGATCGTGGCGAGTTCGATCGCGAACGCACCGAGCAGGTGCAGCGTCGGATCCGAGTGGAGGACGACGCGTGACTCGAGGCCCGGCGAGCCGAGCGGGAACAGCCAGTCGGGTGGTGCCCCGGTAACCAGATCGCCCCATGGGTGCGACCAAAGGCCCCAGAGCGCGGCGAGGGTCACCGTTGTCGGCGCCAGTGTCGAGCGCCGCGCGACTCCACGGGAGACGAGGACGCCACTGGCTGCGAACAGCACCATCACGAACGCAGCGAGGGGACCATCCCAGACGAGCGCGACCGCGACGAGCGCCACGAGAAGGGCGATCCCGGCGAGATGAGTGGCGCGCGAGCGCGCTGCGCGTCCGCGGACGGCGAGCAGCCCGAACGCCGGCGCGGCGACCGCCCCGACGACCAACGAGTGGGTGACCGACCGGTGGATGACCCGGCTCGCACCCCAAAAGGCCGCCGGCGCTCCGAGTTCGCCGCCGAGGGCCTGCCACTCGAGCAGGCCGACGAGCGCGTACGCGACGTCGATGTCTGGAATCGCGGCGAACACACCTGCGACGGCTCCGACGAGCAGGGCCGGTCGGCGATCCCATCCCCGCCAGTCGGCGACCAGCGCCGCGACGGCAAACGCGAGCAGGGCGTGCCCGACGAACATGGATATATCGGGTATGTGGCGGGTCATCTTAAGCGCCTCGTAGCCGTGTCAACACCCACCATAGATTCCGCGAAGCGTCTGCGAGCGGCGTATCCAAACGTCGGCTGTCGTTCGCCGCTGTCGGTAGGTCTTTGCAAGTGGCCGGCGAGCACACGCCCATGGCTCAGCAACCGTCGACCGAGGCGACTCGCGCGCCATCCGTTGGCGAACTCACTCCACCGGATCGGACCCTGATGGGGCCCGGACCGAGCGACGTAAACCCGCGCGTGCTGCGGGCGATGAGCACGCCGCTCGTGGGACACCTCGATCCCTCCTTCATCGAGATCATGGACGAGGTCCAGGAGCTGTTGCGCTATACCTTCCGGACGGACAACCAGTGGACGATTCCGGTTTCGGGGACCGGCTCGGCCGCGATGGAGGCCGCGATCGGCAACGTCGTCGAACCCGGCGATACGATGCTCGTCCCGACCAACGGCTACTTCGGCGGCCGGATGGCCACGATGGCCCAGCGAGCCGGCGGCGAGGTCGTCGAAGTCGATGCGCCGTGGGGCGAACCCCTCGAGCCCGACGTCGTCGCTGACGCATTGGCAGAACACGACCCCGATATCTTCGGGTTCGTCCACGCCGAGACGAGTACGGGCGTGCTTCAGCCTGATGTCTCCGAACTGACGGCCGCAGCCCACGACCACGACGCGCTCGTGATCGCCGATACCGTCACGTCGCTTGGCGGCGTCGAACTGCGCGTCGACGAGTGGGGTATCGACGTAGCCTATTCTGGCCCACAGAAGTGTCTCTCCTGTCCGCCGGGAGCCAGCCCGCTGACGCTCTCGGACGAGGCGATGGACAAGGTCCTCTCGCGTGACGAGGACCCCCGCTCGTGGTATCTCGATCTCTCCTTGCTCGAGGGCTACTGGGGCGACGAGCGCTCCTATCATCACACCGCGCCGATCACGAACGTCTACGCGATCCGGGAGGCGCTGCGGCTCGTCGCCGAGGAAGGGATCGAACAGCGATGGGCCCGCCACGAACGACTCGCCGGCGCGCTCAAAGCCGGCGTCGAGGCGATGGGCCTCGAGATGAACGCCCCAGACGAGTACTGGCTGCCGAGCCTGAACGCCGTCCGCGTGCCCGACGGCATCGACGACGGCGCGGTCTGTGACGCCTTACTCGAGCAGTACGATCTGGAGATCGCGGGCGGACTCGGCGATCTCGCCGGCGAGATCTTCCGGATCGGCTGTATGGGCTACTCCGCACGGCCCGAGAACGTCATCTACGTCGTGACGGCGCTGGGTGACGTCTTGGAATCGATGGGCGCAGACGTCGAGCCGGGCGCAGCCGTGACTGCGACGCGACGTGCGCTGAAAGAATAGGGAGTCGACTGCGGCTGCGGTATTCTGCCGTTTTTATGCCGATGCTCGGGGTCCTGGGGGCGCTCGTTCGACCTGATAGTCTTCCCCGTCGACGACGATAATGGCCCACTCGTAGTTCGGATTCGTCCGCTCGAGCCGTCTCTCGAGGTCATCGGCGTCGTCTGGTTCGGCGACGAAACAGTGGAACTGTCCCGCCGATGCGGACGGCAGCTCGCCTGTCTCGAGAACGGTGTTTACGTGGACGACTTTCCACGCACGTTCAGCGCGGAATTCGGGGCCGTTGCCTTCGACGGTGTAACCCAACTCTGCGAAGATCGACCTGGCCTGCTCGACGAGTCGCATGTTAACAGGACCCATTCGATACTACCTATGAGACTATCCCACATAAATGTTAGTACGTGACAAAGATTCGCCGTATCACTGCGCGTCTTCGAAGCAACCGACAATAATTTCGGTCATCTGTATTATGTGACTGGGGATTGCGACTAGTCACAAGGAGCGACCGTCTGTCAACGGCGAGGCCACGATGAAACGCGGGCAGCACGACCGATACCCACGAGAGCGGCGGGCAGCCCGTTACTCGTGGGCAGCGTCCCACTCGGTCGGTTTGCGGAAGTTCCCACACTGGTTGCACTTGATCCGGCCCATCGCGTCCATCGCAGTATCGAGGGACTCGCAGTTCGTACAGAACCAGCCATAGCGGCGCTCGGCGTCGCTGGACTCATAGACGACGAGAAACGGCCCTTTCGATCCCTTGTCGCCCTCCGTCTCCGAGATGTAGACGGTGTCACCGTCGTCGGTCGACCAAGCTTGCATGCCCAGCGATAACGTCGCTTCCGATAAATGACTGTCTGTCCGGCGTAGATGGGCCGACACGCGGCGAACAGCTCCCATGACCGCGGCCCGCAGTCGTGTCATAACCACCCACTCGTGACAGGTTCACAAGGATGACAGTCCGTACTGAAAGGTTTACCCGCGCGGAAATCGTCCGGTTTGCTAATGTCGCTGGTCGTCGTTCCCGTTCGGTACCCGTTGTCGAAGCACTCGCGACGAACGCTCGAGCGGGCAATCGAGATCGCCCGGTCGCGGGATGCAGCGCTGACGGTGCTGCACGTGAACCTCTACCAGAACGGGAAGAAAGTGACGCGGGTCGATCTGAAAAACGCCGTCGAGAAGGCGTTCGGTCGGATCGAACGGGCTCGATATGTCGTCCGAACCGGCTTTCTCGTCGAAGAGAGTATCCTCGACGAGGTCGCCGCCGAGGGTGCCGATGTCGTCGTGATCGGCTCCAAACAGGCGAGTCGGCTCCGACGGATCTTTCAGCGATTTACCGACAATCCGGACATCGAACAGTATCTGCGACGACACCTCGACTGTGAGGTCATCACGGTCGAAAGCGCACGCGCCTAAGCGGTGCCATCAGACGGGCTCGGATTACTCGTGGGCTCCCGCGTTCCGAACGACGAACACCGGGATCGAAGCGTTGTCGACGACCCGCTCCGAAACGCTGCCCAGTGATGTGACCTTCTCGCGTGGACTCTTCCCCCGCGTCCCGATGACGATCAGGTCGATGTCCTGTTCGTCGGCGTACTCGAGGATCGTTTTCGACGGCGTCCCATGTTGGACGTCACTGACCGTCTCGAGGCCCTCGTCGGCTGCTCGCTCTTCGACGTCGGCGACGGCCGCCTGTCCTTCGTCTTGGAGCGAGCGCTCGAGGTCCGTGCTGGTCTCGTCGTCGGCGGCAGCGGTGATCCGGCTGTCGACGACGTACAGCGCATGCACCGTCGCGTCGTTGTCGGCGGCGATCGCCAGCCCGTGGGTGAGTGTCTCGGAAATCGTGTCGCTTCCGTCCGTGGGAATCAGAATATCGTCGTACATCTCTCGGTCAGGTTCCGAATTGGACCGGCCCCGGTATAAATTACACCCACGCTACGAGTCGCTGGGAGCGTCTCGACCGATTCAGGCAGGTCATCTCGTGGACGAGACCGTCACCGATCCGCTGGATCCGCGGGGCTCTCGCTTGGCTCGACGGGCGAGTCGGTCGTCGGTCGCTCGAAGCCCGACTCGTCGACAGCCAACCGGGCGACGCCGCTGGTCTCGTCGAAGACGTGGTGACGGCGCGGGTAGGCGAACTCGACGTCGAGTTCCGCGAATCGGTCGCCGATTGCCTCCTGGACTGCCGACCGGATGATCGGCTGTTTGTAGGGGTGTTCCATCCAGAAGAAGAGCTCGAGGACGATCCCGTGATCGCCGTACGTTTTGATGTTGCATTTGGGTGCCGCAGCGTACCGGGCACTGCCGATTCGGATGTCTGGTCCCCCAGCGATGACGTCATCGACGGATCGGGCAGCCCGTTCGGCGGCCCGACGCGCCGCCTCGAGATCACTGTCGTAGGTAATCTCGAGGGTCAGTGAGACCCGCGTGCGCTCGTCTTCCGCGGAGTAGTTGATCACGTCACGCGCGTGAATGTCGGAATTCGGAATGACGATGAAGGTATTCTGGAGGGTGAAGATCTTGGTGTATCGGATCGTGATGTCCTCGACGAACCCACGGTGACCGGCGTCGGTTACCTCGATCATGTCGCCGATCTCGTAGGGGCGGTCGGCCAACACGTAGAACCCGTTGATCAGACTGCCGACCACGGGAGCGAGGACGACCGCGATCACGGCCGAAATGACGGTCACCGAGAGGAGGATCTGCGTGTTGCCAACGCCGAGGATGCTGGCAGCGATGGTGACAGTCCAGAGCAGGGCTGCGACTCTGACGCCGCTGAGAACCGATCGTGTGACGCTCGGGCGTTTGATCCGGCGGGCGACCGTCCGGCCGGCGAGACGAACGACGACCTTCGAGAGGTACCAGCCGACGGCGAGCACGACGAGTGCGAGGACGACCTCGATAACGTCCAGGGGGACCGTTCGCGGGAGCAGCTCTTGGATCGCCTCGGCTACCGAGTTCTCGGCGGTACCCTCGTTAGCCTGAAGGACCCCGCGCATGCCAACACACTCAGGCTCACTGTGGTTAAGCGTTCTGACCCTCTTTTCGAGCGACCGATCTCGAAACAACCCGATTTCGAAAACGCGTGCTACTCGATGTATAATAAATCATTTAGTCATTGGTGTCGTAGGGACGGATATGGCACCAGACGAACTTCGCTCGACGGTCGAACGCGTCGGCGACCGGTTTAATCTCGGCGAGTACGAGATCGACGCCTATCTCACCGTCTTAGAGCAAGGCCAACTCACCGCAAGCGAGATCGCAGACCGAACGGAGATTCCCCAGCCTCGGGTGTACGACACTGTCCGCAGCCTGAGCGACCGCGGTCTGGTCGAACTGCGCGAGTCCCGCCCGATGAAAGTCGTCGCGATCGACCCTGCAGAAGCCTTCGACGACGTCCAGACGTCCTTCGAGCAGATGATCGCCGACCTCGAGGCCCGCTACACCGCGCCGGCCAGAGACACGGAGGCCGTCTCGCTGGTCAAATCGCGATCGACGATCCTGCGCTACTTAGAGGAGGTCATCGACAGCGCGGAGTTCGAACTTGCACTGTCGCTGACACCGGACCTGCTGACCAGATTCGAGGCTGATCTCCGTGATGCGGTCGACGCCGGCGTGAGCGTCGACCTGATCGTGACGCCGGCCAGCGAGGCACCCGATCCGGACGCGTTCGACTACAGTGCGGTCGCATCGACCGCTCGTGCTCGTCGCGGGATCACGACGCCGGTCGTCGCCGTCGCCGACGGCAACTACTCGATGTACGCAACCCAGGATGCCCTGCGTGACGATCAGGACCGCTATGGCGTTATCTTCAACCGGTCGGCACTCGGCTTTCTCATCTCCGGGTTCTTCGGAACCGTCCTCTGGACGACCGCCGATCGAACCCTCGGCGAGGACGACACCGCTCGCTCCTACCCGCGCAAATACGCCTCGATCCGCCGGTGTGTGAAGGATCTGCTCGACGAGGGTGGCGAGTTCTACGCGACCATCGACGGCCGGGACGTCGAAGTCGGCGGCCAGCGGATCGTCCGCGGACAGGTCCGCGATATCGGCTTCGAGGTCAGCGAGGAAGTCGCCAGCCTCACGATCGACACCGAAGACGGCGAGGAAGTCACCGTCGGCGGTCGCGTCGCTGCCCTCGAGGACGTCGAGGCCCACGAGATCCACATCGGCCGCAACGAACCCCCAGCGATCGAGGACGCCTGATACGGTCTGCTGTCCCGATGTCCCGACGCATCCGCAGGACGGGTCGCGGGTGCGCCGGCACTGACTGATACGGTCTGCTGTAACGATGTACCGGTGCAACCGCAGTGCGGGTCGCGGGTGCACCGGAAATGACTGACAGTAGTCCGTATGAGAGGAGTCCGTATGACGGCAGTACAACGAACGACGGCCTCGTCCCGATGACATGATCGGGCCATCGTCGACTGGTCGCGGACCGTGCTCGAGCGGTCACAGACTGATGTCCGAGACGGGTCCGTTCCTGTTTGCTCCAATGATATATCCATTGTCTGCAGGCATCTGCCGACCGTCAAGCGGCAATCAGTGATTGAAAGGAGCGATATCGCCATCGAACAGGAACGTACCCGTCCAACACCGCCGCACACGTTAGCGGAACCGGTGTAACCAACACGACGACTCGACAGTCCCAATTTATTACAGTATTTATAACTAACAACTAAGTTCGGGGCCGTCGGCGTTCTACTGGTCATGGGACGCGATACTGCCGGTCGACGCGGCCGGTCGCGCCTCGAGCGGCGGTCGTTTCTGAAGGCTGCATCAGTGTCGACCGCGGCCGGGGCCATGGCCGTCACCGGTTGTCTCGGGCGTGGTCGCCAGCCGGGAACGGTGGTGATGACTGCCGCCTCGGACGTCGCGGGGATCATGCACAGTGACGGCGACGAGCCGTCGATCCAGCAGGCCCTCTGGGATGTTGGTCTCGACGAGGACATCCGCGTCGAGATCCAGACCGTCGTCAGCGACTCCGCAACACGGATGCAGACCACCCAGTCGGCGCTCGAGGCGGGCCGTGCCCCACCCGACATCCACATGATGGACAGCGGCTGGACGGTGCCGTTCATCCTTCGGAATCAGACGGTCAACCTGAGCGAACAGCTCCCGGACGAGACGCTGCAGTACGTCACCGACAACTACCTCGAGGCGATTCTCGAGACGGCGCGCGCCCCCCAAAGCGGCGATCTCCACGCCTTACCGCTGTTTCCGGACCTCGGCTTTACCCTGTATCGACAGGACCTCATCGAGGACGCCGGCTACGATACGGGCGGCTGGGGAACCGATCCACCGCGCTGGGAGGAGTTTGCGAACGCGGTCCGCGACGCGAGGGATCAGGCTGGCCTCGACTACGGGTTCACGACGCAGGCGGCCGCCTACGAGGGGCTGTCTTGCTGTACGTTCAACGAGGTGATGACGTCGTGGGGCGGGGCGTACTACGGCGGGGTTGACAACCTGTTTACCGCCGGTGACCGGCCGATCACCGTCGACGATCAGCGGGTCATCGACGCGATCCGGATGATGCGCTCGTTCATCGCGGGCGAAGAGGAGAACACCCTCGATGGGTACCCCCAGATCTGCCCGTCGGCGATCGTCCAGTGGACGGAACAGCAGTCGCTCAACCCGTTTGCCGGCGGCGAAGCGGTCTCGAACCGCAACTGGTCGTACGCGATCGCAGAGACGGGCACGGAAGACGGCTTCGGCGAGAATCTCGGCGTGATGACGCGGCCGTACGCAGTCTCCCAACGGGAGGCCCAGTATTCGGACGTCGGCGGTACCGCTGTGGCGCTGGGCGGCTGGAACCTCGCGGTCAGCCCGTTTTCGAATCGCGAGGAAGCGGCGCTGCAGGTCCTCGAGGCGTTCGCCAACAGGGAGGTCATGCTCACCGTCTTCGAACTCGGCGGATTTCTGCCGCCGAACCTCGATTTGGTCGCGGAAGCCGATCCGAGCGACGTCGGTCCCGTCGCTCGCTACGCAGACGTGGTCCAGTCGGCCAGCGAGAACGCGATCCCGCGCCCGGCGACCGATCTCTGGCCGGAGCAGTCCGCACTGATCTATCAGGCGGTCAACGCGGCCTACCGCGGTGCGCAATCGCCCGAGGCGGCGATGAACGACCTCGCGAACGAACTCGAGCAAAGCGAAGCTGAGGTGCAAGCAAATGGCAACTGATACCGATACGGACGGATTGATCGGCGGTGAATCCGAACGGAGACCGGATCGTGAGCGGACGGGCAATGCAGTCATCAACTGGATGGAAGGCCTGAGCGAGGCGGCCTACGCGTACCTGTTGTTGTTACCGGCATTCGCGTTGTTGACGCTGATCGCGTTCTATCCGATGGTACGGACGTTTATCATATCGCTGCGTGCCAACCAGACGCGGGGACTGGACCCGCTTGGTGGCTTCGTCGGTATCGAGAACTACGTCGACATCCTCACCGGGAACGCGCGACTGGCTCGACAGTTCCTCGACGTGGGGCTGACATCGTCGTTCCCATTTATCGAACTCGGGACCCCGTTCTTCCAGCAGGCGCTGTTCGTCACGCTCGCCTTTGCGGTCATCAGTGTCGTCGTCGAGACGGTGATCGGGTTCGGGCAAGCCTACGTGCTCGATCAGGAATTCACGGGGCGGCGCTGGGTGCGCGTGGCGATCATCCTCCCGTGGGCGGTGCCAATCGTCATTCAGGGGATGATCTTCTTCCTGCTGTTCCAGCCGACGGTCGGGTTCGGCTCCGACCTCATGCAGAGTCTCGGCGTCTTCAGCGGGACGCCGCTGGCCAATAGCCGGGATGCATTCATCATCATCCTCGTGGCCGACATCTGGAAGTCCTCAGCATTCATGGCCCTGCTGATCCTCGCGGGGCTCCAGAGCGTCGACCGGAGTCTGTACGATGTCGCACGCGTCGCCGGGGCCTCGCCGTGGCAGCGATTCAAACTGATTACACTGCCGCTGGTGATGCCGGCGCTGCTGGTCGCGATGCTGTTCCGGACGATGGACGCGATGCGCGTGTTCGGCCTGATCGAGTCGACTGCCGGCTGTACGACCGTGCCGTCGCTGAGCTGTCTCGTCGTCGAAGCGATGTTCGGCGGGACGCGCATCTACGCGACGGCCGCCGCCGTGGCCTTCGCGACGGCGCTGGTAATCGGCCTGATCATCGGCGTCTACGTGCTGCTCTTCCGCGACACTGAAGGAGGGATGTACTGATGACCGATCCAACGGACGACACTGACCCCACGACCGCGACCGACTCGAGCGCCACCACCGATAGCACCGATGGCAGCGACGGCCAGCCACGAGATCCAACGCTCCGCCGCCCCGACGGCGGGACGGTCCTCGAGGACGACCGCGACGCGGACCTCGACCGGGGCCCGCTCCAGCAGTGGGTCGCAGACTCCATCTCACACCCAGAGCGAGTCTACCGGGCGATGTTCTACGTCGCGGCGATCTTCTTCCTTGTTACCACACTATTCCCGTTCTACTGGCTGCTCATGGTCGCGCTGACGCCGGAGGGACAGTTGCAGGATATCGTCTTCACGCCCAACGGCTTCAACCCCGGCGCGTTCGTCGAGGTCTTCGAAGTCATCCCCTTCCACATCTACATGTTCAACAGCTTCGTGATCGCGCTGGCGTCGACGATCGTCGTCCTCGTCATCGCCAGCCTCGCGGGGTATGCCTTCGGCCGGCTCGAGTTCCCCGGTCGAACGCCACTGATGCTGCTGGTGTTGGTCATCTCGTTTTTCCCGCCAGCGGCCTTCTTCATCCCGCTGAACGATCTCTTTAACACCTCGTTTGCGTTTCTCAGGCCGATCACCGGCGACGGCACCCTCTACAACACGCCCTTCGCGCTGGTGACGCCGCTGTCGGCGATCTTCATGCCGTTGGCGATCTTCATCCTCACGACGTTCTACTCGCAAATCCCGGACGGGCTCGAGGACGCCGCCCGCGTCGAGGGGACGACCCGACTCGGCGCGCTGTTCAGGGTCATCATCCCGCTGTCGGCACCCGGCGTCGCGACCGCCGGCGTGTTGACGTTCATCGCTGTCTACAACGAGTTCTTCTTCTCGTTCCTGATGACCGACGGCCAGCCCGAGAACTGGGCCCCGATCCTCGACGGCATCCTCGCCTATCAGGGGCAGTATCAGGTGTTGTACAACCTCATGGCCGCTGCGAGCATCCTCGGGGTGATCCCCGTCGCGATTCTCGTGGTCATCGCACAGGAAAAGATCGTCAGCGGACTCACCGCGGGCGCACTCAAAGAGTAAGACAATGGCACGAGTACGACTCGAGAACATCACGAAACGGTACGGAGAGGAAACGGCGGTCGACGACATCAGCCTCGAGGTCGAAGACGGCGAGTTCGTCACCTTCGTCGGCCCCTCCGGCTGTGGGAAGTCGACGACGATGGAGACCGTCGCCGGACTGACCCAGCCCACGGAAGGACGGGTGTACATCGGCGACGACGACGTCACGACCCTCGCACCGAAAGACCGGGGCGTCGCGATGGTCTTCCAGAACATCGCGCTGTTCCCCCACATGGACGTCTACGAGAACATCTCGTTCGGCCTGCGGCTCCGGACGTACGACGACGAGGAGGTCCGGCGTCGCGTCGAGCAGGCCGCCGACATCGTCCAGCTCGAGGGGATGTTAGACCGGATGCCGGCAGAGATGTCCGGCGGCCAGCAACAGCGGGTCGGCATCGCCCGTGCGATCGTCCGCAACCCGGACGTGTTCCTGATGGACGAACCGCTAGCGAACCTGGATGCGAAGCTGCGGGTCCACATGCGCACGGAACTCCAGCGGCTCCATCGGGAACTGGACGCGACGATCATCTACGTTACTCACGACCAGGCCGAGGCGATGACGATGTCCAACCGGATCGCTGTCCTGAACGACGGGAAACTCCAGCAGATCGCCCCGCCACTGGTCTGTTACAACGAACCCACGAACCGGTTCGTCGCCGGCTTTATCGGCTCGCCCTCGATGAATTTCGCCGACGGTGAGGTCGTCGACGGCGGCCTCGAGACGAGCAACTTCACCGTCGACCTAGATGCCACGCGGCTGCCGGCGGTATCGGTCGGCGACACTGTCACGCTGGGTATCCGGCCGGAAGACGTCCATCTGACACGGTATGCGGACTCGCTTGCCGCGCCGACCGATCCGATCGACGCCAGGACCGACGTGCTCGAGCCCATGGGTGACGAGGTGTTCGTCTACCTGCTGCTGGCCGAGGACGTGGAAGGGTCGATGGAGGAAGACCCCGCCACGTCGCCGAACCAGTTGCTAATGAGCGTCACCCCCGACACGGAGATCGAAGCGGGCCAAGACGTCGACGTCGTGTTAGACCGCTCGAAGATCCACCTCTTCGATGCAGACACCGGCGACGCACTGGTCCACGGCATCACCGGCCTCGAGGGCCCAGAGTCAGGCACAGCACCGACGGAAGCCGAATAGCTGTCTCGTGGCTCGACTGTCCTCGAGCGCATCGCATGGCCTCTCTCATCGCTGGCGACGATCGGTCGTATGCGATCGAGAGGCGAGTCAGTTCCGCTGATGATAGAGACGGTCTCCGGTGTCGGCCGGACAAAGCGATCTTCGACCCACGCCCCCAGTTGGCGATGGAGAGAAGTCACTCGAGCCGAATGATTTGATATAGCGGGGAATGGTGTATCAGGCTGAAACGAACCGATCGCCGACAACAGACATACGTTCGAAATGATACGAGATCGATCCGATATCGAAGCCGGGATCGTCGGGCTCGGCAACATCGGCCAGTACCACGCAGAACGACTCGTCGAGCACGGCGTGACACTCGCCGGTGGCATGGACGTCGCCACCGAGGCGCGAACGCGCTTTGCCCGTCGGTACGACGTCGACGTCTACGACGATCACCACGACTTGTACGATACCGTCGACGCCGTCATCATCACGACACCGAACAAGTACCACGAAGAGTACGCGATCGACGCCTTCGAGCGCGGTATTCACGTGTTACTCGAGAAGCCACTGGCTCACTCCCTCGAGAGCGCACAGCGGATCGCCGAGGCAGCAGCGGACTCGGACGGCTACGCGATGGTGGGATTTAACAACCGATTTGCGAACGCGGTTCAGATCGTGAAAAACCGTATCAATCGGGGTGAACTCGGCGACGTGTCGCACGTCGAGGCCAACTACGTCCGTCGGCGCGGGATCCCGGGACGGGGGACGTGGTTCACCCACCGACAGATCGCTGGCGGTGGCGCACTCATCGATCTGGGTGTCCATGCCATCGATCTGGCGTTGTATCTGCTCGGGTACCCCGAGGTCGAGGAGATCAGCGGCGTTGCTCGCAGCGAGTTCGGCTCTCGCGAGGAGTATGCCTACCTCGACATGTGGGCCGACGACGCGGGCCCCGGCGGCTTCGACGTCGACGACTCCGCCAGCGCCTTCATCCGGTGTGCGGGCAACCAAACGATCTCGCTCGAGGTCGCGTGGGCGACCAACCGGCCGGCGACCCACGAGTTCATTACTCGCGGCACCGACGCCGCTGCCCGGTTCGATCTCCTCGAAGGCGACCTCTCCATCTACTCGGCGAGCAGCGTCGGTCCCGACCACCTCGAGGACACGTCGGTCGAGACGCGCCAGAACGACACCCACTCGGACGAACAGGCGGCCTTTTTCGACCGGATCGTCAACGACGGAACGCGCCAAAACACCGTCGAGGAGGCACTCGCAGTCCAGCGGGTCATCGACGGAATCTACGACTCGAGCGAAAAGGGAGAGACGGTCACGCTCAAGGACTGAGACAGCCGAATGTGGCGGTACGGGTCACAGCAGCCGTTCTGGCCACATCAGTACCTCGACACCAGAGAACGGCTGACGAGCAATATCGGGCACGACGTTTACAGTACTGAGCCACCAACGTACGGTATGGAAACACCACCCGAACTGGAAGCTGCAGCCGGCGAGACGACAGATATCACGATCACCAACCGCGAATACGAGGACGAGAGCGTCATTGCCGTCGATTTTGGCCCCGGCAGTGAGACGCCGACGGTCGACATCGTCGATGACACGGCGATCGTCATCGTCGGCGATGAGCAGTTCGAGTTCGCCGTCCCGGACGACGCCAGCGACGTGACCGTCAACGACGGGATTCTGACGATCAGCGGCTAAGACGGATCACCGCCCGTCAGTTCCCGAAAGTGGCGTCGGCGGTCACCGCCCACCGCTCCCGAGTGCCTGCCAGCCGTCGTTTTATCTCGCCGGGTGTGGTCGCTGCCCCCATGGAGATCGGCGTTCACACTCCGCCGCTGGCCGACGAATCGCTCGAGGAAGCGCTGCCGTATCTCGACAACCTCGGCGTCGGCGCGATCGAGCCCGGCGTTGGCGGCCATCCGGGGCAAGCTCATCTCACCCGTTCAGCGTACCTCGACGACGAGCGCGCACAGGCCGAACTCAACGATCTGCTTGCGGAGTACGACATGCGCATTAGCGCGCTTGCGACGCACAACAACCCCGTGCATCCCGACGATGAGCGCGCCGCACAGGCCGACACCGAGCTCCGTGAAGCGATCCGGCTGGCCGCCCAGCTCGAGGTCGACGCCGTCACCTGCTTCTCGGGGCTGCCAGCGGGCAGTCCGACCGACGAGACGCCCAACTGGATCACCGCACCCTGGCCACCACAACACGCCGAGGCACTCGAGTACCAGTGGGAACAGGCAATCGAGTACTGGGGCGAACTCGCAGCGTACGCTGCCGACCACGAGGTCGACATCGCGATCGAGATGCACCCGAATATGCTAGTCTATGAACCTCACGGGCTGGCACGGCTACGCGAGGCAACCGGCGAGCGAATCGGCGCGAACTTCGATCCCTCGCATCTCTATTGGCAGGGGATCTCCATCACCGACGCGATCCGGTATCTGGGCGAGCGCGACGCGATCCACCATGTCCACGCAAAGGACACCCAAATCTACGACGCACAGGCCCGCGAGAAAGGCGTGCTCGATACGACCCCGTACGACGACGAGCCCAACCGGTCGTGGCTGTTCCGCTCGGTAGGCTACGGCCACGGCGAAGCCCACTGGAAGGACATCGTCTCCACGCTGCGGATGGTCGGCTACGACGGTGCGTTGAGCATCGAACACGAGGACTCCCTGACCAGTTCCCGGGAGGGCCTCGAGAAAGCGATCGATCTACTACGGCGTGCGCGCTTCGAGACTCAGCCCGGCGAAGCGTACTGGTCCGAGTAAGCGGCGAGACTACTCCTCGATCGGCTGGCCGGTCGAGTCACTCGACGAGCGATCACGGACCTCGACATCGCACCCGGGACGGACGGCGATCTCGTAGCCCTCGTACTCGAGGTGTACCACCACGTTGCTGGCACCACCGCCGGTGGTGGTGAATAGATCGTCGAGTGCCTCCGGATTGACGACCGTAAACAGCGGGTCGTATTCCGGGGGCTCGACATCAGTCACGTCGATGCCCTCTTCGGCAGCGATGGCCGCGATGATCGCCTGTGATGGCGATCGCCCCCCATCGGGCACCGACGTTTCATCCGGCATGGACATACTAGCACCGTAGAGATACATATTGATAAGTATATTGGCTAATTCAGTGGTTGGGTGGGTGATAGTAACGTTTCTATTCGTGTTTTGGGCGGAGCCAATCGAGTGTCGATGTCAGATCGCCGTCGTGGCGATCACTCACCACGTGCTCGTTCGAACAGGCCGATCGCTCGCTCCCGGCGGTCGGCGTGGTCGACGATCGGCGCTGGATACTCGGGAGCAATCTGCTCTCGTTCAGCCGGCGCTAACTCATGCCAGGTGTGGATCTCCGCGGCAGTTGCATCGGCAAGTTCGGGGACGTACTCACGGATGTACTCGCCGTCGGGGTCGTACTCGCGGCCCTGTTTCATCGGATTGAACACCCGGAAGTACGGCTGGGCGTCAGTGCCGGTCGAGCCCGCCCACTGCCAGCCGCCGACGTCGTTTGCGGTGTCGTGGTCCGCGAGTTTCGCCCGGAACCAGTCGTAGCCCGCCCGCCAGTCGGTCAGCAGGTCCTTGGTCAGAAACGAGGCGACGAGCATCCGCACGCGGTTGTGCATCCACCCTTCCGCACGAAGCTGGCGCATCCCCGCATCGACGATCGGATACCCCGTCTCGCCGGCTTTCCAGGCCTCGAGTTCGGCCGGATCGTTTCGCCACTCGATCTCGTTCTCGTAGCCGCTGAAGTTCTCGGTGACGGTTTCGGGGTTGAACTCGAGCACGTGGGCATAGAACTCCCGCCAGGCGAGCTGGCGCTGGAACGCACGGACGCTCTCGCGGTCGTCGTCCGTCGGCGCGCGCCCGGCGGCTCGCTCCGTTGTGGCGTACAGTTCCCGCGGGCCGATCGTCCCCCACTTGAGATGTGGGGAGAGCCGCGACGTCCCGCTCTCGGCAGGGTAATCGCGTTGCGCTGCGTAGTCGTAGATCGGCCCCGCACAGAACGCCGCGACGCGCTCTCGAGCCGCGGCCGTCGTCACCGTCGGTGGTGTCGCCTCCGGCTCGTCAAACCCCAGATCCGCAAGCGACGGGATCGGGTCGCTCGAGACGGTAGCGAGATCGGCTGCGTCGGGTTCGTCGACCGGGTCCCGTTTCTCGCGATCGCGCCACTTCTTCCAGAAGTACGAAAACACCGAATAATGCGCGCCCTGATTCGGCGTGATCGATCCTGGTTCGTGGTGGATCGCGTCGTGGACCGATTCACACGTAACGTCGGCATCCTCGAGCGCTGCCCGAACTGCTCGATCGCGCTCCGCCGCGAGGCCGCTGTAGTCCTCGTTCCAGACGACGCGCGCCGCGTCGTACTCGGCTGCGACCTCGGGGACGACCGCACTCGCCTCGCCGCGGACGACGAGCAGCTCACTCCCGCGCTCGCGGTACCACGCCCGCAGGTCGTCGAGGGCCTCGAGCAAACACGCGACCCGGATCGGTGAGGCGTACTCGAGGACGGTCGGATCGAGGACGAACAGCGGGACGACCGGCCCATCACCAGCGGCACGTGCGAGCCCGCGATTGTCGTTCGGGCGGAGATCCCGTCGGTGCCAGTGTACGATCACACTCGACTTGACGACTCGAGGCGGGAAAATATCGTGTTACCGGCGATTCGTGAACGCCGGCCGCGCTCGCACGGCATGACGGATAGTCTTTCACTTGTGAAACTAGTGGTTTGGAGACATTAACGAAGTGAAGAGAGTTTTCTATTCGTTTGTATGTTGCCCATAACAATGTCAGTGTCTTCGGGAATGTGTGGTGTGGAACCAGTCCCCATGAGATCGGGACGCGCCGATCCTCGCCGATCGGCCGCGGCCACCAAGGGGGCGGCCACGAGAGACAGCTATGAAACTCGCACTCATCGGCTTCGGTCAGGCAGGCGGGAAGGTCGTCGACGAGTTCCTGGCGTTCGACGCTCGGATCGGTGGCGGCTTCGTGGAATCGGCGATCGCGGTTAACTCCGCGACGACAGATCTCAAAGGGCTCGAGCACGTCCCGATGGAAAACCGCGTTCTCATCGGCCAGGCTCGCGTTAAGGGCCACGGCGTCGGCGCGGACAACGAACTCGGTGCGGAGATCGCCAAAGCGGACAGCGACGAGATTCAGGCCGCGATCGATCGAATTCCGATCCACGAGATCGACGCGTTCCTCGTCGTCGCCGGCATGGGCGGCGGGACCGGCAGCGGCGGCGCGCCGGTTCTCGCGAGACAGCTGAAACGGATCTACACCCAGCCGGTCTACGGGCTGGGCCTCCTTCCCGGGACGGACGAGGGCAGCATCTACACGCTCAACGCCGCCCGGTCGTTCCGGACGTTCGTCGACGAGGTCGACAATCTCCTGGTCTTCGACAACGACGCCTGGCGCAGCGCCGGTGAATCCGTCGGCAGTGGCTACGACCGTATCAACCGCGAAATCGTCGAGCGATTCGGCCTGCTCTTTGCTGCCGGCGAAGTCCAGCAAGGCGATTACGTCGCCGAGAGCGTCGTCGACTCCTCTGAGATCATCAACACGCTCTCGAACGGCGTCTCGACGATCGGCTACGCGAGCGAGACCGNGGCAGACCAGTCTCGTCCGCAAGGCAACCCTCGGCCGGCTGACGCTGCCCTGCGACGTCGCCAGTGCCGACCGCGGTCTCGTCGTCGCCAGCGGGCCGCCAGCGCACCTCAACCGGAAGGGCGTCGAACGCGGCCGCCAGTGGCTCGAGGACGAGACCGGTAGCATGGAGATCCGCGGCGGCGACTACCCGATTCCCGAGCGCGACGAGGTCGGCGCGATCGTCCTGCTATCGGGTGTGACCGACGTCCCGCGGATCGACCAGCTCCAGCAGGTCGCGATCGAGACACAGGAGACGACCGCGGACGTCCAAGCCAGTGCCGACGAGGAGTTCGCGTCACTGATGGACACTGGCGGCGAACTCGACGCGCTGTTTTAATTTCACTCGAGACGTGCGATCCGTCTCGTCCTCGCGCGAGCCGTCCTCTCGAGCCGGCGGTTTCGTCTCCGGGATCGAACAGGGCGACTAAGGGAGCACGAGGTCGTAGGTGGCGATTACCGCGTCGCATCGGTATCGAATCTCGTGTCAGTTCGTCTAACGAGACAATAACGAATTGTGATATTCACAACTGGCCAGTCATGAGGAGTCGAGAGAACGGTACCACGACGCAGTCGACAGTGCGGAAAGCGCTCGAGACGGTTCTGTTCCGGACGGACGACCGAACGGTTATCGAAGAGTGTCGACGCTGTGGGACCACGCTCGAGTCCGTGTCGACGTGTCCGGCCTGTGGCAGCAGCGATATCGTCGAGTATCGGATTCAGTGACGTCCGTGATCGGCGCTGCAGCGGCGTAATTACTCTGAGATCGGGATGGCGTCGGTATCGATCTCGTCTCGCCGACCGTCGAGTACCCCAAAGCGCTCGCCGCGGCGCGACTCGAGCCAGACGAGCAGTCGCTCGGCCCACTCGAGTTTGCGGGCTTTCGCCGCGTCGACTGTCGGGTCGTCAAAATCCCAGCCGACGAACGTGAGGCGTGCAGCGCCGAGGTGGTCCGCCAGAAACGCCGCGCGGTCGCCGTCGGTGAAGCCGCCGTAGTTTCTGACTGGCCCGCGAGGCGCG
Source organism: Natrinema limicola JCM 13563 (assembly GCF_000337475.1). Classification (GTDB taxonomy): domain Archaea; phylum Halobacteriota; class Halobacteria; order Halobacteriales; family Natrialbaceae; genus Natrinema; species Natrinema limicola. Next base: position 12,646 of record NZ_AOIT01000060.1, on the reverse strand, counting down.
GCCTGCGTTGTCGGGAGGACGGTTGCAGCGTCACAGTTGGGGACAACCGCACGGATCGCGTCGAGATTGTCGCCGTGGGTGTGGACCGCGACCGGAACGCCCCGTTCGGTGAGGTCCACGACAGTATCGGGATTCTTGTCGAGGTCGGTCACCATGCAGTCGACCTCGATCCCATGGCTTGCGAGGGTGTCGACGGCGGTCGAGGCGGCGACGACGGCGTCGGCCGCGCGCGCTCGCTCGAGAGCCTGCTCGGTCTCGAGTGAGGGGCCGGCACCGGCGACGGCGACAGTTGCGTCACGGATGCTCGAGAGATCAGCGGGGTCAAGCGACGTCTCGAGCAGCGACGCGAGGAGATCACGCCCGCGCTCGTCGCCGGCCCGGTCGTAGCCGAAATCGTCCAAGATCGCCTCGTAGACCGGTTCCCACTCGTCGAACTCCATAGTCGGCTCGTGTTCGGCGCTGGACGGGTTTGTGTGTTCGGTCTCGACTGACTCCCAAGAACGGATCCAGTCGTCACTGGGCAACGTAGTGCCACAATAATTCCGTGTTGTGGGCCGGGGGTCACCTCCAAAGTACCCCTACCCGGGAGGCTACCCGGCGTCCACTCGCTCATTTTCAACCCTCCGGCATAAGCTTTCTCTTAACGCAGCAGTCCTGACAGCTTTTCAGCGAACTCCCCGAGACGGCTGTTTTCACCCGATAGCTCGCCAGCAACGCCGGAAACGTCGGCTGTTGATCCCACGAGCAAGCACGTCCCGTCAGCCGTTCGTCTGACGACCGCACCCTGGTCAGCCGCGACAGCCGCAAGCCGGTCGCTCGCATCAGGATCGAGCCCATCGACCTCGAGCAGGTGGGCCTGCCAGTCGTCGGCCACCGCTGGATCGACGCCGCGCTCGCGGAGTTGCGTTCGGAACTCGCGGGTGGAGTGGACGTCCAGTTGTGAGATCGTGATCCTGTCTGCGGTTGCGCTCGCGCGCTCTGTAAACGCCTTCCCGATCAGGGCCGCGTCCCGCGTCTCAGCCACGTCGTGGGTCCGGATCACGTGTGCGCCGCGCTCGACGGCCATCGACGTCGCCGCGAGACTGACCGGCAGTCGCTCGTCGGTCTCGCGGCCGGCGATCTCGCCGAGGAAGTTCTTCCGGTTGATCGAGACCAGCATCGGTCGCTCGAGTGCGCGAAACTCCCGCAGTCGACGGAACGTCTCGCGGTCGTCGGCAAGCGTCTGGGCCTCGCTCCAGCCGCCAAAGGCGGGGTCGATGATCGTCTTGTCGGTCAGGCCGTTCTGTTTCAGTGCTTCGTAGACCTGATCGACGTAGTCAGCATCTGCAGCCCACGCAGGCGATTTCCGGGCGGCCCAGTTAGTCTCCTCGACGGCACCCGGCCGCTCGATATTCGGCGGGCTCGCCATCTTCGCGACCGCGGCATCGTGGTCCTCACAGACGGTGGGCAGCTCCGGATCGGCGAAGCCACAGATGTCGTTGACCATGTCAAAGCCCTGCGAGAGGGCCTCGTCGGCAACCGCTGCATAGCGGGTCTCGATCGAGAAGATCGCATCCCCGGAGACGCTTTCGATCGTCTCGAGCGCGAGATGGAGTCGCTCGAGTTCTGCCTCGGCCGAGAGCACGTCGAAGCGTTTGTTGGCCGACTCGAGGCCGATATCGACGATGTCGGCCCCTTCGCCGATCAGTTCCTCGTCGACGTACTGGGCCGCCTCGCCGGGGTCGTCGTAGACACTCGGATCGTACGGCGACTCTTCGCTGATGTTCAACACACCCATGATCCGGGGCGGATACTCGTCACCGATCCCCAGTCCGGCGGCGTCGACGCTGTCCATATCCCGTCTGTGGAAGCGACGCCAAAAGGTATCGTGGTTCCGGCGAACGGTGCTCGCTCACGTCGGCTGGATCGGGAAGCCGAGACCAACACCGTGGAAAACGAAAAACCGGCAGCCAATGGGCTACTCGTCGTCTTCCAAGACGGCCAGTCGTGAGTCCCGCAGGAGCACTTTCTTGACGATCGAGGGGTTCTCGAGCAGGCGGTGTTTCGCGTGTGCGCCGCGGCCGCGCCCGCGGCCTTCGCGTTCGGACTGGATCACGTTGAGGAAGTTCTGTTCCTGCAGTATCTCCTGGACCCGGCGTTCGGAGAGGACGTCGAAATCGAGCTGGCGGGCGACTTCCTTGTACTGGTTGTAGATGATCTTTGTCGGGAACTCCTTTTCCGAGCTGTTTTCGGTCAGCAGCGTCAGCGAGTAGAGGATCGCCTTGGCCTGCTGGGGGGAGCCCTCGATGAGTTCGTTGAAGCGGTCGGCTTCGGTCTTCTCTTTGGCGTCGCGGACGTGGTCGGCCGTGACCTGAGACTCGTTTCGCTTCTTGGCGATCCGACCGGCGTTGCGGAGGATATCGATCGCCTTGCGCGCGTCACCGTGTTCCTGGGCTGCGAGCGCGGCTGTCAGCGGAATTACGTCATCGGAGAGCACCCCGTCGTGGAAGGCGTCACGGCGTTTCTCTAAGATTTCGACGAGTTGATTCGCATCGTACGGCGAAAAGACGAGTTCGTCCCGCGAAAGGCTTGACTTGACGCGTTCGGAGAGGTGATCGGGGAAATCGATCTTGTTCGAGATGCCGATGATGCCGATGCTCGAGTCCGAAATCCGTCGGTTCTCGCCGGCTCGCGACAGTTTGCGGAGGACCTCGTCGTCCTCGAGCATGTCGATCTCGTCTAAAATGACGATGGTGACGTCAGTGCAGTGGTCGACGGCCTGCCAGAGGCGCTTGTAGTAATCGCCGGTACCCAGGCCGCGGTCGGGAACGGTGATTCCGCTCTCGTCGGGGTCGTTGACGAGTTGGGCGATCGTCTTGACGATCGACGCTTCCGTGTTCTGTTCGCCACAGTCGATGAAGGCGTACTTTACGGTGACGTCGTCGTGTTCGGCTTCCGTGATAACGCGCTGGGTGACCGACCGTGAGATGAGCGATTTGCCGGTCCCAGTCTTGCCGAAGATGAACAGGTGGTTGGGTTCGCTCCCGAAGATCGCCGGATTCAGGGCGTCCGCAACCCGTTGCATCTGCTCGTCACGCCCAACGATCCGATCCGGACCGGGCAGGTGCGTGATCTCGAGCAGACGCTCGTCGGCAAAGACCGGATCGTCGTACCGAAAGAGCGGGTCTCGATCGTCGTTGGCGGACATTGCGTTACTCCGCCCCTTTCAACTGGACTGAAATAAAGCTGTGGAGATCGCTCGCGAGTGTAAACCAGCCGTCAGAGCGTCGTAACGTGGCATTCATAGCCGTATCCCTGAGAGCCGCTCGAACCGCCGCCCTCGCGCTTCTAACCGCTCGCGGTGGCCACCCCCACCCCCATCGCGAGTGTAAGGCTCGGATGCTCGACCCGGTCAGCGACACGTTGGCTTGGGTTTCGGCTTCACGATCCCGTCCGACAGCTACGGACAGAATCCTGCAGCGACCGTCGAAATCTCACTCGAGAGCGACTCGAGTGACTGATCTATCGATTATCGACCGGGGACACACCCCCCTCGCGTTTGTAACGCCGTGAGGGTGGGGGTGGTCGAGATTGATCGCCGAATATCCGGAAGAAAACACCGGTTTTGGACCGGATTTACATCCGCGATACTGGTGTGTTCACAATCAGAACCGACACACGGATATGGCGTTACAAACGCGAGGGGGGTGTGTCCCTCTCACACTCCGTTCTCAGAGCCGATACACGAGTTCTACCCCGTTCTGAGCGCTCTCCGGTCGGAAATACATTCGCTAGTGTCCCCCGTCGTTTTACGACGCAAGACAAGAACAGCTACGACAGAGTATTCTCATACTAGTATAGTACTAGTAAAATCACAGTTCTAACATAATCAGGCCGGTGAATCCTGGTCACGCTATCCAACTACCATAGCACTAATATAGTGATAGTACTGGTAATATTTCTAATATAACCATGGTACTAGTATAATACTAGTCTATCTAGCTCTCCTCTCTAGAAACATAGAGAAGTCGATTCTCGACAGCCATCGCTACCTCATCGTCGGTCATCTCACCATCGGACCGCGAGCGCGTCTCTTTTTGCGATCCCACTCCGAATCTCGGCTATGACTCCGACGGCCACAGCGTTTCAGTCACGATCGCCGTCTCCCAGCGACTCGTTTGGCGACCTGACTGCACCGACTCATCTCGAGTTCGTCTCACCTTCGTCCCAATGACCGACGATTCACCATCAGCCGAGCCACCTGCGAGTCGAACGCCGCCAGCGGTTGCGGTCGTCGACGCACAGTCGCCCGGCAACGTCGGCACCATTGCCCGCGCGATGAAGAACTTCGGCTTCGAGGACCTCCTGCTCGTCGACCCGCCCGAACTCGATCCCGACGGCGAGGCCTACGGCTTCGCCGGCCACGCACGCGAGGACGTGCTTCCGAACGCCGACGAGATCAGTTTCGACCACCTCGTGGAGAATTATCATACGATCGGCTGTACGGCGGTGACGAACGAAGACGACAACAGCCACGTTCGATTCCCCTATTCGACGCCCGCAGACCTCGCCGACCGGCTCCCAACTGTCGAGGCACCGACCGCGCTCGTCTTTGGCCGCGAACGCGTCGGCCTGACGAACGAGGAACTCGCTCGGATCGACGAAATCTGCTCGATCCCGGCAAACGCCGACTATCCCGTCCTCAACCTCGGGCAGGCCGCGACGATCACGCTCTACGAACTCCGATCGCTGACCCTCGACGAGACGCAGTTGCCCGACGTCGAGCGCGTCCGCGCCCCCGAGCCGACTGTCGATCGGCTCTACGACCAGTGGAGCGACCTCCTCGAGGAACTCAACCACCCCGCGGAGAAACACGACAAGACGATGCGGATGGTCCGACGGGTATTCGGTCGGGCCGACGTGACCGAACGCGAGGCAAATACTCTGCTTGGAATTCTCCGTCGGGCAACCGAACGGCCGGCCGAAGACAGTGACAGTGTGTGATACGACGTCTCGCCAGTCAGTACAATAATACGGATTCAGTGACCATCACCACAGGATGACTGACATTCGTCGCCGAAACGCGCTCGGATTGCTCGCTGGCGGAATGGCGCTTCTCGCCGGTTGCTCGTCGTCGTCCGGCGGAAACGGCAACGGGAACGGTACTGGAAATAACAATAGCACAGATACCGCCGACAGTGGGAACACGAACTCGGCTGCGGGGACGCTCCCTCCGTACGCTTCGATGCTGCCGACGACCGATCAACCGGCGCACTTCTATGGAGCGATCGACGTCGGGACGATGTCGACCCTGCTCGAAGACCAGGGTGCCGAGGCGGGCAAAGAGCCGACGGACCCACTCGTCGGTAACCCTGTCGTCGTCGCGCTCCTCAGTTGGTTCGGGATCAGACAGCTCCGTACCTCGGCCGGTTTCAACGCATACAACGAGAACAACGAGACCGCCAACGGAGAGGAACAGTTCGTCTATGCCGACGGCGTGTACGCGCTCGTGGGCTCGTACGATCGCGACGGCATTGCAACCGATCTCGAGGCTGCTGGATACACCCTCGAGACTGAGTCCGACGGATACGCTGTCTATGCTGACAGCGGAAGCGATGCGGTCGTTGGTGTCTCGGAGACTGTCTACGCATACTCGTATCCCAACGCGGCCGACTCGTCGTTCGACCCGGTAGCCGCCGTCGAGCGAACAGTCGCGACAGCAGCCGGCGACCGAACACCGAAACACGAGGCCGACGGTGACTTCGAGCAACTGCTTCGTGCCGGCGAAAACAGTGGTATCGCCTGCTGTCTCTACACAGCGAACGACACGTTCGCGCCGGGGACGCTCTCGGACGATCAGACGAGCACTGAGAACGGATTACAGTTCGAATTCGGTGCGTTCGAGGGCGCATACGGCGTCCATCAGAACCTTTCGATCACCGGTAGCGATACCGCAACCGCACGCGCTACCGTCAGCTACAGCAGTGACGAGTTGGTCGATAAAGGAAAACTCGAGTCCTCGCTGGGAACGGAAGCGAACACAGCCACAGTCAACCGCGCCGAGACGACAGTGACGGTCGACGCCGAGTACGGCGGGGAGTTCGCTCGCGAGTGATTGCGTGCGGTCGTCCTGACGCGCTGATTACCGGGTCGCGACGGGTGACGGGTCACGCTCGTTCGTGAGTTCAACCGGCTGTGGCTCGTATCGTCCGGTTTCGGTGATGGTTCCGATCCACCCACAGTCACTGCAGGCGAACAGTCCTTGGCCGTCGACCAGCGTCCCGCCACAGTCGGGACACGTATTCGTCGCAGACGCGCGCGTGTCCTCGCGTGTGACCGAGCCGAGCGGTTCCGGCACCTCGCCGGTTCTGAGCGTGGCGATCGCCTCGTCGGTCGTGTACGTCTCCTCGGTTTGCTCGTCCGTGTGTGGGAACACACCGACCAGTTCGTCGTCGGCGTACACCTCGAGACACAGTAGCGGCGTCACCAGCCGGTCTCGCGTCTTGCCGGTCACCTGTGACGTCGTCGACCGCTCCCGGAACGGCGGCCGAATGCTCACGCCGCGGCCGTCGGCCCACTGGGCGAACCGTTCGTAGGTGTCGATGACCTCCTGATACGGGCTCTCATCGGTGAGAGCGACTTCCTGGGGCCAACTGCGTAGGAGCAACTCGTCGATCGCGTCCTCGGACTCACAGGCCTGCAGCGTCTCGATCTGCTCGTCGATCGGCTCGAGCAGTAACGGTGCGCGCACGTGACAAACCGCTGTAAGCGCCGTGGTCTCGGAATCTCGCGTCTCGGACATTGGTCATGCAATCGGCCAACGTGCGTGCTGATAAATGTTTCCGCCAGTGCAGGTATTCGAGGTTTCACGCTTCAAAATAGACTAATAGTAACAATCCACACGATTCTGTGGGCGATATATCGGGTGCCGCTCAGAACAGTCAGTCCATCAAAGCCTGAAGCAGATCTGCCGGCTGCGGAGCGACGTCGCTGACGCACGCTGAACGTCTTCACGAGGTCGTAGCCGACCGCTCCTCGAGAAGCGAGCGGAGCAACGACCGGAGCGCCCGGCGTTTGATGACGGCGAAGCCGGCGAGGATCGTCACCAGCCCGACGAGCGTCAGTGAGTCGACGACATGTCCCAGCGCGAGCCAGCTGACGCCCATCGCAACGACCGGCTCGGCGTAGCTGACGAGGATGACCTGTGTCGCACCGCTTCGCTCGAGCAGTTCGAAGTAGAGCAAGAAGGCGAACACGCCGGAGATGATCGTCAGGTAGCCAAACGAGAGCAGCATCTCGGCGGTCAGCTCGACCGCTGCGATCGATTCGCCGCGCAGAGACGACCACCCCAACAACACACCCGCGCCGATGAGCATCGCCCACGCCTGGAGCGTCTCGAGCGGCAGCGCTGCCGCGTCGATCGGCCGAACGAGGACGCTGCCGAGAGCGAACGCGACCGCGGAGGCGAACACGAGCGTCGCACCCACAGTGACCTCACCCGCGAGCGCGTCGGGTGAGGGCTGGACGATCGCGATCACGCCACCGAGCCCAAGCACGAAGCCGACGACGCCAGCGGGTGCGAGCCGTTCCGACGGGAGGATGACGCCGGCGAACGCTGCCGTCAGAATCGGTGCTGTGCTGACAACGGTCGCTGCTACAGCCCCCGAGACGTACAGTTCGCCGAGGTACAACAGCCCGTGATAGAGCGCGATGACGAAGACGCCGGCGACCGTGACGGCTAGCCACTCCGCCTTCCCTCGTGGTCGCGTACGATCGGCCGCGACAGCCGCGTATCCAAAGACAATCACGCCCGCGATCGCGTAGCGAAGCCCGGCGAACAGCAGCGGCGGCACGTACTCGAGGCCGATCTCGATCGCGACGAACGAACTGCCCCAGCAGAGCGCGAGGATCGAAAAGAGCACCGCATCGCGGTACCCATCTGGCACTGAACCGATCATAGTCATACACGGTTCGGAAACAACTGTTCTATTTAGATGCTTCTACAAGCAATCGCGAATTCCCGAATTACAAATCACACATACGAATATCATCCGAAGGGTGAACTATAGCAGGAGTTAGTCTTGTAGATTTCTCCAATTACATCGGTCGGAAGACACATATTGACTGCCGTCCGACGCCGTCGTATGGACGACCGCGACGTGCGCTTGCTCAAGGCGATCGCCGAACTCGAGACCGGCAGCCCCGAACAGCTCCACGAGGCGACCGGTATCCCGGTCTCGACGATTCACTATCGGCTCAACAATCTCCGCGAGGAAGGGATCATCGCAAACGACCGCTACGAGATCGATCTCGAGGAACTCGGCCTCGGCGTCACCGTGCTGGTCGAGATCCACGCCGACTACCAAGGGTCCTACGAGGAGTTCGCGGATCGGCTCCTGACCGTCGAAGGCGTCACGAACGTCTACTTCACGATGGGTGAGACGGATTTCATCGTCATCGCGCGACTGAGCGGCAGCGAGATGGTCGAGCGACTGATCGCCGAGTTCGAACAGCTCGAGGGTGTCGACCGGACCGTCTCGACGTTCGTCATCTCGACGATCGAAGAACGGGACGCCTTACAGAGCTACAGTCTCGAGACGCTGCTCGAGGAGTTAGTCGATACCTGACGAACAGCGTGAACCCTCCCGAGCGCGCCGCGTCTCTCACTCGAGGGGCTCTGCTTCGGGGAACTGATAGCTCCCGTCGAGGATCTCCTCGCGCGGCTCGTAGAGCCGAACCGTGTAGTTCCACCCCGCCGGCGTATAGAGGAAGTTCGGCTGGTCGGGAGCGCCGCCGAAGTGAATCGTGACGCTGCCGTCATCGTCTCGCTCTGCGGTCACGTCGTTGATCGCGTACGCGTCGTACTCGTTTTCCTCGAGGTACCAGTCGCTGTTGTAGACGGTGACCGACCAGTACCCGTCGACGGGGACGTCTTCGACGGTGAGCGTGTACGGCGTGTCGCCGTCGTTCCGTTCGGGCGTTCGCCAGAGGACGAACTCGTCCGTCTCCGGACTGCCGCCCCAGCCGACCGCGGTGCCGAGGTAGTGCTTGACGGGATCGACCTCGTCGACGTCGCCCCACACGCCCCGGGAGTCCTCCATCGTCTCTCCGACCGTGATGAGCGCATTGCGGATTTCCTCGAGCGACTCCTGATCCCAGTTGGGAATCTCGAACGTTCCGGGCGATCGTTGACTCGCCGTGAGCCCGTCCTGGATGGCATGAACGGCCTCGATGTCGTCCGGATCGTTCGGATCGACCAACGTGCGGATCAGGACCAGACAGTACCGTGTCCCGACTTCGTCCTGTGTCAGCGTGTATTCGCCGGCAGTCGTGGACGACCCCTTCACGTAGTGATCTTGATTGATGACGATCAGCAACTGGTAGCGGTCACCGGTGTCCGGTTGGGTGACGGTGACTGGCTCCGTCAGATCGAAGACGCCAGCCGAGTAGAGCGTATCACGATTCATCTGGATGACATCCTGCTGGTCGATGGGGACTGGCTCTCGGATGTGATAGAACTCGCCGAATCCGCCCAGTTCGGCGTAGCGCGCAAAGTACGTGTCCGACTCTGCGCGGGTGTAATTCTCCCACGTTACTGGAACGGACTCGTCGTCGGTTGTCTCGGTTCGGGTTTGGTGGGTGGTCGCCTCCGAGACGTCCTGGCTCGCAGTGGTGCTGCCGACGCCCAGCGCGAGCACGCCGGCGAGACCAGTCCCACGAAGCGCGGTTCGGCGCGTCGTTCGCATCGATTCGGAGTCCGATTCGTCCCTCGTGTGTTGTGTCTCGTTGCACATTCCCATATCTCTCCGAGCGCCCACAGCGGCCGTGCGGACGACTCAACGGGTCACACACCAGCGCTCCACATAATACGAAGACGCGACTGTTCTGAACCCTCTTGATAGGATGGGAATGATATCCGAATGATAATCACTTCGCTCACTACGCTGGCTCCCCGCGCTGTCCCTGTCGCGGCGCGTCGCGAACACCGCGCCAATAAAAGAGTCGCGGTATCGACGCCTGTTAGGCGCGTTTCTGAATCTCTTCGCGCAGCAGTTGGCTCACCAGGTCACCGTCTGCCTTGCCACGGAGCGCACCCATGCACTCTCCCATGAGCCCGGAAAACGCCTGCATGCCCTCGTCTTCGACTTGCGACTCGTTGCGCTCGACGACCTCGACGACTGCCTCGCGGACCTCGTCCTCGTCGGCACCGCCGAGTCCGGCGTCTTCGGCTGCCGCCTCGGCCGTCTGTTCGGGCTCCTCGGCCAGCACCGTCAGCAGGTCCGGCACGCCCTCGTTTGGCAGGTCACCGTCGTCGGCCATCTCGAGGACGTCCTCGATGTGCTCGCGGGTAAGCGCCTCGACGGGAACGTCGTCGCGCCGGAGTTCGGTCAGCGTCGACTCGAGCGTCGTCGCAGCCAGCGTCGGATCGACACCGTCGGCAACGATATCCTCGAATAGCGGCATGTACTTCCCGTAGGCGACCTGTTCGGCCAGCCCTTCGCCGAGATCGTACTCGTCCTGATAGCGCTCGACCTTTGCAGTGAGGAGTTCGGGTTCGGGCACGTCGCTCGGGTCCGGTTCGACCGGCGGCACGTCCGTCTCGGGGTACATCCGCGCCGCCCCCGGAAGGGGACGGAGGTAGCGGGTGGTCCCGTCGTCGTTCGCGCCGCGGGTCTCCTCGGGGACGCCCTCGAGCGCGGTCGCGGCCCGGTCGGCGACGGCTTCGATGGCGTTCTCGGCGATTTCGGTCTCGTCGGCAACGATCGCAACGGCGTCCTCGGGATCGACACCGACCGCATCGCGCAGGGCCGCGACCTCTTCGTCAGTGACGCCGTAGGCGGGGAGTTCGTCGGTGTGGAAGATCCCGCCTGCACCGTGGCGCTTGGCGTGATCCGAGAACTCGGTACCGAGGCGGCGGTCGGGCGCGATTTCGCGACCGACGAGGCCGTCGAAGCCGTAGAGCGGGACCGCCATCACGGAGCCGCCCGAATTCAGCGCGCCCTGGATAACGCCGCTGTCGGTGTCCTCGAAGACTTCAGTCACGTCCTGCGTGTCGCCGACCGACGCCTCGCGCGCTTCGAGTTCGTCACGGATCTCGACGAGTTCGGCCTGCCGGCCGACCTCATTGCGGACGATGTCGTCGATGTCGTCGAGGCTCTGGACGCCCTTGATCTCGACGCGCGCACCCTCTTCGATCGAGACGTTGACGTCCTGGCGAATCGTCCCCAGGCCGCGTTTGACCTTGCCCGTCGAGCGCAACAGCATCCCGATCCGTTCGGCCGCCTCGAGTGCCTGCTCGGGCGTCGAAATGTCTGGACGGGTGCCGATTTCGACCAGCGGGATGCCGAGTCGGTCGAGGCTGTAGCGCACTCCGTCGTCGGTTTCTTCGACGCGCTGGGCGCTTTCCTCCTCGAGCATCAGATCCTCGATCCCGACGGCCCCGTCGCTGGTCTCGATTTCACCGTCGGTGGCGATCAGCGACGAGCGCTGGAAGCCGCTCGTGTTCGAGCCATCGACGACGATCTTGCGCATGACGTGAGCCTGATCGACCGGGTTCATGTCCATCAGCTGGGCGATCTCGAGGACCGTCTCGAGGGCTTCGTCGTCGAGTTCGTGGGGTGGCTCGTCGTCTTCCTCGACGAGACAAGTCGAGTCGTAGGCGAGATATTCGAACTCGCGTTCGACCATGCTCTCCTCGACGGCGGCGTCGTCGAGTTCGCCCAGTTCGCTCCGGGTGGGGTGGAGATAGCGCGTGAACGACCGCGTCGCCGCCGCTGGTTCGCGGAGGTCGGTCGGACACTGGCAGAACAGCTTCGTCGCCGTGTCGAGTTGCTGGTGGATCTCCAGCCCGGCGACGAGTCCGAGGGCCTCGTAATCGTACTCGGTCATTGGCGGCCACTCGGAGGCGGAGGGGTAAAAAACCGTCCAGTCCGCTTGCGGGATGGCAGTGTCATACCGCCGGTCATAATCAAAAGTCCGATTCGGTAACTACAGGTGCGAACTGAGCGGTACCCTATATGGAGGACAGATGTCTGACTGTACGTGTCAGTATTGAAGTGAGCAATTTATTTGACCTATTCTTTAGTAGTGTCTATCGAGCGGTAGATCTTGGATCGTAATTTAGATGCTTGCTCTTCTCCAATCGTTTCGCTCTCTTCAAGCACATCTACAATTTCAGCTATTGTCTCGCAGAGTTGTTCCGGATTGTCGATGTGTGTTTTAGGTTCGTCTTCCATACGCTATCGTCTACATCAAGTGTATTCAACAAAGGGGACAGCCGTCCAGCATCTCTTGTCAAGAATGGTGAATTTGTCATAACAACCAAACAATTCTCGGATACAATGTTCGCAATCTGACTGCTGGCTTTGTTCACTGATACAATGGAAACTGTGTCATCTGTACTTACCGCTCGTCACGAGTTTTGCTGAACAAGGGGTTCATGCTACTATCTCATGTCCGGCGTATCCACGACCCGTCCTGCGGATACGCCGGTAAATCGGTACAGCAGACCGCCTCAGTCGTTGGCGTCGATCGAGTCAACCGACTGCTGCGATGACGAGCCACCTGCTGTCGCGTCGGCAACCGCCTCGCAGATTCCCTCGAGCGTCGCGTCCACTGCGCGCTCACAACAGGCGCTGTACCTGTCTCTTATACACATCTCTGAGCG
>NZ_AOIT01000059.1 GCF_000337475.1 Natrinema limicola JCM 13563 | reverse complement strand
GTCACGTCGGCTTCCCGAACGAGCGTCTCGGCGGTGGCGCGGTCCTCGGGGGCCAAGCGCGCAAACGGTTCGGTCTCGATCGCCTCGACGCCCAGTGAGCGAGCGGTTTCGGCTGCAGCGTCGCCGCTCGAGACGGGACCGAGCGTCACGTCGATCCCCGCGGCCTCGAGTCTGGCGACCACGCCGGCTGCGGCGGTTCCTGTCCCAAGGACGTGAACCCGGTCCGGACGCGACGCCGGCTCCGGCTCGCGGGCGTCTGCCAGCGCCGTCACCGTCTCGGTTCCCGTCACCGGATTCTGTGTCACGACCGCGTTCGCGTCGAAGGAGTCGGCCAGCGCGTCGCCGGTCAACACCGTCGCTGGTGGGCCGTCTCTGGCGACCGTGCCGTCCGACAGCAACACCAGTCGATCGCAGTACCGCGCCGCGAGATCGAGGTCGTGGATCGCTGCGATCACGGTTCGGCCCTCGTCGACCAGCTCGCGGACGAGCTCGAGCGTCTCGACCTGATGGTTGACGTCGAGACTCGCCGTCGGCTCGTCTAACAGCATGACTGGCGTCGCCTGGGCGATCGCCCGCGCGAGGACGACCCGCTGGCGCTGGCCGCCGCTTACCTCGTCGATCGGTCGGTCGGCCAACTCCGCCGTCCGGGTGCGCTCTAAGGCGCGCTCGACGACAGCATGGTCATCAGGTGTCGCCGACGAGAACCGCGAGCGGTGTGGATGACGCCCCATTTCGACGACGTCGCGGACGGGAAACGAAAACGACAGCGATGTGTCCTGGGGCACGACCGAGACGAGCCGACTCGAGGCCCGCGACGGAAGATCGTGAACGTCGGTCCCGTCGATCGCGACAGTGCCTGAATCGGGCTCGAGCGCGCCGCTGATCGTCCGCAACAGCGTCGTCTTTCCGGCCCCGTTGGGTCCGACGAAACCGACGAACTCGCCCGGCTCGATGGTGAGCGAGACGGCCTCGAGTACCGAGAGGTCGCCAAACGACAGTGAGACATCTTCGACGGTGATCGTCGCTGGATCCGGCCGCGGCTGCTCGTCGTTCTCGAGGTCGGAATCGGCCGCATCGATGGGCCGCCCGGGCTCGGTCATACCGAGTGCACCTCCCGGCGGCTGAGCAGGAACAGGAAGAAGGGTGCGCCAAGCGCTGCCGTGATGATCCCGACCGGAACGACGGCCGGACCGGTCCGAGCGAGGGTATCGGTCGCCACCAGGAACGATGCGCCGGCGAGTGCGCTGGTCGGCAACAGGATCCGGTGGTCCGGCCCCACGATCAGCCGCATGATGTGTGGCACGACGAGGCCGACGAAGCCGATGACGCCTGCAACTGCGACGCCGGCAGCGGTTACGATGCTCGCAAGCACGAGCAAGAGGAGTTTGGTCCGCTCGACTTCCACGCCGAGGTGGTGGGCGTCTTCCTCGCCGAGCAACAGAACGTTCAGCTCTTGTCGGAACGCACAGAGCGCGAGAATGCCCGCCAGCGTGATCGGGAGAGCAAATCCCACGTCTCCCCACTGGCTGTTGTTGAGATGCCCCATCATCCAGTAGACGGCCTGTCGCAGCGAGTCACCGCTATGGACGACCATATACGAGATCATCGCACCGAGAAACGTCTGAATCGCAACGCCGGCGAGCAATAGCGTCGCGACTGGCGTTCGGCCACCCTCTGTCGCGATGGCATAGACGAGAAACGCCGTTGCGAGCGCGCCGAGAAAGGCCGAGACGTGGAGGCTTCCGAAGGGGATGAGCCCCGGAAAGACGATCGCCGCGACCGCACCCGCTGCGGCACCCGAGGAGACGCCGATAATCGACGGATCCGCCAGCGGGTTCCGGAAGAACCCCTGCATCACCGTTCCCGCAGCGCCGAGTGAGAGCCCAACGGTCGCCGCGAGCGTGATCCGTGGCAGTCGAATGTCTTTGACGATGATCTGGTGTGTCACCGGTACGTCGAACGAAAAGACGGTCGCGTACTCGAGCCCCAGAGTCGGAACGGAGACGCCGATAACGGGAAGCGACGCACTGCTACTCGTCACGCCGACAGGGACGACGACCGCGTTTAACATCGCCATCGCGACGGTCACGACATCGATCCTGACCGGTCCGAGTGCGGCGCTGGTGAGAACGACCGCGACGAGCAGGACGAACAGCCCCGCCGACCACACTGCTGTCCGACCCGATCGATACATACCCGACAACCAACCTTGCAGTAGGCAAATATTTGTTGAAGTAGGGTTGAGGTGGGAGCGATGCGACGCCACATAACCGTCCTGTTTGTCCTGCTAATTGTCGGTTCCGCGGTTGCGCCCACCGCCGCTGGGCAGTCGAACGCTGACGCTGAATCGACCGTCGACGTTTCGTGTGAGTTCCCCCTCAAGCTGACCGATGCGACCGGCACGACCATTACGCTCGAGGAGCGCCCTGAATCGATCGTCACGCTACAGGCCAGCGACACGCAGACGGTGTACGAAATCGGTGCCGAGGACCGTCTGGTGGGGATGCCCTACAGCTATGCAACCAGCGATTTTGACCGCGGTGATCGTGTAAACATCGGTGACGGCTGGACGGTCAAGCACGAACAGGTGATCGATCTCGATCCCGACATCGTGCTAGCGGCGAACGCGACGAAGGACGGCGACATCGAGCAGCTTCGGAACGCGGGCCTTACCGTCTATCAGTTCAGCGACGCCGAATCGCTCGACGACGTTCGTGAGAACGTCCGGACGGCTGGTAAACTCACCGGCGAGTGTGACGGTGCCGAAGAGACGATCACCTGGATGGACGAGCAACTCGAAATCGTCGAACGAACGCTCGAGGGGGCGGACCGCCCGACGGCGTACTACGCGATGGGTGATGGAAACACCGCCGGGTCGGGAACGTTCATCAACGAGGCCCTGACGACGGCCGGTATAACGAACATCGCAGCGGAGGCCGGTATCCAGTCCTACGGCCAGATCAACCCAGAAACGGTCGTCAACGAGAGCCCCGCCTGGATCGTCTATCCGAACGACCGAGAGCAGGTCCCGATCCACGAGTCGGTCACGGCGACGCCTGCCTACCAGAACGACAACATCCTCCCGGTGAACGCAAACTACATCAGCCAGCCCGCGCCACGGGTCGTCTACGCGATTACTGACATCGTCAAAACGGTCCATCCGGAGGCCTACGAAGAGGCGAGCGCGGAACTCGACGCCGCACCCGAGGACGACACCATGTCGGACGACCAGCAAAACGACAGCATTCCTGGATTCGGCGTTCCTGCCGCCCTCGTCGCCCTGCTTGCTGCCATCGGATTCGTCGCACGGCGACGATAACGCGGGCAGGTAGAGTCACGCTTCTGATTCGTTTCGGTCGTCTTCTCGACGGCAGCCGACGTATCGTTTTGAAAAGGGTTTACTCGCCGGACCGCCCAGAGGGGCGCATGGTCGAGAACGTCATCTGGCCCGCTTATCTCGATGCGGACCTCTCGCGGAGCGACGGACGGCGCGTGTCCCAGGACTTGGCAGTCGAAGAACCGACGGTCGACGAAATCGCAAAGGCCGTCCAGCAGATCGGGTACGACGCCACGATCGAGCGGGACAAGGCGTATTCCCGGGAGCACTGGCTCGACCGGGGCCGGGTCGTCGTCCGCGGAGCCGACGACTCGACGAAAAACGACCTCGTGCAAGCCGTCGCGGCGTACGTCGTCGCGATGCGCGAGTGAGATGCGCCGGATCGGCGCAGTCGTCCGCACGGCACAGGGACTTGCGGTACTCCGCGCGGATGCCGTTGACGACGAGACAGCCGAGGCGTACCGCGACGAGATCGGCACGATCGTCCTCGACGACTCCCTCGAGGAGGTCGGCCGCGTCGTCGACGTCTTCGGACCCGTTTCGCAGCCGTATCTGGCGGTGACGCCGGACGATGACGTCCACCTGCCGTCGCTGGTGAGCGCGACGCTGTACGCGCGGTAGTGTCGGTGCGACTGCGTCCGCGGTGGTCGCGTCTCGCGACTGCGGAGTGGAAAAGCCAATAGGAGCGGGATGCGAACGCCGCGACATGAACGATCGGATGCGGGTCCTCGTCGCCGTTGGCACGACAGTCCTGCTCTTTCTTGGCGTCCAGCTCGGCGCGCTGGCGCTGGTCGAGCCCTTCGACGAATCGGGTCGGCAAGCCGTTGAGAACCCTCAGAATCCGACGAACAGCATCCTCTACTTCGGGGTGATGCTCGTCGCGACCGGGCTGATGCTCGCGGCCTTTAAATACGACCTCGAGTGGCTCATCCGGCTGCTGATCGTCGGCGTCAGCGTGATGATCTCGTGGTACGTCTTCGCCGAACTCGTGCCGGCACTGCTCGCGCCGCCGCTCGCTGCGGCTGTAGCCGACGCGCTCGCGATCGTCGTCGCGCTTGCCGTCGGCGCAGCGCTCCTATTGTACCCCGAGTGGTACGTCATCGATACAACGGGCGTCGTGATGGGTGCCGGTGCTGCCGCCCTGTTCGGGATCAGCTTCGGCCTGCTGCCGGCGCTGCTGTTACTCGCGGTACTGGCAGTCTACGACGCCATCAGCGTCTACGGCACCGAACACATGCTCGACCTCGCCGAAGGTGTGATGGATCTCAAGATCCCCGTCGTCCTCGTCGTCCCGATGACGCTGTCGTACTCCTACCTCGCCGACGGCAGCACCGACGACGTACTCGAGGACGATCGCGAGACCGACACGAGCGCTGCTGACGGCGGCACCGAACAAGACATCGACGCCAGCGCTGCCGACGACGCAGGAGCCCTCGACCGCGACGCGCTGTTCATCGGCCTCGGTGACGCCGTCATTCCGTCGATTCTCGTCGCCAGCGCGGCGTACTTCCTCGAGGTCGAGGCTGGGACGATTTCAGTGCCCCTGATCGCGCTGAACCTGCCTGCACTCGGCGCGCTGGTGGGAACGATCGCCGGGCTGCTCGTACTCATGTACATGGTCCTCAAGGGCCGACCTCACGCCGGCTTACCGCTGCTCAACGGCGGCGCGATCGGCGGCTATCTGCTCGGCGCGCTCGCGAGTGGGCTTTCGATCGCGACGGCACTCGGGTTCTAGAACTAGAGGTCGCACATCGAGACGCCCTGAATCTCGAATCGAGCGCCGCCGTCTTCACCTGTCGTCACCGAAACTGACCAACCGTGTGCGTCGGCGACTTCCCGAACGATCGCGAGCCCCAGTCCAGAGCCATCCGTGGTCTCTCCCGCTCGCGACTCACTGTCGTCGGCCGAATACCCCGATTCGAACACCCGTTCGCGGCGATCGGGTGGAATCCCTGGGCCGTCGTCTTCGACGTAGAACCCGGTAAACGCAGTGTCGCCTGCATCCGTCCTCGAGTGCTCGAGCGGGCCGACCTCGACGGTCACGTCGTCGCCAGCGTGTTCGACCGCGTTCCGAAAGAGGTTCTCGAAGAGATGGCTCACTAGCGACTCGTTCGCACGGATCGCGCCGGTCACGACGACCTCGACGGTCGCTGACTCCGTATGGACGTGTGCCCAGGCGTCTTCGACTGCCATCTCGAGTGGGATCGCCGCTCGCTCGGCCTCTGTGACCTCGTCGATCGTCACGAGCGCCAGCGCGTCGTCGATAATCGACTCCATGCGCTCGAGTGACGAGCGCAACGAACTGCGGTCGCCGTCGTCGGATCTGAGGTCGACGTTGTTGTCGCGCTCGAGGGAGTGAGTCTTAGCCAGCGCGACCGACAGCGGGTTTCGCAGATCGTGTGAGAGCAGTTTTGCGAACCGCTCCATGCGCTCGGCTTGGGCCTGGGTTCGTTGCTCGAGGCGGCGACGTTCGGTGATGTCGACGTGCATGACGAGGACGAACCGCTCGCCCGCGTGATCGTACGGCGTCGCCCGCATCATGAACCAGCGCTTGCACTCGGGCGTGTGACAGGGGTACTCGAGGCTGAACGCCTCGCGGTCGCCGTTTGCGACCGCCCGAATCCCGCGTGCCGTCTCCGCCGCCTCGTTAGCGTTGCTTCCCTCACAGACCGTGAGGTAGTTCGTGCCGACCCCGCCTGCCGCGTCAGACAACCCCTGCTCGTCGCCGAACGCGTCCCATGCCCTGTTGGTGTAGACGATTTCCCCCATCTCGTCGAGAATCGCCACGTGTGCAGGCATGGCATCGAACCCTGCGGTGACGACCGACCGAGAATCAGTCATTATCGTCTAGAGACGCGCCACCTACTTGAGCGAGGAGGTAACAGGTACGTATCCTTTCACGACCTCGGACGAGACAGCCTCACTCCCCCGATGGCAGCCGGTAAGTCGCCCCCTCGTCGGTATCTTGGACTTCGATGCCGAGGGCCTCGAGTTCGTCGCGCAACTCGTCGGCACGCTCGTAGTTGCCGACGTCGCGTTCGGCCTCGCGCACGTCAAGGACGAGTTCCACAACGTCGCCGGCGAGCGTGGCCGTGCCCGTCGTCTCGCCCCTAAAGGACAGTCCGAGGACGCCACCCAGTTCCTCGAGCGTCTCGACGGCGCGTCGAAGCCCGCGGTAATCGTAGCCGCCCTCGCCGTCGGCATCACCGCCGATCGCCTCGAGATGGCGGTTGATCGCCGTCGCGACCGACAGCAGTGCAGACTGCGCCTCCCGGGTATTGAAGTCGTCGTTCATTGCGGTCGCAAACGCCTCGCGCGCACTGTCGATTTCGTCGCGCAGCGACTCGTCCGTGGCTTTCGCACTCGCCTGTGGCGAATCCAGCACGTCGACGGCGGCCTCGTAGGCCCGCTCGAGTTGGTCCCAGCGTTCCTGTGCCTCGGCGATCGTCTCGTTGGCGTACAGCTGTTTGCTGTTGTACGACCCCGCGGTCAGGAACGTCCGCATGACGTTCGTCCCCCAGCGGTCGATCGCCTCGTCGACGGTGACGAAGTTGCCCAGACTCGAGGACATCTTCTCGTCGTCCATCTGGAAGAGTTCGCAGTGGAGCCAGTAGTTGGCGAACTGCTGGTCGGTCGCGGCCTCGGATTGGGCGATCTCGTTTTCGTGATGCGGGAAGACCAGATCCCGACCGCCGACGTGGAGGTCGAGCGTCTCGCCCAGATGAGTCATACTCATCGCCGAGCACTCGATGTGCCAGCCGGGCCGGCCCTCGCCCCACGGCGAGTCCCAGGTCAGGCCCTCGGGCGGAGTGTCTCCGTGGTCGACGCCCTCGTGGCTGTGTTCGTCGATCGCGTCGGGGTCGACGCCGTCGGCTTTCCAGAGTGCGAAATCCGCCGGATGGCGCTTCTCGGTGCGCTCGTCGGGATCACCCTGTGACTCGATCTCGTCGAGTTCCTGATTCGAGAGTTTGCCGTACTCCTCGAACCTGGTCACGTCGAAGTAGACCGAGCCGTTGGATTCGTAGGCGTAGCCCTTCTCGATCAGGGTCTCGACGAGATCGATGACCTCGGGGACGTGTTCCGAGACGCGTGGATACACCTCTGCGCGCAGGAGGTTCAGCGAGCGCATGTCGTCGATCGTCCGCTGGATGTAGGTCTCGGCCACCTCGCTTTCGCTTTCACCGAGGTCGTCCTCGCCGATTCGGGCGACGATCTTCTCGTTGACATCGGTGAAGTTCTCGACGTGACGCACGTCGTAACCGAGGTGCTCAAGCCAGCGGTGCATGACGTCGACGTGGACCCACGAGCGTGCGTGGCCCAGGTGTGGCGGGTCAGAGACCGTCAGGCCACAGTAGTAGAGCAAGACGTTCTCGGGGTCCTGTGGCTCGAACGGCTCTTTTTCGCCCGTCAACGTGTTCGTCACGTGCAGGGTCATTACGCTCATTTCCCCCGGCCGAAAGTTAAAGCGTGTGATGCCCTCCGGACCCGACGGCCGGCCAGTCCCGGCAGTGAGACGTGCTGACCGTCGCTACGGCTCGGCGCACTCGACCCGTGGCAGCAAGAACCGGACGACGTTTCCACGGGGCGTGTTCTCCTCGAAGACGAGTTCGCCGCCCAGCGAGTCGACACACCACTGCATCACCCACAGCCCGATGCCGGAACCGTGGTAGGTCGCACTCGCCTCGACGTCCTCTCTGAGAACGTCGATCTCGACGTCAGGGATCGGTGGGCCGTTGTCGCTGACAGCGATCTCGGCCTGTCCAGTGGTCGAATCGATGGCGACCGACACCTCGATGGACGGGACCTCGTGGTCGTTGTGCTCGATCGCGTTGTCGATGGCGTGAGTGATCGCGTGCCGAAGGCCCGTATCGGCATTTACACAGACGTCGTCCTGAATATCGACGGTTATCTCGGCCGCCGTCGCGTCTGCTCGCGCCTCCGCGACGATCGCTTCGACCAGTTCGCCGATGTCCGTGGGCGACCGCTGCGTTGCGTCGGGCGTTGCGATCTCCTCGATCTGGCGAATCGAGTCGCTCATCGTGCCGATTTCCGACGCGATCTCGCGGATCGTTTCGACTTCCTTCTCGAGCGTCTCTTCTTCGACGGCTTGTTTGAGACGGTCGGCATACCCCATGAGTACGTTCGTCTCGTTTCGAAGGTTGTGTCGAACGACGCGATTGAGGAGCCGCAATCGACGCTCCCGCGCCTTGTACTCGGTGATCTCCCGAACCTCGGCGATGACACACGTGGTGTCGTCGATCGTCGTCCGATTGAGCCGGACGCGAATCCAGACCAGTTCACCCGTAGGTCGTTCGATCTGCCACTCGAACACTTGCGACTCGCCGGCGGCAGCAGCGTGCAGTCGGTCGACCGCTTCGTCCTGGGAAAACGTCGTCGATGGTGCTGTGAACTCGCCGATTTCCATCTCGAGGATGTCCGCTCGAGAATACCCGTATAACTCCTCGATCCGGTCGTTTATGTCGAGAGCTGCGCCGGTTTCCGGGTCGCGTAAGACGATGCCGACCCCGAGATCGTCGAACGCTGCCGGTAACGACACGCCCTGGGAAAGCCCCATATAACTTCCCAGAAAGTGTGGGTATAAAAAGTCATAACCAACAGAAGTAGCCTCCCGCGATTATCTTCGTCGGTCGAATGCCCTCATCCGGATTGTGCACCCACACGCTCGAGCGCGTCCTCGACCGCCCGCAGCGCGTTCGCACCCTCGAGTCGTTCGACGACGATCACCAGGGCGTTTCCGGCGACGCCGGCTGCAGTCGGCGACAGCTCCTCGGCGGTAAGTCGTGCAAGTACGGCCGCGAGCGCGGCCGAATCGACGTCGCCGTCGGCGACGATGGCGGTCTGATCGCCGTCGACGGGACCGAAGGCCTGCCCACCGACCGTCAGGAGTGCGTCGGCATCGCCGCTCGCGTCCTCGAGCGGGCCGATCCCGCTTTCCATCCGCACACGGACGTCTCGCGACTCGGTCTCGTAGGCCGGTAACTCCTCGGCGTATCGGCGCAGCGCCGTCGCAATCGCATCGGTCTCGCCGTCGACCGCGAGAGAGCGAGCGGCGGCGGTGTAGTTGACGACGCCGGCCCGTAGCGCGGTTCGGAGGAACGGCCGACGATCGACTGCCCGGCGCGTCTCGGCTGCCAGTGACATATCGGGGACGGCGTCTCGAGCCGGCATAAAGTCGCCGTCATCGCCGCTCTGATTGCGGTCGCACGGACCGATGCCCGACAGTATATACCGCTCCAGTCCCTCGTCACAGTCATGAGCGAGTCCGAGTCGGACCAGTCCCCCGAGGACGCCGTTCGCGAAGCGGTCACGCTGTTCCTTCGCCGCAACTTCCCCCAGATCGAGGGGCACGGCGGCGACTCCTCGATCACCGAGGTCGACCTCGAGGAGCGCCACGTCGGGATCAATTTGCATGGCGCGTGCAGCGGTTGTGGGGTCAGTTCGATGACGACCCAGGCGATCCAGCGGCGACTCCCGGCCGAGATCGACGCGATCGATCACGTCACCGTTACGACTGGCCTCGACGGGCTGAGCGAGCAGGGATCGTCGGGTCCGGACGTGCCGCCGGATGTCCCGTTCTGAGCGTGTGACCGTGTCGCTGGCCGCGACCGCGGCGTTTTTGCCTCGAGCGCCATATCCTTTCCGTATGAAGCCAGCAACCGTCGAGGAACTTATCGAATCGAATCTCGAGGACGCCGAGGCGACGGTCACCCACGCCCGCGATAAACACGACGAGGACCACCTCGCCGCGACGGTCGTCTCGCCGGTCTTCGAAGGGCTGTCGTTGGTTCAGCAACATCAGCAGGTCTACGATGCACTCGACGAGCACATGACGACCGACATCCACGCGCTCGAACTGTCGACGTACACGCCCGACGAGTACGACGAGCTCGAGGCTGATCAGTAGCCGGGCCCGAACTGGCCGCGCGGTCGTTACTCGCCGGGCCACTCGTCGGCGGCGAGTGGCTCACCCTCGAGGAAGGCCGCAATGCCTTGGTTCGCGTCTTCTGTCGTACAGAGCGTTGCGAACTGCTCGTTCGAGTACTCGAGTGCCTCGTCGTAGTCCAATTCGACCATCTCGTAGAACGCCCGTTTCCCCATTTGGACGCCCATCGGGCTCTTGGAGGCGATCGTTTCGGCCAACTCCATTGCTACCGTCAGGTGGTCTCCCTCGGATGCGACGCGATTGATCAGGCCCCACTCGAGGGCTGTCTCGGCGTCGATCAACTCGCCGGTTAGGATGAGCTCGAGACACCGCTTTCTGGTGAGTGTCTTCATCAGCGGGACGGCCGGCCCCATACAGAACAGGCCGACCTTGGGTGCTGTCGCGCCGAACTTGGTTCCCTCGGCGGCGACGGCCAGATCGCAGGCCGCGACCAGTCCGATCCCGTTGGCGGCGGCGTGGCCGTGGGCCGCAGCGATCACGGGTGTTCGCATCTCGGTCAGGGTGTGAAACGGTTCTTCCATCCGCGCGACCCATGCCTCGTATTCCGACTCGGTCTCGTGGTCCCCGTGTTCGGAGAGGTCGATACCGGCCGAGAAGCACTTGCCTGCGCCGTCGACGACGATCGCACGCACGTCGTCGTCTTCGTCGAGTGCGTGCAGCGCCGCGTCGAGATCTTGCGCGAGGTTGGTGCTGAACGTATTCATTGCCTCGGGACGGGCAAGCGTGATTCGCCCGACGTGATCGTCTCGGCTGCAGTCGACGGTCTCCCACTGCTCGGTCGTGGACGTCTCGGAAGCCATGTGAACTGATTGACTGGTGAGTGTGATAAATGATGGCGCTCCTCGCGACCGCATACCCTCGGAGCGCCCACCGTTGAACCGTAGCTTTATCCACGATAGGTGACATATTCCTGCTATGGAAACCCTCCATCCCCGCATCAGGCTCCTCTGGATCGCCCGTGGGGCGCTCGCCGCGGTCGTCCTCGGCGTCGTCCTCGTCGCCGTCAACCAGTTGCAGTTCTCCGTTCCGCTGCCGGCGATCGGTGGCGTCGTCGTACTCGGACTCGTCATTGGGGTCGGCTATGCCCTCCGGCGCTACCAGATCTGGCAGTTCGAACTGCAAGACGACGCCCTCTACCTCGAGCGTGGCGTCGTCACGTTCATCGAAACCGCCGTTCCGTTCGTCCGCGTCCAGCACGTCGACACGCAGTTTGGCCCCATCGAGCGTGCCCTCGGCCTCTCGAGCGTCGTGGTCTACACAGCGGGCTCCCGAAACGCGGACGTGCGCATTCCAGGGCTGACGCCGGATCGCGCACGGGCGCTGCAGAATACGCTTCGCGAACTCGCCGTCGAGAGCGAGGCCGACGATGCCGTCTGAGACGAACCGCTTGCATCCGCTCAGCGCGGTGACGCTGGCGCTCCAGCGGGGCCTCACCGGGCTGTCGATGCCGTTTTTCGCCGTGATGATCCTCTCGACGGTTTTCGACGGCGTCGACATCGACTGGCTTTTCATGCTCTCTCCGATCGGATTCGTCGTCGGGGTCGGCTACGGCATCGCGTACTACTATCGGTTCACGTACGCGATCACGTCGCGGACGTTCGACGTTACTTCGGGTGTGCTCTCCCGGCGCTCGCGCGAGATTCCGTATCGGCGTATCCAGAACGTCGACGTCTCCCAGGGCGTCTTGTACCGCATTTTCGGGCTCGCTGTCGTCTCCCTCGAGACTGCCGGCGGCGGCGAGACGGAGGCGACGCTGAACTTTGTCAGCGAGGCCGAAGCCGAACGGCTTCGCGCCGAGATCCGCCGGCAAACCGCTCGAGTAGACGGGGCGAGCAGCGACGAGCGCGCGGCACCCGCCGCCGGCGTCGACGAGACGACACGCCACGACCGCTCGCGCTCTGATCGCGGGCCGACGCTCCTGTTCGAACTCGAGCCGACGGAACTGCTGGTGTATGCCCTGACGTCGTTCCGGTGGGGCGCGGCGGTCTTCCCGATCGCGCTAGTGATCTTCCTCACGAGCGCCGATTCCGGCTCGGGGCTGGTTCCTGCGTTCGTCCTCGAGATCGCACGTCCCATCGGCGGCCCGGCGTCACTCGACAGTGCCACGGTCAGCTCGCTGCTCATCTTGGTCGCGGTCACTTCGCTCCAGTGGGCGGTCGCGACGTACGTCGCGAGTGCGATCTACACGGTCGCGAACTACTACGGGTTCCGCCTCGGTCGAGCGGGTGACGACTTCGTCTACGAACGGGGCCTGATCCAGCGCTACAGCGGCTCGATCCCCGTCGACAAGGTCCAGTCAGTCTCGATCACCGAGAACCCGCTCCAGCGGTTGGTCGGCTACGCCGGCCTCTGGGTCGAAACCGCCGGCTACGGTCCCGAAAGCAGCGGCGGCAGCCAATCGGCCGTCCCGCTTGCCGAGACCGACCGCAGCTATCGCTTCGCCGAGAACCTCACCGGCGTCGAAACGCCACGGTTCCAGCGGCCGCCGACGCTGGCTCGGCGGCGGTATCTCGTCCGCTATTCTCTCATCGCAGCCGTCGTCGTCGCCGTCGCCTTCGGGCTCGCACAGGTCACGGGCCTCGAGCGCTGGTATCTCGCCGCGGCCGTCTTCGTCGCGGTACCCATTGCTGCCCATCTCAAATACGTCAACCTGGGCTATCACGTCGGCGACGACCATCTCGTGATCCGATCAGGGTTCTGGAACCGCAGAACAATCGTGATCCCCTACTATCGGATTCAGACGGTCTCGACGCGGCGGTCGATCTTCCAGCGCCGGCTCGGACTGGCGTCACTCGCCGTCGATACGGCTAGCTCACGGACGTTTTCCTGGGGGACGCCGACAGTTCCCGATCTCGAACTCGAGACGGCCCGCGAGCTCCACGGCAGTGGCCGGGAACGGCTCCAGTCAGCCGTCCGTGAGCGCGCTCGCTCGGACGAGACTGGGCTTTCGGTGGATTTTACCTGACTGACTGAGAGTTCTCGCGTATGGGAGACGAAGACGAATACCGAATCGAGGAGGACAGTCTCGGCGAGATGCAGGTGCCAGCGGACGCCTACTGGGGCGCACAGACCCAGCGCGCGATCCAGAACTTCCCCATCTCGGGAATCACGTTCAGTCGTCGGTTCGTCCGCGCGCTCGGCGTCGTCAAGAAAGGCGCGGCACAGGCCAACCGCGACCTCGGCCTGGTCGACGACGACGTTGCCGAGGCGATCATCGAGGCTGCAGACGAGGTCATCGCCGGCGAACACGACGACCAGTTCCCGGTCGACGTCTTCCAGACCGGCTCCGGTACGTCCTCGAACATGAACGCAAACGAGGTCATCGCCAACCGCGCCGCCGAACTCATGGGCAGCGAGATCGGCGACCGCGTCGTCCACCCCAACGACCACGTCAACTACGGCCAGTCGAGCAACGACGTCATTCCGACCGCGATGCACGTCGCCTCCCTCGAGGCCGTCGAGAAAGACGTCATTCCCGCACTCGACGCGCTCCGCGAGGCGCTCGAGGAGAAAGAAGAGGAGTTCGACGACGTCGTCAAGACCGGCCGTACGCACCTGCAGGACGCGACGCCGGTCACGCTCGGCCAGGAGTTCGGCGGCTACCGCACGCAGGTCGAGAAGGGCCTGGCCCGCGTCGACAACGTCCGTGACCACCTCGCGGAACTCGCCCTCGGCGGCACCGCAACCGGCACGGGTCTGAACACTCACCCCGAGTTCCCCGGCCGCGCGGCCGAGTACATCACGAAGGAGACCGGCGTCCAGTTCCGCGAGGCCGACAACCACTTCGAGGCCCAGGCCGCCCACGACGCCATGAGCGAGGCCCACGGCGCGCTCCGCACGGTGGCGGGCTCGCTGAACAAGATCGCCAACGACCTGCGACTGCTCGCCTCCGGCCCGCGCAACGGGCTCGGTGAGATCGAACAGCCAGAGAACCAGCCCGGCTCCTCGATCATGCCCGGCAAGATCAACCCGGTCGTCGCCGAGGCCGTCAATCAGGTCCACAAGCAGGTCGTCGGCAACGACGCCGCCGTCTCCGCCGGCGCTGCTGAGGGCCAGATCGACCTCAACCTCTACAAGCCCGTCCTTGCGCACAACTTCCTCGAGTCGGCCGAACTCATCTCGAACGCGAGCCAGGTCTTTGGCGACCGGTTCGTCCGGAAACTCGAGGCCAACGAGGAGTACTGTGCAGAGCGCGTCGAAGAGTCGATGGCGATGGCCACCTCGCTGAACGTCCACATCGGCTACGACAAGGCAAGCGAGGTCGCCAAGACCGCACTCAAGGAAGACAAGACGGTCCGTGAGGTCGTCTTAGAGAAGGGCTACCTCGACGAGGACGAAGCCGACGAGGTCCTCGACCCCCGCAAGATGACCGAGCGCGGCATTCTCGGCCAGGACGACTGATACGGTCTACTGTCACGTGTTCCGATGGGACCGCGACCGTCCGGCGGGCCCACCGGAACTGACCCACAGTAGCCCATACGACGACCGAATGTGATTTTTCGTCTCGGCTGACCGGTGAGTGATGCGTTTAGGATCGTGCGATCAGCATCGACGTCTCGACCGTCCGTACGACGCGGTCGGTTGTGCTCCCGAGGAGGCGTTCTTTTAATCCTGAGCGGCCGCTCGCACCCATGACGACGAGGTCGGCGTCCGTATCGTCGCAGTAGGCCGCGATCACCTCGTGGGGATCGCCCTCGCGAATCGTCCGGTTGGAGGTCACGCCGGCAGCCTCGGCCCGCCTTTCGGCATCGCCGAGGGCTGATTCGGCTTCCTCCTCGAGCGTTTCCGTGACCTGCGGCGCGATCATCCCCGACGCGCCCGCGGACATCTCCGTCCCCTCGTCGATACCGTGGAGAAAGTGGACCGTCGCCGCCTCCTCGTCGGCGATCGCGACGGCTTCGTCGACCGCCGCCGTGCTCGAGTCGCTGCCGTCGGTCGGCACTAGAACGTGATCGTACACGGTCACTGGGTCGACTGCGAGCAGCAAAAAGCGAGCGCGCGCAGAAGCCGGCGTCTGTGTGTCGGGCGATCAGCGATCGACCGGGTCGAGCGCTGCCTGATCGAGCGGGTCCTCGATATCGCCCATCACCGCCTCGAGCAGGTCGGTCACAGTCACCAACCCGACGACGGCACCATCCTCGATCACCAGCGCCAGTTCTTGATTCTCCGTCTGGAACTGATCGACCGCGTCGCTGACGTCCGCGTCAGGGGAGAGTGTCATCGGCGGTGCCGCGAGTTTCTCGAAGTCGATGTCGCCGCCCGCCAGTTCCTCGCGGTGTCTGACGAGGACCGGCGTATAGACGATCCCGCGGAAGTCGGTTGGCTCGTCGCCGACCAGCGGATACCGCGTCTGCGGGCGCTCCTCCATCTTCCGGAAGTTCTGCTCAGGATCGTCCGCCGTCGAGAGCGCGACGATCTCCTCGGGCGGTACCATCAGTTCGCTGATCGGCTGTTCGCCGATCTGAAACGCGTTCATCACTTCTTCGCGGCGTTCCTCCGGGAGTTCGCCCTCCTCGAGGACCGAACCGAGTTTGTTCCGGAGGTCGGCCCGGGACTCGATGACGTCCTCCTCGGTCTCGAGCCACGCGCCGGTCATCTCGACCCCGAAGAGCTTGAGGGTGAGCTTCGCGATGCCGTCGCCGAGGGTGATGATCGGCGAAATGAGCCAGTGGAACCAGTACAGCGGTGTCGCGCCGTACCGACAGACCAGCCGCGAGCGCTCGACGCCGAGATATGTCGGCGTTTGCTCGCCGTGGGTCAGGTGAACGAGGTTGATGATGAGGAAGGCGATGATCGCCCCGCTGCCGATCGCAGCCAGCGGCGTGTTCACGAACAGCGGCTCGAAGATCGCGGCCAGCGCCGGCTCTGCGACGATCCCAACGGCGATACTCGAGGCCGTAATGCCGACCTGGCACGTGGTGAGGTAGAGCTCGAGGTTGTCGGTCATCTCCCAGGCCCGCTCGAGTGCGGGTGTGTCGCCGACGAACTCCTCCTTGTCGAACTGTCGGGCACGGGTCAAGGCGAACTCGATCGCGACGAAGAAGGCATTCGCCAGGATGAGCAAGAGCCCTGCGATCAGCCGCCCACCGATGACGAGCGAGTTCATTACCGATCGGTTGTATCGCCAGACAGAAATCAATCAGGGAGACCATCGCCGGTTTAACTCAGTCCCGTGACTCTAACTACCACTATTTCGACACTCGATAATGACACGCGCCCACACAGAACACGAGATGGTCGATCTACCAGCAAATGAACAATCCGAAGTCGAGTAAACACGAATTTCAACCGTTCTTTTTTGCCTGGCTATCGATCCCAAATCGGGGCAGTGACGCCGAATCACGCCCGAATCTAGCGGAATAAAAGAACCCAAGCAGTTTTGGCGGATGCTCACGTCAGACGAAATATGCACACCTGTCGTAACTGCAACCAGTCGTTCCAGACCGAGCTCGCCCTCGAGTTACACCGCGATACGTGCAAAAAGGGACAACTCTTCTGTCAGGTATGTGGGGATCGATTCCGAGAGGGGGATGCCACCCAGGATGGCTGGCACTACGAGTGCCCGAACGACGAGTGTGACGGCGACGGCCTACAGGAAGACCTCTATCGCGTCGAAGACGTTCGAACAACGACCCACTGACCCGATCCCCGTCGTGTTCTGTAATCTCGTATCCGAGCGATAGGACTCTCGTCGGCGACGAGTCACCTTCTTTCGGTTGCTCGAGGCTACGCCGAAGACGACCGCTCAAACCGGCTCTCTCATGCGATGCGAACGACCGCCGCTTTCCCACCCTTTAATCGAGTCAGTTCCGTCACGACACGTATGGAACGGCTCACGCCGCGCGTTCGGATCGTCTGGCTCGTGCTCGCAGTTGTGCGAGCCGCGATTCTCGGCGGACTCTTGATCGGCGGCGCGATCGCTCTCTCCCGGATAGAGATCGCGGACGCCGCGCCAGTGCCCCTCGTCCCGTCCGCCGCGGGACTCGCCGTCGTGCTCGCGATCGTTCGAATCGCCATCGCCTGGCGGCGGTACGGCGTCTGGCGGTTCGAGCTTCGGGACGACGACCTGTACATCCGCCGGGGCGTCTTTACGCGAACCAAGACGGTCGTCCCCTTCGTTCGCGTCCAGCACGTCGACTCCCGGCGTTCGCCGCTCGAGCGAACGGTCGGCCTTGCGACGGTTGTCGTCTACACGGCCGGTTCGCGGAGTTCGGATGTCGCGATCCCCGGCTTGACGCCGGCACGCGCCGAGGCGCTACAGGAATCGCTTCGCCGACTCGCGATCGAGAGCGAGGGTGAGGACGCGGTATGAAGAAACTCCACCCCGCGTCGGTCGCCGTTCGATCGCTCTCGCGCAGCCTCAACACCGGCTTCGTCTTTTTCCTCATCGGCGTCGTCGTCTCGCCCGGCGGCAACGGGATGGATCTGCTGTCGATCCTCGGTCTCGTCGTCGTCGGGATCCTCACGGGGATCGTCTACGAGTTCGCCTACTACCAGCGATTCAGATACGAACTCACCGCGGACACGTTCGACGTTACCTCCGGGGTGCTCTCGCGTCGTACCCGTGAACTCCCGTTAGGCCGCATCCAGAACGTCGACATCAGACAGAACGTGGTCAACCGACTCCTCGGCATCGCCGCCGTCCACATCGAAACCGCCGGCGGCGGCGAGACTGAGGTCAGCCTTCGGTACGTCTCCGAGGCCGAGGCCCGTCGCCTCAGACGCCAGCTCCGACAGGGCGCACGCACCGACGTCGAGGCAGAGGACGAAGACTCGCTGGCAGAGACGGAATCCACTGGCGAATCCCCGGCAGCCGCGGCCGACGACGAAGCGCTCCTCTTCGAGATTACCTCTCGCGAACTCGCGATCCTGAGCGTTTTCACCATCGATCCTGGCGCGAGCGTGTTGGGTGGGATCGCGCTCTCGTTTGCCAGCGGGTTCGATCCCGCCACGCTGATCCCTACCGGTCGTGTCGAGGGGCTCCCGGGCCCAGCAACCGGTGTCTTCGCGCTCGCGTGGGGCCTCTTCCTCTTCGTTCTCGCCGCCTGGGTTATCAGTGCTACCCTCACGTTCACCCGCTACTACGGCTTCCGGCTCACCCGCGCCGGCGACGAACTCTACTACGAGCGGGGCCTCCTTCAGCGGTACAGCGGGACGATCCCCCTCGAGAAAGTTCAGGCACTGACGATCTCGGAGGCGATCCCCTTCCGCTGGTTCGGCTACGCCGCCTTGAGCGTCGAGACGGCCGGCTACGCCCCCGGCCAATCGGGCTCCCGCGGAACCGAATCCGCGATCCCGCTTGCCGATACCGATCGCGTCGCTGCGCTCGCACGCGCGATCGAGCCCTTCGGCCCGATCGATCTCGAGTCGCCGCCCCAACGCGCTCGAGAGCGGTACATGGTTCGCTACCTGCTGGTCGTTGCCGCCCTCGTTGCCGGTGCGTACGTCGCCGCGCGATACACGCCGCTCGAGCGCTGGTACGTCGCCGCCATCCTCGTCGCGGTCGTTCCCGTCGCCGCCCATCTCAAATGGACGAATCGCGGCTTCCGCGTCGGTGATCGGTACTTCCTCTCGCGGACGGGTGTCTGGCGGCGAACGACGAAGGTCGTCCCCCATTACAGGGTCCAGGCCGTCCTCCACGAGGCGACGATCTTCCAGCGTCGCCGACACCTTGCCAGCGTGACGGCTGACACCGCCAGTTCCGCCTCGTTTTTCGGCCGGGCCGCGACGGCCCACGACGTCGACGCCGACCGGGGACTCGAGGTACAGGCCGCTATCGAGGAGCAACTGCAGGAGCGACTTCGGATACGAAAGCACCAGCAACCGGCCGACCGATGGGGGCAGGACACGAGGGAACCGACGGATGATACGTCGATGGTCGACGACGATGAGGCCTGACGCTCTTCCCGTGTTTTGCTGTCGGCATCTTGGAAACTTCGTATATCGACATGCAGTTTATGTAGGCGAGTATGGACAGTGTTCGGCTCGAGACAGGGGACGTGAGTTTGAAACGGTACAAGGACAGCCACCGTTGCCCTTCCATCGGTGACAGCTGTCGGATTTCGATCGGCCGCTCACGGGTTTCCTGTTTTGACCTGGACGGGAACGAGGCGAGGGCTCGGCGACGACGGTAATTGCTTGACCGCTATCTGACGTCTCATGCATTGGGAAGCCAGCCTCTGGCACTGACGCGAGCACCACTGAGAACGTCATAAAACCGCGGCAGTCACGTTCTAAGACGGTTCGTCCTTACTCGCGGTTGAGATCCAACAAGAGTTCGACTTCCGCCTCAACCGCCTTGGTAGCGCACTGTGTCCGACGTTGTGAACGCAGGAACGTAAACAATCACTGGATCTCCATCCACTCAACCGTTCGTGATACGTAGCACGTGTGCGACGTGTGCCGTCCTGGCGTGCGAGACGCGCGTACTAATGGCTGTGGGGGCCACCCACAACCCGTTGACGTTCGGACTGCCAGGACCACTACAAATCGATCCCTGGCTGCGGTCCGATGGGTTCTGACAGCGTCTTCCCAGTCCGTTCTTACGCTCCTATCCCAGCGACTGAATCGCATCCATGCGATACCGACCTAAATGACGGGCAAAGCGTACTCCCGGAGACCGGAGTGACCGCCGACTGAGTGGCCACCCGACTGATACGGTTTGCTGTACGTCATTTCCGGAGGGACCGCGAGCCGTCCTGCGGTCCCTCCGGTAAACAGTTACAGCAAATCGTATGAGGAAATCCACAGACTGCCGGGGACAGTCGTCGTAGCCGGTGGATGACGGACACTCCGAGCAGTTCGGTCGTGTCGAGAGCGGTGAGCGGTATCGATCACCGATCGGCGTCTGATCGCTGGCTGGTGGCGTGCTCGAGAAAGTTGCGGTGGCAGTGGTGATGGGACCTGTCTTCAGAGGTGCCAGCGACCCGCGTGTTCGACACAGAAGGTGGTGGACGGATCGATCTAAAACAAGCTGATGAGTAGATCCAAAAGGTCTAGGACGAACTCCACTGCTTTCCTGAGTTTACCCTTGTCGCTGGTTTGGTCTTCGTCTGGAGATCCCTCCTGGGTGGCTGCTCTCTCGGCCATCTTTGAAAGCGTGTGTTCGGCTAGAGTAAAGAACGTGATGGCAGCCCAGCACGAATGCATAGTCACCGGGCTACCTGCGCTTCTTTCAGTCGGTAATCTGGGTGAACAGATGTAGCACGATCTATTAGTCAGCCCGCTCGTTGGCCGCAACGAGACGACGCACCCATACGACTATTGGCCGCGTCGTCGATCATCGAACCCACGGCTGCAATAGTATATCTAGAACTGTGGACCCAGTCGATAATCTCTCATATCTTGGTTTGTAGGACCCTCATTCTACAAATCTAGAACTGTAGGGCTATAGCTGGCGCTATTTGAGTGCCGCCACCTAAGATAAATATACTTAGATCGAATAATGGGAAGGTTGAATATCATCGCGTTTGATGGATGCTGCATGAGCGATTCGGCCGATACGTCTCGAGAAACTGTCAAAACTTACGTCCCGGCCTATCAAAAAGCGGAGTGGCAATCTCACGCCGACGACCTCGACATGAGCCAGAGCGAGTTCGTTCGCACGATGGTTCAGGCGGGGCGGAAAGGGTTCGAATCCGACTCAGCGGAACCCGATTCTCCGGACTCAGACCCTGGGGGTAACACCCTCGAAAGGCAGGTCCTCGAATTACTCTCTTCTGACACGTATTCGTGGGACGAACTGCTCGAGGCAGTCTCCGACGACATCGAGTCGCGTTTAGACGAGACGCTCGAGGAGCTCCAGGCGACCAACCGAATTCGATACAGCGGTCGCCACGGCGGGTACACGACCGTCGACGGTGGTGGCGATGGCAACTGAGCCAACCGGCGACGCGCCGGCAGACGTGGCCGACCCGATCACGTACTTCCTCGACGACCAGCGCTATCACGGCAAGAGCGAACGGACGCTCGAGGCCTACGAACGCGTGTTGCGGCGCTTCGAGACCTTTCTCGACACACGCTTCGACGTCGACGCGGTCGGCACAGCCCAACGGCGGGAGTGTATGGCCTGGGTGCATTCGTTACGCGGCGAGTTCGAAGACAGCACGATCGCGACGTACGCTTCCTATCTCAATCGGTTCTACGACTACATGACCCGCGTCGGCGTCTTCGACGACAATCCGATGGCGCTCGTCATGGAGGAGCTGTCCGAATCGATCGAGACGAATCCGACGCGACGCGACATTTCGGTGCCGGAAATGCAGTCGTTCGTCGGCTCGATTTCCCACCCGCTCGAGCGAGCCGTTATCGTTACCCTCCTCAAAACGGGGATGCGCGTCGGCGAGCTCTGCAACCTCGATCTGCGCGATCTCCACCTCGAGACGCCGGCACTCGACCTCGAATGGACGCCGCGTGTCGGCCTCGAGCAACGACCTGAATCAGTGTTCATTTCTGCCGAGCCGGCCCGCGGTGAGACTGTCAACGGCGAAGAACGGACGGCCTCGAACAAGCGAAAACGGGACACAGTCGTCCCTGTGGACGACGAACTTCGGGGGGTGATCTGCGAGTGGCTGGCGATTCGTCCGGACGCGGTGTCGTCGGCACGGCCGCTCTTTCTCGATACCCGCGACTCGTGGGGCGAGCGGCTCACGCCGTCGGACGTCCGCTATATCGTCGAGAAACACGCCCGCGATCACGGCTGGTACCGCACCGGCGGGGGGACCCAAGAGAACGTCACACCACATTACTTCCGGCACTTCTTCACCACACATCTGCGGGACCGGACCGGGGACCGGGGGATCGTCCAGTACCTCCGGGGTGACGTCGCCGGCGACGTGATCGATACCTACACCCACAACTGGGGCGATCGCGTCCGGGAAACCTATCTCGAGTCGATTTACGCCATCACCCGGTGATGGGTGTCGCCTACGGGGCACTCTCTGGAGGTCGACACCGTGTGTGCTGTGAGATGTCCAGAGCAGCTTCAACAGTACGGACTACCGCGTTGTGGCCGACCCTTACACCGACATAATCCGGTTCTGGGATGAACAGCGAGTGGATTATAACTACGATCGTACTCAAAGCAAATGTCTTGGACTGGCCTAATAAATCAAATATAGCTATATCAATTTGTGGCTCGAGACCCCCTTGTCGTCGGTCACGTTAGACGAACCGCTAGGTTCGTTCAGTCGGCGTTACCCGTTCTCTGGCAGTCGTGCCCGCAGTTCGCGATCGACTAGAGAAGGGGTCGCCAACCAGGCTTGCACCAGCGAGCCGTCACAATATGCAACCGGCGACAGATTCGTTCTCCCGAACCATTATTAGCCAGGTTCTGGTCGGCTAGTTGTGGTTTTATACCATGGTTGATGCTACCATATATGTTCTCGACCGCGGTGGGCTCGAGGTCGACATGAACTACATGATGGAAGGGCACGTACTCGGCACACACGACGAGCCCAACCCCGACATCGATTACGGCGAAATTCCAGTCTGGAGCCTCGTGGTCGACCACCCAGAAGGAACGATCCTCTGGGATACCGGGTCACATCACGACGCACTCAAGGGTCACTGGCCCGAGGGACTCGTACAGGCGTTCTATCCACACGACGCCCACGAACATCGGCTCGACGACGACCTAAACGAGGCCGGGTTCGACATCGACGACATCGACTACGTCTTCCAGACCCACCTGCACCTCGATCACGCTGGTGGGCTCGAGTTCTTCGACGGGACTGGCGTCCCGGTCTTCGTCCACGAGCGCGAGATCAAGTTCGCCTACTACAGCGCGAAGACCGACGAGGGAAGCAGCGCGTATATTCTTGAGGACTTCGACCACGACCTGAACTGGCACGTGTTACACCGGGACCGCGAGCAACACTTCGAAGACATGGAGTTCGTCCGCTTCCCCGGCCACACGCCGGGACTCACCGGGACAGTGATTCACCTCGATGACGAGAGGACGCTTGTCTTGACCGGCGATCAGGTCTATATGGCTGACAACTTCGAGGACGAGATCCCACTCGGGGCGCACCTCCTCTGGGGCAAAACGGAATGGGTCGACAGTCTCCGTCGAATCAAAGCACTCGAGCGACGTCACGACGCCGAGGTCGTCTACGGTCACGATCCCGAGCAGTTCGAGGCCATGCAGCCGGGGTGGGGGCTGTGAGTTACGAGCGGTCCGTCTCTGCCAGCCCACACGAACGCACGCCTGAAACCGTCTGGCAGATTCAGATGCCAGAGATCCGTGTCGGTCGTGGCGCAGTCAGCGAACTCGGCTTTCAGCTCGAGGATCTGGGCGTCGCAGACGATGCACGCGGGCTGATCGTGACCGACGAGACGCTTGCCGAGCTCGGCCATGCAGGCCGAGTCGCCGACCACGTCGAAGACGCGGGATTCGACGTCGATGTCTACGACGGTTCGGAGCGCGAACCCTCGATCGAGGCCGTCGAAGAATGTATCTCGTTCGTGCGCGAGGAGATGGGGACGGACGGCTACGACTTCTACATCGGGCTCGGCGGCGGCAGCTGTCTTGACACCGCGAAGACGACGCGTGCGGTCGTCGCCAACGGCGGCGAAATCCTCGACTACGTCGCCGAACCGACCGGCTCCGGCGAGACACTCACCGAGTCGGGTCCGCCCCTCGTCTTGCTCCCGACGACGGCCGGCACCGGCTCGGAGATTTCGCCGGTTGCGATCCTCTCTGTTACCGAGAAAGAGATCAAAGAGGGAATCTCGAGCAATAACGTGCGGGCCGACGCCGCGGTGCTCGATCCGACGCTGACGACGTCGCTCCCGCCGGATCTCACCGCGAAAACAGCGATGGACGCCCTCGGCCATGCCATCGAGGGGTATACGACACATCGATACGATAACTTACTCCGTCCCGAGGACCCCGCTGACCGACCGGTCTACGCTGGCCGCACTGGCTTTACCGAACTGTTCAGCGAGAAGGCGATCGACCTCCTCTCGAGCAACGTGCGACGGGCGGTCAACAACGGTGACGATCTCGAGGCGCGCGAGGCGATGTTGAAAGGGGCACTCTACGGTGCGATCGCCGGTCTCACGGCCGGCGCGAGCCTCTGTCACGCGATGGCGTATCCAGTCGGCAACAAGTACCACTCCTATCACGGCGAAACGATCGCCGTGCTCACGCCGGCGAGCACGTTGGGATACAACGTCGCCAGCGATCCAGAACGATTTGCGACCATCGCCGAGCTGCTCGGCGCGGATACGGACGGACTAAGCACGCGAACGGCGGCCGATCGCGCACGCGAGGAGTTCGTCTCACTCCAGCGTGATCTGAACGTCCTCCCGAGCGGGCTCCACGACCTCGCCGGCATCACCGACGACGAGATCGACTGGCTGGCCGAACAGACCGTCGACACCCAGCAACGGCTGCTGCGGTGTAATCCGCGGCCAGTCACGAAAGCCGATGTCGCGGAAATTTTCCGCGACTCGCTGTACAACTGGGAGTAGGAGAGACTCGCGAGTACGCCTTATTGGCCGACTGCAAGCTCCGTCTCGAGATCGGGACCGTTCAGCAGCGAGCGGACGTGGTCAACTGTGTCGGTCGTTTCTGCCGTGTTCTCGAGCAGGACGGTCTCGCTCGGAAACAGCTGTTCGCCGAGCAAGAGGCCGTGTTCGCGGGCGGTCGAGCCAGTCACAGTCAGATAGACACCCAGCCCTGCGTCGGCGATTGCTGCCTCTTCCTCGCGGCCCTCGTCCGGATACCGGAAGTCGATACCGTCGAGGAGCCGCGTGCCAAGCACGGCCTGGACGAGCCGTTCGTATCTGGGCTCGATACAGAGCGGTCCTTCGTAGGTCTCGAGGAAGTCCCGATCGATCGATTCGGCAGACGGCGCGACCTCGGGCGTGGCCAGTAGCGTGTGGTAGACAGTGTCGCCGAGTCCGGTGACGACCTGCACGTCGGTGTCGGCAGGATCGATTCGAGCGTTTACGTCGGCGATCCGATCGAGTGGCTCCGGTCGGAGTTCGACGACCTCCTCGAGAACCAGGTCGGCGCTGTCGAATCCGAGCGCGAACTCGTGGGTTCGGAGCGCCCGAAACGGTTCCTCGCGGCCCACGAGCTGGACCGCCGCGTCGTCGGGAGCGTCCTCGACATCGGCTAACGGGATCGTGACGCTGTCGAAGACGATCCGTCGTGGCTTGCCGGCGCGGTCGTCGCGCAACAGCGTATATTCGGGCGCGGTTGGATCGGCGACGGTACTGTAGTCTGCGAGACGATGGTAGACGTCCTCCTCGTCGGGTTCGATGGACCCTTTCGTGAGTGCCTTTTCGTGACGGAGCGTCGATGTAATGTCGTCGGCGAGGTCGGGGACGCCGAGGCGATCTGCGATCCGATCGAGTACAGACTCGAGCGGTCGCCCCTTTCGTGGAACAGCGATCGGTATCGTCTCGCCCATCGACCAGTTCTCAATCGGCGACGGATAAACGAGTTGCGTTTCCAGTACAGGCCGAATCCGATAGCCGACGATCGCGCTGCTCAGTTAGCGAACATCGAACCGAGCTGGTCACGCCAGTCCTGAATGTCCGTTACGTCTTCCCGGACCGCTTCGAGGTCGTCCGCGACGGTTTCGAGCTCAGATTCCACGTCGTTGACGGTATCCGTGAGGTCGTCGACATCGTCGTCGATCCCTGCGACGGTGTCGTCCAGTTCGGCGACATCGCCGCTGACGTCGCTCAGATCCGTCTCGAGATCAGCGTTCCAGTCGGTGAGATCGGCCACGTCCGCGTCGAGTTCGTCGACGTGCGATTCGGTCCCCTCGAGTCGTTCGTCCATCGACGCGAGGTCGTCTTCGAGCGCCGCGAGATCGTCCTGGACATCCTCGATGAGCTGTGCGCCCGTGCCGTTGTCCTCGAGGAACGTCTCGAGTGCGTCAGTGTAGGCTGCGACCTCCTCGACGCGGGACTGGAGGTGCTCGACTTTCGCGATCTCCGGGCCCGAGGGCTCGAGGTCGAGTTCGGCCTGAATCGTCTCGAGATCGTCGTCGTCGACAGTTCCGTCGCGGATCTCGGTCGCGAGACGGGCCGCAACCGACCCCTCAAATTCGACGGTCGCGGTTTCGGCGACAGTCGACTCGTCAGCTGCGTCGTCGGCGTCAGCCGTCGGTTCGTCAGCGTCAGCTGCGCCGGCCGAGTCCGGCTGCTCGACTGCCGAATCGGCTGTTTCGTCACTATCGCCAGATTGCTCGAGTGATTCGGCGGCGTCGTCGGCCGTGTCGGCCTCGGGTTCTGGCGTTTCGGGCTCATCGGCGCTCGCTTCGACCGCTTCGGCCGCGTCGTCAGTCTCGAGGGCCGTATCGTGTTCGTCCGCCTCGTCATCGGCGTCCGGTTCGGCAGCCGCACTCGCTTCGTCTCCGGTAGCCGTCTCGTTCACGTCGGTCTCGATCGTTACGTCGGGTTCGTCGTCCTCGACAGCTGGTTCGTCATCAGCTTCGACAGCCGGTTCGTCGTCCTCCTCGGTGCTCGGTTCATCGTCAGCTTCGACAGTCGACTCATCGTCTTCCTCAGCACTCGGTTCGTCGTCAGCTTCGATAGCCGATTCGTCGTCCTCCTCAGCACTCGGCTCATCATCAGCTTCGACAGTCGAGTCAGTCTCGCCGTCGGCGATCGATTCGGCATCCCCCTCGACGGTCAGCTCGTCGTTCTCGGCTGCCGATTCGGTGTCTTCCGCAGCAGTCGACTCGTCGTCGTCTCCGATTTCCAGCTCCTCGTCCTCGTCGAAGCCGAGATCGATATCCGGCTCGTCGTCTCCGATTTCCAGCTCTTCGTCCTCGTCGAAGCCGAGGTCGATATCCGGCTCGTCGGCGGCTGCGGGCTCGTCGTCCGGTAGCTGTTCGTCCCCGAATCCGAGATCAATATCTGGTGTCTCGTCATCGCCGTCCTCGTCGTCGACGGGATCGGGGTCGGTGTCGACATCACCGAGATCGAGATCGAGTCCCGAGGGGTCGTCAGTTGCGTCATCACCGTCGTTTCCGTCCTCGGCTTCGGCCTCGTCTTCGTCCTCATCCTCGACCTCGAGCCCGGGGACGGTGTCCGCTTCGCCCGCGATCATGTCCTTGACGGCCTGATTGCGGTCCTCGGAGACGATGGTGCCGATAACGGCGTCGTCGACTTCGTCGGCACTCGAGCCATCGTCGTCGGCTGCGAGCTCGACGATCGTCGGTTCCGTCAGAAACGCCGTGGCTCGGCTGTCGTCGTCGATCTGGATGCCATAGACCGTCTCGAGCTTGCTGTCGGGCTCGAGCGTCGCCGTGAACTCGACGTGGTTGTCCTGGTAGGCTGTCCAGTCGTCGCTGTGATAGTCGGGGTGAAACCCGACTTTGTCCATCGGGAACGAGTCGGGAATCTCCTCGGAGAGTTGGATCGTGACCGGCTCGTCACGGTCCGCTTCGAGCTCGAATCGGATCGCCGGTACGGGAAACTCGTCTGCTTCGAACGTCTTCTGGACGGAGATCCCGTCGGCGCTGACCTCGATTACGTCGTCCGTATCGGCGGTGCTGGTCATATGGGCCCAACGTTACCATACCATTACTATAAAACGTGCGGACAGTTCGGAAATCGCTACAAAACCACGCGATCGCCGATCTCGGCGACCTCGAGCCGCTTTGGATACTCGAAGCTCGCTGCGTGGTGGTGTAACGCCTTCGGATCGGCGGTCAGGCCCTTCCACATATCCCAATGACTCGGCAGGAGGCGGTCACACTCGAGGGCGGCGGCACATTCGATGACCTGGTTCTCGTCGTTGTACCAGCGGGTTCGTTTGGGCTCGCGGGTTTGTTTGTCGGGAATCTGTCCGACGGTGCCGAAGGCAAACACCGCGAGATCGATGTCGTACTCGTCGCCGATCCGCTCGAACTCGTCGGTCGGTTTCGTATCGCCGCCGTGGAAAAAGGTCCCGGCGTCGTGTTCGAACACGTAGCTGACGGGATGGGTCGCGTCGGGATCGTTGGCCGGCTCGACGTGGATGGTGAACTCACCGATCTCGAGGGTCTCTCCTTCGGTGACTTCGGTCAGCTGCTCGTCGGTGACGTCCCATTCGTCGGTCCACGCCTCCTCGTCGCGGGCTTTCGTGACGCTGTCGTCGGGCGCATAGAAGGTCGCGCCCGTGTTCGCGAGGATCGGGGCCTGACTCGGGCCGTGGACGTGATCGGTGTGTTCGTGGGTCGCGAGGACGGCGTCGGCCTCCGCGACATCGTCGGGAGTGAACGGGACGGGAATCATGCGAACCGTCCGCGGCGGATCGCCGAGCCCGAGGTACGGATCGATGTAGATCGTCGTTCCCTCGGTCCCCTTCAGGACGAAGCCGTTACAGCCGAGATACCAGATCGCGACGCCATCTGGAGTCGACTCTTCGACGTCACGGACGAGCCAGTCGTCCCAGTCGCTTTCGATCATACTCGAGGCTGTGGGGACCGACTGGGTAAGTGTTGTCGTCTCCGCGAAATCGGCGAACGACGATCCACGACCAGTGACGGTCGTGGCTTGACCGACCGTGTTGCTCGGTACCGTGACCTGACCGACGCTTGTCTTCGCCGTCGCCTGGCCCCGACTCGATCACGGAGAGCGTGGCCGGGCGCGATAGATCAGCTGGTGTGTCGCTGGCGTAGCGTCGTCGACATGTCGTTCGACGGTCGCCGACTCGCCGGTCGCTGTCGCTGCTGCGTTGCCGGGCCGGATCCACTCGGGGTCGACAATCGGGTGGTCCACGTCGACGACCCGCCCCGTCTCGGCGTCGTAGTCGACGAGCGAGGCGTCTGCCAGCATGGGGCCGTGAACGTGCACGAACGTGGTCGCCACCTCGTCGACACGTTCTTGAGCGACTTCGCGCTCGGCCGTCTCGGCCTCACGAGCTGCGACGCGACGGGCCAGCGTTTCGGTCTCGAGCGGGCGATCCTCCTCGGCCAGTATCGACAGGACCGTCCGTCGACGGTCGGCAGCGAGCGCACGGAACACTGCATCGAGTGTCGCGTCGTCGGCGTCGTGGCGGGCCGACACGATGCCCTCGAGGAGGGAGTCGTCGAAGGCTGGATGATCGCCCAGTACGACCGTCTCGTCATCGACCGTCTCGAGGAGACCAGCGTCGGTCAGCGACGGCACCAGCCGGTGATGGATATCGACGAGCGCCCCTTGATAGTCGTCGTCGGTCACTTCGGCGGGTCGTGTATCCATCGTTACTGCTGCGAGGTGGCGCGCAAGGTCGTCTTTCTCGAGTTCGTCCGGCGATCGCTGATACACGACCTGGAGAACGGTTCGTCGACGGGCGTCAGCGAGGGCGTCGAAGAACTCATCACGGACGGCGGCCGTCGATCCGCTCGAGGCTGAGTTACTCATCGACTACTGGTCGGTGACTAGTGGGCAAAA
This sequence comes from Natrinema limicola JCM 13563, assembly GCF_000337475.1. GTDB lineage: Archaea > Halobacteriota > Halobacteria > Halobacteriales > Natrialbaceae > Natrinema > Natrinema limicola. The sequence continues at coordinate 14,758 of NZ_AOIT01000059.1, read as the reverse complement.
GAACACCTCCAAACTGATTTGGGAACAGCACCAGAACGCAGTATTTCTGCACTATCCTCGATACGATACACTCTTTTCGTGATGGCAGTCGTGATATATTTCGCTATGGCCGTCGAGCTTTCAGTTCCACGAACCGGTTATTGAGTGATAACTGACAGCGAAACGCGTGACGGCCACGGAAAGAGCGCCGCAGAAGAGCAGTTACCAGGTGCCGTGGAACGTATCGAACGAGAGACTGTCGAGCGGTTCGTCGCCGACGGCGATCCGGTACTCGCCGGGGGTGAGCATCGGCTTGTGGAACTGCGGGCCGTCGTCGGTCGTGATCCGCGGACAGCCGGTGTTGACGAACGCGTCCATATCGAAGTTGCGCAGCCGATCCGGCGTCACCTCGTCCATCGTGATGAGGTACGCGTCGTCGTTGTCGTCCAAGATCTCCTGAGCCTGCTCCCAGCGCCCCTGTCCGATCTTGGTACAGAAGATGACGCCCCACTTCTCGGCGTCCATCGCGCGATGGATCGCGCCGTAGCGCTGTTTCATGAACTTCTCCGTATCGGCGACGGTGACGACGTTGTTGACTGGGTCCGCGATGACGACGTGCTTGTCGGGGTGTTCCATCGCCAGTCCGAGCGGGTGGAACTTGCCGCCGCCGACGTACAGCACCTGATCGGCGGGCACGTCCGCACTCGCGTAGTTACAGCCGAGCACCTGCCCCTCGTGGGTCAGTCGCTCGTCGCCGCGACGGCTGTGGACCTCGTAGCCACGCTCCTCTAAGAACTCCGTCATCTCCTCGTAGCGGTTCATGTGCTGGGCCGTCGTGACGAGGCCGACACCCTCCGTTTCCTCGGGTGGCTCGAGCGTCTCGAGCGCTTCCTCCATGATCGGCGTCACCTCGACGTTCGAGAACAGCGGCACGTAGATGACCTTGTCCGTGTTCTTCATCGGCGAGTGACCGAAGTGAACGAACACGTCGGTGCGTTTCATCAGATAGGTATCAAGATCACAGGCCCCATAACAGGGCTGGCCCGAGAGCATGAACGTCACGTCGTCGCCGGTCAGTTCGCGCAGGTCGTCGGCGACGGCTGGACCGCGTCGCTTCAGCCCTTCGGGGAACTGTAGCCCGACTTTCGTTGCGTCTCGTTCCTCGATCTCCTCGACGATCTGCTCGAGTTCGTAGTCCCACTCACGGTCGTGTTTGAGACTCATCCCGGTGTTTCGGAGGTCGCCCTCGCTGTACTCCGGCTCCTGACTCATTGACAGCCCTTGCTGCCACGAACGTATATACTGCACGCTGTCGAGAGGGGAGAATATCGATGGTGCTCACGCTCGGTGCTGTCAGGAGCACTCGCTTGCACGCCGTGGCTGGATGGTCGTTCCGAACTCACACGTCGCGAACGCGGCCCGGAAGTCATCGCTGTCGAACGACCCCACCAGGTCATCGAGTTCGGTAAACAGCTCGTCGAGATCCCGCTGGAGCGTCTCAGATCGTGCGTCGGATGCGGTGTTGCCACCGGCCTCGAGTGCCCCTCGTTTCGTTGCAAGCGTCGTACATTCCGCGATCAGCTCGTCGTATCGGGCGCGACGGAGGAGCCTGTCGACGGTCTCGACCACTGTGTCCTTCTCGACGGGCTTGACGAGCGTGTTGGCGATCGAAAACGGATGCTTATGGGCATCCGTCTGCTCACAGAGGAATGCCAACGTCTGTGTCGTCGCACGGCGTTCGAGCTCGGCTGCGACGGCTCCGGATACTGTTAGGAGATCGTGATCAACGACGACTGCGTCGGCGGTTTCAAGGCATGCGATCGTCTCGTCTCCATCCGTCGTTGCTTCAACCCGATAGTCGTCGAGCCACGACTGTAGTTGATCGACGACGGCGGGATCGTCGTCCGCGACGAGGACGGTGTTTGTATTACCAACCATTATTTGAGATGGAAGTAGCTTTCGGCCCAGCCATCATCAAACTATGGTGACGTTCATCGTGACTTACACGTCGTGTCGCGTCGGCACCGAGTGTGCCGTTTGCGGAGCGAGGCGGGCGGGTATCGAGTTCGTTTCTCGTCCCAACAGTCATAGTACTGGAGCGTAAACGGGGGGTCAATGGCAGCGGAACAGGCCCCTGACGGGTATCTCTTCGACCTCTATCGTCGATACATCGGTGAACCGGAGGATCGGACCGACGTCTACGTCGGCTTCGGTCTGTTTCTAGGCGGGATCGGGCTTGCCATCGTCGCACTGCTGCTCTTTCTGTGGGGCAACACGCACGAAGCCCGATCCGCCGGCTACTTCGCGTGGGTCGGTCCCGCATACGCACTTGCGATGGTGTCTCTTCCCGTCGTGATGCTCGGGATCGTTACGCTCCTCCCGTCGGAACGGCGGATGCTGTATACGTCGATCGGCGGCGCGGCGATCACCGTCGCTGCGGTCGCTGGCTTCCTCGTCGTCTATCCACACCACTGGAACGGCTACAACAACAACTATACCGTTCAGGTGGTCGCAGTATACGCCGTCGGGCTCGCTGGTATCACCGCGTCAACGGGTGCGGCACTGATCGCCCACTATCTCGATATGGCACAGCAGGCCGAGGTAGTGGCAACCGACGACGAGGACGACGACCCCGACGTGACCGACGCAGAAGTCCAACAAGACATCGACGACGCGATGGACGGCGTCGAACTCTCGTGGGGTGGCGTCGAGAAAACCGAGCACAAACGACTGAGCTTCTCCGAGGACGATTTCGACGACGTCACCGTCGATACCAACGTCGGGACCACGACGACCCGCTCGTCGGGTGTCGACGCACAGGTTGCCGGTCTCAAAGGCCTCAAAGGCGGCGAGACGAAGCAGACCACCTCGAGTTCGACGGTCGACGATCAGACGGCGAAACTCAAAGAGCTTCGCGAACAACAGCGAGCCGAGGAACTGGCGACGGCCGACGAGAAGAGTGCGGTCGAGACGGTGACGTCACCGATCGCAAAGCTACTCGATCGGATCCGGGATCTGACACGACGAAATTAACGCAGGGCGGCGGAAAGAAATAGCATCTTTCTTCATAGTATCAGATCTGTAAGTGGCGTACATAGATTTATAATCCGTCGGTTTCCTTCCCCACACATGGCCAAAGGCCTAGACGTCGGGACGATGAACATCCTGTCTGCACAGCAGGATGGAACCGACACGGTATTCGTGCAACAGCGTAACTCATTCGTCGAGATCGAGTACTCGGATATGGCCGAGCAGATGCTCTCGCGAAGCGAAGTGCTCCACATCCGCAAAGACGACAAGGTCTACGTCGTCGGCGACGACGCACTCAATTTCGCGAACATCTTCAACAAGGAGACTCGACGGCCGATGAAACACGGGATCCTCTCGAACGACGAGCAGAGTGCGATCCCGATGATGAAGCTCATCATCGAGCAGGTCGTCGGCGAGCCCGCCTATCCCGACGAGAAGCTCTATTTCTCGACGCCAGCGGATCCGATCGACTCCGAACTCTCGACGCTGTACCACCAGAAGACGATCGAATCCTTCCTCGACGACATGGGCTACGACGCCGAGCCGATCAACGAGGGAATGTCCGTCATCTACTCTGAACTCGCGGACAACAACTTCACCGGCCTCGGGATCTCGTTCGGTGCCGGCATGACCAACGTCTGTCTGGCCTACTACGCCGTGCCCGTCATGAAGTTCTCCGTCGCCCGCGGTGGCGACTGGGTCGACGAACAGGCCGCCCGCGCAACCGGCACACCCGTCGACAAGGTCACCTCGATCAAGGAAGACGACTTCGAACTCGACTTCACGACCGACGTCGGCGGCGTCGAAGGTGCGCTGTCGATCTACTACGAGAACTTACTCGACTACGTCATCGAGAACATCGTCCAGGAAGTCGACGAGGAAGACGTCGAAGAAGGACTCGACATCCCTGTCGTCGTCACCGGCGGCACCTCGAGTCCCGACGGCTTCGAGGCGCTGTTCCGCGACCACTTAGAGGAGGCGAACATTCCGTTCTCGATCAGCGGCGTTTCGCACGCGAACGAACCGCTGTACAGCGTCGCTCGTGGTGGACTCGTCGCGGCTCGCTCCGACGAGGACGTCGATCACGAGGAGGAAGCGGACGAAGCAGAAGCAGCACCTGCAACCGAGTAAGCCGTCGCTCCAGCGGCAGTTATTTTTTCACGGGTATCGCGGTCAGGTAGCGCAGCGAACGAACGGAGACACTCAGCGATCGGCCGACTGCTCGTAAAACCGGTTGAGCGCGTCCCGCCAGGACTCGACCTCCTCGCTGGTCGGCTGGTGTTCGACGGGGATGTCGGCAAAGCCACAGCGTGAACACATGACTGTCGACACGTCGCCAAGCGAGAGTTCGTTGATCGGTCCCCCACACCGTGGACACTCGTCCATATCTATCACTTCCACGGACTCTCCTTAACTCTATTCGAATATATCATGAAAGCGGAACGTGTACACTCACACGACCAGCAACGTGCCCGTGACCTCGAGAGATCCATTACACTCGAGTACCGACACCTGACCATGTCCAGTCCCTCTCGGCGCACGCTCGCCCGCCGACTCGAGTCTCTCGAGGACTTTTCGGAGCCGTCACCAGCCCTCGAGCAGTATCTCACCCCACCGGAGCTAGCCGCGCATCTCTGCCACCTGGCAGGATTGCAGGGTGATCTCGAGGGGCAGGTCGTCGATCTCGGTACTGGAACCGGGATGCTCGCGATTGCGGCCACACTGGCCGGAGGTGACCGCGTTGCGGCGGTCGATGTCGACGCTGGCGCGCTCGCAGTCGCCCAACAGAACGAACAGGTAGTCGTGGCTGATGACGACCGTGGTCGCGCTATCGACTGGCTTCGCGGCGACGTCACCCGCCATCCGTTTTCGGTCACTGATGCGACTGTGCTCTCGAATCCACCCTTCGGCGCACAGCGCGGGAATCGACACGCGGATCGGGAGTTCCTCGAGACAGCACGCGAGATCGGGGCGGTCTCCTATACGATCCACAACGAGGGCAGCCAGGAGTTCGTCGAGTCGTTCGCCGCCGACGAGGGTGGGGAGGTAACGCACGCGTTCCGGGCTGCGTTTCCGCTGCCCAAGCAGTTCGACTTCCATACCGAAGCAGAAGCGACGCTCGAGGCCGAGGTCTTCCGCATCGAGTGGCCGACTCGAGTTTAACGAGTTCGGAAACCAGCACGCAGTAGCGGTCAGGAGCCGTTGTACGTCTCTTTGCTCGCGATCGCGACCCGCGTCCCGTCGGCGGCCGCGTAGACCGTCTCTTCGTCTCGCTCGAAGGTGAGGCCGCCAGCCATTGTCGTCTCGTTTTCGGCTGGGATCGGCGTCGTCGCGGTGTCGGTATTCTCGCTCGCGTTGACCGCGAGGTCGAACGTGCCGTCGTCGGTGCCGATGGTCACGTTTCGACCGGCGATCCGTACGTCGGCCCGCGAGTCGTTGGATTCGTACGCGAGCTGGCGATCGGTGCCGTCCTCCCACAGCCAGACCTGATAGACGGTCTCGTTGCCGACCGGCTCCCAGCCGCTGCGGTCGACGTGAACCGTCTCGCGCCAGCCGGGGCCGCCGACGGTAATCGTCTCCTCGCCCGTGAAGGCCAGTCGTTGGGTGCTGACCGCCTCGAGCCAAATCTCACGTTGCTCGCTGGCAACGATCACCCCGCTCGACTCGAGGCCGTCGTCGCTCTCGATGGCCTCGATACCGATCCCGGAGACGTATTCGTTGGGGACCCCCTCGACGTACTCGACCGTGTAGTCTCGAATCTGGAGTGGCGAATCCGATGCTGCCGTCGCGTCGTCGACGACGAGGAAGTTCGTGGGGACGGCGATGCCAGCGACAATTGCGAGCACGCCAAGGACCGCCAGAAACGCGGCTCGTCTGCGAGTCAGCGTCGCCAGCAGGCCCGGCTCGCGATCGTGTCCCGCACCGATAATTTCGCGCACGCGCTCGAGACGAGCAGTGACAACGCGGTCGCGAGCGCTGCCGGCGAGCTCGAGCGGTCTGGTGACCGGCGACGACTCGTCGTCGACCGGCTGCGCGACCAGTCGCCGGAGCGGCGGCGGGAGCAGAGGCGTGTCGGGGGCGGTCATCGAGAGCGTGACCACGAGTGCGAGTATCGAGACGATTGCGACGCCCGGCCCCTGATAGAGGATGAACGTGTTTTCGGCACCGAACCAATAGATCGCCCACAGCTCCCTCGAGAAGCCAAACAACAGGACGGCAAGCCAGAGCCGTAGCGGATCAGGGCGGCTGTGGCGGCGTTTGAGGAGGGCGACCCCGAGAACGAAGCCGACGAAGAGCCCGAGTGCGTGGCCCTGAATGGCGATACCGGCCCAGGAGGGTGCCGATGGCGGGCGGGGCGCAGCGGTATAGACACGGATGGGTTCTTGGAGCGCGTAGTAGAGCCGCAAGACGACGTCTTGGACGCCGAGCGTGGCAATGATCGTCAGGATCGGATACTGGACGAGTGCAAAGCCTGCGAGGGCGAAGACGACACCGGAAAAGCCGATGACGGGGCCGAGCGCGAACAGGCTCATCACGAGTCCAACGCCGATGACGACGAGCGGGAAGACGACGACTGCCCGGACGCGCGGGTCGGCGGCCCACGAGTCGGTTCGGACCGGATCGCGCTCGTCCGGATAGTGGCCCCAGGCGTACTCGGCGATCGGGGCGACGACGGCGGTCCCGGCGAGATTTCCGATGAGATGGCCGGGGCCCGCGTGGGAAAACGACGCCGTCGCCATCCCAAGCGGGTAGAAATACGACCACGTGCGGAAGGGAATCGTCACGGGATCGTCGAAGTCTGCCAGTCCGCTCTGGACGAACAGGTAGACAGCGAGGACGAACGCGATCACGACCAGCGATCCCCACGGAATCCCGTAGACGAGCCGCGCTCGAGCCACGTCGCGCCAGCGCTGTGCCGGCCGGTGGATCCATCTGACGACCGCGATCGACCCGATCAGCGACGCGGCGACGACGACCGCAAGCAGGGCCGCGAGGGTGCGCATATGCCGTGGTTCGAACGGGGCCGTATAGTGGTTTGCCTTCAGCGAAAGTCGCTCGTTCCCGGATCGGTTGACCCCGCTGTCGCGGCGAGCGACGGCGATCGTGACGTGAGCCGTGCCGAGGGCCGGCTTCGAAAGGTACAAGCGGCCGACGGCCGCACTGACTGACATGGAACTGCGGGTCACCGAGAGCACCGAGGACGAACTCTCGATCGAAATCGCCGGCGAGGACCACACGTTCATGAACGTGCTCAAGGGCGCCTTGCTCGAGCACGACGACGTGAGCGCAGCGACCTACGACGTCAACCCCGAACAGTCGGGCGGCCAGACTGAGCCCATCCTGACGATCAAGACCGAGGGCGGCGCGGATCCGCTCGAGTGTCTCGAGGACGCGGCTGTGACCGTCCGCAAGAAGGCGACGTCGTTCCGCAACGCGTTCGAAGCGGCCGCATAAGCACTGTCGTCTCGGGTTCGACCCGATCGTTCTCTTTCGGTGTGCGGTACGACCGAGGTCCGGCTGTAATCGATCGATCAGTTCGAACTGCTACACGCCGCGTAGAACACGTAAACAGAGCCGTCAACGACGTGGAGGTCGAGCCCTTCCCTGTCGAAATCGCTGTCGCCGGTCTCCTCGCTGAGGGCTGTGACGACGTCGTCGGCGAGTGCCGCCTCGTCGTCGTAGTCGGCGATCGACAGCGTCCCCGGGAGCCGTCCGGCGTATGGCTCACGCTGGCAGTTGGTGCCGAAGTCACTCGCTTCGACCGGCTCGGGTCTCGACTCCTCGTACTCGACTACCACGAACGCACGATTCATGTATTCGGCGTAGTCCGCGAGCCCGGCGTCGTACGTTCGTGACTCGGACTGATTACGGTCGGCCTCGAGCCGATCGTGGACCGCCCGTTCGGTCGCCTCGAGGTCGATCCCTGCCGCTTCGGACCCTTCACCGGGTGCATCAGGCGGTGACGGCGGGCCGATTCCTGGCAGTATCGAGGGTGGGATGATCCCCGTCGCGAACAGCGCGATGACGATCCCGATCACGGCGAGGACCGGGAGGTAGGGTTTCGCGACCGCAAGCCAGCTCGACGTCTCGAGGTCGCGCTCGAGTCCCTCGTAGGTCTGCTCGACTTTCTCGAGGTCAGGGTTGCCACAGCGAGAACACGGCGGGGAGTTACGGACGTGCTCGCGGCCGCAGTTCGTACAGGCCCAGACGTAGTCGGGGCCGGTGTCGACGGTTCCGGACGGTATCGGTTCGCCGTCGGTATCGTCGCCGGCGGCCGCGCCCTGGCCCTCGCGGGTCTCGTCCGCTCGGACGACTGCCTTCTCGAAGGTGTTGTGCCCGCAGTTGTCACAGGGTGGGTCGTTCTCCGCGTGCGGTTTCCCACACCACGTACACCGCCATTTCACTACTTGAGACGGAGGACTCCGAGAAAATAAACGTGTGGGTGTCGTCTGGCCCGGTCGTCTCGTCTAGCGGCGAACCGGCACGCCGTGCTCGTCGAGGTAGGCTTTCGTCTCCTCGATCGAGTATTCGTCGAAGTGGAAGATCGAGGCCGCAAGGCCGGCGTCGGCACCGGCTTCGGTAAACACGTCGTACATGTCTTCGGGACTGCCACAGCCCGAAGAGGCGATCACCGGCGTGTCGACGGTGTCAGTGACGGCGTTCGTCAGTGGCAGGTCGTAGCCGTCTTTCGTGCCGTCCTTGTCGATCGAGTTGACGAAGAGTTCGCCCGCACCGCGAGACTCGGCTTCGGCGGCCCACTCGAGGACGTCGATCCCGGTGCCCTCGCGGCCACCTTTCTTCGTACACTCGAACCAGCAGGACTCGCCGTCGATCTCGACGTAGTGCTCGCCGTCTTCGTCGAAGCGCCGTCTGGCGTCGACGCTGATGACGATACACTGGTTGCCGAAGGCCTGCGCGCCCTCGTTGATCAGTTCGGGTCGCTCGAGCGCGCCGGTGGTGATCGAGACCTTGTCCGCGCCGGCCCGCAGGGTCTCTTTGATGTCGTCGGTGGTGCGGATGCCGCCGCCGACGGTCAACGGGATGAAGACCTCGTCGGCGACGTCGCGGACGACATCGAGCATCGTCTCGCGGCCCTCCGCGGAGGCGGTGATATCGAGAAAGACGAACTCGTCTGCGCCCGCCTGATTGTACGCGCGTGCCATCTCGACCGGATCGCCGGTGTATTTCAGATCCTCGAAATTGACGCCGGTGTACACCGCTGGGTTCCCATCGTCATCGAGGTCCACGTCGATACAGGGGATAATTCGTTTGGTCAGGACCATGTGGTAACTACTGGAGGGTTTGATCTGCGAGTAGTAAAGGCGTCTGGATCGGGCGGTGTCTGCCATCGGCTCCGTCGCCGTGACTGCCGGCGAACTCGAGTCGTTGCGAGGTAGTGTAGGTGGTGTTAAGTGTCAGAGCCGAAAACGGGCGCGTATGGCAGACGACACCGAAACTCCCGACGATTCCGGAGCCGACGTCGGTCACGACCTCGAGACCGAGCGAACGACCGCACCGATGAGTCCCTACTCAGCACGGGACGTTGCGATCGGCTTCGTCGTCATGGTCGTCGGTGTGGCAGTCGCGTTCGGGATTCCATTGCTCACGACCGGTGTCTGAACTGACGGCCACCGCGATGTAGACGTCGATCGCACGCGACCGGCGTCGGTGACGAACCGCTATCGGAGAGACTCGAGCGAACGCTGATCGTCGTCCGGCAGGCCGAATCCGTCATCGACGGCAAGACGGGGCGGTGCGCTGCCGGACGTCCGAACGAACTGCCGAAAACAAAGACGTTAGAAGACGTATTCGTCGTCGTGGCCCATCATGCCGTCGTCTTCGAGGCCGGTGCCACCGGTCGCGCCCTCGTCTTCGTCCATCGGTCCACTCGTCTTGTAGGCCTTGATACCCGTTGACAGGAGGTCCTCGATCGCTTCCTCGCGGTTGACGAACTCACCGCGTTCGACCATCTGCGCGATCTGCATCTCGAGGTGCTCCGGGATAGTGATCTCTACTTTCGGCATCTGATTCGGCTTTCGGCGAGGGGGTATTTAGGTTTGACGGGGAATCTATACTGAGCGGAAAGAAAAATTCAGGCAGCCGAAACGACAGTTGGTGTGCGAGCGTCGCTGGCTCACTGATGACCTGATCGGTGGTCGTGACTCGAGGACAAGCCTGGCTTATCGGTTGCCCATCATCGAGTCGAACGCCTCTCGCAGCTTCGTCCCCGGCTGGGTCAGCGTCTCGAGTTGCCGGCGCATTTTCCGCTGGTTGAAGTAACTCGCGAACGCGAGGATCGTCGGCGGCCAGAGGCCGACGAACGTCCCGAGCTGACGATCGCCGCGAATGAAGTAGTAGTACAGCGAGAGCCCGACTGATGCAGCCGATGCAAGGACGGCAGGCCCCATCGCCTCGTCGCTAATCGCTTCTGGTTGCTTCTCGGTGACGTCCTGCTCCGTGAGTTGTTGTCTGCTCGCCATGCATCGATAGCCTCGGGGAGATCATACTAAGGCGTAGCGAGGGTTTCAATGGAAACTGTCGCTTGTCGTCGTCTCGAGACCGTTTCGGTTCGTTTCGACCCCTATGCTTGCTGCCAAATTCTGCGTTTCTCGAGGGATGGCAGGCGATGGCGTCACACCTACGTCGATCGGCACGAAGCCACGGGTATGGACGCGACGGACGTCACGGATTTGTATCGGGAGTTTGGCGACGAGCGACTGCCGCCGGGACAGCGTGAGACGGACGCGTTCCCCGTTCTCTCGAAGAGCGCGACGCCCGACTGGGACCCCGAGACGTGGGAGTTTACCGTCACCGGGGCGGTCGAGGAGGAATTGTCTTTCTCGTGGGACGAGTTCCGATCGCTGCCGAGCGTAACTCAGCGCCAGGATTTTCACTGTGTGACCGGCTGGAGCAAGTTCGACTGCGAGTTCACCGGCGTTCCGTTTCCCGACCTCGCCGAACGGGCCGGCGTCGACGACGACGCGGTCCACGTGCTGTTTTCCGCACTGGACGACTACACCACGGATCTACCGCTCGAGGACTGCATGCGCGAGGAAGTCCTGTTTACGTGGGCGTTCGACGGCGAATCGCTTCCCGCAGACCACGGCGGTCCGCTTCGAGTAGTGACGCCGCACAAGTACGCCTACAAGGGCGCAAAATGGGTCGACGGTATCGAGTTCCTCACCGAACCCGAGCGTGGCTACTGGGAGCGACGCGGCTACTCGCGGACCGCAGATCCGTGGCAGGAAGAACGGTACAGCTAGACGTATACACCAGGTCAGCGAATAGTTAGGCTGAAGGCGGGCCGGTCCTGAGGTTGTGTCGATGGACCGATCGTCGGGTGAAGGTCGACTAACGGGGGAGACCGAGTCGGTTGACAACGCCGTCGACCTCGTCAGCCGGAGTCGCGAACTCGAGACCGCCGCGTTCGATGCGGTGCTCGAGGATGAAACCGCGTCGAGAATTCAGTGGGCCACACCCGACGGACTCGAGATCGTCGGTCGTGGCGTTGCCGCCCGCTTTACCGCGACCGGCACCGACCGATTCGATCGGATTCGAACGCAGGCGAGCCGTGCCTTCAACGGACTCGCACACGATGGCCCCGAACACGCGCGACCGCGGGCGTTCGGCGGCTTTTCCTTTCACGACGGCCACGAGGCCGGCCCGCCCTGGACCGGCTTCGACGCGGCTTCCTTTGTCGTTCCACAGTTGTTCGTAACCCGAACTGACGACGGGACGTGGCTGACCGCCGTCGGCGAACACAGCGACACAGTTGCTGACCGCCTCGAGCGCTGGCACGATCGCCTGACGAACCAGCCGGCGACGCGACCAGCCGACGCGACACCCGGCGTCGCTGCGACGCGGCGGACGACCTCCCAGACGGCCTGGACCGAACAGGTCGACACCGCCCTCGAGCGAATCGCTGACGGTCAGCTGACGAAAGTCGTCCTCGCACAGTCGCTGTCGGTCGATCTCGAGGAACCGATCGACGTCCCGGCGACGCTCGAGCGACTGCGCCGTCGGTATCCGAACTGCTATGGCTTCCTGGTCGACCACGACATCGGTGGCACGTTCTTCGGCGCGCCACCGGAGCGACTGGTCTCGAAACGCGGCGCATGCGTCGAGACGGAAGCGCTTGCCGGGTCGGTTCCCCGCGGCGAAACGCCGGCCGAAGACGAGGCACACGTCGACCGGATGCGCGACGACCCGAAGTTTCAACGCGAACACGGCCTCGTCGTCGACGCGATCCGCGAGCAACTCGCGCCGCTTGCACGCGATCTCACCGTTAGCGAACAGACGATCCGCCGGCTGGCGACCATTCAGCATCTGCGGACGCCGATCGAAGCGACGCTCGAGGGCGAGCACCACGTTCTCGAACTCGTCGAGGCGTTGCATCCGACGCCCGCAGTCGGCGGCGTCCCACCCGATGCAGCCTGGGAGACGATCCGCGACACGGAGCCGTTCGACCGTGGCTGGTATGCCGCGCCGGTTGGCTGGTTCGACGCCGCCGGTGATGGCGAGTTCGCGGTCGGGCTCCGGTCGGGCGTCGCGGCCGACGAGACGGTGACGCTGTTTGCGGGCAACGGGATCGTCGCCGACAGCGATCCCGACGAGGAGTGGGACGAAGTCCAGCTGAAGTTCCGCCCGATTCTCGACGAACTGCGGTAGTAACCAATGACTGCACCGAACCGTGCGACCCTCTGGGGTCGCGTTCTCGCCGACGAACTTGCCAAGGGCGGCCTCGAGGCCGTCTGTATCGCCCCCGGCAGCCGGTCGACACCATTGACGGTCGCGTTCGCCGACCACCCGGACATCGACGTTTACTCGCACTTAGACGAGCGCTCGGCAGCCTATTTCGCGCTCGGTCGCGCTCGCCGCACTGGCGAGCCGACGGCGCTGGTCTGTACCTCCGGGACGGCAGCCGCGAACTTCCATCCCGCCGTGATGGAGGCCGATCAGGCCCGTGTTCCGCTGCTCGTGCTCACTGCCGACCGCCCGCCTGAGTTGCGCGACAGCGGCGCGAATCAGACCGTCGATCAGGTCAAACTCTACGGCGATGCGGTTCGGTGGTACACCGAGCTGCCCGAACCCGAAGCCGACGAGCGGAAAGTCAGGAGCCTCCGGACGACCGCCGCGCGTGCGCTCGCGGAGACGACCGGCGTTCCGTCCGGTCCCGTCCATTGCAATTGTCCGTTCCGCAAACCCCTCGAGCCGATCGACGTTCCCGGCGACGTCCCCGACTCGTTCGCCGATACGCTGGCAGCAGTGGGACGAGACGGCCCGTTCGTCGAGACGACGGGCGGAACACAAACGCTTACCGACGACGAATATCAGAAGCTGCTACAGGCGCTCGAGGCGGCTGACCGGCCGCTGCTCGTTGCCGGCCCTGCAGATCCCGCTGATCTCGCCTCGCTCGAGCCACGCGCAATCACCGACCTTGCAGACCGGCTCGGTGCGCCGCTCCTCGCGGATCCACTCTCGGGACTGCGATACGGCCCGCACGTCAAAGAGAGTGACACACCGCGGACGGTTTACGGCGGCTACGACGCCTATATCGACGCGTTGCCAGCACCGGACGTCGTGCTCCGATTGGGGGCGTCTCCGACGTCGAAACGGCTTCGCCACTGGCTTCGGGACGCCGATGCACGCCAGTTCTTGATCGATCCCGCGGGCGCGTGGCGTGAAGCGACGTTCACTGCGACCGATCTCTTGGCCGCCGAGCCCGGGACTGTAGTCGAGAGGGTGCTCGAGGTACTCGACGAACGCGAGCCCGCCGAGTCGGCCACACCCGGATCGGCTGACGACGCGTGGCGCGCCCGGTTCGACGCGGCTGAACGCCGCCACTTGGAAATCTGCGACGAGGCACTGGCCGCGGCCACGCTCGAGTCCCAGCCGTTCGAGGGCGCAATCCTTGCTACGGCGATCGCGAACGCGCCGGACCCGGCCACGGTATTCGTTTCAAATAGTATGCCGATCCGGGACGCAGACCGCTTTGGCCGGCCGCAAGCGGCCGATCTGACAGTGCTCGCGAATCGCGGTGCGAGTGGTATCGACGGTATCGCGAGTACGGCACTCGGAGCCGGCAGCGCGACCGACGACCCGCTGGTGTTGGTGACCGGGGATCTGGCCTTCTATCACGATTCGAACGGGCTGCTCGCTGTCGAGCGCTGCGACGTGGACGCGACGATCGTGTTACTGGACAACGACGGTGGCGGTATCTTCCACAAACTGCCCATCGAGGAGTTCGAACCGCCGTTTACGGACCAGTTCAAGACACCCCACGGCCTCGAGTTCGAGGCGCTCGGCGATATGTACGGACTCGAGTTCGAACGCGTCGCGCCCGCCGACTTCTCGGCTGCCTATCGCGACTCGCTCGAGACACCGGGGACGCAGGTCCTCGCCGTCGACTTCGATTCTGAAGCGAGCCATCGACGGCGCGAAGCGCTCGACGAGCGCGTGACGAGCGCCGTCGAAAACATCGTCGACGGGTCGAACTGAACGCGAGGATTTCTCCGCTGTCCTGCAACCGTCTGTCGATCGCTCGAGTCGCTCTCGTTGCACACATCTGCGATTAGTGTGGGTTCTTGTCACGATACCTGGTGGCACCTGATTTGGTCTGCTTCCAACAGATGAACTAATATATGCGATACAAAATTCGGTGGTGGTGCTGCGAATACCCCAAAATCCGTGCACGAGATTCGCGTCTGTCGGTAGGAATCGATCCCGAATACAGGGCCGATCAAGGAAT
>NZ_AOIT01000058.1 GCF_000337475.1 Natrinema limicola JCM 13563 | reverse complement strand
GGTGAGATGTCCGGCGTTGAGTCCAATTAAACCGCAGGCTCCTCCGGTTGTAGTGCTCCCCCGCCAATTCCTTTAAGTTTCATCCTTGCGGACGTACTTCCCAGGCGGCTCGCTTCTCGGCTTCCCTACGGCACAACACAGGCTCGTAGCCTGTGTCACACCTAGCGAGCATCGTTTACAGCTAGGACTACCCGGGTATCTAATCCGGTTCGAGACCCTAGCTTTCGTCCCTCACCGTCGGATCCGTCTTCCAGAGGCGCTTTCGCCACCGGTGGTCCGTCCAGGATTACGGGATTTCACTCCTACCCC
>NZ_AOIT01000057.1 GCF_000337475.1 Natrinema limicola JCM 13563 | reverse complement strand
TGTCACAGTGGGGGACGAATCGTCCCCCACCGGTCAGTTAATCGATGTTGAGATTCCGTGCACGGGTTCTGTCATTCGTAGCTACAGTTCTGCGACTGTGAAAGTACCTTCGTCGATGAACGTCTCGATCACTC
This sequence comes from Natrinema limicola JCM 13563, assembly GCF_000337475.1. Taxonomy (GTDB): domain Archaea; phylum Halobacteriota; class Halobacteria; order Halobacteriales; family Natrialbaceae; genus Natrinema; species Natrinema limicola. The sequence continues at coordinate 17,587 of NZ_AOIT01000057.1, read as the reverse complement.
GTCCGATTGAGACGATTCGCGAGCTAGGTTCGCAGGGCAGCATCTCGAAAGCGTATTCCGGACGCTACGACTACGAGCGGCTATGCTTACCTTCATCGGCCTCGGTCTCTACGACGAACGCTCGATTACCGTCGAGGGGCGAGACGCCCTGCAGGCGGCCGACCGCGTCTACGCCGAGTTCTACACCAGCCAGCTAATCGGGACGACGATCGAGGATCTCGAGTCCTCCCACGATCTCGAGATCGAGGTCCGGGATCGCGCCGGCGTCGAACAACACCCCGAGGACATGCTCGAGGCGGCCGAAGACGAGGACGTCGCCTTCCTGACTGCGGGCGATACGATGATCTCGACGACCCACGTCGACCTGCGGCTGCGAGCCCACGAGCGCGGCATCGAGACGCGGGTCATCCACGGTGTCACAGCCCAGACGGCGACGAGTTCGCTGACTGGGCTCCAGAACTACCGGTTCGGCAAGGCGACGACTCTCCCCTTTCCCTTCGCCCACGGTGCCGAAGGGCTTCCCGCAAGCGTGACCGAGACGATCGACGAGAACCGCGCTGACGGCCTTCACACGGTCGTCTATCTGGACATCAAAGCCGAACGTGAGGAGTACATGACTGCCGATGTCGGCGCGGAACTGCTCGCCGAGGAATACCCCGACCTCGTCGGCGTCGTCGTCGCCCGTGCGGGCAGCCCGGAGCCGCTCGTCGAGGCCGGTACAATGACCGAACTCGCACAACGAGAATTCGGCGATCCGCTGCACTTGCTCGTGATCCCCGGAGAATGTCACCTGCTCGAGGCCGATGCGCTGGTCGAACTGGCCGGTGCTGATCGGGAGACACTCGATATCGTTTGAATTAGGGGACAAACACCGGCTCGAGTCGAATCGCGGCTACGACTACGACTACGACTTTCCTGTGTGTCGAAAATGACTGTTTCGACTGTGCTGTTGCTGTGGTTCAGCCAGCAGCGCTACAGTCGGTCGATGACCGCGGCGGTCACGTCTTCGGTCGACGCGTCCCCACCCAGGTCGGGCGTGCGCGGCCCGTCGGCGAGCGTGGCTTCGACGGCCGCGTTGACGGCTTCGCTCTCTTCTTCGTAGCCGAGGTACTCGAGCATCATCGCAGCAGAAATGATCTTTGCGGCTGGGTTTGCGACGTTCTCGCCGGCGATATCGGGTGCGGTCCCGTGGACTGGCTCGAATAGGGCGCGCTCGGGGCCGATATTGGCCGAGGGCAGCAGGCCGAGGCCGCCGACGAGGCCAGCAGCGAGGTCTGAGAGCACGTCGCCCGCGAGGTTCGGGCAGACGACGACGTCGAACTGTTCGGGGTCGAGACAGACCCGCGTCGCGAAGGCGTCCATCAGCACTTCGTCGGTTTCGATGCCCTGCTCGTCAGCGACCGATTTGACGGTATCACGGAAGAGTCCGTCCGTCTCACGCATGACGTTGGCCTTGTGGACGATCGTGAAGCTGTCGTGCTTGTCGCTGTCGGCGACGAAGTCACAGGCGAACTCGGCGAGCCGTTCGGAAGCCGACTCCGTGACGACGCGGGTGAGCGTCGAGACGTCGTCGGTCAGTCGGTCCTCGTGGCCCGAATAGACACCCTCGGTGTTCTCCCGGAGGAAGAGCAGATCCGTTTCGGGACGAACGGCGTCGATCCCCGGATACGCCTTCGCGGGCCGAACGTTGACGAACGAGTCGACTGCCTCCCGGAGTGGCAGGATGACGTCTGCGGCCGTCTCGCCGGCCGCGCCGAACAGCGTCGCGTCGGCCGATGCCGCGAGGTCGTAGGTCTCCTGGGGGAGTGCCTCACCGGTCTCTTCTTTGACCGCGTCGCCGGCTTCCGCTTCGATGAACTCGAAGTCGATGTCGAGCGACTCGAGGACTTCCACTGCAGCGGGTGTTACTTCTTTACCGATCCCGTCGCCCGGAATCACGGCGATTTCGTGAGTCATAGTTATGTGCTGGCAGTGGGGTAGGGAAAGTGATTCGGTTCGACCTTCAGACTACAGTGGGCCTTACAAGTCACTCTGACTGCGATGCGCGATTCTCATCAACCAAAATCACGTTGTTGAAAGTGCTGCCATTGAAAATACTTAAATATATGAATTAATAAAATACGAACTGGTATGGATTACATACAAAGTATGAGGCGTAGAAGATTAATGGGCGTTGCGTTCAGTGACTTCTATCCGCGGTATACCATCGCTGCCTCGATAATTATCTCAATAATCGGTGGGATTTTACTTGGAGTAACATCAGTTCTGTACTTTGGTCCGATTGATAATCTCACCTCAGGAACCCTGCTCGAAGGGTTACACTCGCCGGTGTCGGTCGCCGCGTTTTCGGGAGGAATGTTTGCTTGGGCAGCAATCGTCGCCTGGAGCATCTTCGGCCGCAACGCTCCGGAAGACCTGACAAGTGAATATCCACATGTTGGCCAGCCTTTTCGGTACGTTGGTATGATGCTCGTCCCTGTCATCGATGTTGCCTTATATTATGTTGTGACGTTTCTCAACAACCTTGCGAGCGTCCTCGGACTAGCTGCCATCGGAATTATCTTTCTGTACCGGATCAATTCGTCGAACGTCTGGGTGACGATTGGAAACACACCACGACAGAACACCAGGATTATGCGTCTCGTTTTGGGCGCCGTACTCGTCGCGGGCGCTGCCGCATACGTTCTCGGAGTGGTCCCGACACTCACACACGAAGAATGGTCGATCGTTTTGCTCTACGCACTTATCATCTGGGTTGGAATCGTCAGCGGGGTCGATACGACCATCTCCGCCATGGAGGGTGCGTTAGAGACGCAAGCGGTCGCTAACGAAGGCGTCGACTATCTCACGGAACAACACCAGACACTGTGCGAGAGAGCACCGGACGGTGTGGATATCGACGTCGGTATCGACGACGACCTGTCGACGCTTCAGGACGCACAGAGTGCCGTTGCTGAACTCGAAACGACGGAAGCATGGCTCGACCGATACGAATCGTATCTCGATGTCCGCGAGGACCTCGCTGACCACTTAGACGAACCCGTCCATGATTTGGCACTCGCCGATGACGACCGGCTGTCGACGAGGGTAGCAACGCTATGTGAGAACCTATCGCCGACTCACTACGACGACGAGGAAACCGCAGCAGATGCAATCGATACCCTGGAGGTGGTCGTCGACACGTACAAACGAGGCTACCTTCCGGACGAGTTCCTTACCGGTGACGATGCAGACCTACTGAACACTGCTGGCCCGTCCACCGGACAATTGGAGTGGATTGAATCCGCCGCCCGAAAAAATGCCCGCATAAAACAAGTTTCAGGCTACGATCACCGTGCGTAGCGTGACCGTTATTTCGGCTCTGGAATCGCTTCGTCGTCGACGTACGGGAGTTCCTTGGCCTTCTCGCGGACTGCGTCGGCGTTGGACTTCATCAGCGCCGTCGTGTCCCAGACGCCGTCGACGAGGGCCTTGCGCTGGGCCTCGTCGACGGTGACGTCGATCGTGGTGTCGCCGTAGGTGACTTCCTCGGCTTCGACATCGATCTCGATCTCGCCGTCGGGATTTGCGTCGACCCAGTCCTGCAGTTCCTCGATCGTCTCGCTGTCTGCCGTGACGGTCGGAATTCCGAGCGCCAGGCAGTTACCAGCGAAAATCTCGGCGAAGCTCTCACCGATGATCGCGTCGATGCCCCAGCGCATCAGCGCCTGCGGGGCGTGCTCGCGCGAGGAGCCACAGCCGAAGTTGGCGTTGACGACCATCACCGACGAATCCTGGAACCGATCCTCGTTCATCGGGTGGTCTTTGGGGGTGTCGTCGTCGTCGAAGCGCAGGTCGAAGAAGGCGAACTCGCCCAGCCCGTCGAAGGTGACGACCTTCATAAAGCGTGCGGGGATGATCTGGTCGGTGTCGATGTCGTTTCCGCGGATCGGGATGCCCGACCCCGAGACGTAATCGACTTCCGGAATCTCGACCTCGTCGCTTCCGCTCATGCGACGGTCACCTCCTGTAAGTCGCGTACGTCAGTCACTTCCCCAGTGACTGCCGCCGCAGCGACCATCTGTGGGTTCATCAGCACGGTTCGGCCCTCTTTCGAGCCCTGGCGGCCGACGAAGTTCCGGTTCGAGGAGGAGGCACTTGCCTCGTCGCCCTCGAGCTGGTCTTCGTTCATGCCGAGACACATCGAACAGCCGGCGTTGCGCCACTCGAAGCCGGCTTCCTCGAACGTGTCTTTGAGGCCTTCTTCCTCGGCAGCAGCCTGAACGCGCTGGCTACCGGGGACGACCATCGCACGGACGTCGTCGTCGACCTGCCGTCCCTCGACGATCTCCGCGGCGCGTCGCAGGTCCGGCAGACGGGCGTTCGTACAGGAGCCGAGGAAGGCAACATCGATGTTGTACCCTTCCATCGTCTCGCCGGGCTCGACGCGCATGTGTTCCTGGGCGCGTCGGGCCGTGTCTTGCTTCTCTTCGGGGAGGTCCTCGGGTGCCGGGATCGGCTCGGTGACGCCGACGCCCTGGCCGGGCGTGGTGCCCCAGGTGACGACCGGCTCGAGCTCGCTCGCGTCGATGTGGACGACGTCGTCGTACTCGGCGTCCTCGTCGGATGCGATCGACTCCCAGTAGGGTTTGAGCTCGTCGAACTTCTCGGGATTCTCCTGGAAGTAGTCAGTCTCCTCGAGCCACTCGTAGGTGGTCTCGTCGGGGTTGACATAGCCCGCGCGAGCGCCGCCCTCGATGGACATGTTACAGATCGACATCCGCCCCTCCATGTTGAGGTTCTCGATGGCCTCGCCGGCGTACTCGTAGACGTAGCCGACGCCGCCTTCGGTACCGAGTCGGCGGATGATCTCTAAGATGATGTCTTTGGCTTCGACACCCTCGCCGAGTTCGCCGTCGACCTGGATCTTGCGGACCTTCTGTTTCTCCATGGCGACGGTGCCCGTCGCGAGCACGTCGCGGATCTGGGAGGTCCCGATCCCGAACGCGAGTGCGCCGAACGCACCGTGCGTACTGGTGTGGGAGTCTCCACAGACGATCGTCTTGCCGGGCTGGGTGAGTCCCTGCTCTGGTCCGATGACGTGGACGATCCCCTGATCGCCCGTCGTCGGGTCCGAAAAGTCGATGCCCGCCTCGCGGACGTTCTCCTCGAGTTCGGACATCATCTCTTCGGCCGCGTCCTCCTCGTAGGGACGAGACTGGTCGGCCGTCGGGACGATGTGGTCGACTGTCGCGTGGGTCAGCTTCGGATAGGCGACCTCGAGATCTCGTTCGCGGAGCATCCCGAACGCCTGCGGACTCGTGACCTCGTGGATGAGGTGCAGCCCGACGAACAGCTGATCCTGTCCGGTCGGCAGCGTGGTGACTTTGTGTCGGTCCCAGACCTTGTCGTACAGTGTTCCCTCGCTCATTCCTCTTCCTCTTCTTCTACGACCGTCTCACGGTCAGCACGCCCGCCGTGTTCGGTTCCGCGCTCGAAGACGCGGTTCGCATCGTCGGCCTCTTTCGGTGGCGTGTGATCGACGTCACGCATTTTCTGTTTTCTGTCGGTACGCTCGTTCCCGTTGGCCTCCGCCTCGCCCCCGTCGGCGGCGACGATCGGCCCGCGGTTGAACAGCCGGCCAGCCGTCTCCCCGGTGTAGGGGTTCGTGTGGCTGACATCGGCCATCGTGTCTGTTGTGGTGTCGGTGTCGTTCATGATTGGTCGCTCTCCGTTTTCGGTTAGTCGTCGGCCTGGACCTGGACGGACTCGTCTTCCGCCTCGTCGCCTTCCTCGGCCCAGGCGAACAGGTCGCGCAGTCGCTCGCCGACGTCTTCGATCTCGTGGTTCTGTTCTGCGTTGCGCAGCTGGCTGTAGCTCGGGCGACCAGCCTGGTTCTCGACGATCCACTCGCGTGTGAACTCGCCGTTTTGAATCTCCTCGAGGATCTCGTCCATGTTCTCACGGACGGACTCGTCGACGACGCGGTCGCCACGGGTGAGACCGCCGTACTCGGCGGTGTCGGAGACGGAGTTCCACATCTCCATGTTGCCGCCTTCGTACATCAGATCGACGATCAGCTTGAGTTCGTTGAGACACTCGAAGTAGGCGATCTCGGGCGAGTAGCCCGCGTCGACCAGCGTCTCGTAGCCGTGTTTGACCAGCGAGGTGACGCCGCCACAGAGGACAGCCTGCTCGCCGAAGAGGTCCGATTCGACCTCTTCCTGGAACGTCGTCTCGATGACGCCGGCGCGGGTACAGCCGATTCCCTTCGCATACGCGAGGGCGCGTTCCTGAGCGTCGCCGGTCGTGTCCTGGTAGATCGCCAGCAGCCCTGGCGTCCCTTCGTCGTTCTCGTAGTTCCGGCGGACGAGGTGGCCCGGGCTCTTGGGCGCGACCATCGTCACGTCGACGTCTTCCGGCGGCTCGATCTGGTTGTAGTGGATGTTCAGCCCGTGGGCGAACTGTAAGGTGTCACCGGCCTCGAGGTTGGGCGCGATGGCGTTCTCGTAGACCGACGCCTGAACGGTGTCGGGCACGAGCACGGACACGTAGGAAGCCTGTGCGACCGCGTCGTCGGGCGTCGTCACGGTGAGCCCGTCGGCTTCGGCGGCCGAGCGAGAGGAAGAGTCCTCACGCAGGCCGACGACTACGTCGACCCCGCTCTCGTGAAGGTTCAGCGCGTGGGCGTGACCCTGGCTGCCGTAGCCCAGTACGGCCACGGTCTCGTCGTCGAGCGTCGATACGTCTGCGTCGTCGTCGTAATAAATATCGGTGGTGAATTCGTCAGTCATCGTCTGCTGGTTGGGTATTGTCGCCATACTTCGCCTCGTCGGCGGGCTGTGCTGTCAGATCGGCTCCAGCGGTCTGGTCGGTGCCGCGGGCCATCGCCGTCAGCCCCGTCCGGGACACCTCTCGGATTCCGAACTGGCTGAACGTCTCGACGGCGGCCTCGATCTTCTGGCGCGAGCCAGTAATTTCGAAGGTCGCCGTCTCCGGACTCGAGTCAACAGCCGTCGCGTCGTACATGTCCGCGACAGCGCTGACCGACGCCGGATCCGCGGCGTCGACTTTCACGAGCGCCAGTTCGCGGCGCATCGCGTCGGGCTCGAGTTCGCGCACGGAGATAACCGGCACGAGCTTTCGCAGCTGTTTTTCGACCTGGTCGATCCCGGGGTCGGGCTCCTCGACGACGATCGTGATTCGCGCGCGCTCCTCGTCGTCGGTGGGGCCGACGGTCAGGCTCTCGATGTTGAACTGCCGTCTCGAGAACAGCCCCGAGACGTCCGAGAGCACGCCGGGTTCGTGTGCGACCAGCGCCGAGATGACGGTACGCCGGGGCTCGTGGGTCGCTTCGACTTCGGGGTCGATGCGAATGCCCTGTTTGTTGCGCCGTCCTGCGGGAGTCGGTCGCTCTTCGGGTGCTGGGCCTTCTAATCCGCGCTTCATAATTGGTCCTCCGTCAGTGCGAACTGACCGTTGTCGCCGCCGCTTGGCACCATTGGGTAGACGTTGGCGTCGGGATCGATGTGGACGTCGATCACCGACGGGCCGTCGTAGGCGAGTGCCTCCTCGATGGTGTCGGCGACGTCGTCGTAGTCGTCGATTCGGAAGCCACAGGCGCCGAAGGCTTCGGCGAGCTTGTCGAACTCGGGCATCCAGTTGTAGTCCGAAGCGGCGTGGCGGCCCTCGAAGAAGGCGTCCTGCCACTGGCGGACCATGCCGATGTACTCGTTGTTGAGCACGGCGACCGTGATGTCCAAGTTCTCGCGGACGGCCACGGACAGTCCCTGCAGCGTCATCAGGAACGAACCGTCACCGTCGACACAGATGACCTCTTGGTCGTCGTCGGCCGCTAGCCGCGCGCCGATGGCTGCGGGCAGACCGTAACCCATCGTCCCGAGCCCGTGACTCGAGACCCAGGTGCGCGGTTCGGTGTACGTCCAGTACTGGGCGGCCCACATCTGGTGTTGGCCGACGCCGGTGGTGACGATCGCCCGGTCGCTCGTGGCCTCGTCTAAGGCTTCGACGACGAACTCCGGCTGGACCGGCGCGTCTTCGGGTGCCTCGTAGGCCATCGAGTAGTCGGATTTCCACTGCTGGCACTGCGCGCGCCACTTCGTGGCTGCCGGTGACTCGTCGACCGCCGCGGCGAGTTGCTCGACGACGGTTTCGGCGTCGCCGACCAGCGGGTAGTCCGCGTGGATGTTCTTCGAGATCTCTGCGGGATCGATGTCGACGTGGATGACCTCCGCGTCGGGCGCGAAGGTCTCGATGCCGCCGGTCAGGCGGTCGTCGAATCGGGTCCCGATCCCGATCAGCGTATCACAGTGGGTGATCGCCATGTTGGCGTAGCCGGTGCCGTGCATGCCCGCCATCTCGAGGGACAGCTCGTGGTCCTCGGGGAACGCGCCGAGGCCGGGCATCGTGGTGATGACCGGAATCTCGTGTTCGATGGCGAACTCACGACAGGCCTCGCTGGCCTCGCCTTTGATGACGCCACCGCCAAGCAGCATGACGGGACGATCGGCGTTTTCGATCCGCTCGGCCGCGGCTGCGACGATTTCCGAGTCGGCCCGTTCCTGCACGTGGTAGGTGTCGGGCGTTTTCGGCTCGTCGGGCTCGCGGTCGGTCTCGCCGTTGGTGACGTCTTTCGGGAGGTCGACCAGAGTCGGCCCCGGTCGGCCCTCGCGGGCCAGCGCGAACGCCTCGGTGACGTCGCTGCCGACGTGGTCGGCGTCGCTCGCGAACGTATTGTCCTTCGTGATCGGCGTCGTGACGCCGGTAGTGTCGGTCTCCTGGAAGGCGTCGTTGCCGACGAACTCCGTCGGGACCTGTCCCGTCAGCGCGAGCATCGGATCCGAGTCCATGTCGGCGTCGGCGATGCCGGTGACCAGGTTGGTCGCGCCCGGCCCCGACGTCGCGAGACAGACGCCCGGTTCGCCCGAGACGATGCCGTAGGCGTCGGCCGCGTGGGCTGCGCCCTGTTCGTGGGCCATCGTCACATGCCGGATGTCCGAATCGTAGAGGACGTCGTAGACGGGCATGATCGCCCCGCCCTGGACGCCGAAGGCGTACTCGACGCCCGCGTTCTCGAGTGCGCGAACGACGGCCTCGGCACCCGACGTGACGGGTTCGGCCGTCGTCTCGGACTCGGTCTCGGCTGCCGAGTCGGGCTCGGTCGCCGCGTCGGGCGCGGCACTGTCGGTGATCTGCTCGTCGGTCTGTTCGTCGTCTGTTGGCGTGACCTTTGCTGCGCGTTCGCTCATCGATTACCTCCCGCCAGTGTGTGGCGATCGGGTGGTGTACGGTAGTGTGTCATCTGGTGGATTGCTGATCGCTCGGAGAACGATGCGGATTCCGGTCCGAAGCTGCGAGGTACTGAAGATGGGGCTAGAACGCCCCTACAATACGAATCGGAGCGAGCGCGCTGGTGTCGACTGTGCGGACACGAGCCGACAGGGAAGCGCGAACCGTCATTACTGATTACGTAGCTCTCTCGAGGGTCATAACCCTTACGAGTCGCGCCAGTTCGCTGGATCGAACGCGATAGCTGGGGCTCGCGGCCGGTGGCAAACAGGGAGGACATCCCTAGACGCGCACCTCCTCTTCCTCGGACTGGCGTTCGACGCCAGCCTCCTCGGCGAAGCGCTCCAAGACGTCGACCGTGACGCGGCGCTTCTCGGCCCCGTAATCTTTGACGCGGCGGGTGACGGCGCGTACCTGCTCGTCGGTGGGATCGAAGCCACACTCGACGAGTCGTTCCCGAACTGAGTGGGTGCCGGTGTGTTTCCCCATGACGAGGTTGCGCTCGGCACCGACCATTTCGGGGGTCATCACGCCGGGCTCGAAGGTGTCGGAGTTTTCGATGACGCCGGCGGCGTGGATGCCGCTCTCGTGGGAGAAGGCGTTGTCGCCGACGACGGGCTTGTTACCCGGTGTCGGCATCCCGCTTTTTTCCTCGACGATCTCCGAGAGTTCGGTGATGCGTGTCGTGTCGATCCCCGTGTCGGTCTGGTAGAGCGACTCGACGGCCATCACGAACTCTTCGTAGGCGGCGTTGCCGGCCCGCTCACCGATGGAGTTGACCGAGACCTGTGCCTGGGATGCGCCCGCTTCGATGCCGGCCAAGGCGTTGGCGGTGGCCAGCCCGAAGTCGTCGTGGGCGTGGACGTCGATCCGGGCGTCGGTGTGGGCCAGGACCTTCTCGATCATCGCCTTGAACCGGGTCGGTGTGGCGACGCCGGTGGTGTCGGGAATGTTGATCCAGTCGGTTCCAGCCTCGGTGACCGCCTCGATGACCTCGATCAGGAACTGTTCGTCGGTTCGCGTCGCATCCATCGGCGAGAACATGCAGGTTGCGCCTGCCTCGGTGATGCGTTCGACCGACTCGACTGCGCGTTCTACGACCTCCTCACGGGTGGCGTGCATCGAATCCTCGATCTGGACGTCGCTGGTGGACACGAACGTGTGCACCATCTCGACGCCGGAATCGAGCGCCGCTTCGATGTCCTGGTCGACGACGCGGGCGAGGCCACAGGTCGTCGAACTAGTTGCCGAAGCGATATCACGAACGGCCTCGAACTCCGCGTCCGAGTTGACGGGGAACCCGGCCTCGATGACGTGGGTTCCCATCTCGTCCAAGATGGACGCGATCTGCCGTTTATCGTCGTAAGAGAACGAAGTGCCGGGCGACTGCTCGCCGTCCCGGAGGGTCGTATCGAAGACACGTGCTGACTCTATTTCGTCAGTGGAATCTAACGTGCCCTGGAAGAACTCGACCCCCCTGACTGTTGTCAGAGGATGGGCTGTCTTGTGAAGACATTGTATCTGAATCCCAGGTGCGACGACATATATAAAACTACCGCTGTACCTGACAGTGACCGACGACCGATACCATCACAATCGTTTATTGAGATCCGAAAATCGCATGACGGCGCCCACCTATTATCCGACCATATCTCCTAATACTGTATAGCACGAGCCCGCCGATCGACGTGTTTCTCGAGCAGTGGCCACGAATTCCTCCCTGTTCGACCCCAATCAACCTCGCTCGAGCGCTCGCGCGCGGTCGCCGATCGACAAACGGTCACTCTGTCTGCTCGAAGGCCGCTCGAAACGTGAACTGTGCTACTTTCGCTCTCGTTTCTGGATGAGTGGCCAGTCCGGGCCGTAATAACGCGCGCACACGACGCTCAAGGAGTGAGAGTTGACGGGACGGACGAGAGCGGACATATGTCAATACTTTATACCCGGCTGCTGTAGAACGATGCGCATGACGACCGACGAAATCATCGACCTGCTGACGGAGGCGTATATCGACGAGCTCGAGACCGTAATGAACTACCGGACGAACGCGATCGTTCTCGACGGCATTCACGCCGAGGAAGTCAAAGAGAGTCTCGAGGAAGACATCCAGGAAGAACTCGACCACGCGCGGATTCTCGGCGAGCGGCTGAAACAGCTCGACGAGTCGCCGCCAGGCTCGGAGTCGTTCGAGGCCAACCAGCACAGCCTCCAGCCGCCCGAAGACACCACCGATGTCCAGTCGGTCATCGAGGGCGTCCTCGAAGCCGAGGAAGCAGCCATCGAGACCTATCGGTCGCTAGTGGAGGCGGCCGACGATGCAAACGACCCGGTCACCGAAGACGTGGCGGTGACGATTCTCGCCGACGAGGAGGCCCACCGCACCGAGTTCCGCGGGTTCCAGAAGGAGTTCCCGATGGACTGAGTCTGTGATAGCAACCGCGAGCGAACGAAGTGAGCGAGCGGGCCGACGACCGATGTGAAGGCTCGCGTAGCGAGCCGAAACAGAGGGAGGAGTGCTTTTGATCGACCTTTTGCCGAGGGACGCCGTGCTGTGTGGCGCAGCCACCAGCACGGCAGACCGCAGAGCAAAAGGTCGGAGGCGAACGTTTTTCTCGCCGCAATTCGACCCACCCGGTATGAGCGATTTCGACCTCGACCTTCGAACTGTCGAGGAACACATCGACGACGAACTCGAGATCGAAGGCAGCATCGTCCTTGGCGTCCTCGACGGGGAGACGCCGGCCGAGGAGTGGCTCGAGGCGATTTCAACGGGGAACGTCCTCGTTCTCAACGTCGAGGGGAACGTGAACGAACTGGCGTCGGGATTTGCACGCGATGTCAAAGAGTCGGGCGGGAATCTCGTTCACTTTCGTGGCTTTCTGCTCGTGACGCCGCCGGGCGTGGACGTGAGTACGGACCGGCTCTGATCGCGCTATAGTAACAACTGAAACGATTTACACACCGATTGTACAGCCGTCGTGCGATCGAGTGTGCAGTGACTTTCAGTGGCTACTATAGGTTACCGGGTCGTCTCGAGTTCGTCGAACAGCGAGCCCACGCGGTGTTCGATCTCGTCACGGATCGTCGCGACTGCCGCCGGTGATTTCCCGTCCGGGTCCTCGAGATCCCAGTCGCGGTTCTCGCCAGCCCAGTTGGCCGGGCAGACGTCGGCAGCCGAACAGCCCATCGTGATGACGTAGTCGCTCGCCTGAAGGTCCTCGAAGGTGACCTCTCGTGGCGTCCGATCGGCGATGTCGATTCCCGTGTCGGCCATCGCGTTGACGACCTCGTCGTGGACGTGGTCGGCGGGTCGCGTGCCGCCGGTGATGAGGTCGATTTCGGCGGCGAGCTCTCGCGTTTCCAGTTCTTGCTGTGCGAACGCGTAGGCCATCTGTGATCGGCCTGCGTTCTGGACACAGACGAAGGCGATACGAGTCGAGTCGGTGGAATCGGTGTGTGAAGTCATTGGGTATCAGTCGTCGTCAGGGGTCGATTTTGGGGATGATGACTCGAGGCGGCCAGTGGTGGCACCACTCCAGTCGAAGCGCCGCTGGAAGTACAGTGCGACGTTGACCAACGCGAGCAGGACGGGGACTTCGATCAGTGGGCCGACGACGGTCGTGAAGGCGACGCCGGAGCCGACGCCGAAGACGGCGACCGCGACCGCGATCGCAAGTTCGAAGTTGTTCGAGGCGGCGGTAAAGCCGATCGCGGTCGTCGTCGAGTAGTCCGCGCCGATCCCTCTGCCCATGCCGAAGCTCACGAGGAACATCACCACGAAGTAGATCGTCAGCGGGACGGCGATCAGGAGCACGTCACTGGGCGAGGCGACGATGGCCTCGCCCTGTGTCGCGAACATCACGATGACGGTAAACAGCAGCGCGACGAGTGTTAGCGGGTCGATCTTCGGAACGAACGTTTCGTCGTACCATTCCTCGCTCTTCGTTCGGGTGCCGATATACCGAGTAAGGAAGCCACCGGCAAAGGGGATCCCGAGGAAGACGACGATCGCCCTGAACACCTGCGCCGGCGTCACGTTGAACGTCTCGATGCCGGCGACGAGCGTCTCCATGCCGAGTAACGGCGGGAGAAACAGGCCGAAAAACCAGACGTACACCCCGTAGGTAACGATCTGAAAGAGGCTATTAAAAGCGACGAGCCCGGTGACGTACTCGGTCGAGCCGTCGGCGAGTTCGTTCCAGACGAGCACCATTGCGATACAGCGGGCCATGCCGATGAAGATGAGCCCGAGGAAGTAGTCGGGTCGTGCCGGCAGGCCGGGGACGAGTCCGCTGAAGAAGACGACTGCGAGCCCGAACATCAGCGTTGGGCCGATGAGCCAATTCTGGATCAGACTCAACCCGAGGACGCGCCAGTTACGAAAGACGGTCGGGAGTCGCGAGTAATCGGCTTTCGCCAGTGGCGGATACATCATCGCGATCAGCCCGATCTGGACGAGGTGGAGCTCTTGAATCGGCTGGGTGACCGACGGCGCAACGAAGCCGAGACCGACGCCGATAGCCATCGCCCCGAAGATCCAGACGGTGAGATACTTATCGAGGAAATCCATCGACCGCGGATCGCCACAGCTCTCACAGCCACAGTTCGGCCCGTGTTCGTGAGAGTCGGCGTTACTCATCCGCGGTCACTCCATCCAATAGTGTCAGTATCGCAACCGCGGTGTTCGAGGCACGATACTTCCGCCACCGGCCGTCCTTTCGGCACGTGATGAGGTCAGCGTCGGTCAGGGCCGAGAGCGCGTGGCTGATGGCACTCTCGCTTGCATCGATCATCGCGTTCAGTTCACAGACACAGAGCTCGCCATCGGCGGCCACGAGGAGCCGTACGAGTTTGTATCGCGTCTCGTTTGCAAGCGCCGTCAGTACATCGAGGTCCCTCTCGATCCGATCCGTCGAGAGCACCGCTTCGAGCGTATCCAATTCGTCGAGCCGTTGTTCGACGTCCTCGGGACGACAGTCCTCGAGCTCGTCCTCAAGGTAACGCTGGAGACGTTGTGTCGCTGTTGCCATGGCCTTTGATTGAGTAACTCTTCAATTAATACTTTCGACTGATACTCCGTGCTATCACTCATATCGGTTATTTCTGCTCTAGAGCAGACTTGTACAGTTCACCCAACACTCCTATAAGTGAGCAGTCCCTCAATCGTACTGTGCAACAGTCGAAGACCGATCAGCACCAGTTGTCGTCTCGTGCAAGTACCACTGGCCGCAAACAGCGTGCCGGAACGTCGTTTACCGGCGGCTATGGCACGAAGACCGGGAGTTCTGATCTCCTGTTTTTGGAGGGCCAGCTGCCGACCGAAGACGGGACCGTCCCATCAGCACAGTCCGCGGCAGAACAGATGCAACACGCGCTCTCGAACCTCGAGACGGCACTCGAGGAACAGGGCCGAACGCTCGACGACGTGCTCAAAGTGACGGTGTATCTCACCGACCTCGAGCAGTACGACGCGGTCAACGAAGTCTATCGAGAGGCATTCGGTGAGCAGCTGCCAGCGCGCAGTGTCGTCGGTGTGTCTGAGTTACTTGGCGGTGCAAGCGTTCAGATCGACGCGGTTGCGGCGATCGAGTGATACGGACTACTGTACGTCAGTATTGGTGGGGCCGCGACCAACCCTGCAGTCCTACCGGTACATCGGTACAGCAGACCGTCTGAAGAGTTCGTTCTCGACGGTTCCCGTGGGATAGCTGAACGCTATCGAGAAACAGTGTCTCGGAGTGTGTCTCTCTCATATAGACTGCATTGGCAACTACATCGGGATTTCTCAATTCAATCGGTACTCGGTTCGAGTTCGACCGTACTCGATCTGAACCCGATCGATTCATATCCACACTTGCGTTTACCGGACGTATTACCTCTTAACTCCATGAGTAGGAGTGTTCACCCCAATATTGGTCTTTCCCGAACTCGTCATACATGCCCCTCTCGAGGAGCACCTCTGATGTGAGACTCACTCGAACAAATCGGATTTTATCGAAACGCACTAATACCGCACCGGACTTTATCGATATGTATGGCAGATCCAATGGTCGACAAGACCGTGGACGCACAGGCTGGAACAGGTTTGACGGCAGATGACGGCCGGCGTTGGAGCGGCGAAATCGAAAAAACCGGAGGTAACCGATGAAAATTACCGTTTACGGACCGGACGGTTGCAGCAACTGCTCGCGGCTCAAGGAGAAAGCGCAGAACGTCGTCGAGGAGAACGGGTTCGACGCGGACGTAGAGAAGGAAGGGGATATGGCGAAACTGGCGGAGAAAGGCATTATGTCCACGCCAGGCTTCGAGATCGACGGCGAAATGGTCTTCAACGGGTCGAATCCGTCTGAAGACGAGTTACAGGAGCTCATCGAGGACCGGTTGTAAGAACCCATGGTTTTTCAACAGATAGCCACATACGTAGTCGAGGCTCTCGGACTCACGGGGTCGCTGAGAGCGGCGGCTCACTTCTGGATCTACGACACGCTGAAGATCCTCTCGATACTCATCGTCGTTATTTTCGGCGTGACGTACCTCCGAACGTACTTTCCACCGGAGAAGATCAGGGACTATCTCGAGGGGAAGCGAGCAATAACGGGGTATGCACTCGCTGCGTTGCTCGGAATCGTCTCCCCGTTTTGCTCCTGTTCGACGATTCCGATATTCCTCGGGATGGTTGGTGCGGGAATCCCGTTCGGAATTACGATCACGTTCCTCGCCGTCTCGCCGATGATCAACGAGGCTGCGCTCGTCGTGCTGCCGGGCGTCGTCGGATTCAAATTGACAGCTCTGTATGCGGTGAGCGGGATCGTAATCGGGATGTCCAGCGGCTACACCCTCAATAAACTTGGCTTCGACAGATACATCGAGGAGTTCAATTTCGGCGACTCGGATGTCGAAATCGATGAGCCCACCCGGAAAGAACGTGCCAGAGAGGCGTACGTCGAGGCGAAAGACATCATCGTCGAAATCGTGCCATACGTTATCGTTGGCGTTGGAGCGGGTGCAGCTATCCACGGCTACCTACCCGGCGAACTGGTAACACAGTATCTGTCGGGGCCGCTCGGCGTCTTCGGCGCGGTCGCCGTCGGCGTCCCGATGTACACTGACATCCTCGGTGTCATACCGGTCGTCGAATCGCTGATCGGGAAAGGACTGCCGGTTGGGACGGGCCTGGCGTTTATGATGTCGGTTGCCGCACTCTCGTTCCCGCAGTTCATGATCCTGAACAAAGTGATGAAGAAAGAACTGATCGCGGCATACGCGACGACACTGGCAGCAGGTATCTTGACCATTGGCTTGCTCTTCAATCTACTACTCTAGATTCGTAGTCAGTTGTTTGCTCGACGACGGCAGCGTCCAGCGCGATGTGGGGACTCGGATTGATCACACAGCGACTCTTTGCAGTGAACCGCCTCGGGGTCAAGCCCCGAGGCACTCGGCCTGCTCCGCCTGTAGAAGAGAACGATTCATCCGATATTGCATCCGGTAGTACGTTCCGAGATTGCCATCACGTATCGGGGATTCCTGAATTGAAAAGTCAACGTTCAATACTTGAATGAGCAACATTCGACCCATATACTCCTCTCTGATCGAAACCTTTAGTATTAAAACGGCCTTTATCGATATGTATGGATAATTCGCTGTTCGGCAAGATTGTGGCTGCAGTGGCCGGCGCAGGATCGACCGACGATGGAGAGCACTAAGCAACGATGAGTGACTCAGTACCCGAATCGACGCGACAGACGCTGGATCGACTCTACGAGGACCCCGAAAACCGACTGACATCGCTGTTCGAACTCGCACCGGACGACGAACAGGTGGACGCACAGCTTGGCGTGTTCAAAGCGCTGGCGAACGAACACCGGATCCGAATCCTCGAGGCGCTCAAAGAGGGCGAACTGTGTGCGTGTGAGTTACAGGTCGTCCTCGACGCGCCCCAGTCGACGGTGGCGAGTCATCTGCGAGAGCTCAAAGACGCCGGGCTGGTCAAGACACGACGCCAAGGCAAGTGGACCTACTATCGGATCGGTGACACCGCTGCACTCCAGTTACTCGAGATCGCGCACGCACTTGCTGAGGGTGAATAACGCGCTCCCATCGGACTCGAGGCAGCGCTCGTCGGCTCGGAGCACTCCTTCTTGCAGCTGGGGTAAGACGGACGGCTATTTTTCCTTGTATACGGGCCAACGAAGTCGGATTCCGCGCGCGCGGAGCGCCCATCTGAGTTCGACACACCCCCAGAGCAGCGCCGTCGCAAGGCCGACGGTCACCGGTCCGAGAGCTGTCTCTTATACAC
>NZ_AOIT01000056.1 GCF_000337475.1 Natrinema limicola JCM 13563 | reverse complement strand
CCCCCCGTTGTCGTCCTCACTCGTCTGCGACTCGAGGCCGAGCGCCGCCGCGCTTCGTCCGCCGGTACTTTCGTCGCCGGTCTCGAGTCGTTCGGCGTCGTAGGGATGGGGCACCTCGAGTTGCCAGACGATGTCGCCGCTTTGGTTGACCTCGAGGACGCGCTCGCCACCAGTATCGGTGATGAGCGTATTCCCGGTTGGCAGCCGGTCGGCGTCGCGGGGCCACTGCATCCGGCCGTCCGACCACGTCCAGGTGCGGTTCCACGCGCCGTCGTCGCGCTGGAATTCCTGAACGCGACCGTTTTCCGAGTCCGCGACGACGACGGCAGGGCCGCCACGCGATTCGGGGATATAGTCCGGATTGTGTTGCTCGTTCAGAATCGAATACTCGTTTTCCGCACCGAGCGTCCAGTCGTCGACCAGCCCGGTCTCGGGGTCGATGAAGACGACCTGATCCTGGTTGCGGAGACTGGCCATCACGCGCCCGTCGTCGAGGACCTCGACGTCGTTGAGATGGACCCAGTTCCCGGGGTAGGGGCCGCCGCCCTCGACGGGGTAGTCGTGCTGGGCGTCCCAGGTCCACTCGATCATCTCGGATTGGGTGTCGACCATGAACACCTGATCGGCGGCGATATCGGCGACGACGATGTGTCGGTCGTCGATCCGGTCGGCGTCGTGCCACTCGCCGGCGGTTTCCCGGTAGACGTACTGGGCGTAGACCTCGGTCACCTCGCCTGTCGAGAGGTTCGCCCGTTCGATGACGTTGCGCGCACAGGGCGGGTCCTGACAGCGGGGGCTATCGGCATACAGCGTGTCCGTCGCGGCGTACTCGACGGTCATCGACTCGTTTTCGACGGGATCGACGTCGTAGTACTTCGTGTGTGTGTCGTTGGCGTAGATGCGGCTTCCGTTGGGCGCGTACGCGAGGATGTTACCGGCCCGTCCCGACTGCGTGATGACGGTGTGGGTATCGGTTGGGGGCGCGTCGGCGGGTGCATCCGTCCGTTCGCTTGCGGACTCGCCAGCTGCGTTGAAGACGATTCCCGCAGCGCACGCGAGGAGTATCGTGAGGAAAACGATCCGAACGTGGTTTCGAGTGAGTCGGTCAGTTGCTGCCGCGACTGTCGATCGAACCATTCGTGTTTCGCCGTCTATCGCCCTTCCACGAGGACGGTAATAGGGCTGCGGGCACGTTCACGGGGCGAGGAACGTCAGGACGTGACCGTCCGGATCGCGAACGACGATCTCGTCGTCGGTCTCCCGATCGACTGTCTGGACGCGATCACGAACTGCCGCGAGTGCCGCCCTCGGTTGGTCTGTCTCGAACCCGAGGTCGACGTGGACGCCGCCACGGGCGTCGGCAAGTCCCAGGTGAGGTTCCCAGAGTTCCAGCGCCATCGGCCCGTGGAGTCGGATCCGCGTGCGGTCGTCGCCCTCGTCGACGGTTTCGAAGCCCAGCTCCTCGTAGAAGTCGCGCGCGCGGTCGATAGCTTCGACCTCGAGGACGACCTCGAAGATGCCGTCGATCCCCGGGCCGGCGACGGCCTGCTGGCCGAGTTCGACGCAGTTGCCGTCCGGGTCGTACAGGTACAGCGACCGCATAGGGCCGAATTGCGCCTCCTCGAGGTCGTGGGTCTCGGAAAGGCGGTCCCACCAGTCGTCGTACTCGTCGTCGGGGATCGCGAACGCGTAGTGAGTGTGGAGACCACCTCGAGGGAGTCCGCTCGGCCGGCGGAGCACGAGATCGGTCTCGCCAGCCGTCGCAACTATTTCATCGTCCCCGCGCTCGCGGACGGACAGTCCCAGCTGTTCGTCGTAGAACACCCGCGCCGGCTCGAGATATTTGACCTCGAGTGACAGCCAGGAAAGCCCTGTTAGCATGACGCAGGCTACTCGCAGGAGGGATAAAGAATCGTCGGCGACTCCCGCGATCAGCCCGTCCTGTGTCGCGTCGGTGGACTGGGTGTCGCTGCCTCCTCACGACGTGATTTTATCATTACTGCGTTCATAGACAGTGGCATGGCCTTTCGTGTCGACGAGCGTGCGACAGACTTCCGAGAGATCGACCGCTTCGAGGGCGGCGTCGGCTGGCTCGCCCATCCTGACGAACGAATGCAACGTGCTAGCCACGCTCTCGCGGTCGACGGCGAGGTCTGGGTGATCGATCCGGTCGACGCTGCGGGGATCGACGACCTATTCGCCGAGTTCGGCGACGTGGCTGGCGTCGTCGTCACGCTCGATCGGCACAAACGCGACGCCGCTGCCATCGCGAAGCGTCATCGCGTCCCCGTCTATCTGCCCGAGTTCTTCGATGGCGTCACTGGCGATATCGACACTGCAGTCGCCCGCTTCAGTGACGAACTTTCGGACACTGGGATCCGCGCGCTCACCGTCGTCGATAGCCGCTTCTGGCAGGAAGTCGCCCTCTACAATCCAGCCGACGGCACGCTCGTCGTCCCCGAAACGGTCGGGACCGTCGACTACTTTCTGGCCGGTGACGAGCGACTCGGCGTGCATCCGATGTTGCGACTGAACCCGCCACGAGCGGCGTTTCGCGGCATCAGGCCCGAACGCGTCCTCATCGGTCATGGTGCCGGCGTGCTCGAGGGCGCTGCGCGTGCATTCGAGGACGCGCTCGACAGTTCCCGTCGGCGAGCGCCCCGGCTGTACGTCGAGACAGCGTGGGACATGCTGCCGATTTGAAACGTAATGCCGAGTCGCTCTACTGCTGGAGGGCATACCTCTAACTACTTCCCACCCAAAGTTGGCCTGTGGTCTACGTCACCCGTGCGCTCATTGATGTCTTGCTGGACCTGGCCAGCGATGCGGATCCCGACGACGTGACGACGGGCGTCTCGGTTACCCTAGCCGGCGAACTCGAGGGTGCAGACCGCCTCGATCCCGAGACGCCGGTCTTTACGGATTTCTTCCTCCCCGATCCCGGCAACTCCGTCAACGCCGTCTTCGGTGTCGACCTCTCGACACCCGCTCGGCAGGCTCAAGGCCGGTTCGTCTCCCATCCGGTCGGCGAACTCGAGGTAACGCGACAGGACGACCTCGCCGAGATCGTCTTCGTCGCCGTCCCACCCTGGCAAACCGACGACCAGTCGTTCGCCGCGTTCGACCGCAGCGGCGAGCGCCACCCCCTCGAGATCATCGACGCCTCGCCGCCAAACCAGTCGCTGACGGACTAATGTGTCGCTGCCGGTTCCATGGAGTGTGACACCTGGTGCACGCTCGAAAAAAGGCGGCCCTGTGAGTCACCCGGTCGGGACTGGAACCTCGTCGTCGCCGATGATCCGATCGATGATGCCGCCGGGGCTCCGGTCACGTCCATCGTCGTCATCGCCGTCGGATGGGAAGTCCGGAATGTGGGGCATGTCTCTCCCCCGTCTGTGAATACGATCTCGAGGCCGAAAAGGGCTGTTCCCCGTTCGTAGCTGTTCGGCAGCGACCGGCTAACGGGGTGTTCGAGCCGGTTGCTCACTCGAGATACCCAAGGCCACGGAGCTGTTCGGTAATCTCTTCGAACTGGGCTTCGGTGAGCTCGCCTTCTTTCTGGTGCTGGATGACGATACTACGCAGCAGGAATCGGACGAGGTCGCTCGTGCTCTGAAAACTCGTCCCTTCGATGGTCTCATCGACGCGATCGGCGAGATCCTTCGGGATCGACACCGTGGTGTAGTCGGTCATACACTAGAGTCCGTCGCAGGACCCAAATGCGTGTCGACAGCGGTGGATAATCCGTCGCTGTCGCCGGGGTCGTCTCTCCCGTCGGCGGTAGTCGGACATAGTCAGCGGTCAGTGACGGTCGTCGACTGTCTCCACAGACGTTTTTGTATTCGGCTTCGTAGCAAGCGGTAAGGCATGGGAGTCCGGCCACCATCGAGCGGAGACGACGAGAAACCCGACAGTATCGAGTTCGGCATCGCTGCCGTCGACGCTCACCTCAAGGACGCTGATCTGTCCTTTCCGGCCACGAAAGACGACGTCAGAGCCGAACTCGGCCACGAGCACATCCCCTACGACGTCCACGGGAACGACGTTGCACTGGGTGAGATACTCGAAGACGTCCCGACAGACCGCTTCGACTCCCGGCAGGAGCTGCTGAACGCACTCCACGAACCGTTCGAGGAGTACCGACGGAACCGCTCGGGCAGCGTCGTCTCGCAGTTTCGGTCGCTGTTACCGTTTTGATCGCGCAGTCGCCTCGAGTTACTTGTCGCGCTCGTCTCGAGCGATCCGCTCTAAGCGCCGGCGCTGCTCGCGATGAAGCGTGACGAGCATATCCGAGAGGACGCCAAACATGAGTAACTGGACGCCGAGGATGATTGCAGCCGCTGAGACCACTGCCAGGACCTCGTGGCTTCGTGTGTACTGAATCCACTCCCAGAGGACGTACGCCGCGATGAGGGCTCCGGAGGCGATGCCACCGACGCCGAGGCTGCCGAAGTAGAACAGGGGATTGTTCGTCTTGGCCAGCGAGTACAGCGCGAGCAAGATCGTCCCGCCGTCTTTGACCGGATGCAGGTTGGTCTCGGATTCGTCGGGTCGAGCGTGGTAACTCACCGGGACGACCGTCGTGTCGATCCCGTGTTTGACGCATTCGACGGCGAGTTCGGTTTCGATCGTAAAGCCGTCCGAATCGAGTGACAGCTGTCGGAACGAGTCGACAGTGAAGGCCCGATACCCCGAGAGGATGTCCTCGTAGTTGGCCCCGTGGACGAACGCGAACGCGCGGTTTATCATCCGGTTGCCGAAGCCGTTCAACGCCCGCATCGCGTCGTCGTCCATGTCGGCAAAACGGTTGCCGATTACATGGTCGTACCCGCGCGCGAGCGGCTCGATCATCTTGTCGGCGTCGGCCGGATCGTAGGTCCCATCGCCGTCGAGCATCAACACGTACGGGACCGTCACGTACTCGAGGGCCTCACGGACCGCCTGGCCCTTGCCGCTGCCCGACTGGACCAGTACCTCCGCGCCGTGATCACGTGCGATCTCGCGGGTGTCGTCCTCGGAGTCGCCGTCGATCACGACGACGTTCGTATATCCCTGCTCGTAGAAGCCCTCGATCACATCGCCGATCGTGGCCGCCTCCTCGAGCGTCGGAATGAGCACGCAGACCTCCTCCGGCGAGATCTCGCGGGTTTGCTCGGTCACGGCGACGACGTCGCCACCGTCCGAGCGCGGACTCGAGGCCGCGCGAACCGCGTCGTCTTCCATTGAGCACTACTCCCCCACCGAACCGCAAAAGGCTACTGATTGATCAGTGTCGGTCGTTCTCGAAAATATTCAGTGTTGAGTGACGATCACCAAAGCTTTAATTACTATCTTTAACCAGCGAGAGAATGTCGCCGTTCACGGCGGGCGTGAATCGCGTCACTCAACTACGGAATCCACCGCTCAATAACAGACCGGATATTCAACGCTAATCTGAATGATTAAGTAGGTTTGTCTACATAGGCTATGTATGGCGGTTGGGGCCACTCGAACCTATGTTGGTTCCATCCAGAACCAGCAACAGGTCTGCGATGGCCTCGATTCGCTCGGTGATTCCGCCTCGAAAATCTGGAGCGTCGCACGCTGGACAGCAGACCGCATCTGGGATGAAGCTGGCGAAATACCAGACGAAGGAACGCTCAAAGCGTACATGAAGAACCAGTCGTGCTGGAAAGACCTGAACGCACAATCCAGTCAGAAAGTCATCGAAGAACTTTCCGACGCTTTCCAGTCATGGTTCGACCTGCGACACAAGTTTGACGAGGCGAATCCTCCCGGCTACCGTAAACACGGCGACACTCGACCCAAGAGTACGGTCACGTTCAAAGCAGACGGCTTCAAACACGACCCCGAACACGACCGCGTCCGACTCTCAAAGGGCAAGAACCTGAAAGAACACTGGTCGGACTTCCTGCTCTGCGAGTACCAGACCCGCCCCGACGTTGACCTTTCAGAAGTCAACAAGGTGCAGAACGTTCGAGCCGTCTGGAATGGCGACGAGTGGGAACTGCACTTCGTCTGCAAAGTCGAACTCGAAACCAACGACTCAGCAGGCAACGAAGTGGCCGGTATCGATCTCGGTATCAAGAACATCGCCACAGTCGCATTCCCCGACGAGTACATCCTGTACCCCGGCAACTCGCTCAAACAGGACAAGCACTACTTCACCCGAGCAGAGTACGACACTGAGGGTGAGAACGGCCCCTCGGAGAAGTCGATGCGGGCACGCAGGAAACTCACAGATCGTGAAACACACTTCTACCACACGCTTACGGACACGATCATCACGGAGTGTGTCGAACGCGGTGTTGGCACGCTCGCGGTGAGCTGGCCTGAAGACGTGCGCGAGTCCGACTGGGGCAAGACGGGGAACAAAAAGTTGCACTCGTGGGCGTTTGACCGTATCTACCAGTACCTCGCGTACAAGGGGGAGATTCGTGGCGTTGAGGTGCTGAAAGAGAACGAGTGGGACACCTCGAAGACGTGTTCACGGTGTGGTGACGACACGAGGTCAAACCGCGTGGAACGGGGCTTGTACGTCTGTTCATCGTGTGGATTGGTCGGGAACGCCGATTGTAACGGGGCGGAGAATATGCGCCAGAAGATAACTCCGAGTCCTTACGGTGAGGATAGGAGTAACGGCTGTGTGGTGGTTCGAGAGACGTAGTCTCTCGTCATCACGAAAATCGGAGATTTTCGAACGACACAGCCATCGGTACACCTGTTCGACCGCGAGAGCGGGACGTTCCGCACGAGAGAACAGGTCGTGTCGTAGACCAGCAAATATCCCACCTACGGTACGGGAAGCCTCGCCGTCGTCGGGCGTAGCCCGACTGCCTGAGAGATCTTCGATCCCTCTCCGTTTACGGCGAGGAGGATGTCACTTTGTAGTGAACGTATCCAGCACGCTTGGAAGCTGATCCGGAGTGTTAGCGATCACGGTCGTGCGGAACTGCTTGGAAATCGCGAACAAGAGGAGGAAATACGTTGCTGCGCCGAACGCAGTGAGCGAGACAACGATGAAGGCGTTGTGGTTTATATCGAAGCTCTCGAGAACGTATCGACCACCGCCGACGAGTCCAGCCATCGACAGTGCAGCGATAACCTGAAGAGAGAGTTCCCCAGTTGGGACTGCGAAGGAGACCAACTGCCGAAGCGAGTAATACGAGAGTCCCAACCCAATACATGCGGACGTGACGGTTGCGATCGCTGCACCGATCCAGCCGATCCAGAAAACGAGGACGACGTTCAGAACAGCGTTCGTGACGATGAACACGATGTTAACACGGAACGCGACATCAGGGCGATCAAGCGCGTTCAACGCGTTCATCAGCTGTTTCTGATAGCCGTACACGAGCGATGCGAGGATCAAGAGTCCGAGGACAGTGGCTCCCTGCGTGAACTCGTCGCCATAGATCCGGAGCAGTCGATCGGCGAGCACGATGCCGCCGAAAAGCCCCGGAATGACGATGAGGCCACCATAGGTGAGCGAATCGGTGATCAACCCTGCGACCCGGTCGTGCTCCGCTGACGCGTCCGCGTGACTCAGTTCGGGGAACAGTGTGGAACTTACCGCACTGTCGAATAGTGTGAGGAACGTGGCGATACTCCACGCGACGGAATAGACACCCACGAGCGCAGAGGGGACGAGAGCGCCGAGGACGACGATGTCGACATCGTTGAACGAGCGGGATTTGAGTCCGCTGAGCCACGAGAACTTCGCGAAGTCGAACAGACTCCGGAAGTGGCGTCGACTCGGTCGTCTCACGTCGATCGAAAGGAATGCTGCTCCCACGAGGACGGCAAGCACGGCACCGATCGCGTGACCGAGGAGCATCCCGCTCAGTCCGAATCCAGTTAGTACAAGTCCGATCTGGAACGCGCTCCGAAAGCCGGTTTTGACCGGCATGAGTAATCCAGAGATGTGGACGTGCCGCTCGCCTTTCAGCCCCGCGTTGACGACCGACGAGGCGAGGCGAATCAACAATAGAAGGGCGACGAATAGCGCGACCTGTGTACCGACATAGGCGTTCACGACACCTCTGAGCGCGAGGGCCCCTATCGAGAGCACGAGTCCGAGCGCCGCGACGACGATCATGCCAGCGGTGAAATGTGCTGCCGGTTCGTTGCCCTCGCTGATCCGCTTGACGATCGCCGAGGAAATACCCAATTGGCCGCCGAGCGCAAGCCATCCGACGATCGCGAGAACGAGTGCGTAGTGGCCGAGGACTGAAGCCCCGAGCGTCCGCGCGAAATACAGCGTCGCAACGAACCCGAGCGCTGAGCCGACGAGTTTGGAGGCGAAGACGACGAACGACGTTTGACCGATTCTCATGAGGTGCGTGTTCGAGTAGGGTGACCGGCGAGTCGATCTCGTTCCGAGCCTGTTCGCTGAACAGCGAAATACCTCGTGAAATAAATATTTTCTGAACATGTGTTCTACTACCGGTCAAATAAACAATATAATTTCTTGATACACCTATCTATAAGTACATTCTGCTTATAATTGTCCGAAAATCTAATTTGAAGGGGTAGTCAACGGCATCATAATAAAACAATATCTGGCACCAGCAAGTATTCAAGTCTTCATCTACCAATCAGGGTATATGAAAGACGACACCGTGTCAGCCGTCGTCCTCGCAGCCGGTGAGGGACGTCGGCTCGAACCGCTTACGAGTCGGCGTCCAAAGCCGATGGTTCCCATCGCGAATCGTCCGATACTCGAGCACGTCGTGTCGGCAATCGCAGACGCAGGCATTGATCGGATCGTGCTAGTCGTCGGGTATCAGCAAGAGCGGATCAGAAATCACTTCGGTGACGGCGACGACTGGGGAGTAAATATCGAATACGTCGAACAAGAAAAACAACTCGGAACGGCTCACGCCGTTTTACAGGCCGAAGAAGCCGTTTCGGATCCATTTCTCGTTCTAAATGGTGATCGACTCGTTGATTCGTCGCTAGTCCAACGAGTTCGAAGCGAGATTGAAGCCAACGATGGGCCAGTGATGGCGGTCACGAGAACTGATCACGCTAGCGATTACGGTGTTGTGACTGTCTCCAATAATCAGGTTACGGAACTCACTGAGAAACCACCTGAACCTGTCGCATCCGAACTCATCAACGCTGGTGTATACGGGTTCCAAGCGTCGATTTTCGATGCGATTCGGTCGACATCGACTGACCGCGGCGAACTCGCAATCACGACGACCCTTAAGGGTGTCGCAGCCCAGAAGCCGATTCGAGCAGTCCGATATCGCGGTCTCTGGCTCGATGTCTCTCATCTCTGGGACCTACTCGATGTCAATGCAGCAGTCATCGACGATGGTTCTTCATCACGAAAGGATCGCGCGATTGCGACGGATACGGCAATCGGCTCAGATGTGACTATCGGTTCGAACGCAACTGTCGGCGGTAGCACTGCGATCGGAGATAACGTCACGGTTGAATCGAATGCCGTCATCTCAAACAGCGTCATCTTCGCGGATGCAGTCATCGAAACAGGTGCCGTCGTTCACGACGCGATCATCGCCGAGAACGCTACTGTCGGCGCGAACGCCACCATTGGGGGTGGCTCAACGACGATCGTCGTCGAAGATGAAGTTCACACCGATATCGATCTCGGTGGTGTCGTCGGCGACAATGTAACCATTGGTAGTGGGGCGATAGTCAAGCCTGGGACTGTACTGGGAGATGGTGCAACCGTCGACCACGGTGTGACCGTTGACGGTCGAATCGAATCGGACGCAATTGTTAGGAGAGGATAACATGTGTGGAATCGTCGGCTATGTCGGAACGGAACCTGCCGGACAGATCGTCTATAATGGTCTCGAGAATCTCGACTATCGCGGTTACGACTCCGCTGGAATCGCGCTTGTCGAGCGAGAACTGACGGTTGCGAAACAAGCAGGCGAAGTCAGTGAGTTGAGCGTTCCGAACACACCGAATGCCACGTGCGGCATCGGACACACACGGTGGTCGACTCATGGACCGCCGACCGATGCAAACGCCCATCCACATACCAGTCAGCAGGGAACCGTCGCTGTCGTTCACAATGGGATCATCGAAAATCACGAGTCGCTGAAAGGGCAGCTACTAAAAGAGGGATACGCGTTCGCGAGCGACACGGATACCGAAGTAATTCCCCATCTTATCGAACGAGAACTCGACGACGGCCACGACCTGCTATCAGCTGTCGAACGTGTTGTCGATCTGCTTGAGGGTAGCTATGCGATCGCTGCCGTCCGTGCCGGCAGTAACCGAATCGTCGCGACGCGTCACGAAAGTCCGCTTGTGATCGGCCACGGCGACGACGCCGCGTTCCTTGCGAGTGACGTTACAGCGTTTCTCGACCACACCCGCGACGTGACCTATCTCGAGGACGGCGATGTCGCGCTCCTCGAGCCTGATAGCGTGGCAGTGTATCGCAACGGTGAACCAGTCGATCACGACATCGAAACTGTCGATTGGGATGCCGACGCAGCGGAAAAAGGCGGATACGAGCACTACATGCGCAAAGAGATCCACGAGCAGCCAACAGCGTTGCGACAGACACTGTCGGGCCGGATCGATCTCGATCGTGGCGACGTGGATCTCGATGTAGACTTCCCGCAGGGCTATCTCGAGTCGCTCGAGGAGATCCAACTTGTCTCCTGTGGAACATCATATTATGCGAGCCAATACGCAGCACGGCTTCTCGAGGAGATCGCAGACGTTCGCGCAAGTGTCGAAATCGCTAGCGAATACGAGTTTGACGGTGGTCGCGATCCCTGGCGGACGCTCGTGATCGCCGTGACCCAGAGTGGCGAAACGGCGGATACACTCAGTGCGATTCGCCGCGCTGCCGGCGCGGGGGCAAGGACGCTTGCCGTAACGAACACTCTCGGAAGTTCCGTGACGCGGGAAACCAACGATACGCTGTTTATCCGCGCCGGGCCGGAGATCGGCGTCGCCGCGACAAAGACATTCGCCTCACAAGTCGTGACGTTAGCATTGCTTTCAGTTGCGATTGGACGGGAACGAGGCACACTCTCGACGGCGAATGCGCGCACCCTTCTCGAGAATCTGCGCACGTTGCCTGGCGCTGTCCAACAGGTCCTTGACGAGGAAGAGCACGTGCTTGAGGCTGCTCGCGAGTATCAGGACTCCGAATCGTTTTTCTTTGTGGGACGTCGGTACGGATATCCGGTGGCGCTCGAGGGCGCACTGAAATTGAAGGAGATTTCCTACGATCACGCGGAAGGATTTGCTGCCGGCGAATTGAAACACGGCCCGCTTGCGCTCGTATCCGAGCAGACACCTGTGCTCGCTGTGCTGACGGCTGGTTCCGACGGGAGCGAAACGGTGAACAATCTCACCGAAGCGCAGGCTCGTGGTGCACCAGCGATCGGTACCGTTTCAGATGGTTTGGAGACCAAGTCGCTCGACTGGACGTTCGAGGTACCGGAAGCAGATGTATTCGAACCCTTGGTTGCAAACGTCTATTTCCAACTCTTCGCGTATCATGTAGCAAATCTAAAAGGTCGATCGATAGATAAACCGCGTAACCTAGCGAAAAGTGTCACAGTAGAATAATATTTAATAAATTATTTGTTGGTTATGGAACAGTACTCTATTGCGATGCTGTAAGGTTCGTCTGCGATACTGTAAAATCGTTGTAGCCGTCTTAATTTACTAGAACCATATTTATATAACTACTAGTCATTGCTTATTCTTTAAACCGCTAATGTCTGACTGTATATGTATTTTCGCCAATAAAGGCGTGTGAACAGAAGAATTATAATGGTATCGTAGTAACTCATGTTTTGAGTAACTATAAGCATCATCGTAACAGGCGTAGATGGCTACCTCGGCTGGCCGACAGCACTCCGAATTGCAAACAATACTCTGGATCGAGTCGTTTTAGTTGATAACTTCGGACGACGGGAATGGGTCGAATCGGTCGGTTCGACGAGTGCAGTGCCACTCGCGTCAATCGACGGCCGATTGGAGGCAACTGAAGACACGCTCGGGATTACCAACCTCTCGTTCGTTGAGGGTGATCTCACCAATCGAGCGTTCGTTGACCACCTTCTTTCCGTTCACGAGCCGGATACGATCGTCCACACGGCAGCCCAACCATCGGCACCGTATTCGCAAATCAACGGTGAACGAGCGAACTTCACCCAGCACAACAACCTTCTGGCGACGCGGAATCTCCTCTGGGGGCTTCATGAGCATGGCCTCGAAAACACTCATTTCATCGAGACCACGACGACCGGTGTGTACGGCGCTCCAGAGTTCCCAATCCCCGAGGGTGGAGCAACAATGGAAAATCAGGGCGACCGCGACGACGTCCCCTTCCCCGCAATGGCTGGCAGCTGGTATCACCTGACAAAGTCACATGATGCAGCCAACATGCGGTTAGCACACAAGCAGTTTGATATCCCTATTTCGGACGTTCGAACGGCAATTACGTACGGGACCGAAACCGAGGAAACGGCAGCCGATCCACGTCTGGCAACTCGGTTCGACTTTGATTATTACTTCGGCGTTGTCACTCATCGCTTCTGCGCCCAGGCCGTTGCCGGCTATCC
This sequence comes from Natrinema limicola JCM 13563, assembly GCF_000337475.1. Taxonomy (GTDB): domain Archaea; phylum Halobacteriota; class Halobacteria; order Halobacteriales; family Natrialbaceae; genus Natrinema; species Natrinema limicola. The sequence goes on along the minus strand of NZ_AOIT01000056.1, from coordinate 56,495 downwards.
GATGACGGTCTACGGTAAGGGCAAGCAGCGGAAACCCTTCATTGCGCTCGAGGACGCAGTTGAGGGACTCGGTTAGCGCTCGACGACCCTGACTCCAGGCCTGATGATCACGTCGTTTACAATCAAGTTACGCGCGCGATAAGCATCGTTGAAATCGCGGAAACGATCGCCGATGTCGCCGACGAGTTCGACCTTGAGGTCGCCGTCAAGCACTTCGAAAATCCGCGAGACGAAGACGAGACGCACAAGATGGAGATTGAGAACGATCGGTATGCCGATCTGACCGACGGACAGTCGACTACGTTCGAAGAAGGAGTTCGGCAGATACTCGGAACGTTGGTCGACTACGAAGATACGGTCACGGCACACGAAGATCGATTCCTCCCCAGCGTATTGACCGACAACGAGAACGACGATACCGTCGTCGAGTTCGAGGATTCAAGCTCCGCAAAGCCCGTTCAGTCATCGACTAGTGCAGAAGATGAATGAGATGCGCGTGCTCGTAACGGGTGGATGTGGGTACATCGGAAGTGCGCTCATCCCACTGTTGCTCGACGACAATCGGGTTGAGGATGTCGTCGTCCTCGATTCACTTGTGTCAGGGACGCCAGCCAACCTTAGTGGTTCTATCGGCGAGACCCTATGCTTTCGCCGTGGCGACGTGCGGAAATATGGTGATGTCGAAAGTGCAATGCGCGATGTCGATACCGTAATCCATCTTGCAGCGATCACGGGTGCGTCCTCCACACATGATCGTCGAGAGGAGACGTTCGCAGTTAACCTCGACGGGACAGACAACGTGCTCACTGCCGCCGGAAAATTCGGCGTCGATCACGTCGTGTTCGCGTCCTCGTGCAACAACTATGGACGTGCAGCCAGTACGAATATCGACGAAGAGACGGCTCAGGATCCGCTTAATCCATACGCCGAGTCGAAAGTAGAGGCTGAACGCGTCCTTGAGTCAGCGATGGATGAATACGGGTTTGACGGAACCGCGCTCCGAATGAGTACGAACTACGGGTGGGCACCGGGAATCCGGTTCAATCTCGTTGTAAATCATTTCGTGTTCCGTGGCCTCACTGGTCGGCCACTGACTGTGTACGGCGATGGGCAGAACTGGCGGCCATTCATCCACGTAAATGATGCCGCACGGGCATACGTTCACGCTGCATTGAACCCCGATTCCTGGACACAGACAGTGTACAACGTCGGTTCGAACGAGTGTAATCATCGCATTTCTGAAAATTCCAAGATCGTTCGCAATGAGCTTGGCCGAGAACTGGATATCACCTACCTCGAGGAGAAAAATCCTGGGCCGTCCTACCACGTGAACTTCGACTGACTCGAGAAAACAGGGTTCGACCTCGAGTGGACACTTCAAGAGGGTGTTCGTGATCTGGCAAACCGAATGCAGCGAACGACAACAAAACAGGTCAAGATATGACGAAACCAAACACGTCCAATACAGGTGCGTCTGATACACCGCCAACAGTTGCGGTAACCGGGGCAACCGGATTTATTGGCAGCCGGGTTCTCCAGCAACTACAGTCCGTCCACCCAGACTGGAACGTACGTGGACTCGATAATCAGTATCGGGGACAAGTCGAGTCTGTCGGTGACGTCGACATTTCACATATCGATATCAGAAACCGCCGCCGACTCGAGGAGTTCCTCGATGGTGCAGATGTCGTCCTCCACCTCGCAGCATTAAGCGGTGTCGACGATTGTGACGAAAATCGAGACGTGGCTTACAAAGTCAATGTTACGGGCACGAATAACGTCGCCTGGTTCTGTCGAAAGACCGGTACGGCGCTCGTGTTCCCGTTCAGTATGGCTGTTCTCGGTGACCCCGAGACGTTCCCGATCACTGCAAATCTTCCACGGGATCCGCTGAACTGGTATGGCCGAACGAAGCTCCTCGGCGAACGGGCGATCGAGTCGTTCGCCGATGGATCGTTCCCCGCACATCTGTTCCTGAAGTCGAACCTCTACGGCGACCACGTTGTCGGCGATACGGTCGTTTCGAAGCCGACCGTAATCAACTTCTTCGTCGATCGAGCGACGGCTGGCGAGTCATTGACAGTGTACGAGCCGGGAACGCAATCGCGTAATTTCGTCCACGTCAAAGACGTCGCCAGAGCGTACGTCCGAAGTACGGAACGACTGCTCGAGCAACTGGCCAACGGCGAGACGGGCACAGAGACGTACGAGATTGCAGGGAACGAAGATCCATCGGTTATGTCAGTCGCAGAGACAGTGCAGGAACTCGCCCATGACGAGCTCGACGTATCAGTCGATGTCGAACTCGTCGAGAACCCCCGGAGCGCTGAAACGCTGGTCGAGGACTTTACAGTTGATACCTCGAAAGCGAACGAGATACTCGAGTGGGAGGCCCGTCACACGGTTGAGGAGTCGGTACGAGAGCTGTTACAGCGGAACGCGTAGGAATCGTTGCTCGGTTTTCAAGATCGGGCGTTTGATCGCTTCGAACACTCGGGTTTACAGTCTTCCACCGCCAACCGGCCGCTAATGGGTACGCGAACCGGTTCGACGGACCTGCTTCAGCAACTGGACCTGAAAGAGTACGAGGCGACGGCGCTCGCCCACCTGCTGAATGCTGGCCGGACGACAGCTCCAGATATCTCTGAGGCGACCGGCATCCCCAAAGCACGGGTGTACGGCGTGCTCGACTCACTAGCCGAATACGGATTCATCAAAGTGATTCCCGGTCGACCGAAGCAATACCAGTCGAAGTCACCGGAAAAAATACTCGAGCGAGCGAAGGAGAACCGACGACAGCGATACGAGAATTACTGTAAACGAGGTCGATGGGTTACGGGAAGAGTTCCTCGAGGAGTTCAGTCCACTGTACGAACAGGCCGACGAAGAACTGACGCCGATGTCCGAGTTATTCTACGTCGTCGACGTCGGCGACCCCAGCGAGACGGAGACCCGACAACTCTATCAGAACACGTCCGAAGAAGTCTCCGTCATCACGAACAGTTTCGCGTACTTCGACGATGTTAGGCCAGCCGTGGAGGACGCACTCGAGCGCGGGATCGATATTTCGGTGTTGTTTCTCGATCCACGACTACTTCCAGAGGCAAAGGCTGCGGTACAAGTAGAGATCGTTGACGAGCTCGCCTCGGCGTACTCCCAGATCGATTACCGGTTCAGCGAGACGGTCCTCCCCTGGCGTGGGACGTTTATCGATCCGAGCATGGACTACGATTCGGGAAAGGCGATTTTCCTCGTCGAGGAGACTGACGTTCCGAATCACCGACGCCAAGCGGCGATCACAGAGAATGGGTCGTTCGTCGCCGGCATGAAACAATACTTCGATCTAATTTGGGAGTACAAAAGTCTCGTCGATCGTCCGTCACGGTGATCGATGAACGGAGCTCGGGTGGAACAGCTACCATTCGATCGCAAATATCACGAAACGTCTTTATCTCTATCATGGTTATCGGTTGCTAATGCGGGTCTCCGTCGTCCTCTGTACGTACTCACCGGACATGTATGATCACTTCCGGGAAGCAGCTGAGAGCGTGCTCGAGCAGTCGTACGAAGACGTCGAACTCGTCGTCGTCGTCGACGGGGACGACGAATTGTATCGCCATGTGAAAGACGAGTACGGCAGTCGTGACGATGTCGTGCTCCACTGTAACGACGAGAACGTTGGGTTGTTAGCGAGCCGCAACACGGGCGCAGAGTTGGCGACCGGAGATGTTGTTGCCTTCATTGACGACGACGCGGTCGCAAGTGACGACTGGATCATGCTGCTTGTTGAGGCTTATGAGACTCACAATGCGATCGCGGTCGGCGGGAAGATGATTCCCGAGTGGGTTGCAGGCAAACCGGCGTTTCTTCCTGAAGAATTCTACTGGCTCGTCGGCGTGACACACAGAGGATTCACAGACGGACCCGGCGAGGTACGCAATACTTTCGGCTCGAACATCTCGTTTCGGCGTGATGTGTTTCTCGAGTTGGGTGGGTTCGACACTGATATCGGGGGTCGGCAGGGCGACGAGAATCTTCAGGGTGGCGAGACGGAATTATGTGCGCGAATGCGGGCGAAGTACGGCCGCGGCGTCTGGTACGTTCCCGAGGCTGAAGTCGCCCACAAGGTGTTCGATTACCGGACAGACTTCTTTTGGTTGTTGGACAGGGCGTTCTGGCAAGGATATTCGAAGCGCGGCATGGAATTTCTGGTACCCGAATCGACCGGCGAGGAATCGGCGTTCTTGGGCCGACTACTCACAGAATACGTTCCTGGACGTCTCCGTGAGGTCGTTCTGTCTCCGGATTCGGATCAACTCATACAGCTTCTGATGCTGTTCATATTCACGGCCACCGTCGGCATTGGCTACCTGTACGGCGCGAACAAGTACAACTCGATCCAGAGTCCAGACGTATGACTGATCTGAGGATTCTTTGGCTGACGCCTGACAAGCCCGACGAGATCAGCGTCGGCCGCGAGCGCATCGCTGACCATCTTGAAACCGCCGGACACGACGTGACTCTCCGGGGGACGACAGCCCGCACGATCGCCCGATCACTCCGTGACCGCGGCCGATTCGACATCGTCGTCGGCACCACACGACTTGGTGCGATTGCCGGCGTGGTGGTGTCCCGTGTTCACGGCGTTCCGCTCGTCGTCGACCATATCGATCCGATCAGGCAGTTGCGGGCCACCGAGCCTGACGCCGTTGTCAGGACCGTTCGCCGCTTGGAACACCTCGCTTTCCGGCTCGCAGCACATGTTCTCTACGTCTATCCTGAGGAGGAATCGCGACTAGACGGACGCGCGACTGCGACTTCGAAGACCGACCTCGGCGTCGAATACGAGCGGTTCGCCGATCCAGATCCGGCCGTCGTAGAGCGCACACGCGAGCGACTCGGAACCGTGCCAAACAAACTAGCCGTCTACATCGGCGGTCTCGAGCCCATGTACGAAATCGAAGCACTGCTTGAAGCCGCTGACGAACTCGACGACTGGACGCTGCTCGTGATCGGGGCCGGATCGCTGGAACCCTCAGTCGAGCGCGAAGCCGCGGACTCGGAATCGATTCGGTTTCTGGGAACGGTCCCTCATAAGGAAGTGCCGGGATATCTTCACTTCGCAGACGTTGGTGTTTCACTGGTCGATGATCCGTATACGCTGAAAATACTCGAATACGGGGCCGCCGGCTTGAATGTCGTCCAGCGAGCCGGGCGTGCTGAATCGCGGTTCGGCGGTCTCGTCGAGTACTGCTCGACCGAGCCAGCGTCGATTAGGGCAGCGGTAGAGCGCGCTAGCGACGGTACTAGAGGAGAGGCCCTTCAACAATACGTACGGAAATTTAGTTGGAATACAATTGCGGACGACTATCGGCGAGCTATCGAGGTTATTCCGCTCGACAGAACGGATCATCCCCGTGTATAGAAAAACACTCGTATCTAGACCCCTATCGATGAAATATGACAGATATTGTTCTCGTTACTGTTGATTCTCTTTGCGCTGATCACGTAGGCTGGCGCGGATTCAAACGACCAGTGGCGCCACATCTGGATAATCTTGCCGCCGACGCGCTTTCCTCCATCAATCCCAATGAACTCGATCACATTCGAGATGAGGTCAATACGTTACGCGATAGAATCAAAGAAATCAAAGAGTGCCTTGCGATGCTCGGATGTCACGAGGAATGACCGAGAGCGAGCCCGACCGGACGGTATTATTAGTCTCAAACCGCCGACTTAACGAGAATACTGGTCGAGCGGAGAAATTTAAAACCCGGAAGAAGCTGCTCGCAGAACGCGGCTGGCAGCTTGAGGTCGGGTATGTTGAGCCGTCGCTAACCGAGTTGCCGATCGGAATGCGTACTGTTGTTCGAAAGGCCAGAGACGCAGATGTTATCAACTCCGTAAGTAATCCACCACACCTGCAGATAGCTGGCGGTATCGCAGGTCGAGTCACGGGCACGCCGTGGCTGGCGGAGTTCCGTGACCCGCTAGTCGAGAATCCGGACGTCAACCTCGGGTCGCCGGCGGCACGAATTAGAAAACAACTCGAGAGCTACATCATAACCCATGCCGACAAAGTCGTCTGGTACGACGGTATTCAGATCGCTGATGACTACTTCATCGATACCTACTCCGATGTCTCCAACGTCGAACAGCTCCCTCCAATCGGGTTTGAAGCTGAGAAATTCAACGCGATCACACCCGAATCGTTCGAACCATTTACAATCACGTACGCTGGCTCGTTCTACGACGGCTGGATCGAACCTTACGGATTTCTCCGAGGACTGGACGCGTATATCGAAGGAGCCAATAATCCGAATATACAGGCCCATTTCTATGGCGACTGGGACAGCGACTACCAGCACGCCGTATCGGAGGAGGGTATCGGTGACTACGTTCAGACACACTCGTTCGTGCCTCACGAAGAAATCGTTGGCGTGTTAAAGGGATCTGACGCGTTGCTATACGTCGGTGGAACTGATCCTCGCAATAGCAATAATCTCCCTTCAAAGCTGTACGATTATATCGGTGCTAGACAGCCGATTTTAGCACTTGTTGATCCGAACTTTCGCGTAGCAGAAGTAATTCGTGACTATGGATTAGGAATTGTAGCCCATCCGGAGAACACAGAAGAGATACATAAAGCTATTACCCGACTTGTGAACGGCGAGTTCAATTTCGAACCTGCCAGTGCTACAGAGTTCACGAGAGAACGGAGTTCGGCAGCGTATATAGAGGCGCTTGAGGCGATCAGTTAGACATTGTCGTCGTCTGCGTATCCCAGCGCGTTCAGCCGCGATTTGATCTCGTCCATGTCGTTATCGTTGATGGCGGCCGATCGGTCAGTGGCTTCTTCTACGATTCGCTCCTGCGTTTCCAATTCTGCTTCGAGCATGTTGGTGAGCCTAGAGATCACATCAGGATGTTCGTTGGCGATGTTCTTCGTCTCGTCTGGATCCTCAGTGAGATCGTAGAGTTCGGTCTCACCGTCACCGTCGTACCAGTACTGATGTCGGAGGTAGTCCAGATCCCTAGGGATGATAAGCTTCCAGTCATCGGTACGGACCATCTGCATTCGGTGTTCGATAGCCTCGGCGAAAGCGAACTCTCGAGTGTCAGGTAACACATTGCCCCGGAGATCGGTCGGCGCTTCGATTCCAGCGAAGTCGAGAATCGTCGGGACGATATCGGTGTGCTGGACGAGGCCGTCTACGCGTCGATGGTCACGACGCGGGTCGTGGATGATTAGCGGAACGTGAACGGAGGTGTCATATAATCCAGTGTTATCGGAGAAGATACCGTGTTCGCCAAAGTTGTGGCCGTGATCAGCGGTGACGACGATCATTGTTTCATCGAGTTTGTTGGTCTCTCGAAGATACGTGACGAGGCGACCGAACTGCTCGTCAACCCATTTGATAGCTCCGTCGTAAGCTGCTTTACTCTCGGACATCGTCGTGTGCTTTCCAGTTGCATAGGTCTGATAAGCAGCTGACATAGGGCCTTTGGCTTCGGTACCAAAATACTTCTCGAGAGACTCGTCCGGACGATCCTCACCGGTAAACTGAGATTCGTATTTTTCGGGCGGGAGATAGGGAGGATGGACGTCCCAGTAATGAAGCAGGGTAAAGGTGGGACTGTCACTGTCGTCGATTCGATCAATAGCGATATCAGTAAGTTCCTCACAGTTGACCCGGAAATCATTGTATCCTACTCGGCGGTAGTACTGCTTCATAATCGGAAACAGCAGCGGTTCCGGGAGATCTACTACAGTATCGGTAATACGGTCGAAGATTGCTTCTGAAATGGAATCGGTTCCAGAATCGGCGTCCTGCCCGCCGCCATCAACGCCGTAGTTGTCGTATCCCCATTCGTGCCAGCGCCCCATCCAGTCGACACCGATGGTGTTGTAGCCGTGATCGTGAAGAATTTCCGGCAAGAATTGTGGTGCGCGCTGTTCGATCCGTGCGAGGTTTTCCTCGGTATGGGCGGTACCATGATGGGTGACACCATGCTCTCTGGGCGGCTTTCCCGAGAGGATTGTCGACATACAGACATCCGTGTAGTTCGAGACCGAAAACGCTCGTTCAAACACCATGGAGTTGTCGGCCAGCGAGTCAATATGTGGCGTTGTCTCAGCGTCTCGTCCCAAACACCCCACATCTGAGGCACGAAGTGCGTCGATTACCACGACGACAATATTCATGTGCTTCGATATACCGGTAACCCATTTACATTGTTTGGTTTGTGCTAGGACACAAGATAGTGATTTTGATCGGTATCCGAATTTTCTCTTTTACGAGCAAAGCGGTCACGGTGATCCGCTATACTGTTCATAGCCAGGCAAAGCCACAAACTCTGTAATGGTGTAGTTTGTGAACTCCGAAGGCGTTTCGCGCACTTTAGCGAATCTGCGGAAGAGTTATGACTATTCCGAGAGAATATCATATTGTGCTGGCATTATTGGGCACATCGACTCATAACTGGCCGGAATTGCGTCCGGTACCGTGGCGAGCGCTCGCTGCCATCGATCGGTGGACTCATGCCAGTTCGTCGTTCGGAACCCGACTTGATGCCATTCTGTTGTATCATTCTGTTGGTGGCGTACCAGGAACTGATTACCGTTGGGATCTGCCGACAGATATTTTTCGCGAGCAGATCCGGGCGCTCAATTCCCGGTTCGAGATCGTGGATCTGAAACGGCTTGTGGCGGAGCCGAACACGGCCACGAAACGAGTCGCGATCACCTTCGATGATGGATTTCGAAACGTCTTCGAGAACGCGGTTCCGATTCTTAGAGAGTTCGGCGCGCCAGCGACGGTGTTTTGCTGTCCTACTTACATCAATGATGATAATTTGAGCCGTCTCCGTGAGCGACATGACATGGACGATGGAGCACACAACGTCATCATGTCTGACTCACAGATACAGGCCCTCGCTGACGATCCGCTGTTCGCGCTGGGAAATCACACGTCCACTCATCCGAATCTAAAGACAGTTACTGACGAAAACCAGCGTAGAGAGGAAATCGTCGGCGGAAAACAGGCTATCGAAGATCGGTTCGGTGTGACGGTTGATCGGTTCGCCTATCCGTACGGGAAGTTCGACGACACGGCCGCGAGGATCGTCGCTGAAACACACGATATCGCGGTCGCTTCAGAGCCGTCGTTGATCGGGTTGGATCGTGATGCCTACCGACTGCCACGGATTGACGGATGCCAGCCGGCGTCGGTCCTCTGCTTTGAGATGTCGGATATCTCTCACCGACTGCGGATGCTGATGCGCCGGATCGGCTAGTTTTCAGGACGCTTATTTCGGTGGGGGGAAGTTGGGTGGATGTGCGGCTAGGACAGACTTCGGTGATCAAATTTGGGTCAACACTGCTAGCATCGGTTGCTGGCTTCGTTGCCACTCTATACATCGCCCAAGAACTCGGCAGCGCGATGCTGGGAGCATACTCGCTATTTATCGCCGTGTTAACGTGGCTGAAAACCGGGTTCGGGTCCGGTCTACACTACGCGATTAACAAACGGGTGAGCGAGGACGGAGACAGTAGCCGTGATCTGGGTGCCGGACTGATCGTCCAAACAGTCGCGTTCGTCTTCGTTTCTCTGGGGCTGATCGCGGTCCGTGACCCTCTCAACAAGTACCTGTCCTTTCAGGGAGCCGCGCTGATGATACTCACGCTCGGCGTCCTACTGGCGTTTTCGTTCGTGATCTCAACGCTCCACGGCGAACAGAAGGTCCATGTTGCCTCCCTTCTGAGGCCCATTGATCGGGTCATCCGGAGCAGTGTCCAGCTCGGCGTGGTCTTTCTGTCACTCTTGGGTGGCGGTGTCGCTGGTCTCGTCTGGGGGTATGTGGCCGGTGCGATTGTCGCCACGGCAGTTGGTGTCACTCTCGTCTCTATTCGCCCGCGACTCCCGGATCGCAAGCATTTCGAGAACGTATTGGGATTCACCCGTTACTCTTGGCTCTCGGGTCTCGAAGAGCGTTCGTTCTCTGCGATGGATACCGTGGTTCTGGGCGCGTTTGTTGGCACGAACCTCATCGGCTATTACGAGATCGCTTGGAACCTCGCTTCACTGTTGGCGATTTTTGCAACCGCAATTGTACAGACGTTGTTTCCTACAATAAGCAACCATACAAGCAACGACGAACACGACGCGGTGAGCAATCTTGTGACTGATGGACTGGCGTACCTTGGACTGTTTCTCATTCCCGGACTATTGGGTGTGCTTGTTGTGGGTGAACATGTGCTACGAATCTACGGGAGCGAGTTTCAACGTGCGAGCACGGTACTAGTCATACTGGTGGCTGCACGACTCATCTACGCTTACGAAGCACAATTTATTAGCACTCTAGATGCGCTCAACCACCCTGAAGTCGCCTTCCGCGTTAACCTTGTCTTCGTCACAGCCAACCTTGTGTTGAACGTCGTCTTCGTATCCCTGTTTGGGTGGCTCGGTGCCGCTGTGGCAACCGGGACTGCAGCCTGCATCGGACTTATTCTGTCGTTTCGGGCACTCCGTTCGTTCATCGAATTCGACCTTCCGCTCCGGGAGTTTGCCAATCAGTTAATCGCTGCTGTTGTCATGGGGTGCGTCGTGTGGCTCGGTGAACCTGTCGTCGTCCAGACGCCTGCTGGGCCGATACTGACTGCACTCCTTCTCGTCGGTGGAGGTGCGACAGTGTACTTTTTGGTACTAATTGGTATCTCCAACCGATTTCGGACGACTGTCCGAAACAATATCGCGATCTAAACAGTCTGCACTCACACCTTGGATTAAATCGAAGTACCATTGATATCTGAACGAAAAAAGCTACGCGTCTGCGTGCCAGGCTTGTAACCAGGAGCGCCTCGCCAGCGAGCGCGTGCCGGATCGCGCCTAACATGTCGGCCGTCTCCTTATTAATAACCTATCTTTTTCTTGGCCGACACGAGCTATTTTGGGATGTGACCAGTTAAGAACTGGCCAATAGATGACAAGGCTTATTCTTGACTTGGGTCTGGTGCAACCTAATGAGTACAGACACCGAACACGTCGAGGAGGGGACCGACACCTCTCTCCTCGAGTCGTGGCGAAACTGGTATCACCTCCCCGTGCTCGGGGTCGTGATGCTGTTTATGCTCTGGGTGCGGACCCAGTCGTACGATCGATTCGTCACCGATGACGGCACGCCTGCTTTTGCGGGTATCGACTCGTGGTATCACTGGCGGACGATCAACTGGACGGCCGAGAACTATCCGCACACGATGCCGTACGAGATCTGGACCGGATTCCCGACTGGACAATATGTCGGCCAGTTCGGGACGCTGTACGACCAGCTTATCGTTACGGCGGCGATGATCGTTGGCCTCGGAGATCCATCCCAGCAAACTCTATACACGGTTTCGTTGCTCGCGGTTCCAGTCATGGCCACGCTCGTTGCAGTTCCCGTCTTCTATGCGGGTCGGCGACTTGGCGGGACGCTCGGTGGACTCGTTTCAGTACTCGTCATCGCGCTCTCGACGGGGCAGTTCCTCTCGCGCTCGACGGTCGGCCAACTCGATCATCAAGCCGTCGAACCACTCTTTATGGCAATTGCGGTCGTCGCGATGATGGTTGCTGTCACTGTGGGTGAACGCGAGAAACCGATTTATGAACTGGCCGCTGACAGAGACTGGGATGCTCTCCGCACCCCGGCTCTCTACAGCGGACTCGCAGGACTCGCCCTTGCGATCTACATCTGGGTCTGGCCAGCGGCAGTCCTGCTGATCGGTATCTTCGGCGTCTTCTTCGCCGTCCAGCTCTGCCTCGACTACGTTCGTGGTGTTTCACCGGATCACGTCGCATTCGTCGGCGCAGTGAGCCTTGGCGTGACCGCGATTGTGACGACGTTGCTGATCGAGCAGCCAGGACTCGGGGTTACGCACTTCGGATATCTCCAACCTCTCACTGCGATCCTCGTCGCGGCTGGCTGTGTCTTCATGGCTTGGCTTGCTCGAGAGTGGAATAATCAGGGGATCGAACGCCGATACTATCCCGTTGCGATAGGTGGTATCGCCGTTGCCGTATTGCTGGTTATGTGGCTTGCAGTGCCGAGTCTCTATAACACGCTAATTGGGAATCTCACAAGTCGGCTGCTACCACTGAACCCGTCCGAGGCAACTCTCACTGTCGTCGAGGCCCAGCCACCGGACGACTTCTTCAACCGCGTCTTCCAGGAGTTCGGCAGCGCCTTCTACACGATGCTCGCCGGCCTCGCGTTCCTCGCGATCCGGCCGCTGTTCGGCCGCAAGTTCCGCGCCGAACACGCCCTCGTCATCGTCTGGTCGCTGTTCCTGATCAGCATGGCCGCGACACAGGTGCGGTTCATGTACTACCTCGTGCTCGCGGTCGCGATCGTCAACGCGGCGTTCGTCGCGGAACTCGTCCAGCTGTTCAATCTCGACCTCGAGAGCGGCCTCAACTCCGTCAAATCCCTCGAGACGTACCAGGTGGTTGCTGTCGTGCTCGTGGTCGTGCTCCTCTTTGCGCCACTCCTACCGCCCCTCGCACAGGCCGGTGGAACGGCGTGGGAGGTCGGCGAAGCGACGGGCCCCAACTCCGACGCCACGACGTGGGAGGCGTCGAACGAGTGGCTGCAGGAGAACACGCCCGCGCCGGGGAACTACGGTGGGGCGGACAACGCCGACAAGCTCGACTACTACGGCACCTACACGCCGGGTGATGGTGACTTCGAGTATCCGGAGGGTGCCTACGGCGTTATGTCGTGGTGGGACTACGGCCACCTGATAACGACGCAGGCCGAGCGGATTCCCCACTCGAACCCGTTCCAGCAGAACGCCCGCTCGTCGTCGGCGTTCCTGACCGCTGAATCCGAAGACCGCGGCGAACTGGTCCTTGATGGAATCGCCGCCGGCGAACCCGTTGCCGATCGGTCGACCGAAGAACTGCAGCAGGCGGTCTCTGGCGACAATTCGGACGAGCAACTCCGCTACGTGATGATCGACTATGCGATGGCCGGTGGCAAGTTCGGGGCGATCACCCAGTGGACCGGTCCCGACTACGGCTATTACGTGACGCCGGAGGACTACAGCGGCCAGCCGATCAGCGCCGATGAGGTTGGCCAGGTCTTCGGTGACCTGCCGTACGACGACACGATGACGTCGAAGCTGTACTTCGACGACGCTGAAGACATGGAACACTACCGGCTCGTTCACGAGAACACTGACCCGGGAACGACCTTTTTCGTCAGCTACGCACAGGTCAGTGACGGCCAGGTCGTCCACATCGGCGAAAACGGCCAGCCAGTCCAACCCGGACAGGGACAGCCCGCCGTCGTCGTCAACCGACGCGTCTCCCAGCAGACGCTGCTCCAGCTCCGGAACAGCCCGAACTACCAAGTCTTCGACGCCAAGAGCACGGCCGCCGTGAAAACGTTCGAGCGCGTCGAGGGTGCGACGATCAGCGGCACCATCGGCGACAGTGTGTCGAACGCCGACAACGCCACGGTCGCTGCCACGGCCGAACTCGAGACGAATTCCGGCCGGACGTTCAACTACACGCAGCGTGCCGATCTCGCGGCCGACGGGAGCTTCGAACTGACGGTGCCGTACGCGACGAACGACGAACGCAGCGTCGAGGACGGCTACACCAACAGCAGCGTCGAGGCGACCGGTAACTACAGCGTCAGCGTCGTTGCGACCGGCGACGGCGAGCCAACCTACTACAGCGGCGAGACGGCTGTCTCCGAGCCCGCAGTGGTGGACGGCGACAGCGTCGACGTCTCGCTCGAGGAAGTCACAACGCAGCCAAGCGGTGTGACTGACGGAACCGAAACTGACGATGGATCGACCGACACGGAAAGTACCGATGCGTCGGAGAACGGAACGGAGACCTCGTCTACCAACGCGCTCGCGCCAGTTACGGCCGAATCAGCACACTGAGGAAGGCCGGCCGCGACAGCTCGCGTCGCGGCTCGAGCGTCGATCTTGATTTGACGTGTGGCTGTTTTTGATCGGCGCTACGATTGGAACGACACCACGCTCGCCGCTATTGTACACTGTGATCAGTTATCGTGTTCAGCTGACGAAGTCTGTTGCAGGGTAATCGATATTGCAGGTTGCGTGTGATGAGCAGTGGTGCGATTTGTGACACGCGCGGACAAGTAGCCACCGAGACGGGCTGCTGTAACGATCTACCGGTGGGGCCGTAGCGATCGCGGCCCCACCCACTGGCTTCAGTAGTCCGTACGACTCATTCTACCCAGCAATAATAACCGGAGAAGCCGCCGCAAGCCGCCGATTGTGGTGCCATGCACGTTTTTCGCTCAATTATGTAATCATATATATGTAAGTATAAGATAATTTTATTTCGATCGGTGACAACCATTGGAATGCAATGTCCGAAGCAGACAGCATGAAGGACTACCTCGCACAGAACCCACGAATGATCGGCGCCCTGTTCACCCTGTTCGTCCTGCTCAGTCAGGCGGGCACGGCTGCGGCAGGCATGACGACTCAGGTCGGTCCCTAAACAGGTACGCGCAGTTAGTTCCGAATAGACGCTCCTTCTATCGCAGATTCGACTAAGCGTTCGAGTCTATCTCCTCGTCAGAAACGAGGGGGTTAGTCTATCGAAATCGATCCGATACCCTCGTTCCAGTGGAGAGTTCCATCGACGAGCACCGGCAGTTCGACCCACGTGAGATACTCCTCGAGTGCGGTTCGGTCGACCTCGAAAAACGGTGTGGAACTGGGGGTAAGATGTCGATCCTCGACGGACTCGAGAGTAGAAGCAGTCGCGCTCCCGAGTTTGAACTCTTTAGTCGAATACGACCGTGTCGCGAATTCGAACGCGTCGTCCGCCCCGTGTTTGAGTTCGATGATTCCCGGTGTGCCGCCATCGGATTGGGCAATGTCTGCCGACCCGTCACCGACGATGAGATACTGGTTGCCCAGCATCGAATTCTCGCGAGCGATCTCGAGCGCCCCTCGAAGCGGGAAGCCGCGATTTAACAGTCTGGCCATGGTCTCGCCGGCTGTTACTGCATGCTCGTTGATGACGTCGGCGTACGTGCTGACACCGCCGAACGCGCCTCGCCGGGTGAGTGCGAGCCCCTGTTCGTAGGAGCGACAGGCGTTCAGGAAGAAGACACCCACGTCGACGGACTCGAGGGTCCGGATGTCGAGGTCGCCGTCGGGACAGCGGAGGCCATCTTCGGTCGCGTGGCCGATGAAGTGAAAGAAGTCGTAGCTGCCGTCGGTCAGTAGGGTCGCCAGCTGGTCAGCGTCGACGCCGAACTTCGAGTCGATCTCGAAGGGAAGATCGGACCGGTTGCCGTAGCTGCCGTCAAGCAGGTCGTGTTCGTCTATCATGCGCGCGTCGTTACAGACGAGCAAAAGCTCGATCGATTCGACGGGTTCCCGGTGCTGGAGTTGATGTTGGTACGCCTCGAGCGTCGCTTTCGAGGCCTGCTGGGGCACGCCGTCACCGAACCAGGCGTGTTCAACGGATTCGTCCGTTACCGCCGGCACGATGAACTCCGACTCGGCCGGTCCCGGCGAAGACGAGCGTGCGGTCGTCGCCGAGCGGACGAGTTGAGAACTCGTCGCGTCCGTGTTCGGGATCGACTCGGGTGGTTGACTCGCCGTGTCGCGAACGATTCCAAGTTCGTTGACGATGAACGGCAGCAGCGTTGCGCTGTCCGGCTCGGACGGAACGTGGGCGGTCAGCGGCCACCGCGGAATGTGTGGTTCGAGAACGTCGAAAGGGACCGCGAGATATTGCTCGAGGCGCTCGGCGAGTGAGCAGTCGTAGGTGGCCGCAAAGTCAAAGGGAAGGTCGTCTTCCAGCATCGATCGCTCGAGGAGGTCGTACTGGAAGACCCCCTCAGTCCGAACGATGCAATCGAGGAAGAAAAACCGCTTCAGGAGGTTGGCGACCTCGTCTTCGAACGCATGGCCAGCCGAGATCGGATGGGTAAACGCTGGCGTCTCGAGTGCCGGCTCGTCACCCGGTTGTATCGTGGCACCCAGGAAAAACGCGAGCGGCGCGACCTGATACAGCGAGGCGTACGATCGCGGCACGGTAATCGTGATGTCGCCGTCCGGCCGGCCGACGGTGTCGGGGATCTCGAGTCGGTCGCCGAGTTCGATCAACGGCGGATGGCCACGCAGCGTCGGCCACGTTCGCTCGGGCGAGGTGGTCTTCAGTGCGGACGGGAGCGCAGAGACGGCGTCTATCATCGCGTCGATATCGGGAGGCGTGGTGATCGTTCCCCGCGGCTGGTCATGCAGCGATCGGACACCGAGCTCGATCGTCGTCTCGCGGTCGGTCGTGATCGTGATCGACGTCAGCCCGATATCGATCGTCCCTGGTGCGTCGATGCGACAGTAGAGCTTGATCGGGCCGCTCAATCCGACGAACTGTGTCCGATCCTCGAGTCGACCCGTTTCGCTGGCGTCGAAGCTCGCTTCCGTCTGCCCGGCTGCGTCGTGGACGGTGACGGAATACAGCTGATTGAACCCGAGTTCGTCGGTCTCGAGCCGGCAGGTCCGATCGACCGGGAAGCAAAACTGTGCTGGCTCGCTGGTGTCGAACGAGACGGAGCCGGGGGTCTCGATCTGGAGGCGGCGTTGCTCGATCGAGTCGTACACCTCGAGCCCGGTCGGGGCAGCCGTTTCCGCGAACGAGATCGTCATAGCTCAGCTGGTAGTGATTGCACCCTCTCGCCCCATGGTCAAAAAGAATTGTATCGGCCGGTCGGCCTATGCTCTGTCGATCCCGTTGGCCGACGGGATCGATGCCGCAGTGAGCGCTTGGAACGCAATCGTCGGGAACAGTGGGCTGACCGTACTCGGCTGGCGACCGCTGCCGCGATCCGGCGTCGACAGCGGTACCCGTTCGATGACGCCGCGATCCGCGAGTTCGTACAGAAACCGTTTGACCGTGCCGGCGGTCAGCGACGATCGAGCCGCGATCGCGGTCGCAATTTCACGAATCGGGCGGTCGGTTGCATCGAGCTCGGTAAGCGTCACCAGCACCTGCTGGCGCGTTTCCGGAAGCGCCAGCGCGCGACCGACGTGGACACCGTTTTCGGGCACGTCGGCCCGTGCAGTCTCGAGGTGGCTGTGCTCGATTCGATCCGCGTCCCCCTCGCGTGCGAGGACGGCAGCCCCGAACAGCGCCGCGAGCGCGTCGTGAGCGTTTCCATCGGCCCAGGCAGCCAGCTCGCGCACGGCTCCGTGATCGAGCGCGCCCGCTGCAAGCCCCGTCGAGGCGCGGTCGGTGATCACGTCGACGAGTTCGTGATCACGGTAGGCCGGTACGGTGACAGTCGCACCGTCCCACCCGTCGGGTTCGCGCTGGCCGACCGGGACGATCGCGACGTGTGCGTCGACTGGTGTCAGGAGGTCGCGAGCGCGCCCGACGTCGAGCGTCTCGGGTTCGTCGTGGTGATCGATCGCGACGATCACGCGACGATCGGGACGGTCGAGCCTGTTGCACAGCCGCGTGCGCAGTTCCTCGGTCCCGATGCCGCTCTCGGGGACCGGCTCGCTCGAGATCAGCGAGAGGACGGCCCGATAAAACGAAAAGGGGCTTTCGATACGACGACCGTCGACGGTCCCAAACCACGTGATCGGGCCAGCAGCCCCGGCCCGCGTCGTCGTGCCGATCGACCGCGCCGAGCCGCTGAACTGGTCGTTGAGCGCATCGAACAGCGCGGTCACGATCGCGGACGTTCCCGATCCCGGCGGGCCGACCACCGCGACCGGCGGCGGCAATTCGTCGTCGAAGACCGGTTCGAGCGCATCGAGCAGTTGCTCTAAGACGGGGCCACGGCCCACCGGCTCCGGCCGGTGGACGACGGGACTGAGCTGGTCGCGGTCGACGATAATGCGCCCGCTCTGTCGCGATGACCGCCGGCGAGCGATTCGCTCCTGTAAGTCCATTACTGGCCGTCTGCCTCCGCTGCCGGTCCGACGAGCGCTGCCTCGAGCACCTCGAGTGTGTGGGTAATCTCGTAGCCGGTGCCGTGTTCCATCTGCATCGAGCAGGTCGGACACTCCGTGAGTCCAGCCTTCGCGTCCGCGTCTTCCATGTGCTCGAACATTTCTGCCCCGATTTTCATGGAGGTTTCGTAATTCTCTTCCTTCCAGCCGTAGGTGCCGGAGATCCCCGAACAGGAGTCACCGACGTCGTGGGCATCGATGCCGTCGATTGCCTCAAGCACTTCGACCGTCTGGCCGTCCAGCCCCTGGTTTCGGGCGTGACACGGTGCGTGATACGCGAAGTCGTCGAACTCGTCGCCGACCGAGGTACCCTCGAGTTCGGCCTCGAGATCCTCGTGGACACGGAGGTACTCGACGGCGTCCCAGGTGTTTGCGGCGACATCCTCCGTGCCCTCGAAGTCGAACAGTTCGGGGTACTCCTGGCGGAGCGACATCGAACACGAACTGCAAGAGGCGATGATGTCAGCGCCGTCTTCGAGGGCCCAGGCGAGTTCGCGTACGTTCGTCTCGGCCGACCGGCGTGCGTCCTCGAGCATCCCGTTTGCGAACATGGGCGTCCCCGAGCAGTGCTGGTCGGGGACCATGATCTCGTAGCCGAAGTGTTCGTAGACCCGCACCAGCGCCTTGGCCACTTCGGGGGGGTTGTAGTTGGCGTAGCAGCCGTGGAAGTAGGCGATACGCTTGTCGGGGTTCTGGACCTGCGCACCGCCTCGTTTGGTCCACCACTCCCGGAAGGTCTCGGTCGCGAACTCGGGGAACTCCCGTTCGCCGGTGATTCCGAGGAGCTTTTCGCCGAGCCACTGCGTCGCCGACAGCCCCATCACGAAGTTCGTCGTCCGCGGGAACATCGACCCGAGCGGGGCGAGCCGGCGGTAGTTCGCGAGCATACGGTTGCGCCAGTACTCCCGCGAGAGTTTGCTCATGTTTTCTTCGACGTACTCGGCGCGGGCGGTGTTGTGCATCTGCGAGAGCGGCACCTCCGAGGGACAGGCGCTGTCACAGCGCATGCAGTTCGAACACTTCATCACCGAGTCGTCGATGTCGTGGTCGTCCTGGCGCTTGAGCCGCCACTGTTCGGGGCCCTGGAACTTCGGGCCGGGAAACTCGTCGTCGACCTCGGCGACAGGACAGTTGGTATCGCACGTCGAGCACTTGTAGCAGTTGTCCGCCCCCGGTCGGAGGTCCATCTCCCCGGCCTCGGGAAAGACCTGAATCGGCTCGAAGTCGTCGTCTCCCGGTCCGCCATCGTCGGTCGGCTGTTGTGCATCGCTCATCGAATCACCAGAGTCAGTCGGTCGCTGTCGGTCGCATCGGTCGGTCGGCTCCGTTCATCCATACTCGGTCGATCGCGTTCGCCACTCGAGTCGCGTGACTCGCCCGTGCCGGTCATTGTCCCGCCTCCGTCCCCGCACGCTGGCCTGCAACGTAGCCCGTCGCGAGCGAGACGCCGCTGCCGGATTTCTCTGCCGCGAAGTCGTAGCCGCCAAGCACCGCGCCAGCTGCACGAAGATTCGAAAGTTCGGGCTCGTCGCCGGGATCGAGCGGTCGGAGGTCGCGGTCGACCGGCAGGCCGAATCGTGCGTAGGGTTGGTCGCCGAAGACATCGTCGACGAACCAGTCGTAGCGGTCCGCCGGATGGGGAACGTGACAGTCAAAGATCGGCTCGAACACTCGCTTGCGCTCCGATCGCACGCCCTTACCGACCAGCCCGCCCGTCGCAAGCACGTACTGGTCGGCGTGATGGGGGATCTCGGTTCCGTTGCGGTCGACGACGACGTGGTCGATTCGCCCGCTGGTGTCGGTCTTGTACTCGATTACCGGCACACCTGTCGTCACTCGGACGCCGGCGTCCTCGAGCGCGTCGTAGAGCAGGTCCTCGAGTCGTAGCCCGGGCAGGCTCGGCGGCCCCATCGGGACCTCGAAGACGTCGACGCCGAGTCGCTCCGCGAGGTCGGCTCTGACTGCGTCGGCGTGATCGTCTCCGAGGATCGCGGGGAAGCCGACGCGGCTCTCGTCCTCGAGTTGGGACCGGACGATATCGGCGAGCGCATCGCGCGCGGTCGTCTCGCCCGCTGCCGTCTCCACGGTTTCGTCGTGGTCGAGCAGGTGAGCATAGCGCGTGACCTTCGCGTCGTCTCGGACGACCCCGGGGAACCGAACCGTCACGCCACGGGCCGCGAAGGGAGCGCCGGCGGCCTCGAGATGCGCGGCCGCAAGGGGGGCCTCGAAGTCCGGCAGCGTCTCGAAGCCGACGAGCAGGGTATCGCGGTCGTCGCTTGCGAGGCCGGCGGCGGTCGAAACTGGGTATCTGGCGGTCGGCTTGACCGTGCCGCCATGGGTCGGGACGAGTGCGTTCGCGTCCGTGTGGCCGCCGTCGTAGGCGTCGCCCGCGATCTCGTCGAAAAACGCGAGGGCCTCACGGACCCCCTCGAGCCCCACGCGCTCGTAGGGGTGGCCCTCCGGGAGGTCGGCCAGCGCCTCGAACGGGTCCACGAGCGGGCCGTTGCCCGCCGGTGTGTATCCCAACACGTCGATCAACCCGCTGGCGTTGCGAAGCGTGCTCTGTTTGTGCGAAACGAGTCGCACCTGCGCGCCTTCGTCTACCGCGGCGAGTGCAGCGGTTGCGCCTGCGAGGCCGCCGCCGATCACGAGGACGTCGTCTTCGATCGCCATCTAGCGGCCCCCTCGGATCCCGTCGATCCGGTCTCTCTCGGCTCGGCCGTCGTCGAAGGCCGCGAAATCAACGGTCGACGTCTCGCTTGCGGGATCGCGATCCCGATTCATCGTCGTCGCATGCAAGGCGTAGTTGAGCATCGCTTGCGAGAGCTGTTCGCCCCACAGCGCGTGGCGCTCGCCTTTCCAGCGTTCCTGAAAGAGTTCGTCGAGTGCCTCGCGGACCATCTCCTCGTCGTATTCGGGGTGGAGTTCGTTCGCCATGGGTTGACAGCAAAAGCCACCCTGGCAGTTCCCCATCGAGGCCCGCGTCCGGATGCGAACCGCGTTCAGGTCCGTCCCTGACTGGGCGATGGCATCTTTGATCTCCGCGCGCGTGACGCCCTCACACTGGCAGATCACCGGGTTCGGCTCGTCGGTCTCGAGCACCTCGCACGCCCGACTCCCGAGCCGCTGTCTGCTCCGGCGGGCGACCGGCGAGCGCAGGCCGAAGTCGTCCATCCCGGCCTCGAGCGTCGCGATGTTTTCGCTGCCGGGCAGTGGCTCGTCGGCGGTCGTACAGGCAGCGTTTACACCCAGTTTCTCGCAGACGTGATCCGAGATCTGTTCGGCCATCATCCGATAGGTAGTGAACTTGCCGCCGACGATGCTGGACATCCCCGCGACACCGTCGCGGTCGGCGTGATCGAGCAGGAAGAAGTCCCGGGTAATGTCGGTCGGGTCCTGCGTGCCGGTTCCCGGCGGCTCGTAGAGGGGGCGGACGCCCCAGAACGAGCGGATTGTCCGGGCTTCCTCGAGGATCGGCACCAGTTCCGAGAGGGTGTCGATCATCTGATCGACCTCCCACTGTTCTTCGGGATAGTCGTCCGGATCGGCGACCTCCTCGTCGGTCGTGCCTAAGATTGCGGTCGTCTCGTGGGGGACGACGATGTCAGCGTCGCCTTTCGGATGGCAGCGGTTGATTACGGTGTCGACCTGCCGGACGTTCATGATCGTCATCACGCCCTTGGAGGGGCGGACTGCGATCTCGAGGTCGGCCATCGCACCGATCTGGCCGGCCCATGCGCCGGTCGCGTTGACGACGTACTCGGCGGTGATCTCCTCGGTGGTCCCGGACGTGGCGTGCGTGCGTTTGCCGGGACCCGAGTCGTGGCGCACCTCGACGCCGTAAATGTCGTCGCCGTCGCGCAGGAGGTCGATCACTTCGGCGTGAGTCTCGATGCGTGCGCCGTGGTTCTGGGCGTCGATTGCGTTCGCGACGCAGAGTCGGAACGGGTCGACAGCACCGTCGGGGACCTCGATCGCCCGTTTGATATCGTCCGCGAGGTAGGGTTCGACCTCGCGGGCTTCCGACCCCGAGAGCACGCGGGCGGGGATCCCACACTCCCGACAGCCCTCGAGTTTCTCCTGGAAGTAGTCGTCCGAGTCCTCGGGTCGCTGGACGAACAGCCCGCCGGTCTCCTCGACGCAGTGACCGGCGATCTCCCGAAGGACCTCGTTTTCTTCGATACACTCCGTCGCACTGGCCTGGTCGGAGACGGCATATCGCCCGCCGCTGTGGAGCAGGCCGTGCATCCGACCGGTCGTTCCGTCTGTGAGGTTGCCTCGCTCGACGAGCGTGACCTCGAGGCCCCGCATCGCCAGATCGCGGGCGATGCCACAGCCAGTCGAGCCGCCGCCGAGGACGAGAACCTCCGTGTCACGGGCCATTCCTTCAGAAGCCACTACGGACAGCCACACCTTTATTTTATCGACGGCAAAGGAACAGCCATAACAATGGGCTGATATCGGGGCTGGTAGTCAGTTGATCCGAACGACACACAGCGACCGCATGTCGATTTTCTTCTGAGAATAGCGCTTATAGCGTTCACACTGCCTAAATTCTCACACCATCTTATGATGGCCGTGTTATGAGTTCGGTAACTTTTATAATGATTGTAGGAATTGTTTACTATTAGAACGCGTCCGTCAGTAAAGACATCGCGCGCGAGTGTGGATAACACCTATGACAACCAATACCTACGTCGGTGCGGTAGACCAGGGAACGACCGGCACCCGCTTCATCGTCTTCGATCACGAGGGACAGGTCGTCGCGAACGCCTACGAGAAACACGAACAGATCTATCCCGAACCCGGCTGGGTCGAGCACGATCCGACGGAAATCTGGGAGAACACCAAAGCCGTCATCAGACAGGCCCTCGGGCAGGCGGGTATCGGCCCCGATCAGCTCGAGGCTATCGGCGTGACCAACCAGCGAGAGACGACGCTGCTGTGGGATGCAGACACCGGCAATCCCGTCCACAACGCCATCGTCTGGCAGGACCGTCGGACGACCGATCGCGTCGAGCAACTCGAAGAGGAGGGAATGGTCGAAACCATCCGCGACAAAACCGGCCTCGAGGCCGACGCCTACTTCTCGGCGACGAAAGCCGAGTGGCTCCTCGACAACGCCGACCCGATCAAACTCGAGCGCACGCGCCCCGCGGACATCCGCGACCGCGCAGAGCAGGGTGAGGTCCTGTTCGGGACCATCGATACGTGGTTGATCTACAACCTCACGGGCAACCACATTACCGAAGTCACGAACGCCTCGCGGACGATGCTCTACAACATCCACGATCTCGCGTGGGACGACGACTTGCTGGCGGAGTTTAACATTCCCGAGGCGATGCTCCCCGAGGTCCGCCCCTCGAGCGACGACGCCACCTACGGGACGACTGATCCCGACGGCTTCCTCGAGGCCGAGGTGCCCGTCGCGGGTGCGCTTGGCGACCAGCAGGCGGCCCTGTTCGGTCAGACCTGTTTCGATGCCGGCGACGCGAAGAACACCTACGGCACCGGCTCGTTCTTCCTGATGAACACCGGCAACGAGGCCGTCGAATCCGACCACGGCCTGTTGACGACGATCGGGTTCCAGCGCTCGGGTGAAGACGTCCAGTACGCACTCGAGGGCGCGATCTTCGTCACCGGCGCCGCGATCGAGTGGCTCGAGGACATGACGCTGATCGACGATCCTGCCGAGACGGCGGAACTGGCCCGCAGTGTCGATACGACCGATGGCGTCTACGTCGTCCCCGCGTTTACTGGACTTGGCGCACCCCACTGGGATCAGCGCGCACGCGGCACCATCGTCGGGATGACACGTGGCACCCGCAAAGAACACGTCGTCCGCGCGACCCTCGAGTCGATCGCCTACCAGACCCGCGACGTCGCCGAAGCGATGGAGGCCGACTCGGGGATCGAGATGACGTCACTGAAAGTCGACGGCGGCGCGGTCAAGAACAACTTCCTCTGTCAACTCCAGTCGGACATCATCGGCTCGGAGATCGTCCGCCCGGTGGTCGACGAGACGACGGCGCTCGGGTCGGCCTACGCGGCTGGCCTCGCAGTCGGCTACTGGAGCGATCCCGACGAGTTGCGGAGCAACTGGCAGATCGACGCCGAGTTCGAACCCGAGATGGATCCGGACACCGCCGATCAGCGATACGACCGCTGGGATGACGCCGTCGACCGAGCGCGCGACTGGGCGCGGGACAGTGAGGAGTAAGCGATGGTCCAGACGCTGCTTCAGATTCCGGTTATCGGAATGGAGACCGACGCGTTCGTCCTCCTGCTCATTACCGCCCTCGCTGGCGGTGCGTTCGGTGCAGCACTCGGTGCACTGCCGTCGTTCGTCTTTACGGGCTTCGTCGTCTTCCTCGGCGAAGGTATCGCGATCCTGCAGCGCGAAGTCGGTGCGGTCGAAGGAATTCCGGCAGCCGAACTCGGCGCTGGCATTACCGGGACGATCGGCTTCGGCGCGGTGACTGGTCCCCATATCGCCTTCGCTGGCGGTGTCGCCGCGACAGCCTATGCCGGACGGCGCTATCCCGAGATGGAACCCGCCGGCTGGGACTACCACTTCGGAAAGAACATCCTGTACGCCTTCGGGACCAAACCAGACATCCTCGCCGTCGGGGCGATCTTCGGCGTAGTCGGCATGCTCATCACGCAGGTGCTAAACGGAATCGGCTTCCCGACGGACAACATCGCGCTCTCGGTCGTCGCGACGGCCTTCCTGGCTCGCCTCGCCTTCGGCTACCCGCTCGTCGGCAAGGTGGCTGGCTCGAGCATTCTCGATATGTCGCCGTTCGAGCGCGAGGAAAAACGGATGGCTGCCGACGGCGGCACAGAAACCGACCGGTTAGCGACCGAGCCCTGGCTCCCCCACCAGTACGAGTGGTCCGGCGTGGCGACCATCGGCGTCATCGGTGGAATCCTCGGCGGGTACATCTGGCTCGAGACCGGGAGTATCTTCCTGGGGTATGCGATCTCCGCGATGAGCCTGCTGTTTCTCAACCTCGGCGTCGAGAAGATTCCGGTCACCCACCACATCACGCTGCTTGGCGCGGTCGGTGCGATCATCGCGATGCCGGCTCTCGGAAGTGAACCGGTTGCATTGCTCGTCGCCGGTGTCTTCGGTGCGATCTCCGGCCTGCTCGCCGAGGTAAGCCAGCGAATCTTCTACTCCCACTCCGGGACCCACGTCGACCCGCCGGCGATGGCGATCACGGAGTTCATGTTCGTTCTCGGGGTGCTCTATCTGGTCGGACTGTTGCCCAACGCGGGCTACCTCGCACTCTGATGCGGGACGCTTCATCCACGGCCCGCTTTCCTGCGGTTTGTTTGACAACCAACACATGGCGCTGTTGTCGCCCGTCGCAAGTAATCGGTTTGCGGCCGTCAGTATCGATCACGCTTGAACCGACCGCTTTAGGTCACCCAGCCCTCGAGTCACGGCTATGACCGCTGACCCGCCGCTCGTCCTCGACGTCGACGGTACCCTGACCCGTCCCCAGGGATGGGGTATCGATCCCCGCGTCTTCGATCCGCTCCGCGAATGGGACGCGCCCGTCGTGATCGCCACCGGGAAGGCCTTTCCCTACCCCGTTGCGCTCTGTCACTTCATCGGAATTCCCGAACTCGTCGTCGCCGAAAACGGCGGCGTCGTCTACACCGGCGACGACGTCTTTTTCACCGCCGACCGCGAGGCTGCCCAGGCCGTCACCGAGGAGTACCGAGCCGCGGGCTACGACCTCGGCTGGGGCAACGAAGACACCGTCAACCGCTGGCGCGAAACCGAAATCGCTGTCAACTTAGAACAGCCCCTCGAGCCGCTGCGCGAGATCGCCGCCAAGCACGGGCTCGAGGTGATCGACACCGGCTACGCCTACCACGTCAAAGATACGAATCCGAGCAAGGGGGCGGGACTCGAGACGATCGCCGAGCAGACCAGTATCGATCTCGAGGACTGCGTCGCGATCGGCGATTCGGTCAACGACGTTTCGACGTTCGAGGCCGTCGGTCGTGGGTTCGCCGTCAACAACGCCGACGAGGTGGCCAAAGCGGCCGCCGACGAGGTCCTTGAGGAGGTCCGCGCCGACGGGACGCTCGCGGTGCTCGAGCGGGTTCGCGGAACGCGCTGATCAGTTCTGGCTTCTCGGAGGGCGCTATTGTCCGATAGGCGTGCTCGCCGTCTGAACCGACGCCGCTTACCCCTCTGCGTACCACAGCGCCAGTACTCCGATGAACACTCCCGCGAAAAACGACCCAACGACGACCAAGCCGCCGATCCGATCGCTAAAAACGATGATTGTGAGGACAATGCCAAGCAGCAGTGATACAAGTGCGATGAGGGCATCGAGACGGCGACGGACGCCACGTTCCATGTTTTACTGTCAGCTTGGCTGAGTATAAACCTGAAGGTAAACTGTAGAATCTCGTAACCGCCGATCGACAGCAGTCCGACCGGACGTGACGAGTGTCGAGCGTCGTGACCCGCGTGTTTGAGTTACCTTTCGCCGGTGCTCGAGTCGCCGTCGCCAGCCGTGTCGGTGCTCTCGTCGGTGTCCTCGTCGACCGACGACTGAACGCCGTCGATATCGATAGGCGTGCCGAGTTCGTCCGTGTCGATCGCCGAGTCGACTGTCCCGTCGTTCGTCGACGATTTCAGCGCTCGCCGGACGACAATGTATCCAGCCAGTGCCGCTCCGCCGGAGGCGATCGCCCCGGTACCCCGTATCGTCTGTACCCGAACGTGGCCGATTTCTTACCGATTGTATAGGCACCGATCATGGCCGACGATTGCACTGGGACGTGCAAGAGAGCGAGGCTTCCGTGCGGAAGCGAGGAGAAACGTCGGCAACCGTAGACGCTCTATATAGCTGTCGGATATTCTAGGAGCGTGATTGTGTGGCGGAGATACGCATTCGAAAGCGTATCGAGCAATCCATCGAGTCGAATTGAGGGCGCATCTCGGCAACACTCTATAGATTTGCCCATATTTATATTCGATCGGTCGAATCCCGCTATATGGAGACGCGAAAGGTCCAGGTGACGGGTGGATCGACCTACACCGTCTCGCTACCAAAGACGTGGGCGACCGAGAACAACGTCAGCGCCGGCACGACCGTGGAGTTCTACCCCGAAGACGACGCGCTGTTGCTGACGCCCCGGAGCGAAACCGAACGGCAGGAGGGAACCCTCGACATCTCGCAGCTCGAGGGCGAACGGCTTACCCGGGCCGTGATGACGATGTACGTCAGCGGGTTCGACATCATTCGCCTCGAGGCGGGCCGAATCACGACCGACCAGCGCCGGGCGATCCGCAGTGCGACGCAGGGACTGGTCGGCGTCGAAGTCTTAGAGGAGACGACCGATAGCGTGGTCATTCAGGACTTACTCGATTCCTCGGAGCTGTCGATCGTCAACGCCGTCACGCGGATGCGCCTGATCTCCCAGTCGATGCTCGAGGACGCGATTACGGCGTTGATCGAGAACGACGACGACATCGCACACGACGTGATCGAGCGCGACGACGACGTCGATCGACTCTGGCTCGTCGTCTCACGGATCTTCCGGGCGACGCTTCGCTCCCCGCGAGCGGCCGAAGAACTCGGTGTTCCCCGCGAGGACTGTTTCGACCTCCACTCGAGTGCCCGCCAACTCGAGCGCGTCGCCGACCACGCCGCCAAGATTAGCAATCTCGCACTCAAACTCGACGAGATTCCCGCGGACGTCGCTGAGGCGCTCGAGGCCCTCCACGAGGACGCAGCAACGATCCTGGAGAAATCGATGGACGCACTGTTCGCCGAGGAGACCGACGAGGCAAACCGGCTCGGGCACAGTGCCCGCGAGGCCGTCCTCGAGATCGACCAACACACCCGCCAGATCGACGATATGCTTCGGGACCTCGACCCGGTGCAGGCCCAGTCGCTCGGGTTGATCGTCGACTCGCTGTCCCGAAGCGCCGACTACGGCGGCAATATCGCCGAGACGGCACTCCAGAAGGCCGCACCGCGCCCCTGACGGTCGCTTGACTGGTCGTCGCTGTTCACTTCCACCCTCCTGCGGGAACGCTTTTTAAGCCCCACCTCGAAAGGAAAACGATGGAACTCGACGAGCGTGCCGAGGATCTCGCCTCCGACCTCGGTGTCGACAAAGAGGAGGTCAAAGCTGACCTGCAGAATCTAGTGGAGTACAGCGTCCCGATCGACGAAGCCGTCCAGAGCCTCCGACGGAAGTACGGCGATGGATCCAGTGGCGGTGGTGGGGCACCATCGTCGAAAGACGTTGCGGAGATCACGCCAGAGGATAGCTCAGTCACCGTTACCGGCGTCGTCCTGACGGCCGGCAAACGATCGATCCGCTATCAGGGCTCCGATCACGTCATCGTCGAAGGCCGACTGGCTGACGAGACCGGTGCCATCGACTACACGGCGTGGGAGGACTTCGGGCTCTCGCCGAGCGAGACGATCACCGCGGGCAACGCGGGCGTCCGCGAGTGGGACGGCGAGCCCGAACTCAATCTCGGCGAGAGCACCTCGCTTTCCTTCCTCGAGGAGTCGCTCGAGGTCCCATACAAGATCGGCGGCGACGCCCAACTGGCCGATCTGCAGACGGGCGATCGTGCCGTCACGATCGAAGTCAGCGTCCTCGAGTGTGAACGGAAGACGATCGATGGCCGCGACGGCGAGACGGACATCCTGAGCGGTGTTTTCGGCGACGAGAGCGGTCGGCTTCCGTTTACGAACTGGGACCCCGCCCCCGAAATCGAAGAGGGCGGCTCGGTTCGCATCGAGAACGCTTACGTCCAGGAGTTCCGCGGCGTCCCCGAAGTCAACGTCTCCGAGTTCTCGACGGTCACCGCACTCGACCGCGAGATCGACGTCGGCAGCGATACCGCGACGATGGATATCGGCGACGCGGTCGCCACCGGCGGCGTCTACGACGTCGAAGTCGTGGGCAACCTGCTGGCGGTTCGTGACGGCTCCGGGCTGATCCAACGCTGTCCGGAGTGTTACCGCGTTATCCAGAAAGGGCAGTGTCGTACCCACGGCGACGTCGACGGTATCGACGACCTGCGCGTCAAGGCGATCCTCGACGATGGGACTGGTGCCGTCACGGTCGTCCTCGACGACGAACTGACCGAACGGGTCTACGGCGGAACCTTAGAAGACGCCTTAGAACAGGCTCGTGAAGCCATGGATCAGGAGGTCGTCGCCGAGACGATCCGCGAGCGCATCGTCGGCCGCGAGTACCGCGTGCGCGGACACCTCTCGGTTGACGAATACGGGGCGAATTTAGACGCCGAAACGTTCGCCGAGAGCGACGACGATCCGGCCGCGCGTGCGACGGCCTTCCTCGAGGAGGTGGACGCATGAGCGCGAACGGCAACGAGAACGGCGACGAGATTCCCGGACGGGAAATCGCTTACCGCCTGTTCGCGGCCGAGTACGATGACGCCTCGCTCTCGTATGCCGAAAGCGACGAGGAACGCGCGCCGAACTACGTCATCTCGCCGACCGGCGCGCGGCTCAACCGCGTGTTCGTCGTCGGGACGCTCACCGAAGTCACGTCGGTCAATGACGAGATGGTCCGTGCCCGCGTCGTCGACCCAACCGGCGCGTTCGTCGTCTACGCCGGCCAGTACCAACCCGACGAACTGGCATTCCTCGAGCAAGCGACACCTCCCGCCTTCGTCGCGGTGACGGGCAAGGCCCGGACCTTCCAGCCCGACGATTCGGATCAGGTCTACACCTCGATCCGGCCCGAGAGTATCGCGGCGGTCGACGCCGATACCCGCGACCGCTGGGTCGTCAGCGCGGCCGAGCGAACGCTCGAGCGCGTCGGCACCGCCGCCGGAGCAGCCGAACTCGATGTCGAGGGCGACGCCCTGACCGACACCCTCCGTGAGGCTGGCGTCGAATCCGGCCTTGCAGCCGGGATCCCGCTTGCACAGGACCACTACGGCACGACGCCGTCGTATCTCGCGGCGCTGCGTGACTGTGCACTCGAGGCGGTCGAAGTCGTCGCGGGCGAACGCGACCAGGTGACCGGCCTCGAGCTCGTCCCTGACGCGACGAGCCCGGACTTCGACGCGACGGCGGCGTCGCTTGCCGATCTCGCCGATCTCGAACTCGACGCGCTCGAGGCCAACGTCGAACCCGAGCCCGACACGCCGTCGGACGACCGATCGGTGGAACCGGTTGCGGCGACGGCCGGCGATACGGCGGACGCAGGTGCCGGGGCCGCGGCCGGCACGGCGACGAGTACGCCGTCGGAGACGGCAGACCTCGAACCCGAAACCGACCTCGAAACCGAGACGGTCGACGCCGACCACGAGACAGACGGTGACGAGACCGCCGAGCCGGAGACCGAGTCCGAGCCGACAGCCAGTGAGCCAGCGAGCGACGAGCCAGCGGAGAGCGATGCCGCAGCCGCCGACACGCTCGAGACCGAAGACGAGGACGACACGACGGACGACCGCGGTGACTTCGACGCCGGTGACGTTGACGACGGGATGTACGAGATGGACGAGGAGGAACGCGAACAGCTCGAAGCGGAGTTCGGCGCGGAGTTTACGACCGGGAGCGAGGTCGACGATCCCGGCGAAGCCGATATCGAGGTGCCCGACCCTGCCGAAACCGAGGACACGCTCGCGGGAGAATCGGCACCCGAGGACGCCACCGAACAGGACAGCGAGATCGGCACAGCGCCCGAGTCCGGCCTCGACACAGCGGCGTCCGACGAACCGGCACCCGAAACCGTGGAACCAGAACCCGCCGCGGACACCGATGACGCTGCGAGCGACGACGAACCAGCCGCCGACGTCGACCTCGAGGACTACGTCGTTGAGACGATGGAGGAACTCGACGACGGCGACGGTGCCGACCGAACCGCAGTGATCGAGACGGTCGTCGACGACACTGGCGTTCCTGCCGACGAGGTCGAAGATGCGATCCAGGACGCGCTGATGGGCGGGCAGTGTTACGAACCCGACGACGAGACGCTGAAAGCGATCTGATCGACCGCGATGCGAGGCGATTCAACTCGTTCCGATCCTGGGGATGTGTCGCCGCCAGCACGCGTCGAACCCGTCCCCGGCGAACCGGCCGCGACCGCCACGATCGCAGGCGAGCGCGTGTTACTCGTCGCCGACTACCACGCTGGCTACGAGGCTGGCCTGCGATACGACCGCGGCGTCGAGGTTCCAAATCATGCGGCCGACCGCCGGGAGCGATTGCTGGCGCTGTGTGACCGCACCCGGCCCGATCGGCTTGTCGTCCTCGGCGATCTCATGCACTCGATCGGCGACCCGGGCGGGGCCGAACGCGGCGAGCTCGAGGTACTGTTCGAATCGTTCCCGGCCGACCTCGCGGTGACGGTCGTCAAGGGCAATCACGACGGTCGCATCGAGACCTGGCTCGACGAGAGCGACGAAATCGATGCGACGGTCGACATCGTCCCCGGCGGGGGGATCGCCCTCGGCAATCTCGGCGTCTGCCACGGCCATACCTGGCCCGATCCGGCGGTCCTCGAGACTGAGGTCGTCTGTCTAGGTCACGAACACCCCTGCGTGCGGCTTACGGACGAAGTCGGCGGGAGTCGCGTCGAACGCGCGTGGCTTCGCGGTCGCCTCGAACCCGAGCCGTTTCGCGAGCGGCCCGAGTATGAGGGCGTGTCGTGGCTCGTAGCAGAAACGGACCCGCCGCGCGTGGTCGTCATGCCCGCGTTCAACGACCTCGTTGGTGGGACGTGGATCAACGTGGCTGGCCAGTCGTTTCTCTCGCCGTTTCTGCCCGCGGGGGTGGCTGACGGCGAGGCGTACCTGCTCGATGGAACGCGACTTGGCGCGTACGAGTCGGTTTGACGGCGCGGTCGATCGGACGAGAAACTACCGCCGTACCGTTTCCGACCGAATCTCGTCACCGTCACGCCATTGATAATAGTAGTACTCGGTTCCCGCGATTTCCGTCACCGAGACTGTCGCTCGTTTCGGGACGCCGTCGGGATACGTCTCCGGCTCGAGACCGTCTGACGATGACGTGTCCTCGCCGTCGTGCTGGTCTTTCCACGCGGCC
The DNA here is from genome assembly GCF_000337475.1 of Natrinema limicola JCM 13563. Classification (GTDB taxonomy): domain Archaea; phylum Halobacteriota; class Halobacteria; order Halobacteriales; family Natrialbaceae; genus Natrinema; species Natrinema limicola. The sequence continues at coordinate 24,419 of NZ_AOIT01000056.1, read as the reverse complement.
AGCGTTTCGAGATAGGAACTCACAGCACGCAGCGTCGCTTCGTCTTGTGCGATGAGTTCGTCGCGCGTCTCGTCGCTTACGCTGTCCAGTTCCGGCGGCGGAGTCGGTCGCTCGTCCGGAGTCATGTCTCCTGCTGGGAACGGGAGACCCGTAAAACGTCGTTTTTGCGTCGTGGTCGGGTCGCTCGACGTAGTTTGTTACTTGATGGCGCAACACATATAGAGTCATAATATTCACTAGTACCCCAACTACGTGCAAATTTATATACAAGAACGTGGCCCGTTCTGTCGACAATGACGTCACAAACGCACCGTCCTGCGACGCAAATCGGTCCCGTTCCGGACGACCTCGAGTCAGCCCGCGCGAAACTCGTGTATATCTATCTTGAAGCCAGCGGCGGGGCAACGGCCGACGAGCTCGGCGAATTCCTCTCGATGAAACAGATCAACATCCTGAGTGTGCTCAACTCGCTGTCGAATCACGGCTACGTCGAGCAGTCGGGATCGGAGTACGTCGTCGCGAACTGATCGTCGAGACGTGGCGTGGGAGACGCGGTGGTCGTCGCTTGTTCTGTCGTGTGATCACCACTCGTCGGAAGCCGTGTCGCCGCTCGACGCGCAAAAACGCGGGCGGTCTCAGAAGGTCTCGAGGTAGCGGTCGAGTTCCCACTCGGAGACGTCGATGAGGAACTCCTCGAACTCCTGGCGTTTGGCCTCGACGAACTTGGAGGCGACGTGATCGCCGAGTGCGCTGTAGATCACCTCGTCTTCCTCGAAGGCGTCGACGGCGTCGCCGAGATTCGACGGGAGCGTGTCGATCCCGTACTCTTCGCGTTTCTGTTCGTCGAACTCGTAGATGTTCTCGCGAACCGGGTCGGGACACTCGAGGTCGCGCTCGATGCCGTCGAGACCCGCGTGGATCATGACCGCAAGCGCGAGGTAGGGGTTACACGACGGGTCCGGCGAGCGCAGTTCGACACGTGAGGCGGCGGGAACGCGGGCTGCGGGCTTGCGGATCAGCGCCGAGCGGTTGCGGTCGGACCAGGCGACGTAGACCGGTGCCTCGTAGCCCGGCACCAGCCGCTTGTAGCTGTTGACGGTGGGGTTTGCGACCGCCGTGATCGCTGGCGCGTGCTCTAAGATGCCGGCGATGAAGGCGTGGGCGGTCTCCGAGAGGTCGAACTCGTCGTCCGGATCGTGGAAGGCGTTCTCGCCGTCTTCGGTGAACAGCGAAAGGTGGGTGTGCATCCCCGAACCGTTGATCTTCGGGATCGGTTTGGGCATGAACGTCGCGTGCTGGTCGTGCTGGGCGGCGATCGCACGGACGACGGTGCGGAAGGTGCCGACGTTGTCGGCCGTCGTCAGGGCGTCGTCGTACTCGAAGTTGATCTCGTGTTGGCCGCGAGCGACCTCGTGGTGGCTGGCTTCGATCTCGAAGTCCATCTCCTCGAGGCCGTAGATGATGTCGCGGCGGACGTCCGAGGCGAGGTCCTTGGGTGCGAGGTCGAAGTAACCACCGTAGTCGCCGGTTTTCGTCGTTGCACGGCCCTCCTCGTCTTCCTCGAAGAGGAAGAACTCCGGTTCAGGCGCAGCGTTGACTGTATAGCCCAGCTCGTCGGCGCGCTCTAAGGCGTTTTTGAGGACACGACGCGGGTCACCCTCGAACGGCTCGCCCGTCGAGGTGTCGATGACGTCACAGATCATCCGGGCCGATGCGCCGTCCTCACGGTTTTGCCACGGGAGGATCGCGAAGGTGTCGGGATCGGGTTTGAGCCGCATGTCCGACTCCTGAATGCGAACGAACCCCTCGATCGAGGAGCCGTCGAAGTAGATCCCCTCGGTAAACGCCTTCTCGGTCTGCCGAGCCGGCACGGCGACGTTCTTGACGGTTCCGAGGATATCGGTAAACTGCAATCGGAGGAAGTCGATGTCTTGCTCCTCGATCTCGTCTAGTACGCGCGTTTCCGCAGCAGTTAGGTTCCCGTTCGTCATCTTTTGCTCGAGTCAAACAACGGAACCAACTATTAAAGCTCTGCTGTTGTGGGCGAATATACGCAAATAGCTGAAAAAGTAGTCATATGTAGTGTATACTATGATGGTGGTCGAGGTATAGTTGATACTGGCTGAAAGCGATCGAGAAAACTGGATAAACGTGTAGCGTTCGATCGACAGGACGATTCATCTGGCACTCATTTTCGTTCGAGGCCGCAGTTCGATCGCCGGGGTCCGGTCTCTGTCACTGCATTACGGAGCGGGGCTGTGAGCCGGCGGTTGCAAACTCGGTCAGTGCCGTCAGGTTCGAGAGGCTGGCAGTGATCGATGCCCGCCAAACCGTTGCTGACGCACGGAGTGTGCGTTGCCACGCTACGAACGGTCCCGACAACGCGTGGTGTGATACGGTCTCGTTCGACCGTGGGCGCTTGGCGAGCGTGGTCTCACATTCGGGGCAGACGTACGCGAGAGACTTCCTTCGTGGGCGCAACTGCCAGTCGCCGTCGATGGTACTCGTGTGATCACACTCCCAGCAGAACAGCGTTGCTTTCCGCTGGGTCGGCGTCCCGTCATCCTGGCCAGTTGCGGATCGGATCATCGAACACGAATACAGGACCCACGCATAAAGATACAGCCGTTCAGCAGTTTACGTAACTATATATTTCAGTGAATATTCGCTCTGATACCGTCAATCGATTCGAAACATGAATTGTGTTACCATGCGACGATTAGCAGATGGAATTCGGTTCGACACCAACGCACGCCGTCACAGGTTTCCGTGATGGGGCGCTACGTCTCTCTATGACCTCGCCCAACAAGCCGCGTCAACTCGAGACCGGCGACGAACTCGACGAGTTCGTCGCGACACATGACGTTGCACTCGTCGAATTTTACACCAGCGGGTGTGCGATGTGTCAGGCGATGGAACCGGTACTGGGGAACGTCGCCCGTGCGACGGACATCGCGATCGGGATGATCAACCCCCGCGACGACGCTGACCTCGTCGGCCGCTTCAACGTCCAGTCGGTGCCGCTGTTGGTCTTGTTCGAGGACGGGACGGAAACCGCGCGACTGGCAGACGGATTCCAGGGCGGCGACGCCGTCACTGAGTTTCTGGCAACGAACGTCCCGGACGCTGTCGACGCGACCTGACGTCACCGCTCGCTCGGACGTCCCGCTCACCCGGGTTCGTCTGAGCCACCCGACGCTGGCACAACATCGAGCGAAGCCGCGACACGTTGGATCCAACGGCCTTGCAGCCTCGCTGGCCGGTGAGCGGCCGGGCGCGTCTCAGCCCATCACGTGGGTTCGTGTAAGCGAACTACTGTTTGTATCGGTCCTCACTCGTCTGGTTCGAGTTCGCTCGGGTCGAGTTCGCCGTCGAGATACTGTTCGCCTCGTTCGGACACCTCGTAGACGCCGGTCATGGGATTGTTCAGGAGGCCGTACTTGGTCAACTCTCGACACCGGTAGGCACCGAAGTTGCCCGGACAGAGTCCCGCCTCGTCGAGCTGGGAGGGTTCGAAGGCGTCTTCGGACTGCAGGAACTCGAGGATCGGTTTGTCTGCGGGATCCATCCACTCGGCGTCCGTTTCCTGTTCCGCTTCGTTTTCGGATTCGGTCTCGGCGGCCGGTTCGTCCGACGCATCGGTCGTGGACTCGTCCATAGAGAACCAATCGATCTCCTCGGAGGAATGTGTTTCTGAAACAGCCGCAAGCAGCACACGGGAACCACCGCGACGGAGAGCACAACTGGCGGTCACTGCCGCCGCTCGTATAGCAGCCCGTCGATCGACGTGACGATCTCTCGAGAGAAGCCGTTGAACAGCACAGCACATCCGATCGTCCAGCCCTCGTGCGATCGGGATGCCACTCGTTTCAGCTGTGACTCTCGTCGGCGTCCTCGAGAAGACCGAGTTCGGTGGCGACGAGATCTGCGATTTGATCGGCGATATCGGGATCGACCTCGGCGACGTCGTCGCCGTCGTGGAGTTGCTCGTTGTGTCGTTCGACCGCGTCGGCTACGTCTGCAAGCGGAATACGGGAGGTCGTCTCGCAGGCAGGGCAGACGATCGGGACACGCGGGCCGTCCTCGTCGGCGTCGTTCGTGTTCGCCATTTGCTGGGAGTCTCGCGCCGATCGTCAAAATCTAATTGATTCGACGATCGCGTGTCGCCCGCGGTATCGAGCTGTGACTCTCCAGATCAGCCATAACCCTGTCATTACAAACATATGTTAGAAACAACCGATTTCCGCCCGCTTTCATCGCTCTCCGCCGATTTCGGCCAGCAGTATTATAGTGATACAATCGAATTATCAGGTAGACGGGGGTACGACAGTCTGTTGGTGGGATATCCTACCTGATCCGTTCGCCCCGTCACTACATGCGAGGAGCTCCATGGTTCCTGGCTACATCTGTAGCCATTCCCTGTCTTTCCCGACATTACGCTGGCGGGCCGTCACAGCGTCTCGAGCCGGTTGGCCGTTCGGCGTTAGCTGCGATAGCGTGCGAAGACGGCAACTGACAGTGCGACGATGGCCGTGAGCACGCCGAATCCGGGCATCATATCGTCCGCGCTGGCTGATTCATCGTCGTCATCAGTCGTCTGTGAGTCGGTCGGATCGGTCGCGTTCGACTCGGTTGGGTCAAACCGCTCGTCGGCCGGTGCGTCGAGTTGGAGGACGACGACGACCTGCGCGTGGGTCGCGTTCTCGGCCGCGTTGTAGGTCCAGCCACCGCCCGCTTCGTCGTACGGTTCCGCAGCGTCGATCGGATCGATGTCCGTCTCCCAGCCGTCTCCCTTTGGAACCTGCTGGATGTAGCCGACGACGTCGATCCGGTCTGCGTACTCGCCGCTGATCTGGGCTTGACCGTACGTGAGCGTCGCGTCTTCGGAATTGCCGTGGAATTCGAGGCAGTGTGAGTCCATGTAGCCGTCACCCTGTGCGACGTCCGGACTCGTCCCGAACTGGTCGCCGTCGAGCGGGAATTCGTGGTGCTCGTTCATCGGGAACTCGACGGTCATCGGGTCGGCCTCGGAGTGCCACGTCGTCGCGCCGCCGGTCGGGATCGTCACCGTCGTGTTCGGTACCGACTCACCGATGACTGGATCGCCGTTCTCGTTGAGCAACGTGACACAGATCTTTCCGGAGCCCTCACCGAGATACGGCTCTCGATACTCGTCGCGCGGGTTCTCGTAGCTGACCCAGCTTCCGTCGTCGGCCGCCGCCTCGAAGTACGGATCACCCTGCTCCGGCGCGGGTTGGACGTACGCTTCCTCAGAGACCGTTTCGTTCCCGTCAGGCTGGGCACTAACAGCCCCGGTCGCAGCGAGCCCGACGATGACGCCCAGGGCGACTCCGAGGGCGAGCAGCCGTCGCCCAGTGGACATCGCTCGAGGCTGATCACGTCCCGCCATGGTCACGCCTCATCTCCGGCGATGCCTGCTGTGAAGCCGATCGCATACCTATTCGACTGCAGTGACTGTCTTGGTTGTACACCAGTCATCGAACTGACGTACCGGATAGTATGCCCTATATATGAGTCGCCTATACCGAGGGTAAGCGGGGCCTACGTGGAGTAGACACCGTCTAAACGACTGTTTCAGAACCGTCAGTGTTCGATACGGACGCTGTTCACGACACCGTCTTCTGGTGATTGCACGCGATAGACCGAATACGCATGGCTGGGTCCACGAGAGCGCCGGCCGGCCGCTTTTCGGAGCGGTCACGATACCACCACCGATGAGCAACGAACACCCGGATCGCGACCGCGTTCAGGATCGTGCCGAACAGCGCCAAGCCGAGCGAGCCGATCACACCGAATCGATTTTCGCGAACCTCGAGCGCGACCTCGGCGAACTGGTCGACGAGAACGCGGCTTCGGGCAGCGAGCGTGGGGGCGGAACGGACTAGTCCCGGCGGGCCATCGGCCCGGTCGCCACGTTGTGAGTGACCGTCGTTCTCAACGACTGATCGTGATAGCAGAACGGATTTACGTCCCCGTCACCACCTCTCGTGTATGGATTACGAATCGAGTCTCGACCGTGCGATGGAGGACGTCCCCGATATCGGGGGCGACGAAGAGCGACTCCAGATCCCCGATCCGGAGACACAGAAAGACGGCGCGTTCACGCGCGTAACGAACTTAGATGAGATCGCCGACGTCCTCTCGCGGGAGACCGAACATCTCCACCGGTTCATCCAGCGCGAACTGGGGACCAGTGGCAAACTCGAGAACGGTCGTGGCCGGTACAACGGGACCTTCTCTCAGAAGGACTTCGACGCGGCGATCGACGCCTACGTCGACGAGTACGTCCTCTGTTCGGAGTGTGGCCTGCCGGACACTCGGCTGGTCCGCGAGGATCGGACGCCGATGCTGCGCTGTGACGCCTGTGGGGCGTTCCGCCCGGTCACCAAGCGGTCGACCAGCAGCCAGCAGCAACAACAGCAGGATGCCGTCGAGGAGGGCAAGACCTACACGGTTGAAATCACTGGCACCGGCCGGAAGGGCGACGGTGTCGCCGAGAAGGGCAACTACACGATCTTCGTCCCCGGCGCTGAGGAGGGCGACGTCGTCGACATCTACATCAAGAACATTTCGGGCAACCTGGCGTTCGCCCGCATCGACTGAGACGGTCTGCTGTCCCGATGTCCCGGTGTACCCGCAGTGCGGGTTGCGGTTGCATCGGCACTGACTGACAGGAGTCCGTATGAGGCGAATTGCGCTGCCGAGTGAGCGGCGGATCGACCGCGCTTCGAATCGTTCTCGCCGACGCTGTCGCGCCGTCGCCCGCGGACCGCGAAATTAAAGTCAGGTTGTGCTAGTCACACTACTGTGGGAGTATCGTTCGACCTCTTCGGGACGCTCGTGACCGCCGATCGACCGGCCGACCCGGCCGCAGCCGTCGCAACGGAACTCGAGAAACGCGACGTCGCGGTCCCTGACGACTGGGCCGACGCCTACGCCGAAGCCCACGTCGACGCACCGGACGGCGCGGAAGTACCGCTGCCCGCACACGTCTCGCGTGCGCTCGCGAGTCGCGGCGTCGACTACGATCACAACGCGGCGAGACGTGCGGTCGTGGCGGCGTTCGACCCGACCGTCGAGACCAGACCGGGCGCGCTCGAGGCGGTCGACGCCGCTCGAGAGCACGGGCCGGTCGCGATCTGTTCGAACTGTAGCGTCCCCGAACTGGTCGGCCGGACGCTCGTCCGCTCGGACTTCGCGCGCGGCGACTTCGATGCGATCGTCACGAGCGTCGGCTGTGGCTGGCGCAAGCCTGCCCCCGAAATCTTCGAACTGACGGCCGAGGAACTCGGCGTCGCCCCCGACGAGTTGATCCACGTCGGTGACGATCCTCAGGCTGACGGCGGGATCGAAGGCGTTGGGGGAACGGCGCTGTTGCTCGAGGACGATCCGCTTGCGGACGTGCCGGCGCGACTGGCGACGCTGGCAGCGCAGTCATGAGCATCCGGGCACGGACTGTCGGTATTCCGGAGGTGACAGTGGCGTGCTGACGGCGCTTGCAGTCATCGGGCTGGCGGTCAGCCTCGATCTCCTGATCGGCGAGCCGCCGACCGCTGCCCATCCGGTGGCGTGGTTCGGCCGACTCGTCGGCGCGCTCGACCGGGACTGGAGCGCGACCGAGCGTGGCCAGCGACTGGCCGGCGTCGGCATCGCCGCGCTCGCCCCGCTCGTCCCCGCCGCCGTCGCCGGTGGAGCCGTTCTCGCCGCGACGGCAGTTCATCCGCTGGCCGGCGGCGTCGTCGCCGCCGTCGTCCTTTTTCTGACGATCAGCATCCGCTCGCTGCTCGAGCTGACCCGTACCGTCGTCGCGGCCACCGACGGCGATCTCGCGGACGCTCGCACGCAGGTCCGGGGGCTGGTCGGCCGGGACGCGTCGACGCTCTCGGCCGCCGAACTGCGCAGCGCCGCCGTCGAAAGCGCCGCCGAGAACCTCGCCGACGGGCTGGTCGCGACGGTACTCCCGTTCGCCGTTCTCGCACCGGTCTCGCTACCGGCCGCCGCGGCGATTGCCGCGTGGGTCAAAGGCGTCAACACGCTCGATTCGATGCTCGGCTACCCATCAAAGCCTGTCGGCACCGCGAGCGCGCGTCTCGACGATCTGGTGATGTTTCTCCCCGCCCGAGTCGCGGCGATCGCGATCGCTATCGCTGCGGCCGATCCGCTTTCGCTCGCCCGTGCTCGAGCGTGGGCACAGGTGCCGCCGTCGCCCAACTCCGGCTGGCCGATGGCGACGCTCGCCTGTGCGCTGGCGATCCGCCTCGAGAAGCCGGGCGTCTATACCCTCAACCCCGACGCCGCCCTGCCGACGCTGGCCGACGGCGAGCGAGGCGTCTCGCTCGTCGGCCGGGCGGCTGGCGTCTCGATCGTCATCGCTGCCGGCTTCGTCGTGTTCGTGTCGACGGGGCTGGGACTCGACTCGAGTCCGCTCGTGGAGGTGTTTCTGACATAGTATGATCGGCCGTTGGCTCGGGGCCGTCCGCGGGGCACTCGGCTTTCTCACACGGCTTCCGGTCGGCTTCCGAGACGGTGACTGGGAGGCGTTCCGGGTGACACCGGCAGCGTTCCCGATCGCTGGCCTCATTTCGGGCGTGCTGGCGGCGGTTCCGCTGCTCGCGACGGAGACACTTACAGCGACGACGGTCGCGCTTGGCTACCTACTCGCGGTGTACGCCGTGGTGGGGATCCACCATCTCGACGGCGTCGCGGATCTGGGTGATGCGCTGGTCGTCCACGGCGGTCAGGAGCGCCGCCGTGAGGTGCTCAAAGACACCACGACCGGCGTCGGCGCACTGCTGTCGGTGTCGATCACCGTCGCTGCGCTGGCACTTGGCGGTCTCGGGCTAGCGGGTCTCCCTGTTCGCGCAGCGATTGCCATCGCGGTCGGTGCCGAAGTCGGGACCAAACTCGGGATGGCCGCGCTGGCCTGTTTCGGTACCGCAGTCACCGAGGGCATGGGTAAGCAGTTCACCGACGGAGCCACCGCCAGGTCGTTCCTCGCGCCCGCAGCGATCGCCGTCGCGACGGTTGTCGTCCCGCGGTCACCGCTTGGTGCGGTCGCCCTCTGTGGGGCCGTCGCTGGCGTTGGCCTCCCCTGGTACTGGGCGAACCGCCAGCTCGGCGGGATCAACGGCGACATCTTCGGCGCGGCCAACGAAATCGGCCGCATCGCCGGGATCCATCTGGGGGTGATCGCATGGACGCTCTCGTGATGTGTGGCGGGAAAGGCACGCGCCTCGAGAGCGCCCACGAGAAACCCCTCCATCCGATCGCCGGGAGGCCGATGATCGATCACGTCCTGTCGGGCCTTGCAGCCAGCCGACTCGAGACGATCTATACCGCCGTCTCGCCGAACGCACCGGAGACGCGGGCACACCTCGAGTCGGCCGACGGCGTGACGACGATCGAGACGGCCGGCGAGGGCTACGTGGCCGATTTGATGAGCCTACTCGAGCGACCCGCCCTCTCCCCGCCGATCCTCACCGTCGCCGCGGACCTGCCGCTGCTCGAGGGTCCAGTCGTCGACCGCATACTCGCAGCACATGGCGACAGCGATGCTTCGCGGACCGTCTGCGTCCCCGTGGCACTCAAACGACGGCTCGGCGTCAGTATCGATACCCGACTCGAGTCAGCCGACCACCTCGCGCCGACCGGGGTCAACATCGTCGGCACCGCATCCGATTCCACATCCATGATCGACGTACACTACGACGCGCGACTTGCAGTGAACGTGAACCGGCTCGAAGACGCTCGTCTCGCGGCCGATCGGCTGTCTCGGTCGGCGGAGGGCCGCTAGATGCGAGTCCTGCTCGCCGCTGGAACGACCGAGACGGCGCTGATCGACGGCATCAGTGCTGCCGGGGCCGCCCCCGAGCTGATGGCGCATACGCCCTCGGCGGACGTCGAAATCCTCATCTACGGCGAACCGACCGTGTCGCCGGTGACGCCCGTGAGTCCGACCGGCTGTCCGACGCCTGCGGCCGTGACCCGCGCGGTGCGGGAGGTCGTCGGCTTCGACCTGTCCGTGATCGATGCGGGACTTGCCAAGTCGACGGCCGCGCCGACAGTCGACCTCGGCGTTCAGCCGGGTGTCGACGTCCGCGAGCCGGCGGCCGTCCCCGACGCGAACGCCACGTTCGACCGCGCCTACGACTACGGCGCGAGCCTGCCGGACGACGAGGTCATGATCGGCGAAACGGTCCCCGGCGGGACGACCACCGCACTCGGCGTCCTCACTGCACTCGGCGAGCCGGGCGGCGTCTCCTCGTCGCTGCCCGAGAACCCGATCGAGCGCAAGCGACAGGTCGTCGACGAGGCACTGGCCGAAAGCAACCTCGAGGCCGGCGACTGCGACGGCGACCCGCTCGAGGCCATCGAAGCCGTCGGCGACCCGGTCCAGCCGACGGTGACTGGCATCGCTGCTGGTGCGCTCGAGTCCGGCACCGACGTGACGCTGGCCGGCGGCACGCAGATGGTCGCCGTCGCAGCCCTGTTGCGCCATGCCGGGATCGACGCGGACCTGTCGGTCGCGACTACCTCGTTCGTCGCCGACGAGCAGGGCGACCGGCTCGCCGAGACCTGCGACCGACTCGACTGCGAGCTGACCGTGACCGATCCCGGCTTCGACGCGAGCGACCACGTCGCGATGGAGCGCTACTGCGCCGGCGAGGCCAAGGAGGGCGTCGGGATGGGCGGCGCGCTCTCGCTGGTCCCCGACGGCCGAATGGGCGAGGTCCGCGAGCGACTCGAGACGGTCTGTGACCGCCTCGGTATCGAAACCGACGCCGACGGCCCGGAGGGACAGTGAATCCTGACGCGATCCGTACCGGCTCGCGGGTCCCCCACGGTGGCGAGACAGACCGCGAGCTCCTGGACTTCTCGGCCAACACCAACTCCCGAACGCCCGCGGGCGTCGAGGACGTCTACGCAGCCGCGCTCGAGGAGTCCCGTCGCTACCCGGACGACGACTACCCCGAATATCGGGACGCGGCAGCGTCGTTCGTCGGCTGCGATCCCGAGCAGGTCATCCCGACGCCCGGTGGACTCGCCGCGATCCGGCTGGCGATGGAAAGTACCCTCGAGCCCGGCGACGAGGCGCTAGTTCCCTACCCGAGTTTCGGCGAGTACGCCCGCGAGGTCCGGCTGCAGGGGGCGACGCCGCGGTTCGTGCGCTATGACGACCTACACGAACTCGGCCCCTCAGTGCTCGAGCCGTGTGCGCTGGCGGTGGTCTGTACGCCGAACAACCCGACCGGTGACGCGATCGCGCCGGACGCACTCGAAACGCTCGTCGACCGATGTGGGGACGCCGAGACGACGCTGCTGGTCGACGAGGCGTTTCTCGGCTTCACCGACCGACCGTCCGCGGCCGAACTGGGCCGCGACCACGTCATTGTCGCCCGTTCGCTGACCAAGCTGTTCGGCCTGCCGGGACTCCGTGCCGGCTTTGCCGTTGCACGCGGCGAGCGGCGGGACGCGCTTGCAACTGCCCGCCGTGCGTGGTCGCTCGGGACGCCGGCCGCTCGCGTCGGTACACACTGTCTCCGACAGGACGAGTTCGTCCGCGAGACCCGCGAGCGCGTCGAACGCGAGCGCGAGCGGCTGCGCAAGGCGCTCGAGCAACGATTCGCTGTCCACGACTCGGACGCACCCTATCTCCTCTGTGACGTCGGCGACCGGGACGTGGCCACGGTGATCGGCGACGCTCGAGCGGCCGGCGTGGCGATCCGAGATGCGACGACGTTCCGCGCGCTCGATTCGCATATCCGCGTCGCGGTCAAGGATCGACCGGCGAACGACCGACTGCTGGGCGCGCTTGGCGTGGGTGACGCTGACAACGGGACAGTCGACTCCCACGACGATGACTGACGCCGAGTCAGCCTACCGCGCGATCCGACGGGATGGCGTCCTGCAGGTCAGCCGCCCGGACACCGAGTGGCTCTCGACCGGCTGGAACGGCGGTCGCTGTACGGCTGACTGCGCCTACAACGTCTCTGTCCCCGAGGGCTGGGAGCGAACCGATCTCGATGCATATGTCAACGAACGCCTCGAGCGTGCGGGATTCGAACCGACAGCCGCGGATTCGACCGGGCCGGCGCTGCTGACCGGCGTCGACATCGACGATGCTCGTGGTGCGCGCTGTGGCCCCGTTACGGCCTACGCGACTGCCGGGGTGTCGAACCCTGCTGCGTTGCCCATGGAGCCCGGGGCCGACACTGATTCGGATGAGGCCGTGGGTGACACCGTCGAGACAGAACTCGAGCCCGGCCGCGGCACGGTCAACGTCATCGTTGGAACGACGCGCGCGCTCGCACCCGGCGCGCTGGCGAACCTGATCGCAGTCGTCGCGGAGGCGAAGGCGGCGACGCTGTTATCCGAAACCGGCTTTCCGGGGACGACCACGGACGCGGTCGTCGTCGGCCACGACCCGGCAGGCCAGCCGGCCGACTTTTCGGGCAGCGGGACCGCGGTCGGCGCTGCGACCCGTGCCTGCGTCCGGGATGCCGTTCGGGCGTCGCTTCGCGCGCACTACACGGACACTGAGATGACTCCGCCGGCGTCGGTCGCCGACGCAACCTACGGCGTGTCGACCGACGCTTGTGCGGAGGTCTTTCGACCACCACTCGCGGACGAAGCCGTCGAACCGGAGTATTAAACCGCCACGATTCATATCAGCGTTCAATGGCCGCAGACGACGATCCGACAGCGATCCGCTCGCTTGCGCTGTCGCCAGGGGACGCCGCCGACGCCTACGTCTACAGTCAGGAAAACCCCGGCGAGGCCGTCCTCCGAGCGACGCCGCCGTTTCACGGCCGGATGCGTGCTCGCATTCACGTCTATCACGTCGACGACACCGAACTGACCGGTGCAGTCCACGTCTCGCCGGCTGAACTCATCGCAGACGACGTCGTCGCCGACTATCCCGACCTCGAGTCCGCACTCGCCGACGCGGACGCCGACCCGGACACGGCCGACGAGATCCGCGAGCGCCACGCCGAGGCCGTCGCGGAGTGGCAACAGCGCGCCCGCGAGGCGGTCGTCGACAGCGTCACGCTCGAGACCCCCGACGGCCCCCACCGCGTCGCGGTCAAGACGCTCGGGTAAGCTCGAGCCAAGGCCAAACCGGTATCACTAATTCTCCGGACTCGAGAGCGCCGATAATGAAACTCGCGCGGATCGCGACGGACGATGGACCGGTCGCCGGACGATACGAGGACGGCGTCGTACACACGGACGACGGCGTTTACGAGGTCGGAACGGACGCGGATTTCCTCCCACCCTGCGAACCCTCGGCGCTGTACTGTGTCGGGCGAAACTTCGCGGCGACGATCGACCAGATGGAGTACGAACGGCCCGACGAACCCGACTTCTTCATCAAACCGCCGGCATCGCTCGTCGGTCACGAAGACCCGATTCCGTATCCGTCGTTCAGTGACAAGGTGACCTACGCCGGCGAGCTCGCAGCCGTGATCGACGAACCCTGCCGTGATCTCTCCGAAGACGAGGTCCCGGAGGTCGTCCGCGGCTACACGATCATGAACGACATGGACGCGCTCGACCAGGGCGGGCGCACGCCCCGCAAGGCCTTCGATGCCTCTGGCCCGCTCGGCCCATGGATCGAAACCGCCGTCGATCCGACCGGGATCGACATGTACACCGACGTCGCCGGCGAGCGCCGCCAGGAGGCCAACACCGAACTAATGTTGTTCGATCCCTACGAGATCATCTCGCATCTCTCGCAACGCGTCACCTTCCGCCCCGGCGACGTGGTTTCGTTCGGCAGTCCCGCCAACCCTGGCCTCGTCGAACCCGGCGACACAGTCGAGATAACCTACGAGGGCGTCGGTACGCTCCGGAATACCGTCGTCGACTCGAGCGAGCGCGAACGGCTGGCGCTCGAGGGCGAGACGGTTCGGTCGTAGCGGCTCGGCTGCTCTGGACGTCTTTGTCATATACTAGAAAAACATTTACTTGTTATATACAAATAGATGTAAGTATGCGCGACATTGTTCGAGGAATCGGGTCAATCGGTATCAGTTTCTATCTTGGTTTCGGTATCGGATTCGTAGTCAGTCCAGATCCAACGGGGACGTTGCCGGTTCTCGTTGGATTGCTGTTCACTGTCGTCGTAACACCGGTTCTGTACTACGGCATCGGGAAACTGGTGTGAAATCAGCACCGCTGTTTTGCGCACTCCGTTGAGTGAGGGCTGTTGAAATCTTCTGTGGGTGATCAGTCTGGTGCCCTCGGGGGCAAGTACAAGCCGAGTATGGTCTACCGTCAACTAGCTTCTGTTTATAGTATGAAGCCTCCTCAATGGTTGTATGAAGGTACCCTCTCCTCCCTCAGAGAGCATCTCAAATTCGTAGCAACGGTCCTCGCGACGATTGCTGTCGTTCAATATACAGGCGTTTTCTCTGGGAATCCCGGAGAAATTGACCTGACCTATCTCGCCGGACTCGGTCTCCTTCTCCCAATCAGTGCATACCTGTTGACAGCCATTCTCGCAAACAGCAAGCGGTTGCCACAATGGAATAGGATGGTCCGAACTGAAGAGTGAGCAGTATCGTAACAACTGAAACTGGTTACACATTGATCGCACAGCCCTCGTGCGATCAGGCATGCACTGACTGTCAGTGGCTACGATAGTTCTCCAGAAACGTTGAGTGCGTCTCCTGTACTGACCGGCTGGTGGATCGGATAGCGAGACTGGGCGATTCGTTCGATAACGAACCCGCCAGCACCAACCCAAACCGACGGGTAGAAAGGCACTTGGCGACGACCACCTTCCCACGACACGTGAGCGCTGACGCCCCGCGACGCGTCGAAGTCTACCCCGGCCGCGAGGCCGTCGTCGAGTTCGACCCTGATCTCACCTTCGAGTGTGTCGACGACTGCACGTGGTGTTGTCACCACGGCGTGTTGCTGTACGACCGGGACCTCCTCGAGCTAGCCCAGCGAGCCAACCTCGCCGAGACCACGACGGAGTTCCGCGGCGAGAAGTTCGTCACCCGCGAGGGCAAAGACCGCGACGACCACGTCGCCGAGGACGGCTCGGCCTGTGCCTTTCTCCGCGAGGACGGCCTCTGTACACTCCATCTCGAGGAAGACTGGAAACCGACCCGGTGTTCGGTCTTTCCGCTCGGTGTCTGGCTCGAGGACGGCGACCTCCACGTCGACATCCGGGACTCGGCCCACGACCACTGTGAGGGCTTAAACGTCAGCGAGCGGCGAGTTATCGACAATCTCGAGGCGTTCTTGCCTGAACTGCTCTGGGACCTCGAGAACCCCGATTCGGACCGCGAACTGTGAGTTTTGTGAACGGTCAGTACAGAAGGTTCTTGAGAAAATAGTACCACGCAGCGGTATGGCTGGCACAGGTATTGTCGTGCATGCATCGACCGCTGGGCCTCAGAGAGGTCGTGATCCCTCGTGACCGACGACCTCGAGTTCAGCGTAGATCGCCGGACTGTCCTCGGCACACTTGCCGGCATCGGTGGGTCCGCGCTGGCTGGCTGTTCGGCGTTCGAGCGTGAGACCGATGGCCAGACGAGTCGACTGGACGGTGACGCTGCTCGAGAACTGGCGACGGAGTTCGCCCCAACGGTGTACTTCGACGCGAACGAGCCGTGGTTTCCGACGGACCCACGGCCCTACACCAGCGAGCGAAACGGCGAGACCGTCGTCACCGGGTTCGATGCCCTCGACGGGTACCACGAGCGATACAGCGACGGAGAGCCACCGAAGCCGACGGTGTTCTACAACGCCATCGAGTACGAGCAGTCGCCACTCGCCGTGGTCCAGTTCTGGTTCTACTCGGCGTTCGACCAGTTCACGACCAACTTCCACTGGCACGACTGGGAAGTGTTGCACGTCTTCGTCGACACGGAGACCGATGAGCCGCAACTGTATGTCGCCAGTTCCCACTCGCGGAAGGTGCCGAACAACGAGTTCCTGGACCCGGACCCGGACCTGGTGCCGCGTATCCTCTCGGAACTCGGCTCACACTCGAGTGCGCTCTCGGTCAACGACGTCCCTGATGGCTTCCAGCGGGTCGCCATCGAGGATCTGCTGGCGGACATCACGAATACGGCGCTCGAGGGTATCGAGGACCTCGCGGACCTCGAGATCCCGCTCGCGTACGGGCTGCCGCGAGACGAGGGGTCACGGCTCCCCTACCTCGTCCCGGAGTACGAGGGCGTCCCGATCTACGAGCACGAACGTTTGCCGTCCGTGACCCGCGAGTCGCTGATCAACGACGATCTGACGGTCCGGTCGTACGACGCGCTGACGTCGCCGCCGACGGGCCTGCCGACGCGCGAGACGGGACTCGTCTTCCGGCACCGCGAGCGCGATGCCGATGCCGACATCGAATACGACCTGGTTCCGAGCAGCGACCTCGAACAGATCGCGGCCTTCACCGGGCCACAGCTGAGCTTCGAGTTCGCCGTCCCCGACGTGGTCGAGGACGCCGTTGCTGGTCATATCACGACGACTGGTGTGCCGTGGAGCCAGCCCCGCTACGACAATCCGGCGGCCGACATCTCCGTTCCCAACCACCGGACGGCACTGGCCGACCGCTACGACGCGATCGGCGAGGCGGCCCCGATACACAGCGTGATCGCTCGCGTCACGGAGGCGGTCACGACCGACGACGCGCCGGAGAACGAGGGGCTGACCACGACGGAGACGGCCGTCGAGTCGGTCGTCCTGCTGGAGAGCGACCCCGAGGCCGTCCCGACGTTCGGTGGCGTCGCAGTCGTCCAGGACGTTCCGGCCGGCGAACACCGATTGACGGTCAACAGTGCGGGCCGCGCGCCACACAGCGAACACGTCGCCGTTGCAGACGACGGCACACCGACTGCGGCCGGTGTCGGCGGCGAGATTCCGCTGGTCGCCCATGATCGCGCGACGAAACTCGAGATCGGCGGTGAGAAAGCTGCGACCGATCTTTCGGCGGTCGCGCTCGAAGACGATTTCGCCGGCCGGCTATACGAGTCGCCGGTAGACGAAACCGACGCTGTCTACGTCCACACCGGCGGGGCCTACACGACCGAAGTTCGAGACAGTGACGATGCCATCGGCGCGTACCGGGTCAACCCGACTCCCGGGGGCGAGTCGACGGTCCGCATCGAGCGCCCCGAGACTGGCAAAGCATCGCTTGCGACGTTCGTGGCCGATATCGCCGACGAGACGCGCGCAGAGATTGCGGCGGTTAGCGATGACGACGATGCTGATCGCGGCGGCGGATCGTCGAACGCGGTCACCGGACTCGAGCGCGCCCTCGCAGCCGTCGTCGAGGCCGCACGAAGGGCTGCCGAGCGGGCACGCGATAGCGAGCGAGACACTGCCGACAAGCAGCTTACCACCGTTACTGAGCGCCTCCAGCGGGTCGAGCAGCGTCTCACTGAGGCACGTAGTGACTTGTCGGAGCCCCTCTCGAACGCGGCACAAAACCGGATGGCACAAGCTGATCGACGCACTGAACAGGCCCGGAACGCCGACAAACTCTCTTCCGACAAGTGAACGACCGCAGTGCGAGTCACGATACCATGACTCTCCAATCCTTTAAACGTCTGCCCCACGTAGATAAGCTGTGACAGAAGACTCCGGGCGACGGAACCTCCGTATGCCCAACAACGATGAAGTATTCGCCGTTGTCACCGAACACCTCGGTGGCAACCACGTCCAGCTCCGCTGTGAGGACGGCAAGGAGCGACTCGGCCGCATTCCCGGGCGCATGAAATACCGCACCTGGATCGAGCAAGACGACATCGTCGTCGCCGAGCCCTGGGATTGGCAAGACGAAAAAGCCACCATCGAGTGGCGCTACACCGGCCAAGACGCAGATCAACTGCGTCGCGAAGGCCATATCGATTGAACCTCGGTAGCGGCTTCGTTCACTACTAGATTTCTGCGTCGTGATCGATCACCCGGAGCGACTGCGCTCGCTCGCACAGTTCGATCCCCAACTGTGAGGGCTGGAAAATGGCCGCTCGACGCGCTCGAGGACTAACAGAAGTATACCCAGTAGGTATGGCCGTTCGAGCACGTGATTGTCGTATATTCACCGAACGCTGCGATCGAGTGCCGTACTTGCAAATCCGTCTCCTCACTGGGGAGCGAAACGCTCGCTTCGTCCCCGCAGTGCGGGCAGGTAACTACTTTCGTTGCGACTGTTTGCATCTTCGATCACCATGGTACCATACGGCACAGAAACGCATAACCGTTGGTAGCGATCGAACCGACAGTCACGAACGCGGTCCGAAAACTGTGCGCGGTCGTTACTCCCGACTGCCGAGGCGCGCGTCGAGACGCATCTCGACGTAGCGGGCTGCCCACGTCTCGCTGTGTGTCCGAAGCGCCTCGAGTACGGTCGGGATGAGTCCGTCCGTCGGGGCGTGGTCGACTGCGTCAGCGTCGTCATCTATCGCAGACTGCTCACCCGGTTTGCGGGGCCCTTCTGGAAAACTCACTGTGAGAGGAAATAGCATGGGTGGCGTAATAAACATTGAGGGAATTTTTCGCCGTGTTATACGGACTACTGTCAGTCATTTCCGGTGCAACCGCGACCCGCACTGCGGTTGCACCGGTACATCGTTACAGCAGACCGTATCAATCAATCCAATGCGTGGTCCGGCACGTGCCGGTATTTCCGAGCCAATCGACGTGGAATCGTCCCCTGCCACCATATGAATAGTTCACAAGGAGAGGCGAGACGAAAATACTCTTATTTCACCCTTCCAAACGCAGCGTTCACGGCTCAATGACAGCCTCATCATCGGTTTCGCGGATTCAGAAGGCGTTCCTGAAGTATCAGCACGTGTTCGTGTTCCTCGCACCACTGGCGTTCATCGTCGGCGTTTACTTCTTCGCGCCGACGCCAGCAGATGCCGGCACCGGCTACTGGCTCGAGTACTGGTGGCTGTTCATCGCGTTCGCCACCGGCGCGACGATCGTTAACACTGTCGGGATCAGTGGCTCTGCACTGTTCGTCCCGTTCCTCATCTTCGTCTTCCCACTGGTTGCGTATCCCTTGGAACCGAATACGCTGGTGAAGATCGGCCTCATCAGCGAGTCCTTTGGCCTCTCGAGTTCCGCGCTCGCCTTTATCCAGTATGGACTGGTCGACCGGCGACTCGGCACGGCGCTCGTCCTCGGCGGGATTCCGTTCGTCGTTGGCGGGGCGCTGCTCTCGTTTGTCATCCCCGAACCGCTGTTCCACGCGTTACTCGGGCTCGCACTGCTCGCGGCGGCGTTCCTGCTCTTCAAAGCTGACCTCGGCCACGAGGAGCCGGGTGGTGGCTCCGGCGGCGAAGCGGTCGCAGCCGACGGCGGCACCACTGGCGACCTCCCGAACGATGCCTCCAAACTCGGCCCGGCGGGCGTCGAAACGAACGAGGGTGGCATCGTTACCCGCATCGATCGTGACGGCAACGACTACCGATACTCTCGCTCGGGATATCTCGAGCGCTTTGCCAACTACAGTGTCGGCGGCGTCTTCCAGGGACTGGCCGGCTTCGGGATCGGTGAACTCGGCATCATCTCGATGCTCCGGACTGAGGTGCCCGTCCGCGTCGCGATCGGGACTAATCACATCGTCGTCGCGACGACGGCCGTGCTGGCATCGGTCGTCCACGTCTTCGGCGGCGGGCTGGTTCCCGGCGGCCATACGATGGACCTCGCGTCGACGCCCTGGAACATGGTCGTCTGGACGGTCCCCGCGACGACACTGGGCGGTCAGATCGCGCCCTACGTCTCGACCGCGCTGGATACGGGAACGATCAAGAAAGGCGTCGGCGGCCTGTTCGCGATCATCGCCGTTGCGCTATTCCTGATGGCCTTCGGCGGGTTCTGAGACGGCAGGATCTACGTCCAAGATCGTCGACCATTGCGATGACCCTTATCGGGTCGCCTTTTTCCACTCACCCAATCCGACGACGGTACCGTCTACTACTTCGGGGTCGGCCTCGGTCGCCGCCCAGACGAACATCGGCGCGACGGTCTCCGGATCGCGGCCGTGCCCGCCAGTGAGTTCCGTCGCGACGACCCCGGGGTCCAGACAGCCCACGACGTACTCGGTATCGGCGGCGAACCCGCGAACGACCGCCTCCGCCGTCGCCTTCGAGATAGCATAGGAACCATAGCCCGCCGTGCCGTCGCTGGCGACCGACCCCGTCGGAACGAGGACCCGTGCCCCGTCAGTTAGGTGCGGAATCGACTCGCAGATCGTCACGTACACCCCGCGGCCGTTCGTCCGCCAGTGATCGTCGAACGCAGCGTACGATTCGTCGTCGGTCGGTGTGTGGCCGGCGTCACCGTGATAAACCCCTGCCGCGGGGACGACGATATCGATGCCACCCGTCTCACCCGCCCGCGAGGCAGTTCTGGCCAGCCGTTCCACGTCGTACTCGTCCCGGACGTCGGTTCGGCACCCGTCCGCAGTCGCGCCCGTCGCCTCGAGTGCGTCGACGGTTGCCTCGACTTCCTCAGCGTCTCGAGCGCCGACGACGACGGTTGCCCCGTCGGCCGCGAACGCGTCGGCGACGGCGCGCCCGATACCACGCGTCCCGCCAGTAACAACAGCTGTCAGTCCATCCATACGCCCTCTACGGGGCCAACGCACAGGAATACACCGGTCGGTTCATTCATGATTGACGATACGAACGGCACGTCCCGATCCGACACCCTCACCGATAACGGATCGAATTCCCTACGTATGTATGACACACGCTTAACATTGATCGTATACTTATGTCGGGCATGGAATCGCTGGCCGGCGTGTCGGTCGTCGTGATCGGAGGCGGAATCGGTGGGCTCTCGACGGCTTGTTATCTCGCCGACGCGGGGGCGGACGTGCGCGTCATCGAAAAAAACGAACAGGTGGGTGGCCGAGCGAGTCGCCTCGAGCAAGACGGGTTTCGGTTCGATATGGGACCCTCGTGGTATCTGATGCCCGATGTCTTCGAGCGGTTTTTCGGCGACTTCGACCGGACGCCGAGTGACTACTACGAACTCACTCATCTCGATCCACACTACCGGATTTTCTTCAAAGACGGCGATCAGGTCGACATCACGCCCGACCTCGAGCGAACGAAAGCCCTCTTCGAGGAGTACGAGACGGGTGCGGGCGAGGCCTTGGAACGATACCTCGAGAAGTCCCGGGAAAATTACGAGGTCGGAATGAAACACTTCGTCTACGAAGACCGCGAGCGTCTGCGAGACTACATCGACCTCGATGTGGCCCGGCAGGCGCGTGGCCTCTCCTTGCTCGGGTCGATGCAGGGCCACGTCGAGGGCTACTTCGACCATCCGAAACTCCAGCAGATCATGCAGTACACGCTGGTATTTCTTGGCGGCTCGCCGACGAACACGCCAGCCCTGTATAACCTGATGAGCCACGTCGATTTCAACCTCGGTGTCTGGTACCCCGACGGCGGGATCGGCGCGGTCGTCGACGGGATCACTGAACTCGGCCGCGAGCTCGGTGTCGAGTACGACACCGACCGGCCGGCAACCGAGATCAAGGGCCGTACCGGTGGGTTCGAGGTCGAAACACCGGACGGTCCCGTCCGCTCGGATCTAGTCGTGAGCAACACCGACTACGCCCACACCGAGCAGAACCTGCTCACGCCCGAACGCCGCGGCTACGACGCTGACTACTGGGAGAAACGAACCTACGCCCCCTCGGCGTTCTTGCTCTATCTGGGCGTCGAGGGTGACGTCGACGAGTTGGCCCACCATACCCTCGTGTTGCCGACCGAGTGGGACCAACACTTCGAGCACATCTTCGATGACCCACGCTGGCCCGACGATCCCGCCTACTACCTGTGTGTCACGTCCGAGACCGACGACACCGTCGCCCCCGAGGGCCACAGCGCCCTGTTCGTCCTCGTGCCGATCGCGCCCGGCCTCGAGGACACGCCCGAGATCCGCGACAAGTACCGTAACATGATCCTCGAAGATATCGCCACGAACACCGGGACCGACCTGCGCGACCGGATCATCCTCGAGGAGCGGTTCTGTATCGAGGACTTCGCGAACCGGTACAACAGCCACGAGGGGACGGCGCTCGGACTGGCACACACGCTCCGACAGACCTCGCTGTTCAGACCGCCTCACCGCTCGAAGGAAGTCGACGGACTCTACTTCGTGGGGGGCGATACCACACCTGGGATCGGCGTCCCGATGTGTCTCATCAGCGGCGATCTGACCGCCGAGAAAGTGCTTGCAGACCACGGCGGCGGACTCGAGCCGTGATGGGGCCAACGGCCGACAACCGGAATGGACGATCGCACGCTCGCGATAGACACACTGGAGACGTGAGATAGAGAGACCACGGATGAGTTCGAACTCGCGGGTGACCGACGGTGGCATCGGCGCACACCTCTCGTACCTGCTGGTCCTCTCGCGGCCGCGATTCTGGCTGTATCTGGCGGGGCCGGTGCTGGTAGGCGCAGTCTACGCCGCAAACACTGTCAGTGACCTGTTCGCCCCCGCTCCAGTCACCCTGTTCGGGTACTTCCTCCTGCCCGCGAACGTCTTTCTCTACGGGATCAACGACATCTATGATCAGGAGATCGATACGGCGAACCCGAAAAAGGACGACCGCGAGGCACGCTATCGCGGCCAGGGATACGTCCCCGCCGTCGTCGGACTCTGTGCAGCCTTGCCGCTGCTATTCGTTCCACTGCTCTCGACCGCCGCGATCCCCTGGCTGGTCGCCTTTCTCGTCCTCGGGGCGGCCTACAGCGCTCCGCCGGCGCGGTTCAAGACGACCCCGTTCGTGGACTCGCTCTCGAACGGCCTCTATATCACGCCGGGCGCGGCTTCCTACGCCGCCGTCGCCAGCACTCAGCCACCCGCTCTCGCCGTCGTCGGCGGCTGGCTGTGGGCGATGGGGATGCATACCTTTTCGGCGATCCCCGACATCGAACCAGACCGCGAGATGGGGATCCGGACGACCGCGACGGTGTTAGGTACGCGTCGCACGTACGTCTACTGTGGCGTCTGCTGGCTCGCCGGCGCGGCCGCGTTCGGAGCCCTCGACGTTCGGTTGGGCGCGCTCATGCTCGTCTACCCGGCGCTCGTCGCCGCGATCGCCACCGCGAGCGTTGCCGTCGACCGAGCGTACTGGTGGTTCCCGGCAATCAACACCGTCGTCGGTGCCGTGCTGACGATGGGCGGGCTCTGGGAGGTGCTCCATGGATAGCGGCGAGTCGAAGACGTCGGCCTCGAGTACCGGGACGGATACAAACACTAACCGAACACCGTCGGTCCACGACAGCACCGCCGACGAGTCGACGCGAGCCGTCGTGCAGCGACGCCTCGAGGCACTCATCCGCGAGAACCGGTTTACCATCGCAGTCGTCTTTCCGGTCATCGGCGCGGTGACGCTGGTCGCGAGTGCGGAGGGGCTCTTGCCACCGCTGCTGTCATACAACCCACTGTTGATCCTGTTTGGGACGCTGGTGATGCGCTCGCCGCTGGTGGTGGCCTTGCTTCCCGAACTCGACCGCCGGGCGCTCGTCCCGCTCGTGGTTCTGACGGCGTATACGTACGCGATCGAACTCGTCGGCATACAGACGGGCTGGCCCTATGGGACCTTCGAGTATGGAATTCGACTCGGGCCGATGCTGGGCGGGGACGTGCCGCTTGCCCTGCCGCTGTTTTTCGTCCCGCTGGTTCTCAACGCCTATCTGCTTACCCTGTTGGCCCTCGGCGCGCGGGCCGGCCGGCTCATCCCGCGGGCCTTCTCGGCGATCACTGCCGTCCTCGCGATCGACCTGGTGCTCGACCCTGCGGCCGTCGCCATCGGCTTCTGGTCGTACGTCCCGCCCGGCGGCTACTACGGCGTCCCAGCGTCGAACTACTGGGGGTGGCTCCTCTCGGGAGCCATCGCTGTCGTCCTCGTCGACCTCGCGTTCGATCGGGCGGCCGTCCGCGAGCGCGTCCGAACCTGCGAGTTCGCGCTGGACGATCTAGTGAGTTTCGTGCTCCTCTGGGGAACGATCAACGCGCTGTACGGGCAGTGGCTGGCCGCCGGCGTCGCCGGGCTGTTCTGTCTCGTCCTCCTTCGGACCGAGCGCTACGACCTCTCGATACCCTCAGCCGTGCGTTCCGGTGACAGGAACTGACCGAGCGGGCTCTCGAGAGCGATATTGAGCCAGATTGTATCACTGGCTTCGGGACACCCGCACGGCGAGGCTGGTGTGGACTCGAGATTGAGAGGTGTCCGTCTGCGAGTTCCAGCAGGAGTCTTTTGCTCATCAGTAGCTAACTGCTAGCATGGCTCAGAAGGCACCGGTCGAATGTCCGGTCTGTCGCGAATCGCCGGCCGCCGGCGAGCAACTCGAGGACCACCTCCTCACGGCCTGTCTCTTATACACATCTCTGATGGC
>NZ_AOIT01000055.1 GCF_000337475.1 Natrinema limicola JCM 13563 | reverse complement strand
CATCAGAGATGTGTATAAGAGACAGCGCCGAGACTGATCGCGATCGTTCGTGCCATCTGTCGTTCCTCCTCTATGAACTCGGAGTTCTGCGCGACGGACATATGGGGCTGGACATCATCCGGCACAACGAAACGAGGGCCACCATATCGAGGGGGTTTGATGAGCCGACTAGCGGGTCGGAACGCTGTCCCCGTGTTCGGGGCCGTGGTGCTCCGGTTCTCTCGAGGGGATCGCCGACACTCGCTGGAACACGGCCTCTGGATCGCGATTCCAGTGCCAGTGCCAGCGCGTCTTCGCGAGACACCACAGCTTTCGCGTCGTCGACAACGACGGTTCTTCCGTGAGCACGTCGTATCCCTGTGCCCGGATGAGACTGTGATGTTCCGCATAGAGGACCGCCGCCAGCAAGACCGGGAGCTGACAGTCTTCGGGAAGGTAGCGGATGCCGGCGACGCCCTCGCGGTAGAGGTCTTCGGTTCGCTGGAGTTCGGCGGCCATCGCCGACGCAAACGACTCGTCGAACTCGAGGCGCTCGATCTCTGCCGGATCGACGCCGTGTTCCCGAAGCGTCTCCTGTGGGATGTAGATGCGGTCCCGATCGAGGACGTCCTCACGGACGTCTCGCAGGAAGTTCGTCATCTGGAAGGCTTCGCCGAGTTTGATCGCGTGTGGCAGTGCGGTTGCCTCGTTGTCGGGCTCCATGATCGCGGTCATCATCACGCCGACGGCCGCAGCCGACCCCCGCATGTAGGACTCGAGGTCGGCGTAGGTCTCGTAGCGGTCGGTGTCGATGTCGGTCGCCATCGCGTCGATGAACTCGGTGACCTCGTCGTCGGTGATGCCGTATCTCGTCCGGAGCTCTTGGAAGGCCTCGAGGACGGGATCGTCGGGCGTGCGCTCGCCGAGGGCCTCTGCGCGAAGTTCCTCGAGTCGGGCGCGTTGCTCGGCGGGGGGGACGCCGTCGGCGTCGTCGACGACCTCATCAGCGATCCGAAAGAACGCATAGAGGACGTGTGTGGCGTGTCGCACGCGTTCGGGGAGAAACCGCGTCGCGAGATAGAACGTTTTCCCGGTTCGTTTCTGTATCGCCTTGCCTGCGTCGATGTGTTCCTGTTGCATCCTCTGCCTCGCTGACCCTGGCCGATAGCGTTCGGATGTATACGCTACGACATGTACGTATAAAGGATCAGTCCCTCACTATGTATACTAAAACGAAACTTGATAGGTGTCGAGGAGATCAATCGAACAGTTCGGCGAGGACTTTCCGCTGAGCGGCCCGCAGATGCTGGTGGAACGTCGACCGGGAGATGTCCATTGACTCGGCCAGTTCTTCTCCCGAGATGTCGCGGGGCCACTCGAAGTAGTTCGCGTAGTAGGCCTTGCGCAGCGCCATCAGTTGCCGGTCGGTCAGGGACGACTCGAGGCGCGCCGTTACGTCGTGTGGCGTCTGAGCGGGCTCGTCCCGCTCGTAGTAGCTCAGGAGTTCGACCCGATCGTACCGTCGCTCGAGCAGGTCATAGGCCGACCGCGCGGAGCGCCCATCCGGAAGGTCGACCGCCAGGTCGGCGACACCGTCAGTCACGATCAGTTTGCGAATCACCGCGCCGTGCTCGCTTAGTGCCGTCACGAGCCCGTCCGTGGTGGCAACCTCGAGGAGCGTCCCGTCGTCGGTCGTCGAGAGGATCGTCACGTCGTGTGCGATTCCAGTCTCGTCGACTGCGTCGTCCTCGAGCGTCCGATCGACGTGGAGGACGACCAGCGGCGTGCCGTCGTCGGCTTCGGTCAGGCCGCGGTAGCTGACCGTGGCGTCGAACGTCGCCGACAGCGCTGTGACGAACAGCGAGGGGTCTTCGATCGCGACGTCGACGGCGATGACGGCCTCGGTCGTCAGCATTCGTCTGACCTCGAGTGCGTTCATCGCGGTCGCGACCGTTCCGGACAGCGAGTCGAGGACGAGCAGTTCCCGCTCGTCGAAGGCGTCGGGCTCGTCGGCGAACACGACCAGCACGCCGTAGGTGACGTCACCGTACGTCAGCGGCAGGGCGGCGACCGACTGGAAGTAGTCGCCGGCCCCCCTCGGCCACAACCGATCGGCAGCGTCGTGTGCTGTGACGTCCGCGATCACCTGTGCATCGTCACGTTCGAGCGCCTGAACGGCGGGATGTGCGCCGTCGGCATCGAGGACGAGATTGTCGTCCTCGAGGGGAACGTCGTCGTCGCTGGCCCACTCACGGGGCGAGAGCCGGCGGTTCGTCACGTCGACGCGGCCGATCCAGGCGAGCACGTAGGGGTCGGTCGCGGCGAGTCGCCGACAGACGTCGTGTTCGATCTCGGTTCGTGTCTCCGCGCCGACGGCCGCGTCGGTGACTGTCCGGACGAGGCCGTCGACGCGCTCGAGGACGTGCTCGAGGGCCTGCCGTTCTTTCTGGACCTGCTCGGCGTTTGCTTCGGCGGCGAGTTCGGCCAGCTTTCGCTCGGTGATCTCGAGATGGACGAGCGATGCCAACCGCTGGCCGTCGTGGGGAAACCGGGTGACACGCATCAGGAACCAGCGCTTTTCATCGGGGGAGTGACAGGGATACTCCATCGAAAACGAGTCGCGATCGCCGGCGAGCACGGCCTCGATCCCGTCGACTGCCTGCTGGGCGTACTCGTCGTCTGCCGTCACGGCAGCTGCGAGGTAGTTTGAGCCGATGTGTTCGTCGTCGCGCTCCGCGCTCTCGAACTCGCTCCAGGACTGGTTCGTGAACTGAATTTCTCCCTCGTCGTCGATGATCGCGACGGTAATCGGGAGCGTGTCGAGCGCCGTTGCGGCGAGTTCGTGTCCGGAACCCATTTACTTTCGATTCGGCTGGCGTACCCTTAACCCAACTGGAATCCACAGCGACAGATCAGTCCGGTAGATAGTCCGTTGCGAGTAAATCCCAGGGGCTGACGGGGAGACCGGGCCAGCAGGAAATAATAGGTAATTGAAATGTTCGACAATGCTTTTATAACTGTTTGTGGACACTTCCGACGGAGATCGGGTACCATGGGAGACAGTTCCCGGAGACGACGCGAGCGTTGGACCCGGATGGGTCCTAACCCAACGGACCTATCCGACAACGGGCGCTCGACGGCGGTGGCCGAACCGACGAGGCGATCTCCGATCGATCCACGCGAACGGATGGGTGCTTCGGTGACGAGTGTCGTCGGAGCCCTCTCCCAGTAGCGCCGTCCACGTTCCATCCCCCTGTCATACTGTCGGACACACGGCACGGCTCACACCGATCGGACGCGCGAGTACTCACAGACCGGTGTCCGACAGTCAGTCCGCAGCTGCTATCGGTCGTCCGACTCATCGGAATCGTTGAAAGTCATTGTTCAGTGAACCAACAACTATGGCACCCTCCGACATATGTCGGAACATGGCAAGCGAACTTTCAGCACACGAACGGTCACGGTGCCGAAATTGTGGGTTCGAAGCGCCCGGCGGGGACGACGCATGGCGGCGAATCGAGGTCCCCAAACTGGGCCGCATGACACAGTGTCCGAACTGCGGGAGTACGGATATCATCACCAGCCGGTAACCGGACGCCGTCGGGTGGCTCGAGTCGCGCTGAAGACGAACAGCGGTCGAGCCGGAGACAGACTCTTGAGCCTTTCGACCCTATCACTGCCTATGAGCAACGAGGGAGACCACGCGACGAGCGACGAGGAGTGGCGCAGCCGGCTGAGCGATGAGGAGTATCGGATTCTCCGCGAGGCGGGCACCGAACCGCCGTTCAGCGGCGAGTACGTCGACCATACCGACGACGGGACGTACGTCTGTGCCGGTTGTGGGGCCGAACTGTTCGACTCCGAGACGAAGTTCAAGTCGGGTTGTGGCTGGCCCAGTTTCTACGACACCGACGACGACCGGATCGAAATGCGACTCGACACCAGCCACGGGATGCGCCGCACCGAGGTCCTGTGTGCCTCCTGTGGCGGCCACCTCGGCCACGTCTTCGACGACGGCCCCGACCCGACCGGCAAACGCTACTGCATCAACTCCGTCGCCCTCGAGTTCGACGAGGCGTGAGACGGACTGCTGTCCCGCTGTCCCGGGACACCCACAGGACGGTCGCGGCCGGCCGGCACTGACTGACAGGAGTCCGAATGAGACGATCATCGCTATTGCAGGCAGTGTGCTTTTTAAGCGTCTCGCTGCAGACTCGACTATGGCTACCGACCGTCCACGCGCCGACGACCTGCAACGAGGACTCACCGTCGAACTCGTACAGGACGACGATCATCCACACGCCGAGGATACCGAACCGCTTATCGGCGAGATCGCGGTGGTCTACGGTGAGGATCCTGACGGGCCACACGTTAGACTGAAAAGCGGTGTGGTCGGGCACGTCCAGTCGGTTGTCGCAGACGCGACCGCACCGGGTACATAACAGTTCCGGCTGTTACTTGCTACTGGTTATAACATCTCGATTTATACGAAATGAAGGAAATTTCTCCGATATTCAACCATCGATCGAGTGAGTTTCGGAACGTTCATCACTGCTGTCGGTATACGATCGAATAATGACACCCGAAGCGACGTCGGCTGGACGGCAGGTGGACACGTCGAGCGACATCGTAGCAGCGATCGACGAGATCGATGGTCGATCACACCTCGTCATCGCCGATATCGCTCGAGACGACGCTTGGGTTGCGATGTCCACGGACGGGGCCGTAACCCTGGACGACTATCGGTAACCGCTTCGGTCACAACTGGGAAGAGGGACCACAGTCAGTTCCTCCCACACCTCGGCTCTGCGGTCACTGGGCCAGGGCCACGCTTTTCCAATCGCGTTCCGAGTGGCAGCAATCGCTTGCCTCGAGCGATGCTTTGTAGCCGCGGGAGCCCCTATTCGTAACGAATGGCTTCTGCACGGACGCTCGACGACACTCGCCTCCTCGTTGCCGAGCCATCCGACTCGAATCGCGTTCTCTCGCGTGCGCTTGCAGACGAGACACGCGCAGTGACTGCCGTCTCGACCGTCGACGGAGCACTCGAGCGACTCGAGACCGAGTCTATCGATTGTCTGCTGACTGCACAGTCGCTTGCCGACGGTGAGACAGGGCTCGAACTCTGCAAGCGGGTGCGCGAGCGCGATCTCGAGTTCCCGATCGTGCTCGCGCCGGCCGACGGTGACGAAACGCTGGCCAGCGTGGCAATCGCGGCGGACGTCTCGGCGTACGTTCCTCGCGCGAGTGCGACCGATCCGGCAGCCGCGGACTGCCAGGCGGCCATCGAGCAAGCGCTCGCGGACGGACACGAGCGCCGTCGACTGCGAGACCGCGCCCGTCAGTTCGACGCGATCTTCGAGGATTCGGAGACGTATGCGTGGGTGCTCGAGCCAGATGGTGCCGTTCGGCAGGCCAATGACCCCGCGCTTGCGGCGATCGACGCGACTGCGGGTGACGTTCGCGGCCGGCAGTTGTCGGCCCTTCCCTGGTGGCAGTCGATCGGAGACGGTGGGACTGCGATCGAGGACGCGATCGAACAGGCGGCAGCCGGCACAGTCGCCCACCGCGAACTGACACGCCATCGTGCCGACGCCGCGGAGACCTCCGACCGCGGCGGAGTCGACGCGATCGATGCGCCCACCACGTTCGAGGTAACCGTCCGTCCGGTTTACGACGAGTCGGGCACCGTCGTCTCACTGCTCGCACGGGCAACCGACGTCACCGAACGCGCCCGCCTCGAGCAAGAACTCCGTGAATCCGAGGAACTCCATCGGGTGACGCTCAACAACATGACCGACACCGTCCTCATCACGGACGACGATGGGGCGTTCACTTACGTCTGTCCGAACGTCCACTTCATCTTCGGCTACACCGACGACGAGATCTACGAGATGGGGACGATCGACGAACTGCTCGGCTCAGACCTCTTCGATCGCGAAGAGCTCGCGGAGACCGGTGTCTTGACCAACATCGAGTGTACGGCAACCGACAAGGCGGGCCGCGAGCACACGCTGCTGGTCAACGTCCGCGAGGTCTCGATCCAGGATGGGACGATCCTCTATAGCTGTCGCGATATCACGACACGCAAGCACCGCGAAGCGGCGCTGACGGCGTTACATCGAACGACTCGAAAGCTCCTGTACGCCGAAACCGACCGTGAGATCGCCGATATCGTCGTCGACGACACGACGGACGTGCTCGATCTCGAGGCCAGCGCTGCCTACCTGTTCGACACCGACGAGAACGTGTTACGGCCAGCCGCATCCTCGTCGGGGATCGAGCGGCTACACGGGCCGGTTCGCGACCACCGGGCATCCGAGGACAGCATCCCCGGTCGGGTCTTCGTCGACGGAGAAACGCGGTTCTTCGCAGACGTTCATGACTCCCCGTTACTCTCGAATCCTGAAACCGATCTGCGAAGCGCTGCGTACGTCCCCCTCGGCGACCACGGCGTCTTCGTGGCGGGATCGCGCGAGTCGGGGGCGTTCGACGACGTTTCCCGGGAGCTGACCGACCTGCTGGCGGCGACCGCGGAAGCGGCACTCGACCGGCTCGAGCGCGAGCGAACGCTGCGCGAGCGCGATCGTGAACTCAAGCGGCAGAACCGACAGCTCACACGCTTCAATCGAATCAACGAGATCATCAGAGAGCTCGATCAGGCGCTGGTCCGGGCAGAAACCCGCGAGGAGATCGAACACGCCGTCTGTGACCGGCTCACGACCGCCGATCGGTTTTCGTTTGCTTGGATCGGCGCTCCGGAGGCCGGCGGCGAGCGCCTCGAGTCGCGGGCACAAAGCGACACGATCGACGGCCAGGAGTACGTAGACACCGTCTCGCTTGCGCTTGCGGACGCGAGCGAGCCGGCCGTCAGGACGGCCACCGACCGCGAGGCGACCGTCATCTCGAACGTCGCCGACGGGCTCCGTGACGAACCGTGGCGGTCAACTGCCCTCACCTGTGGCTACCAGTCCGCGATGAGCGTCCCACTGGCCTACGACGAGTTCCCGTATGGTGTGTTGACCGTCTACGCGGATCGCCCCGACGCGTTCGACGACATGATCCAAGCCGTCCTCGCAGAACTCGGCGAGACGATCGCCGCCGCGATCGCGGCGGTCGAGCGCAAACACGCACTGCTGTCGGATGCGAGCACGCGACTCGAGTTCGACGTGGCCGATGAGACGTTTTTGTTCGCCCGACTCGCCCGGCAGGTCGAGTGTACCGTCTCGTTCGACGGCGGTGTTCGCCAGCACGACGATGGGGCGTCGGTGTTCGTGACAGTCGACGGTGCCTCACCGGACGCCGTCGCGGCTGTAGCCGCGGAGTTCGTCGGCGTCGAGCGCGCACAGGTCATCAGCAGCGACGGACGCGCAGATGGAGCCGGCAGCGAGGCGGACACCCCCGATACTACTGGGAACGAGGCTGGCGGGACGATCCGGCTGCAGCTCTCACGGCCCGTCTTCGCCTTCCAACTCGCGGATCACGGTATCGTGTTACGAGGTGTCGAGGCGACCCCCTCGAGCGTGCGAGTCGTCGTCGACGTACCGCGTTCCGCCGACGTCCGGGAGAGTGCCGATATCGTCTCGAAAACGTTTGCGGACGCCGAGCTCCGATCGAAACAGACCGTCGAGCGGACGTCGCCGCGGGGTTTCCGGTCGACGCTGCGCGAACGACTCACCGACCGCCAACTCGAGGTCGTTCAGGTCGCCTACTACGGCGGCTACTTCGAGTCGCCACGCGAACAGTCCGGCGAAGACGTCGCCGCGGCCCTCGAGATTTCTCCCGCGGCGTTCTACCGGCACGTCCGGACCGCCCAGCGGAAGCTCTTCGATGTCGTCTTCGACGAACTCGGCGTTCCGGCGGCGCTGTCCAATGGTTGAATACTGAACCCCATTCTCCTGTCGACGCTAGATAACTGACGGATAGGTTCATCCTAATATCCCTATTATTCCTAGATGCGTCAACCACCAGAGCCAACCCGTCCATCGTCTCTCCAATGAAAGACATCAAACTCGACCCGAAGACGGAATCGACATATGAGTGTTTCAACTGTGGAACCGTCGTCCACGCAACCGCGCCTGATTCCTGTCCGAACTGCGGTGCAGAGATGCGGAATCGCCGGACACCGATCGAATAACTCAATCCGCTGCGATCGTTCCGGCCGCTAGTATCAGCCGTCTCGATCGAGATACGCGATCGCTTCTTCGTCGGTCACCTGTCCAAAATTCCGGTAGTACTGGCCAACAGCGCGGAAATCCGCTGGTGCCTGTAAGGCGATCAGCTCGTCGGTCTCGCGCTCGAGTTGGTCGACCGATCGGGGCGAGCCGACGGGGACGGCCAGCCCGACCCACGCCGCGCCGCTCTCTTGGACCTGTCGGAGGCAGGCGGTTGCGGTCGCCCCTGTCGCGACGCCGTCGTCGACGACGGCGACCCGCTTTCCCTCCAGCTCCGGTAATCCCTCTGTCTCACGGTACCGAGCCGCCTTTTGGCGTGCGTTCTCCGCTTCTTCGGTCCGGACCTCCTCGAGATACTCCTCGGGGACATCGACTCGAGCGATCAGGTCGTCGTTGTACCAGACGCTGCCGTCGCTGGCGACCGCACCCAGGGCGAGCTCGGGGTTCCCCGGGGCTCCCAGCTTGCGCGCGACGACGACGTCTAACTCGGCGTCGAGTGCGTCCGCAACCGGTCGCGCGACGGGCAAGGCACCGCGTGGAATCCCGAGGACGACGTCGATCTCGAGGTCGCGGGCCTCGAGTTCCGCGGCGAGTCGTTCGCCAGCATCGGCTCTGTCGTCGAACATAGTCTATCGTGATCCTACGATCGTGACGTACTATGGGTTTGTGTCGCATACGCTGGCCGAATAGAATCCGACCCGCTACTGTTCGTGAACGACGATCACCGTCATCGGCGCGCGGCGAACGACCGTCTCGGAGACGCTACCGAGCATCACCCGATCGACGCCATGGCGGCCATGGCTGCCGATAACGATCTGATCGAACGCCTCGTCGACGGCGTACTCGACGAGTTCCCGAGACGGCTTGCCCGTTTTGATGACCGTCTCGATCTCGAGGTCTTCCTCAGCCGCCGTCTGTGCAGCCGCTTCCAGTAGCTCTTCGCCGTGTGCCACTGCATCGTCGTAGCCCGGCATTTTCGTCGTCGAATCGGAAAACGCCGTCCAGTATCCCTCCGACACCTGCACGACGTGAGCTGCCGTGATCGACGACTCGGGAAACTCCTCGAGCGCGTACGCGAGCGCTGCGTTGGCCTGCGGGGAGCCGTCGATCGCGACCAGCGTCTTCCGTTTCATGCGCTCTGTTACCACAGGAATGGACTTAACGACGATTCCACGATTCCCTGTCAGTCAGTTTCCCATGAGACTCGAGAGAAGCGACCGATTCGGCGGCTGTCGCCGTCGGAGCCGCCCGCGGACGATCGGGGTCGCTGGAAACACCCCTACGTTTGCGCGCTCGACATCGAGGACCTCGAACGCGTCGTGGTCGACAAAGCGTGCGACCGTCTCGCGGTTTAACTGACAGCCGCCAGCCGCACGCGACCACAGCGGCGTCAGCGCGTCCTGGATTCGCGCGTGCCAGCCGTCGTTGCGAACGTGCTCGAGAAAGCGCAGCTCCCCGCCCGGCCGCAGGACACGGGCGACTTCATCGAGGGCGGTATCAAATCCTGAAATCGTACAGAAGACCAGACTCGAGAGCACAGTGTCGAAACTATCGTCGGCGTAGGGCAACGACTCGCCGCGTGCGTCGCGGAGGTGTACCTGCACGCCGGCTGTCTCTGCCTTACGGGCGGCCCGCCGTCGCATCTTCGGGTCCGGTTCGATCGCGTGATACTCGAGGCTGCCATCGGTGACGTCGTCGACGTACGGAATCATCGCACCGGTACCCGCGCCGAGATCGAGGACGGGTCCGGAGAGATCGGTCGCGAGGTACTCGCGATGAGGACCGATCAAGAAGCGGTCCGGCAGCCGATCGTACAGCGCCGCAAACAGGTCGCTGTCAGTCGCGTGCCGTCGGTCGCAGTCAGCCATGTTCGTACTCGATTCACCTACGGTGGCTCGAGTGATATACTGTTGGCCGATAGTTATCCCGGCGGGGGCTCAACTTCTCCGGACGTTCTTCGGATTGATCGGCTGACTCTGGAACTTCTCTCGGCCAATATCGCCGTTGTTTTTCAATCAGACCCGCTGTACTCTTCGTCTGCAATCAATGCGAAAGCCACTGACCCATACCCGATAGCGAGTGGAAGTAATCTGATCCTGTAGGGACAGGTGAATGCGCAGGCACCCGGTTGAGAGTCAACGAGTAGGGTCGGACCGACCATTCCTGCGTCAATGGCGAATTTGATATTCCGCCACTGCTCGTAATTTTCTGGGATTGGACATGCGCCACCGGTACACCCGAGGAATAGCGTCATCGCTCCCCAGAGGAGAAACGCCGTTCCAATAGTGGCTCGCCACGGGCGCGTCGAGACCCACCCAACAGCGGACCCGACGAGAAGGAGCAGTCCCGGCCCAATCACATAGTTGTACGCGAACCCACTTACTGGCCCAAGAAACTCCAACGGAAGCAGAGCGTTGAGAATCATCGTGGCGATAATGCCCGTGAAGACGATCCAGAGACCAAGAACTCGAGCGAACTGATCCTGATACGGGCTGCTGTCAGTCATTGCCGGTGCAACGGCGACCCGTCCTGCGGTCCCGCCGGGACATCGGGACAGCAGCCCGTATGAAACCTGCGACGGATCCGAGTAGCAGTCATATACGTGGATACCTCTCGACTAGTGATTTTCATTTGCTAGACTTATAGTAACTTTTCCATCATGAAATACGCATACTCATACTACTGGACAGCAGTCAATACGAAGCCGGGCGGGAATTCGCGGCCGTCCCCATAGGTGACGGCCGCATATGTACGACCGGCTTCACGTCGTTCTGTCCAGCAGTATCACTTATCGGGCCATTCACCAGAGAGGACCCTGTAATCCACACCAGCGAAGACTGCTATGACACCCGCTACCTCCTAACGGGACCCGTTACGCCAATCGTCGCTCCCACTCATCAGCGGCCATCGACTCGCCGGTGATGCCGTCGGGTCCCTGCGCGAGCAAGCGCGTGGCCGCGTCGTTCATCACGTCGGGCTCGAGAATCGCATCTCGTTCCGATTCCGGAAGATGCTCCCAGAAACCGGTTTCGACGCGGCCGCCAGGGTCGACGGCGTTGACCGTGATGCCGTGTTCCTCGAGTTCGGCGGCCTGCGTTCGGGTCATGCCCTCGAGTGCCCACTTCGAGGCGACGTACGGGCCCCACTTCGCTGCACCGCGACGGCCCAGCCCCGACGAGACGTTGATGATGGTCCCGCGTCCGTTGTCGATCAGTTCGGGGACGACGTACTTCGAGAACAGGAAGACGCCGGTCACGTTCACGGCCAGAATCTGCCGGAAGTCGTCGGCGTCGACTTCGTGAAGCACGCGCTGTTCGCCGTACATGTTCAACAGCCCGATACCGGCGTTGTTCACGAGACCGGTTACGGTGCCGTATTTATCGACCGTTGCGTCGACGACCGCGCGGACCGCAGCCTCGTCGGTAACGTCCGCCGGCGCGACGAGCGTCTCGCCAGCTGCGTCGGCTACGTCGGCGGCAACCGCCTCGAGGTCGGCTTCACTGCGAGCGGTCAGTACGACGTTCGCCCCCTCGCGAGCGAACCGGGTTGCCATCGACGCGCCGAGTCCCCGGCTCGCGCCGGTGACGATGATCGTCTCTCCGTCGAGTGTCGTCATAACCAGGAGTATCGGCGCAGGGAGCTTAAAATAGCATCCGTCACGGCCAGTTCGGCCATTGCTCTGCCGGCGGCAAGTCGAGCGCCCCGTGGGCGACACAGCACCGTCTCGAGTGGTTTTATGCCGGAACACAGCGGTAGCCTCCGTATGAGCGACGATCGACTCCGCATGACGCCAGGTCCGACCGAGGTCCCGGCGGCCGTCCGTGAGCGGATGAGCGAGCCAATGCCGAATCCTGACGTCGAACCCGAGTTCTTCGCGTTCTACCGCGACCTACTCGAGAAACTCGAGGGGATCTACGGCGACGACGATATCGCCATCCTCGGCGGCGAGGGCATTCTCGGACTCGAGGCTGCCATCGCGTCGCTGGTCGAACCGGGCGACCGAGTGCTGTGTATCGCAAACGGCCTCTATGGCGAGGGCTTCGCTGATTTCGTCGAGATGGCCGGCGGCGAGGCGGTCGTCTGTGACGCGCCGTGGCGCGAGCCACTCGATCTCGAGGCAATTGAATCTCACCTCGCAGCCGATTCGTTCGACGTGGCGACGATGGTCCACTGCGAGACGCCGACGGGCGTGCTCAATGACATCGAACCGATTCTCGAGGTCCTCGACGACCACGACGTCATCAGCGTCGTCGATGCCGTCTCCTCGCTGGGCGGGACGCCGGTCCCAACCGACAAAATCGACGTCTGTCTCGGTGCCTCTCAGAAGTGTTTCAGTGCGCCGCCGGGCCTGACCGTCTGCTCGATCAGCGACCGCGCGTGGGAC
Source organism: Natrinema limicola JCM 13563 (assembly GCF_000337475.1). Lineage (GTDB taxonomy): Archaea > Halobacteriota > Halobacteria > Halobacteriales > Natrialbaceae > Natrinema > Natrinema limicola. Next base: position 91,019 of record NZ_AOIT01000055.1, on the reverse strand, counting down.
AAAATCGAGTCCGTCGAGACGCCGAGTCTCTACACCGACCTCGAGCCGTGGCGTGACGCCGCTGAGGAAGAGTGGTTCCCCTACACGCATCTCGTGTCGAACCTCTATGGGCTCGATACCGCGACCGATCTGCTGCTCGAGGAAGGACTCGAGCACGTCTTCGAGCGCCACGAGGAAGCCGCAGCGCACTGTCGCGACCGAGCGGCCGACCTCGGACTCTCACTGTACCCCGATGAGGCACGGCCATCGCCGACCGTGACGGCACTCGAGATTCCAGGCCGGGCGCAAGCGGTCCAGTCAGCGATGGCCGACGATCACGATATCGTCCTTGCGACCGGTCTTGGCGATCTTTCCGACGACGTCCTCCGGATCGGTCACATGGGACACAACGCGCGTCTCGACCGCGTCGACCGGACGATGGACGCGCTCGCGGCCGTTCTCGAGTAGCGCCACACGCAACTGGCTATCACCTTCGTGCTGGCTGGCACGCAATGAGCAATTCGCGGCACGAAACACGTCGACCGCTGTCGGTCGGACAAAATTCCCATATATAATGGCATTCATGCATCATTTAACCTTGAAACAGACAGCCAACGCCCCCAAATAAAAACAAACAACAATTAAGGTTATTCGACCCGCTTCAGTTGTATAGAGGTACCATGACACAAGTAATATGGATTATTGCGGCAGTACTGGTGACGTTTACCGCCGGCTATGTGGGGTACTCGCGGTATCTCACACGGTTCGTCGAACTCGACGAGGAGGCGGAAACACCGGCACACAAATACGAGGACGGACAGGAGTACGTCCCCTCGAAAAAACCGGTGTTGCTGGGGCATCACTACTCGAGTATTGCGGGTGGGGCACCGATCGTCGGCCCGATTACGGCCGGTGCGATCTGGGGGTGGGTGCCTGCGTTGCTGTGGATCGCCATCGGGAACCCGCTGATGGGTGCTGTTCACGACTTCGTCTCGCTGTCGGGTAGTCTTCGCCACGAGGGGAAGTCGATCGGCTACATGATCGGCGAGTACGTCGGCGAGAGCGGCAAGAACATGTTGCTGTGGTTCGCGTTCCTGACGATCGTGCTCGTCGTCGCGGTGTTCGCACTGGTCGTCGCGATCGTCTTCAACGCGTACCCGCAGGTCGTCACGGCATCGTTGCTCTACATCGGTCTGGCGCTGGTCTTCGGTGTCTACCTCTACCAGTTCAACGGCCCGTTCATTCCGGGGACGATCCTGTTCGTCGCAGGCGTCTTCGCTGCCGTCTGGGTCGGCCTCCAGTATCCGCTGGCGTTGTTCGCCGGCGACTACCCGGCCGGGACGATCGTGTTGTTCGGTGGTGCCGGCAACTGGGTTTTCGGTGCGGGTGCCCTCGGCGGGAACACCGCGGCGTGGATCCCCTTCGTCATGGTCTACGCTGCGATCGCGAGCGCGCTGCCCGTGTGGGTGTTGCTCCAGCCGCGTGACTACCTGTCGTCGTTCCTGCTGTACACTGGGGTCGGCGGCGCGACCGTCGCGATCATCGTCGGGACGTTCCTCGGGACGTCGTCCCAGTCGCTCGTCATCGATAGCTCCATCGGCGCGTTCGAAGGCTTCTGGGGCGTCGAAGAAGCCGGGCTAGCACCGCTGTTCCCGCTGCTGTTCATTACGATCGCCTGTGGGACGATCAGCGGGTTCCACTCGCTGGTTTCCTCGGGGACGACTGCCAAACAACTCGACAAAGAGACTGACGCCCGACTGATCGGCTACGGCAGCATGCTCGGCGAAGGGCTCCTCGCGGCCGTCGCGCTCTCGACGCTTGCGGTCGCCGGCTTCGCCGATCCCGAGGGTGGGATCGGTGCTGCGCTGCCGAACTTCGCCGAAGGCGGCGGTATCATCCTGACGAGTCTCGGCGTCTCCGAGACTGTTGGTGCCGTGTTCATGGCGCTGGTGCTGTGTAGCTTCCTGCTGACCTCGACGGACACAGCTGTCCGCCTGGGTCGATACATGATGGAAGAGATCGTCGGAACGCCCGCTGGGCGGACTGACACGGGACTGAGCGCCGATCCCGCGTCGTTCTTCCGCGGCCGGTACACGAACCCGATTCTTCAGGTCGTTCCCGCGTACGTGCTGGTTGTCTCCGGGCAGTGGGTCGTCCTCTGGCAGCTCTTCGGTGGGGCAAACCAGCTGCTTGCGGCGCTGGCGCTGCTGACCGCGACCGTCTGGCTGGCAAACTGGGACGACAGCAAACAGCTCGTCTCCACCGGGGTCCCGATGGCGATCATGGTGACAATTACCATCCTCGGGCTGTCGATCCTGGTGTTCTACGAGAACCTGTACCTGAACCTGCTGCAGGGTGGTGCGGACTCGCTCGAGGCGATACTCTCTTCGGTCGTCCAGATGGCGATCGGACTCGTGCTCATCGTCCTGGCGCTCGCACTCGTCAGGCTGGGGTACAGAAACATTAGCAACGTCCGTCGTGGCCCCGAGACGCCTGCCGCCGAACCGGGCGACGACTAATACTGCCGGACAAAACGGTTCATCCCTCGGTCGCACCCACAACGCTGTCGCCGACGGCGACAGCCGTCGAGACGCGATCGGGTATTCACTGACGTTTGTCTGGTCGTATAACGACCCGCGGACGATCCGTTTTTCGCAGCCACGTTCGCTCGTCGCGGAACGCTGCTACTGCCAGAACGAAAGTGCTCGACCGCGACGGCTGTATTGTCACGCGACCGTTATTGCCAGAAACGCCTCGCGAACCGCGAGAGAAAGCCCTCCTCGGGAGTCGTCACGTCGTCCCAGAGGGTAAACGCCTCCGCAACATCGGCAGCCTCGCTGGCAACGTGGGTCTCTTTCTCGGGGACGACGACGACCAGATTGACCTCGTAGTGGCCGTGGTAGCCGAACTTCAGTAACGTCCGGTCGCGAAAGCCATCGACGAACTCGCGGATGTCATCAGGCAACTCGTCGGCAGCGAGGACGAACGTGAAATCCGTCCCGAAGTGTTCCTCGTCGGCAACGACGTGTTCGTCCGCCAGTTCGTGGCCGAGGTCGACGAGGTGCTCGAGCCCTGCCACCGTCGGCGTCGACTCACGTCGGGCAAAGAGGTACTCTTCTGCTTCGTGGTCGGCGTAACTCAACGCCGGGTGAAAGAACTGCTTCTGGCTGCGCACACGCATCTCGCCGTAGAGGTCCCACCGCTGGCCGCCGGCGCGATAGTGTTTCTCGAGATCATAGTTGTACATCAGCCGGTCGGACACCCGGTCTAAATACTCGTCGTCCCAGTCGGGGACGGCCTCGCGGATCTCCGCCGGTAATTCGTCCGGCGTCGCTCGTTCACTCATCGTGTTCCGGTGGTAAGTGTCGGTGGCCGTTCACAGACCGGCGCTCGGTCTGCTCTATCCAGTTCCGTGACCTGTTCACCCATACCACCGGTTGCCGTCGGAATGGCAAATACTCGTCGGTGGTGTGATCCGAGACGGGAGCCGATCGACCCCGCTCCCAACTACTTGCCTCACTCGGTCGGCAGGTTTTAGCCCTCGGAGCCGTACTATTGTGCAAGGGATACGCATGGGAGGAAAGAAAACCGAAGCCTGTGGCCGCTGTTCCATGTCGACAGTCGTCGACATCGCGTCGTCCAGCGACGACGATGACGGCGACGCCGAGGTGACTGACGCCCGAGATCCGTTCGGCAACGCCGCGATCGAGGTCGACGACGAGACGCTCCGGCGCGTCTCGCCGGGTGCCTGGATGGGGCGGGTGACCGAGCGACTCGACGACCTTGGTCGGCGGCTCATCTACGGCCGCTAGTCCGGTTGCGGCTCTAAGACATCGTCACGAGATACGTCATCGCGAACAGGAGTATCGCCGCCGTGGCGACGTTGATGACCCCGAACTCGAGAAAGCCCAGATACGACAACCCCCAGACGATCGTCCAGCCAAAGAGCGTCGACAGGACGGCATTCATCACGAGCAGGACTCGAGGATCTCCCTCCGAGGATTCCACACCGGCCTCGAACCCCTCCGCGTCGGCATCGCCATCGCTCATACAGGGAGACGATGGCACCGCTACTTAACTGTTCGTCGGCAGCAGTTCACCGACTGCTGTGGCCACTCCATTCAGAACCGAAGCGATCACGGTATAGCTCTTTGCTCCTTGAGAACGAACGGCACATATGCACCTTCGCAACCGTCACGGAACACCCGTCGATCCCGTTCCGTTCGTCGTGGTCGTCGGGCTCTCGTTTATGGTCCTGCTGTCGTTCGGCCCGCTATATGGTCAAGAACTGGGGCTGGGCCTCGAGACCGCGATCGTGCTCTCAGCTGTGCTGTTCGCCGTCGCCACCGCTGTCGCCTTCTATCGGCAGGTCTGGACGTTTTACCCGGAAGCGACCGGCAGTGTCCCGTCGGCGATCCGCGCCGAGCGACTGTTCTACCTGATTCCGATCCTCGCGGCGCTTATCATCGCGCTTTCGGTGCCGTTAGTGCTCTGGTAGGCGAACTGCGTGCCGACACCGCTAGGCGTTCATTATCGCGTGCAATGTTATCTAGTGGCACACCCTTATTGGCGTCCACGGACAACGACCGACTATGGGTCTCATCGACTCGGTGAAAGCGACCCTCGCCACACCCGCCCCAAAGAGCCGTCCTGACGACGGCTCCGACGGCGCGTACTGGTGTGACGGCTGTGACGTCCGGATCAGAGGCGTCGATCTCGAGGGAGAACCAGTCTGTCCGGACTGCGGTGCCGAGATGCGTTTCGAGCGCTCGACCGGCCGGAGCTGTGCGTGCTAATCAGGGCTCGCGGACGACGACGTCCGCGTTCTGCTCGTCTGGGAAGGGGCCCTCGAGCGACGCGTACCACTCCTCGTCGGTGACAAGCGCATCCTCGAGGGCCGACCGGAGCGCCGATTCGTCGTAGTCGGTGCCGATAAAGACGAGTTCGGTGCGTCGATCGCCGTGCTCGTCGTGCCACTCGAGGTCGGGGCGGTTCGATCGATACATGTCGCGTTCGATTTCGGGAAGGCTCGCGATCCAGGGGCCCTGCGCGGTGGCACGGATCGACGGCCCGGCCTGGGCGATCGCCACCCGCATGTCGTTGTCGGCGATCCAAGCAGTCCCCTTCGCGCGGACGATCGCCGGGGGGAGGTCCTCGAGAAACGCGGCGAATCGATCGGGGTGGAACGGCCGGCGGCGTCGGTAGACAAAGGAGGTGACGCCGTACACCTCGTCGGGATGGTGGTGGCCGTGGTGCTCGTCGTGATGGGTGTCGCCGCCGTGACGATGTTCGTCGTGGGTTGCGGTCGTCTCGTGACCATGATCGTCGTCGGCTGCCTCGAGCGCGCGCTTCCAGCCCGGCAGGTCGTTTACTCGGCTGGGGTCGAACAGGCCAGCACCGAGCAGTTGATCGGGGTCGACTGCCGCGAATTCGGTGCGGATCGTCTCGGCGTCGGGCTGCAACGCGTTGACGAGTTCCGTGGCCTCCTCGAGTTCCGCGTCGGTACATAGGTCGGCCTTGTTGAGCAAGACGACGTTCGACACCTCGACCTGTTCGACGAGCAGATCCGACAGCGGTCGGTCGTCCTCGGTCCCTCGGCGCTGTGGCGTTCCCTCGCCCGCGAACGCCTCGAGAAAGGCAGGCGTGTCGAGGACGGTCACGAGCGTGTCGACGTCGTATAGGGCCGCAACGCGGGATTCAGTCGTGAACAGCCGCGCGACGGGAGCGGGCTCGGAGATGCCCGACGACTCGACGATGAGGTGGTCAAACGAGCGGTCGCGGGCCAGTCGAACCACGGCGGTCTCGAGGTCGTCCTGCAGTTCACAGCAGATACAGCCGTTCGAGAGTTCGGCGACGCCGTCGTCGAGTTCGAGTTCCGATCCCTCCGCGACAAGTTCGGCGTCGACGTTGACTTCGCCCATATCGTTGACCAGAACGGCCAGCGTCCTGTCGCCGGCGTTCGACAGCAGGTGGTTAAGCAGCGTCGTTTTGCCAGCACCGAGACTGCCCGAGAGGATTGTTACCGGGAGTTCCCCATCCGTCTCCATATCTCGCTCCAGGGGCCACAGCGTCTTGAAAGCGAGCCACGGGAGTTTTGAGCGTTCGGCACCCAGAGACAGGCATGGATCTGGCCGATCGGATCGAATCGTTTCGTAAGACCCTCGAAGAGTGGCTGCGAGGGCTCTATCACGGCATGATCTCGCATCCGGCCTACGAGAAAATCGAGAAGGAAGCCGAGGACGCCGAGGACGCCTTCATTCTGGCGTGTTTCCCGGACGCATTCGGCATTCCGTCACCGGTTTCGTACTACACGGCAGAGCTGCTTCCCTACCTCGAAGACGAGTTCGAGGCGTGGGAACGGCGGCTGTGGGACCGTGGGACGTACCTCGAGCGCAAGGGCCAGCAGTACCACTTCTGATGGAGCCATTCGTCTTCTTCGGTGGGAAAGGCGGTGTCGGCAAAACGACCGTCTCGTGTGCCTACGCGCTGCGCTGTGCGCGCGACGGTCAGCGAACGCTCGTTGTCTCGACCGACCCGGCCCACTCCGTCACCGACGTATTCGACCAGCCGTTTGATGACTCTCCACAGCCGGTCGACGGCGTCGACGGACTCGACGCGATGCAGATCGACCCCGAGGACGAAGTCACCCGTCACCTAGACGAGATCCGTCAGGACCTCTCCGAACAGGTGTCGGCGTCGATGGTCAACGAGATCAACCGCCAACTCGAGATGGCTCACGGCACGCCGGGGGCCTACGAATCGGCCCTGTTCGACCGCTTCGTCGACGTGATGCGTAACTCGGAGCCGTACGACCGCGTCGTCTTCGACACCTCGCCAACCGGCAGCACGCTCCGGCTGCTCGGCTTGCCGGAACTGCTCGAGGGGTGGATCGATCGGCTAATGTACAAGCGCCGGACGAGTATCGATCTCTTCGAGAAGGCCGCAGTCGGCAACAACGAACCACGCCGCGTGATGGAGGGGGATCCCGTCCTCGCGCGACTCGAAGAGCGAAAGGAGTTCTTCGAGTTCGCCGGTGCAGCGCTGCACGACGACGCTGCCTTTTTCCTCGTCTTGAACCCGGACGAACTCTCGCTGAACGAGACTGAGCGCGCGATTGAGAACCTGCAAGAGAAAGATCTCGAGGTTCGCGGCCTCGTCGCCAACAAACTCACGCCGTCGCCCGGCCCCGACGAGAACGGCCGCGGCGCACGCTACCTCCGCGAACGCGTCGCGACGGAGGACGAGCGGCTCGAGACGATCCGCACTACGTTCGAGCCGCCGCTGGTCGCCGAAATCGGCTGGCGGAGCTCGGAAGTCAAAGGCGACCTGTTAGACGACGTCGCCGCGGAACTCGACATCGAGACGGCAGTCGAACCGCCGACGCACGTTTAGGGCGAGTCGCCCCGGCCTCGAGCCAGTTGTCGAGGCTTTTGCTACGTTGCCTCGTACCACTCCGCCGGTGGACAGAAACCCGTTTAGGCGGGCCGCACCACGGACGAACAATGAGTACGAGTTACCGGATCGGACTCGTCGGCAAACCTTCTGTCGGCAAGTCCTCCTTCTTCAACGCGGCGACGATGAACGACGTGCCCGAGGGGGCCTACCCGTTCACGACGATCGACCCCAGCGTGGGCGAGGCCTACGTTCGCGTCGACTGTGCAGCACCGGAGTTCGACGAGGAGTGTACGCCATCGGTTGGCTACTGCGACCACGGGACGCGATTCGTCCCGACGAAACTCGTCGACGTGGCCGGACTGATTCCCGGCGCACACGAGGGCAACGGACTCGGGAATCAGTTCCTCTCAGACCTGAACGAAACCGACGTCCTCGTCCACGTCGTCGACTTCTCCGGGAAAACGGACGCCGAGGGCGAACCCACCGAGGGCCACGATCCGCGAGACGACATCGGCTTCCTCGAGGAGGAACTCGATCAGTGGTATCTGGGCATCCTGAAGAAGGGCATCGAACGCTACGAAACGGGCTACACCACCGAAGACGACGCCATCGAGGAAGAACTCGCCGAACAGATGAGCGCGTTCAAGACGAACGACGACGAGATCAAACGCCTCATCCGGCGCGTCGACATCGGCTTCGAGCCCGGCGAGTGGGACGACGATGACAAACTCGCACTCGCCCGCGAGATCCGCAAGGAGACCAAGCCGATGGTCATCGCGGCGAACAAGATGGACACCCCCGAGGCCCAGGCAAACTACGAAGAGATCACGAACGATCCCGACTACGACCACCTGACGATCGTTCCCTGCAGCGCCCACGCCGAGAAGGCGCTGAAGTCGGCCGACAAGGCCGGCGTCGTCGACTACCGGCCAGGCGATAGCGACTTCGAGATCACCGGCGATGTCTCCGGTGATCAGGAACAGGGTCTCGAGCAGATTCGAGACTTCCTCGACGAGTTCGGCGCGACGGGCGTCCAGGCAGCCCTCGAGACGGCGCTGTTCGACGTCCTCGGCGTGACGCCGGTGTTCCCCGGCGGCGCAAACGGGCTGGGCAACGAACGTGGCGAGGTGCTGCCTGACTGTTATCTGATCCCGCCGAACTCGACCGCGGAGGACTTCGCCTACAGCCTCCATTCGGATATCGGCGACGGCTTCCTGCATGCGATCGACTGCCGGACGAACCGCCAGTTGGGCAAAGACTACGAGGTCGAGCCCCGCGACGTAATCGAAGTCATCACGACGAACTGACGCACCTCGACGGGACTCGAGAGCCGGCGAGTCCGTATTGCGCCGACAGGTTCTCGTCACGGGCCCACGTTAGGCCGACAATGAGTATGGGGAAGCCCGCCGCCTTTCGGCCGACGAAACCCGACGTCGCGGTGTTCGTCTCCGGCGTCACCAGTATGGGTCTCGAAATTCTCGCCGGTCGGATCATTGCCCCCCAGTTTGGCAGCAGTATCTACACCTGGGGGAGCATCATCACCGTCTTTCTGGCCGCGTTGAGTCTCGGCTACTGGCAAGGCGGGAAAAAGGCAGCGACGGCGTCGAACCGGCGCATGAGCTGGCTCCTGCTTGGGACGGCGGGCTACGTCGCGATCGTGATCTACGCGAGCGACCAACTGCTGCTCTCGGCGTCGGCGATCCCGCTGCCGGCCCGGTACGCCTCGTTGCCGGCCGTACTCCTCCTCTTCGGACCGCCGACCTATCTGCTGGGCTTTATCAGTCCCTACGCGGCCGAACTCTCTCAGAAGGACGGCACCGGCGAAGCGTCGGGCCACGTCTACGCGCTCGGCACCATCGGCAGCATCGTCGGCGCGGGTGCGACGACGTACGTCCTCGTTCCCGCACTCGGCATCGACGCCATCGGCCTCCTGTTCGGGTTCATCCTCGTCGGGACCGCGTTCGCGCTGACGCTGCCCAGACTCTCCCCGAAGCCAGCCTCGGCCAGCGTCGCGATCGCGCTGCTGCTCGTCGTTGCGGCCGGCCTCGGCCCGGTGGCGTTCGACCATCGCGGCGACGTCGTCTACCAGACCCAGACCGCCTACCAGGAACTCGAGGTGATCGACGACGGCGACGTCCGGACGCTGTATCTCGATGGGGCACGCCACAGCGCGATGGACCTCGAGGACCCCGACCGGCACGTCTTCGAGTACACGCGCTACTTCCACCTCCCCATGTTGATGGTCGACGATCCCGACGAGGTCGAGAACGTGTTGTTCATCGGCGGGGGCGGCTACACCGGGCCGAAGGATTTCGAGCGGAAGTACGACGTCGACGTCGACGTCGCCGAACTCGACCCCGAAGTGACGCGGACGGCCAAGGAATACTTCCGCCTCGAGGAAAGCGAGAACCTGACCGCGCACACGGAAGACGGGCGGATCTTCCTCCAGGAGACCGACAAGAAATACGACGTGATCGTTCTCGACGCCTACCAGAAGGATCAGGTTCCCATCCACCTGACCCAAGTGGAATTTATGGAGTTGGCCGAGAGCCACCTGGATGAGGATGGCGTCTTGCTCGCGAACGTCATCGCCGCACCCAGCGGCTCCGGCTCGGCGTTCTACCGGGCACAGTACAAGACGATCGACGAGGCCTTCGCGTCGACGTATAGCTTCCGCACCTCGAGTTGGGACTCCGTCCAGAACATCGAAATCGCCGCGACGAAAGCCGAGACGAACTTCACCGAGGCCGACCTCGAGACACGAAACGACCAGCGCGACCTGGGAATCGACCTGCGTAGCGAGGTCGACGCCTACATGGACGCGCCGAACACCGACGACGTGCCGCTGCTGACCGAGGAGCACGCACCCGTCGGCGACCTCCAGGCATCGACGGTGGGCCAGGAGTACGTCATCGAGCAAACCGGGGACGACGAGACACAGCCGGAGCCAGCATCCATCGCAGTTGGGCCGGAACTGCCCGCACACGCACGGCCGATACCGGGACTCGAGTCGATCCCGTCCTGACGCGGCCGCCCCGAGCACGCTGCTGTGCCCGTTACTCCGAAAGCGCGTCGGCCTCGAGTGGCGTCGCCGTCCGCCAGTAGTGATCGAGCGAGTCTTCGGCCCACGCGCGGACGGCGTCGTCGTCAGTGTCGACGGCGGCCCGCAGGATGCCGTTCTCGTCGCGCAAGAGCAGACAGACGTCCGCGTCGACGATCATGATCGCGATCGGGACGCCCTCCTCTCGAACTCTGATCTCAGCGGTGTCGGCGTCGAGCAGCGCCTCGAGTTGACGGCGAAGTCCCGACTCGTCGGCCAGCGCGTCGATCGCGTTCTGCCCAAAGACGCCTCGAAACTGCTGCTCGCCCGCAGTCACACGCTCTCGAACGACGCCCAGCGTCTGCTCGTTGAACGTATGCGAAAACGTCCGAACCTCCTCGCCCGTCCGGAGAAACTCGAGCAACCGACTCAGCGGCGCGTTCGGCCGCGTCGCGCTGGGAGTGGTAATCGTCGCGTCCGAGAGCCGCCGGAGGTCGAACTCCATCGCGTGGGTCGGCAAGTAGTCGACGATCTCGCGGAGTTTGGCCTCCGTCTCGAGGATCTCCTGAAGATCAGTGAACCCCGCCGCGACCAGTCGCCCTGTCGCGGTCGCGACGTACGCGTTGCCGTCGTGTCTGATCCACGACCGGTCCTCGAAGTCGCCGAGGATCCGACCCAGCGTCGCCTGCGAGGCTCCGGTCGCCGCAGCTAGTTCGGTCCGCGTGTGTCGCCCTTCCGAGAGCAACCGGAGGACCTCAACGCGATTTGACGACAGTGCGAGAAACTCGATCTCCTCGAGCGCCGATTCCATACGGGTTCTCGTCGCCGCCACGGCAAATTGGTTTCGCACCGTGCAAGGTTTTCAGAGGGTGCAGCGATAGCAGGGTCCCGGCCGCTTTCCCGGCTCGCCACCCTTTCTTGTCGTGAAATATTTTCTGAACGAAACTATAAACCTACAGCTCATACGGTGTAGTACGATGATCTTCGCGATTCACGCGCCGGCCGCCCTCGAGTCGGCGCAGCTGGTCTCCACGGCGGTGACGGGAGAATGATGTCCCGTCGCAGTGCCGTCTTCTTCGCGCTCTCGAGTCTACTCTTCGGCGGGACCTTCGTCGCCGCGAAGGCCGGGCTTTCGTACTTCCCGCCGCTGCTGTTCGTGGCGCTGCGCTACGATATTGCGGCGGTAGTCATGCTGGCGTACGTCGGACTGACCGGTTCGCGGTCGACGCTGCTCCCGCAGAGTCGCGGCGACGTCGCCAGCATTCTCGCGACCGGCGTCCTCGCGATCGGGGTGACGAACGCCTTGCTGTTCGTCGGCCAGCAGTACGTCTCGAGTGCTGTCTCCTCGATCATCTACAGTCTCAACCCGATCATGACGCCGGTGTTCGCCGCGGCGTTGCTCTCCGATGAACGCCTCTCTCGGCGCGGCGCGGCCGGGATGGGACTCGGCCTCGTCGGCGTCGGGCTCGTGGTCAGCCCGGATCCCGCAAATCTGCTGGCGGGGGCCGTCGGGAAGGGCATCCTCTTCGTCGCCGCGATCAGCGCCGCACTGGGTGCCGTGTTGATCCGCCGGGCCGACAGCGACCTCTCGAGTCCGGTCCGCGTCGCTTGGGGGCTGCCCTTCGCCGCGGCGCTGAGCCACCTGTTAGCCTGGGCGAGCGGCGAGTCGGCGGCTGCGATCACGTGGACGACCGAGGCGCTGCTGGCGCTTGGCTACGTGAGTGTCTTCGCTGGTGCCATCGCCTACGTCGCCTACTTCGGGCTCATCGATTCGGCCGGCGCGATCCGCGCGAACCTGATCTTCTACGTCGTGCCCGTCGTCTCGGCGCTCGGCGGCTGGGCACTGCTCGGTGAGACGATCGATGCGATCGCGATCGCCGGCTTCCTGACGATCTTCGCCGGCTTCGCCGTGCTCGGCAGCAAGTCGATCGAGATCGGCTCGCTGCTCCCGGACGTCGGCTCCGACGTGCCGTCCTCGTCTGCCGACGGCGAGTCGGTCGTCAGGGAGGAACCGCGGGGCTACCGCTCGGACTGATACGGACCGCTGTCAGTCAGTTCCGGCGCACCCGCGACCGTGTTACGGTTGCGCCGGGAAACAGTTACAGCAGCCCGTATGATTCACTGGCGCTCGAGGCTGGCTCGAGTCGTAGACTGCGCTGTGACGGTTAGAACAACGAGAGGTCGCCGGTCACGCTGTCGACGCGATCGTCGGCTGCCGGGCCGACAGCGAGCGCGGTGACGGTGCCGGGCTCGAGTTGGGTGTGGCCGGCGTCGCGGATGAGCGCGTTGGGGATGCCGTTACTGTCGGCGATCTCAGAGAGTTCGTGTAGTTGTCGTTCGCTCTCGCCTTTGAGGACGACCTTTTTTTGCCCGCCCTGTTTCCACTGTGATTGCAGCTGGCTGTCTGCCTTCTCGTAGGCCGACAGCGACGCGTGGGCGACCTGTGCGGCGAGTTTCCCCTGTCCCATGCCGATGTCGGTTCGAGCGACGATGGCCTGTTTCATAGCCGACTCGAGGACGGGAATCCCTTTACTTGTACCTATCGCGACTGCGGAACCGGCAACCGGTCCAGATGGCGATAGCATTGATGTGCATGAGAATCACACGGTCTGTCATGCAGGAGCGTCGTCGGGTTCTCGTCGTGACATCGGTCGCGCTGTTCTTTTCGGTACTTGTCTGGTTCAACTATTCGGCGGTGCTGCCCCTGATCGTCGAGGAGTGGGGCCTCTCGGGGACCGAAGCGGGGGTCGTGTTCGGCGCACTTCAGGCGGGCTATCTCGTCGCGATCGTTCCCGCAGGCTGGCTCGCAGATCACTACTCGCCGCGGTGGGTGATCGCCGTCGGTGCAACTGGGACGGCGCTCCCGAGTCTCGCGTTCGCCGCGGTTGCCGACGGCGTTCTCGTCGGCACTGTCTTGCGATTTCTCTCCGGACTCTTCGTCGCTGGCGTCTACAGAGATACAGCGAGAGTGCCTCGGGGCTTGACCCCGAAGGTGAATCGAGTAAGCTATATGATGGGTACCACCGTATTGGAGAGTACAGTTGCGACGTGGATTAAAGACCTTAATCCGAAGCAACTGCCGGCAGTTGCGAGGAATGCGACTCCTCTCAAAACCCGCGTCTTTGGCGTGATGAGACGGGAGTTGCCGGGCCGTGGTGGAGCGGCCGACCCTCACGGACGCACCGAGCGTTCGGGTATTAATTCCAGACGACTCGTCACGGGAAGTCCGAGGGGAATTAAACTCGCCTGCGACCGCACGGCCCGTTTCGGGACGTGCGGTCAAAACGGTGAAGCCGCGGGGCTTGCCCCCGCGGTACTTCACTCGTGGCACAACTGGGAGCTGTTCGGCGTCCGCAACTGGTTGCTGGCTTTTCTTGTGATGACACCAGCGTTTGTGGCGACCGACTCGGCGGTCGTGCCGGGGCTGGTCGTCGGCGCGATGATACATAGTGTAAGCGCATACCCGCGTCTTCAGGCCTGTCTCTTACCCAGATGTTCGCGGTGTTCCAAACAAGCGTTTTAGACGCTCGCAGCTTCGATTTGCGACCGGAAACTCGAGGTGAGGATCGATTCGGGTGGCAATCTCAGCGGAGAGAATGGACGAATGCGGATGTGCGATATCGTCGAAATCGATCCTTACGGCTGGTCAGGCCCGTGAATACCGGGAGTTGTGGTCGTATTCATTGATCCGTTCTCTCACTACAGCGGCTCCATTTGTGGGTAAGAGACAGGACTTTAGGCGCGGGAGGAGGTCAATGCTATGAGCGGCGTCGGCAACGCCACCGGTGGCTGGCTTAGCGACCGCATCGGTCGGCCGCAGACGATTGCTGCCGGCCTCGGTGCCAGTACCATTTTGAGCGCGACGTTCGGACTCCTTGGCGGGCTCCCACTGGCCGCACTTGTCACTGTCACGCTCGTCTACGGCGTCGTCCTCGCGCTCGATAGCGCGCCCACGTCGACGCTCGTCACCGAGGTCGTCGCCGACGAACACGTCGGCACCGCGCTGTCAGTCCAGTCGCTGGCTGGCTTTTCGACGACGGTCGTCTCACCGATCGTCTTCGGACTGGCACTCGACCGTGGCGGCTACGCCGCGGCGTTTCCGACACTTGCCGCCGGTGCGTTCCTCGGATTGCTGTCAGTCGGTGCGCTCGTGTGGTTCGGGCGGTAACGGCTCGAGCGAGTCCAGAACGAGTCGTCGCCCGTCGCCACTCTGCAGGCGGCTTTGCCGCTCGCTCACAGGACGATGGCTTCGTTGCGGAGAAGCTCTCGTTCCGTCCGTTTCGCCTCCGGACCCGCTTCGACGAGGGTTGGCTTGTCGACTGGTTCCGAAAACCGGTCCGGGTCCGGCTCGAGCGGCTCGAGCATCGCGGAGAAAACCGAGCCGCGCCGGCCGCCGGCCGAGACGATGCCGCCGTATTTGCGTTCCTCGAAGGAGGTGTCGTCCGGGTTGGGAAACTCCTCGCGGATGATCTGTGCGGTCTCTTTGAGATACGTTGCCGCCTGCTGCTGTGAGTAACAACTGTCCTCGTAGTACGCCTCGGCGTATTCGTCGGCCAGGTCCTCGGTGGAGTGTTCTGGGGACTCGTAGCAGATCGACTTCGTCGTCGTGTATCCATCGGTAAAGCGGATATTCATCGTAAAGCTCTCCGGATACCGGAGGATAACTGGTGAAAACATCATCTCCGTAATCGTGGTTCGTTGTTGAATCCGCCACAGTCCCTCGAAGTAGTAGGCTACCAGTGCTCCGATTCGGTCGTCGCGATCGCCACGAGCATATGCCATCGCGACCTCCTCGTAGTCATCGCCTGCAATCCGCCTGAGCCGCCGCTCGAAACTCTCGGCAATGCGCTCGAGTTCCGCCTCGTAGGCAGCCAACAGTGGAATCTCGGGATCGGCGAGTAACTCCGCCTTCCGCTCTCGAGCGTCCGCCACGGTCATCATGTTCTCGTGGAAGGCTCGCTCGGCCGTGGTGTCGGGAAGTGGAACCCGAACCGCACGTTGATGCAAGACTTTCGTATCGCCGTTGAAGCGATCCCGTTCCCCATCCATGCACCGCCGTTCATCATGTATCATTATAATTTATTAGGCCGTTCAGCCTATAATTCCATATAGGCAATAAGAGTTAGCTATCACCACACATGGTGATGCGTGGCGGCTCGCTGGCCGCTCGAGCGCGGACCGAGGAATTTAGGGCCCCGTACTCGCTCCTACTCGGTATGATCCTCTCCGATGCGGACATCTTAGCGCGTCTCGAGGCCGGCGACCTCGTCGTCGAGCCTCTCGACGACCCAGAATTGCAGATCCAACCTGCGAGCGTCGACCTTCGGCTGGGACGAGAATTCCTCGAGTTCCAACGGACGAACATCCCCTGTATCCACCCCAACTCCGAACAGGAAGTCGACGAATACGTCACGGAAACGATCGTCGAGGACGGTGACGACTTCATTCTCCATCCCGGCGACTTCGTGCTGGGGACGACCCACGAGCGCGTCGAGATCCCGCCGGACCTGATCGCCCATGTCGAGGGTCGCTCCTCGTTGGGCCGGCTCGCCGTTGTCGTCCACGCGACCGCCGGCCTCTGTGATCCCGGCTATCGCGGCCAAATCACCCTCGAACTCTCGAATCTCGGAACGGCACCGGTCGCGCTCACGCCGGGGATGCGCATCTCCCAGCTCACCTTTACCGAACTCACGACGGAAGCCGAACGCCCCTACGGCAGCGAGCGTGGCTCGAAGTATCAGGATCAGGACGGCCCGCAGGCCTCCCGAATCCAGAGCGATGACGAGTTCGGCGGCGATCAGCTCGAGCGCGATCGGTGAACGGCGACGGCTGAACACGCCGACAGGACGTTCACTTTTGACCCGGCCATAGCGACGGGCACGCCCCACGGTGGGACGCCATCGACGAGCGCGACCGCAGCGACGCCCGCGAGAGGCTCGAGGCGATCCGAGACGACAAGGTGCCCGTCGCCGACGGCCGGGAAGCGGTGGACGACGCTCTCGAGAAACGGTGCTGCTCTCGACGGCGAGCGGTTCGCCGCGGCGTTCGACGGCCTCGGTGCATTGCTCTGTGTTCCGATCGACAGAGAGACGTGTCGCCGGCTGTTGCAGGCACCACGTGCTTGTCTCAGGTCGCAGTACCGATGGACATGTGCGCCACTTTTTCCGACGACGACGTCGGTAAGGCCGTCGAGAACGGTAACGGCGAGGCGGTCGGCGTCATCACTGCAGTCGAAGGCGACATCGCCCATGTCAGGCCGGATCTGTCGGCCGTCGAATCGATCACATCGTCGCTCGGCTGGGAGGGGGCTGTCGAGATGACCGTGACGCTCGAACGGACGATCGTTCGAGAGCGTACCGCGGACGCCATTCGGCTCGAGGGATCACTTCCGCTCTCGAATGCATCCGACGATGGAAGCAGAACTGAACGAGACGCAGTCAATGACTGAGACGGTTTGCTGTAACGATGTACCGGTGCAACCGCAGGGCGGTCGCGGTTGCACCGGCAATGACTTACAGTAGACCGTATGAGACGGACTCCTGTCAATCAGTTCCGGTGGGACCGAAACCCCCCGCACTGCGGGCCCACCAGGACATCGTCACAACAGACCGTCTGAGGCCAGGACACGTCAGTCGACCTGACCGAGCTGGCTCTCGCGACCCGTGAAACGGCTCCGATCGAACAGGGACCGACGAGTCAAAAACAGCTGGGAGAACGACGGTGATTCCGGGACCGGGACCGATCGACGACCACTCGTACTGCCGGACAAAACGGTTCATCCCTCGATCGCACCCACAACGCTGTTGCCGACGGCGACAGCCATCGAGACGCGCTCGAGTATTCACTGACGTTTGGCCAGTCGTATCAGGAGCGTCGCTCGCCGATCGCATCGCGCAGGCGGCCAGGCACGTCGAGCATGGAGATGCCGAATCCGAACAGGACCATCAGCACGTAGACGCCGAGCGTCGAGGTCCAGACGACCAGCATCGAGAGGATCGCCCACGGCCCCTTGAGGAAGTAAAACGCCGCGATCGACATCGCGGTCCCGTAGAGCAAGACGATATATGGCCCCCAGTCGCGAGCGTGGCCGCGGCGAACGCGTCTCCGGACGTAACGCTTGAGTTCGCTCTCGAGGGACTCTTTTCTGACGGTGCGATCTTCGACGTCGTCCTCGAAGGTTGCGACGCGATCGCGTAGCCGTTCGATTTCCTCGCGCAGTACTTCGGGATCGTCCGCGCGGTCGTGTGTCCGGGCGCTCGCGCGGTCGCTGGCGCGGTCCTCGGTCGCCCCCTCGTCGGCACCCGTGGCGTCGTCGGTCATCGCTTCTGTCGAGACCTGTCGTCCGCGGGGACTTTGTAGCTGCCGATCCACTTCACGGTCGGCGATGGTTGCGTTGATGACCGCCCCGAAGACGAGGATAATCGCACCGGCATACAGCCAAACGAGCACGAGAAAAACGGCACCGAGCGCACCGTAGATCGTGTACCCAGTGGCGAAATCGGTATAGAGGGAGAACGTCCCGCTTAGCACGACCCAGCCGACGGCTGCGACGACCGTTCCCGGCAGCGCCTCACGGATCTCAACACTGGCGTCCGGAAAGATAACGTACAGCGGGAGAAACGTCACGAGCAATCCCACAAGGACGAACAGCTGGCCAACGACCGCCAACTCAACCCCCGGCACGACCAGGATCAGGAACTCGAGTACACCGACCCCAACGAGGCCCAACGTGATACTGATTGCGACGATTGTCGCATCCCAGAACGTATCGAGCAATGATTTCGATCCCACTGTCCCGTATACCTGAGAGAAGGCCCGATCGAGACCGCGCAGGACTCGACTCGAACCCCACAGCAAGCCGAGGATGCCGACGACGGTTGCACTTTGCCGGCCAGTCTCGTCGATGATCGTCTCGGCGAGTACCTCTCGAGCTGCCGGCGTGAGGATGTCGCTGGCCGCGACCGAGAGTTGCGCTGCAAGCGTCTCGCCGCCGATCGACGCCGCGATTCCAAGTACCAGTAGCGTGAGTGGGACAAGTGAGAGAAAGCCGTAGAACGCGACGCCGGCAGCGAGTAGCGTCACCTGTTCGTCTCTCGCGAGCCGAACGGCCTGCCCCACGAACTCGCGCCCCCATCCGTGGTCGGTCACACTCCCTGTTTCGGGTTCACCCACAATATGTAATCACACGGCACAGGCACATAACCGGCTGTTGTAGGGCCTATGTGTGCCTGCAGTGTCGGGCTGGTGAGCGCGTTAACACTGTAGCCGCTGGCTTCGATCGGCTCCGATAGCCGACTACTCGAGACTGTCTTCGGTCGCCGCGCGAATCTCGCCGACGTTCGCGTCCGTTTTGAACGTCGTGCCGCCATAGTGGGCCCTCGAGGCCTCATAGCCGGCGTCACGGAGGTCGGCGAGGAAGTCGTCCATCGCATTGGCAGGCAGCCCCCAGTTCCGACAGAGCTTGTGTTGGTCGTAGTGGGTCGGCTCGTCGAGTTCGGCCGCGACCGTATCACAGAGTTCGCGCGCCTGTGGTGCAGTGTTGAAGGTGTAGGGGATTTCGTCCCGGACGGCGGCGATGAACGCCGAGTCCTGGACGGGGCCGAGCCAGACTGGTCCGGCAATCAGCATGCGATTCCCGCCGCAGTGGGGACACGTTTCGAGCGGATCGGCGATCAGGCCGGGATCGGCCTCGCGGTAGAGACAGTCTTCACAGTGGTAGAGGTGGCCTAACTCGTCGATCGCCGCGTCGGCCGACGTGGCCTTGTGCTCGAGCTCGAGGTACGTCCGGACGTAGTGGCTGGTCGCGTGAGTCAGGATCGGCTCGACGCCCACGTCGAAGCGGGCGGCGCTGCGGGCGAGCGCAGAAATGAGCACGCGCACGCCCATCTCGGCGTGATAATCCGTGTTTCGCGGCACCGCAGAATACGAGCGGACGCCGCTGTTGAAGTGGGCCCCACACAGCGGCGCGGTGTCTGTCGCAGTGACACAGACCAGATCCCGGCAGTTGGCGAACGCGGCGTCGGCGAAAGGCATCGGCGTCCCGTAGGGGTCGAGATCGATCACGTCGAACGGCTCGTCGTGCATCACGGCGTTGACGTTGCGGTGTTCGACCCTTGCCTCGCAGTCGTTTCGCTCAAGATTCTCCCGCGCCAGGTCGACTGCCTGTTCGTCGACATCACAGCAGGTGACGTCCCAGCCGTCGGCTGCTGCCCGCACGCCGCGGACGCCGCTTGCGGTCATCGCGTCTAAATACGACGTGGCACGCTCTTCTCGCTCGCGGTAGGCCCGCAGTGTTGCGATCGTCAGGTCCCGGTTCAACTCCTGTCGCGGGTTGTAGAAGACCGCCTCCTCGATGCCGTCGGTCTGTTCGCCGGGCACCTCGAGTTCGACCCCGCCCTCGGTGACGCGCATACCACGTCTCGTCGGTAGCGAGCGAAAAACGGTGTGGTCTCGAGCGGCCCCGCTGGCCGGACAACCAAACCGATTTTACAGTTGAGCGCACAGTTTCGGACGTGTCGAAGGCAGATCCCGTCGAGCGATGGCAAGCCGCTCTCGAGGAAGCCGGCGAACTCACGCCGGAGATCGTCGGCCAGATCACGCGGATCCACGGTGACCGCGGCGCTCGAGCCATCGAAGCAGTGGGGGAAAACCGGGTGAAGGCCTACCGCGATTTCACGATCGTCGTCGGCTACGACGACGAGTACATCGTCGAAGACGGGAACTGTACCTGCAAGGACAGCGAGTACAATCTGGACGACGACGACCCAACCGAACGCTGCTGGCACTCGCTCGCTGTCGCGATCGCGCGCCGAGTGGGCCATGTCGACTACCACGATATGTGGTACTCGGACGTGCGCGAGCTCCTGTGACAGCAGCCTCTCGCCCAGCGAATCGCTGCTCCCACTACTC
The DNA here is from genome assembly GCF_000337475.1 of Natrinema limicola JCM 13563. Taxonomy (GTDB): domain Archaea; phylum Halobacteriota; class Halobacteria; order Halobacteriales; family Natrialbaceae; genus Natrinema; species Natrinema limicola. Next base: position 70,696 of record NZ_AOIT01000055.1, on the reverse strand, counting down.
GGACTCGTTACAGGCAGCGATGATGACCTTCGGATCGTCGATCAGCCGATTCTCCATATAATTGCCTTTTCCTCGTCCGGCCCACTTGCGTTCCTGCTCGATGATCGAGAGAAACTCGAGTTCCGAGAGGATATCGCGGACGCGCCGGAGCTTCAGGTGATCGGACTCGTCGCGCTCGCAAAGCCGCTTGTAGAGGTCGTAGGCCTCGTTCGTCGTCACCGGTGCGTTATCGCCTTCCTTTTGCTGGGTGAGTAGCGCCATTGCCTCGAGGACCAGCTTCGCGTGACTCGGACTCTTGGAGATGAGTTCGGCGAGTCGACTCGTCTCTTCACGTTCGTGGGCGTGATCGACGCAGTCCTCCGTGACAGATTCGAGGTCACTCTCCTCGGCAATCTCTCCAGCAAAGCGGAGAATGTCGATTGCCTTCCGGGCGTCGCCGTGTTCACGGGCAGCGAGTGCGGCCACGCGGGGGATGACGCCGTCCTCGAGGACGCTCTCGTGGAACGCATCCGAACGCGATCGCAGGATCTCACGGATCTGGGTCGCGTCGTACGGCGAAAAGACGTACTCCCGTTCGCAGAGGCTGGATTTGATCCGCTCGTCCAGCGAGTCCTTGTAGCGAACCTTGTTCGAGATGCCGATGACGCCGATCGTACTCTCGGTGAGTTTGCCGGATTCGACCGCCCGCGAGAGCTGCATCAGGATGTCGTCGTCCTCGATCTTGTCCACTTCATCTAGAATAATCAGCGCGACGTCGTACCGACTATCGACGATCCGCCAGAGCCGCCGATAGTACTCCGAGGTGCTCAACCCCGAGTGAGGAATCGAGATATCCGTTGTCGCCTGGTCGTTGAGTTGGTGGCCAGCCGACTGGACAGCCTGTGTCTCTGTCGACTCTTGCAGGCAGTCGACGTAGGCGACGCCGATCGAGACGTCGTTATCCTTCGCACGCTCGATGGCCTGGTTGGTGATGAATTTCGAACAGAGGGACTTCCCGGTTCCCGTCTTCCCGTAGACGAGGACGTTGTTGGGTGTGTTCCCGCGTGTGGCCGGTTTGATCGCGTTCGCAAGATCCGTCAGTTCGTCCTCACGACCGATGATTCGGTCGCCGTCGGGGAGGTGCGAGACCTGCAGGAGTTCCTTGTTCCTGAAGATCTCGTTTTCGCTGCCGAAGTAATCCATCGAATCAGGCATTCAGTTGTCGGAGACATTCCCCGGAGAGCACTTAACCTGTTCGAACCGCGGTGCCGCTGTATCCACATTATTTTGCATTTTGAGGGGGATAAACGGCAGAAAAAGCACCCCACGGTGCCGCTGTATTTGTGAAACAGGACCCCGGAGTTCCGCTGTAATCGACACAGGAGTCTCCTGACGGTCACCCCGCAGTGCCGCTGTATCGCGAGCGAGCAGCCCAAGCTCGAAAAGTAGTTGGACTGATCTGGCCGCGGCCGAGTACCGGATTTCTCCTGTATAAATGCAAAAGGGTTTCCATAGGGACTGCTCCAGTCGTTCTCTACCCCGTAGTGCCGCTGTATGCGGAGACACACACCCCGTAATGCCGCTGTAAGCGCCTAGCAGTGTTAGATCACGAGAAACGGGGGTTCGAAAGGGAGAATCGACCGGCCGATGGATTCAGTAGGCCGCTCGAGCGAACAGCCAGAATGGACTGCAATCCACTTTATCGATTCGAGCGGTGGTTCTGCGTTCAAAACACTCAATGGACGATAACACACCAGTCATATTTAACGATACCGTCTTTCGAGTTGATCATCAGGGTGTTCGAATTCGCCGCTCTACTCGATCAAAACTGTTCCACTGAGATTATCCGATAGAGTCGCTATTCCGCCGTCTTACAGCGGCACCGTGGGGTGTGTCTCTTCTCTCCCGCTCAACTTCGCTGCTCGTGTCATTGGTCACTACCGCTCGTGTTGCTACTCTGGTCGGAAACCCTCGAGTCAGAACGAATCGAATACGCGATGGAGCTACTCCTCGGCGCAGATTTCGACGAAGTTCCGCAGAATCCGTAGCCCAGTCTCCCCGCTTTTTTCGGGGTGGAACTGCGTGCCGAAGACGTTGCCAGCCTCGTTCGCGACAATCGAGGGGAACTCCCGTTCGTAGTCCGTCGTCGCGACGACTGCGTTCTCGTCGTCGGGGGCTGCGTAGTAGGAGTGGACGAAGTAGGCGTAGTCCCCGTCGACGGAGCCCCCAGAGACGGCTCCGTCTTCTCGCTGCGTCTCCGACGCAACGCTGTCGACGCCCTCGACGAGCGGGTGCTCGCGCTGGACCTCGAGTTCGTTCCAGCCCATGTGGGGGACCTTCTGGCCTTCAGCGAATCGGACGTTCGTCCCGGGGATCAGATCGAGCCCCTGGACAGCCGACTCGCCGTCAGTTTCGCCCTCTTCGCTCGTCGTGAGCAGCATCTGCATACCGAGACAGATGCCAAAGAGTGGCGTGCCGCTTTCGGCGACCTCGAGGAGATCTTCGCGAAGCGGATCGGCGTTCTCGACGCCTTCGCGGAACGCGCCAACACCTGGGAGGACGACGCCGTCGGCGTCGTGGAAAGCCGCAGGGTCGTCGGTGATCTCGACGTCGGCACCCGCACGCTCTAAGCCACGAGTGACACTACGGAGGTTTCCCAGCCCGTAGTCGACAATGATGACGGAGGCGAGCGTTTCCTCCGGTGGAGACGAGACGGTGCTCATACGTCTACTCGGTGTGGCCCGTTGAAGTGAATTACCATTCGGGCAATCATCCTCGCGGGGCGGTCACGGATGCCTGCAATCAGAGACTGTCTCGCGGGTGCCCGCGATCGGGATTGTCGGTCGACTGCCATCCCGTTGGCTGCCATCGACGGTGTCTCTCTCGATTCGGTGAAATATTGTTTATCATTGTAAACACTATAGCCAAAATCGGTGCGAGATGGTCGGTAGTCCCGTTGCCATACAGTGACTGTGTGTTTGCTCATACGAGATCAGCCACTTCTCTGTGGAGTCAATAATCGCCAGGAGGGGCCATTTCGATGCGGGCAGTGTCGCCTCTCAAGGGGTGCAGCTGTCTCCGGTACCGAAGGCACTATTAACGATCGAACGCCGAATAATAATTGCGTGGCGAATACAAGACTAATGCGACTCAGACACACGATACGAGATCTCTTTGACGCACGTGGCGTCCCGGCAGCGGACCAGCGGCTCATCGGCTATACGACGGGGGCACATGCACTCGATCACCTCGTCATCCTCTCGATTCCGCTGTTTATCCCCATCTGGATCACCGAGTTCCAGGTGACGACGTACGAGCTGGGGCTGCTCGTCACGCTCATGACCGGATTGTACGGTGCGATGGCGCTTCCATCCGGCATTCTCAGCGATCGGTTCGGCGCGGACACAGTGATCACCGGCTTCTTGTTGTTGACCGGAGGGGTGTTCCTGGCTGTTCCATTCATCGATTCGTTTGCGACGTTGGCAGTCGTGGTCGCGCTGGCAGGCGTCGGTGCCGGGTTCTACCACCCGCCAGCGCTTGCTTTCATCAGCCGCGAGGCGGAGGCGCCGAGCAAGGGCTTTGCCTACCACGGCATCGGCGCGAATCTCGGGATCGGCATCGGGCCGCTGCTCATCACCGCCGGACTCGCAGTCAGCGATTGGCGGACCGTCCTCGGACTGCTCGCGGTCCCACTGCTGGGGTTCGGCGTGCTCTTTGCGCTCCGTGGTCCCTCGGACTCGAACGACCACACGGCGTCGTCGCACTCGATCGGTGACGTCCTCACCCAGCTCCGTGCGCTCGTCACTCCCGTCTTCCTCGGGATTATCGCCGTCTACGTGTTCGCAGGGATCTACTATCGCGGTACGCTGACTTTCCTCCCACAGTTCATCGACACGCTGTCGTCGCTGCCGAGTCTGGATCTCGCCGGGGCATCCGTCGGTGCTGGGCAGTGGCTCTACTCGCTGATCCTGCTGACCGGTTCGGTCGGCCAGATCGTCGGCGGTCACCTCGGCGAGCGATTCGAGATCGAGCGCGTCCTGCTCGGCGTCTTCGCCGCGACGAGTCTCGCCTTGCTCGCGCTCGGCGGACTCTCCGGCACTGCCGTCATCGGGGTCGGGCTCGTCTTCGGTGCCCTCCTCTTTACCCTCGCGCCGCTCCAATCGTCACTCGTTGCGAAACACACGCCCGACGCGGGACAGGGCATCGGCTTCGGGCTCGTCTTTACCGTCAACTTCGGAATCGGCGCACTCGGTGCCTCACTGGCCGGCTGGCTCCTCTCGAGCAGTTCCTACTCGCTGCTCTTTGGCGTGCTCGCCGTGTTCCCGCTCGTCGCAGCCGCCGCAGTGCTTTCGGTCTCGAAGCGAGGCCGCCCGCCTGAATCGCACGCACAGTAACCCACTTCGGATCACAAACACACGACATCCATGACCATCACGTTCACCCCAATCGGACACGTTCGCTCACCGTACGACACGCCCGCAGCCGTCGACCACGACGCGGTCGACGAGACGACCGGCGAAATCGTCCTCGAGGACGACTACGAGGACGGCCTCGAGGGCATCGACGGCTTCTCACACATCGTCATCTTCGCTCACTTAGACGAGATCGACGAGTACCACGCGACCGCTCGACCGCCACACGCCGACGACCTCGAGGTCGGCACCTTCGCGACGCGGAGTCCTCACCGACCGAACCCACTCGCCCAGACGACCGTCGAGTTGCTCGAGCGCGATGGGACGACGCTGCACGTCAAAGGACTCGATCTCGTCGACGGAACGCCCGTCATCGACGTGAAACCCTACGTCGGTTCGATCGACGACGAAGACGTTTCCTTCGGGTGGCTCGAGGACCTGTAAACTACCCACCTACTCTCTCGGCGCATACGCCCCTCAGTCTTTGATGATGGGGCTTTGATGTGGATCCCTGTAATCAGTCGTCGGCAATATACCGTTGACTCTCGCCGTTCAACGGCTGCCGAAGGCGTTGGCCTCGCACTTTTGTAGCTGGGGTACTTAAATAGCGCTCGTGACCGCGCGGGAAAACGAGCGGCAGCCAAACGGTGAGCCCGTCGATCACCGTCTCGGTGACCGATCGGCTGTGAGCGCCGCCGATCAGCTGTCGCTCGACGACGGGACTCGCAGCGAGGGAACCGATCCGCTGTTGGACCGCGCTTCCCGTGTTAACACACCGTCGACCGATGACAGCGGCATCGCTGTTTCCGTTACTGGTCTGCGAAAGCGCTTCGGTGACAGAACGGAGTCCGTTACCGCCGTCGACGACGTTTCCTTCGACATCGAAACCGGCTCGATTGTCGGTCTGTTGGGACCGAACGGTGCCGGAAAAACGACGCTCATCAAGTCGATTCTGGGCATGGTGCTTCCAGATGAGGGGTCCGTTCGGATCAACGGCGTCGATGTCTATGAACGCCCTCGAGACGCGTACGCGCACGTTGATGCGATGCTCGAGGGTGCCCGGAACGACTACTGGCGGTTGACCGTCAGGGAGAACCTGCGGTACTTCGCGACGATCAGCGGCGTCGACCCGGATTCAGTTCGCGGCCGCCATGAGCGGCTTCTGACACAGTTGGGACTTGCGGAGAAAGCGGACGTCCCCGTTCGTGAGTTGTCGCGAGGGATGAAACAAAAAGTCTCGTTGGCCAGCGTCCTCGCTGGCGGTGCCGAGGTTGTGTTCCTCGACGAGCCGACCCTTGGACTGGATATCGAGAGTTCGCGAACGCTCCAGCGGGAACTGCGACGCCTCGTCGAGGAAGAAGCTCTCACCGTCGTGCTCAGCAGCCACGACATGGACGTCGTTGAGACGGTGTGTGACCGCGTCCTCATTATGTCCACCGGCGAGATTATCGCGGACGACACCGTCGACGCGCTGCTGTCAGGCACCGATTTGCACTCCATCGAGATTACGAGTCGGGATCTCGATTCGGCCATCGTCTCGACCCTCGAGGAGCGCTTCGAGACGATCAGCGTCGAACCGCGCGAGCGAGGGCACCGGATCACCGTGACGACGGACAGCGATGGACTGTACACGCTGTTGGCCCACCTCCGCGCCGAAGACGTCTCCCTCGAACGCGTCCGGACGATCGAACCGGATCTCGAGGACGTCTTCGTCGACTTGACGGCCGGGAGGGACCGATAATGGCCAACCAGCAGGGCACGGATGAAACGCCGCGTCCGGCCGGTTACTATCACCTCGCGCGGGCAGTACTCACCCGCGAATTTCTGATCTTCGTCCGCTATCCCGCCAACGCGATTGGCGGCATCGTCATCTCGGTGTTCTTCTTCGGCGTCCTCTTCTATGGCGGACAGATGATCGCCGGACAAGCGCTGACCGACTCGATCGAGGGGATCATCGTCGGCTACTTCCTGTGGACGCTGTCGGTGGGCGCGTACTCCTCGATCTCGAACGACATCGCGAGCGAGGTCCAGTGGGGAACCCTCGAGCGCCACGTGATGACGCCGTTCGGGTTCGCACCCGTGGCGCTGTTGAAAGGCGTCGCGAAGATCGTCCGGACGTTCATTACCTCGACGGTCATTCTGGTCGTAATGATTCTTCTCACCGGCACGACGCTCCAACTGAACCTGCTCACGATCGTCGTCGTCGCGACGCTGAGCATCGTCTCGGTGCTCGGACTCGGACTCGCAGCCGGTGGGGTGACGGTGCTCTACAAACAGATCGGCAACTGGCTGAACCTCCTCCAGTTTGGATTCATCGTTCTCATCTCTGCTCCCGCGTTCGACCTCGGGTGGATGCAGGTGCTCCCGCTTGCCCACGGCAGCGCCCTCCTTCAGCGGACGATGGTCGACGGTATCCGTCTCTGGGAGTTCACAGCGTTTGACCTCGCGCTGTTGTTCGTCACTGCGGCCGGCTATCTGGCGCTTGGATATGTCGTCTTCCAGTATGCGACCCGCCGGGCGCGACGACTCGGTGTGCTCGGCGACTACTGATTGACACGGATCGATCACCACACTACGCGCTCGAGTCGACCACGACGCTCAACCGATCGCCATCCGTCCGTATGACCATGACTCACGACCGAATCCACGCCCGGAAACCGACACACGACCTCGAGCGCTGGTCCGTCGGCACGATCGAGTCGATTACCGACCGGGACGGCCACTGTGTCTTCGAGGTCCGAACCGCCGCCGGCGAGACGATCGAACTCGTCGTCACGACTGCGATCCGGGAGCTGGTGTTGCGACGGCTCGACCTCGCGGACGACGAGTCACCGATCGGGTCCCGCGTCTGGTATCGACAACACGGCGGCTGACTGGTGGTGTTAATCGGCTGTGAACGCGCGGCCACGGGCGACGAGCCGCCAGGTCTGTCCTGCGGTAATCGTCCAGATGACCAGCAGCAGCGCCGTCACTCCAAGCAGGACGTGGCCGAAAACCGCGACACCGAGAAAGGTCGCGAGCACGTCTGCCGAGACGGCGAACGCGCCGATCGGGAAGGTGTAAGCCCACCACGTGAAGAAGAACGGGTGGGTCCGACGCGTGACGTAGTAGGCGACGAGCGCGCCCGTCAGGACGAACCACCAGGCCGAAAAGCCCCACAGCAACAGTGCCAGCACCTTCAAGAGTGGTACCAGCGGTGCGACCGTGATGTCGAAGCCGACGCCGGCCTGTAACGCGTGGGTGAGTCGCGCGAGATCGATGACGAGGACGGACGTCGGCGCGAGCCCGATAGCGAACGTCGGGGCGAGTTTCTCGTGGGGCAGCGTCTCGTAGGCGTACCGGTAGAGGACGATCGAGCCGAAAAACAGGAACAGGAAGGTCCCCACGCCGAGGGCGACCACCGAGACGGTAAAGATCGTCTGTCCGGCGAGCGTGCCGGCGTAGTACTCACTGACGAGCAGGAACCCGAGCAACGGAATCACGAGGTGTGACACCGGCGGGATGTACCACGCGAAGACGCCGTCGTCGGGACCGATCCGGTCGTTGGTGAACATGAGCGTAACCAGCAGGAAGCCGAAGCCGAAGATGCCGACGCTCCCGGCGGCGAACAGGACCGTCAGTAGCGGTCGCAGCATCGCCGCTGGCACGATGTCGCCCATCGTCTGAGCGATGCCGACGCCAAGTACGATCAGCGTGATCGGCATCGTCGGGAAGAACTGGCTTCGGATCGGGTGGGTCAAGTCAGCCCACACCCGGTTGGGATAGAGGACGAGTCGCAAGCACCACGGAATCAGGTACGCGACCGTCGCGACCACTGTCAGGCCGACGAACGCCATGGCGAGCGTCGCGACGGGGGCGAGATCGGCCCGTGTGGCGACCAGCGCGAGTGCGATACCGAGCACACCCGTCCCCATCGTCGACCCGAACCACTGTGGTCCGAAGAATTCGATCGTGGTCGCGATCCGCGACCACGTGTCGTCTGTGGTTCGTTCTATATTACTCATACACAATTAATATAGTAGCAAATGAGCACAACTGCATTTGAAGGTGTCGACTACGCTCTGTGACGGGCTCCAACTCTAGTCAGTTCTCCTCCCGAACTCGTGATGTATTCGACTCTTCACCTCGACAGCTAATTTGCAAGACATTTGGTTGTATGGTACATAGCGCACAATACAACGATGGGCGACGTTACCGTCGAAACCGACGCGTTCTAGCTGCCTTCGTCGACTTCGACTCCTCGAGTGAAGTGTAACGCGGGTCCGACTGCCGGCCCTCAAAAGCCGTCGAGTCGCGTTTGCCCACCGTCGCTGTCGTCGACGTCCGCGAGCTCCGCTGCCCGCTGGAGTGCGTTCTCGAACGTCTCCGCCTGACTGCGATCGTACAGTGTCGCCGCCGGGTGGACACAGATCAACAGTCGCCGCGGCGTCCCGTTGATCCGGACCTCTTCGAGCGAGCCTGCTTCTTTGGTGACCGCGACCGACCGATCGAGGAGGTGCTCGCTCGGGACTTTCCCCAGCGTGACGATCACCTCGGGATCGAGGTGGTCGATCTCGCGCTCGAGATAGCCCCGGCAGTGCTCGAGTTCCTCGGTCGTCGGATCGCGGTTTTCGGGGGGCCGACAGCGCACGCAGTTAGTGATCCGAACGTCAGCGCGTGCGAGACCGACGGTTCGGAGGCCGTCGTCGAGGACGGAGCCACTGCGGCCGACGAACGGCTCGCCCTGGTCGTCTTCGTTGGCCCCGGGCCCTTCGCCGACGAACAGCAGGTCGGCGTCCTCGGGGCCGACGCCGTTAACGATTCGGCTCCGAGAGTCGACTAACGCCGGACAGCGCGTACACTCCGTGACACAGAGGTCTTCCATCTCGCCCATACTGATGGCTCAGGCGGTCGCCTTCTACCTCTTTCGGGATGCAGGTGCCGGTCGCCGTCGCAATCGCCGTCACTCGAGCGACCGGGCGTACGAATCGGCCGCGCGAGCCGCCAGTCGGGCGACGCGAATCGGCTCCGGACGGCCACCTGCGGGCGTAAACGCTCGAACGGTCTCGTCCGTCTCGGTGGGCTCGAGGCCGATGGCTCTGACGTAGACGGTGTCGCCGTCGAGCGACAGTTCCCGTCGCTCGGGCAGTGCCCGGTAGGTCTCGAGGCGTGTCTCGAGTTCGGGACCCGAAAACGCGTCACGAAGACCAGCCGCGAGTCCGTCGCTCGCCTCGAAGGTGACGGCGATCACCGGTCGCTCGGCTGCCTCGTGAATCCGAGACAGGTCGAGAATATTGTACCATGCGGGGGCGACAGCGCCGAGCATGACGTACCGGGCGTCCGGTCGCTCGAGGTCGTCGAGCAGTCCGAGAACGGCATCAGTCGCGTCAGTGCCACCGAGATGACAGGAACTGTACGCGAGGCCGTCACAGATGCAGTCGGCGCGAACGACAGCACCGGCGAGCGTGCTTCGACCTCGATCGTCGTGGTACGATTCAGCGATGCCCAGCGCCCGCACCCCGGACTTCATCAGGTGTCGTCTTCGTCTTTGATCTCCTTGAGCCGATCGAGGAGTTCGTCGCTCGATGCGCCGTTTTCGAACTCGATGGTTCCGTTGTGGCTGTTCGATCCCGACTTGACTGCGTCATCGTCGTCAAAATCAGCGTCTACCTCCTGCTGCTCGGATTCGTCGTAGCTCCCGAATCCCATACAGTGCCCATTATGCGGTTCGGATTGAAAAATTCAGTGGTCACTGGTTTATTAGGGATTCCCAAGTCGCCGGGACGTTCCGGAGGTGGCCCAACACGACCGGTCCGGGCATCGAATATAACTATCTCGTCATATAGTGGGCCGACCGGAGAACTGTCGGACGGTCCAGAGCAGTCATCGATGATACCGTTTTTGCCCCCGGCCGTCGACGACTCCTGTATGGAAGTTCACCACCTCACCGAGGACGCGGAGACGTTCACCTGTAACGTCTATCTGGCTGTCGACGACCGGCCGACACTGATCGACGCCGGTGCGATGGAGGGCATCGTCGACGAGATTCGGCACCACACCGACGGGCTCGAGGCTGTCGTCATGACCCATCAGCACGGCGACCACGTCGCCCAGCTCGAGGCGGTCGTGGAGGCGTTCGACCCCGAGGTGTACGCCTACGCCGATCATCCGATGCGTACCCACGCGATCGACGACGGCGACACGGTCGTGATCGGTGACGAGGAGTTCGAGGTCGTCTACACGCCGGGCCACGCCGACGACCACGTCTCGCTCGTCTCTGAGTCGTCGCTGTTCTCCGGCGACGTGGTCGTCCACGACGACGGCGCGTTCGACTACGGCAGCTTCGGCCGCACCGACATGGCCGGCCAATCCCGCGAGCGACTCATCGAGAGCATTCAAGACCTTCTCGAGCGCATGCCCGATACTGTCGAACATATGTACGCTGGCCACGGCGGCGTCTTCCACGGTGATGTGCGCGATGTGGTCGAGACAGCGCTCGAGCGGGCCGAAAAGCGAGCGCCGAAATATCCCGACGAGTAGCACCGCGAGCGCTGCGCGTCCCGGGTGCTGTGGCTATGGTCGTTGTAGATCGGTAAGAAAAACGCCCGATTATGCCGCGCGCGCTTCCTTCGCCTTGGGGCGAAGCTTCTTGTAGCCGCACTTGCGGCAGCGCTTGGCGTCTTTGGAGTTGCGAGCGTTACAGCGCATGCAGATCTGTTTCTCGAGCATCCGTTTCTCAGCGACGTCGAAACTGGCCATACCTGGCCTTTGCTCGTGGAGCATTTAATCGCTGTGATCCGATCGGGGCGTTCGCGTCTCGAGTAACTGGTTCGAGAACCAACAGTTAGGTGCAGGCAACACGAAGTGGCCGATAATGGCGACCGGTCCGATTAGGTGGACGTTCGACCCGCGTGAGAGCTGGCTCGCAGGGCTCGCGACGTACGCACCGTACGGTCTCTTTGGTGGGGTCGGCCTTCTGGCCCTGCTCGGCGGCGTGGCGCTCATTGTCTTCGGGACCGGCGACGCATCGGTGCTGGCGGTGCTCGTTGTGCTCGCACTCGTCGGCGGACCGCTGTCGCTGCTGTATCTCTGGCTCCTCGTGAACTACGGCTCGAACGGATCGAAGTGGGTCACACAGTACACCGGGGCGGCCCGCGTTACGAAACGTGGTATCGCCGTCTCGGCGGTCGTCGGTGGACTCCTCATCGTGACCGCGATCGCCGTCGCGGCCGAGTTGCTGGCGGTCTTCGTCGCCGCCGTGCTGGTCATCGTCGTCGTCACCAGCCCGCTCACGACGCCGGTCGCACTCGAGCCACGGGAACGACGACTGACCCTCGGCGACGACGATGGATTCGGTGGCGCGACCGTCGTGGGCCTCGAGAACGTCACCGGCGTCTGGCGGGTTCCGCTGGGGCCGCTGTCACGGTGGCGGCTCGTCGTGCTTCGCCGAGTACGAGGGAACCCGGTGGTCGTTCCGGTTCCGGATCGGCACGTCGAGACGGTCGAGCAGACGCTCGAGGCGGGACTCACCGCGACCCCAACTGTAGAGCCGAAAACAGCCGGAACGACGCGCCCGATGCGGATCGTATTGGCAGCGATCGGGATCGGGTTCCTCATGACTGCAGTCTGGTTCACTGTGCTGATCGAACAGACGGGAATGACTGCTGGTGGGCGAGTGGTCGTTCCCATCGGGCTCCTCGTTATGTTCGCCACAGTCGTGCTCGGCTACGCTGGATACGAGTCGTGGCTCGCGCGCCGTTCAGAACCGTCGTCGGACGGGTGACGATGACCGTGGCTGGCGGTTCTAGTGGCTGCCCGCTCCGTCACTCCTCGTCGGCCAGATAATCGTCCTGAACCGCGACGACCTCGCTCGAGTCCGCACACTCGCTATACCGGCGCAGCGGTTCTTCGTTGAGCGTCAGGAAGGTCTCGCCCCAGCGGAACGGTTCGAGGATGTCCTCAGCTAACTCCCAGTCACCGAGGATACAGGCCGCGCCGGCGAGCGCTTCGACGGTCGTCAACTGAAACGGGCGGCCGTAGTTGATCGGATTCGCGGCGACGAGAAAGGGGAGTGCCCGATGAATGCCGCGCATCTTGAACGAGGCCGCCTCAGCGGACTCCCACGAGCAGTCGAGGGCGACTAGTGTCCCCAGCCCGTCGTCGGCGTCGGCCGGCGACAGCGCTTGCTCGGCGTGGGGGTTGAGCACGATCCCGTAAGGAACCTGCCCCATCGACCGATAGAGGGTCGCTTTGTCGAACTTCTCGAGGCGACGCGCGGTACACTTATCGGGGTCGTCGTCGCCCTCGTAGTAGACGTGACACTCCACGCAAGGGGATACGAACGGGCGCGAGAAAAGCACACGGTTCGGAATCGGAGTCGTACGCTTTTGTCGATGGCGACGAATGCGGTGATATGGATCCGGAGTCGGACGTGACGGACGCCGCGACGGACGACGGTCACGCTCTCGTCCGTCGGTATTACGACGCGCTCGACGAGCACGACTACGACGCGCTCGAGGAAGTCCTCTCGCCAGCGTTCTCACAGCGCCGTCCCGACCGCACGTTCGAGGACCGCGAGACGTTCGTCGCGTTCATGCGCGAGAAGCGACCGAACCCTGACACCAGCCACGACCTCACGTCGATCATCGTCGGGGACAACCGCGTCGCGGTGCGCGGCCGCGTGGTCGACGACGGGACGACGCTGTTCGAGTTCGCGGACTTCTTCGAACTCGAGGATGGGAAGATCGACCGCCTCGAGACCTATTCGCGGTGATTCTCGCGGTGATCAGGCCGAGAAGTTGTTCGGGCCAAGCTCGAATTCGACCCGGTCTTCTGGCGCAATCGCAGTGACACCGCGGTTGATCTCGATGATCTCCTCGTAGTTCGACGGCTTCTCGCCGGCGTCGGCCATCTGCTCGACGAACGCGTCTTCCGGGAGTCCGAGCAGGTCGATGCCCGTCCGCGCGTCGCGGATCGTCGTCCGGATCGGCTCGCCGGGCGCGCCGTGTTCGAACTTACCATTCGCGGTGACCGTCACGTGTCCCGGGAGGACGACGAGGCTCTCGGGTTCGGTCAGGACCGTCTGGTGGAGCGTCTCGTAGAGCATTCGTGCTCCTTTCTCGCCTTCGTCTTTGCCCGCGGTTTCACCGCTCGCGTCTTCCGAGGCGCTACGCGCCTCGCTCCCCCCGAACTCGAGTCCGTCCGGCCCGTCGAGTCGACGTGGAGCGTGTCGGCGGTCAGCAACGCGCGGTCGTCGACCAGCAGGGTGATACGGTCTGCTGTACCGATTTACCGGTGCAACCGCAGTGCGGGTCGCGGTTGCACCGGAAATGACTGACAGTAGTCCGTATGAGCATCTCGCTCGTGTGGCCCGGCGTATGGAGGACTTTAAGCTCACGCTCGCCAACGGAGAGCACTTTGTTGTGCTCGAGTGGAGTGTACTCGCGTTCGACGTCGCGTTCGCTGGCGTGCTCGCCGAGGTAGTATGGCGCCTCGAGGTCGTCGGCCAGCTGGTGACCGCCGGAGATGTGGTCCGCGTGGACGTGCGTGTCGATCACGCCCGTAATCGTGAGATCGGCTTCCTCGGCTTGCAACTTCGCGAGCAGGTCTGGCGAAATTGTGGTAACAATACACGACTAGACTGCCTCGAGTGACGTAAGCGCCGAATCGTCAATTGCCGGGGTCGACGTCACCACCGGACTGCACCGGTCTCAGTGGCTTCACGGTCGAGCCACACGCCGGTTTGCCGTGGCCCCGAACAGTGGTTGATCGAACCTGCAGACTCACAGCCCGGCGGATCGGCGAGTGTAGTTATTTAACTGATATAAACGCAAAGGGCCAGTATGGCTCTGTCAGATTTCGTTACCGCCGTCGTCGCTGTCCTCCGTCGTCGGCCGTCTGATCTCCTGCCGCTGTACCTCCTCGGCGCTGCGATCCCCGCGATCGTCCGTGTCGTGCCACTGCTCGCGCTCGGCGTTGCCTACCTGCAGCTCTCGGCGACCGGGCGACTCGAGACGATCCGCGCCCACCTGACCGACCTCGGGTCGCCACCGAACCCCAACGCGAATCCAGAGGCGTTCGAGACGTGGGCCAGCGGGCTCGAGCCGCTCGTCGACCTGCTCGTGACGCCGCCGTTGCTCGCACTCGCCGGCGTCTCGGTCGTCGCGAGCGTGCTAGTGTTTGCAGTGCTGTCTGCCGTCGTCGCCGCAGGCCAGCTGTCGGCCTGTTACGGCCGGCTTCGTGGGAGTCGCGGACTCCGAATCGGGCTCGACGGTGCATCCCGGTTCTGGCGTCGGGTTCTCGGACTGTTCGTCCTCGAGTTGCTGTGCTGGGCGATCGTCCTCGGTACCGTCGGCATCGCCACGGCGCTGTTCGCCGGTGGCATCTCGCTCGCGGCCGGTTCGGGGGCCGTCGCCATCCCCATCGTCCTGCTGGGCGCGTTCGTCGCGTTCCTCGGCTTGCTCGTCGTTCGTGCCCTCTTTGCGTTTGCGCCGGTCGCAATCGTCGTCGACGACGCAGGCGTGTTTGCCGCCCTCCGGAACGTCCTCGGATTTGTTCGCACACAGCCGGTGAACGCGGTGTTCTACTACGTGCTTGCGATCGGCGTGCTCGTTGCGCTCTCGACGATCACTGGCCTGTTTTCGCTGGTCGATATCGTTACCGTCGGCTCGCTGCTCTCTGCGCTGATTGCCATGCCGGCGCTGGATCTGTTGAAGACTGCCGTCTACTGTGGCTACCGGGATCGATTGCGACCCCCGGAGCCACCGACGCGATCGCTTCGCGACGGGGTTCGGGCCGGACTCCGTCGCGGCTGGCAGGAACTGATCGGGTTCATCCGGACGCACCCCGGAACCCACCTGTTCGCCGCTGCCCTCGGCATCCTCGGATTCTGGATGGGATGGGCGGCCGCCGGCCCCTTCGTTGGCACGTTCGAGGCCTCGATCGCGGCCCGTCTCGAGGGGGAGTTTCCCCCGACGATGGCAGCAAACCTGTTCGGCAACAACTGGCTGGTCGCACTCACGACAGCCTACGCCGGAGTTGCGTTCACGATCCCGGCGATCGTGTCGTTGCTGTTTAATGGCGTCAGCCTCGGCATTTTCGCCCGGCTCGAGGTCGATCCGCTGGAACTCGCCGCGTTCGTCGTTCCACACGGGCTCCTCGAGATTCCGGCGATCCTCGTCGCCGGCGCGCTAGGGATTTCTGTCGGCGTCACCGTCTGGCAGACGTGGCGGGGGCGTGTCGAGCGGCCCGAACTCGCAGACGCGCTCGAGCGCGCGTTCTGGGTCCTCATCGGGATCGGACTCTTGCTTGCGGTCGCGGCGATCATCGAGGGGTTCGTCAGCCCGTATTACTACCGGCTGTTCCTCTAGTGGGGTGGCTACCGATAGGCTTCGAACTCCTCGCCGAATAGCAGGAAGTACGCGGTACCGGCGAGGCCGATTCCCGTCGCGATAGTGAAGGCGACAACCGGATCGCCGGCGAACACTTGCGCGCCCGTCAGCGGGTTCGAGATGCCGTCCCAGAGCAGGCCACCGAGCGCGGCGCTCGGGATGACGACCACGTTCCGCAGGAGGTAGTACGCGCCGGTCACCCGACCGCCAGCACCCCGTTCGGCGGGGCCGACGATCAGTGCCTTGTGGGCCGGCAAACCCGCAAAGCGAAGCCCCGAGAAGGCAAAGAGGACCGCGAGGACGGCCGGATCGGCGGGTGCGTTGATCAACAGGACCGGAAAGACCGCATAGACCGCAAATCCGAGCGCGACGACTGGCTTTAGCCCGACGCGTTCGGCAGCCTTCGCGACCGGCACCATCGTCAACAGAGCGACGACCATCTCGAGGCCCAGCAAGAGTCCGAAATACGACTGCGGCGAGAGGGCAATCGTGCCAACCACCGGCAGCGACAGTGAGAGGCCAACCTCGAGAAACCGGGTGACGACGATGACGAAAAAGACATAGACCATCCCGTTGGCGAAACGAACCAGCGTATCGCCGATCAGCAGGGGGCGAAGTTCGTCGGGCATCGCACGGAGGTCAGTGAGAAACTGGGAGACACCCTCGAATTCCTTGCCAATGTCATCTTCGTCGGAACGATAGCGGACGTGCTGGATGACCGTCCCAATAATGCCGAAGCCGACGGCAACGAGCAAGAGCAGCTGGAACGCAGCCAGGACTGCACTATCACTCGAGCCGAACGGCGCGAACAGCGCGGCAGCGACCAGCGGGCCGACGAGGAAGGCACTCCGGCGAAACGTCTCGGTACTCGCGAAGCCGGCAGCCAGCTGCGAGGGCGGAACTGCCTGTTTGACGATGGCGAAGGTCGCTCCGAGCCCGAACGATTTCCACGCCTGTGCGAGCAGCAAGCCGAGAAAGATCGCGACGATCGCAAGCGACGTCGGGCCGACGGTAACGTCTGCGAGTACGGGTGCAACGAGCCAGACTCCAAATCCAAGCGTCGAGCAGAAGCCAAAAACCGTCAGGGCGTATCGCGAGCCGAGCCGATCCGAGATTGCGCCGCCTGGATACGGATAGACGGCGCTGATAACGTTCCCGAACGTGCCAAAGAGGCCGATGACGAACACGGATGCCCCCAGCGCCGACATGTACTCGGCCATATAGC
Organism: Natrinema limicola JCM 13563; assembly: GCF_000337475.1. GTDB lineage: Archaea > Halobacteriota > Halobacteria > Halobacteriales > Natrialbaceae > Natrinema > Natrinema limicola. Next base: position 53,711 of record NZ_AOIT01000055.1, on the reverse strand, counting down.
GGCCGGTCATCTGGAAGCCGAGACTAAAGGCGAACATCGCCACCGAGAGGACGAGGACGTCCCGCTCGAGCGCGAAAAACTGCCGGAACGCGTCCAACGGATCAGCCCGCCGGTCCGTGGGCTCCTGCTCGAGGCTCATACCCCCTGGTTTGCAGGCCAGTGGCTTGAAACGTCTCCGTCGACCGGAGCCGACCGTCGATGCCGGCAGCGAAATACGACAAAGGGAAGGGCTCATTAGCCAGTAGTGTGAGTTTCAGGACATGGCATCGTGGAAACGGGACTTCGCCAGTGGGCTCGTCGTCCTGGGTCCCATTCTCGTCACGCTCTACGCTATCTATTGGCTTTACGGACTGGCTGCTGGTCTGACACCGGGGCTGATTCTCAGCGCAGATGCGCTCGAGCCGCTCATTTCGGGCTCGAGCGCGCAGGCCGCACAGACGCGTGAGCAGGTGGCCCAGTTCCTCCGCGTGATCGTCGCGCTGACCGTGTTCGTCATTCTGACGTTTTCGGTCGGCTATCTCATGCGGACGACCATCGGCGGGCTGGTCGAACGGCTCGTCGACAACCTGGCGAATCGGGTGCCCGTGATCCGAGTCGTCTACAACGCCTCGAAGATGGCCGCCGAAACGGCCTTCGGGGAACAGGAATCGCTCCAGAAACCGGTCAAGATCGAAACCTGGGAGGGACTACGGATGACGGCGTTCAAGACCGGCAAGGTGACCACCGACGGTCGCGAAGTCCTGTTTCTACCGACCTCGCCGAATATCACGACCGGCTACGTCATCGAAGTCGAACCGGACGAGATTACGGAACTCGACGAGGACGTCGAGGATGCGCTGACGCGTGTGCTCAGTGCCGGCTTCGGTGACGCGAACCACCGCGGCATGGACGCCGGCATCTCGATCGACGTCATCGACGAAGCGAAGACGAGCCGGACCGACGACGACTAAACAACGAAGTTTTGCGCTGCGGGTGCGCCTTCTGGCGCACCCTCGGTAAAATCTTCAAAAGAGCACACGCTCTTTTGGACCTCGCGGGATCTTCGATCCCGCTTAGATTCGATTAAAAGCACTCCTCCTTCCACGCCAGCCGCGCGTTGCGCGGCCTCTCGATCAGTCGTCGGCCCGCTCGCTCCCTGCGGTCGCTCGCGGTGAGTATCGGTAATCGCCTGCCTTCCCCCGAGTCGCGCGGTTCTCGCAACTGCTCGAGCCGCGCTCCCGGCCACCGCGATCACACGTTCGAAGACAAGAGCAGCAATCGACTTATAGCCAGCCCGACACTCAGTTCTATCGCGAGGAATCGATTACTCGAGGTCGACGAATTCGAACCACTCGGCGTACTCGTCTGGGGCTTCCTCGACGATTTCGAAGAACTTCTGCTGGATCTCTTCGGTCACGGGGCCGCGCGAGCCGTCGCCGATGACGACGTTGTCGACCTTCCGGATGGGCGTGACTTCAGCCGCCGAGCCGGTGAAGAACAGTTCGTCGGCGGTGTTGAGTTCGCCACGGGAAATAGAGACGTTGTCGTGGACGGTGTAGCCAAGATCCTCCGCGATCTGAATCACGGAGTCGCGGGTGATACCGTCGAGGATCGACTCCGAGAGGGCGGGCGTGTAGAGTTCACCGTCGCGCACGAGGAAGACGTTCTCGCCGGGGCCTTCGGCGACGTGGCCTTCCTTGTTGAGGACGAGCGCTTCCGCGTAGCCGTTGCGGCGGGCCTCCTCGCCGGCGAGCATACTGTTGACGTAGAGGCCGGTCGTCTTGGCGTTGGTCGGGATCTGACTCGAGGCGTGTTTCCGCCACGAGGAGATCATCACGTCGATGCCGTTCTCGAGGGCGTCCTCGCCGAGGTAGGCACCCCACGGCCAGACCGCGATGGCGGTGCGGGTCGGGCAGTCCTTGGGGCTAACTCCCAGTGAGTTGTAGCCGTAGTAGGCGATCGGGCGGACGTAACAGGAGGGGAGTTCCTGGCGTCGGATGAGTTCTTTCGTCGCCTCAGTGAGTTCCTCCTTCGTAAAGTCGATGTCCATCTCGTAGGGCTTTGCGGAATGGAACAGCCGCTCTAAGTGCTCCTCCCAGCGGAACAGCGCGGGACCCTTTTCGGTGTCATAACAGCGTGCGCCCTCGAAAATGCCCGACCCGTAGTGGAGGCCGTGCGTGAGAACGTGGACCTGCGCCTCGTCCCAGTCGACGAATTCGCCGTCCATCCAAATCGTCTCGACGTCCATCTCGTCGAATCCCATGATTAGAACTGTTGAAAGCCCCCGTACTAAGTGTTCGCGGTTTGCGGCTGTAGGCTGGCGCATACGGACTGCTGTCAGTCAATTCCGGCGCAGCCACGACTCGCCATATGGACGTAGCAAGACCCAGTATAGCAGTCCGTCTAACGGGACGATTCGTCCGATCGGGCGTTATGTCACGCGGCGTTCCCGAGGCGCTCGAGGACGTCTCGGCCCTCGAGGTAGGCGAAGTCGTGGCGCTCGGCGTAGGCGCGAGCGTCGGCGGGGGAGAGTGCTTCGCCGGTGTCGTCGTCGAGCATCTCACAGACGACGACGGCGGGCGAACGATCAGCGGCGTCGGCGAGTGCGAGTCCGAGTTCGGTGTGGCCCTCACGCTGGGCGAGCAGGTCGGGAGCACCTTTTAGTAGGTGAACGTGGCCGGGGACGCGGAACTCGTCGGCGAAATCTGTCGTCTCGGGCGTGGCAGCGGCCTCGCCGAGTGCCTGAATAGTCGTCGATCGGTCCTCGTCGGTGATGCCGGTGTACGTATCGCGGTGGTTGACCGTCAGCGAGAACGACGAGCGGTCGTCGTAGCCGAGTTCGTGGTCGGCCGTCGCGGGGTGATCGACCGCCTCCGAATAGAAGGGGAGGTCGAAGGCCTCTGCGACGTCGTGGCCCAGTGCAACGCAGACAAGCCCGCCCGCGTCGTTGCGCAGCCGGGCGACAGCGTCGGGCGTGACGGCATCAGCGTGATAGATCAAGTCCGTCTCACCCTCCCGATCGGCCGCGTCGTGGACGAGGATCGGCTCACCCGCCCGCAGCGACTCGAGGGCGTGGTCGAACGCGCTCGAAGCGGTACTCGCCCCTGCTGTTGCCCCGTCGGCGTTCGATCGTGGGCCGGCTTGGCCGGTCATTCGCGATCACCCACCGAGACGGTGACGTGATCGCCGTCTTCCAGTCCGAGTTTCTCCCGGAGCTTGTCGGGAGCGATCACCTCGAGTTGGTCGTCGTCGTGGTGGGTGCGTTCGGGCGCGATGGTGTGGGCGGTGTCGTAGACCTCGCCGTCGGCGGTTTCGATCGTCGCGGGATAACAGACGGCGGGACCGTAGGTTCGCTCCTCGGATTCCCAGCCGTCGATGGGGACGGGCTCGAGCGAGGCCATGGCGCTGCGTCGGCGGACGCTGTCCTCACGGAGATCGACGTTCAACGTGCCGGGGAACGGCTCGTAACCCAGGCGCTCCTCGAACTGGCGTTGATATCCCGACAGCGAGATGTAGTGGCGACCCTCGCCCATCCCGCTGGTGACGGTGCCCTCGAGTGCGATCTGTGCGTCCGTCTCGAAGAGACGCCGGTAGTCTTCGTACTCGGCGTGAAGCGCCCGCTCGCCGGTCTCCGTAACCGCGACCCACTGGCCGTCGCTGACGGTATCGCGCTCGAGCAAGTCGGCGCTCTCGAGGCGCTGAAGCCGCCGGGAGGCGGTCTGACTCGACGCGTCGAGTCGATCGGCGAGATGCGAACAGGAAATTTTGACGTCGCCCTCGAGTCCGCCCTCGAGTGCGAGCAGTTTGAGCACGGCGAGTTCGTCGTGCCCGACGGCGGACTCCGCTAGCACTGACATATACGCATCTATACCGTAGCTCCCTAAAAGTATATCGAATGTGGGATGCGTAACGGAATTGTGATAAGGGGCCGAACGGCGACCACGTACGTGGACATCTCGAGGGGAGTAGAAAAAAGCCACCGATCGGTGGGATGGACCAGCATCCGTTCACGTCGCGCAGTACTGGGAACGACAGCGGTGCGGACAGCAGCCCATCTCAGTCGTGGATTTCGCGACGACGGTCCTTATCCCGATCCAATATCGGTTCGGTCGACATCCGACGGCGGGGCCTTCTCGCGGTCGGGGACACTCTCCGTAAACTCGTCGAGCGTGTGCTCGGGTTCGATGGCGACGCGCTCTCGCTCAGGATTGGCCAGGACCGGGAGGATCAGCCGGACGAACGTCACGATAAACAGCATCAGGAACGGCCCCAGGAAGATCCCGTACCAGCCGAACAGCGGCGGACCAAACAGGTACGCGAACATGACTAGTCCGGTGTTGAGCAGTCGCCCGGAGAGGTACGGGCGGATGTACGTTCGGACGAGGTTGTCGAACGCGACGATCATGACCGCGAGGAAGACCAGCGGGACCCAGAGGAGTTGCGGTTCGGTCATTGCTGCCTGCACTGCAAGCGTTCCAGCGATCGTAAAATAGACGATCGACCGGCCAACGAGCGGCACGAGCGTAAAGAGGCCGGTGACGACGGCGAATAGCACTGCTGACGGGATCGCCAGTCCGGCGGGCGCAACGGCGTTAAACAGCGTATAGATGATCGCCGAGAGGATGATGACCGCGAAGATCGTCATCGTGTAGCCGAAGTAGATCGAACTCAGTCCCCGATCGACGGCCGAGAGGTACTCCGTCGCCAGACTCTCCTCGCCGAACACGTTGGATTCGAACCAGGTGGCGATATTGCGGTCGCTGATCAGCAGGAAGAACGCGATCAGCAGCGAGATGAACATGTTGAACAGCACCGCACCGACCGCCCCGATCGCGCCACCGACTGTGCCGACCATGTTCTGGACCGATGGGTCCTGAATCAATACGGCAGTCGTGTCGTACACCTCCGAGGGCGTGTTCGGCAGCTCCGAGAGCTGGACCGGCAACTGTGCGAGAATCCTGTCGACCGGCAGGTCCGCGGCCGCCGTCACCAGTTGCCCGAGCGCGACGAGCAGAATCGCGCCGATCATCACGACGATCGGAACGACGATCAGGAGCAGCGTCAGTGCGGCGACGAGCGTCGGCGAGGCGATCCGCTGCTCGAGTCGTCGAGTGATTGGCCGTGCGACATAGTAGATGAACAGTCCGAAGACGAGCCACGGGAGATACTGGTTGACCACGAGTCCCAGCACGGCCAGCAACACGGCCCCGAGCACCCACCAGCCGAGATGACCATGTGCTGCCAGGATGCGGACGTTCCGAACCGGTGACTTCGTTTCTTCCATGGGAGGAAATACCACATCCACAGTGTTAACGAACGTGCATCTACGAACTGAATGACTCGGAAACAGGCGGTTCGGCGCCGATTCGGTCAATCACGGGCCGATCACAAGAGACGAACGCATCGGTGTATCCACCGGAAACAGAACACCGGAATCGGGGGAGAACGACCACCCCCTGCACAATGCAAGCCGTCGTGCTTTGCCGCGGACCGTTGAGCGTTCAGGCGTACTCGCATGAAGCGGTTCCTCGAGGCGTTGTTCGGGCTGGTCGCACTGACTGGGCTTCCGTATTTGATCTATCTCGGCGTCTACTACCTCCGACGGCCATCGGGGACGCCCGCCGACACGCGGCCGCGAGAGCCGTCGGTGAGCATCGTCCTGCCGACCTACAACGAGGCCGCCATCGTCGAGTCGAAACTCGAGGAGGTAGTCAACCTCGACTACCCCATGGCAAAGGTCGAACTCGTCGTCGTCGACTCGAGCGATGACGGGACGGCCGACCTGGTCGAGACCTTCTTCGCCGGCCGAGACGAACCGCAGCTGACGCTCATCCGCGAAGACGAGCGCCGGGGGCTTGCAGTCGCGCTGAACGAGGCCTACGCGGCTGCGGCAAACGAGGTCGTCATCAAGACCGACTGTGACTCCCGGATCGCACCTGACGCCGTCCGGCGGGCCGTGGCGAACCTCGCCGACCCCGAGGTCACGGGGGTGACCGGCCGCAACGCCGAGGTCATCGGCAACAGCGAAGTCGAGCGGGGCTACCGGGACATCCAGACGATGATTCAGGTGCTCGAGTCCCACATCGACTCGACGCTGATTTTCCACGGGCCGTTCTCGGCGTTCGAACGCGATGCGATCGTCCCGATCGACGAGGACTCGATTGCCGACGACACCGAACTCGCGCTCAAAATCCGGCGCAACGGCGGCCGGGTCGTCTTCGATCCGGCGATCCACTACAAGGAGGCGGCTCACTCGTCCTTTGGCAAGCGCCGCGAGCAGAAAGACCGGCGCGCGATGGGGCTGTTGCGGCTGCTGTGGCGACAGCGTGACACCCTCGGTCGCCACGGAGCCTACGGCCGGGTCGTCCTCCCCTTCAACTGGTGGTTCATGATCGTCTCGCCGTGGCTCGTCGCGGCCGGACTTGCGCTGGCCACGATCGGGTCGCTGGCACTGCTTGGCCCGTTCGGACTGGTGACACCGGCCGGTATCTTCGCGTTCACCGCACTCGGCTCCCGCGACGCGCTCGGCCCGCTCCAGCCGATTTACTCGCTGTTCGACACCCAGATTTCGCTGTTTCGCGCGAGCGTTGCCCTGCTGCGCGCTCGAGCAGACGGCGACGACGAGACCCACGACGGCACGTGGACGCCCGACGAGGAACTCCGGGAGGTGTTACAGTGACCGACGTCGCGATCCTCCACGATCGGTTCCCCGGTATCGGGGGCGGCGAGGAGTTTGCCATCGAGGCCGCACGCGTCCTCGACGCACCGATCTACACGGCCTACGTCGCCGCCGGAACCGACGTTCCCGACGATGTCACCGTGGTCCCGTTCCGGCAGGAAAAATACACCTCGCTGCCGTGGCAGCCGTTTCTCGAGTGGCAAAACGAGGGGATGAATCCCCTCGAGACGCTCAACGTGGCACTCGATATGACCGACGCACATCCGGGGCTTGCAGAGTACGACGTAATTCTCGAGAGCGCGCCGCTGTCGAAGTCCTACGTGCCCGCGGTCGGCCAGCGGATCGTCCATTACCCACACAGTCCGCCGCGATGGCTCTATGACCTCTATCGGGACCGGCTCTCGTCGTTTCGCAAACCGATCGTCGAGGCCGGCGTCAAGGCCTACGCGAAGGGGTGGCGGGCGCTGGACAAGGAAGCCAACGACTACGTCGACCAGTTCGTTGCGAACAGCGAACTGGTTCGGGACCGGATCTGGCGGTACTACGACCGCGACGCGACGGTCGTCTACCCGCCTGTCACCGGTGACTGGCGAAACGACGGCGACGACGGCTACTTCGTCACCTGGTCGCGACTCGCCCCCGAAAAGCGGATCGGCCTGATCGCGAAGGCCTTCGCGGGGTTGGACGAACGGCTCGTGATCGCCGGCGACGGCCAGCAACGCGAACGACTCGAGGCGTTTGCCGCGGAGCACGACAACATCGAGGTCCGGGGCTACGTCGACGATATCGAGTCGCTGGTTGCGCGGGCCACCGCAGTCGTCTACGCGCCGAAACAGGAGGACTTCGGCCTCGTCGGCGCGGAGACGATGATGGCCGGCAAACCCTTACTCGGCGTCGACGAGGGGTTCACGCGGTATCAGGTCCAAGGTGGGCGGACGGGGCTGTGTTTCGAGCCGACCGTCGCGTCGATCCGGAAGACGGTACGGCAGTTTGACCCCGACGACTTCGACCCTGTCGAGATTCGCCAGGCCGCCAGACGCTACGAATACGACCGCTTCGCGGAAGACCTGCGTGCGGTCGTCGCGGAGACGGCGGCTGCTGACCTAGGCCCCAGCACCGACGAACTGGACCGGCTCGGACCGAGCCAGCGACGCCGCCCCACCGAGGCGATCCGCGCCCTCGATGAAAACCGTGACGCGTCGCTCGAGGGGGTGACCGACGAGTGACCGAACCCACAGCCGGCTCGCTGCTGCGCCCGATCGACCATCCGGATCCGGACATCTCCGTGGTCATCCCGACGGTTCCCGCAAACAGTCACGACGCCGTCGTCGAGTCCCTCCGCGAACAGACGGCCGACGCATACGAGGTGCTCGTCGTCGACGATGCGACGCTCGACATCTGCGAGGCGCGAAACGACGGGATCCGCGCTGCCCGCGGCGAACTCGTCGCGCTAACCGACGACGACTGTCTGGCTCCTCGAGACTGGCTCTCGAAGATTCTGGCCGCGTTCGATTGCGATCCGGAACTCGTCTGTCTCGAGGGTGCCGTCTCCGGCGGGCGGACCTACGACGGGGAGCGCCGGTACGTCGGCTGTAACCTCGCGTTCGATCGTGATACGGCGCTTGCCGTCAGCGGCTTTCGCTCGACGTTCGCCGGTTGGCGCGACGACACCGAGTTCGGCTGGCGGATGGAGCGCGACGCCGACGGCCACTGTGCGTATCACGACGAGGTTCGGATGCACCATCCTGACCCGCCGCGGGCGACGCTCGACGAGACGCTCGAGGCCCGCCTGCGCCGGGAGTATCCCGACCGCTACGAGGCGGTGCTGGTCCCTGACACGCTCACGGGGCGGGTAAACGACTGGCTGTGGCGAAAAGGGGTCTGGAACCTCGTCGACACGGTCCGGTATGACCTGCCGAACGCGATTCGATCCAACAGATAACCCTCCATACGAATTCATGACGAACGTTGCACTCATCGTCCTCGATACGCTGCGATACGACGCCTTTGAGGAGCACTTCGACTGGCTGCCCGGCCGGCGATTCGAGTACGCTTGGAGTACGAGCCACTGGACGGTTCCGGCCCATGCATCGCTGTTTACGGGACGGTACGCCAGCGAGGTCGGCATCTACGCTGGCGCACAGACGTTCGACTGTCCCGAACCGCTGCTCGCCGAGCGGCTGCAGGAGGGCGGCTACACGACCCGGGCGTTCAGCGCGAATCCCAACATTTCGCCGGTATTCGACGCCGATCGCGGCTTCGAGCAGTTCGAAAAGAGCTGGCGGCTCAAACACCACGGCGATGACCTCTTCGACTGGGATGGATTTATCGCCCAGACGCGCGACAGCGGCCCCGAGCGGTACGCGCTCGCGCTCAAGAAGGTCCTGCTGGGGGACAACCGAACGCTCCCGTCGCTGAAACACGGCGCGAAGCTGAAACTGCGCGATACCCGATTCGGTCGCCACACCGAGTTCGTCGACGACGGTGCGAGCACGGCGCTCGATCTCGCCCGCGAGACGGCGTTCGGCGACGACGAGTTCCTGTTTATGAACCTGATGGAGGCTCACTCGCCGTACGATCCTCCCTCGGAGTGGAAGACCGCCGACGTCGATATCGAGGGACTGGCCGCCTCACTTGGCGAGCCGAAAGACGACCCCGCTGACATCGAACGGGCCTACGACGACAGCGTCCGCTACCTCTCGTATATGTACGAGCGGCTCTTCGCGGCCCTACGCGACTCCTTCGACCTGATTATCACAGTCAGCGACCACGGCGAACTCCTCGGCGAACACGGCGGCTGGGAACACCTCTCGGGCATCTATCCCGAACTCGTCCGGGTGCCGCTGTCGGTCTACGACGCACGCGACGGGCCCGTCGAGGAGATCACGACCGATAACCGATCGGTGAACCTCATGGACGTCTACGAGACGGTTCTCGCCGGGGCCGGCCTCGAGTCAGCCCTCGCCACTCGAGGCCGCGATCTCACTGCGCTCCCGGCACGCGACGCCGAGACTGCTGGCGAGCGCGACGATGCCGATGCTGCGGGCCACGGCGAGCGCACATCTGGCGGGTTCCGCGAAGGCGAAACCCTCGCCGAGTATCACGGCCTCCCCGACAGACACCTCGACGCCATGCGCCGGAAGGGATTCGAGGACGTTGCGTACCGAACTCGGTGGCTCGAGGGGATCGCGCTCGGCGGGTACTTCGGCTACGAAACGTTCGACGGATTCGCAGAGTGGGGCGACGCGCCCTACGAGGACCCGCCGGCGCGACTGTGCGCTCTCGTCGACTCGCTCGAGCGCCGCGAGGACGTCGAGGAAGACGGCGAACTCGACGACTCGGTGATGCAACAACTCGAGGATCTGGGATACGCATGAGTGGGCATCGAATCCGCATGTCGCACTCGAGGGCGGTGGTCAGCTGATGGGGATCAGCCGATTTATCCGGAACCTGCCCGACCGTGGCGTTCGCCGGTCGCTCGAGGTCGTCTACGAGTGGGTCGGTCGGCATGTGTGGATGGGCGAGTTCGCCGATCGGACCGTCTTCGAGCGCGAGTGGGATGTCCTCGTCCTGCTGGACGCCTGTCGGGTCGACCTGATGGCCGAGGTCGCCACCGAATACGACTGGCTGCCCTCGCCGGCCGACGTCGAGGCGGGGGCGATCGATTCGGTCGCGGGGTCGTCGAAAGAGTGGATGCGCCGGACGTTCACGCCGGCGCATGCGGCGACCCTCGAGCGGACGGCGTACGTGACGGGGAATCCCTTCTCCGCGGCGGTCCTCGGCGACGAGCAGCCGCTCGGACTACTCGACGAAGTGTGGCGGTACGCCTGGGACGACGACGCCGGCACGATCCGGCCCGAACCGATCACCGACCGCGCGATCCGCGTCTGTCGGTCCGGGGAGTTCGACCGCGTCATCGTCCACTACATGCAGCCACACGTCCCGTTTCTCGAGCGGCCGGACCTTCATGCAGGCTATCGCCCGGCACACTGGGGGTCGCCGGGGTCGGTCGTGGATCCGGACGAGGCTGGACTCGACGCCTGGGGCCGGGTGCGACGCGGCGACCTGGACAGCGACGAGGTGTGGGCAGCCTACGCCGACAACCTGCGAATCGGACTGGAATCGGTGGCGACGCTCCGGCGCAACGTCGACGGCACGCTGATCGTGAGTTCCGACCACGGCAACGCGATGGGCGAACTCGGCATCTGGGGCCACCCCGACAAACCCGTCTCGAGCGTCCGGCGGGTGCCATGGATCGAACTCGAGGCCCGCGACGAGAAGACCAGACAGCCGACGCTCGAGGCGGAGGCAGACCGCGATCGCGAGGTCAGCGTCGACGTTCAGGACCGCCTGACGTCGCTTGGATACACGGAGTGAGACTCATGACGAGACAACTCGATCGACAGACGAGAGACGACGCGACCGCGACGGGGGTGAACTCGTCGTGAGCACCCCCAGCACTGCCCTCGGTCTCAAGGTGTTCAACCGCACCGAGAAACTCGAGGCGCTCCTCGAGTCGGTCCCCCCGGACGCCTACGAGACGGTCTACGTCGCCGACGACGGACGGACCGAGGAGCGCGCCTACCTCTACGAGCGATCGTGGCCGTTCGACCTCGAACTGCTCGATCTCCCCTACGATGCGGGACTCGGCGTCGGCCGCAACGCGATCGTTGACGCCCTCTCCGAGGAGTACCTGACGGTCGTCGACAGTGACCACGAGGTGCCGACGAACGTCGATGTCCTCACGCGCCAGCTCGAGGCCCGCCCCGAGTTCGGCGGGATCAGCGGCCTGTTGCTCGAGCACGGACGGATTCAGGGATTGTGTCACGATCTGTTCGCAGAGGGCGACGTGCTCATCCGCGATACGGGCACGAAGACGGCAACACAGGTAGCGGGCTACCCGCTCGTCGAGTTCGACTTCGTGCCGAACGTCGTAACGTTTCGACGGGCATGTCTCGAGGAGCAGGCCTGGGACGAAACCTACGTCATCGGCCGCGAGCACCTCGATTTCTTCGTCGCCCACTGGCAGGCAACCGACTGGCGATTCGGGACCTGTCCCGCCGTGGTCTTTCCACACCATCCCGGCGGCGGCAGCGAGTACGACGCGAACCGGCGAAACCGCGCCAAACTACTGGCGAGCAAGGCGTACTTCCGCGAGAAGTGGGGCTACGAGCAGGTCGTCGCCCGCGAGTTCTGGCTCGGAACGCAGTCCGTCGACAAGCCACTCGCCATCCTCGATAGCGACCTCCCGCTTCCGACGTGGCTCGAGGCGAAAGTGATGGACGCACGAGACGCCCGGCTGCGCATCGAGGCCATGACACCGACACACCTGCTGAGACAGGTGATCCAGCGATGACGAAAGAAACCGACATCACTGCACCGGCAACGACGCTGCTCGTCACCGTCGACTCGTTGCGGGTCGATCACTTCGATGAGATGGAGCGGACGCGAGCGTTCCTCGAGCGGACGCACCCACGGGCATTTTCGACGTCGACGGCGACGTTCGGGAGTTTCCCCGCGATCATCGGCGGTGAGTACGCCGCCGGTAGCGGCCTCGGGGACGGAACGAGCGTCGCCCGCGCGTTCGACCGTCACTGCGTTGGCGTGACGACGAATCACCTTCTCTCGGCCGAATACGGCTACGACGACGGCTTCGACTCGTTTAGCTCCCCGAAAGGTGGTGGCGAGACGCTCAAAGAGAAGGGGGCAGTGGTACTTGATCGCGGGACCCTCGCCTATCGCATCGCGAGCTGGGGTTGGAACCGGTATCAGGCGCTTCGGAGTCGCGTAACCGACATCGAGAAGTCGTTTCGACCGGCAGACGACGTGATCGAGCAGTTCCTCACGGAATGCGAGGGACACGACGCGTGGTTCGGCTGGCTCCACTTCATGGAGCCACATCATCCGTACGATCCGGACAGCGCGAGCGTCAGTCGGGCCGAAGCCCAGCGGGTGACCCGCCGCGTCCTCTCAGGGCGCGGCTCGGCGGCTGATGAAGATCTCGTTCGCGACCTCTACAGACGGGAGGTCGTCGAACTCGACCGGAAACTCGCACGGCTCTGGGAGGGGATTCCCGACGAGACGCGCGTCGTCTTCTGTGCCGACCACGGCGAACTTCTGGGTGAAGACGGCCTGTGGGGCCATCCCGGCGAGATGCGGCCGGAGCTGTTACGCGTCCCCTTCGGCACGCGAAACGCGCCCGACCTCGGCGATGTCGTCTCGCTCGTCGACGTCCCGACGGTCCTCTCTGGGCGAGAACACGGCGTCGGCACGCTCGAGCGCGAAGTCGCCTTCGCTGCCTACGGCGAGCACAAGGCGGCGATGAACAACGAACACCTCGCGACGAACGAGGGGACCCTTGGGCTCTCGGACGGCGACCCGGCGACCGATCCCGCACTCGAACGACAGCTCGAGCGGTTCGATCCCGAGTACGTGGTCAAAGAGGACGCGCTGCAGGAGGATCTGGAGGATCTCGGATACGCATGATCGGAGAGTTGCGGCCCACGACTGACGGAGGGAGCGACGGATGACGGTGATCGTCCTCGCACTGGACGCGCTCGATGCCGGACTGGTCGAGCACTTCGATCTCGATGCGTTTCGGCTCGCCTCGAGTGGCGACCTCGGGACGTTCGCGCACACACAGGAGCTGCCGTACACGCCGGAGGTGTGGGCGACGGTCGCGACCGGTCTGCATCCCGAGGAGCACGGCATCACTGGCGGCGGGACGAGCGAGTGGGACAACCCCGTCCTCGAGGGACTCTCGCGCATCTCCGGGCGGCTCGACGAGTCGACGCGTGGCACGCTCGGGAAGGTCGTCCGGTCGCAAACGGGCGAGCGCGAACGGATCGGCCGCACGGATGCCGCATCGATCTTCGATGCCGAGGGCGCAGTCGTCCACAACTGGCCCGGCGTCGCCGATGGCCAGCCACTTCAGCGGGCGTGGGACCTGATGAACGCCGTTGCCGAAGGGCTGTCTCGCAGCGAGTTCGAGCGCGAACTGTTCGGTCAGTGTGCCCAGCAGTTCGCCTGGGCGCGCGAGATGCTCCGCCATCCCGTCTCGATCGCTGGCGTCCACGTCCACGCCCTCGACGCCGCCGGCCATGCCTACGCCGACGACGAGGACGCGCTTCGACACGCCTACGCCCGCGTCGGCGAGTTCGTCGAGGAGACCGTCGACGCACTCGAGGACGGCGACGACCTCCTGCTCCTTAGCGACCACGGCATGCGCACTGACTTCTACCCGCCTGACGCCGGCAAGAATCCCGCGACACACTCCTGGCGGGCGTACGCGAGTGCAACGACCGACACCCGTCCTGAGTCGGTGTTCGACGTCAGAGACTGGGTCGATGCACACGTCAGCGACACGCGCGTCGAACGCGAGAACGACGAGGGCGGGGAGGCCATCGACGTCCCTGAGGACCATCTGCGCGAACTCGGCTATCTCGAGTGAGCGGCGACGGGCAATTGCTCGTCAGTCACTCGAGGTAGCCCAGATCCCGAAGCTGTTCTTCCGTCGTGTCCATCACTGCCGGCTGTCGCTCGGCTCGTCTGTCGTCGCTGTCGGCAACGTGTTCGTCGACCCAGTCGCGAACGTCGAACACGCTTTCTGGCAGGTCGTCGGCGAGCGTCGTCGATGCGAGCGCCCGCCAGCTGTGAAAGCCAGGTTTGGAATCGCCGTCGATCCACGCGACTTGCATGCCGTGATCCGACAGCACCAGCAGGTCGTCGACGTGTTCGCGGACGGATCCGAGCAGGCGATCGACCCGTTCGTACACCGCCCGCAGGCGGTCCGGATGCGTCGCGAAGGCATGGCCAGCGGCGTCGAGGGCGTGCATGTGGACCCCGGCGACGGCGACATCCGTCTGTCCCATCCCCTGCAGCCAGCCGGCCTCGAGTCCGGCGTTCCCGTACAGCCGCCGCCAGAGGTCGTCGTCGGAGATGGCACCGCGCGAGGCGAGGTTGAGCCAGTGCCAGGTTTCGCTCAAGTGCTCACCGGGAGTGACGCCGGGCCACCAGCGGACGACGCGACCTGCTGGCTCGAAGAGATGCGAGTGGTCGGTCTGTCGGAGCGTCATCCCGACGCCGTCAGTTCCACCGCCGTCTTCGGTCGCACCGCCGCCGTCGCCACGCAGCCACGTGCCGATCCTGACGCGTGCCGCCTTTGGCAGGAGATACGGAGCCACCGCGCTCGCGTACTCGAGGATCGGATTGCGCCACTGCTGTTGCTCGCCGGTCGAGGCGAGGCCATGGCTCGGCGGCTCGACGCCCGTCGCGACCGACGTCCAGACCTCGAGCGTGTTCGGGTTCGCGCCGGAATGGGCAAACGTCTCGAGTTCCCCGTGGGTCTCGAGCAGCATGTTCTCACATCCCCACGCGCGGGCGAGGTCGTAGTCGGCGGCGTCGAGGGCGATAATCCCCAGCGTCGTCATGCAGAGACACACCACGACTAGCCCCTTCAACATCCGGGCAGCGTCTCTCTCGATGTCGCTGACGGGGAAGGCCGGAGATCGAACCCCCGCTATCGATTCGACGGTCGGAGCAGGCGGTACACTGATACGCCCGGATAATGAGTGTGACCGCACGCAACGACGCCGCTGCTAGCCATGATGCCGAGTCCCCTCCCGTATCGGGTACGTCGATCGAACGCGATCGCTCGAGCAATAGCTGGGATGGCCAGCTCCGTCGGCCACACGAGTCGCGCTAGAATCGTCGGTCTGTCGTCTTCGGCCCGAAACGAATGACGGATGCGACGTCGGTCAGCCTGGGCGGCGAGACGGTGAAGGCGACGGCCGCGAAGTTCACGATGGCTGCGATCGGCTTCGCTGGCACCATCGTCTTCGCGCGGGTGCTCGGGCCGGCCGGGTTCGGCGGGTTCTATCTACTCTTCTCGCTGGTCAAACTCGGCGATCGGGCGGTCAACGGCTGGGGGACGGCGATCATGAAGCGATTCTCGGAAGCCGGGGCTCCCGAGCGTGAGCTGATCGGCGGCCAACTGGTGTTTACACTCGGCTGGCTGGGGCTCATGGGTGCTGTCAGCGTCCTCGCTTCGCAGTGGCTCGTGTCCTATACGGGACTCGCCGCGGCACCGGTGTTGTTCGTCGTCCTGATGAGTGCTGTTACGCTCTATGAGCCGACCGACCGCGTCGTCCAGGCGCGGGGCCTCGTCGGTGCCTCGATGTGGGTCGACACCTTCCGGTCGCTGTTGACGTTCCCGCTCCAGCTTGCACTCGTCCTCCTCGGATTCGGTGCTGCCGGCATGGCCTATGGGCTGGCTGCGGCGACGTTCCTCTCGCTGCCGGTTCTCTGGTATTTCGTGCGGACGAAACCGATGATGCCTTCCCACGACACCATCGGAAGTCTCTGGTCGTACGCGAAATACAGCATTCCGAACTCGTTTCTGGGACAGACCTACGACCGGTTCGACATCCTTCTGCTCGGCTATCTCCTCGCACCAGCGGCGGCCGGCCAGTACGAAGTCGCGCTGAAGCTCACTGTCCCGGCAACGTTCGTGATGATGGCCGCTCAGAGCGTGCTGATGGCTCGCGTCAGTCGACTCCACAGCCAGGGCAAGGACGTCAGCGATGACGTCTCGAACACGCTCGCGTTCGCGAGCATCGTCTCGATTCCGATGTTCTTTGGCGCTGTCGCGATGCCCGAACTACTCGTCGTGACCGCGTTCGGGTCCGAGTACGCCGACGCCGCCGCGCTGCTGGTCGGGCTCGCGTTGTTCCAAATCGTGAGCACACAAAGTGGCCCACTCACGAGCGCGATCGGCGGGATCGACCGGCCGGACGTCAACACGTGGATTTCGTCGACGACGCTTGCGCTGAACATCGTCCTTGGCGTCGCACTGACACTTGCATACGGGGCGATCGGGGTCGTGATCGCGACAGTCGTCGCCGAGACGCTGCGGTATCTCCTCTCCGCATACGTCGTCAGCCGGGAACTGCCGGCTGTCGAATTGATCCCCCGGACACTGCTCGAGCAGGTCGCCGCCGCGGTGTTGATGTTCGTGCTGGTGCGGCCGCTCATCGACATCGTCACTGTCGATCGATGGTATCAGCTCCTCGCCGTCGTCGGGTTCGGTGCGGCGGTATACTCAGTGGCATTGTTCGCCATCAGCCGCAAACTCCGCGTGACGATCGAGGGTGTCGTTCGGGAGTCCCGACTCGATATATCTAGTAACTGATCTGCTTTGGCTCGCGTCTCGCCGCAGCTGGTATGTCGTCGTTGGATCACTCGCCGGTCACGGGGTCCCGATTCCAGAACTCGCTGTCCTTCTTCAGTTTTGGCACCCACGTATCGCTCGTCTTCGAGAGCAACGCGACGCGGGAGGCCGGGACGCCCATGACCTCGTCGAACTCGGGCATGTGTTCAGCCACTGATTCCGTGAACTCGACAACGTCCTCGTGGTCGGGCATCGACGAGCGGTCGAGGCGGCCCCGCGAGTGACCGACGTGCATGTACGCCTTCAGTTCGATGAAGTCGGGATCGGCCTGCTGGTAGAAGCCGGCATACCAGTCGGGGTGGTGCATGTTCTCGCCGTCGACCAGCGTCGTCCGGATGACGGTGCGGGTCTCGTCCTTGTCGGCGAGGACGGCCATCGTCTCGAGCAACTTCTCCCAGGCGTCGTCTTCCATCGCGCCGACGACCTGGTCGAAGGTGTGGCGCTCGGGAGCGTCGACGCTGACGTACAACTGGGTAGGATCGCACTCGGCGAGCACCTCGGGGCGGGTGCCATTGGAAACGAGGAACGTCGTGATGTCCCGATCGTGGAAAGCCTCGATGAGTTCGGGCAGATAGGGATACAGCGTCGGCTCGCCGTCGAGGCTGATGGCGACGTGGCGCGGTTCCATCGCCTGATCGAAGACCTCGCGTGGGACTTCCTCGTTACCGCCGAAGCCAGAGAGCAGTTTCTTCTGGAGTTTGATCGAGGCGTCGACCACCGCCTCGGGGTCGTCCCACTCGACGTCGTCCAGCTCGTAGGCGTGGCCGTTGTGGTCGCGCCAGCAGAAGACACAGCGCTCGTTACACCGGACGACCGGCGTCATCTGGATACAGCGGTGTGATTCGATGCCATAGAAAATGTTCTTGTAACACTTGCCTTCGCCACGAAGGGCGTTAGCCGTCCAGCCGCAGGTCTGGGCGGCCGTGTGGTTCTCGCTGTGGTAGTCCGGACTCGAGACCTGTGCCGGTCCGCCATCGTCGTCGGCGTCGGTCCCGGAAGGTGCGGAATCGCTCATGTTAGCGGCCGTTGGACCGGGGCGGGCAAAAGACGTGTGGGGTGCCGAGCGATCGGTCGGCCAGACGGACTCCGCATACTACCGGACAAACGTCAGTGAATACTCGATCGCGTCCCGACGACTGTGCGATCAGTGTGTAAACCGTTTCATACGGTCTGCTGTCCCGATGGGTCCGCAGTGCGGGTTGCGGTTGCACCGGCACTCACTGACAGGAGTCCGTTTCAGTTGGTACGCTAAATAGCCCGTCTCACTCGTCGCGACTGTTATCGCTCGAGGAGTCGTCAGGGCCGTCCGGCAACGAGAACGGATCGGCGGGTTCGTCACCGTATGTCGCGTCGTCGCGCTCGAACAGGTACAGCGCCGGCCCCCCAACGACCATCACGAGCAGGCCAGGGATCGGCACGGCAAGTGGTGCGAGATAGAGTCCCAGCGCACTGCCCCAGGCGACGATCACGACGCTTGCCCAGAGTATGGGCCTCGAGACTTCGTTTCGTGTCGCGTCCCGATAGACGACGGCGGCACAGCCGAAGATAGCCGCGACTCCCACCAGCGCGACTGCGATTCCCTGCAGCGAAACCATACAGTGAGTTAGACCGGGGACTGTAAGTGAGTGTCGCGATTCGCCGACAAAGCCACGATTCGCGCATGCTCGAGTGTGTAAATACGGGCTTCTGTCAGTCAGTTCCAGTACACCCGCACGACGGTCGCAGTTGCACCAGTACGCAGTGACAGGAGATCAGATGAGCCAATCACCGGTAGTGCTCTATAGAACTATATAGGTATTAGAGAACTATGTGGCAACTGATCCATATATATGGCTCATAGCATCCTATTTTTATAGTCTCCCGAATTCCTCACGTGATGGCAGACAACCAGTTCGGGCGCTCTGCTGACGGGGTATCGCGACGGAAGTTCATCGCTGCGACCGGCGCTCTCGGATCGATGGCAGCCGCCGGCTGTCTCGGGAACGCAAGCGAGGGTAGCAGCGAGGGCTCACTGTCGGCTGACGGGTCCTCGACCGTCTATCCGATCACCAGCAAGGCCGGATCGCTGTGGAATTCGAACCCGCCGGCCGACGACGAGGAGTACTGGGGCCCGGGTCAGTACGATATCGACTCCGACGAGAACCTCGCGGACTACTGGGCCGGTCTCTACGGCTTCGAGGCGAACGACAGCGGCAAGCCACCGTTCGAGACGTCGATCGGACTGAACCACACTGGCGTCGGGCTGCAGAAACTCGAGGAGGGACAGGTCGACATCGGCGACGCGAGCGCGCCCGTCTCGGCGGAGTTCCCCGACCGAAGTGAGAGCGAGCTCGAGCCGTTCGTCGACCACGTCGTTGCCGTTGACGCCCAGCCGCTCATGGTGAGCAAAGCTGTTCAGGACGACGGCCTCGACAAGATCACGCTCGAAGAGGTCCAGGGCATCTACCAGGGCGAGATCTCTGACTGGACCGAGGTCGAAGCCTACGACGGGCCGTCGAAGGAAATTCAGGTCATCGGTCGCGCCGAGGGCTCCGGGACGGACACGTCGTTCCGGAACAACGTCCTCGGCGATCCCGACGCCGAGATGGAAGTCGACTCGCGCAAGGGCGAGAACCAGCAGGTCCAGACGACCCTCGAGCAGTCGGACAACGCCATCGCCTACGCGGGCCTCGCGTTCGTCTCGGACCAGGCGCCGATGGTCAACCTCGTGATCGACGGCACGGAGTACACGCGAGAGAAGATGGCCGATCCCGAGTATCCGCTCGCTCGAGACCTGCACTGCTACACGTGGGAGGACACGTCCGAGAAGGAAGCCGCGTTCATCCGCATGATCCTGCATCCGTATGGACAGCAGCAGTTCGTCGAACCGGCAGACTATCTCCCGTTGACGGACGAACGTCGCGAGGAGGAACTGAGCAAACTTCCCGAGCCGAGTAACTAACCAGCGCAGGCGGACGATCGCTCATGCAACCATCACTATTCCATTATAAATGAGTAACACATTACAGAGAGGTGATCAGTCGGAGATCGACGAGGGCGACGACCGGAGGGAATCGCTCCTACGTCTCGTCGCCGGCGCTTCGCTTGGGGGTTCGTTGCTGACGTTTCTGGTAGCACCGTGGCTCACGGTGTTTTTCGTCATCGCGTTTCTCGCGGTCGTTGGGTACGGCTGGTTCGCCTATCAGGAACGAACCGCGAAAGGACTGATGTTCCTCGCGACCGTTTCGACGGCGCTCGTTCTCGTTCTCATCATCGCCTTCCTGTTCATCCGTTCGCTTCCCGCGTTCGGACACATGGGGCTCGAAATCCTCTACACCGACGGCGATTTCTGGAGCCGCGCCAACGACTGGTACTCGCTGTACCCGGCTATCTGGGGGACCGGTCTCACGACCATCCTGGCGACGATCGTCGCCGCTCCGCTCGGAATCGCATCGGCGATCTTCATCAGCGAAATCGCACCGCCGTGGGCCCACGAGATCGTGAAGCCGGCCGTCGAAACGCTCGCCGGGATTCCGTCGATCGTGTACGGGTTCATCGGTTTTACGATCATCAACGGCTACATGATGGACAACTTCGGCCTCACCTCGATCGGCAGCATCGTCGTCGTCGGCGTCGTCGTCGGGCTAATGGCGCTACCGACAGTTGCCTCTGTCGCTGAGGACGCGATCGCGAGCGTTCCAGATCACATGAAAGACGGGGCCGCCGCGATCGGCGCAACGAAGTGGCAGACGATCAAGAGCGTGACGATTCCTGCGTCCTTTTCCGGGGTTTCAGCCGCAGTATTGCTCGGCGTTGGTCGAGCGGTCGGAGAGACGATGGCGGCGACCGTTATCCTCGGAAACGTCATGGAACTGCCAGAGCCGTTGTACAACGTATTCGGAAACACAGTTACGCTAACCAGCCTCATCGCCAGCCAGTACGGCAACTCACACGGCCTTCACAGGGAGGCATTGTTCGCGGCCGGCGTGATCTTGTTTATCACTGTTATGGCGTTGAGCGTCACTGCACAGGTAATCGAAGCGCGCGTAAAACGGAACCTCGGAGGTGACCTATGAGCGAACGTTCGCTGCAGTACCAGTCACAGAACGCGTTGACCGTCGAGCACTCTCCAACGCTGACGGGACTCTCGGTCGTCCCGATCGGGCTGTTTCTCGTCGCGTTCGTCGTCGGCAGTGCGACGCTGGCCGGACGGCTTGGCTTCGAGTCGCCGCTCTTCGGGCTCGCACTCGAGACGGTGTTCACCGCGTTGCTGTTCGCTTCCGGCGCCTGTCTTCTGGCAACCGGAGCGGCGTCGCGACTCGAGATAGTCGACACGACGCCAGATCGATCGGCCGGCGTCGGCGTCGCGTCCGGATTCGGATTCGTCGCCTTCAGCGCGATCGGTCTGACCGCGTCGCAGACGTTCGGACTCGGCGGCGTCCGCTGGGCGCTTCCCGCGTCGGTAGTCGGCGTCCTCGTCGCCGGTTCGATCCTGTTTGCGCGCGAGGACTTCGGGGTGACCGTTCCGTCGGGCTTGTTCTCACTCCTGATCGGCGGGCTGTTCCTGTTCGATGTGATCGATCCGAGCTGGACGTTCAGCCCGGCCGGATTCGGCGTGACGTTCTTCGGTACCGTCTTCGTCCCGCTGCTGACGATCGTCGCGAGCTTCGTCGGGGCGTGGGCGGCTGCCAACGCGTTTCAAGGATTCGGCGCGGCCGGCCGTCAGGCGGGGGCGTTCTTCCTGATCGGGACCAACGCTGCGCTCATCTTGCTAGTTTTGGTCCTGTTGATCGCGTTCATCGTCAAGAACGGGTTCGGGTATGCCGTCGAGGGTATCGAGATCGGGCCTGGCCTGCACTTCCACTGGCCCTTCGTGATGGACGGATACGATGTGTTCCTCGGGCAGAAGGGCATCTTCCCGGCGATCGTCGGCACGTTTTGGCTCGTCGTCGGCGCCGTCGTGCTGGCGGTTCCGATCGGCGTCGGCGCGGCAGTGTTCCTGACCGAGTACGCCGAACAGGGACGGTTCACGTCCGTCGTCGAGGTCGCGACGAACGGTCTCTGGAGCACCCCCAGCGTCGTCTTCGGCCTGTTCGGCTACGCATTCCTCGTTCCTCGACTCGGAAACAATACGAGCCTGTTAGCCGGGATGATCGTCCTCGGATTCATGCTGCTCCCGCTCGTGTTGATCACGAGCCGCGAGGCGATCAAGAGCGTCCCCGACGAGTACCGTGACGCCAGCGCAGCGCTTGGCGTCTCCAAGTGGGAGACGATCAAGGAGGTCACCATTCCGTCGGCGATGCCTGGCATCGTCACCGGCGTCATCATCGGTATCGGTCGCATCGCCGGCGAGACGGCACCGATCCTGATCGTCACCGCCGACAATCCACAGCGGAAGTTCGCACCGGCCGTCCTCGGCTCGTTCGAGTTCACGGCGACGCCACCGTTTATCGTGAACGACGCGTTGCTCAGTGGCTCGAGCGCACTTCCCTATCAGCTGTACGGAGCGATCACGACCGGTGTCGTGGGTGATGACCCAGGATACGGGTGGGCGACAGCGTTCGTCCTCTTGCTCGTCGTCCTCTCGTTCTACGTGATCGGCATTGTGACGCGGATGTACTTCCGGAAAAAGCTACACGCATGAGCAATCGAATGAACGAACCACAAGAACCAGCGGAATCGAATCGACGATCGACTGATAGCGTTACGCAGACGACAGCCGGTGAATCCCAGGAGAAGACACAGCCGGAGTGGACTGAATACGAGTTCCAGGGCGACCCGAAGTTCTCGGTCGAGGATCTGGATGTCTACTACGGGGACGAGCAGGCGCTACAGGGGATCACGATGGAGGTTCCCGAGAACAGCGTGACTGCGCTGATCGGGCCCTCTGGCTGTGGGAAATCGACGTTCCTCCGGTGTCTCAACCGGATGAATGACCGCATCAAAAGCGCCCGCGTCGAGGGATCGGTCGAACTCGACGGGGAAGAGATCTATCAGGACGGCATCAACCTCGTCGAACTCCGGAAACGCGTCGGGATGGTGTTTCAGTCGCCCAACCCGTTCCCCAAATCAATCCGAGACAACATCTCCTACGGCCCGCGAAAGCACGGCGAACTCGAGACCGGACTGCTTGCTCGGCTGCGTGGCACCGATTCGACCGATCGTGAACAGCAACTCGTCGAACGCTGTCTCAAGCAAGCCGCACTCTGGGAGGAAGTGAGCGATCGCCTCGACGACAACGCGCTCGGCCTCTCCGGTGGACAGCAACAGCGACTCTGTATCGCGCGCTGTCTCGCCGTCGATCCCGACGTCATCCTGATGGACGAGCCGGCCTCCGCGCTGGATCCCATCGCGACCGCGAAGATCGAGGACCTGATCGAGGAACTGGCCAAAGAGTACACAGTCATCGTCGTCACTCACAGCATGCAACAGGCCGCGCGGATCTCCGATCAGACGGCCGTCTTCCTAACCGGCGGCGAACTCGTCGAGTTCGACGACACCGACAAGATCTTCGAGAACCCCGAGAGCCAGCGCGTCGAGGACTACGTCACCGGCAAGTTCGGGTGATGACGCGCGAGGACTATCAGGACCGCCTCGAGCGCCTTCGCGAGACGGTCATCGCACTGGGCGATCTCGTCCGCGACCAGCTCGCAGACGGGTTCAGCGCGCTGTTCGCCAGCGATCGTTCGCTCGCACGCGAGGTGATTGCAAGCGATCGGACCGTCAATCGCCGCTCGCTCGAGATCGAGGGCGAATGTCTCGACTTGCTGGCGCTGTACCAGCCGGTCGCCGGTGACCTTCGGCAGGTCATCGCGACGTTCAAGATCGTCACCGACCTCGAGCGCGTGGGCGATCTCGCGACCAACTTGGCAGAGTATACGCTGGCGTCGACTGGGTCTGCACCGACCCTTCCCGATGTCGATTTTGAGCGGATCGCCGCGCTCGCACTCGAGTTAGTCGAGGACGCGATCGAGGCGTTCGTCACGGACGACGTGGACGCCTGTTTTGCGGTCGCAGACCGTGACGACGAACTCGATGCCCGCTGTGAAGCCGTGACCGAGCGCGTCGTCCGCACGCTCATCGACCTCCGCGTCGACGGCGATGCAGTCAATAGTGCACAGGCGTTTCCAACCGAGTCGGACGAGTGGCCGCTTGAGGACGTCCTCACGGACGTTTCCCGGACGCTCGTGATCGTGCGCGATGTAGAGCGGGTGGGCGACCACGCAGTAAACGTGGCCGCGCGGACGCTCTATGCACTCGAGAACAGCGAGGAGCTGCTCGCCTGACGCCGACATAGACGATCGGGTGAGAAGCGGTCTCCAGAACGCATCTATATATCAACGGGTTACTATTGATCGATATACAGTCCTCATAGCATCGTATTTTTATATTGTTCCGAGACGTTCACGTAATGAGACGAGATCTGTTCGAGCGGTCTCTCGAGGGAGTGTCACGACGGAACGTCCTGACGGCAACTAGTGGGATAACGGCGGCTGCGTTCGCCGGCTGTCTCGGGAGCGAGACCAGTAGTGATGGCGAACCCACTGGTAATGGCACGGATGAAACTGAGGATGGCGACAGCCTCTCCGGCGAGGTCACGATTACGGGCTCGAGTACGGTGTATCCGATCTCCGAAGAGATGAAAACTCGATTCATGGAGAAGCATCCGGACGTCACCGTTACGGTCGATTCGACCGGCAGCGGCGGCGGGTTCGAGAACCACTTCTGTCCCAGCGATTCGGATATCAATGCAGCGTCGCGCCCGATCAAGGACGCGGAGAAAACCCACTGTGGGAAAAACGACGTGACGCCGGTCGAGATGCAGATCGCGGGCGACGCGCTCACGATGGCCGTCAGTACCGAGAACATGTGGGCCGAGTGTCTCTCCTTTGACCAGCTCGCCAAGATCTGGCGCGAGGGCGGCGCAGAAACGTGGGCCGACCTGAACGCCGACTGGCCCGACGAGCCGTTCGAACGCTACGGCCCCGACACGACATCGGGGACCTACGACTGGTTCTCCCAGCATGTCGTCAGCCGTGCCGGCACCCACCGATCCGACTACGTCAGTACCGAGGACGACGAGACCATCGTCCAGGGGCTCGAGGGGAGTCCGTACGCGATCGGCTACTTCGGGTATTCCTACTACGCACAGAACAAAGACCGTATCAAAGCGCTCGCGGTCAAAGCGAACAAGGATGACGCGTGTGGTGACCCGAGCCTGCAGGCAGCCAAAACGGGCACCTATCCGATGGCTCGGCCGCTGTTTATGTATCCATCCGAGGAAGCACTCCAGCGCGAGGCAGTCGCCGAATTCGTGCGCTTTTACCTCGAGAACGCGACGGCCGACTGGATCGCAGACGAGATCAACTACGTTCCCTCGAGCGACGAGCAGGCCGAGACGAATCTCCAGACGCTCGCGGAAATCGTCGGGGAGTAATGGGACTGCGGTCAGCTTCGACCGAACAGGGACGAGCTGAATCGGCCGGCATCTTTGCTGCGGATTTCGAAGCTATGATGTCGCCGTATCGGAACGGTTTTTTGAGAGTGGCAACGATATCTCGTTTAGACGGACGCCCACTATAGATTTTGCAAAACTATAGTCCACGCCAGCTGTAGTCGGCTATGTAAGATATGGTGAACGCAATCATATCTCCTAGT
Organism: Natrinema limicola JCM 13563; assembly: GCF_000337475.1. Taxonomy (GTDB): domain Archaea; phylum Halobacteriota; class Halobacteria; order Halobacteriales; family Natrialbaceae; genus Natrinema; species Natrinema limicola. The sequence goes on along the minus strand of NZ_AOIT01000055.1, from coordinate 28,188 downwards.
ACCGTCATTCACACGTCTGGCCGTGCAATAGAGCGCAATTGTTCTTCGCTGGATGAGCCGCGAGGAGGTCGCTGTTCTATATAGCAGTATATATCTAACATAGCATCGTATTTCTATACACAGTCGAACGTTCACCTGATGACCGATACCCAGATGGATCGTTCGGGTCGCTCGTTTTCTCGACGAAAGCTCCTGGCCGCGACGGGCGCAGTGGGCGCCGCCGCGATCGCTGGCTGTACCGAAAACGCGGGTAATGGTGGGAACGAGCGTGTCGTCGTCACGGGAAGTAGTACGGTGTTCCCGGTTTCCGACAGACTCGCCGAAGAGTTCATGAATCAAAACGACGGCATAAGCGTCACCACCGACTCGACCGGGACCGGTGGCGGCTTCAACAACAATTTCTGCCCAGGCGACTCCGAGATCAATGGTGCCTCGCGGCAGATTAAGGACGCCGAGGTCGAAGAATGCAGCGACAGCGGTGTCGAACCCATCGAGTTCCAGATCGGCAAAGACGCGGTCACGATGGCCGTCCACAACGATTCGCCGATCGACTGTATGACCTACGACGAACTCGCCGAAATCTGGCGCGAAGATGGCGCAGAAACGTGGTCCGACGTCAACTCCGACTGGCCCGATGAGGAGATCGTACGTTTCGGCCCGCCATCGACGTCTGGAACCTTCGACTGGTTCAGCACCAACGTCATCGGCGACGCCGGGAGCCACGTCACACAGTACGAGAAGACCGAAAACGACAACGAGCTCGTGCAGGGCATCTCGTCGACTCAAAACGCGATCGGCTACTTCGGCTACGCGTACTATCGGGAGAATCAGGACGCACTCAAAGCACTCGAGATCCGCGAGACCGAGGACGACGAGTGTGCCGCACCGAGCATCGATGCGGCCCAGTCGGATGCCTATCCGATGGCGCGACCGCTGTACATCTACGTTAACAAGGACGCGCTCCAGCAGGATGCGGTCTACGACTTCGTCGAGTTCTACATCGAGCAGTCTTCGACCGACGTCATCTCCGATGTCGGCTACGTCCCCGTCAGCGAAGAGCAGGCCCAGTCGAACCTCGACAAACTCGAGAGCGAAGCGAACTGACGCGGCGAATCGAACGATTCACCATGGTAAGTCAATTACGCCCCACAAATGAGTGAACGATCGATAGATGTCGACTTGACACGCGCATCGTCAAGTCGAGTCGTCAAAGAGCGCATCTACAAGTGGCTGCTGTTCGCTTGTGCCGCGCTGACCGTGTTCGTTACCGCGGCGATCATCTACACGCTGGCTACCGACGCGATCTCGTTCTTCATGACGGAAGACGCCACGGTAGCTGGGTTCTTTACCGGAACGGAGTGGATCGCCCGCTCCGACGGCGGGACCTTCGGCGTCTGGCCGCTCGTGACTGCGACGCTAACTATCACCCTCGTCTCGGCGCTCGTCGCGGTGCCGACCGGCGTCGCAGCCGCCGTCTACCTCAGTGAGTACGCCAGCGACCGGATGCGGTCGATTCTGAAACCGTCGCTCGAGATCCTCGCCGGGATTCCGACGGTCGTCTACGGCTATCTGGCGCTCGTCTACCTGACCCCTGCGCTCCAGTGGATCGGCATCCCCGTCAGCACGTTCAATCTGCTGTCCGCGTCAATCATGGTCGGGATCATGATCATCCCGATGGTCTCATCGCTGTCGGAAGACGCGATGAGTTCCGTCCCGGATTCGCTCCGGCAAGCGGGCTACGGAATGGGGGCGACGAAGTACGAGGTATCGACCGGGATCGTGATTCCGGCCGCCATCTCCGGCATCTTCTCGTCGTTCATCCTTGCGCTCTCACGAGCGATTGGCGAAACCATGATCGTCGTTATGGCCGCCGGCTTGCGACCGCGGATGTTCAACTTCGCGAACCCACTCGACAACCTGCTCAGTTCAGGCCAACCGATGACCGCGGGTATGGTCAGCGCCGTCACCAGTGACGCGACCGGCGGCTCGGCAACGTATCTGAGCATGTTCGCACTCGGACTGACGCTGTTCGTCATCACGTTCGTGATGAACCTCGCGAGCGATTACGTCGCATCACGCTACAAGGAGGAGTACCAATGAGTGACACCAACGAGATGATGGAGGTGTACCGATAATGGCGACCGACCAGCAGACCGGGACGTGGTACGGAACGGGCAAGGCAGTTAGCCGCGTCCGTGGCAAAGCGTTCAAGACGCTCTGTCTCAGTGCGACCCTTCTGGCCCTGGTGTCCGTCTTCGTGCTCCTCCTGTACGTCGCGAACGACGCTTTCCAGCCCTTTTCGGCGGACATGGGGTGGCTGCTCGTCACCATCGGGACGGTCATTATCCCCTCCCTCGCGACGGTCAGCTACTACTATACGCGCGATACGAGAGCGGGTGAGACGGCGACCATCGCGCTCGGTTTACCGGTCGTCTCGCTGTTGCTCACCGGCGGGGNACAGGTCTCAGTGCGACCCTTCTGGCCCTGGTGTCCGTCTTCGTGCTCCTCCTGTACGTCGCGAACGACGCTTTCCAGCCCTTTTCGGCGGACATGGGGTGGCTGCTCGTCCCCATCGGGACGGTCATTATCCCCTCCCTCGCGACGGTCAGCTACTACTATACGCGCGATACGAGAGCGGGTGAGACGGCGACCATCGCGCTCGGTTTACCGGTCGTCTCGCTGTTGCTCACCGGCGGGGTGTTCATCACGTTCGAACACGTCGTCAGCGTCTATCAGTGGCTCTCGATCCTCGTCTCGCTCGTCGTTGCCGGCGGGATCGTGTACGCCCACAGCCGCGTTCGGACGGAGGCCGACCTCGAGCGACTCGTGGTCGTCGTGGCTGTGCCAGCGCTTGCACTCTGGTTCATTCCGGGGCTCATCCTCTCACTGCCGATGTTGCCGACGCAGTCGCTCACGCTGTTGGGATCGTTCGTCGTGCCGGTCGCAGTCGTCGTCGGCCTGTTCGTCCGCAGACAGCGCGAAAACGACCGTGACGGTGCGATCGCTGCGGTACTGACACTCGTCGGGGCGGCAGCAGGATTCGGCGTTGCACCCATCGTCGGCATCACCCCGTTCGTCTGGATGCTGCTCGTTACGGTCACTGCCGTCCCTGTCAGTCTCTACGTCGAGAGCGTCATCCGCCGTGGGGCCGGCGTGTCCGGGCTTGCGTTCCCGCTGATCGTTGTCGGAGGGATCGTCGCGAGCGTCGTCCTCACGGACGCGCTCGGATTCGCCGGCCCGACGCCGTGGCTCGACTGGGGATTCCTGACAAACACACCCTCGCGGACGCCCGAAGATGCTGGCTTCTATCCGCCGCTGGTCGGTTCGGTGATGATGTTGCTCATCATTGTCATCTCCGCGTTCCCGGTCGGCGTCGGCGCTGCGCTCTATCTCGAGGAGTACGCCCCGCAACGAGGTCGCTGGGGCCGGCTCGTCGACCTGATCGAGGTCAACATCGGGAACCTCGCCGGCGTGCCATCGGTCGTTTACGGGGTCCTCGGGCTCGCACTGTTCATCAGAGCGGGCGGGCTCGGTTCAGGAACTGCCCTCGTCGGCGGCTTCACCGTCGGACTGTTGATTCTCCCGATCGTCATCATCTCCTCACAAGAGGCGATCAGTGCCGTCCCTGACTCGATGCGCCAGGCATCATACGGTATGGGCGCGACCAAGTGGCAGACGACTCGCAACGTCGTCCTTCCGGAGGCACTACCGGGGATCATGACTGGAAACATCCTCGCGATGGGCCGAGCGATCGGTGAGACAGCACCGCTGCTCATCATCGGCGCGCCAGCGGTCGTTCGCATCGCGCCGAGTTCGTTCACGAACAAGTTCAGCGCAATGCCGCGCCAGATCTACACCTGGTCGGGCGAGATCGACGCCGCGTTCCGACACGGGGTGCTGGCAGCTGGCGTTGTCACGCTACTGGTCGTTCTCCTGCTCATGAACGGTGCTGCAATCCTGATTCGTAACAAGTATCAACGCCGAGAGTAACCTATGACACAAGATTCAATGACTGACCCGGACAGCCGTACTGGTAGCCAATCGACCGATCTCGAGGGATCGAATCAACCGAGTGATCCGCTCGTCGATTCGTCGATCGACGCTGGCCAGTCGGGCGGTTCCGGGGGAGAAACCCGGACAGTAATCGAATCCCGGAACCTCGACGTGTTCTACGACGAGACGCAGGCGCTGCAGAGCGTCGACATCGAGATCCCGGCCGAGAAGGTCACGGCGATCATCGGTCCGTCCGGTTGTGGCAAATCGACGTTCCTCCGGTGTATCAACCGGATGAACGACCTCGTCGACGCTGCACGAATCGAGGGCGAGTTGAACTTCGAAGGGAAAAACGTCTATGACGACGACGTCGATCCGGTCGTCCTTCGGCGCAAAATCGGGATGGTCTTCCAGTCGCCGAATCCATTCCCCAAGAGCATCTACGACAACGTCGCCTATGGCCTGGACGTTCAGGGAATCGAGGGCGATTACGACGCCATCGTCGAGAAGGCGCTCCGCCGCGCTGCACTCTGGGACGAGGTCAAAGACCAACTCGACTCGAGCGGACTAGACCTCTCCGGTGGGCAACAACAGCGCCTCTGTATCGCGCGTGCGATCGCACCCGACCCGGACGTGCTCCTGATGGACGAGCCGGCGTCGGCGCTGGACCCGGTCGCAACCTCGAAGATCGAAGATCTGATCGAAGAGCTGTCCGAGGAGTACACGGTCGTCATCGTCACGCACAACATGCAACAGGCCGCCCGGATCTCGGATAAGACGGCGGTCTTCCTGACTGGAGGCGAACTCGCCGAGTTCGACGACACCGACAAGATCTTCGAGAACCCCGAGAGCCAACGCGTCGAAGACTACATCACCGGTAAGTTCGGATAGTCTCCGCTTTCGACTCGCAGTTTCGTTCGGCCCGTCGCGTACGATCGCTTGTGTGTTCTCATCCCAACGTAGTCCGTACAGAGACAGTTATGGCACGCGTTGTGTGTGAGTTACTAACTATGCTGTTTATTGGTCGCTCTCACATGAATCGGACACGATGGTCGCCACTGGGGTTCACATCCTGGTCGGGCTGGCACTGGTCATGCTGATGGGTCGATCCAGACGGCCCGAGCCGTACCTCGTTGCGGCGCTCGCCGCGACCGTTCCCGACAGCGATACGTTCGTCTTTCAGCCACTGGTCGAACTCGGATACGTCGCCGGTGCCCTCTGGAGTCATCGGGGGCTCACACACTCGCTTCTCGGCGGGATCATCGTGGTCGCCCTCCTCGCGTATTTCGGCCCTCGGTGGGCTGCTGCTATAGGGTTCGGATCGCATCTCGTTCTCGATGTCTTCTCCGGCGGTGTCCAACTGTTCGCACCTCTCGACCAGACACTGTATGGGCTGTCGGTCGATTGGTTGCTGCTCAACTCGCTCACATCAGCCGTTGCAGTCCCTATGATCCTCGGGGGGTTGCTCACACTGAAACACGACGTCGAGTACCGACTCCCCTCATTGTCGTTGACCGCTGTTCTCGAGTGGCTCCGATAGCCCGTTCTTCCGACCGATCGCCAGTGGGCCACTCGCTATGCATCCCGAATGGAGAGAGCAGCGACGCCCGAGCCGTGTGCCTCGCCAGGAGTTCCCATACTGTCGCTATCGACAAAATTGGGACTGCACACAGCCTTTATCAGGAACGGACACCGTGGAAACGGTATGGCCAGACAATCGTATCAGGACAAGCTCACGGAACTCCGTGAGGACGTGCTCTACATGAGCGAGGTCGTCATGGAACGGCTTCGCATGGGACTGGACGCCTTAGAACAGAAAGACGAGAACCTCGCCCGCGAAGTGATCGAAGGCGACGGCGAGATCAACCGCATGTACCTCGATCTCGAGCAGGACTGTATCGACCTGCTCGCGCTGCAGCAGCCGGTGGCGAGCGATCTGCGCTTTATCGCCGCCTCGTTCAAGATTATCACCGACTTAGAGCGAATCGGCGATCTCGCGACCAACCTCGGCGAGTACACACTCGACGCCGAGCGCGATCTGTTCCCCGACGTCGACGTCCAGGAAATGGGCGAGTTGACTCTCGACATGCTCGAGGACGCGATGCTCGCCTACGACGACGAGAACACCGACGCCTGTCGCGAACTGGCAGCCCGCGACGATGAACTCGACCACTTCGCCGAACGAGCAAGCGAGATCGTCGTCCGCGACCTCATCGAGCGCGAACTCGAGTCACCCGACGAGGTCGAACAGCTACTCCAGGACGTGTCACGGCTTCTCTTGACGATTCGTGACCTCGAGCGCGTCGGCGATCACACGGTCAACATCGCCGCGCGGACGCTGTATATGGTCGAAAACGACGACGAACTCATCTACTGATCTACCGATCGCGTCTCGCGTGCGATCGGGCGTTCACGGACTGGTATCGAGCATTTCGAAAAAGACACTCGGCGCAATTCAAGCGCTAGCTGCTTTCGTTACCGGTTTCGTTTCCAGTTTCGTTACCGGTCTCGTTACCGCCACCACCACCGCCGCCACCGCCGCCACCACCGCTCCCCATCTGGATTTCACCCTCCATCTGCGGGTGCGGTTCGCAGTTATACGTCGCCATATCGCTGCTTGCCGTGAAGTCGATGTACTGGCCTTCGCCAGGGTCTGAGACGGGATCACCGGTAGTCAGGTCGTCGATTACTTCGCCGTCGGCATTGCGGATCTCCATGTTGTGGTTGGCACCATCNTCGCCAGGGTCTGAGACGGGATCACCGGTAGTCAGGTCGTCGATTACTTCGCCGTCGGCATTGCGGATCTCCATGTTGTGGTTGGCACCATCACCTTCCGACCAGCCGATCGTGTAGTCTTCGCCTTCCTGCAGCATGAGTGCCGGATTCTGTTCGCCCTCGATCGCGGACGGTTCGAGACCCTCCCAGTGGGTCGTCTGGCCGCTGAAGTCGATCGTCGTCCCGGGTTCGATTTCGACGCCGCCGCCATCCCCACCGTTTCCGTTCCCATTACCGTTGCCACCATCGCCGCCACAGCCTGCGACAAACGCCGTCGACGCGGCAACACCTGTCAACTGAAGCATTCGTCGTCGGGATAACCGATCGTCTCGTGCCATCACGCTGGCTTTGCGCTCAACAGGAATAGCCGAATACCCGTCTCCTGCGTGGAAGTCAAATACGGGCAGGTGTATGACAGTTTTATATCATAACTTCACAATCTGGGTGCCCGCCCCGCGTCACTGCGTCGGTTGCTGGCGGGCACGGCGAGCCGGAACGCAGGTCAACAACTGTGCCGTATCGACGATGTTTCGCGTTTCGAGCAACAGCTCTGCTGCCTCACGAACGGAAAACTCGGCCTCGAGCGCGACGCCGTGACAGCGCGTGTAACACTCGAGCCAGCGGTTCATCGCGGTCTCGAGGGCGGTGAATTCGGCGTCCGAGAACGGCACGAGCCGGCCGCTGGTCCGGGCCTCGACGTAGAGCCAGATTGACTGCCCTGCGCCCGCTCGGAGGTAGCCGACGGCGTTGTCGGGACTCGCCGGGCCGTCCGGAATCGGATCGCTGCCCGATCTCGCCGTGACCTCGACCGCGTCGAACGCCGCTCGCTCGCGTTCGGCGCGACGTGCGAGCGCGGCGATCTGCGGCCCATACCGGCTCATACTATCCCTCGCGGAACTCGACGCCCTTGCCGCCGCGGGGGTGTTCCCACGCCGTGTCGGCGACGACCGCACAGGTCCCACACTCGACGCAGGGTTGGGTGTCGAGACTGACTAGCGTCTCGGCGGTACCGTTGGTCTTGACCGTCTCCGACCGGTAACAGCCGCCGCCGAAATCTTCGGCACTGACCGGACAGGCAGTGACGGCTGCACCGCTTTCCTCGTAGGACTCGTCGAGCAGTTCGATGTGCGGATTGCCGACGTCGGTATCGTACGTAAGCTCGCCGATGCGCTCCTCGAGAGACGGTGGCTCGATGTCGCTCTCCCAGTAGATCGTCTTGCCGTGTTCCGCAGCGATCAGCGTCGGCAGGGAGACGTAGCCGGTCTTCGTATCGGGCAACATCGAGACCAAAAACGGCGAGTTGTACGCCCGCTCGAGCAGCCGGTCGGCGATCGGATTGCCGACGGCCAGCGAGCCAAGCGGCGAGTCGAGTACTCGCTCGACCGCGTTCGTCACGGCATCGTGTTCGCTGACGGTTCGGCTGAGTTCGTACCGTCGAGGCCGGAGCTTATCCATCGTCCCGGAGTCATTGAGTAGTTTCGTGTAGCGCCGGCCAGCGGCTTCCGGATCGCGGTTGCCGCGGGTGACGGCGAAGGCATCGGCCGCGAGCGCGCCCGCGCTGACGGCGTGGTTCATCCCCTTGATGATCGGTCCCTGGGCCTGCATCTGGCCGGCGGCGTCGCCGACGAGGACGAGCCGGTCGCGGTAGGGACGGCGGTGGGCGACCTTCTTCGAGTCGGGGACGAGTTTCGCCGCGTACTCGCGCTCGTGGTACTCGTTTTGGAACCAGCCCGCCAAGACCGGATGCGTCAGCAGTGCGTCGAGCAGGTCGTGTGGTTCGGCCTCCTGCTCGACGAGGCTATCGAGGTGGAAGACAGTCCCGATCGACAGCGAATCCTCGTTCGTATAGAGGAAGCCACCGCCGCGAACGTCACTGAAGAGGTCACCCGAGAACAGGTGGGCGGCCCCCTCGTCGGGCGCGATGTCGAACCGGTCGTCGATCGCGCCGGGGTCCATATCGACGACGGCCTTGACACCCTGAAACCACTCGTCGGGTTCTTCCCAGTCCATCAGCCCTGCCTCGCGGGCGAGCTCGGAGTTGACGCCGTCGGCCGCGACAATCAGGTCCGCCTTGATCGGGTCGAGTTCGTCGCAGGTGACACCGACGATCTCGCCGTTTTCTCTGAGGAGGCCGTCGACGCGGACGTTCGTCAGGACGCCACCACCGGTTTCGCTGGTCTTTTCGTGGACTCGTTGCTCGAGCCAGGTGTCCATCTCCCGGCGGAGGACGGCGTCACACCAGTCGGTGTCGTGCTCGTGGAGATCGGTCAGGTCGTAGGTCTTGACTGCGTTGCCGGCGATGTTGTGGATGTAATAGTCCGTGACCGGCCGCTCGGACGCGCGCTCGCGGAAGCCATCGAAGAGGTCGTCGATCGTGTAGGGAGCCGACTCTTCGGCGTAGATCAGTCCACCGGAGACGTTCTTCGCACCCGCCTCCGTGCCGCGTTCGAGGACAAGTGTCTCGATGTCGTGATCTGCCAGCCGGGAGGCCGCTGCAGCCCCGCCGGGACCACAGCCGACGACGACGGCCTCATAGTGTTCGTAGACGTCCGTTTCGCTCGTCATCACTCGTCACCTCCGTCGGCGACGGCCTCGGGCTCGAGGCCCAGCCCACCCGATTCGACGGCCTCCGTAAGCCGTGGCAGGACCTCGAAGAGGTCGCCCTCGATGAAGTAGTCGCTGAAGTCTCGAATGCGGGCATCGGGATCAGTGTTGATCGCGACGATCGTGTCGGATTCGTCCATGCCGACCTTGTGCTGGACCGCCCCGGAGACGCCCGCGGCGATGTAGACGTCGGGCGCGACGACCTGGCCGGTCTCGCCGATCTGGCGCTCCTCGTTCGAGTATGACTCGACGTGGCCTTCGAACTGGTAGGAGGACGTGACGATCCCCCGTGTAATGCCGAGTGCGGCGTCGTCGAAGGCATCGACCAACTCGAGGCCCAGTTCCATCCCCTCGGTGGGGTCGTCGGCGATCCCGCGGCCGAGACAGACGATCACGTCGTGGCCAGTGAGGTCGATCCCGGCCTCGAGACGGTCGTGGTCGGTGATTTCGACGCGGAACCAGTCATCCTCGAGATCCATGTCGTGTTCCACGACCAACCCATCGCGGTCGGGGTTGCGCTCGATGGGCTCGAAACTCCCCGGAATGACCGAACAGCCCTGCGGGTGGAACTCCCGGCCCGGATTGTCGAGACAGAGGATCGTCGAGTACTCGAAGCCAGAGAAGTCCGGCCGTTTCATGTGCAAGACCTTCTCGAAGGTTTTCTTGACGCCGGGTTCGCCGGTCTTGACTGGGTTCGATACCTCCTCCGCTTCGATAAAGAGGTCCGAACAGTCCGATGCCAGCCCGGAGTCGAGTTCGGCCTGGACCTTCGCAGAGAGGTCCCGCCCGTTGTTCGTCGCGGGGAACAGGATATACCGTGGCTCGTCGTAGTCGCGCCAGTCGGTGCTCTCGACGGTTCCCTTCCCGCGTGCCATGTGAGCCGCGATCTCAGTGTAGGGTTTGTGCAAGAATCGCTCGAGGCGCTCGTCGTCGTGATAGACCGCGACGTCAGCCCCGTAGGCAATACACTCCTCGGCCAGCCCCTCGCAGTCGTCGCCCACTGTCTCTTATACACATCTCTGANCGCCACCCTGGGTCTCACAGAAGACCCACATGTCCGCGTATTCGCCGTCCTCGAGCGCCCGGACGTGTTTTTTGTCCCGAGTGGGACGTGAGAGGTCATCGTCTTCTTCGGCTTCCTCGCTGTCTGGCTCCGACTCGTCATCCGCATCGCCTCCGTCCGCCGCCGCTTCACCTGCTTCGGTATCGCCGTGTTCGCCGTCGGCGGCCTCGATCGCTTCGAGCCGGTCTTGGATCGCCTCGCGGGCCGTCGTCCGATCCTGACCGGCTTGCTCGGCCTCGAAGATCGCCTGCAAGTCGTCGACGTCGTCGATCGTCTCGAGTTCGTCAGTCAGTTCCTCGACAGTGTAGTCGTCCGGATCGATGGCGGTCATGTTAATCACCTGCCTCCGCGGCGTGGGGCTGCAGTTCCTCAAGAACCGGTGCCATCTCGTCTTCGGCAGGGTCGATCATCGTCGCCTCCCGCTCGGAGGGCGCTTTTGGGATCGGATCGACCGACGAGACGATCGTCGGCGACCCGTCGAGCCCAATGTAGTCGGGATCGAGATTGAGGTCGGTGTGATCCCACATCGTCAGGTAGTCGTCGTGGTTCGCGGCTCGCTGTTGGGTTTCGGCTCGCAGTTCCTTGTGTGTTAGTCGATGCGAGGCCTTCCGGTAGGTCGGCTCGAACTCGGGATCCGTGACGACGAAACAGGGCAACGGAGCTTCCACGGTTTCGACCTCGTCGATATCGCCCTCGACGAGCCGTTTCGCACGCAACGTTCGCTCATCGGGATCGATGTCGAGTGCGATGACGTGGGTGACGATCGGCCAGTCCATCGCCCAGCAGGTCTGCGGACCGGTCTGGCCAGTCTCTCCGTCTGCCGTCTTGAATCCAGCAAAGACCAGATCGACGTTCGCGATTTCCTCCTGATACTTCTCGAGGCCGGCGCTCAGCGTGATCGCCGTCGCCCAGGTATCGGAGGCGGCCAGTTCCCGATCCGAGAGGAGATAGCTGTCGTCGGCGTAGACCGTCTCCATCGCCCCCTGCAAGACCTCGGCGTACCCCGGCGGCCCCATGCTCATGCCGGTGACGTGGCCGCCGTGGCGGACTTTCGTCTGCAGTGCGGCCTGTAACGCGAACTCGTCGTTGGGGTTCATCACGGTCGGCGTCTTCCCCCGCTCTAGGTGGCCGTCTTCGTCGAACGAGACGGCCCCTTCCGAGAAGTCCGGGACGCCTTTCGTGAGTACGATTGATCTCATCGTCCCCTCCGCAACTGTGTGGTTACTCTTCGCATGTCTGTGGCCCCCTATCATAGTATCAGTATTAAGAATAGGGGAGGTAATCGCTAGCAGGAAATGGCCACGAAGCGGGCTTCTCTCGAGTGATATCAGGAAAATCGCGTCGGCAGGAGCCGCCGTGACCCGCGTGCGATCGGGATGGCCGATCGGTCTTATTCCTGTTCGCGTTCGGTCGTCCCCATCGTAATCTCGCCGGCAGCGCGAATCGTGCCGTCGACTTCGGCGTCAGGGCCGAGCTCGAGATCGCCACAGGAGACGTCACCGAGGACGCGCGCATCGGCACCGACCTCGACATCGCCGTTACGAGTGGTGACGTCGCCGTGAATTCGCGTACCGTCACCGACGAAGATATCACCGCGTGCCCGGAGACTCCCGAAGATATTGCATGACGTTCCGACGTCGATCGTCTCCGCGCGGACGTTCCCGTGAAGGCGACAGTTGTCGCCGATCGTTGCGGGCGTCGAGACGCGCCAGGCGTCGTCACCGACGGTCGCGTTCTGTGGGATCACCAGCGGTTCGGTGTCGGCGTCGTCCGCGTCGTCCTCGAGGAGTTCGGAGACGAGTTGCTGGGCGGTGTCGTCCTCGCCGATCAACAGGAGGTGTTTGAGATAGACGAACAGGAAGACGATCGTCGGCATCGGGTTGCGGATGACGATCCAGCCGTTTGCCTCGAATCCCTCCTCGATTTCGACGTCGTCGCCGATGTCGAGATCGCCCGCGACTTTCAGCCTGCCGCCAACGTGGACGCGTTCGCCAATATATGCGTCCTGCCCGACGAGGACGTTTTCGGCGACGTCACACCACATGTCGAGCCGACAGTCACCGTCGGCCTCGATCGCGCCGCCGAACTCGGCCCCTTCGCCGGCCAAGACGTTCCGGCCGCGGACCCCAAACTCGACGGTCGAGCGCCCACCGACGAGGACGTCCCCGTCGGTAACGACGTCGCGCTCTTGCGTTTCCGTTCCATCCGGAACGATGAGTTCGTCGAGTGGATCCCTGCTGAAGGCCACATTCACGTCACAAGGACATATCACCTAATAAATGTCGCGCGTCGTCGGCCGTTCGTCTGACGTGTGTCTGCCGGATGAGAGCAGTGGCGGTCGCGGACAGTCGCCCCGTTTTTACACTCCCGTTGCGTACGGCCAGTCATGACTACACTCGCGTTCGACGACGACGGCGTCGATGTCGTCTACGAAGGGACCGAGTTCCGCCTCGAGCGGGACTTAGTCGAGGAAGCCACCGAGAAATCCTACTACGACGTGACCGACCACGAAGTCCTGAAAATCGTTGCCGAACAGCCGAACCTGCAGGGCGAGCCACGCCGGATCGGCGATATTTTGGACTGAAGCGGATTGCGATCCTGTCTCTGGGTCGCTAGTAGACGACGTGGAGGATCACGAACACCACGATCCCGAGTGTAAACGAGATTAGCCACAGCGTTGCCGCGATCCGGCCCACGCGGGCGTGGCTCGTCCGCGCGAGTTCCGCAGCCGGCCGGGAGAACGCGAGCATGAGGGCGTAGTAAACCAACGGAATACAGACGATCGCCAGCAGGATGTGGATCGCCAGCAACGGCAGATAGACGAACTGGTAGACGGTCTCCGGGCCAGGGAACGGCTGTGGGCCGCCAGTCACAGTCAATCGGTACAGATAGAGGACGAGAAAGCCCACGAACAGCCCGAACGACGCCATCATCGCGATCCGGTGGCGGTCGACGTTCCCGCGACGGATCTCTCGCCACCCCATCGTGATCGTTCCGATCGCGGCCGCGCTGATCACGGCGTTCACGAGCGGAATCGTCTCGATGACCCACTCCGGAGCTGCAGGGACGCTCGAGGACGGAATTCGGCCGCCCGCAGCCGCGAAGACGACTGCCAGCGATACCACGCTCAACACGCCGGTGAGAAGCCGCACGCGCTCTCTGGGGACGTATTCCATGTGTGGTCGTTCGAGCGCAGCGGGAAAGTGGTTACTCTCTGGGGTGCTGTCGCTTCTGCTCGAGTCAGCGCATCATCGTGACGATGGCTGTCACTCGTCGGAAGTAGTGTCGGAAAGGATTATGCGTGGGTGATGTCCACGAAGGGAGATCACCTGCATCGTTGTGCTCGGCGGTTACACCGCCTTGCGTTCCGCGGCCTGTGGCCGCGCATGCGATGCGTGGGACCGGATTCGAACCGGCGGACCCCTACGGGACAGCGCCCTCAACGCTGCGCCGTTGGCCTGGCTTGGCTACCCACGCTCGCTGTCTTTGTCTGCACTCAATCGTATCCAGTGTGATTATAAAAGCCCTTTCCTTTGCGTCCGCGACTGCGGTCGAATCACACACCCCTAGTTATACCTGAATGATGAGTTTCCGCTCGATTCGCCTCGTTGCTGGTCGATCGATCCCCGATAGTCGCGATACTTGCCGCTATCTTCACGACGAGCAGGACAGTCACAAAGGTTTCAACGCTCGAGCGATAGGTTCGACCGATGGCTGTGTCGAGTCGGTCGCGCGCGCTCGCCGGGGCGCTCGTCGCCGTTGGGATGGTCGCCGCCGGCATCCTCGTCTCGCCGACGACAGTGCTCGAGGCCGTCGACGCGATGGCCGCGGATCCGGTCTTGTTTGGGGCCGCCGTCGCGGGACTCTATCTCGTGCGACCAGCACTGGCCTGGCCAACCACGCCGCTTGCAGCCGTCGTCGGCTACGGCTTCGGCGTCGCGGCCGGCGTTCCCATCGCGCTCGCCGGCGTCGTCACGACGGTCCTCCCGACGTTCGTCGCGGTTCGGTGGCTTACCGGCGACGACACAGCTCCCGCGGCCGACAACGACGGCGGGCTGCTCGAGAGAGCCGGCGAAACCGTCGCGCGCTATTACGACACTGCGGGGCCGCTACGGGGCGTCACCGCCTCGCGGCTGGCACCGATCCCCTCTGACGTCGCGACGTGTGCAGCCGCCGTCAGCGATGTCGACCACCGGCATCTGATCGTCGGAACGGCGATCGGTGAACTACCCTGGACGATCGCCGCGGTCGTCGTCGGTGCCTCCGCGGCGACGGTCTCGACGAACGGGCTCGGTGATCTCGGGCTCGTACTCTCGCTTGGCTGTGCGCTCGCTGCGACCCTCTTGCTCGCCGGTCCGCTCTATCGTGCGCTGCGCGCGCGGACCCAGCGGCGAGCCGACGGCTCGAGGCGATCGACGGACGGCTAACGAAGTTCTGCGCTCGAAAACCACTCACCGGAAGGGGTCGCTGCAATCGATAATGACGCCGTGGTGTGGACAGACGTACTTGCAGTGGCGTTTGTACATCGGTTCCTCACAGTGTGGACAGCGCGGACCACCGGCCCCGCGGTCACTTGTGTCGTCCATCTCTGCACCACCGGCAGTACGTTCCCCACCGTTGCCAGTCATGGCACCGTGTTCTCGCCGGCAAGTGCTAAGTGTGGTGTTCTGCTGGGTACACGACGAAAAGCGAGAGCGAAACGAGACAGAGAGATAGACGTCGAAGCGCCTAGTCAGCACTCACTCCAGCCACAGGACTCGCAGGTCTTGCAGCCTTCGGAGAAGTACAGCGACATCGACCCACAGTCGGGACACTCCGGCGACTCGCCGGCATCGATGAGATCTTGAGTCGCATCGTCGTCGGCAGCCGCCGCGCCGCCCTGTGCGGCGGCCGCACCGCCGTCGGTTTCATGACCGGCGGGTTCGACGCGATCCGCGTCAGCCGACTCCTCGAGCGTCTGTTGTTTCGGATACGGCTTGTCGATCTCGCCCTCGAGATAGCGACGCATCGCGGTACCGATCGCATCGGGGATCGACTGGATCTGCTCGCCCTTGTCCCAGGCGACCTTGGGACTGCGGGTCCCACAGAGCTCGTCGACGATCTCGTCTGGATCGACGCCCGAGCGCAGCGAGGTCGAGATTACCTTCGCCAGCGCCTCGGTAAAGGAGTTGGTGAAACCACCAGAGTGGCCGATGTTGGCGAACAGCTCGAACGGCTGGCCGGTCTCGGGATCTTCGTTGATCGTGACGTAGATCTTCCCGTAGCCGGTGTCGATGCGCTGGCTGACGCCCTGAAGGGCGTCGGGCCGTTCGCGCTTCTCGGTAAAGTCGACCTGCATCGGCTCGGCGTCGCCCAGCAGCGAGTCGACGTCGTCCTCGAGGACGTCCTGAACCTCCTCGCTCTCGAGGAACTGCTCTAAGCCGCCGAAGATCTCGTCGATCTGCTCGACCAGCGTCTCGGCTGCTTCGGTCTCGTCAGCGAAGTCGGCGTTGTCCGCTCGCGTCGTCAGGACCTGTTTGCTGCGGGTGCCGTCACGGTAGTAGGTGACGCCTTTCCCGCCGTGATCGTAAATGTACTCGAACACGTCCTTGGCGTCTTCGAGCGTGGAGTCGTTGGGCGCGTTGACGGTCTTCGAAATCGCGGAGTCGACGCCCTCCTGACAGGCGACCTGCACGCCGGCGTGCTCTTTTGCCGAGAGATCACCGGTCGTGACGAACAGTTCGCCAATGGCGTCGGGCACCGTCGAGAGTCCCTCGACGCCGTTGAACTGGTTGGTCGCCATCTGCTCTTTGGCCTCTTCCTTGACCGCGTCGACGTCGATGTCGTTGTCCTCTAGGACGCGGAGGAAGTAGTCGTCGAACTCGACGAGCATCTCGTCGCCTTGAACGTCGTCGGAGACGTTCTTGTAGTAGGCAACGTTGTAAATGGGTTCACAGCCGCCGGTGGTGTTGCCGACCATGCTCGTGGTGCCTGTGGGGGCGATGGTCGTCGTGTTGTGGTTCCGGACTGGGAACCCGTCTTCCCACTCGTCGGCGTCGAGGCCGGTCTGCTTCTCGAACCACTCGCGGTACTCGGTCGGGTTCGCGTACTTGGACTTGTCCCACTCGTCGAAGCTCCCGCGCTCCTCGGCGAGTTCGTGGGATGTCCACTTCGAGGTGTGGTCGATGTGGGTCATCAGCTGGCGCGCGACCTCGTTGGAGGCTTCGCTGCCGTACTCCATGCCAAGTTGGATGTACAGCTGCGCCAGACCCATGATGCCCAGGCCGATCTTGCGCATCTCCCGGACCTTCTGTTCGATCTTCTCGACTGGGAAGTCCGACATCGTGACGACGTTCTCGAGGAATCGGGTGCCCATCTCGATGCGGCGGTCGAGGTCCTCGAAGTCGACGGCGTCGTCGAGGAAAGCGTCTACGGCGTCCGCGAGCGTGTCGT
The DNA here is from genome assembly GCF_000337475.1 of Natrinema limicola JCM 13563. Classification (GTDB taxonomy): domain Archaea; phylum Halobacteriota; class Halobacteria; order Halobacteriales; family Natrialbaceae; genus Natrinema; species Natrinema limicola. Next base: position 11,321 of record NZ_AOIT01000055.1, on the reverse strand, counting down.
ACTCATCGCCGTGCTCGTCGTACCAGACGCGCCAGTCAGGGGCCTCGAGGTCCGCAAGCGTCGAGAGGTTGATGTGGCCGAGGTTACAGGCCTCGTACTCCTCAAGGGGCTGCTCGCCACAGGGGTTCGTCGCGAGGATGCGGTGGTCGGGGTGTTTCTCGACGTCGAAGGAGTGTTGCTTGTTCACCCGCTCGAGGTAGATAACGCCGGGCTCGCCGTTCTCGTGAGCGCCCTCGACGATGTCGTCCCAGAGTTCCTCGGCTGGGATCGACAGCTCCTCGCCGACCGTGACGTATTCGCCGAGGCCGAACATGTCGTAGAGCTCTTTCGTCTCTTCCGTTGCGATGTGTGCCTCGCCCGTTCGGGGGTTGGTGAACGTAAACTCCTCGCCGTTCTGGACGGCCTCCATGAAGTCGTCGGTGATGCCGACGGAGATGTTGAAGTTCGAGAGGTGGCCCTCGACGGCGTTCCGGAGATGCTTGGGGACCCGCCCCTCGTCGTCGATGAGTTCGCGGGCTTCGTCCAAGGCGTCCTGGAAGGAGGTGTGGGTGTAGTCGTCAGGGTCGTTCAGGCGCAGCGTCTCGGCCAGCGAGACGTCCTTGTTCTTGGCGTGGATGAACTGAATGACGTCGGGGTGGGAGACGCGCATGACGCCCATCTGCGCGCCGCGGCGAGCGCCGCCCTGGGCGATCGTCTCGCACATCTGGTCGTACGTGCGCATGAATGTGATCGGTCCCGACGCGATGCCGCCGGTCGAGCCGACCGCGTCGCCGTAGGGACGGAGCCGCCAGAAGGCATAGCCCATGCCGCCGCCGCTCTGGAAGACCTGCGCGGCCTCCTTGGCGGTCTGGTGGATGTCGTCGATATCGTCGTCGGGGGAGTCGACGAAACACGCCGAGAGCTGTTGGAGTTCGTCGCCCGCGTTCATCAGGGTCGGCGAGTTCGGCATGAAGTCGAGGTTCGCCATCATCTCCTGGAACTCGTCGGCGACGTCCTCGACGTGCTCGCGGATCTCGTCGGGGAGTTCGGGGACGACGGTGTCGTAGGCGAACTTGTTGACGTTGTAGATAGAAAGCGTCGTTTCAGTATCGTCGTCCGTAGTGGTACCGGCACCGAAGACCTCCTCGGCGAGTTCGTCTCGCCGCGGGTGGTCGGGCTTGAGCTGGCCGGGCGTGACCGTGATCTCGAGGTCCTGCTTTTCGGCCTCGTAGACGGCTTCTGCGAGCGCGATGTTCTTTCCGACGCGCTCGAAGAGATCCTCCTGTTCTTCGATGAGGTCGCCGTCGGCGTTCTTGCGCAGATAGCGCGCTGGCAGAATGTTGTGGTAGGCGTTGTCGGTCAGTCGCTCCTCGAGGGTGTCGCCCTCGGTGCGCTTGATCGGGAGGGTCAACTCCGCCGCGGAGAGGTCGGCGTCGCTCATGCGCGAGCCACCTCGTCGCTACACCGCTGCAACGCGTCGATTCTGTCGAGGGTCCGGGTCCTGACTCTAATCATTCGTGACGAAGGTTCAGTATTCACGTATTCATCTTAAGCGTGGTGTTTTCTCCTACTCTTCTTGTAGTAGTACAAATATAGTTGTATAGATGTCTCTGTAGCCTATCGTGTCTAGGTCTCCCGCGGCCGTCGAAACGGCCGCCTGTGCGGTCGTTCGACACTACGTTGCCAACCGTCTTAACGATTTTCAGACCGGACTGAAAGTGACTGTAAGCGACGGAAACCCATCGCTTTCGCGTGGTTTTCTCTTTCACAAAGCAGCCGAAGCGGCCATTGGACCGAGGTGGCTCGAGTCACTGGCTCTCAACCGATCACTCACTGTCGCTGAGCAGTCACGATATCCAGAAAGATTACGTCCCTGTAGTGTGGTGAATCACGTATGCTCGACGCACTCACGTCGGTACCACCGATCCTGCTGGTGCTGACTGCGCTTGCCGCCTTCGCCGTCATCGTCGTCGCGGTCAAGATCGCGATCAAACTCGCCGTCAGAATCGGGATCGTCGCCGCCGTCGTCCTCGCGGGGCTCTACGCTGCTGGCATCACCGATCTCTCGTTTCTCCCCTTTTTCTGAGCGCTACCGTCACGTTTCGCTGCCACGAAACCGCAGGCTTGTCGGACTCATACGGTCTGCTGTAACTGTGTACCGGTGCAACCGCGACCGTCCTGAGTTGCACCGGCACTGATTTACAGGAGTCCGTATCAAACCTGCGCGAGGAAGTTCTCGATCACGTCGTGGCCGGCCGCCGTGAGCACGCTTTCGGGATGGAACTGTACGCACTCGAGTGGATACTCGCAGTGGCGCACACCCATGACGAGCGTTTCCTCGCCGTGTTCTGCGGTTGCCGACACCTCGAAACAGTCGGGGACCTCGGTCGCGACCAGCGAGTGATATCGGCCCGCACGAAAGCCTTGCTCTAAGCCGTCGAAGACGCCCTCGCCGTCGTGGTCGACCGCGGAGGCTTTGCCGTGGATCGGTTCGGGAGCCCGGCCGACAGTCCCACCGTATTCGTAGACGGCGGCCTCGAGGCCCAGACAGACCCCCAGCGTCGGCACCTCGGGTGAGAGTTCCCGGAGGACGGCCATCGAGATGCCGACGTCGCGGTCGTGTTTCGGGTGGCCGGGGCCGGGGCTGATGATGATCGCATCAGGGTCGACGGCGTGCACGTCCGCGAGCGAGGCCGTGTTCTTCAGCACCTCGGTTTCAGTGTTGGATAGCTGGCTGACGTACTCGACGAGGTTGTACGTAAAGGAGTCGTAGTTGTCGATGAACAGGACCGTGAGCGGCTCCGCTGTCACGCCGTCGTGCTCGTCTTCGGTCGCGTCCACTTCACCCGTCGTCGTGCTCATCGACTCACCTCCGGCGTTGCTTCCGTGTCACCGATGTCCGACTCTGCAGCCGGGCGTTCGATCTCCTCGAGCGCCGCTAAAACGCCACCCATCTTCTTTTCTGTCTCCTCGTACTCGGCGGTCGGGTCGCTGTCGGCGACCAGTCCTGCACCGGCCTGTACCGTAACGCGGTCCTGATCACCCTCGTTTTCGACAGTTGCAGTCCGGATCACGATCGCGAAGTCTGCATCACCGGTCCACGAGTAGTAGCCGACGCCACCGCCGTAGAGGCCGCGTGGCTCGGACTCGAGGTCGTCAATGATCTCCATCGCGCGGATCTTCGGCGCGCCCGAAAGCGTCCCGGCGGGGAACGAGGCCCGGGTCGCATCGAACGCGTCGGGAGACTTGGTCTCCCGGGCTGTCGAACGCGGTTCGGCAACGTCCGAATCGTCGGCCAGCCGGCCGGTCACTGTCGACTCGATGTGCTGAACGTGGCTGTACTTGAGGACGTTCATGAACTCGTCGACGCGAACGGACCCTGGCTCCGAGACGCGGCGCACGTCGTTGCGCGCGAGGTCGACCAGCATCGTGTGCTCGGCCCGTTCTTTCCCGTCAGCGAGCATCTCGCCCGCGAGTCGGCGATCCTCGACGGGACTCGAGCCCCGGTCGCAGGTCCCCGCGATCGGATTGGACATGACCTCGCGGCCGCGCACCGAGATGAGCGTCTCGGGGCTGGCTCCGACGACTGTCAGGTCGTCGTGGTCTAGCAGGTACATATACGGCGACGGGTTCACCTCGCGCATCGCCTCGTAGAAGCCGAGGGGATCGACGTCGCCGTACAGCTCTCGCGTGCGGGAGATGACGCCTTGATAAATATCACCGTCGAGGACGTGCTCTTTGGCCTGCCGAACGTTTTCCTCGTATTCGTCTTTCGGTCCCGCGACCTCGTCCTCGCGGACGAACCCGCCAGTCTCGGGCTGGGCGGCTTCGCGCAGCGTTGCCGCGACGGCGGCCGCCTCGTCGACGAGCGCGTCGTATACCGCGTCAGGATTGTCGTCGGCCTCGAGGACGGGCGTAAAGACCAGCGAGACCGTCCCATCGCGTTCGTCGAACGCCAGCGTCTTCGTCGTCAGGAGGAACTGTGCGTCGGGGAATCGCGAGTCGGGCCGCTCGAGTCCGACCTCCTCGAGCCAGAGGTCGTAGACGGCGTCGTAGGCCAGAAAGCCGACCAGCCCGCCCTCGAGATGCTGGCGGTCGTGGTCAGGGACGTTCTCGAGGCGTACGTCCGGCATCGCCGCCCGGAGCGCGTCGACGGTGTCGCCGTCGGCGTCCGTCTCGATCGCTGCAAGCGGCGCGTCATCGGACAGCGCTTCGACTGTTGCGTCGCCGGATTCGACCGTCACGACGGCCTCGGGATCGTAGCCCACGTAGGAGTACCGCGCGTGGCGCTCGGCCCCTGTCGTACTCGGTCGGAACGCCCCGTCCGGATCGCTCGAGGCGGTCTTTTCGGCACTCTCGAGGAGGAACGCATACGGCGTGCGGTCACGGTCGGTCGCGTCAGTTCGGCCGGTGAGCGCGGCATAGGCTGCAAGCGGGGTTGTGTCGACCTCGAGCGTCGCGACGGTGCGGACGACGGCCGGCTGATCTGCTCGATCCGCGCTCGCACCCGCGTAGGAACGAAACGTTTCGCGGTCGATGTCGAACGTCGGCGGCTCAGTAGTATCGGACTCGGTCATAGTGGTCACGGCTCCGGCTCCGCCGGTCGGCGGGCGGTCTTCGCGCGGTTGACGAACGACTGGACGGCGTCGACGTCTTTGACGCCGCCACGTTTCTCCACGCCGCTTGCGACGTCGACGGCGAAGGGCTCGACGGTCCTGACTGCATCGGTGACGTTTGCGGGCGTGAGCCCGCCCGCGAGGATCACCGGCGACTCGAGGTCGGCCGCGGCCGACCGGGTTCGATCCCAGTCGTGGGTCCGGCCGGTCCCGCCACCGCCGTCCTCGCCCGCGGTGTCGACGATGAGTCCGTCGACGATGCCATCGTAGACCGCAGCGCTCGTCACGTCATCGGCGTCGATCGCGAGCAGGAGATCGGTGTCGACCGCCGATTGCAGGGCGTCGAGGTCGTCAGGATGGCCGCCGCCGTGGAGTTGGAGTGCGTCGGGCTCGATCGCCTCGACCAGTTCGACCGCGTCGGCAGGGTCGTCAGCCATCGTCACGAGTACGCTCGTCACGAACGGCGGCGTGGCAGCCGCCAGTTTCGTGGCCTGCTCGAGCGACACCTCACGCGGCGTCTCGACCGGCACGTCACAGATGAAGCCGACCGCGTCCGCGCCCGCGTCGACGGCTGTCTCGAGATCGGCTTCGTTGGTGAGTCCACAGACCTTGACCCGCGTCATCGTCCCTCCGGCTGTGGCGCCGCGCCACAGAGTTGCTCGAGTTTCCGGGCCGCCGCGCCGGATTCGATCGCCTCGTGGGCGGCGTCGGTACCGGCCTCGAGCGACGCTGCTTCGCCCGCGACGTAGATCGCCGCGCCAGCGTTGGCCAGGATGACGTCGCGTTTGGCACCGGTTACGTCGCCCTCGAGAATGCCGCGCATGTCCGCGGCGTTCTCCTCGGGAGCGCCGCCGGCGATGTCGTCGATATTGTGCTCGTCGAGGCCCAGATCAGCGGGCTCGAGCGTATACTCCTCGACGGAGCTGCCGTCGACTTCGGCGGCGACGGTCTCGCCGTGAATGCCGATTTCGTCGGTGCCTGCGCCGTGGACGACCAGCGCGCGCTCGATGTCCATCCGGGAGAGCGCGTCCGCGAGCACAGGCACGAGATCGGGATCGTAGACGCCGACAACCTGTGCATCCGCGCCGGCGGGGTTGGTCAGCGGCCCGAGGACGTTGAAGATCGTCCGCATCCCGAGTTCCTTGCGCGGCCCGATGACGGCCTTCATCGCCGGGTGGAACACCGGTGCGAGCATAAAGCCGATACCGTCGTCTTCGATTGCTTCCTCGACCGCCGGCGGTTCGGCCTCGACGTCGACACCGACTTCCTCCAAGACGTCCGCGCTGCCCGACGACGAGGAGACCGAGTAGTTGCCGTGCTTGGCGATTGGAACGCCAGCGCCCGCAGCGACGATCGCGCTCGTCGTCGAGACGTTGATCGTGTTGTAGTCGTCGCCACCGGTACCGCAGGTGTCGACCAGCGGCTCCCGATCCGGCGAGATCGTTCTGGCCGCATCGCGCATCCCTTCGGCGAAGCCCGCGATCTCGGCTTCCGTCTCTCCTTTTGCGCGCAGCGCCGTCAAGAGCGCGCCGATCTGTGCCTCGGTTGCATCCTCGAAAACGGCCGTTGACGCCGCTCGAGCCTCGTTCTGTGTCAGATCCTGTCCCTCGGTCACCCGCTCGACATATTCCTTCATAGTAGACACCGATGTACGTTGTTGTCTTGTAATGCTCAAATCCGTACATCAACTTAAGCGTATCGCCCGGGTCCATGGGTCCGACTCCCGAACGGCGTCCGATTCGAAACCTTCAATTACGGTGGCGAGCAACGATTGAATGCAGTCAGGAAGCGTGGCAGTGAGGTCACGCAGACCGAAGCCAGACGGGTTGGTGGTCTAGTCTGGTTATGACACCTCCTTGACATGGAGGAGGCCGGCAGTTCAAATCTGCCCCAACCCATTTTTCGAGCGATACTACGCGAGGAGCGACGCGACGAGCGCGTCGCTCGAAAAGTCGTTACGGGTCGTTTGAACCAGACGAGTCGCACACAGCGAACGTCAGTGAGCGAGCACGTCTCGGCGAGGTTCAAATCTGTTCCAGTCCCGTCTATCGTAACAACCGAAACCATTCACACACTGATATTCAGTGACTACTACAGCGCAACAGCGACCGACGAGCGGGTGTAGCACTGTGTACCGCGGACAAGCCACCCTTCTGAATTATCCCGAATCAGCCACAGACGGCTCGAGTCGACTGTGCCTTTTCCCAGCAGAAGACTGGTTCACCGAAACACCTGACTGAAAAATTGTCACTGTTTTCCACGATATTTGTTTATGCTACTACTCGATGCAATATAGGATATGAGTTCGCACTCAAAGCACGGCAGTAAAAGTCGCGTCCACGAACACCACCCCGGGGCGGTGGGCTACGAGACGCCACAGGCTGCCATCGAGGAGGCGACTCGAGAGAGCGTCGCCTACGTCCCGGCGCTCTACGTCGGGACGGGAATCGACGCGCCCGATATGCTGACTGTCATCGACGTCGACCCCGACTCGTCGACCTATTGTAACGTCATTGATCGGATCGAAATGCCGACCGTCGGTGACGAGCTACACCACTTCGGGTGGAACGCCTGCTCGTCGTCTTGCCACGTCGAGGGTGCAGAGCGACGGTACCTCGTCGTTCCCGGCAACCGCTCGTCGCGTATTCACATCATCGATACCAAAAACCGCGAGAACCCCGAACTCGTCAACGTGATCGAACCCGAGGAGGTCTTCGAGTACGACCTCTCGGCCCCGCATACGGTCCACTGCATCCCAGAAGGGAAGATCATGATCAGCATGCTCGGCGACGCCGACGGCGACCTCCCGGGCGGATTCCTCCTCCTCAACGAGGATTTCGAGGTCGAAGGGCGGTGGGATACGCCTGGCGACATCGAGATGAACTACGACTACTGGTATCAGCCCCGCCGGAACGTGATGGTCTCGAGCGAGTGGGCCGCACCCTCGACCTACCAGCCGGGATTCGACCTCGAGGACGTCGAAGCCGGGAAGTATGGCCAGAAACTGCACTTCTGGAACTGGGACGACCGGACGGTCGAGCAGACGATCGACCTCGGCGAAGAGGGGATGATCCCACTCGAGGTGCGCTTCCTGCACACGCCCGAATCGGACCACGCCTACGTCGGGGCTGCGCTCTCCTCGAACATGTTCCACCTGTACCGGGAGAACGGCGAATGGCACGCGGACAACGTCATCGATGTGGAGGCCCGCGAACACGAAGACTGGGACATGCCCGTGCCCGGCCTCATCACGGACCTCCTGGTCTCGATGGACGACCGCTACCTGTTCTTTGCGAACTGGCTCCACGGCGAGGTCCGCATGTACGACATCTCCGATCCATCGAACCCACGGCTGGCCGACACGTTCTCCGTGGGCGGGCTCTTCGGTGACCGCCAGGCGGTGCAGGGCCGGCCGATCAACGCCGGCCCGCAGATGCTCCAGCTCTCGCTCGACGGCGAGCGCCTGTACTTCACGACGTCGCTGTACTCGACGTGGGACGACCAGTTCTTCCCCGAGGAAGGAAAACAGGGCTCGGTGATGCTGAAAGCCGACGTGGATCCCCGCAGGGGGACGATGACCCTCGACGAGGACTTCCTCGTCGACTTCGGGACGCTGCCGGAAGGTCCAGCTCGCGCCCACGAGATCCGCTGGCCCGACGGCGACTGCACGAGCGACGTCTGGATGTAGAAACGACGATCGAAGGCACCCCCTCGAGACGACGATCGCTCGTGGGGGTGGGCGGCGGCCCGCTGTGGGATACCGGGCCGATCGAAACGGTGACGATACGATGATGATCTACTCAACGAAAACTGGTGGGCGGCGATGCGGGTGAGCCGAGCGACCGCGAGCGCGCTCGTCGCGCTCGCAATCTGGCCTCCAGTTGTCAGCGCCCACGGGACCGGCTCGGAGACAGCAGCGGCCGGTGCCAACGAGCCGGCGATTCCGTTCGTCGTCGCGATCGGGTTCTCGGCGCTGCTCGGCGTCGCGGTCGGACTCGGGACCGTTTCTCACTACCGATCCGACGCTGCCGCTGCCGTCACGGACGTCCACGACGCGACGACGCGACGCGAGGTGACGGTCCTAGTGATCGTACTGGGACTCGCAGCGTTGCTGTCGGGACTCACCCAACAGTGGCTCCTGGCGATCGGTGGCGGGCTGCTCGGCGGAACAGTCGCCTGGATCGGGCGCACACACGGTGTGTCACCCCACGCCGGCTGTGCGGATGCGGCACTCGGCGCGATACTGACCCACCGCGTCGTCGAAGGGGTCCTCGTGGCGGGCATCTACGCGACGAGCGCCTCGTTCGGCCTGGTCGCGCTCACCGTCCTGACGGTACACGCACTCGCTGAGACGGTCGCCGTCGGCGGGCTGTACGCGCCGGTCAGCCGCAGTTGGGGAGTCGCGAGCGTCCTCGCGGTTCAGTTCGGCTTCGTCGCCGGTGCCGTCGGTGGGGGTGTCCTCGTCGCCACCATCACACCGCCGGTCACCACCCTCCTCCTCGCGGGTGTCGGAGGTGCCCTCCTCGTCACGGGTACGACCGAGTTCCGCGTGGCGGCGATGGGGCGACGGCATCGTCTCGAGGCGTGACGTCGAACGCGTTGCGAGCGTCAGTTGAGTGATTCCCAGGTCGCGGAGGCGGTCACGCGACCGTCCTCGATTTCGACCGAACTCTCAGCGGCCGACGAGCCGAGCGAGTCCTCGAGCGCGCTCGCGTCCCCGTCGTCGAGGATCGCCGCGAACTCGCCGGTCGCCTGCGACCCGGTGTCGTCGAACGTGAGTGAACTGACGCCGCTGTCGACGGCCTCGAGTTCGGTATACTCCATGTTGAATTCGTCCTGGGTTCCGCTTCCGAAATCGGAGACGTTGTCGCCGCTATCGCCGTCGTCGCTTTCGGCGGCGGGCTCGAACGACTCGCCGTAGCCGCCAATCACGAGGTGACCGTGCCCCGCCGTCGAGACGAGCCACTCGAGGTCGTCGTTCGCCTCAGTCGCCCGCTCCGTCTCACCCGCGGCGGCTTCGATCGGGGTCCGAATCGCGTCAACGGGCTCGGTGATGTCGTCACCACTGGTAAAGACGAGCGCGCCATCGCTGACGGCGATCGCCTCGCTGCCCTCCTCGTCGACCGGCGTATAGACGGCGTAATCGTCGATTTCGTCGGTCTGCTCGTACTGTTTGGAAAGCGAGAAGCCCTCCGGCTCGGCTGTCAGAATCCCATCGACCTCCTCAGTGTCGATGTCTCCAGTCAGGACGATGGCCTCGTTCGTCGAGAGCATTGCATCACTTTTCGAGTTCATGCCCCCGGTCTCGTCAGTCTCAGTTCCTGACTGACTGTACTGGCCGTAGTTGATCATCCCCGAGAGCCCGTACGCGCTGAGGCCAAACCCGACGACGAAAACCGATGCCACCATGCCGGTCAGCGGAAGTCCAAGCATCGGGTCCGACTGTGAGCCAGTGGTGGCGTTGCTGGTACTTTGGTTTCCGGACTCGAGGTTCGAAAGATGGTTCCAATCGACGTAGACGTAACTGAGCGAGCCGTTACTGTGGGTCGTGAGCCAGCGGTGATACTCGGGCAAGTCGACGCCATTGCCGTTGCCGTTCCCCGCTTCATTCGATCCGAGACAGCCGGCGACACCGGTCGCCATCGACGCGCCTGCAACTCCTAGCACGTTCCGACGGGTGAGTTTCATGATAGTGATCGATATGTATAACACATCATGAGCATTTCTGAATCGACGCCGTGTTGCAGGGTAGCTATCAGGTTCCTGCCGATCGATCGAACGGGGCTGTCGCGGTCGATATCGATCAGTACGCTCACTCACGCTGGCTGAGCGCCTCCGACAAAGAGCTGACTCAGACGAAACTGAGGTGTGAAAGCTCGACACGTGACATCCTCCGCGCCGTGAACGGCGCGGCTTCCCTGCAGGGGAATACCGGCTAACTACCGGCAGTGGGTTCCGACCCGACCTCTCCGAGCGTCATCTGCTGTGGTTGGCTCTACTCGGAGGGGGTCGTGGCGCTGTCACAGGCGCTCCCATCTCGTGAGATGTCATCGCNCTCTCCGAGCGTCATCTGCTGTGGTTGGCTCTACTCGGAGGGGGTCGTGGCGCTGTCACAGGCGCTCCCATCTCGTGAGATGTCATCGCCCGCCGGTTTCAGCGGCAGGCTCTCACCCCACGGGTCGTGGCGGTCAGCAATGTTGACCGCCGCGTTGAGGTCTGCGTGGTACTCTGTGATCCAACACTCGTCATTCTGGCACCGGAACTCGTCGCCGGTTCGGTGTCCGACGTGGCCGCACTCGTGACACGTCTGACTCGTGTACTCCGGTCGGACGTATTTGACCGGCAGCCCGGCCTCTCGTGCCTTGTCCTCGATACGCTGTTGGAGGCGGGCGAACGCCCATGCGTGGAGGCGTCGGTTCATCCATTCGCCGTAATCGAGGTCTTCGCGGATGTACGAGAGATCTTCCAGCACGAGAACTGGCTTCTCAAACNGGGCGAACGCCCATGCGTGGAGGCGTCGGTTCATCCATTCGCCGTAATCGAGGTCTTCGCGGATGTACGAGAGATCTTCCAGCACGAGAACTGGCTTCTCAAACTGGCAGGCGTACTCGACGGCACGTCGAGACGCCTTCTCGAGGATGTCAGTGAGCGCGTTTTGGTAATGGCCGAATCGTTCGTCAATCCGCCACTCCGCGGCGTCACGCTCTTGGAGCCGTTTCAGCGTCG
>NZ_AOIT01000054.1 GCF_000337475.1 Natrinema limicola JCM 13563 | reverse complement strand
GATGTCAGTGAGCGCGTTTTGGTAATGGCCGAATCGTTCGTCAATCCGCCACTCCGCGGCGTCACGCTCTTGGAGCCGTTTCAGCGTCGTGAACATCTCTTTGCGAAGGTGGCGAGCGCGACCACCGTTGATGAGCAGTGGGTCAGTCGGAGTGCCCTGCTCGCAGGCACAGCCCGCGAGCAGGTGTGCTTCGCCAATGTCGAAGCCGACTAGTGTTACATCGTCGTCGGTCGGTTCGTAGTCGGGTTCTTCGACCGGGAACTCGATGGTGACGTGGAGCGTCCACGACGTGCGGTGGCGTTGCAGTCGGAGTTGGCCCGCTGATGCGTCCCCGTGTACGAGGTCGTGCCACAGACCTTCTTGTTCGGGGTTGATACGAAGCGGTATCCAGAAATTCGTCCCGCGGCCGGGTTGTGGTGCC
>NZ_AOIT01000053.1 GCF_000337475.1 Natrinema limicola JCM 13563 | reverse complement strand
ACAGCGCTGCTTTCGCCTGATACGGCAGGTCGTAGGGCGTCACCACGTCGCTGGTTGCACTCATCGTGTCACACCCGGCGTCGAACGCCTCGCGTAGCCCCTCACGGTAGGTGTCGAGGAGGTCACACAGTTTCCGCTCTTTGTGTGCTGTCGGTGGGGCAAGTGTCGCTTCCAGCGTTTTCGTGGTTGTTGCAGTCATGCTACTGGTTGTCCACATAGTCCATTAGCACGTCGATGCTCACTTGGCCGGTCGTGGCGAGGAAGTACCCGGGTTGCCAGAACGCATCTTCGAGCGTCTGTGTCACTTCGGGAAACTCCGACCGAATCCGGCGGGACGTGACACCTTTGAGCGAGTTGATGAACTTCGTGAGGTCTGTGGTTGGTTTGGTCCGAAACAGGATGTGAACGTGGTCGGTTCCGCCGTCCACGTTCTTGATGTCAGCCTCGAAGTCATCTGCAATATCGTGGGCGATTTCAGCGACACGCTCAAGCCGCTCATCCGTGAGAATATCGGCACGGTACTTCGTGACGGTCACGAAGTGATACTGGAGCGCGTATACTGTGTGCGACCCGGTTTGCAGATGATCCTCCATTTTGCCTCCCCAGATACGAGACACCCAAGACGGATAATTCTTGTGACGTGGGGTATTCAGAAGGGAGAAACCGAGTGGGCTGTTGCCCAGAGCTTACGCGATTCACTCCCGCCCTGTTCGCTCCTCGGTTCCGACAGTACGTCGGAACACTCGTCACTCTCCGGAAGGGCGGGATTCTCTCGCTGTATTAAGATAGCCGTGGACGACCGAACGGTACAAACCCCCGAATCAACTGGGCCTTGACATGGAAGTCGTCGGTCGGCTGCTGGCGCTGCTCGCAGTGTTGCTGGTCGGTGCCGGATTGCGGACGACCGGCATCCTCGATCGCCGTCGGACCGAACTGCTGAACGCCTTCGCGTACTACGTCGCGCTGCCGGCGCTGATCTTCGTCTCTACCTACGACAGAGCCATCGGTGAGTTGCTCTCGCCGGCACTGGTCGGTGGCCTCCTTTTCGTGCTGTTTACGACCGTGGGGCTCGCCGCGCTCGTCCACCGGAATCGTGACTCGAGCGCGCGTCGCAGCGTCGCCATCGTCCAGTCGTATCACTCGAATCTGGGCTATCTCGGCTTGCCGCTGGTCGCAGCGACGTTCGATGCGTCGGTGACAGCGATCGCAAGCGTCGTGTTGGGCGTTGTGACACTGACGCAGATGCCGCTGACGATTCTCGTCTTGTCGACGCTGAACGGAGCCGACGTGTCGCTCGCGAAGGAACTCCGCGGACTCGCGACCAATCCGGTCCTTGCAACGCTGGTCGGCGGACTCGCCGTCGGCTCGCTCGGACTGTCGGTTCCGTCGGCTGCCGCAACCGGGCTCGACGCCGTCGGCTCGCTGGCGTTGCCGATCGCGTTGCTCTGTGTGGGCGCATCGCTGCAGGTCGATCCCGCCGACATCGATCTCGAGGCGACTGCTACCGTCGTCGCGCTCAAAATCGGGCTGATGCCAGTGCTCGCGTGGGCCGTCTTCTCGACGCTCGCCGTCGATTCGGCGACGTTCACCGCTAGCGTGGTGATGTTCGGAACGCCGACGGCCGTCTCGACGTTCGTCTTCGCGAACGAACTCGGCGGCGACCGGGAGTTCGCATCGCTGAACGTCTTCGTCACGACGTTGCTCTCGATCGCGACGCTGTTCGTGCTCATCACGCTCGTCGGCTGAGCACGACGCCAATGCTCGGCGGGGGCTCGAAACGAAGGCGTGCTACAGTGAGAAGCGGTTTTTGAGGCGACCGAGCAGTCCCGGACTGTCGTCGCTGTCGTCGCCATCGTCGCCATCGTCGTTCGCGTTGGGTTGTGGGTCGCGGTCGACCGAGCCGGCCAGTGGGCCAGCATCGTCGGGTACATCGGGATCGCTTCCCGTGTCACCGACGCCGGACGTCTCGAGATCGTCAAGCGAGAGCTCGACCTCGTCGATCTCGGGGGTCGACTCGCGGCCGTCGCCGGCCTCGGCCGCTCGAACGTCCGCGCCCGTGACGGTCCCGTCCTCGACGCGGGCGGCCAGTTCCTCGAGCGAGGCGTCGTCGGGCAGGCTCGAGGCGGCGGCATCGACCGTCGTCGCGTCGTCCGCGGTTGCGCCCGTCTCAGACGGAGCGGCGGTGTCGGCAGTGTCGTCGGCTGTGTCCGCGCCCGACTCGCTGTCAGCAACTGTGTGGTCGGCCGTCGCAGTCTCGGTGGCCGACCCTGTGTCTGGCTGACTCGCGTCGTCGGTCGTCTCGTCGGCTGCCGGAACGTCGTCCTCGTCGAACGTGGTCGTCACGGCATCAGGCTCATCTGCCGTGGCGGTCGTGTCGCTCGAGTCCACTGACTCGGATTTCGTCTCATCGAGCGACGCGAGAATGTCGTCGACGCTCTCCTCAGAGACAACACGCTGTGGGCCACCACCTGGCTCGAGGCTGTCGCCCGACTCGGCATTGTCGGCACCGTCCGAATCGGCTGCACGCTCGTCGCTCATGATGGCAGTCTGGCGCTGCCGAAGACATAACTGTTCCCCTGTTCCGACAGTCCGGAATTCGAGACGATCGTGACTCGATCGAGTTACTCCGCGAGCGGGGGGTGTGCCCGGACGACGTTGAGGACGGCACCGACGAGGATGATGATGCCGGCGAAGTAGAGCCAGGTGACAAACAGGAGGACCACGCCGACGGCACCATAGGCCTCGTACTGGGCGGCGTTTGCCGCATAAATCTGGAAGCCGAACTGCAGGATCGTCCACCCGACGGCGGCGAAGACCGCGCCGGGGAGCACCTCGCGCAGGTCGACCGGAATCGGCGGCAGGACGTAGTAGATCGGCAGGAAGACGAAGATGAGCCCGATCAGCAACGAGAGCCAGCCAAGGGCACCGACGAACGGGATGGTATCGGCAACGATCGCAAGCAGTGCCCCGATCCCGATCATCAACACGAGCGCGCCTGCGCCGGCGACGATGACGGTGAGTCCGTCCCTGATCTGGTCGACCATCGAATCCTCGGCCACCTCGTCGTAGACCTTGTCGAACGCCAGGCTCAGTCCCCGGAAGACTTTGAGCGCACCCCATGCGGCGACGACGAGCGCGACGATGGTCGCCTCAGCGCGCCCGGATTCGGTCGTCAGGGCATCAGTAACGAGTTCTTCGCCTGCCGCCGGGAGGAAGTCGCCAGCAGCGGTGATCAACTGCTCGGCTGTCTGCTCGCCACCGAGTATCGAGCCGGCGACAAGCGCGAGCAAGACCAGCGGGATGAGCGACACGAACGCGTAATACGCGAACCCGGCCGCGAGAAAGGTTAGATCGCGGTCGCTCGCCGTTCGATAGATCGCAGTGAGCGTCTCGGGAACCTCCATAGGGACTGTACAGTAGTGCAGACCATGAACCTGTAAGTCGTTCGCACTCTCTGTGTCTCGGTCAGTGTCGGTTTTTTTTCGCCGCGGCTGTCAGCAATCGTGAGTCACATACTGTCGGACAGCAGTCAATACGAAGTCGGTCTCGAATTCGCGGCCGTCTTCACCGGTGACGGCCGCAGCAGCGCGACCGATCGTCACGTCGTTCTGACCGGCAGTATCAGTCCTGAGTCCCACTCGAGACAAGAACATCCACCGAGCGATCACCACTCCTGACAGAAGTTCTGCCCCGCGTAGACCGCCCCGTCATCGGTGATGTAGACGCCGACGCCGGCGCGATCCCAGCCGGGCGTGCGACCCTCCTCGAGGATGGCCTGCCGGTGGGACGTGGAGTTCATCCACTGGTTGACTAGCCCGGTCGCGAGCCCCTCGGCAGTTTGGTGGCGAACGATGCCGTCACCGCTGGCGCTGCTGACGCGGCGGTCGAGCCACGTTTGGGCGATGTTTTCGCCGTATCCGCGGCAGTAGTCGCCGACGTCCTGAAACCGGTCGGCGGGCGCTTCCCCGTCCGGATTCCGGTGGGCAAAGTAGTCACGTCGGGCCATATCGGTGCTGTGTGCGCGTGCGACGGACGCGACTGTCCCATCCCACTCGAGCGGCGGGAGGTCGTGGGCAGCTCGTCGGTCGTTAATTTTGGCGTGGACGAAGTCCTCGACGGTCGCAGAGCGAACCACCTCGACGTCGGTCTCGTAACTCGAGGCCCCCGGATCACCGGGGTCGGCCACTGAAGGGTTTCGCTCGCCGGCTGGTGGCGGCTCGGGACTGGGAGAGGGTTGCTCGCCGATGTCGAGACCGTCGATGAGCTGCGGTGCAAAGAGGGCGGTTCCGAGCGCGAGCGAACAGACGAGGAGGATGGCGACGAGGAGATTCACCAGTCCCCGCACGAGTGCACGGTCGGTGCTCCCGTCGGCGTTCGTGTCTCCCGTCGCGGGCCGCCGCCGATCCATCGCGTCGACAGTTGGCCCGTGGCTACAAGAGAACCGCGACCGCTCACAGCGGCTGAGACATCTGAAACGTTTGATACAACGGTCGTCCGCTCACTCGAGTGCGCGGTTTCGATGTCTATACCAGATGAAGCTTTAGGTTGAGGCTGCAACCGTCGATATCGATGCGCAAACGGACACTGCTTGCGTCGGTTGGCTCCGGTGTTGCACTGAGCCTGAGCGGCTGTATGGGCATGTTAGGCAGCGGTAGCGACGGCGGGTCGAATACGTATCTCGACGCGAAAGAGTGGGAGGGAGTCGATGATCCGTCCAATCTCCCGTTCCCGACGCATGGCCAAGCGCTCCCGTCGGCGACCCTGCCGGCACCGTTGCGGGACGGCACCGAGGTCTCGATCCCCGACGACTTCGAGACAGATCTGCTGGTGACGTTCATCTATACGACATGCATGACGATGTGTCCCCGTCT
Source organism: Natrinema limicola JCM 13563 (assembly GCF_000337475.1). Taxonomy (GTDB): domain Archaea; phylum Halobacteriota; class Halobacteria; order Halobacteriales; family Natrialbaceae; genus Natrinema; species Natrinema limicola. The sequence continues at coordinate 62,387 of NZ_AOIT01000053.1, read as the reverse complement.
GACCGCTCTCATGGCGCAGACACAGGACTACGCACGCGAGGAAGGATATAGTGATCAGGTGTCGTTCGTCGAGACGACGTTCGACCCCGCCAGAGACGATGCCGACGCCTTCCGGGAGTGGGCCGACGACCACCGGGTCGAGATGGATGATGGGAACTGGTACTTCCTGCGGCCCGAGAACAAGGACCGTGCGAAGGAAGTCGTTCAGGAGAACTACGGCGTGTATTTCATCAAAACAGAGCCGGAGGACATGGACGCCTACATGTTCGATCACACGGGTGTGATCCTCCTTGCGAATCAAGACGGATACGTCGAACGGGCCTACAAGCTCCAGGCCCAACGGAACCCAGAGTCGCCGCGGGTATCCAGACAACAAATCACCGACGATCTGGCGACGCTGCGCGAACGGGAAGGCTGATCGGATCATCCGACAGCCTACGCCCGCATCGTCGACGAGCGACACACGCTTAGCGGTGGCGTTGAGGGTGCCAAGCCCCCGCCCTCAAGGAGCCGCCGAAGGCGGCGAGTAGGGCGGGGTAGTTCACGTGGAGCTGCCGGGCTCTGCCCCGTCGCCAAAGATCGTCTCGTGAATCCCGACGACGAGTCCGGGGACGACCGCCATGAACAGGTGTTCCTCGAGCGGAATGCCGGCGACATCGATGCCGGTCCGAAGGTTGATGTCGAAGACGCCGACGGCGAGGGTGTACCGGTCCCAGACGTAGGCGATCGGATACAGTGCGAGGATCGTTACCGCAGCCTTTCGGAGCGCGTTCGCGCGACGTAACAGGAGAGCGGCGACGGTTCCCCACACGATCTCGGTGACGAGGTAGGTGTAGCGGCCGAAGACGCTGATGTCGAGCATCGGCTGCAATTCAACGGCAGGTATAAAAACCCCTGGGCTGGATCCACCCGGCCAAAACGGGCAGTATCTTAAATACGTGGGGGCCAGTACATCAGGATAGAAGGATGAATATCGCTGATATCGCCACCACGGAGTTTATCGAAGTCGACGCTGGCACGCGCATGGGGAAGGTCCGTTCGCAGTTCGAGAACGGCAACCCCAAGGGAATTATCGTGACGAACGACGGGGACTACGAGGGTGTCATCAGCGAGCGGGAAGTCCTCCAGTCTCACGTCGAGGACGACGCGAAGGTATCCGCACTTACCAAACCCAGCCGGAGCACGCCATCGCCTAAGGTCGACCGTCAGGAGGACGTCCGCGAGACCGCACGCGTCCTCGTCGAGAGCAACGCGAAGGTCGCGCCGGTTTTTGAACACGGCGACCTCTGGGGCGTCATCAGCAACGACGACATCCTCGAGGCGGTTCTGGACAACCTCGATGCCCTCACTGTCGAGGACATCTACACCGACGATCCGGTCACGCTCCGTGAGGACGACGGGATCGGCAAGGCGATCAACCTGCTCCGCGAGCACGGCATCTCCCGGCTGCCGATTCTCAACGAGAACGGCTACCTCTCCGGCGTCGTGACGACGCACGACATCGCCGACTTCGTCATCCGAGAGGACGACACGACGACGACCGGCGACCGGGTCGGCGACAGCCAGCGGATGCTCGACGTCCCCGTCTACGACATCATGAACAGCCCCGTCCAGACGACGACGCTCGAGGCGACCGCCAAGGAGGCCGCCGAGGCGATGCTCGAGGACGACTACGCGGGCCTGATGGTCACGCCGGCGGACGACGACCGCGTCGTCATCGGCGTCATCACCAAGACGGACATCCTGCGTGCGCTGACGTTTACCGAGGAAGAGCACATGGACGTGCAGATCACCAATATCTCGATGCTCGACACCATCACCCGGGAGTCGATCGTTCAGAGCATCGAGGATGTCTCGGACAAGTACGCCGACATGCAGGTGATGCACGCCCACGTCCGCTTCCACGAACACAACGAGAAACTCCGTGGAACCCCGCTCGTGCAGGCGCAGATCCGTCTGCGCACCAACAAAGGGCAAGTCGCCGGCACCGGCGAAGGCTACGGCGCCGAGAACGCCTTCCGGGTCGCACTGGACAAACTCGAGCGCAACGTCTTAGAACTCAAAGGCGTCACCAGCGACGAGGAGTACCGCGGCCAGCTCCTGCGAAAGCTCAACGAGATCTAGACTGGGCGCGCTCGGACGAAACTGATCAAAGTTTTTATATTTGGTGGCGGAACGAGAGTGGATTCAACGAGTTCACGAGACTGCCGTTACGGTCTGCTGTCCCGATGTCCCGGTGGGCCCGCAGTGCGGGTCGCGGCCGGCCGGCACTGACTGACAGTCGTCCGTAGTGAGCAAGCGATTCCGAGTCCGGCTCTCAGGGGCGGCCCAGCTCGTCGGCTCCCTCGAGCCCGGTTGCCGTAATCCGGAACTGAACCGATTCCCCGGCGGGTTTCGAGCGGTGTTTCTCGAGCGTTGCGCGCCGATTGCCGCCACGGAAGCGCTCGAGGCGGACGACAGCCCCGGTCCAGTGTTCCAAGGTATTGCCGCCCAGTCCCCGTGTGCGATCCGAGTCCGGATCGGAAAAGACCTGATTCGTCAGGACGACTGCGAGATCGTGTTTTCGCGCCAGCGAGAGCAGGTGGGTCACCTGCCGGGTGACGTTTCGCAGTGCCTCGCCGTCGTCGCCGTCGCCGGTTCGCTCGAGCCGGTAGAAGCCAGTCGCGCTGTCTACCACGATCAGGTCGGCGCGCTCAGCGAACTCCTCGGCATCGCGGACGGCTTCAGCTTGCTCCTCGAAGTCCAGTACGTCCTCGATGACGATCCGTGAGGCGACCGCTTCGAGAGCGTCGTCAGCGCCGTTTCGAGCCGGGCCGTCATCGACGGTGGCCTCGAGCAACTGCTGGAAGCGGTCGACGGAGATGCCTTCGGTGTCGATGTAGACGACGGTGCCACCGTCGACGGCCGTTTCGACAGCCGCCGACAGCGCGAGATTCGTCTTCCCGGCGGCCGGTGGCCCGTACAACTGCGTGACAGTCCCGCGTTCGAACCCCCCACCGAGCAACTCGTCGACCGGGTCACAGCCGGTCGAAATCGCCTCGTCGGTCACGGTTCGAGTTGGCCGGCTGTGAGGAAAAAGGCCCCGAAACGGGCCAGCGATCGGCGTCGGCTGTTGTGTGTGATCGCCATTCGGGAGACTGCGACCGCACTCGAGTATCGGCCTGCGAACCGATCGCAGGCTGGTCGCAACGACGAGATATGCGTCAAAAATGCTGCGACGTGTGTACGGCAGTTAGCAGAAGTTCTGCGTCGCGTACACTTTGCCGTCGTCGGTCATGTAGATGCCGATGCCTTCGTTCTCCCACTGCGATGCGAGAATGTTCTCTCTGTGGCCCGACGAGTTCATCCACTGGGTGACAATCGCGTTCGCGAGTTCGGTTTCGGTGGTGTACGTGTCGGTACCGCCATCGGTCCGAACGGCCGTGTCGTACCACGTCTGTGCGATGTTCTCGCCACCGGTGTAGTACGTGTTGTCGCTGCCATCGACACGACACGTGTATCCCGCGTCGGCGTAGCGGTCGGCGAAGGTATCTCCTTCAGGGCTCGTGTGAGAGAAGTAGTCCCGCTCAGCCATGTCCCGGCTGTGCTCTCGTGCGATGTCACGGAGTTCCGTATCGAACGCCAGTTCGTTCAGGCCACGCGCGGTTCGTTCGTCGTTGACGGCCTCGTGGATCCCACGCTCGACGGCGGCGCGATCGAAGCCGTCAGTCTCCTCGTCAGCCGAGAAGTCGGTCTGGTCGCCGTCTTGGCTATCCGTCGTGGTGTCAGTGTCAGTTTCTTCGTCAGTCGAAGAGTCAGTCTGGTCGCCGTCTTGGCCGTCCGTTGTGGTGTCAGTGTCAGTTTCTTCGTCAGTCGAGGAGTCAGTCGTGTCGTCGGTCGACTCTTCGTCCGTCTCGTCAGCATCGGAGTTGGAGTCAGTGTCTGCCGAGTCGTCGGTTTCGTCGGTCTCGGTCTCGTCACTGTCGGACGAATCGTCGGTCGTGTCACTCGGCTCCTCGGTCTCGTCGGTTTCGTCGGTGTCGCTCTCGTCTGCGGTCTCGTCAGTGTCGTCGTCCGAGTCGGGAGTATCCGGTCCCGTTTCCGACGGCTCATCGCTATCGACAGCACTCGAGTCGTGATCAATACAGTCGGCGAGGCTGTCTGGTACTGTGTATCCGTACGTGCTGAAAATACTGGCTAAGCGTGTCTCAAGCGGGGAACAGGAGTCAGCCTGTTCCTGCTGGAATTGCGAAGTTACTGTCTCGCTGTTCGTTGTCGTGGCATGGTTCGTGTTCGTAACGACGTTGTCAGTCGTGGCAGTCGCCGTGGCCGATGGCGCAGCCGCTGCAACGCCAGGCCCGACCATACTCACCATGAGAACCGCAACCATCACGAGGGATATCCCCCGTCTCAATATTCGACTCATCAACACGTATCTACAGACAATCATCGATGATGAACTGTCACCTGCATCCGTTCAGTCTTTATCTGTGACACAGAGTTCGGTATACAACGACCGCTGCTGTGGTTTCTTCCGGTTTCGAACTTCGATAGTCAACGAATGGAGTAGTGCTCCGTGACATCCTCGAGGCCGGTGATTTCGTAGTGAGATTCCGTTGACGCTGTGGTCAGGACGCGTCATCTGTGTGTACGTTTATTCATAGTGAGACCGAACGCTACAGTGTGATCGTCGTCGCCACGTCAGATTTCGAAGTGTACCACGGCGTCGTCACCGAGCTCCGCGAGCGCGGGACGACGTTCACGACCGTCGAGCCCGACGAGGAACTCCCAGAGCACACCGATGTCGTCGTCACCGGACCCGATCATGCCGACGCCTTCGGTGCTATCCCGACGGTCGTCGCCGATCCGGACGCGCCTCGGCGTGCGGTCGATCAGGCGCTGGCCACAGTTCGTGGCGACGGCGGCCGGACGATCATTGGCGTCGATCCAGGACGTAACCCTGGTATCGCCGTTCTCACCGGCGAAACGGTCGTTGCGGCGTTTCAGGTTCCGCTCGGCGACGCCGTTGACCTGATTCGCCGCGAGGCCGACGAAGCACCATCTCCGATCGTCCGCATCGGTAACGGCTCCCGTCTCGAGAGCGCGAAACTGGTCAACGAACTCGACACCGTTCGAGTCGAACTCGTCGACGAGACGGGGACGACGCCCTATCTGGGAACGGGCGCGCGAGGCATGGGTGACGTCCTCGCGGCCGTCAATATCGCACGCCGCGAGGGCGAGGTCATCGACGCGCGCGATATCGAGCCGACGGACGGCGAGTTACAGATGATAAAAGACCGCTCGCGCGAGCAAAGCGAGGAAAACCGGGCGATCGACGAACTGCTGGCCCGGCGGGTTGCCGCCGGCGAATTGACGATCAACGAAGCGCTCGCCGAGCACCGCGACGAGTCGGATCGTAAGTCGTCGGACACCAATGACCTAAAAGAGTGAGCGACGAGCGTTCGAGCGCTCGACTCATCCGGGCTGCTGTCCCGCTGTCCCGGTTGGCCCGCAGTGCGGGTCGCGGGTGCACCGGCACTGACTGACAGGAGTCCGTATCAGTGGGTAACCGACTGGAAGCGAACGTCCAAGTAGGCGAAAACCGGACGGCCAGTTCGGGTTGGAACCGCTCCGTCAGTGATGATGGTTAGTTTTCTTTGCGTGTCGCGAACAAGCCAGCAGCGAGCAACGCGACGAGGGCGACGGCGACGCCGAACCCAGGGATCGAATCACCCCTCTCATCGGACGGAGCGGCGCGTGGCTCATCCGAAGACACGTCGTCGGCCGTCTCGTCACCAGCGTCAGTGTCGGGCAACGTTGTCTCGTCGTCAGTCACGTTGTCGTTCGTCTCATCATCAGTCGGATCGGATTTCTTGGCTGCTTTCTTCTTGGTTGGCCCGGTGGCGGGATCGCTTCCGGACCCGTTTTCGACCGTTTCACTGCCGGTTCCGTCGCCGCTCTCCGTAGTGTCGCCGCTCGTATCGACGGTCGCCTCACCGTCGGCGAAGCGTACGTTTCTGTTCCGCTGAATCGTTATCTGCGACGCGTTCGCACTCGCGTTGCGTTCGGCGACGGCGATCGCGGCCTGTTGCCGGTTCCTGTTTTCTTGGGTGACGAACTGGATCTGTTCGAAGTGGGCACTCGAGGACTGTTCGTCGGTGGTCCGCTGGTCGTTCTCGCCGTTCTCGCCGTCGTGCCCGATCGTGATCGGTGCCGTTCCGCGAATGGCGTCCCCGCCGATCGTTAGCGTCGTTTCGTTGCTAATCACGGTTCCGGCGTTGGCGGTGACGTTTTCGTAGATGGAGGCTGCCGTCGCCACACCGATCTGCTCGTTGTAATTACGCTGTTCGGCCAGCTGGATCGCGGTCGCGTTGCTTCCGTCGAGTGCGACCGCGACTGCTGCACTCTGTAAGTTAATGTTTACCTGTTCTGTGTGTTGGTATTGGGTCATACTGACGTCGGCTGTCTCGTCACCGTTGGTCCCCTCGCCACCCGTCGTCAGCACGCTACTGTTGGCTTCGTCCGCCGTGGCGACGTTCATCCCTGCCATCGACTCGAGGTGGGAGAGCGTTTCGACGGACGCGTACTGTTCGTTGAGATTCGTTTGATCGGTGAGCTGGACGGCCGTCGCAACGGAGTTGCTGCCGACCGCAATCGCGACTGCCATCCCCTGTTGGTTCTGGTTGCTCTGTGAGAGGGTCTGTGACTGATCGATGCTTGCCTGTGCAGACTGATCGGCAGCGCCAGCAGTAGTGCCAGTCTCGCGGAGGGTCGTCGATCCTTGCTGTCGATTCTTGTTGGTCTGTGTAGAGCGTTGATACGCCAGTGCGGTGCTCTCGTTCTCAGCGAGCGCGATGGCAGTACTCTGGTCGTTGAAATTGACCTGGCTGACGTTTTGCTGTTGGGTGGTCGACGTCTCAGTCGCCAGTCCGCTGTCCCGACCACTGCCGTCGGTCTCGTCACGAACGCTCCATCCGTTGAACCCCCGGTCGTCACTGTTACCGAAGACGATGTGTACGTCGCCGACGTTCTCGAAGCTGAGGTCCTGGGACGGTGCCACGGTGCTCTCAGCGGTCGCTTCACCGACCTGACTGTTCGTGTTCTGCTGTGTCTCCTCCTGAATGGCGGTCGCCTCCCCGCCGCCGATCGCAATGGAGACTGCCCCGCCTTGCTGATTGAAATTCACCTTCTCGACGTCTTGGTACTGCACAACATCGGCGATTTCCTCCCGGTTGGCATCGACGCTCGGGTCGGCCGGGGTCGCCAGCTGGGACTCGAGGAACTCATCAAGCGACTGATTCCCCAGGTCTGCACCGAAGACGAAGTAGAGTTCGTCGTCGTCCTCGAGTGTCGTTACGGCCTCGGCCGTCGAACTCGGTTCGGCTGATGTCTCGGTTGTCTCTGCGGCAACAGCGGCCCCGGATCCAGGTCCGGCCATCGAGAGGACGACCAGCGCAGCGACCAACAGTGCTGTTAGACTCGAGAGTCTCGTCATAAGCTGTTGTTGTCCGGTCCAGACACCTGTGCTGAGAGTCCGTTCGTATTGACTGTCATCGGTATAAACTGCTAACAGCCGGACACAGTCTTTGTTATCTAGCAGTTATAAGAACGCAGCAGCCGACTACCAGCGGGACAAGAGTTTCACTGAGTAAAAATCACAACGTCATCAAACGGCGTTCGGAGAAATGGCTGACTAGATCCCAGAAACCACAAAACACGGGTAGGACAGAACAAGTGTACGCGGGTGCCGATCGGCCCACTGTATACATCAATAACAGATCATATTGTACACATTCATTATACAGATGTGGCTCGAAAATAACGGATTGATTTGATCGTGAAAGTGGACTATCTTTCGGAGTTACGTCTCTGTATTTATTTGCTGATGATTTGATATCGAACTCGTACAGAGGATAGTCAGAGATGCAAGAAAGCTGTTCTCTGGGCCTTATACCCGCCAATTCGGCGTTTTAGTCGAAACTGTTCCTGGGGTTCATATTGGTCTCCGAGGTGGCTATCACCTGGGCAACGTGCCATGGCAGTGAAAGATCAGTAGCGTTGACGAGGAGTTGGCGACGAGCTGTGTCGGATGATCCGACACGTATGCCCGACACGCAAAAACTATGAAACGTGCACTCACGCTCGCACTGACGGTAGCACTGATCGGCGGCCTCACATTCATGGGGTTCGCTGGAACAGCGGCCGCAGGCAACTTCCAGAACGACGCTGGCGTCGATACCGACAATAGCGTCGACCAAGGTACGGATGCGGCGACTGATCAGGCCCAAGACACTGATCAGTCGTCCGAGCAAGACGGCGAGAACGAACAGGACCAGGAGGCTGAGCAAGGGAACGAACTTGACCAGGGTGACAACATCGCACTGTCTGGCGGCGGTAACGCGTATGCATTCAACAATGCTGACCAGACGAACAAGCTCCACCAGGATCAAGAGGCCAAGAACGATCAGGACAACAAGCCAGATGCGGACCAGGACCAGAAAGGGAAGACTGGTGCAGGTAGCATCGCTGTCCCGATAACCAACCTGACCGACTTCGTCAACGCCGCACTGTAACGCTGCGGTAACATCCACATCGATTTTCGTTCCGCGTTTTTTCTGCAACTGATCTCGAGTTCAGAACGAAGCAGCCCACGAGAAACGGTATCTGCACCAACACTTATCACGCAGCTGATTACTGAGTTCTATGCCAAAGGCGAAGTAGAGATCGTTGCCGTTCTCGAGGGTGTGCTGCTTCAGCCGTCATATTCGGTTCGGCTCGCGACCCAGCCGTCACTGCAGCAACAGCGATCCCGGCTCTGTTCCGGCTATTGATCCGGGTTGCTGTCTCGAGTTTCCGTCCCACCCCAGCACGGTTGCGGAGTGCTGTCATTGACTCGACATTCTGATACTCTGTAGTGTTATAGTGGTTTTAGACTATTAATTCTGATATTTGTATTTACGATGATGAATTGAAAAAGACCAGATCTCGCTAATAGTGCGGGAGATACTGTAGTCTCGAGAAAAGCACTACTGAGAGACGAATCGCAACCAGTCGTCGAACCATCTCACAGGGAAACATTCGGCTATACGATTGAAACTGCAAGACACGGACAGAATGAAACGACTGTAAATAAGTACGGGTCAGTCTATCGTATCCATGAGTATCTCTTCAGATTTGCAGTGTTCGGTGCTCGATTGTCCATTAGAAATGAATTAGGATTTTTATTTATTAGAACGGACTTTGTTCTGAACGTGTGCTTAAATATTTGTTTTTGTAGTCGCATATATGGAATATAAATAGGCAACATTCAGAGATACGAGAACATCGTTTTGATGCCTTTTGATGGACTAATTCGGCGTTTTAATCGAAACCGTTCCCGGGGTTCATATTCATCTCCGAGGTGGCTACCAGTTGGGCAACGTGCTATAGCGGAGCGAGATTGGTAGCGGCGAGAAGAGACTAGTGACGGGTCGAATCTAATTGACACGTGCGCCCGTAAACGGCTATAACTATGAAACGCGCACTCACACTCGCACTGACGGTAGCAGTGATCGGCGGCCTCACATTCGTGGGGGTCGCTGGAACAGCGGCCGCAGGCGAATTCCAGAACAACGCTGGCGTCGATACCGACGCTAGCGTCGACCAAAATACGGAGGCGACGACTGACCAGAACCAAGACGTCGATCAGTCGAACGAGCAAGACGCCGAGAACAACCAAGACCAAGAGGCTGAGCAGTCGAACGAGGCTGAGCAGGGTGACAACATCGCACTGGCTGGCGACGGTAATGCGGATGCATCCAACGACGCCACCCAGACGAACGACCTCACCCAAGACCAAGAAGCCACGAACGAGCAGACGAACCAGCCAGATGCTGACCAGGACCAGGATGCTGACACTAATGCAAACAGTGTCGCCGTCCCAATCGTCAATCTAGAGGAGTTCGTCAACGCCGCACTGTAACACCGCGGCAAAACCCATCTCCGATTTTCGATCCACGCTTTTTATCGTAGTTGATCCCGGGCCCAAAACCAAGCGGATCACGGGAACCGTTATCGATGCCGAGGAATAGCAACGCGATCTCCTTTGGCGGTGCCTCAGCTGCCGCCGCCAAGTAAGTACCAGACCGCTCTGAAAAATAGCAGTGCCGGGAAAATGAAACCGGAGTGGCCGAAGTGATTCGGTAGTTACTGCAGCTTAGTTCTGCTGACGGAATGCCAGCATGGCTGCGCCGAGGAGTGCGACCAGGGCGACGCCGACGCCGAACCCGGGCATACTGTCACCGCTGTTCGACTGCGACGCGTCCTGATCCTGGTCGTTCTCAGCGTCTTGATCGTTCGATTGATCGACGTTTTGGTCCTGATTTGTTTCCGCAGACGTATCCTGGTCGGTGCTCGCATCGTTCGAGACTCCCGAGTCGGTGCTGTCATCGCCGTTGGCGCTATCGCCGCCAGCAGACTTGTCCTTCTCACCTTTCTCGGTGTAGTCCTTGTCACCTTTCTTCTTGTCGTGCTTGGTATCGTCTTCCTTGTCGTCGTGTTTGTTCTTCATGTCCGGGTCCACGGTGGCCGAGTCGGACACGGAAACGAAGTTTCCGGCGTCTTCATCGTAGGTCTGGAGCGGTTCATCGTCGACGAAGATCGTCGCCGTAACCTCGGTCTGCGCAGTAATCTTCGATGTGTCGATCGTGACATCTTCGTTCGTCCCGGTTAGCTCGGTTGCACGACCGAGTTCGTTGCCGTCCGAATCAGTCAGGACGACATCGAACTCGGTGTCGTCATCGTCGCCATCCAGCAGGCTCGCTGTGTCGACAGTGACCTGCTCGAGCGTGCCCTTCGCAGATTTCTGATCGGACAGTTCGATGGTGGCGTCGTAGATCATCGCGTCATCGTCGTCTATTTCGTCACCGCCCTCTTCGGAGTAGAGCGTCGCAGTGTACTCTCCCGGTTCGTCAGGGGTCACGAAGATAGCAGCATCCGTGGCATCCTCAGGAATCACCATCTCATCAACGACCTCTCCGGACTCGTCTGTGACCTCGAGGTACTGTCCTTCCTGAGCGTAGATGGGCCCAACGACCATGGTGTCTGAGCCGTTATAGACACCGATGGCCTGATCGTTGAACGTGACACTGTCTTCGGTTGCTGCCGCTGCTCCGCCTGCAAACGCCACGGACATCGCAATCACGGACAGGACCATGAGTCCCGCCAGTACTACTGCGCGTCCTTTTTCGAGAGTTGTCGGTTTTGTTGTCATTTTTGTATTGGTTGTCTGTTTTCGAGTAGTCAGAGACCGAGTCGACTGTCAGCGTCGTGAGCTCGCGAGTCCAGATCTGCCGGACGCAGTCGCTGGCTCGTGAAGACGGCGGCCGTATCCGTACCTGCCCCCGCGACGTTCGCGAGGGCAGTACTTTCAGTTCGGTGCAACCGTCTAATTTCGTGTACCATCTGTCTCACTCACCCTTTCGGGGTGAAACAGCGTATTGGGAGTGGTAACTTTACTATACACAGCAATGAGTTCGGAATAGACAGGTTACCAGATCGAAGTAACTGCCTACCCTGACTCTCAGATGCAGTTATCTCTCGCCCCGCTCTCGGCTTCTGCGAGGAACAACCCAGGTATCGCGGCCACATCGACTCGTCGAAACACAGCGTCACACGCCGAAAGACGCCAGTCGTGATCGCGGCCACTCAGTAGAGACCGCGTCCCTCGAGTACAGTTGGATCAGAATCACTGCGCTGAGAGACTGTCTAGTGGAATGTGCGTCAGCTCGAGAGCTAGAGACGGTGCTTTGTCTCGAGTTGTCCCGTCGAAAGCCACCGATCGTCATTCATCCGGTCTGCTGTCCCGATGTCCCGGTGGGACCGAAGGGCGGCCGTGGCCCCACCGGGACTGGCTGACAGGAGCCCGTATCAAACTTCATCACGCGACAGCCCTGCGATCAGTATCGCCAGCAGTTTGGCTGTGCTCAGAGTGAGACTGACGACTGCTATCTTGCTTGTATCGGTACGCCACGTCACTGCCTGTCCACCGACTCGCTACCAATTTGGTGAATTATGCTATCCGTGATATGACCGCTAAAGATACTACGTACCCTATACTTTGGACTGCGATGTATATCAGCCTCCTAACGCTATCATATGATTTTATCTTTTAAATACAGCAAATAAATACATTCTTTGTTTTAATATCACGTGCACCATTACGCAATTTAGATAGTAGCTATCAGTTTGAACGGTGTTCCGCCTTCATGTGGGCCGATACGGTCGATTTCGACTGGGTGACGCATCGTGGGAAGGGGCAGGGAGTCACGGGTTGCAAGCGACACGACGCTCCGTGACGATCTACGTCCTGATCGGACACCTGTTCGAGTACGTGTGCGATCACCCAGACAACCAATATCAACACACTATGAAACGGAAATTCACTGTACTGCTGGCGGTCGCTCTCGTCGGTAGCATGCTGTTCGCAGGTGTCGCCGGAACGGCGACTGCCGAGGAACACGATAGCGAGGCAGCTGCTATCGACACCATCACGTTTTATAACGACGATGGTGGCGAACTCGAGCAGCTCGCACAGGCGACGTGGAACGACGATCACGACGAGTTCACGGTCGAAAAGTTGGACAAGAACGACGAAATCTCGCTGAACGTCAAAGACTACAATGACAACGGCCCGGTCGAAGTGGAGTGGACCTACGAAGGGTACGCCGGCGCTGATGCCCCCGATATCGTCCGCGTCACTGCCGACGGTGAGACGCGTGACTACGAGGTCGATACGACCAGCTATCCGTTCACCGGCACGGTCGACTCCTACGATATGTCGGCAGACGATAACGACGACAGCAACGGTGACGGCGACACTGTCGGCGATGGTGATGGCGACAGCGCCGATGACGGTACTGAGGAAGCCGACAGCGAGGCGGCCGCTATCGATACGATCACGTTTTACAACGACGATGGCGGCGAACTCGAGCAGTTAGCGCAGGCAACGTGGACTGGTGACCAGTTCGCGATCGAAAAGGTAGACAAGAACGACGAGATCTCGCTGAACGTCAAAGACTACAACGAGAATGGCCCGGTCGAAGTGGAGTGGACCTACGAAGGATACGCCGGCGCTGATGCCCCCGATATCGTCAGCATCGCTGCCGACGGTGAGACGCATGACTACGAGGTCGATACGACCAGCTATCCGTTCACCGGCACTGTCTCCTCCGAGGACATATCCGAGGACAACGGCGACAACAACGATGGTGACGACGACTTCGATTTCGGAGATCTGATTCCGATCCTCTCTAGCTGAGACGATCGATTACGATACTGTCTTTTTATTTGTTGGTTGGAACTGGTTGACGGACCGACATCGAACGCCGATCGGCCGTCACGGTGTGACGGGTGTCGTTTTGAGCACGCTCGAGGGGGACTGACAGTGACTTCGTCCTGATCGCGAACACAGTTCACCTCGAGAGACGATGGGCCGTCGCGACGATCACTCTCCCGTGCGATCGACACTGGCAGCCGCTTCGGCCCGTTTCAACACGGTTCGAATCGGGAGCGTCGTTTCCCGTGCGACCGCCGCCGCATCGTCGTACTCTGCACTCACGTCGTATACGTTGCCCTCGGAGTCACTCGCGATTTTCACGGCGACCTCGTATTCGTCGCCATCGACCTCGAGTGTCACCGCCTCGAACTCCCGGGTGGCGATCCACCGGTGGGTTGCCCCTGCGTCACGAATCCCCAGCGTGCCCGTCTCTTCGGCCAGCGCTCGAGCGACGCGTTCCCGATCGTCGGGTTTGCAGATCACTTTCACGAGGTGGCCAGGCCGGGACTTCTTCATCGTCGCAGGGATGATCGACACATCGCGCGCGCCCGCGTCCGCGAGTGACTCTTGCAGCCCGCCCAGCACTTCGGGCGTCGCGTCGTCGAGGTTGGTCTCGAGGACAGCGATGTCGTCTTCGACTAACTCACCCTTGCCGCTGCCGTCGCCGACCAGCACGCGGAGGACGTTCGGGTGCGGATCGAGATCGTAGCCACCTGCGCCGTAGCCCGACCCCTCGAGCGAGAGCGTCGGCAGTGTCTCGATACCTTCGGCAATGTGGCCCAAAATCGCTGCGCCAGTCGGCGTCAGCAGTTCGGCGTCGACTGGGCCGCCACGGAGCGACCAGTCGGCCCGCTCGGCGATTTCGACGACCGCTGGCGCGGGGATGGGGTACTCACCGTGGCTCATCGACACGGTTCCACCGCCTGTCGCAAGCGGTGTGGTGACGACGCGCTCTGGCTCGAGGTCATGGAGCAGCGCCGCGGCGCCGACCACGTCCGCGATCGCGTCGTCGGCCCCGACCTCGTGGAAGTGAATCGACTCGAGGTCCTCGCCGTGGACGCCCGCTTCAGCCTCGCCGAGGAGTTCGAAGATCGCGAGCGCGTCGCGTTCGACCGCTGGCTCGAGGTCCATGTCGGCGACGATTTCGCGGACCTCGAGATAGCTGCGGTGGGGGCCGTGTCCTTCGGCGTGGACGCCATCGTGATCGTGGTCATGGCCGTGATCGTGGTGTCCATGGTTATGATCGTGCCCGTGGCTGTGACCATTGCCATGGTCGTGGCTGTGCTCGTGATCGTGACTCGAGTCGCCCTGATCGTGGTCCGACTCCTCGTGGTCGTGGCCGTCCGAGTCGTCGTCTGTCAGGAACACGTCGACCGACGTCGCGGCGATGCCGCTTTTGTCGACGGTGTCGATCTTATATTCGACCTCGAGGGCGTCGGTCACAGGCGCTAAGACGTCGGGGTCGGCACCGGCATCGAGGAGGGCGGCGAGGATCATATCGCCGCTTGCCCCCATCCGGCCATCGAAAGCGAGAACGCGCATGTCCATAATCGGTTGGCAAGCGAGAAAAAGCCATCTCTCCGGCGGTTCGGCACGCTGTCGGTAGGGCCAAAACCCACCGAGGCCGGTACATCTTTGTAGCATCCCGCCCCAAGTATCTATGGTACCGACTAGCACATAGATGTGGGCTAACACAAAACCTATCCGATCACGTATCGGAGTCATTGACATCGCCGTCCATCCCTAAATCATGAACGAAGTCCAACTCGAGGTCGCGAAGGCGTACCCGAACGATTCGGGTCGTGGTATCGCCCGACTCGACCCGGACACGCTGTTGCATTTGAAGCTCAGTCCGGGCGACATTATCGAAATCGAAGGTGCAGACACCACCGCCGCGAAGGTCTGGCGTGCAGACCGGCAGGACTGGAACACCGATACCGTCCGTATCGATGGTTTCACCCGCCAGAACGCAGACGTCGGCATCGGCGAGCGCGTGACGATCCGCAAAGCCGAGGCGACGAAAGCGGATAAGCTGACGCTTGCGCCGCCGGAAGAGGCGTCGGTCCAGTTCGGCTCTGACGCCGCCGGCATGGTGAAACGCCAGATCCTCAAACGGCCGGTCGTCGGCCGCGACATCGTCCCCGTCATGAGCTCGACGAACCACCCGTTCATGCGCTCGCCGGGGCAGGCGATCCCGCTGATCGCCGTCGAAACCGAACCCGAGGGCGTCGTCCTCATCACCGAGGACACCGACGTCGAACTCCGCGAGGAACCGATCTCGGGCTTCGAGAAGACCGGCGGCGGGATCACCTACGAGGACATCGGTGGCCTCCAAAACGAGATCCAGCGGGTCCGGGAGATGGTCGAACTCCCGATGAAACACCCGCAGATCTTCAAGAAACTCGGCATCGAGCCGCCACAGGGTGTCTTGCTCCACGGCCCGCCGGGCACCGGGAAGACCCTGCTCGCGAAAGCCGTCGCCAACGAGACCTCCGCCAGTTTCTTCTCTATCGCGGGGCCGGAGATCATCTCGAAGTACTACGGCGAGTCCGAACAGCAACTCCGTGAGATCTTCGAGGACGCCACCGAGGAGTCTCCCTCGATTATCTTCATCGACGAACTCGACTCGATCGCGCCCAAGCGCGAAGACGTCACCGGCGAGGTCGAACGCCGCGTCGTCGCCCAGTTGCTAACGATGATGGACGGCCTCGAGTCACGCGGGCAGGTCATCGTCATCGCGGCGACCAACCGCGTCGACAGCGTCGATCCTGCCCTGCGCCGGCCGGGCCGGTTCGACCGCGAGATCGAGATCGGCGTCCCCGACGAGACGGGCCGCGAGGAGATCCTCCAGATCCACACGCGCGGCATGCCGCTGTCGGATGACGTCAGCCTCGGCCATCTGGCCGACGAGACCCACGGCTTCGTCGGAGCCGACATCGAGAGCCTGACCAAGGAAGCAGCGATGAAAGCGCTGCGCCGGTACCTCCCCGAGATCGACCTCGACGAGGAGGACATCCCGCCGAGTCTCATCGATCGGATGATCGTCAAACGCGAGGACTTCCGCGGCGCGCTCGCGGAGGTCGAACCCTCGGCGATGCGGGAGGTGCTCGTCGAGCTCCCGAAAGTCACCTGGGACGACGTCGGTGGTCTTTCAGATCCCAAAGAACAGGTCAAAGAGTCCGTCGAGTGGCCGCTCTCG
Source organism: Natrinema limicola JCM 13563 (assembly GCF_000337475.1). Classification (GTDB taxonomy): domain Archaea; phylum Halobacteriota; class Halobacteria; order Halobacteriales; family Natrialbaceae; genus Natrinema; species Natrinema limicola. The sequence goes on along the minus strand of NZ_AOIT01000053.1, from coordinate 45,894 downwards.
AGCCCCGAGCGGTTCGACCGGCTGGGCGTCGACCCACCGGCCGGCGTCCTGCTGTACGGGCCGCCGGGCACCGGGAAGACCCTGATGGCTAAAGCCGTTGCCAACGAGACCAACGCGAACTTCATCTCGGTGCGTGGCCCGCAACTGCTCAGCAAGTGGGTCGGCGAATCGGAGAAGGCGATCCGGCAGACCTTCCGCAAGGCGCGGCAGGTCTCGCCGACGGTGATCTTCTTCGACGAGCTGGACGCGCTCGCTCCGGGACGAGGCGGCGAGGTCGGCTCGAACGTCTCGGAACGCGTTGTCAACCAGCTGCTGACCGAACTCGACGGGTTAGAGGAGATGGGCAACGTCATGGTCATCGGTGCGACCAACCGACCGGACATGATCGACCCCGCATTGTTGCGCTCGGGTCGGTTCGACCGCCTCGTCATGATCGGCGAACCCGACGTCGACGGCCGCGAACGCATCCTCGAGATCCACACCGAGGACACGCCACTGGCCGCCGACGTCACGCTGCGGGAGATCGCCGAGATCACCGACGGCTACGTCGGCAGCGACCTCGAGTCGATCGCCCGTGAAGCGGCCATCGAGGCCCTCCGCGAGGACGAAGAAGCCGACATCGTCGAGATGCGTCACTTCCGGCAGGCGATGGAGAACGTCCGGCCGACGATCACCGACGAGATCCTCGAGTACTACGAACAGATCGAAGAGGAGTTCCGCGGCGGCACGGCCGGCGGCCCCGACCCAACTGGTCGGCGCGGTAGTCGGATCGGCTTCCAATAACCTCGATCTCGCGACCCCAGTTTTCCGCTGTTCCGTACCCGACTTCGTTTGCCGTCCTTCCGTGACGTGAGCGGAGCCGATCAAAGCACACGGACCTCCGGCAGCGCTCGAGTCAGACCGTCGTCGTCAGTATTGACGTCCCTTCGATCGTCGTGCGGTGACGCTGAGACCCAGTGACCGTCGCACCTATAATCGATCAGTTGATTCTCGAGCCGCCTCGAAGTGTCGTCGTTCGATGCGGACCGTCGACGCCTTCTCGTTTGCCGTCGCTGGATCGTGCTCGCTTGCGACCTCGCGGATCGCCCGCATCGAGGCGTCCCTGACTAGCGCCTCGAGGTCGGCACCGGTGTAGCCATCGAGCTCGGCCGCGAGGGCATCGATGTCAACGTCGTCGGCGAGGGGTTTGCCGCGGGTGTGGACTGTGAGGATCTTCTCGCGCGCTTCCAGGTCGGGTTCGCCGACGAAGACGTGTGTGTCGAGTCGGCCAGGTCGGAGCAGCGCCGGATCGATCCCGTCTTTGCGATTGGTCGCAGCCAACACGACGAGATTGGGGTTTTCGCGCATCCCGTCGAGTTCGGTCAGCAGTTGTGAGACGACGCGTTCGGTGACCTCGTGGCCCTCGCCTCGAGCGGCCGTGATCGCGTCGATCTCGTCGAAGAAGACGATCGACGGCGACGCCTGGCGGGCCCGCTCGAACACCTTGCGGATCGCCTTTTCACTCTCGCCGACGTAGCGGTCGATGATCTCGGGGCCGTCGACGCGAACGAAGTTGACGTCAGTTTCACCGGCTAACGCGCGCGCGAGCAGTGTCTTTCCGGTCCCCGGCGGGCCGTAGAGCAAGACGCCCGAAGGCGGACTCGTGTTCGTCTCCTCGAAGAGCCGATCGTAGGTCAGCGGCCACTCGACGGATTCGCGGAGCGTTTGCTTTGCATCCTCGAGGCCACCAACATCCGAAAAGTCCGTCGTCGGCGATTCGGCGACGTACTCGCGCATCGCCGAGGGTTCGACAGAGGCCAGCGCCGCGTCGAAGTGGGCTTTCTGGACTGTCGGGTTCCGATTCCACTCGCGGCGCTCGTCGTCGGCTGCCGGTCGATCACGGATGGCGGCCATCGCGGCCTCGCTCGCGACGGCGTCGAGGTCTGCGCCGACGAAGCCGTGCGTCCGGCGTGCGATCGCGTCGATATCGACATCGTCGGCGAGCGGCATCCCGCGTGTGTGAACCTCGAGGATTTCCCGGCGACCGGTCTCGTCGGGCACGCCGATCCCGATCTCGCGGTCGAAGCGCCCGCCACGCCGGAGCGCGGGATCGATCGCGTCGACACGGTTGGTCGCACCGATGACGATCACTTCGCCGCGGGCGTCCAAGCCATCCATCAGTGTCAGCAACTGGCCGACGATCCGGTTTTCGGCGTCGCTGTCGTCGTCGCGCGTGCCGGCGATCGAGTCGATCTCGTCGAAAAAGATGATCGTCGGCGCGTTCTCGCGCGCCGTCTCGAAGGTTCGCCGAAGCTGTTCTTCCGACTCGCCCTTGTATTTCGACATGACCTCCGGGCCCGAGATCGTCTCGAAGCGGGCGTCGACCTCGTTGGCCACCGCGCGGGCGATCAGTGTCTTCCCGGTCCCCGGCGGGCCGTGCAGCAAGACGCCGGACGGTGGCTCGACACCGAGCCGTCTGAACAGCTCCGGTTCAGACAGCGGGAGTTCGATCATCTCGCGGACTAACTCGAGTTCCTCGTCTAAGCCGCCGATGTCCTCGTAGGTGACGCCAGAACTCGTGGGGGGCTCGTCGGCCCCGGCGTCGGACGTGGCTGCAGTCGCCGTGTCAGTCGAGTCGCTCGAGCGAGGATCGCGGACGGCGGTTCCGGCATCTCGTGAGCCAGCAGGTGTTGCGGGACTCGAATCCGTATCGACGATTCGGACCGTCGTCTCCCGCGTGATCCGCACGTCGCCGTCGGGATCCGTGTCGGTGACTTTGAACGGCTGTTGATCGATACCCTCGATTCGGACCTGCTCGCCGGCACGAACCGGTCGATTACGGAGTTTATCCGCTGCACCGGTTTCTGCGGCTCGCTGCTGATTCTCGGCGAGTCCTGGCGGCGCGATCAGCGTGACGCGGTCGGCATCGGTGATCGTCGATTTGTCCTTCGCGCGCACGGTCACGGTGTCGCCAACGTGAACGCCGGCGTTGGCTCTCGTGTCTCCGTCGATCTGAACGGCGTCGTCCGGAACGGACGGGTCTGCAGGCCACATCTTGGCAACCGTCGTCGACTCGCCGTCGATGACGACGGCGTCGCCGCTCAGGATACCGAGCTGTCGCCGCACCGGCTCGGGAATCCGTGCGACACCTCGGCCTGCGTCCCCCTTCTCGGCAGCGCGTACCGACAGCGTCACGCCGTCTCCCTCCGACGAACTCATAGTCGTTCCTTTCGGGCCAGCCACCTTGAGAATTGTCCCCGCGGGCGTCGTGAGACGCCACCGAACACGGGATTCTCGAGGCCCATTCGGTCACGACAACTGAAAAAACGCCTTTTGTTGTTCGTCTCCCATGAAAACGTATGGTCGTCCAGACAGAACGCGACGACACGACCTGGTACGAGTGTGAGACCTGCGGGCTCCTTTTCGACGAGCAGTCGGATGCAACGGACCACGAACGGATGTGTGACGACAGCGACCCATCCTACATTCAGTAGGACAGCCGCTAGATCCGAAATCGGTTACTCGAGGCGGTCGCGATGCTCGGCCGCGAGGTCGCGTGCCTGCTCTATCGTGTGGGTGTCCGTCCACCGGACGCGGTCGCCGTCGCCGTAGGCCAACGCGGATTTGAGTTCGTCCCGAAGGACACCGTGGTCGATCGCCAGCACCGTTCCCGACGCGTCGCCCAGTTCGTAGACGCCGGGCCGATCCGGGGCAGCGGCGACCGTCTCGCGGGTAAGGTCACGCCAGGGTTTTTGTAAGGGCATCAGTCGGCGCTCTCGACGAGTTCGTAGGCGTGTTCGCTCATCTCGTCTTCGGCAAAGACGAAGACGCGCCCGTCGACGGCCGAGAGGTCGGCATCGACGCGGACCGAGTAGGCCTCCGTCGCGACGCGTACGCCCGGGAACAGTTCCTCCTCGTCGTCGCGGTCGAGCATCACGCGGCCGACGCCAGTCGACTCGAGGATGTCGTCGTGGGTGTTCCGATCGTTGACGTAGGTCATGACACCCTCGACGCCGTCGGGATCAGTGACGAGGACGTGTACCTCCTTGCCCGGCGGGGTCGTCAGCGGCCCCTCGACGGGTTTGGGCGGCCCGTGGTAGAACACCTCTCGACCGTCGAGATACTGGACGACGATGCCGCCGTCGACGAGATCGACGCCGATCGTGCTGGGGGCGACGTCGTTGCGCGCGCTCATGACCACACGTTCGGTCGGATCCGGCAAAAGGCGTGCGTTCTGGGCACCAGCGAGCTGTCGAAAACCGACGCTCTCCATGTCGACGTATCACGAGGATCGTCAGCCGTAAGTATTCGGTCTGTGAGTGTCCGGATATGGATGGCCGTGCTGTCGCCCCCGCAGCTGGGACGGTACTCAACGCGCTCGCGACCGGGACCGGCTCGGCGTTCGCGATCGACCTCGAGACGACGGCGACCGTCGATCTCACTGACGACGGCGAAATCGTCGGCGAGATCGACGGTCAGCCCGACGCCGACACGGCGCTCATCGAGCGCTGTGCCGAACTGACGATCGACGAGTACGCCGACGCGGCGGGACTCGACGAAACCGACGTGGGCGCTCGCGTCCGCACCGAAAGCGAGGTACCGATGGCCGCCGGCCTCAAAAGTTCCAGCGCCGCGGCCAATGCGACGGTACTCGCAACCCTCGACGCCCTCGCAGTCGCCGATGCGGTCGACCGGATCGACGCCTGCCGGCTCGGGGTTCGAGCGGCTCGCGACGCCGGTGTAACGGCGACGGGCGCGTTCGACGACGCGAGCGCGAGCATGCTCGGCGGCGTGACCGTGACCGACAACACGAGCGACGCGCTGCTCGCCCGCGACGAAGTCGACTGGTGGGCGCTGGTCTATACGCCACCTGAACAAGCCTACAGCGCCGACGCCGACGTCTCGGCCTGCGAGCAAATCGCGCCGATGGCCACACTCGTCGAAGAACTCGCACTCGACGGCCGCTATGGCGAGGCGATGACCGTCAACGGGTTTGCCTTCTCCGCTGCCCTTGAGTTCTCGACGGGGCCGATGATCGACGCCATGCCCGACGTCGACGGCGTCTCGCTTTCTGGGACCGGCCCCAGCTACGTCGCCGTCGGCGATCGAGACTCGCTCGAGGCCGTCCGCGAGCGATGGGACGACCGCGACGGAACGACACGATTACTGCAAACGCGAACCGACGGAACACGAATACAATGACTCGAGAGTCAACAGACACAGCGATGGACGGTGGAATCGACGACGAAACACTGACACCCGAGGAGATGAGCCTCGACGAACTGCGCGAGGAGATCCGGACGATCGACCAGGAGATCGTCGAGCTGATCGCCCAGCGAACCTACGTCGCGGACACGATCGCGGCGGTCAAAGACGAACAGGGGCTGCCGACGACTGACGAGAAACAGGAACAGCAGGTCATGGAACGTGCGGGCGACAACGCAGAGCAGTTCGACGTCGACGCGAATCTCGTCAAAGCGATTTTCCGGCTGCTGATCGAGCTGAACAAAGTTGAGCAACGAGAGAGTCGGTAGCAAGAAATACGTATTTCACGTATCTGTTGTTTCTTTTCGTTAATAACTTCAGCGTTCGGACGGCGAAACACCTACAGTAACACGCAAGTAATACAGACGTATGTCCGAAGCGGCCACAAACAACGGCGACGACGAGATTGTCACGGTGAACTTCAAAGTCACACGGTCGTTCCTCGACGAAATCGAAGACACGTGGCAAGGACGTGGATTCAACAGCCGGAGCGAATTTATTCGGTATACCTTACGCGATGCCATCGAACATCCCACGTTCGACCGCGACGAACTCGTTGCACTCCTCCAAGCCGAAGAGGATGTTCGTGAGCAACGGACGATGAGTGCTGAAGAGACACGCGAACGGTTCGGCACTGACGGGACGAATGAGTGACGACGGGTGGACGTGGGAACTCGCATCGAAAGCGCAGGACGACCTCACTGCCCTCAATTCGAACGAACAGCAGCGCATCATCGACAAGCTCGACGAAATCGTCGATTCTCCGTGGCGTGATCCACCAGACTATGGTGAGCCACTCCAGAACAGCTCACGTCGTAAGGTGCGTATCGGCGAGTTCCGTCTTGCGGTTACTTTCCGCCGTGACGAGCACCGAATGGTCGTTGCTCGAATCAAGCGTCGTGGAGGCGCGTATACAGCTGACGACGACTGAGAAACTGTACTGGACACCGCCAAAGTAGACGAAATCTGTAATATCAGTCCAAGACCTGAACAAGGTCAAGCAGCGCGAGAATCGGTAGCCAGAATTGGAATCCGTATCTCCACATCGGGGGAGTAGCGAGTGAAAATTTTCCAGATGCTATTCAGTGGGTGGGCAAATACAATGTCTGTATCAGAAGCCACCAGTCGGTTTCTCTTTGGAAGACTGTATTACGTTCGTCAGTCTAGTCCAAGGCTCAGTTTCAACGCTTCGTCGACTGCCTCCATTACCTCTGTATCGAGACTCCCGATCACCGAGTGAATCCGTTTCTCGATGGAGACGACGCGAATCTGATCAAGACGGACCGACGAGTCCTTCTCGAACGGTGACTCTGCTGCTTCGACGAGTACCTCGAAGGGGTAACCTCTGTACGCCCCTGTCGCAGGTGCAACGATAGTCGTGCTGGCATTTTTGTTCCCGACATCGTTCTGGACGACGACTGCGGGACGCGTTTTCTCCATTTCGTGTCCTTCAGCAGGGTCAAGTCGAACGATTACAACGTCACCGCGACGAATGTCCGACTCCCCACTCATTCATCCAATTCGTTCCAGGCTTCGTCCGACGCCTCGTCCCACTCTTCGGCAAGTTCGTCCGCACTTTCAGAAGCCTCGCGGTATGCGGCAGCTAATTCGTCTTCATCGGGATGGTCGGATTCGACCTCAACGACGGCGACAGTCACGCGCTTATTCGCGTATTCCGTCCCGAGATAGATTCGACCTCGGTCGTCGGTCTCGCTGGTTTGGAAGTCACGAGCATCCACTTTCGTCATGCTGCTCAGTAGGCCCTGTCACTGAATAAGCCTTGCCCACTATTACCCACTGGACTACCCGTCTGTGAGTGGCACTATGGATCCGATGCGAACGAACGTAAACAGCGAAAGCGTCGATAGTCGAAATCAGGCCATATTCTAGCGCTCGAGAGGGCCGTAACTGCGTTGCCACAATTACTCTCGAGCCGGACGAAGAGATTTGCCACAGCTGGTCTTGGCAGCCAGTCATGATCTCGAGGACCGCCACCAACGCGATCAAATCGATTATGTGCTCCAAGGAGAGAGTTCGGGCAATGCATTCGCGCATGCCGAGACCCAGATCGGCAGCTATCTTCCGGGTACAGTGGAGGCGCAGCTACTGGCGAGGTGACCACCCGTGAACAACGACATCTTCGACGATCCGGCGACGACTCGCGAAGCAATCCTGGCAGCGACCTATCGAAGTCTGCAGCGACACGGCTACGCCGACCTGACGATCCAGAAGATTGGCGACGAACTCGAGCAGAGCCCCTCACTGATCTACCACCACTACGAGGACAAGGACGCGCTCGTCCTCGCCTGTCTCGAGTATCTGCTCGATCACTTCGAGGGCGAACTCGGGCGGGGACCGATCGAAGACCCCCGCAAGCGACTCGAGGGGCTCCTCGACTGGGGCTTTGGCACCGGGATGAGCGACGAGTGGCAGGCGTTTATGCAGACGGTCCTCGAGTTGCGCGTCCAGGCGATCCACGATCCGGCTTATCGGGATCACTTCACCCGGAGTGATCGGGTGTTCACGGAGTCGATCGCGTCGATCATCCGCGCTGGCGTCGAGTCCGGCGAGTTCCGCGAGTGTGAGCCGGCTGTCGTCGCGGAGCGGCTTCAGCTGCTCTTTTTCGGGCGGCTCTTGCGGTTGGCCAGTACTGCTGACGACCTCGAGGAGTGGGCTGTGGACGTCCAAAGCGAGGTCCAACAGTATCTTGAAACGCGCGTGTACGCCTGACCGGAGAGACCGCGTCAGTGTCAGGCCACACCCCGTGTCTGGCTGTTGGGACACCACACTGACTGGTTCGTGTGACTGATGGATCGGCACCGCGACACGTAGCGGTAGTCGCCAATCGTCGAAAGCCGTGTTTACTGCAAGTGGCGGGCTCGAGGGCCACGAAACTGTACGAGTAAGTATCGATTAGTGACAGTCCGAGTGGCGATCGATCGGGACCGACCCGGACAGTTCAGTGGCACTCATACGGATCGAGTCACCCACGCCAAACCCGCGATAGCGCAGGCGTGGTAACTGCTATCGTTTGATTTTGTCTGACGCACTCGAGGGTAATATACAATAAATACAGTCAGATAGTGCGATTATTCATATGGTTAGAACTGCATTGGACAACAAAGCATATATGCAACCGGTCGCAACGAACACTCGTACCCCTACCCATGGTCGTGCAAGCAAGTACGATCGGCCAACATCTCGGCGATCGGATGTAAGATCTGATTACCGGGTTACTCGATCGGAACGCAAGCGTGGCCGCACAAGCGAAATAACAACATAACACATGACAGAAAACGAAATCTCATATCGTGAGAAGGGACGCGCAGTGTTCCTGACCGCGATGATGGTGCTGTCTGTTGTTGCGATGTCCGCAGCGTTTGCGGGCGGCGCGGCAGCAGCAGTAAATCAATCGACATCTTTCGTTGACGACGCTGATAGCGGCTCTATCACCGTCGTTGAGGGAGACACAATTAGTGGTACAGTTGAAGTAGATGGCAACGGAAACGATAACGATAACGTCTACGTTTACCTCGCTAACACTAGCGGCAACGGCGACATCGTTGCAACCGATGATGTTACCGATGAGGTGAACGTTTCGGAAGCAAGCAATACGACCTTCAGCCTCGATACGACTAGTGAGGACGGGTCGTCCTACGCGGTCTACGCCGCACAGATCGGGGCAGACGATACGCTCTCCTTTGGTGACGGCGAGGAACTAAGTGACGTCACGATCGAGGAATACACTGGACCGCGTTACAACGACGATCAGTCTAACTCCAACGTTGTCGAATCTGGAGAAACCGTCTTCCAGGGCGAGGAAGACCTCGAGTTCGACACCACTCGAAGTGAACTGTACGGTTCTGAAGAGAACGGTACCGAGGGTGAATCGCTCTCGCTCACTGGCGTAATCCCAGAGGACCAGGAAACTGGTACGTACGGTGACGGTGAGTTCAATGTGCGAGTCTCCGAGCCGAGCGTTGACAAAGTCGAGATCAACCGCGGCGGTGCGGACGGTCCCGACATCGCTGGCTCGAGTGTGACGACTGGTGAAGCAGACGAGCTTCACGTCTCGGCCCTCTACAACTACGAGAGTGCCGAGTACGCTGAGCTCATCGTCGAAGACGAGAGTGGCTCCGACATCACGGACTCGGTCGTCACCAGCGGCGACTCGCTGTTCAACGGCGAGGACGATGATGTCGTTGTCAACCTCGAAGACGAGGACGCTGGCGACTACACGTTCATCGTGCAGGGTCAGGAGAATCTCGACGAGGTTGACAGTGCAACCGAAACCACGACGGTTTCCCTCTCCACTGACGACGACCTCGGCCTCGAGCTCGCTTCGGGCGACGCCGTCCGCGGTGACAACGTCCAGTACACCGTCACTGGCGGTAGTGACGAGAACCTCCACTATGTAGTGATTGACAGCTCGGACTTCCGCGACGGAGTCAGCCTGGAGAACGCCGAGAAGATCTTCCGTAACGTCGACGACACGGAAGAAGTTGGCGTGTTCTCTGAGGACCACAATGTCAGCAGTGTTGATGATTACGACGCGATCAACGGTAGCGTCAACGACACTGACAACAGCACTGCAGACGTTGTCGACTTCGCGTACGCACAAGTCGAGATGGACGGCACGACGGCCGTCGGCTCGATCGAAACGCAGTACCTCGATGACTCCTCGGTCGACATCGAGGCGTACGACACTGACGTCGCTCTCCACAACGTTAGCGACAACTACGAAGACGACGCTTCCCTCGAAGTCTCGGAAGGCGAGATTACGATCGACAGTCCTGACGACACCTACGTCGTCAGCTCCGAAGTCGACGTGAACGGTACGGCTGAAGGCGCAGATGAAGTTGCGTTCTTCGCCCGCGACAACGGCGACTGGGAACTCATCGAACAGAACGTCGACGTTGACTCCGACGACACCTACGACGAAGAGGACTACGTCCTCTCGAGCAGTGATCTTGCAAAGGGCTCGGACATCCTGAGCATGCCTGGTACGTACCGCTTCGGTGTCGTTGACCAGTCGACGGTTGACGAGTACATGGAAGACGACGAAATCGGCACCTCCGACTTCAACTCGGGATCCAGCGCTACTATGTCGATCCGCGTGACCGAAGGTAGCCTGAGTGCCGACTTCGAGACCATCGGCGGCGAAATCTCCTCTGACGTCGACGAAGACATCGACGTCAACGGTACCGCCATGGGCGAAAATAACGTTGTCGTCGCGTTCGTCGACGAGCGTGGTAACGTTGAAGCGTACACCTCCTCGGTTGACTCCGACGACTACACCTTCGATGAGGAAGACCTCTCGCTGGGCGACCTCTCGCAGGGAACTGTCTCCGCACACGTCCTCTCCAACGGTCGTGACGGTGTGTGGGGCGACGACGGTGCGGTCAATGGCACTGACGCCGACGCACTCCAGACCTGGCTCACTGACTTCAACGACGAGGACCTGACCGGTGAGCAGATCCGCGACCGCATCAGCGAAGAGACGGTCGACGCTTCGGCTAGCGACGACCGCATGGTCACGGAGAACTTCCGCTACACCGACGCGTCGACCACGATCGACTCCGTCTACCCCGCAGGCGCTGACGCCGACGGCGTCAACCCTGTCCCGGCTAACGGCGAGATCGTCGTCGACGGTCAGACCAACCTCCAGCCTGACGACAACACGATCACGGTGGAGGTCCTGAACGAGGACGGTAACTCGCAGACGATCACCAGCACCGACGAGTGGAACGCTGACGGTCAGTGGACCCTCGAGATCAGCACCGAGGACCTCGACATCGGAACCTACACGCTCGAGTCTGACGACGGCGAAACGACCGACCGCGCTCAGATCGAGATCGTCGAAGAAGTCGAGGACGAGCAGCCTGACGAAGGCAACGAGACGGACGAATCCAACGAGACCGACGAGTCTGACGAGACCGACGAGTCCGACGAGACGGACGAGACGGACGAGACAGACGAGACGGACGAGACGGACGAGACCAACGAAACCGACGAGACCGACGAGACTGACGAGACCGACGAAGGTACTGACGAAGGTACTGACGAAGGCTCCGACGGTACGCCCGGCTTCGGTGTCGGCGTCGCCCTCGTCGCCCTCCTCGGCGCTGCGCTGGTTGCACTCCGCCGCAACAACTAAGCGCTGATAACTAACTACCGGGCACTCGCCCGGCCTTTGCCGCATCCTTCCTTTCTTTCGACGCACTACTCCGACAGTGGCGACGCCGTCTATCCCGCGATCGAGTCGCCGACCAACGACGACGTGTGACCGGACGGCAGTGGCTCACTGACACCGAACGGACACGGCACGATCGCGTGAGTGCTTGCAGCCGTCTCGTTCGTAGTTCGTAGAGTCGAGCAGCCGCCCCGCTACATCCACGACTCGAGAGGTGGTCAGTCGGCGGGTAATTGATCTGTGACCTGCAACGGGGTGGCGACAGAAACCGCAAGCGGCGAGCGGAGAGCGCGAACTAGCCGTGGGACGGACACAGCTGTTCGACGAGGTAACGGCTGGCAACCGCGACGAGTGCGATACCAGTCAATCCACTACTGGGATGCCATCAGGATGGTCTGGACGACAGAGCAATGAACTCCTGCCGGCGAGCGTCCGACCCCGCAGCAATCACGCCATCAGTGCAGTACGGATACGACACTCGAGGAGATTTATACAGCTCAAAATCGGTTCACACACGACACACGAGAAGCGACGACCGAGATGCAGTGACTTCCAGGAGTCGCTACCGAATCGAGCACACAGCACAGTTGCCGATCGCCTCGCGAACCACCCACGATGGAGACGACCGACAACAGCGAATCGTTCGTCGGCCGCGATTCGTATCGCTCGAGGACAGCACCCTGCCGACCGACTCCGAGACCGTGTCTCGGAGCCCGGTGTAAGTCCCGTCGCTCGAGACCACTGCCTCTGAAGACCGCGCACGGACGGCATTCGAAGCACGGAGGTCGGCAACCCGTTGCCGACGGTGGCCGACGTGTCGACAGCCACATGAATGGGACGGCCTCGAGGAGCTGCTCAGACGGTCGCCCGGACACGACGTCCATGCGGAGACGGCGCGAGCAGTGGACAGACACTCCTCGAGGAGTGTCCAGACGACACCCACCACGAACAGTGCCGTTCGCACATGCGCTCGACTCGATGTCACTCGTCGGCGAACGGACGACACAACACCGAGAGAAAAGCGACGGAGGAACTACCTGGAGCTATCGACCGTTGCGACGACGCGATTCCACAGCGACTGTGACCGGTTGTATCTGGCCCACAACAGCATCGCGGGCGGTAGTGCGACGATCGAGGTGATGAACGAGTAGGCGACGCTCAGAGCCATCAGCAAGCCGAAGTCGCCCAGCACGGGGGTGATCGCCAGGGCAAGTGCTCCGGTCCCCAGCGACGTCGTGAGCATACTCCCCATGAGCGCGCCCCCAGTTCCCGACAGCGTCGTGACGAGCGCTGTAAGCGCGTCGTCGGCCGTTTTGAGTTCGTCGATGAACCGGTGTGTCGCGTGGACGGAGTAGGCGATCCCGAGGCCGACAGAGATCGACAGGATCGTCGCCGTCAACGCGTTCAGCGACATCCCGAGATACCGCATCGTGCCGATCAGGAACGCGATCGCGATCAGGATCGGGAACACGTTGACGATCCCGAGCAACGGCTTGCGCTCGAGTGCAGCGTAGGAGATGACGAGGAACACGGCGGTCAACCCGACTGCGAGGATCAGCCCCTCGATCGCCGACGCGAAGATCAGGTCGGTCACGGCGGCGAAGACGACGATTCCGCCCGTCGCCGTCGCCGTATACCGGAAGTCATCGGCGAATTCGGCGGCATCCGCGGCCGCCGCTCGCTGTGACGCATCGGCGTCGATCGCGTACTCGACCTGTGCGCTGCGCCGGTCCTCGGTCAGGTACCGTTCGGCCTGTGGCGCGGCCGGCGACGCGAACAGTTCGTCGTAGATCACGTCGAGATTCCGGTCGGGAATCCCGTTGTCGTTGCGATCGTTCCGCTCGACGAGGGCGGCGAACTCGGGATTCTGGTCGGCATAGGTCTGGATGACCGTGATGATACTCCGGGCATCCGCCTCACCGCCATCGCCGACGGCGAGATTACTCGGTGGATCGTCGTTCGGACTGGCCAGCGCCTCGAGCGCGTGGTCTTCCTCGAAGGATCCTTTGACGTATATTTTCACGGACTGGTCCTGGTTCGTCGCGAACTTGTCTTCGAGGAGATTGTACGTCTCGGTCACCGTATACTCGCCAGGGGCGAGTGGCCCCGGGACGTATTCGAGGTATGCCGGCTGCTCCTCCGGCGGCAGGAAGTCTTTCTCTTCGAAGCTGGTATCGACACCAGCTCCGTAGCTGGCTGCTGCAGCACCAGAGACGAGGATCACGACGACGAACACCAACGGCGCGTGCTGGCTCGCCCTGGCGGGCATCGCGAGGAGACGACCCAGTGTCGACTCCTCGGAGGCGATCGGCTCGGAGTTGAACTCCGGCACGCCGAACCGCTCGCGGAGTTCGTCGACCTCGAGTTTGGCTGCGGGAAGGAAGAGCCCGAAGATGAGGAACGTAAAGATGATACCGATGCTCGAGGCGATCCCCATGTTCCGGATGGGGCCCAGATCCGAGGCGATGTTCGCCCCGAATCCGAAGACCGTCGTCACCGTGACGATGACGAACGCGACCATGAGCTGGTTGTTCGCGGTCCGCATCGCCTCGAGCGGTTCGAAGCCCTGGACCGTCTCTTCGCGGTAGCGATTGATGATGTGGATCCCGAAGTCGACGCCGACTGCCAACAGCAAGACGGGGACGGAGATCATCTGCTGGTTGAACGGAATCCCGGAGTAGCCGAGGAAGCCGAACGTCCAGACGACCGTCATCAACAGCGCCAACAGCCCCAGTGCGAGGTCGATCGGGTCGCGATATGCAACGATGAGAAACACGAGCAAGAGCACGACGACGACGGGCATGACGAGCGTCATCGAATCGCCGATGACGGTTCCGGTCTCCGCGTCGACGATCCCGGACCCAAACGCGCGGATGTCGCCCGACTCCTCGTTTGCGATCGTCTCGATGGAGAGTTGAATCTCGGCGAGATCGTCGTCGCTGAACTCGCTTGGGACGTCGTGTGTAATGGTCGTGATCGATGCCGACGCGGACGCCGCTGTCGGGTTGAAGTCCTCGGAGACGACTCCCGTAAACCGCGGGTCGTCGCTGCGGTCCCGGATCGCCTGTCGGATCTCGGTGGACGTCGCCGACTCGATCACCCGACGCTGCTCGGCTGCAGTGGTTGCCGTCGGGTCGATAGTCTGTGCGATCAGCGGGGCCGGGCCGTTTGCAGACGCCATTCGGAGGTCGTCGCGTTGTTCGACGCGTTCGATGACCGCCAGACTCCGAACGAGTTCCGTCTTCGTGAGGACGTTGTTGCCGCTGTGGACCAGCTGTGTGGATTCGTCCGAGGCTTCAAAGGGCCCCTCGAATTCCTCGTTGACGGCGTCGAGGGCGTCCTGTTCGGGGAGGTCATTGGTAAACGAATCCGTCGAGTCCGTATCGGTAGAGACCAGTCCGAATCCACCGGCGAAGACGACGGTCATGACCAGAAACGCGACCACGACCGTCTTCGATCGAGAGACGATGACCTCGTTGAGGGCTTCGGTTGCGGCCTCGATTCGCTCACCGGTTGTCATCGGTCAGTCCCTCCGATGCCAGAGGACACCGACTGCGCCGGCGACGAGCGAGCCAACGACCAGAATCGACGTGAGTGGGAAGCCACCGCCGTCGCTGCTGGAGACGGCCATCGGCACACGGATCGTGTTCGAGAGCTGGCTGTTGCCGCGCTCGTCATCGTATCGGAAGTCGAACGAAACCGGATACGTCTTCTCGGTGGCTGACTCAGCAGCACTCAGTTCGAACGACATCGTGACCGATTCGCCGGGTTTGAGCGATTCGACGTAGCCTGTATCGTCATCACCGGTGCTGAGCGGATCGTCGGCAAAGATACGCGCTTCAACGTCAGTCACTGTCTGGTTGAGGTTGTTCGTGACCTCGACAGTGAGCGCCTGCTCGTTGCCAGCGCCGATCGTCGTCTCTTCGATATCGACGGCGAACTGATCGCGCTCCGGTGCGACTGCAGTGACAACACTGAGTTTGTCGTACTGGCGTTTCTCGTCGTCCGAGTTTCGATACTGTACCCCGAAGTCGAACGATTTCGTGCCCGCTTCGGCTTCGCTGCTCACTTCGATTGGGAGTCGGAACGACGTCGACTCGCCGGCCTCGAGCGCCCCGACGGCGACGGACTGTTCGATCGGGATCACGTTCGGCGAGTCTTGGTCGGTAAACCGGACGACGGCGTTGTCGACCGCGTTCGGCCCCGTGTTCGTGACGGTGCCCGTAATCTCGCCGTCCTCGCCGACGCGCAGCGTCGAGGAGACGTTTTCGAGGTCGAACGACTGTTCGGCGGCAGTCGAGATGCCGGCCGTGAGTTGTTCGGATTTTTGGTCGATGCCGTTCGTGTCGGTGTACGCAACGGTGACGTCAGTAGCGTAGGATCGATGTGAGGCGTCAGGCGTCAGCGAAGCGCGATAGGTGACCGTCTTCGCTTCGCCAGGTTCCCAGGCACCGACGTATCCCGTCGAGCTTTGGCTTTGGTCGGTTCCAAACGACAGCTGGCCCGTTCCCGACTGGGCCGTCACGCTCGCGTCCCGTGCCGGTTCGGTTCCGGTGTTCTCGAGCGTGATCGAGACGTCCTTTTCATCGCCGATCTGTGCGTTCGAGTCGACGTCGACGACATCGAACTGTGGCTTGTCGTCGACCTCGATCGTGAGCGTTTCCGTTCGCGTTCGCGTCAGGTCGTTGTACTCCGCACTTTGTGTGTTGAACTCGGCGACGCGCGTGTACGCGTACTCGTATTCGACCGGTAGTTCGTAGACGCCTGGCTCGAGGTTTTCCGGGACGGTGATCTCGACTGGGGAAACGTCTCGCGTCCCAGTCGGGACGTTCCCGACGGCGACCGGGCCACTATTGACCTCGATCGGCGACTGACCATCCTGAAACGTCATCGTCATGCCGCGTGCGGTCGTGACGCGACTCTCGTACTGCTGTGGGCCCGCGCGGTCGATCTGCCCACGGTTCGTAATCGATAATGGGAGCTTAACAGATGTCCCGGGAGCCAGTTTTCCGGCGGACGTGTCGATCGAGATGTCCGGCTGTCCGACGACCTGACCCGACGACTGTTGTGCGATTGCGGGGCCAACCCCTGCGGTCGTGAGTAGTACAACCATCAAGAGCGATGCGACTCGAGTACGCCGTTTCATTGTATCCCCCCGCTCGAGTCCGCGATCGGTTTTCCATCCCGTCTACGCAGTCTCTCGGCTATGCAGAGTTGAATATTCATTCAGTTAATGCTGTATTACGCCACTCATATAGTAGTATGCATCTCGAGCGAAATTGCCGAATACACGCTCGTGGGTCTGCATTCTATCGAAAATTCTTCACAGCAGCAACACTGCAATCACTCGAGAACGACACCCGTTCAAACGAAGCAAGTTCGCGTTCCGTTTCGCTGTCCGACCGGAAAATAGGTGAGAAATGGTTCGTTGTACTGATCAGTATGCCTGTTCGATAGCGCCGAAGTCGTCAGTCGTCAGCAGCCGCAGGTTCAGCCTCTTCAGCGCTCGAGCCAGCACGCTCTCGATCCTCGAGGTATTCATCCGAATCTAACGCGGCTTTCGAGCCCATACCAGCGGCAGTGACGGCCTGCTGGTAGTGGAAGTCGACGACGTCGCCGGCACCGAAGAGGCCGGGGACGTGTGTTTCGGTCTGGCCGCCGCCGTCGCCGCCTTTGGTCTGCAGGTATCCCTCGTCGTCCATTTCGACGCCGGTGTCCTCGAGGTAGTTGGTGTTGGGGGTGTGACCGATCGCATAGAAGACTGCACTGACGTCGAAGTCGAACTCCTCGGTCTCGGGGTCGTCGAGGCGGTCGGTGGGGTGGCCCTTGTCGTTTTCGACGAGCGTGACGTGGTCGACGCCGTCTTCCTGAGAGCCGTGGATCTCGATCAGTTCGGTGTTTTTCATGATCTCGATCTCGCCTTCCTCGACCTTTTCGTGGACGCGGTCGACCCAGTAGTCCTCCGCGCGGAATTCCTCGCGGCGGTGGGCGATGTAGACGGTGTCGGCGAACTTCGTGAGGAAGGTCGCTTCCTCCATGGCGGCGTCGCCACCGCCGACGACGAGCATGTCCTCGCCGCGGAAGAACGCGCCGTCACAGGTGGCACACGTCGAGAGGCCATAGCCCATGAGTTCGTCTTCGCCGGGAATCCCGAGCGTCCGTGCGCTGGCTCCCGAAGCAGCGATGACGGCGTCGGCGGTATAGACGTCGCCGTTTCTGAGTTCGACGCGGAAGGGACGGCTCGAGCGTTGCTCGACGCGCTCGACTGACTCGATGATCCCGTTTTTCAGCTCGGCACCGAACTGCGTGGCCTGCTCTTTCATCCGGTTGACGAGGTCGGGGCCGCCGATGCCCTCGGGGAAGCCGGGATAGTTGGCGACGTCAGTGGTCAGTGTCAGCTGACCACCGGGTTCGTCGCCTTCGATGACCAGCGGCTCGTTGTTCGCACGGCCGGCGTAGATCGCCGCGGTCAGGCCCGCGATACCGGTGCCGGCAATGATCAGTGGGCGGTGGTCGACGATCTCGCCGTCGGCAATGCCAAGCAGTTCGTCGAGCGCACCGGTCTCGTCGAGTTCGTGTGTGTCGTCCCAGCCACCGACGTGTTCGTCGTCGATGAATACTTCCGGCGCGGTCTTGCGGCCGTCTGTCCGCTCGACCATCTCTTCGAATCGTTCGTCGTTCTCCGAGACGTTGTACTCCTCGTAGTCGACGCCCTTGCCCTCGAAGAGGTCCGTGACTCGATCGCAGTGTGAACAGTCGTCCTTGGTATAGATCTCGACGCGTGGCTGGTCGGTCATATTGCAGGTGTTGGTCCAGAGCGCCTAAACCGCTTGTGCTCGCAGCAACGACACCCCCTTGCTGTGACGGTGCTGCTGGGCTGTCAACAGGCTTTGTTCTGCTGTAGGAAACCCAGCGGTGATCGGTGCAATAGCGTTTCTCGAGGCACACAGCGAGCCTATGAACGGGCGCGTGCGTGACCGCCGAGCGAGGTCACGTCTTGTATCGACACGACGCACTTACGGGGTCAAGCGACGATCACCGACTATGGCTGCTGATCTCGAGGAGAAAACGGACCGGTACGGCGAGTTACTCGCAGAGGCGCTCGATGCGGCGACGATCGCGCCGCCCGAGGGGACCCCGATGGCGGATGCGGCCGCCGATTGTTACGAGATGGCGGCGTCGTATCTCGAGGATGGGACTCACTTTCGGGACCAAGACGACCTCGTCAACGCGTTGGCGTCGTTTTCCTACGGCCACGCGTGGCTCGATGCCGGTGCTCGCGTCGGGCTGTTCGACGTCCCGCGGGAGGGACATCTTTTCACCGTCGAATAGTAACGGCCGCTCGCGTGTGATCGAACCGTGAGTTGGTCGGTCGACGATAGGAAGGCTGGAACGAACGGAACGCCGAGTCGCTGTATCCAACATAATCGATCACCATATAACCGGAACATATATACCAACAAACCCAGATGGTTTATAAAGTAGGCGAAAACTTTATATGCTTTACGGCCTTACTCTATGTTAGCTGAGGCGACCGGGTTTCTTCTGGTTATCCCACCCGGGAGTCCCAAGTAACCCACCCGATACACGATGACAGATACAAACATCAGAACCTATACGAACGAGCGAGAGACCGAGAGGGACGAAACCGAGTCGGTATCCGACGAGCGCGAACGCTGCCCGGAGTGTGGCGGCCGACTGGTCTCGGACGACGAGCACGCCGAGACGGTCTGTACCGAGTGTGGTCTCGTCGTCGAGGAAGACGAGATCGACCGCGGCCCCGAATGGCGTGCGTTCGACGCCGCCGAGAAAGACGAGAAGTCCCGCGTCGGCGCGCCGACGACGAACATGATGCACGACCAGGGGCTGTCGACCAACATCGGCTGGCAGGACAAAGACGCCTACGGCCGGGCGCTCTCGAGCCGCCAGCGCCAGAAGATGCAACGACTTCGCACCTGGAACGAGCGCTTCCGCACCCGCGACTCCAAGGAGCGCAACCTCAAGCAGGCACTCGGCGAGATCGACCGGATGGCATCCGCGCTCGGCCTCCCCGAGAACGTCCGCGAGACGGCGAGTGTCATCTATCGACGCGCACTCGAGGAGGACCTGCTGCCGGGCCGGTCGATCGAAGGCGTCGCGACCGCGTCGCTGTACGCCGCTGCCCGACAGGCCGGCACGCCGCGCAGCCTCGATGAGATTTCGGCGGTCTCCCGCGTCGAGAAGATGGAGCTGACCCGCACCTACCGCTACATCATCCGGGAACTCGGCCTCGAGGTCAAGCCGGCCGACCCCGAACACTACGTCCCGCGGTTCGTCAGTGACCTCGATCTCTCCGACGAGACCGAGCGCATGGCCCGCGAACTGCTCGAGTCGGCCCGCCAGGAGGGTGTCCACAGCGGCAAGTCGCCGGTCGGCCTCGCGGCCGCGTCGGTCTACGCTGCTGCCTTGCTGACCAACGAAAAGGTCACCCAAAACGAGGTCAGCGAAGTCGCAAGCATCTCCGAAGTCACCATCCGCAACCGGTACAAGGAGCTGCTCGAGGCCTCTGATACGGCTGCACCTGCATAACGACCCCTTTTGACGGTCGCTCGCAGGCTGTCGCGGGTGGTATTTTCGACCGACTGGAACTGCGGCAATGTTTTTGACCTCTCGTGTGAAAGAGTGTGACATGGATAAAACGACCGTCCAACTGTTGTGTCCCGAATGTGCGAAGGATTGGCAGGTTTCTCCGGACGAACTCCCCGCACCCGCTGACATGTTTCACTGCCCGAACTGTCATGCCTCACATCGCACTGCCGAGTTCATGCGGACGGATCGTGACCTTCAGACGCTGAAACAACTCGGTTAAGATCGTCGCTCCTCCGATTGGAGGGCAATCGCACTCATCGACCAGCGACAGTTCTTGCAGCGACCAGTCACACCACTTCGTCCGATCGTATGCCCGCTCCACGATCGGTACAAAACATGGGTGAGTTGCGGACGTTGTGTTGCCCTCGTGGATCGTCACTGGCCGCCTTCCGTGCGCCCGACGCTCGAGTATGAACTGCTTAATACTCACTCGAGCGTCGCAGAAAATATAACGAAAGCCGCTATTACACCGATAAACAAACGCCTAACACAGTTTCATCACCTGGTTCCGCTCACGTAATCACAGCATTCGAATCGTTTCCGCTGATGACACACCAATCGCTTAACATAGGTTGCGTGTTAACGCGACTCAAGATAATAATATAACCCTGCAGTGGGTAGGAGTGGATGGTTATGAAGAAGCAGGAGCTCATTCACCTTCACGGCCTTCTTGCGGAGGTATCAAACCAGTGTGCAGAGTGGGATGACTGCCAGATCGACCTCGAAGAATACGAATCACGAGGCATTCGGCCGACATCCATCCACAAATCGAAGACCGACCACAAAGCTGCTGTTTTTGCGCTCGCCGGGGGAATCACGAAGAACATGCGGGAAGGGGAGCAGGAAGCAGTCGCCGCAACTGCGGACTAAGAATATCGTCGCATCCTCCGATCGTTGCTTACTGGTGACTGGCGAGACTCGTCGCACAATTTGTCTATGCAGAGTCCGTTCCGCCGTTTGCGCCAAAAGATAACGATGCGGTGTGGATCGGTGTCTCGTACCGATCGGGAAAATGAGGCCGTTATTCGACGAGATCCTCGAACTCGGGAAGGATCTCGTCGTCGTCCGCTGTCTCCTCCGTCTCGTCGGTTGATTCCGTATCCGTCGACTCGTCGGTCGCGTCCTCGTCAGCCGATTCCTCTTCGATGACCTCAACCTCCATCACCTCGAGTGGAATGTTCTCGAGACGTTGGCCGATCTCCTTTCGTGCGATCCGCGAGGCGTGTTCTTCACGCTCGACGTTGAAGACGGTCATCTCCAACTCGAGTGCAACGAGTGCTTCGTCGGCCGCGATAAACGCAGGTGGGAGTTCCTCTCCCGATGGAGAGGTACGCTCGCCCATGTTGATCTCGACGTAGTTTAGATCAGGGTTCAACATCTCTCCCGTCTTCGAGATGGCGATCCGGATCGCCTCGTCCTCCGTCTCAACGTCGAAGACCGGCACGGCGGCTTCAACGACGACCCTGCAATTCATACCGTGACATTGGATGGCCTACAGTAAGAAGGTTCGCCTCGCACGAGTTCTCATCGCCCGTCTCATTGTGCCATCCGATCCAGCAATAATCGAGTGATTGATAGCTCGGCGGTGGGTCGAAAGGCAAAAGCCCACACCGTCGAAGGGTCGGACGAATGGAGACGGGGACGATCTCGATCGACGAACTCGCCGGTGGCTTCGATCTGTACCGAACGCTCGAGAGCGGTCAGAGCTACCTCTGGCAGCGCTCTGACGGCGAGATGTATGGCGGCACGCCGGCACCCGACGCGTGGTATACGACGGTCGTCGGCTCGGACGGCACAGGCGACGGGGACGTGATCCGCGTGCGGACCCGCGACGGCAGCCTCGAGTGGGAGTCGACGACCGACGCCGAGCCGATCGTCCGCCGATTGTTGCGCCTCGACGACGATCTCGAGGGGATCGTCGCGGCCGGGCCGGACGATCCACTGCTCCGCGAGGCATACGAGGCCCACCGTGGGATGCGACTCGTAGATGATCCGGCCTTCGGCTGTCTCATTTCGTTTATTTGCTCGGCCCAGATGCGGGTCAGTCGTATTCACACGATGGTCACGACGCTGGCACGGGAGTACGGCGACGAAGTCGCGTTCGACGGCGAGACCTATCACGCGTTCCCGACGCCGGAACAGCTCGCGACCGCGACCGAAGCCGACCTTCGCGACCTCGGGTTGGGCTATCGCGCCCCCTACGTCGTCCGCACGGCAGAGATGGTCGCAAACGGTGAGGCCCATCCGGAAGCTGCGCGGGACCTCGAGTACGGGGACGCACGAAAGTACCTGACACGGTTCGTCGGCGTTGGCGACAAGGTAGCTGACTGTGTCCTGTTGTTTTCGCTTGGCTTCGACGAGGCGGTCCCGCTCGACACCTGGATCAAATCGGCGATCGAGGAGTACTATCCAGAGTGCGATCACGGTTCGTACGCTGCCACCTCACGGGCGCTCCGTGACCGGCTCGGCGGTGAGTACGCCGGGTACGCTCAGACGTATATTTTCCATCATCTCAGAACTACGGACTGACTGCCCAGCTATTGCCGACCGGATCGCCCGGAACTGTTTTGTGAACTGGTTGTCGCTTCTTAGTATGGCCACCGCGTCGGTTGGCACGCTCCTCGCGACCGCGGGATTCGTCGGTGCGCTGGGGATCCTGATCAAGTACGTGGGGATGGTTGAGTTGATCGCGGGTTACGACCCTGATCGCGTCACCGACGAGGAAGGGCTCGCCGAGTTCGTCGGAACGAACGTCCTGTACGTCGCGGCGCTTACCCTGCTCGTCGCAGTCGTCGAGGCAACGGCCCCCGACAGAGCCGATCCGGTCTGGATCGCGTTCGTCGCCGGTGTTGGACTGCTCACAATCCGCATGATACGCGGTGCTCGCCGTTACGAGATCGACGAGTGACTGAACAGTCGTTAGTCATAATCCTCGCGCCCGGTCATGGCCCAGTAGGCCTGTGAGACGATCGTGATCGTGAACACGATGGTCAGCGCTACAGCGAGCCACATTGCGACCTGCTGCCCGAGCAGATAGGACGCTAGCGCGCTCGCACCGACGACGAACAACACTGCGCCGACGAACAACTCGAGCAACTCTCGGACCGTTGCGCGGCTGCTCGAGACATCGAGATATTCCTCTTCGAAGCGGTCGATGATTCCCATTCGCGATCTGTCGGCGTGGAGTCAGTCTGTTCGCCGGGTCAGTAGCGAATCTCGAATCCGTCTTCGCCCTGTGGCTCCTCGTATTCGGCTTCGACGTCCTCGACCTCAGCCGCGGGGCTGCCTGTGTGACACCACTCGATCATCGACTCGACCGCATCTTCGGCCCCTTCGAAAACCGCCTCGACGCGGCCGTCCTCGAGATTTTTCACCCAGCCGTTGACGCCCTTCTCGCGGGCTGTATCACGAGTGTTCGCGCGGTAATAGACGCCCTGTACGGTTCCGGAGACGAACACGTGTGCGCGAGTCCGTTCTGCCATACGCGAGTCGTCGGCTTCGACCGGCAAAAATCCGGGTCCATTCGAGCAGGGTCGGGACCCGCTGTGGCGATCAGAATTCGGTGCCGCGTCGTGCCCGCTGTCCGTCGTCGATTGGGTGTTTCACCTTCCGAACGTTCGTGATCAGGTCCGCGCGGTCCTCGAGATACGACGGCTCAGTGTGGCTTCCCGACAGCACCAGTTCGAGATCGTCGGGCTTCGCGTCGATGAGCCCGTGAACGTCGTCCTCAGAGAGCAGTCCGCGGTCCGCGGCGTAGAGGACCTCATCGAGGATCAGCATGTGCATTCCCGCCTCCGGCTCCGCGTCGAGGGCGATCGGCTCGTCAAGGGCGGCGCCGTCGGCCGCCTCGAGCAGTTCGTGGGCGCGTTCGAGGCCGGCCTGCGCTTCGGCTTCGTGGTCGGCCTCGTCGCTGCCGTCTGCCATTCCATGCCAGCCGTAGTGGCCGAGATTCTCATAGCTGATGCCGGGGAGGGCAGCGATCGCGTTGTACTCGCCGCGAACCGCGTCGACGCTCGAGGCACCACCCTTCATGAACTGAAGCATGTGGACACGGTAGCCGTGGCCAGCGGCGCGCATGCCCATACCGAGCGTCGCGGTCGTCTTCCCCTTGCCGTCGCCCCACCAGACCTGCACGAGGCCGAACTCCTCGGGGGCGGCTGGCTCGATCCGCTCGGCTTCGGGCGTCCGTCCCTGTCCGGGCGTGTTTTCGATCGGTTCGTCGGATGACTGGTCGTTACTCATATCCGACCGATCGAACTGAGCGGACATGTAGTTGGCCACTCGCTATCTGCTGGGTCGATGATACGCCGAACCAAACGTGTCTTTACCGCTGGCTGCAAACCAACCGTCAGCAATGGCTCTCGAGGCTTCTGCCCCCGGCGAAACACCCGAACTCGAGCGTGTCCTTGCCGCACTGGACGACGACGGCTGCCGGGAGATCATCGCGGTTCTCAAGACACCGAAAACCGCCACCGAGATCGCAGCGACAGCGGATCTACCGCTGTCGACGACCTATCGAAAGCTCGATCAGCTGACAAAGGCTGGGCTCGTCAGCGAACCCCTCGGCGTTCGGCAGGGCCGCCACCAGACGTCGCGATACGTGGTAGATTTCAATCGAATCACGATCGGCCTCAACGACGAAGACACGTTTCGCATCGACGTCGATCGCTCGAGCGGTCGATCGCTCGGTATCTGGTCGAACGCTGGCCGGGATATCTGAACGCGCCGGCCGCCGAGCGAGCCAGGAACGTGCTCGAGCCGCGGCTGGTGGCTTGTTCGATCAGGTGTTTTCTGTGTCGGGTTCCTGTGCCTCGAGCGAGTCGAGGGCAGTGACGACAGCCCTAACGTCACGTTCCGTGACAATCTGGGCGCCGAAGAGAATCACGTACGGGGCGTCCGATGGAATTTGATCGTCAGACACGTCGGATTGGGAACCGCCCGGGAACCCAGGTCCGGGGACGCCGCCCGGCGTTGCGTTTCCGCGCGGCGTCTCGTTTTGCATCATCTGCTGGTCAGCCGTCGTGTTTCCGCCCGGTAGTTCGTCCGCCGATTCGTCGACTGGCGCACCGGCCATCGCCAAAAATACCGTTTCGCTGTCACCACACTGGGCAAAGAGCTGACTCAGGAACACGTACTCGGCGGTCCTGAACAGCTGCTGGCCGCCGTCGGTACACTGCTCACCGACCTCGAGTTCCTCGAGATACTGGTCGAGGGCCGTCTCGAGGTCGGAACCTAGTTCCGTCGTCGTGTACACTTCGATGCCGGGAACGTCCCAACTGGCGATGAACGCGTCGAGATCCGGCGCGGCCCAGATCGAGGGACCGATGCTGGCCGGCGTCGTGTCGACGTCGCTCCAGGCGGCCGGAATCGTGACTTCGATGGTTTCGGTGTCGTCGGTGACCGTCTGCTGGTCTTCGTACTCCTGATCGTCGACGTGCTCTCTGTCCCGTTCGTGCTCCCGATCAGAGTGCCCGTGTGAGCCGCCGGCGGGCCACTCGTGATCGCGCTGTGCGGCCGCTGTCTGGACTGCTGTGAGTGTTCCCAGTCCCGTCAACGTGGTCCCCATCGCACGGAGGGTGGACCGTCGATCGATCGTCGGCCGTGACGAGTCGGTGTCGTCGCTCATGCACCCCATCGCACACCAGCAGGGGTAAGAAAGCCAATTCACGGTCGAAAAGACAGTCAGATCTCGAAACCGATGAGCGCGCGTGGCGGAGCGACGCCGTCCACATTCGGCTGCTGGCGTTCCAGTTCAGCTCGAGTCGACGATGTCCGCATCTGTCGGTCCCTGTCCGTCGAACTCTTCGACGAACGCATCGAGCCTTTCGGGGTCCGACGCGCCCGGGAGTTCGGTCTCCGCCGTGCGACAGTCGGCATCAACGCCGAGCCGGTCACAGACCAGATCGGCCGTCGCTTCGGCCATCACCCGATAGGTCGTCAGTTTCCCGCCGACGATGCTACAGCAGTTCTCGACGCCCTCACCGGCGTGATCGAGCAGGTGAAATCCTCTCGAGATGCCACGTCCGCCATGGGCGGCTTCCTCGGGTTCGTACAGCGGCCGCACGCCCCACCACGTCCGGACGTGTTCGGCGTCGGCAACCGGCGGGAGCATCGCCGCACACTCGTCGATCGTTCGCTCGAGTTCCCAGTCGGCCCGCTCGTAGTCGTCCGGATCGTCGACCGGCACGCTCGTCGTCCCCAAGACGACCTGCCCGTCATGTGGCACGATGATATCACCGTCGTCGGGCTCGCGACACCGGTTGAGCACTGGCTCGAGGCCTTCGTAGTCGACTGAAACCATGACACCCCGGGTCGGCCGCATCGCGACGGTGACGCCGGCCAGTTCGGCGACGTGGCCGGCGTGGGGTCCGGCCGCGTTCACGACGTAGCGCGGGTGAATCGTCTCGTCCGCGTCACCACCGAGCGTGACGCTCGTCACCCGCCCGCGCTCGACGGTCATCGACGTAACCGGCGCATGCGTACGGATGTGAGCGCCGTGCTCGCGGGCGTCGACCGCGTTAGCAGCGACCAGCCGGGATGGAGCGACGACGCCATCCGGGACCCACATCGCCCGTTCGACGTCGCCTGTGAGGGTCGGGACTGCCTCGCGAGCGGTCGCGCCGTCGATCACGTCGGTCGGGATGCCAACGTCGTCGCAGGCGGCTCGCTTTGCGTCGAAGTACGCCGGGTCGTCGTCGGCGAGTTGGACGAACAGACCCCGAGTGTCCCGGATACACGCTCCGGCGATCGCACGAAGGATGCGGTTTTCCTCGAGACATTCCCTGGCCTCCGGCCCGTCGGCCTCGGCGTAGCGAGCGCCGCTGTGGAGCAGGCCGTGCGAGCGACCGGAGGTGCCGGCCGCGAGTCCGTCTCGTTCGACGAGTGTAACGTCGACGCCCCGCAGTGCGAGGTCTCTGGCGATTCCCGTTCCGGTCGCGCCGCCGCCGATAACGAGGACGTCCGGGTGACTCTCCATATGTGCTTGTTTGACTCGAGACGGAGATACCTTTCACCAGTCGGCAAGCGACTGATTCAGTCGTCTGCGGCCGCGTTCTCAGCGAACTTCTCGCGGACCTTCTCGACTTTCGGTGCCGCGTGCATCCGACAATAGGCGTCGGTCGGGTTCTTTTCGAAGTAGTTCTGGTGATACTCCTCGGCCTCGTAGAACGTGTCAAGTGGCTCGATCTCGGTCACGATCCCGTCGTAGACGCCTTCCTGTTCCAGTTCCGCAGCGAACGCCTCGGCGGTCTCGAGTTGCGCGTCGCTGTGTGCGTAGATCGCCGACCGGTACTGGGAACCTACGTCCGGGCCCTGACGGTCCTTGGTCGTTGGGTCGTGGATCGTAAAGAAGACCTCGAGTAAGTCCTCGTAGGCGATCTGATCGGGATCGTATTCGATCTGGACGACCTCAGCGTGGCCGGTCTGGCCGGAACAGACCTCCCGATAACCCGGGTCCTCGGTGTGACCGCCGGCATAGCCAGAGGTCACCGATTCAACGCCCTCGAGTTCCTCGAAGGCCGCCTCGATACACCAGAAACACCCGCCGCCGAACGTGGCTCGTTCCATATCCGATTTAAGAGCCTGCGCGAAGAAAGATGTGGCGGGGACCGGGATCAAAAATCGATCGTCGATTCGCCGAACCGTCACCGTGTCCGAAAGGATTTGACGGTGGCCGTCAAACGCCGGAGTATGTCTTGGGACACAGTCCGACTCGAGTGGGACGGAGACGTTGCAACGCTAACTGTCGACCGACCCGACGCGCTGAACGCGTTGAACATCGAGACGCTCGAGGCGATGGGTGAAGCACTCGAGGAAGCCGCCGCGGAGGGCGCTCGCGCGCTCGTCCTGACGGGGGCCGGCGACGCGTTCATCGCCGGTGCCGACATCAAGTATATGCAGGACCTCTCCACGGCGGAGGGTGAAGAGTGGGGCGCGCTCGGCCACGACGTCGCTGACGCGCTCGAGGCGTTCCCCGCGCCGACGATCGCCGCGATCAACGGCTACGCGTTCGGTGGCGGCTGCGAGATGGCGATGGCCTGCGATCTGCGGGTCGCAGCCGAGTCGGCACTGATCGGCAACACCGAGATCGATCTCGGGATCATCCCCGGCTGGGGTGCCACTCAGCGGCTGCCGCGCCTGGTCGGTGACGAGACCGCACGCCGGATGATCTTCCTCGGCGAGCGCCTCGACGCCGAGTCGGCTGCCGAGGCAGGACTCATCGGTGAGGTTGTTCCTGACGACGAACTCGAGGATGTTGTCGGCGAACTGGCCGATCAAATCGCCGCGAAGCCGGCCTTTGCGATGCAGACCGCCAAGCAAGCGATCAACCAGACCCACGAAGGGTCCCAGGAGAGCGGTATCGCGTACGAAAAGCGCGCCTTCGCGAGTCTCTTCGGGACGCACGACCAGCGCGAGGGAATGGCGGCGTTCGTCGAGGATCGCGAACCAGACTTCGAATAACGCCTAGCGATCGGCGACGCGCCAAGTCAGGACCACGCCGTCGTCGAGTCGGTCAACCGACTCGAGGTCGAGCGATGGAAATTCCGTGACGAACCCCTCACCGTCGGCCAGCGTCGGGGCGTCGCGGCCGCCGATAATTTTCGAGCCAATGAATACCCGGAGTTCATCGACCAGCCCGGCGTCGAACAGCGAAAAGATGAGTTCGCCGCCGCCTTCGACCATGACCTGCTCGAGGCCCTGTTCTTGGAGCGTCGCGAACGCACGGAGGAGATCCACCCGTTCCTCGCCTGCGGTGACCAACTCAGCGCTGTCAGCGAGGGCTGCGCGGCGCTCGACGGATGCAGCCTCGCTCAGACAGACGTAGGTCGTCGCCGCGTCGTCGAGGATCGCTGCATCTGTTGGGGTCCGGCCGCTCGAGTCCACGACGACACGCGCGGGGTTTGCCGGGCGGTCGCTCTCGCGGCGCTTCTCGCGTAAGGTTTCGTCTTTGACAGTCAGGTGTGGGTCGTCCGCGAGGACGGTCCCGACGCCGACCACGACGGCGTCGCTGTCCGCCCGGAGTCGGTCGACGCGGTCGAAGTCTGCCTCGCCGCTGATCGCGATCTGTTCGCGTCGACGCGAGGAAAGTTTGCCGTCCGCACTCATGGCGGCGTTGACGACGACGTGCATATCTGTGGTGGGATGTCGGGCGTAAAGAAATCCTGTGTCTCGAGCCTTCGCCGACAGACACCAACGGGTCTGTCGACAGGCATCCCGGCTATAGGGTACTACATAGTATGCAATACAACACATATAAACGACTTATCCGGTCTCGCTGGAGCACTGCAACAGAAAGCACGTGACGACCGGGAACTTCGCGCTCGACGACGCGGTATCGTTCGACCACCGGCATATCGACCTCGAGAAACGGGACGACGTCTACGTCATCGGTGACGTTCACGGCTGTCTGGACGCGCTCGAGGAACTCCTAGAGACGCTCGATCTCGCCGATAACGACCTCGCCGTGTTCGTCGGAGATCTGGTTCGAAAGGGACCGGAGAGCAAGGCCGTCCTCGATCGCGTCAGGCGGTCGCCACGGCTGCTATCGGTGAGGGGGAACAACGAACAGAAGCTTATCGACGGGGAGAAGTCGCTGTCGTCGCTCGACCTGGCCGACCAGCAGTACCTGGAGTCGCTTCCGACGGCGATCTCGTGGGACGGTGGCCTCGTCGTCCACGGCGGCATCGATCCGAACCGACCGCTGTCGGAACACGCCACCGAGGACCTGTTGACGATGCGAGCGCCGGACGGCGACGGCTACGACGGTCCGTTCTGGTTCGAGACCTACGAGGGGCAGCCGCGGGTCTTTTTCGGCCACACCGTCCTGGATGAGCCGATCAATCAGGAGTGGGCGGTCGGCCTCGATACCGGCTGTGTCTACGGTGGTGAACTTACCGCGTACGACGTTCGACGCGATCGCTTCCACAGCGTCTCCGGGCCTGATCACGTCGAACGCTCGGCCGCGAAAATCGTCGCGCTTGGCGATAGCTGAGGTGGACGATTCGATGAGCGATGGACACACGACGGAGAACGACGAGGGGAGGGAAGAATCGGACGATCAACGGCATGACTCGGTGACAGACGGCGCGAACACGGATACAGTCTCGTTTCGGTCGATGCTGGACGAGACGAGCGAAAACGGCGACTCGAGTGCACCCGACCGGCTGACTGACGGGAACGCTGAAGATGGGGTGCTCCCCGCCGACAGCGAATCGGCTGCACGGCTCGGTCCACTCGAGGACGGGGGACCCGATCGAGCGGTCGATGCCGACCCGATGGCAGCCGCCGACCTCGAATCGGCGGCACTCGATGCGACGACCACAGGTGACAGCACGGAATCCGACACCGCGAGCCATACGGTCGATCTCTCGGACCCGTCGTACTATCTCAACCGCGAGCTCAGCGAACTCGCCTTCCAGCGGCGCGTCCTCCACGAGGTCGAAGACGAGGACAACCCGCTGTTAGAGCGCGTGAAGTTTCTCGCGATCGTCACGACGAACCTCGATGAGTTCTTTCGCAAGCGCATCGGTGGCCTGAAACAGCAGATCGCGGTCGGCGTCACCGAGGAGACGCCCGACGGACGCACGCCCTACGAGCAGTGGGTTGACGCCCTCGAGGAGGCCCGACCGTTGTTCGAGCGCCAAGCCGAGTGTTACCGCGAGGAAATCCGGCCCGCACTGGCGGAGGAAGGAATTCAGATCGTCGACTATGACGACCTCGCCACTGCCGAACGCCAACACCTACGCGAGTACTTCGAGAGTTCCGTCCTGCCGACGCTGACGCCGCTGACGTTCGATCCAGCCCATCCGTTCCCCTTCATTTCGAATCAGAGCCTCTCCTTGGCGGTCCTGACACGGGAACGGCCCGATGCCGAACTCACCTTCTCGCGGGTGAAGATTCCCCGTAACCAACTCCGATTTGTCCAGCTCGGCGACGACACACGGTACGTCCTGCTCGAGGACATCGTTCGAGCCAACCTCGAGTTGCTCTTCCCGGACGTCGAAATCGTCGACACCGCGCTGTTCCGAGTCACGCGCAACGCGGAGGTTCGGCGCAACGAGGAGGTCGCCGAGGACCTGATCGAGATGATCGAGGAAGTCATCGAGGAACGGCGCTTTGCGACCGCTGTTCGACTCGAGATCGAACGCGACGCGCCCGAGGCGGTCCGTGAGATTCTGACGCGCGAACTCGATCTCGACGAGCGGGAAGTGTTCGAACTCGACGGCCCCCTCGACTATCGGGACTTCGCAGAGCTGACGGACCTCGATCGTCCGGACCTGAAACTTCCCGCGTGGTCGCCACAGCCCCATCCGCGGCTCAAGCGGGCTGACGACGGCATGACGGTCTTCGACGTGATCAGCAACGACGACGTGCTTGTCCATCACCCCTATCACTCCTTCGAGGGAACCGTCCAGCGATTCCTCGAGGCAGCGGCCAACGATCCCGACGTCCTCGCGATCAAGGCCGCGATCTACCGGACCGCTAGCGACTCACAGATCATCGAGAGCTTGCTCGAGGCCGCGCGCAACGGCAAGCAAGTCGCCGTCATGGTCGAACTCAAAGCTCGCTTCGACGAGGAGAACAACCTCGAGTGGGCGAAGAAACTCGAAGAAGAAGGGATTCACGTCGCCTACGGGACGATCGGCTACAAGACCCACACGAAAACGTCGCTGGTCGTCCGCCAGGAAGACGACGGGGTACGACTGTACTCCCACGTCGGCACCGGTAACTATCACTCAGAGACCGCAAAGCACTACGAGGATCTCGGCTTGCTGACGGTCGATCGAGACGTGGGGCAGGACCTCGTCAAGCTATTCAACTACTTCACGGGTCACTCGATGCACCGCGACTACCGGAAGCTCTTGATCGCGCCCGGGAACATGCGCGATCGCTTCGTCGAGCTCATCCGGGCGGAAGCCGAGCGCGCCCGCAACGGGGAGGACGCTCGCATCGTCGCCAAGATGAACCGGCTCGAGGATCCCGCAATCGTCCGCGAACTCTACGAGGCATCGATGGCCGGCGTCGACATCGATCTCGTCGTCCGTGACATCTGCCGGCTCCGGCCTGGCCTCGAGGGGATCAGCGAGACGATCGACGTCTACAGCGTCGTCGGCCGCTTTCTCGAACACTCCCGAATCTTCTATTTCCTGGCGGGCGGCGAGGATCGATACTACACCGGCTCGGCCGACTGGATGACCCGCAACCTCGATAGCCGGGTCGAGGCGATTACGCCGATCGAAGCACCACGGCTGCAGGACCGCCTCGAGACGAATCTCGAGACGCTGCTGTCGGACAACCAGAACCGATGGGTGATGCGCTCTGACGGGAGCTACGAGCGATGTCGTCCCGATGAGGACGGTTCGACGACGGATGTCCACGAGACCTCCATGCGGAGAGCGCTTGACGACGGACAGGCCGATCCCCGACCGTAGTAACGCCGGGCACTTGCACGCTGGAGTGGACACAGCCGTCTCGCTTGCTATCGCCGCTTTGGTTTTGTCGTCCCGCATGCAAGATTCTGCATTGCCGTGAACCGCCTCGGGGTCAAGCCCCGAAGCACTCGCCTTGCACCGCCTGTAGAACCGACAGCCGTCTGTGACATCCGTATGGAGTGGCTGGAACTGATACAAACATCTCAATAGCACAACTAGCAGTGGCTTTGTACGTGCCGTTGGTCGGTTCGAATACGCGACTCCACGAACTCATGACCGGATCCACCAGCGGCTACGACGACCGGACCACCCGACAGCGACTTGCCACGGCCACACAGTACGAGCAGGACACGTTCGCCCTCGAGTCGACCGTCGTCCGATACGAGGACGGACCGGATCGGTGTACGATCGCGCCACGCGAGTGTTCCGAAGCCGAGCGGTTGACCACGTGGCTGTCAGTGGATCTCGAGGCGGTCGTCGATCTCGACGAGGTGCGCTAGCGACACGCCGCTCCGGATATACGGAGTGGAACATCTATATAGACCTATTGTTGATAATTGTTATCGATAGAGGGATATCACTCCGGAGGTGCCGAAAACAGCATATTTAGTCGCTCTATCGCCAATCTCGCTATCACCATATCGCTCTATAGTCTAGTGGATTTATATTGTTGTAGTAGAAAGCGCCGCGTATGGAGACGCGAAAGGTCCAGATGACTGGTGGGTCGACGTATACCGTTTCGCTGCCGAAAACGTGGGCGACCGAGAACGACGTCAGTAGCGGGACGACAGTCGAATTCTATCCCGAAGGCGACGAATTGCTCTTGACCCCCGAGCGGGAAACCCGACGACAGAAGGGGTCGATCGATGTCTCCGGTCTCGAGGACGAACAGCTGATGCGGGCCGTGATGACGATGTACGTCAGCGGCTTCGATATTATCAGGCTCGAGGCCAGCCGGATCACGACCGACCAGCGCAGCGCGATTCGCGATGCGACCCAGCGCCTCGTCGGCGTCGAAGTGATCGAGGAGACGAGCGACAGCGTCGTCATTCAGGACTTGCTCGATTCCGCCGAACTCTCGATCGTCAACGCGGTCACACGGATGCGCCTGATCGCCCAGTCGATGCTCGAAGACGCCGTCCGTGCGCTGGTCGAAAACGACGACGACATCGCCCACGACGTGATCGAGCGCGACGACGACGTCGACCGACTTTGGCTCGTCGTCTCGCGGATCTTTCGCGCGACGCTTCGTTCGCCACGGGCAGTCGAGGAACTGGGTGTCTCCCGCGAGGACTGTTTCGACTTCCACTCGAGTGCCCGCCAGCTCGAGCGGATCGCCGACCACGCCGTCAAGATCAGCGACATCGCGCTCAAACTCGACGACCTCCCGGCGGACGTCGCCGACGCGATTCACGGCCTCCACGCCGAAGCAGGCAGTGTCTTTGAACAGTCGATGGACGCGCTATTTGCCGAGGAGGCCGACGAGGCAAACCGACTCGGCCACGATGCGCTTGCAGCCGTCGTCGACATCGACGAACACACTCGCAGAATCGACGACAAACTCCGTGATCTCGAGCCCGCACAGGCCCAGTCGCTCGGACTGATCGTCGACTCGCTATCCCGAAGCGCCGACTACGGCGGCAACATTGCCGAAACGGCACTCCAGAAGGCCGCACCGCGACCCTAATTGCTCTCGGTCATCGGTACCTTTCTCCGGCCGCTCACGCCACTTTGCTTCTCGAGCCTCGCCGATCGGCTGGCTGTCAGGTTTAGTACTCGAGAATTCTAGAGCCGAAGGGGCGCGTGACAGTGGGATCGCTGCCGATACGAAGCGGCGAGGAGAGACGACTCTCCTCGCCCACGAGCAACAATCGGAGAACAGTTCAGTTCGGCAGAATCGGCGTTATTCGACGAGGACGGCGTTGACCTGACCGGTCTGACCGGGACGGGACGTGACACGTGCCTGTCCTTCCGAGGTCTCGATGACGGCACCCTTCGTGATGATGTTCCGGCGGACGTAGTTCGGGTTCGCGTCGTTCTCGACGACGTCTTCGATCTCCGCGGAGACCGTCTCGCCGCCTTTGTTGACGCTTGCGACGTCCGTCGCGAGCGCACGCATCTTCGTGCCGTTGCCGCGAACGTCGACGGTGCGGAATCGTGGCTCGCCGACCTGCGTCTCCGTCGGCAGCCGACCGAGTTCGTCTTTGCGGCGCTTTCGAACGTTCTTCAGTCGACCACCGGTTCGCTTGCGCATAGAGCGTCCCTGATCTTGCATACCAGATCAAAATCTTGGCGTCTACTTGAATGCACTGCTACGAAATTCCACCTGAGATTCGGTTGCTGTTGCCTCGTGTTGACGAAGCAGCGTGGCTCGAGCCGGTTCCGGCATCGCATCAGCAAGCGAAACCGTCGGTTTCTCGGATGGTGGTGATTGACGATCCCTCGAGCGATTGGAGAGTGAAGCGGCCGAAGAGCATCGTAGGGCGAAGGTACAGCACCGTTGTCGTCTGACAGACGCTCCGAGATGGCCAGCTGCCGATGGACTGGCTCACGTCTACCGGTGCGAGATTATCCGCCGATTATGATGCGTGTTACCTTACCATCTTGATGTGGTATGGGCTCGAGAGGGATTGTTACCGCGGCACTCTCAGTCACCAATGACACGAAAACACACTCGAGAGCGGAACGCTGACCACGATCGATTTCACGGCGGGAGACGACAATTTATCGGGACCGTAGCTGCCAGTGGCGCGGCTATCGGACTGAGTGGACTGGCAACTGCAGACACGAATGAGGGATTCCCCCCAGCTGGCATCACTGAATGGGGACGATCCGTCAGCCTCGGACACGGCGAGGCGACGCCGTTCACGACTGTCACGCCGTCAGGGAGGCCGAAATATCATGGCCTCTTGATAGAGCGGGCCGTCCTCGAGGGGCTCCCGTCGGCCGATGCACTCGCAAACTCGGGCGAGGACGAGTACACAGACAAGTACGGTTCGAACGGTGAGTCGACGATCATCCACCACAAATGGTCCCAGGAATTCTTCGTTCCGTTTCCGGAGACGGATGCGACACCAGTGACGTTCCTCGGGCTGAACTGGAACCCAGGAGGCCATCCGCCGGATGGCGTCTGGACGGTGCCTCACTTCGACGTCCACTTTCATATGCTGCCGACCGAGACTGTCGACGCCATCACTGGGCCGGCCGCGCCGACCTACGATCTCCCGGCCAGATACATCCCCGAGGGATACGCTCGAAATCCAGTCGTCGACGAACGGGTCATCACCGACATGGGCGAACACCTGGTCGACCCCACCGTCCCCGAGATGAACGGTGGGACGTTTACGAACACGCTCATCTGGGGAGCCGCTGACCCGGACGGCGACGGGACTGCAACGCTCACGTTCGTCGAGCCAATGCTCACCCGGGCGTACCTCCGCGAGCATTCCGGGACCGACCGGCGAACGATCGCACAGCCCGAAACGTACGCCAAGGCCGGTCGCTACCCGACCGCGTACGCAGTCCGTGACCTCCCGGAGCAGGATGCGATTGCAGTCACCATCGAAGCATTCGACCGGTTCGAGGGGGAGGGCTGTCGGTAGACGCCCTCACTCGTCGGGAACCAAACAGTATGCGTGACCACGCTCCTCGAGCACCGTTTCCTCGTCCTCGTCGTAGTAGTTCGAGAAGATGCCGCGTTCGGCGTAGTAGAGCCGCCCGTCGTGGGGGATCGCACCGCTGGTCACGTGGCCACGGTTGTTGACCCGCCAGCGGCGGTCGCCAGTTGCTCTGTCGAGTGCATACAGGTTCGTATCGTAGGACCCGACGAGAATCGTGTCGGCAGTCGCCGTGATCGAGCCGATGACGCGGTCACCGACGTACGCCGACCAGCGTTCGTCGCCGGTTGCAGCGTCGAGCGCACGGACGTGGTGGTCGTCGCCGCCGACGTAGACGATGCCCTGGTCGGGGTCGATCGCCGGATTCGACATGACGATATCTCCGGTGTCGAACGACCATTCCTCGCTGCCGTCTTCGAGATCGAGCCGATAAAAGCGGCCGTCCCAGGAGCCGACAAACGCCGCGCCGTCGTAGACTGGGATCGTCCCCTTGATCTGTGCGCCGAGGTTGAATCGTCCGTCGGCCATCGGCTTGCCGTCGGGGCCACCCTCGCCGCCGGCCTGGAACGACCAGGCGAACTCGAGGGAAGGAAACTCCCAGCAGTAGACAACGCCGTCATTGGAACCGGTAACGAGCTTGCCGGCCTCGCAGTCGATCGCCGGCGAGGGATGGGGCATCCCCCAGATGCGGTCGTCGCTCCAGGTCGGCGTTCCCGTTTCGGCGTCGACCTCCCACAATGCGCCCTTGGCGGGGTTTTTGTACTCCGCGACGAGGTAGAGATTGCCATCGATGTAGGCGGGACTCGAGCCGATCGCGATCGAGCCGCCGAACTCGCGCAGTCGGGTGTGCCAGACGATGGTCCCCGACGGGATATCGATAGCGTAGAGTTCGCCGTCGTAGCCGCCGATGTAGGCGGTGTCGCCGACGATCGCTGGCGTGCCATGAAAGCCGAGGCTGCGACCGGCTCCCGTCTCGAGCGTCCAGCGGCGCTCGCCGGTTGGCCTGACGGCGTGAATCGTCCCGGTATCGCCGGCAATGAGGATCGTCTCGCCGTCGGGCGTCGGCCGGGGCGTCGACTTGGCCGCGGTGTGGCCGATGCCGTTGACTGGGAACGACCAATCGACGCGTACGGACGAGGGAACGGTTTCGTTGGGGTAGTAACCATACCGGCGCAGGCCACGGCGAAACATCGAGATGTCGTCGTCTGCCGGAAGCGGGACGTATCCGTCCGTATTCATCGCGGCAGTGATGGGCGAACACTCGGGTCTCGAGCGATACGGTCGTCCAGAACAGCCGGCAAGACCCACCATGCCAGCAGTGCCGGCAGTACAGAGCAGCTGGCGTCTGGAGAACCGCGGCCCGTCGGCTATCTCGCCCTCTCGGTCGGACGTTTCGTCCCGACGGTCGGCGGCCTCCTCGCTCACACGTCTAGTTTTTCTGGGCGTCGACGACTGCCACACCCGCGAGGTTCACGATGTCTTTGACTTCGTCGCCGCGCTGGAGGACGTGAACCGGCTCGTCCATGCCAACCAGCATCGGACCGATCGCGTCTGCACCGCCGAGGCGCTGGAGCAGCTTGTAGCCGATGTTCCCTGACTCGAGGTTCGGGAAGACCAGCACGTTCGCGGGCTCGTCGAGGTCGGAAAAGCCGTAGGTGCCCTCGAGGATATCCTCGACGACGGCGGTGTCGGCCTGCATCTCGCCGTCGACGGGGAAGTCGACTTCGGGGTCCTCTCGGAGCATCGCGGCCGCCTTGCGCGGTTTGCGTGTTCCTTCGTTGTCGACGCTGCCGAAGTTCGAGTACGAGAGCAGGGCTGCGCGGGGTTCGACATTGAACCGGCGTGCGAGTTTTCCGGTCTGTTTGGTGACTTCCGCGAGCACGTCTTCGTCGGGCGCTTGGTTGACTGTCGCGTCGGCGATGAAGATCACGCGGTTCTTGAACGTCAGCATGTAGACGCCCGCCGCGTAGTCGACGTCGTCAGCGGTACCGATCACCTGCAGCGGTGGTCGGAGTGCCGACGGGTAGTGATGGGAGAGTCCGGATAGCAAGGCGTCGGCGTCGCCCTGTTCGACCATGACGCTCCCGAAGTAGTTCGTATCGTGTTCGATGAGTTCGCCGGCCTCGCTTCGCGTAATTCCCTTGCGTGCGCGAAGCTCGTGGAGTCGGTCGGCGTACTCCTCGTAGTCGCCGACGGACGGATCAGCGACCTGCGGATCGTAGTCGAGACCGAGGTTCGCAGCCGTTCCCTTGATCTCGTCTTCGTCGCCGATGAGGATCGGCAGGGCGATTCCCTGCTCTTGGATCTGGTAGGCCGCCCGGATCATCTTCTCGTTTTCGCCCTCTGCGAGCGCGATCGTCTTGGGATCGCTCTTGGCCTTGTTGAGGACGACGCGCATCATCTCGCGGGACTTGCCCAGCCGGGCCTCGAGTTCTTCTTCGTACTCCTCTAAGTCGAGTTCGGTGCGGGCAGCACCGGATTCCATCGCAGCCTCGGCGATCGCTGGTGCGACGCGGAAGAGCACGCGCGGATCGACGGGCTTGGGGATGATGTAGTCGGGGCCGTACTGCAGTGGCTCGTCGCCGTATGCCTTGACGACGGCGTCGGGCACGTCTTGGCGTGCGAGTTCGGCCAGTGCCTCGGCGCAGGCGACTTTCATCTGCTCGTTGATCTCCGTCGCGCGCACGTCGAGTGCGCCGCGGAAAATAAAGGGGAACCCAAGGACGTTATTGACCTGATTGGGGTAGTCCGAGCGGCCAGTAGCCATGATGACGTTGTCATCACGGGCCGCCTTGGCTTCCTCGTAGCCGATTTCCGGGTCGGGATTGGCCATCGCGAAGACGATCGGGTTGTCCGCCATCGACGCGACCATCTCCTGACTGACGATGCCGCCGGCCGAGAGGCCGACGAAGACGTCCGCGCCGTCCATTGCGTCCGCGAGGCTTCCCTCGGGGACGTCACGAGCGAACTGCTGTTTGTACTCGTTGACGTCACCCGATTGAGCGCGTTCTTCAGTGATGATCCCCGTCGAATCACACATCGTGATGTTCTCTTTCTGGACGCCAAGCGAGACGTAGAATCGGGCGGTCGCGATCGCACTCGCTCCCGCACCCGAGAACGTGACCTCGAGTTCGTCGAGGTTCTTATCCGCGACGTCGGCGGCGTTGAGCAGCGCTGCACCGGAAATAATCGCGGTGCCGTGCTGGTCGTCGTGGAAGACCGGGATGTCGATCTCCTCGCGTAGGCGTTCCTCGACGGTGAAACACTCGGGGGCTTTGATGTCCTCGAGATTGATCCCGCCGAAGGTCGGCTCCATCATCTTGACGGCCTCAACCAGTTTGTCGGGGTCTGCTTCGTCGAGTTCGATATCGAAGACGTCGATATCGGCAAACCGCTTGAACAGGACGCCTTTCCCCTCCATGACGGGCTTCGAGGCCTGTGCGCCGATGTCACCGAGTCCGAGCACGGCCGACCCGTTCGAGACGACACCGACGAGGTTGCCCTTCGCCGTGTAACTGTAGGCGTCGGTTTCGTCCTCATCGATGTCGAGACACGGCGCGGCGACGCCCGGCGAGTACGCAAGCGCGAGATCACGCTGCGTATTCGTCGGTTTCGTCGTCGAAATCTCAATCTTGCCTGGGGGATCCGTCCGATGGTACTCCAGTGCGTCCTCGTCTAATCCCATATTGGGGACACTGTCGGCGACCACTAAAAACAATGTGAAGGGGACAATCGACGATCGTCGAATATCAAGGGCGAAACTGAGAGCCGAGAGTGTGAGCGAGAAAACACAGCAATTCGACCGTTTTATACGGGCCGCGAGAGTGACGTGGGGTATGGACGTCGCGCTTGGTGGGACCTTCGACCCCGTTCATGACGGTCATCGGCGGCTGTTCGAACGGGCGTTCGAGCTCGGAGACGTGACGGTCGGGTTGACCAGCGACGAACTCGCGCCGAAGACACGGGACTCGGATCGGCAGGTACGGTCGTACGACGAGCGAACGGAGACGCTTGCGGCCGAACTCGAGTCGATCGCGGCCGAGTACGACCGCGAGTTCGCGATTCGCAAACTCGAGTCGCCGACGGGGATTGCGACGGAACCACAGTTCGACTACCTCGTTGTCTCTCCGGAAACCCGCGAGGGCGGCGCACGGATCAACGAGATTCGCCGCGAGCGCGGCCACGACCCGCTCGAGGTCGTCGTCGTCCCGCACGTCCTCGCCGAGGACGGCGACATCATCTCGAGTACACGGATCGTCAACGGCGAGATCGACGAGCATGGCGCTGTTCGTAACGACGATTGACGTGTCTCTCCGACGCAGGAATGATCTCGTAGCAGATACTTACGCCAATCGTTGTCTCAGAGCGTCAGCCGTGGCAGTTGTACGGGGTCGTTACAGGCTACCAGCGCGGCGGTTCGAGCCCTGCCGACTCGAGCAGGTCCTTCCAGCGGGACTGAATCGATAGCCGGGAGACGTCCGCGGCGTCGGCGACTGCACTCTGGGTGCGACCGTCACCGGCGACGAGTGAGCCGGCGTACACGCTTGCGGCCAACACCGCTTGCTTCGATCGATCGGAGTCGGGAACGTCGGCGAGAAAGAGATCGGCCGCACACGACCGCGCCTCCGTCGACAGCTCCAGCCGGTCGGCGATCTCCGAGAGTTCCTCGAGCCACGGTTCGTACTCGATGCGGTCACGCGCGCTGTGCATACGTCGCCTATCGGGTCGGATAAAATAAACGTGTGGGCCCGTCCGATCCGTGTCCATCGCGCCCCAATTCGACACTACCGCCCGCAACAGTGTGCTACGAACAGATCAGTAGCACAGCCGTTCACCACGGATTGCACTAGAAGACGCCTACTAAACCGGTTGCCGACCGGATCAGGGCGCAACGCCAGCGGTCGGTAGCGGTCCACGACGCCCATGACAGAGCCAACGTGTGAACTCGTCTGTACTGGCTGCGGTCTCGAGATGCCCTATCAGGATCGGGCGCTCGCCGAAGAGGCCGCTGAGTTACATCAGTCGCGAGATCCCGAGCACGTGACGTACATCGTACCACCGGATTGGTCGCCGGAGGAATCAGTGACTCGTTGCTAACGCGGACCGACAGGTACTTACTCGATTCGGCAAAAGGCGAAGACGAGCGCGGGTAGCCAAGCTAGGCCAACGGCGCAGCGCTTAGGACGCTGTCCCGTAGGGGTCCGCCGGTTCGAATCCGGTCCCGCGCATGTTTCTCCAAACAGTTTCTCGCGGAGAAGCATCGCCGGCCGGTTCGAACTCTGCAAGTCACAGCGCTCGAGCCAGCGTCCAGCGATCGATCGCCCGACAGGGAGTGCCGGCCACGGTTCGACAGCCGACTTGAATTCGACCGCCACGACCGATAATCGAAAGACGTGCGTCAGACACCCCATAACGCTTATTCGCGCAGGAACGAGTTGTAGTATCAATGGCTGGGTTAGACGACGTGTTTGGGGATCTCTTTGCGAGTGTGGATGGCGTGGCCCTCTTTTCGCCCAGCGGCTCCTACTACGAACAGGTCGCAGCCGTCGAGGACCTGAACGTGATCGTTGTCGGCACCGAAAACAGCGTCGGCGCGGAAACGTTCGTCGAGTTGCCGCTCGAGTTCGAGGACGTCACCGAGCGGATCCGGTTTGGTCTCGAGGGGGCGTTAGAACAGGACGTCATTGAGGATGGCGACGAACTCCTCTGTGCGACCAGCGCCTTCAGCGACGGGATCGATACGATCTCGCGGGTTCGTGCGGACGCAGAATCCCACACGGGGATCTACGATCTCTTCGCCAAATCCCGTGCCGACCCCGAGGTGGTCAAGGCGGTCCTCGAGCTGGCGATCGAACTGGGACAGAAGGGGCAGAAGGGAAAACCGGTGGGCGCGTTGTTCGTCGTCGGCGACGCCGGGAAGGTGATGAACAAGTCCCGGCCCCTGTCGTACAACCCCTTCGAGAAGTCCCACGTCCACGTCGGCGATCCGATCGTCAACGTGATGTTAAAGGAATTCTCGCGACTCGACGGCGCGTTCGTCATCTCGGATGCGGGCAAGATCGTCTCGGCGTATCGCTACTTAGAGCCCTCTGCGGAGGGTGTCGACATTCCGAAGGGGCTGGGTGCACGTCACATGGCTGGCGGCGCGATCACGCGGGATACAAACGCGATCGCGATCGTGCTTTCGGAGAGCGACGGGCTCGTCCGAGCGTTCAAAGGCGGTGAACTCATCCTGGAGGTCGACCCGGAGGCGTACTGATATGGTAGTCTGGCAGTCGTTGCTCAATGAGCCGGCGGTCATCGCGGCGGCAGTGCTTGCGCTCGGGCTCATCGTCGGGTACTTCGTCGGCCGACTCAACGAGGAGTTGCTCTCGGCGTCGGGTGTTCCGGACGCTGTCGAGGGGACGCCGTTCGAGCGGACCGCCCAGTCGCTTGGCACCTCGACGGTCGAGATTATCGCCCGACTGAGTTCGTGGTTTATCTACGGTATCGCAGTCCTTACGGCGATCCACATCGCGCAACTGCTCGATACGAACGCCTTCTGGCTTCGGGTGACGGAGTTTATCCCACAGCTGTTTATTGCGGTCCTCGTGCTCATCATCGGGTTCATCGTCGCGGACAAGTCCGAACTCGTCGTCAGCGAGTATCTGCGCGGCGTGAAGCTCCCTGAAGTATCGATCATCCCGAAGTTGGTCAAATACTCCGTGCTGTACGTCACCTTCATCATCGCACTTGGCCAAATCGGCGTCCACGTCCTCGCCTTGCTGATCCTGCTGACGGTCTATGCCGTTGGCGTCGTCATCGTCGGCACAGTCGCGTTCAAGGATTTCCTCGTCTCGAGTGCAGCGGGGATCTACCTGCTGCTCAACCAGCCCTATGGGATCGGTGATCAGGTTCGGATCGGCGACCAGCGAGGGATCGTCCAAGAGGTCGATCTGTTCGTCACCAAGATCGAAGATGACTCCGAGGAATACATCGTCCCGAATCGAAAGGTCTTCGAGGACGGGATCGTCCGTATTCGGGAGTAAGGAAGGGAAGGACTATTCGAGCGAGAGACCGGCGTGCCAGCGGTCGACGCCGGCCTCGCGTTTGACGGCATCCATTTTCGCCAGGAGATGGGTCGCGAGTGTCGCAGTCTCGGCGGCCCGCGATTCGCCTTCGGTTCTGAATTCGCCGGTTTCGCGGTTGGCGTAAACGGTACAGACTGCACCCGCACGGAGACCGTACAGGTTTGCAAGCGTGAGAATCGCGCTCGCCTCCATCTCGATGTTTTTGACGTTCGCCGCTTTGAGATCGTCGACCAAGTCGTCAGCGCCGGCGGCTTCGAACCCGTCGAAGCCGGGTCGACCCTGTCCGGCGTAGAACGAATCTGCGCTCATCGTGACACCGGTATGGTAGTCGTAGCCGAGTCGTTCGGCGGCGGCAACGAGTGCGGAAACAACCTCGTAATCCGCGGCGGCCGGGTAGTCCTCGCGGACGTACTCGTCGCTGGTTCCCTCCTGACGGACCGCACCGGTCGTGATCACCAGATCGCCGACGGCCATCTCCGGCTGGATCGCCCCACATGACCCAACGCGGATCATCGTCTCGACGCCCACGCGAGCCAGTTCTTCGACGGCGATCGCCGCCGACGGGCTACCGATGCCAGTCGAGGTGACCGAAATCGGCGTCCCCTCGCACGTGCCCGTCGCCGTCCGATACTCGCGGTGGTGGGCCCGAATCTCGTGGTCGTCCCAGAACGCGACGATTTTCTCGAGTCGTTCGGGATTACCGGGCAACAGCACGGTGTCTGCCACGTCGTCGGGGCCGACCTCGAGATGGTACTGGACGTCGGCGTTCGGATCTTCGCTGTCGCGAGCCATTGAACAGCGGCGATTCGATCCGTCACGGTATATAACTGCAGGGAGAGTAGAGTCACGCTATGTCATGGGGCGAACTCACAGACACATACGTCGCTGCCATCCAGCACGATTTGGCCGATCTGCCGCCGGACGTAACTCGCGTCGGCGTCGTTCGGCAACCGACCGGGTGGTTTTACGCAGCCGTCGATGAGAATCAGCCCGAACTCGGGCCACCGACCGACCTGCTCGAGGCGTTTCGTGACGCCGAAGCTGACATGAAGCTGCAGGGGTTCTGTGAGGAAGGTGCCCACAACGCCGCGTGGGAGCAGGTCGGATTCGACGCGGCGTATCGAGCGTATCTTGAGGAGTCGGCCGAAGCGCAAGCAGTACTGTCAGAGCTCGAAGATCGGCTCTCGGCCGGCGAATCACTAGCCTTGGTCTGCTACGAGAACACTGACAAAAAGCGGTGTCATCGGACGATTCTTCGAGAGCAACTCGAGGAGACCTCGTGAGACTGCGAGTAGCACCCGGTACTCAGACATTTTCCAGCGACGTCAGTTCGTCGGCGACCTTCTGTTCGACCTCGCGGGCCTTCTGCTGGAGCTCTTTGCGGTTGCGTTCCTGAGCCAGTTCTCGGAGGAGTTCATTATAGGTCTGGTTCGTTCCCTTGAGTCGATGGAGTTGCTCGTGTGTTTCTTCGGTTACCGGAATACATTTGTCAGCCTTGGGCATCTTGTCAGGATTCACCGTGTGACATCCTCGCCCGTCCTAAAGGACGGGGCTTCCTACAAGGGAAGCCTCGCGTCGAGGGAGATTTCAGGACTCAAAGAGCGCAAGNACAACGGCTCCCATCCCGTGGCGAGTCATCGCGTTCCGGTTTCCAAGGAACGCTCTCTCCCCACGGGTCAACGCGACCAGCGATGTTCGCTGCTGCATTGATATCCGCTTGATACTCCGTCACCC
The DNA here is from genome assembly GCF_000337475.1 of Natrinema limicola JCM 13563. Taxonomy (GTDB): domain Archaea; phylum Halobacteriota; class Halobacteria; order Halobacteriales; family Natrialbaceae; genus Natrinema; species Natrinema limicola. Next base: position 977 of record NZ_AOIT01000053.1, on the reverse strand, counting down.
AACACTCCGCGTTCGTACACGTAAACTCAGCTTGCGCCCCACGACGGCCGATGTGACCGCAAGCGTGGCACGTCTGACTCGTGTAACGCGGGTTCACGTATTCGACTGGGACACCGGCTTCGAGGGCCTTGTCCTCGATACGGTCGGTGAGTCGGGCNCACGTCTGACTCGTGTAACGCGGGTTCACGTATTCGACTGGGACACCGGCTTCGAGGGCCTTGTCCTCGATACGGTCGGTGAGTCGGGCGAATGCCCACGAGTGCAAGCGCCGGTTCATGTACTTCCCGTAATCCAGATTCTCACGGATATACGACAGGTCCTCGAGCACGATCACTGGATCGTCAAAGGACTCAGCATACTCGACGGCTTCTCGAGACGCCTTCTCGACGATGTCCGTCAGGGCGTTCTGGTAGTGGTCGAAGCGTTCGTCCACGCGCCACTGCTCNGTAGATGTACGGTTGAGTCGGAGTATCGTTCTGACAGGCACAGCCCGTCAGAAGCTTGGACTCACCGATATCGAAACCAATTCGGGTCGGGTCGTCCGGGATCTCTGGGTCGGCGACCTCGTACTCGACGGTGACGTGCAGCACCCAATTCGTGCGGTGCTGTTGGAGTCGGAACTCCCCAACCGTCACATCCTCGTCGAGCAGGTCGAACCAGAGCGATTCCTGTTCGGGGTTGATTCGAAGTGGAATCCAGAAGGCGTTGCCNAACTCCCCAACCGTCACATCCTCGTCGAGCAGGTCGAACCAGAGCGATTCCTGTTCGGGGTTGATTCGAAGTGGAATCCAGAAGGCGTTGCCACGTCCGGCCTGCGGAACGCGCCAGCAGAACTCGTGCGTTCGCTCGTCAGAGTGATCGATTCGGAACCCCCGGTTGGTGAACCGGACCGGATGGTCGTCTTCGAGTTCCGACGCGTTGTATGTCCGGCGGAGTTGTGGGACGTAGTTCTTGAGCGCGTCCTTCGCGTAGGACGT
>NZ_AOIT01000052.1 GCF_000337475.1 Natrinema limicola JCM 13563 | reverse complement strand
AGCAAATCAATTCGGTTCGAGGTAGACGACGAACAGTACGAGCGGTTGAAAGAGATCAAAAACAAACGCGGTTACACCTGGAAGGGGCTAATGCTCGAAGGTGCGGAAGCATTGGACACCGGAGAGCCGTAGCAAGGCGAGTCGAGACACGAACGAATAGCGTCGAAGCGGTCCGCTCGAGTCAGTCCGAACCGCTGAAATACTGCCACGCCCTACTCGTGGCCGTGTCGAAGCAGGTCCAGCAGGTCGATACGATCTTCTGTCACGAAACCGGCGACGACTACCTGATCGTCGTCGAACGTGACGGCAAACGGCTGTTCAGAGCGAAGCTCGGACTCTCGGAAACCTCGGCCGGTCCCCGCCCCGCGAAGTTCCGGCTCAAAGACGGCTCGAGCGAAGAGCCCCGCCAGCCCGACGAGTTCGTCGAGCTCGCCCGTCGAGCCAAACGCATCCGCATCTCCGAGCAAACCTCACCCGAGGGACGGCGCGAACTCACCGAGATGCTCGCGGGCTACCAGCTCGAAGACAAAGCCAAGACCGTCCGGACCTGCCGCTACTGTGCCTCCGCGGGCCGGTACTCGCCGATCACGACCGAGACGGCTATCAAAGACGACAACGACTGGATCTGTCGGGACTGTGCCCGCCAGGAACTCGAGCGCCAGCTGTCGTTTTCGGGCAGTGGTGCGGTCACTGGCGCGGCCAAAGAGCGTCTCGAGGACCTCATGCTCGAGGTCCAGGACCTAGAACGGATCGTCAACCTGCTCAAGGGCCGACTCGATCCCGATCTGACGAAGTTCGATACGATTTCGGCGACGACCGACGAGGTCGACCCTGTCCGGATCGACTCGCTGAACCTGCATCCCGGCTTGCAGAACCTGCTCGAGGACCGGTTCGAGACCCTGCTGCCGGTCCAGAGCCTCGCGGTCGAAAACGGCCTCTTCGACGGCGAGGACCAAATGGTCGTCTCGGCGACGGCGACCGGGAAGACCCTCGTCGGCGAGATGGCCGGCATCAACCGCGTGCTCAACGGCAAGGGGACGATGCTCTTTCTCGTGCCGCTGGTGGCCCTGGCCAATCAGAAGTACGAGGACTTCCAGGACGAATACGGCCACCTCGTCGACGTCTCCATTCGCGTGGGCGCGAGCCGGATCGCCGACAACGGCAACCAGTTCGATCCCAACGCCGACGTCATCGTCGGCACCTACGAGGGGATCGACCACGCCCTGCGGACAGGCAAGGACATGGGTGACATCGGCACCGTCGTCATCGACGAGGTCCACACCCTCAAAGAGGAGGAGCGAGGCCACCGGCTGGACGGGCTCATCTCGCGGCTCAAGTACACCTGCGAGCAACGCGCGAAGCGCCGCGACGACTACCAGGGCGCGCAGTGGGTCTACCTCTCGGCGACGGTCGGCAACCCCGAACAGCTCGCGGGGGCTCTCGAGTCGACACTCATCGAGTTCGAGGAGCGGCCGGTGCCGATCGAACGTCACGTCACGTTCGCCGACGGCCAAGAAAAAGTCCGCGTCGAGAACAAACTCGTCAAACGCGCGTTCGACACCGAATCCTCGAAGGGGTATCGCGGGCAGACGATCATCTTCACCAACTCGAGGCGACGGTGTCACGAGATTTCACGCAAACTCGAGTACTCGGCTGCGCCCTATCACGCCGGCCTCGATTACAAACGGCGCAAGGAGGTCGAACGTAAGTTCGGCGAGCAGGAACTCGCCGCGGTCGTGACGACTGCCGCACTCGCTGCAGGTGTCGATTTCCCGGCCTCGCAGGTGATCTTCGACTCGCTGGCGATGGGCATCGAGTGGCTTTCGGTGCAAGAATTCCACCAGATGCTCGGCCGCGCGGGTCGACCTGACTATCACGATGAAGGGACCGTATACGTCCTCGTCGAACCCGACTGCGCATACCACAACTCGATGGAGATGTCCGAGGACGAAGTCGCGTTCAAACTCCTCAAAGGCGAGATGGAATCGGTGATGACCCACTACGACGAGGCCGCCGCAGTCGAGGAGACGCTGGCGAACGTCACCGTCGGCGGCAAAGCCGCAAAGGCGCTCAACGACCGCATGATCGGCGACGTGCCGACGAAACACGCTATCGGCAAACTCCTGGAGTACGAGTTCATCGACGGCTTCGAACCCACACCGCTCGGTCGCGTGGTCACGGAACACTTCTTAGAGCCCGGCGAGGCGTTTACGCTCATCGATGGCATTCGCAAGGACGCCCACCCCTACGAACTCGTCGCGGACATCGAACTGCGCGACGAGGATCGCTGATCGCGCCAGTCGCGCTCGGTACGCGCCGAGTCCAGCCACGATCGTTTTTACGCCCGCTTTGGCGGCCAGAACGATAAGGCAGCAGGCAAGATGACTCGTCGGTCACGGAACGAACGCGATTCCGAACAGCGACAGTGCAAGTACGAGCACCGAGCCCGGTACACCGCCGACTGCGACGATCAAGATCGTCAGCGGCGACACCGCCACCGTGACGCCGAAGCCGACCTGGGCGAGGTACAACACGACGAGCCCGCCCACCGCGTTGATAATGAAGGGTCTGGCAACCGCAATGAGCTGTGCCGCACCGAGAACGAGCACCAGGGCGAGAATCAAAAACAGCAACTCGAGTCCGGTCATAGGAGCGCTATCACGGCATCGGGCAAAACCGTTCTGTCGGTTCCCGATGACTGTCTCGAAGGGAGAGAGTGGCCGCCTCGAGCGTGGCAGTCCATACGACGACGGGCAGCAGGATAACGAAACGCTTTATGGTGTGGGGGCGATATCGATATGTACGGGATCGTGGGTTAGCTTGGTATACTTCGGGCCTTGGGTGCCCGTGACCCCGGTTCAAATCCGGGCGATCCCATAGTTCTGCTGTGAGCAAGACCGCCAGCGATGGCTCTGGGATGCTCAGACAGCTTTTTACAGCACAACTCCGTGACTGGCGGCTACTGCGATCGGTGTGATGAGTAGTAGTACTGACTAGCGGGCGACATCGAAACCGACGGCAGAGAACGAAACTATGAGTTCGGGGGGTGAGGTGTTCTGTGGAAACAGTCAACAGGATCCACACGGAGTACGATTAGACTGACCACAGTGAGGATCGAGTTGTGTACGGATCATCTCGCTATTCGTTGGGATCACCTCAATCCTATGTAGTGGGGACCAACCAATGAAGCCTTCCGTGGAAGCAATAGTACAGCCCTGTCGGACAACAGCGGCCACTGACGGCAATAAACTCGTTTTATCAGCAGTGCTTCCAGTCGCGGGTGCCAAGCTCCGAACGCATCGTCGTGTGCTCTTTCGAGCCCGTCTGCGTACGATAGCGGCTCGCTGACCGCTCGCAGCGGTCGATGCCTCGAGCCGTTCAGCTTCGTCCTCGTTTACAACCATTTATACCCGATGGCAGCCCTAGGACGGTGCAATGGCGCAAGCGGGCAACTCAGAACTCGTCGACTCCTTCGAGCAGTTCTTCCGCAACTACTACGACAACGAGATCAAACAGCTTGCCCAACGCTATCCCAACGAGCAGCGGTCGCTGCACGTCGACTGGCAGGATCTCTACCGGTTCGATCCCGACCTCGCGGACGACTTCATCGCCCAGCCCGAACAGCTCCAGCGCTACGCCGAGGAAGCGCTGCGACTGTACGATCTCCCGATCGACGTCAGCCTTGGACAGGCACACGTCCGGATCCGCAATCTCCCCGAGACGGAGTCCCCCGAGATCCGGGAGATCCGCGCGCCGGATATGAACTCCCTCGTGCAGGTCCACGGAATCGTCCGCAAAGCCACCGACGTCCGCCCCAAAATCGAGGAAGCAGCCTTCGAGTGCCAGCTCTGTGGCACCCTCACACGCGTCCCGCAATCAAGCGGTGACTTCCAGGAACCCCACGAATGTCAGGGCTGTGAACGACAGGGCCCCTTCCGCATCAACTTCGACCAGTCCGAGTTCGTCGACTCCCAAAAACTGCGCATCCAAGAAAGCCCCGAGGGACTGCGCGGCGGCGAAACCCCCCAGTCGCTCGACGTCCACATTGAAGACGACATCACCGGCGAGGTCACCCCCGGCGACCACGTCTCCGCGACCGGCGTCCTCCGCCTCGAGCAACAGGGCGACAACCAGGACAAATCGCCCGTCTTCGACTTCTACATGGAAGGGATGTCCGTCGATATCGACGAAGAACAGTTCGAGGACATGGACATCACCGACGAGGACAAGAAGCAGATCTACGAGATTTCCAACCGTGACGATGTCTACGAGAAGATGATCGCCTCCATCGCGCCCTCGATCTATGGCTACGAGCAGGAGAAACTCGCAATGATCCTGCAGTTGTTCTCGGGCGTGACCAAGCAGTTGCCCGACGGCTCGCGGATTCGAGGCGACCTGCACATGCTGTTGATCGGTGATCCGGGGACTGGGAAATCGCAGATGCTGGGCTACATCCAGAACATCGCACCCCGCTCGGTCTACACCTCAGGCAAGGGATCGTCCTCGGCAGGTCTCACAGCCGCCGCCGTCCGCGACGACTTCGGGGACGGCCAGCAGTGGACGCTCGAGGCTGGCGCGCTCGTCCTCGCCGATCAGGGAATCGCAGCGGTCGACGAGCTCGATAAGATGCGGTGTGTCACAGGAGATACCTTGGTACACACCGGGAGTGGGATCAAGCCGATTCGGGAACTCGCACACGACGCGATAGCAGACGGGTCGGTCGAAGACCTCGAGAACGGTCGGACGATTCGTGATGTCGATGCGGACGTCTGGACGATGACTGACGACGGAGCTATCGTCAAACGTGACGTTCTCGCGATCCACGAGTACAACGCGCCGGATGAGTTGTGGAACGTCGAACTGGAGAGCGGAGAACAGCTCACGACGACGGCAGACCACCCGTTCTTCGTTCTGGCGGACGGCAAACGCGAAGAACGGCAAGCTCAGCAGCTTCGCGAAGATGACTGGGTGTACGTGCCGGGGACGGTTCCGACAGAACTCACCGATGGTGGAGTCAGCGTCCTTCCCGCCGCTGAGACGAACGCAGAACCCAGTCACATAAGCGCTGCTCACGGCGCAATCTTGGGTTACATCGCCGGTGACGGGAACGTCTGCTACGACCGAGAAGCGGGTAGCTACGGATTCCGCTTTACCAACACTGAAGACGAACTGCTGGATGACTTCGAGTCAGCGTGCAAAGAGGCGTTCGATACACACACTGTTCGCCATCCGAGCGAGCAACGGGATGACGGTGTCGAAACGATCCGTGTTCATGGGAAGCAATACGTCGACGCCCTTCTCGATTCAGGCGCGAACCTCGAGACGTACGACGGGAAACGACTCCCCCAAGCGGTAACCAATGCATCCCGTGAGACGAAAGCGGCGTTCATTCGTGCGCTCGCAGATTCGGAGGGGACAGTCGATACCCGAGTCGTCAAGATTTCCTCCTCGAGCTACGAGCTTCTTCTCGGGACGAAGATGCTCCTGCTCGAGTTCGGCATCTCGAGTCAGATACAGACGCGAACCCGCGACGGCAAGCGAGACCTATTCGTTCTCGCGATCACGTCCGATCACTCACTCGAAGCGTTCGATCGACACATCGGATTCACCCTGAATCGAAAGCAGCGTGCGCTGGAACGGGCCTGTGACCGAACGACCGGTACTCGAACGATTCTCGACGTGCTACCCGAGTGTGGTGAGTTGTTCGAACAAGCACGTGGTGCGCTCCGACTCCATCAATCGGAGTGTGGGCTACAGAGCGATGCGACCTACTGCAACTTCGAAAACGGAGATGCCAACGCGTCGCTTCGGCTCTCAGAAACGATACTCGAGACGTTCGAAGAGCGAAAAACAGCAGCCAGCGAGAATCGTGACGAACTCGCTTCCGAGACGTCCTGGGAACGTCTCGCAGAACTCCGAGAGCGATACCACGTCTCTCAGAGAGAGGTGGCTGCAGAACTGCCGCTTTCTCAGCAACAGGTATCTGCTCGATGGGGGAATAGTGAAGATCTTCGAGAGCTGGTTCGAAACCGGCTACGTGAATTACTCGCAACGCCTGCGTCGGTTGATCTCGAGCCGCTTCGGAAGTTGATCGAGAGCGATGTGAAATGGCGTCGTGTCACTGCAGTCCACTCGGTAGCTGCCCACGACCACACGGATACCAGAATCCGAGTTCTCGAACAACGACTCGCGGATGTAATCGGCGCTTCGACCGTCGATTCGATCCGAGAACGTGCGCGCTCCGTGCTCGAAACGGACGAACCAGCCAAAACGTGGGATGAATTACAGGAGCAACTCGAGACGTATGACATCTCGTTCCAGCAAGTGGCAGCGGAGATGGATGTCGCAGGATCAACGATCTCACGGTGGTTCTCGGGAGCCGTCGATGTCGACAACTTCGATACCGTCCAGTCCGTCTGTGAATCGTTATTCGACGCGAAGCGAGAGCAGATATCGGCGCTTCTCGAGGAGATCGAACCGCGAGACCAGCCACGCGTCTATGACCTTACCGTCGAGGGAACACACAACTTCATCGCGAACGGGATGGTCGTCCACAATTCCGAGGACCGTTCCGCCATGCACGAGGCCTTAGAACAGCAGAAAATCTCCGTCTCGAAGGCTGGCATCAACGCCACTCTCAAATCGCGCTGTTCGCTGCTGGGTGCCGCGAACCCTAAGTACGGCCGCTTCGATCAGTACGAACCGATCGGCGAGCAGATCGACCTCGAGCCAGCGCTCATCTCGCGGTTCGATCTGATTTTCACGGTCACTGACCAGCCCGACGAGGAGAAAGACCGGAATCTCGCAGAACACATCTTGACGACCAATTACGCAGGGGAGTTGACCACACAACAAGAAGAGATGACTTCCCTCGAGGTCAGTGACGACGAGATCGAGGAGATGACCGAGCAGGTCGATCCCGAGATCGACGCCGAACTCCTGCGCAAATATATCGCCTACGCCAAGCAGAACTGTCATCCGCGGATGACCGACGCAGCCCAAGCAACGATTCGGGACTTCTACGTCGATCTGCGGTCGAAGGGGACCGACGAAGACGCTGCCGTTCCCGTCACGGCGCGGAAACTCGAGGCACTGGTTCGACTTGCGGAGGCAAGCGCCCGTGTTCGCCTCTCGGACACGGTCGAGCAGCGCGATGCCGAACAGTCCGTCGAAATCGTTCGCTCCTGTCTCCAGGACATCGGCGTCGATCCCGAAACCGGCGAGTTCGACGCGGACATCGTCGAGGCCGGCACCTCGAAATCCCAACGCGACCGGATCAAGAACCTCAAAGGACTCATCAGCGACATCGAAGAGGAGTACGACGACGGTGCGCCGGTCGATATCGTCCTCGAACGCGCCGAAGAGGTCGGTATGGACCAGTCGAAAGCCGAACACGAGATCGACAAGCTCAAACAGAAAGGCGAGGTCTACGAGCCGAGTACGGATACGCTTCGGACGACGTAACCGGAGTCGTCTCGCGACGTTTTGAGCGAGCCGCCGTCAGAGCTCGTCGATATTTGTAACGGTCGCCCGAATCGTCACTGCTGCGACGTCGGCGACCTCGGCAGCGGCGGCCTGTGTGATCGACGGCCACGCCTCGCGTTCTCCGGCCGCCTTGTAGAGACAGGCCGCAGCGACGCCGCCGGGATTGCGACCGCCGATCAGGCCCGCTTCGAGTAGGGCCTCGACGTGTTCTCGCGCGCGACGCTCGACGGCGGTTCCGAGCTCGAGTTCAGAAGCGAAGCGTGGCAAATACTGTGCGGGGTCGATCGGCCCCGTCCGCAGCCCCAGCTCGCGGTTCATCGCATCGTAGGCAGCCGAGAGTTCGGCATTGTCAGCGCGTGCAACGGCAGTGATTTCGTCGATCGTGCGGGCGATCGAGCGCGTCCGACAGGTGGCATAGATCGCAGCGGCGGCAAATCCTTCGAGCGAACGCCCCTGAAAGAGCCCCTCTGACTGGGCGGATTCGAACAGCGCACAGGACTGCTCTCTGACGGACTCCGGCAGCGAGAGCAAGGCAGTGAGCCGTCTGATTTCCGCAAAGCCGTACACCTGATTTCGCTCGGCTTTCGACGAGATCCGTGCGCGGTTGTGTTCGCGGCGAAGACGAGCGATCTGTCGCCGTTTCCGGCCGGTCAGACGAGAGCTGGTGCCTGCGTGCGAGCCGTATCCGATCTCCGTTGAAAGTCCACGGTCGTGGCGCGACCGAGTCAGCGGTGCCCCGGTTCGTCTCGGATCGGAGTCGTCGTCCTCGAACGACCGCCACTCCGGGCCGCGATCGATCTCGTCTTCCGCGGAGACGAGTCCACACTCCTCACAGACGATTTCCGTGCCCTGCTTCCGTAATCTGCCGTCACATTCGGGGCAGTCCGGTGCTGTATCGGCATCTGCCATTGGTTATTTCCCCTTATATCCAATTTGATTCTAATAGTATTTAAACTATTGGAGAGAGGAACGAACGAGAGACGTGAAACGACAGTCGGCAGAGAGCTATCGATCGAAGAGCCACGTCAGTACGGACTGTGACTGCGATTGAGATTCGCAGGGTGAGGGGCCCGTCGTATCCGTCCGCTCAGCCAACAGTCGTTCGTACTGGTCGACGATCGCCTGTCGGCGTCGCTTACTTGTCTCGAGTGCCCGCTCGAGTACGGCGATGCGAGCGGAGAGTCGTATCCGTTCGATCCGAGCGGAACGCAACGCTGGGTGGTGTGTCGAATCGGTGATCAACCGGTCACGCGGGGCGGTCGATTCGAGCGCGTCGTCGACGATGATCGGTTGGTGTCGGTCGTCAGCGGGAGAGACGGAGTCGGCCTGTTCGGCGGACATGGCTCGATAGGACGTCCACAGGGAGCGAGAAAAAGATCAGTCAGTCGGGTGTCAGACACGTCTGACGCGGGTCGTGCGCCCGACGGACGTTACTCCGAGAGGTGCTCGAGCACACCCGGATCTACAGATAAGCAAGGCGAGTGCCTCGGGGCGTGACCCCGAGGCGGTTCACTACTCCGACGAGCGCTCGCTCGCGATGCTCGCGAGCACGCCCGCAGTGTCGGCCGGCACAGGTTCGGGCTCGCTGCCGGCGGCGGCCGCAGCGTCGGGGTCTTTGAGCAGGTGCCCCGTCGTCAGGCAGGCGACGCGCTCATCGTCGTCAACGACTCCCTCGGCACGGAGCTTGCGCAGGCCGGCGATCGACGCGGCAGAGGCGGGTTCGACGCCGATTCCCTCACCTGCGATGTCGCGCTGGGCCTCGGTGATCTCCTCGTCGGAGACCGCAACCGCGGTGCCACCGGTCTCGCGGATGCCGGGCAGGGCCTTGGGTGCGTTGACCGGATTGCCGATCCGGATTGCGGTTGCACGCGTCTCAACATCGTCCCAGCGCCGGACTTCGTCGGCGCCGTTTTCGATCGCCTCGACCATCGGGGCAGCGCCTTCGGCCTGCACACCCGTCAGCTTGGGCACGTCGTCCTCGTCGAGTTCGCCGGCCTGAACGAGTTCGCGGAAGGCCTTGTACAGTGCTGAGGTGTTGCCCGCGTTGCCGACTGGCAGCACGATCCGGTCCGGAACGGCGTCGTAATCGGCGAGGAAGCCCTCGAGAATCTCGAGGCCGATCGTCTTCTGGCCCTCGAGGCGGAAGGGATTCAGCGAGTTCAGCAGGTAGGCCTCGCCCTTGGCGGCGAGTTCCTGAACGATGTCGAGACAGGCGTCGAAGTTGCCGTCGACCTCGAGAATGCGCGCGCCGTGGAGACTCGCCTGAGCGATCTTGCCGGCGGCGACCTTCCCTGCGGGCAGGAGGACGAGCGTCTCCATGCCGCCGCGGGAGCCGTAGGCGGCCAGTGCAGCGCTCGTGTTTCCGGTCGACGCACAGGCCAGCCGACCGACGCCGAGTTCCTTCGCGACGCGGACGCCGACGGTCATCCCGCGGTCTTTGAACGAGCCCGTCGGGTTCATCCCCTCGTGTTTGATCCGCAGCGTCTCGACACCGATCGATTCCTCGAGACGAGGAACCTCATACAGCGGCGTCGCACCCTCCTGAATCGAGACGCCTTCTGCAAAGGGCAGCGCGTCGGCATACCGCCAGACGCCGTGGCCCTCGAAATCGTCGAACGTCGGCAACTCGGCGTAGCGAACCTCGAGCAGTCCGTCACACTCATCACAGGTGTAGCGAACGTCGTCGAAGGGAGCGAACGTCTCGCCACACTCGATGCACTCGAGCCAGACGCCATCGTCGGCGTCGGCGGGTTCGTCAGGCTGCTCGGCCGAGAGACTGAGACTCATTATCGGATGGGAGGGATGCAACAGGGAAAAAGTGAGTGGATTCGGCGATGACGTGGGTTACTCGATCGTCTCGTCGAACTCGTCGATCACGTCGTGAACCGTCGCCGTCCAGACGTCCAGCGCTTCGTGCAGCATCTCTTTGACGTCTGGCAGCGCGATCGCAGTATACTGGTAAATGTACCCACCACCGTCCAGCAACCGTCGATCCCGGCGAACGAGGTCCCGCTCGTGCAGCGTCGACAGCGAGCGGTTGACCGTACTCCGGTCTCGCTCGAGCGTCGCGGCCAACTCTTCGATCGTACTGCCGGGTTGAGAATACAGTGTCAAGTAGGTCCGAGTCTCGTGATCCCCGATTCCGAACACGCAGCTCAGTACGGTTTCGAACTGGGGGTTCGATTCCTCCATCAGTTCCCCGAGGCGGTGCTGGGGGGTGTCGGACATACTGGCTCGTACGGCCGCGAACGTCAAAATACTCGTCACGGCCAGCCGGAACGTGCAGCCGCGCCGTCGTCACGCATTCTCAGCTGTTGCCCCGTAGCCCATGTTTCGGATGCAGGTCCGCATTTCGCGTTCGGTCTCGTGGCGGTGGAGCCGCGTCGGCGTATCACAGTAGTACACCGAGCCGTCGTATCGCAACGTCACCTCGTACTCGCTCTGTGCCGCTGTCGTCGTAATCACGACCCGTCGTCCGTCCTCGATCGCGTCCATGATGGCATCCGCCTCGAGGTCGCCAGCCGAGATCCGGAGCGGGTTCGACATCGCGTGAGAGTGGGTGCGCTGGTCCAAAGAAACTTCGTATCATCGCTCCAACTGCTGGGCCCTCCGGTCGCTGCGGGCAATTCAAAGACCCCCGACAGGCAAAACCGAGCGCCGGGAACCGGCTGTGCATGACGAGTCCCGAACCGGGATACCGCTACACTGACCCAGAGTGTGTGATGTCATATGGCATCAGAGACAGTAACCAAACGACCCGAACGAACTGAAACGGCACTCGAGCCCTGGCAGGCAGGAACTGTCGGCGGTATCATCGGCGCGATCGTCTTCGGCGCGATGATGGTGGTCCAGACGCCTGGCGTCCTCGAGATGGCGATCCCAGCGATGTATGGGCTCGAAGGCGGGCTTGCGGGAACGATCGTTCACCTCTCCCACGGCGCGGTCATCGGTGTCGTCTTCGCGGCGCTGCTCGTCACAACGGGGCGCGCCGACGCGAGTCCGACGACGGCAGGACTCCTTGGACTCGGCTACGGCGTCGGGGTCTGGCTGGTCCTCGCCGTCTTCGTGATGCCGATCTGGCTCTCGGCGGTCGGGTTCGAACTGGCACCTGCCGTCCCGAACATCGCTGTCGAGAGTCTCGTCGGCCACGCCGCGTACGGACTCGTCCTCGGCATCGTGTACGCAGCCCTCGAGTAAGGAAAAGCGGGATCGAACAGCTACTCGAGCAACCAGCTCAACAACGCCTTCTGGGCGTGAAGCCTGTTTTACAGCCCACCTTTTTTCGCTCGGGTTCGTTCCACTCACCACTCACGAAAAAATCTGGACCAAAAACCGATCACTCACTTCGTTCGTGATCGACTGACTACTCGAGCAACCAGCTCAACAACGCCTTCTGGGCGTGAAGCCTGTTTTCGGCCTGATCGAAGACGATCGACTGGTCGCCCTCGACGACGTCGTCAGTGATCTCCTCGCCGCGGTGAGCCGGCAGGCAGTGCATCACCGAGGCCTCGGGGGCGTGCTCGAGCAAGTCCGCAGAGACCTGGAAGCCCTCGAAGTCGTTCATGCGAACGTCACGTTCGTCTTCCTGACCCATCGAGATCCAAACGTCCGTGTAGATGACGTCGGCGTCGGTGGCCGCCTCGATGGGATCGGTCGTGGTCGTCGGATCGCCGCCGAGGTCGCGGGCGCGCTCTAAGACGGCGTCGTCGACTTCGTACCCCGCGGGCGTTGCAATCGTCAGGTCGACGCCGGTCAGGGCACAGCCGAGCGCGAACGACTGGGCGACGTTGTTGCCATCGCCGATCCAGGCCGCCGAGACGTCCTCGAGGCCGTCCTCGTGTTCGCGGATCGTCTGGAGGTCCGCGAGCGTCTGGCAGGGGTGGGCGTCGTCGGTGAGCCCATTGACGATCGGCACCGACGAGTATTCGGCGAGCACCTCGACGTTCTCGTGTTTGAAGACGCGGGCCATCACCGCGTCGACGTATCGTGAGAGCGCACGCGAGGTGTCTTTCAGCGGTTCGCCCCGCCCGAGTTGGATGTCGTCTTCCCCGAGGAAGATCGCGTGCCCGCCCAGTTGGGTCATCCCCGTCTCGAAGGAGACGCGGGTCCGAGTGCTTGCCTTCTGGAAGAGCATCCCTAAGGTCTGTCCGGACAGGTCGGCGTGGTCCTCGCCGTTCTCGACGGCGCGTTTGTATTCGTCGGCTCTGTCGAGAACTGCGAACAGTTCCGCCTCGGAGAGGTCGTCGACGTCGAGGAAATGTCTCGGCTGTGTCTCGTCCGTATCTGTCGTCATAGTATAATAACTCGTCTGCGAATACTTAGTGGTCAGTTCTCACTGAGCGTCCGCGCGACACGCTCTAAGATCGACACCGACTGATCGAACTCCGACAACGGGAGCCGTTCGTCGGGTGCGTGATCGAGGTCTGAGTTGCCGGGCCCGTAGGTAACCATCGGACAGTCCCAGGCCCCGGCGTAGATGTTCATGTCGCTGGTGCCGGTCTTTCGCACCAGACGCGGATCGTCGCCTTCCTTGCGGATGGCAACGCGGAACGCCCGGGCGACCTCCGTTCGCGGGCTCATCATCACCGGTGGCACCTTGTCCTTCCAGGTGACGGTCCCGACCTCGAGTTCGGCTTCGGCGGCTTCGCGAACGGTCTCGACGTCGAGCGCCGGCGGGACGCGCAACTGGACGTCCATCGTCGCCTCGACGGAGAGACCGTCCTCGCTGACGCCGCCTTCGATGTCGACCGGCTTGGTCGTCACTTGCTCGAAGACCGGTTCGTACTCGTCGCCTTCGAAGCGCTCCTCGACGGCCGACCACCAGCGAACGGCGTGTTGGATCGCGTTCGGGTCCGGCCGCGAGGTATGGCCGGACTCGCTTGTCGCGACGTACGTGCCGGCGATCAAGCCGCGATAGCCGAGCGTGATTCCGTCGGCTCCGGAGGGTTCGCCGTTGACGACGGCGTCCGGCGGGCTCTCCCGGTCGTCGACCAGATAGCGCGACCCCTTCGAGTCGACTTCCTCGCCGACGACACCGACGAAGGACACGCCGGTTCGGACGGCCGCAGCCGCCATCGCGGCGAGTGGGCCCGTCGCGTCAACGCTGCCACGCCCCCAGAGAATCTCGTCGTCGCCGGTGTCCTCGACCTCGACGGGAATGTCTCCCGGCACGGTGTCGATGTGGGAGGTCAGAAGGACGGAATCGTCCGCCGGCGCGCGGACGTTCCCGACCGCGTCGATCCAGACCTCACGGTCGTGGGCCTCGAAGAAGTCCACGAGTCGTTTGGCTGCCTCGCGTTCCTCGCGGGTCGGCGAGGGAATCGAGACGAGGTCGACCAGCAGGTCTCGAGCCTCCTCGAGCGAGACGTCCGTCGGATCGCCCGTGCTCGCGTTCATGATTCGGAGTCGGGTGAGATGACCGCGCCCAGCGCGTCCACGAGTTGGTCCGCCGCGTCGTCGTCGATCACCAGCGGCGGCAGCAGACGCAGGACGGTTCGACCCGCCGGCAGCGCCAGCACCTGGTGGTTCATCGCCAGGTCACGGGCGACGCGGTTCGCCCCGCGTTTCAACTCGATGCCGACGAGCAGTCCTTCACCGCGGATCTCGCGCACCTCGTCACCGAGCGTGGCCTCGAGTTCCGTCGTGAGATAGTCGCCCATCGCGGCGGCGTGGGCGGGCCACTCCTCCTCGACCAGCGTCGAAATCGTCGCGTGGACCGCCGCGGTGACGACGGGGCCGCCGCTGAAGGTCGAATTGTGCGAGGCCGCGCCGTCGGCGATCCAGTCTCGAACCGCGACGCCGCCGATCGGGAGGCCGTTGCCGAGGCCTTTTGCGGTCGTGAGGATATCGGGGGCAACGCCTGCGTTCTGGCAGGCCCACATCGACCCCGTCCGTCCCATGCCGGTCTGGACCTCGTCGAAGACCAGCGCTGCGCCGGCCTCGTCGGTGCATTCGCGGGCGGTCTCGAGGTAGCCCGCGGGCGGGACGTTGATCCCGCCTTCGCCCTGAATCGGCTCGAGGATTACGGCCGCGGTCTCGTCGTCCACGGCGTCAGCGAGCTCCTCGCCGTCGCCGTAGGGGACGAACTCCACGTCACCGGCAAGCGGCTCGAACGGCTTCTTGTACTTGTCCTTCCAGGTCGCCGCGAGCGACCCCATCGTCCGGCCGTGGAACGAGCGGGTCGCGGCGACGATCTTCGAGTTGCCGGTCGCCGACCGGGCGAACTTCAGCGCGGCCTCGTTGGCCTCGGTGCCGGAGTTACAGAACCAGGCCTGATCGAGCCCGTCGGGCGTCGACGCGACGAGCGCGGCGTAGGCATCCTCGCGCGACTGGACGGGATAGGACGAGTCGACGAATGTCAGATCGGAAACCTGCTCGGTGACGGCGTCGACGACGGCGGGGTGAGAGTGCCCGAGCGGCGTGCAGGCGTAGCTTGCCCCGGCGTCGATGTACTCCGTCCCGTCGGACGTGTAGAGGTACGGTCCCTCACCGCGCTCGATGCCGATCGGTTTGCTGCCAGAAACGAAATCGAAATCGCTCATTCTGCAGCCTCCGTTTCAGCGTCGTCTTCGTCTTCGAGCACGCCGGGCTCGAGGGTCGTCCCCTCGCCCGCAAGTGCGCTCGAGATTGGTTCGTCCGCGTTCGCGTCCGCAACGACGACCGAGGATGCGCCGCCCTCGAGTGCCTCCTCGGCGGCCATGACCTTCTTGGTCATGAAGCCTTCGGCAGCGTCTTTGACGCCAGCGAATTCCTCTGGCGTGGCAGCCGACTCGATCTTGGTCGCCTCGTCGTCGGGGTCCTCATAAACGCCCGAAACGTCGGTCAGCAAGACGAGGTCGGCCTCGAGTGCGCCGGCGATCGCGGCCGCGGCGCGGTCGGCGTCGGCGTTGACTGCGGTGTAGCCGCCCGACTTCTCCTTGCCGAGGATCGGAACCGAGACGACGGGGGTGTAGCCACCTGCGAGCGTCGTCTCGAGCAAGTCGGCGTTGACCGACTCGATTTTTCCCGAGTGGTCGCCGCGCTTGATCTTCTTCTTGCCGTCCTCTTTGACGCGGACGGCAGACTTGCGTTTGCCAGAGAGTAGTTTGCCGTCGGTGCCCGAGAGGCCGACTGCGTCGACACCCTCGTTGTGCAGACTCTCGACCAGATCGGTGTTGAGCTTGCCCGGCATCACCATCTTGAAAACGTCCATGGTGCGTTCGTCGGTAAAACGGCCGACGACGCCGCCGGGGGTCTCGACGTAGGTCGGCTCCTCGCCGAGTTCCTCTAAGGTCTCGTCGACGGCGGTCGAACCACCGTGGGTGAGCACGACGTCTTCGCCCTCGTCGACGAGGCTCGCGACGTCTGCGAGTGCGCCTTCGGGATCGACGGCGCGTGCGCCACCGATTTTGACGACTACCGTCATACTAGGGCGCCCCCACGGGGTGGAGCCCCGTAAACTCGAGTCCGGCCGTCTCCTCGAAGCCCAGCGCGATGTTGGCGGCATGAACCGCCTGGCCCGCGGAGCCTTTCATCATATTGTCGATCGCCGAGAAGACGACGATGCGTTTGTTCGACGGGTCGAGTTCGAAGCCGACTTCGGCGAGGTTGGTCCCCGCGACCGACTTCGGTTCTGGATAGCGGTAGACGCCGGAGCCGCCGGCGGCCATGCGGACGAACGGCTCGTCCTCGTAGCAGCCGCGATACGCTTGCCAGAGGTCGCCCTTCGAGACCGGACCCGACGGGAAGACGTGGCTCGTCGCGCTCGCGCCGCGGATCATGTCCACGGCGTGGCAGGTAAAGGACACCGAGGTGCCGAGGAACTGCTCGATCTCGGCTTCGTGGCGGTGGCCCGTCGGCGCATAGGGGCGAACGACGCCCGAGCGCTCAGGATGGCTCGAGGCTTCGCCGCCGCCGGCTCCCCCTTCCGAGGAACCGACTTTCACGTCGACGACGACCTGCTCGCCGCCCTCCAGGATGTCGTGTTCGAACAGCGGGTAGAGCCCGAGGATCGTCGCGGTGGCGTTACAGCCGCCGCCAGCGATCAGTTCGGCTCCTGCGAGATTCTCGCGGTTGATCTCGGGAAGCGCGTATTCGGCCTTTTCCAAGTACTCCGGTGCCTCGTGGCCGTCGTACCACTCGTCGTACTGGGCTTCGGTCTCGAGGCGGAAGTCAGCCGAGAGGTCCACGACCGTGTCGGCGATCTCGAAGAACTCGTCGATCTGGCCCATCGAGACGCCGTGTGGCGTCGCCGCAAAGAGGACGTCGACGGACTCGAGATCGTCGGGTTCGGTAAAGCGCAGGTCCGTCCCGCGAAGCGGCGGGTGGACGGAGCCGACGCTCTTGCCGGCTTTCGACCGGCTCGTGACCTCCGCGAGCTCGACGTTCGGATGGCCCTCGAGCAGGCGCAGGAGTTCGCCACCGGTAAAGCCGGAGCCACCGATGACGGTCGCGGTGACGGTGTCGGCCGCCATCAGGCGCTCACCTCGAGTTCCGGATCAGCTGCCTCGGCTTTCTGCTCGAGCCAGTCGACGACGGTGCCGGCGACGTCGGTCTCGACGGCCTCGTCGAGTGCTTTGAACTCGACGGTGTGGTTGACCTCGTGGACGGTGTAGGAATCACCGGTTTCCATGAGGTCGACACCCAACAGGCCGCCACCGACGGCGTCGCTGGCCTTTTCGACGAGGTCCAACGCGTCGTCGTCGAGGTCGAAGACGTCCGTCTCCGCACCCTTGGCGGCGTTGGTGATCCAGTGGTCCGACGAGCGGACCATCGCAGCGATCGGCTCGCCGTCGACTGCGAGTACGCGAATGTCGCGGCCCGGTTTCTCGACGAACTCTTGGACGTAGAACACTTTGTGCTCGTAGTGGCCAAGCGTTGCCTTGTGCTCTAAGATCGCCTCGGCGGCCGATTTGGAATCGATCTTGGCCATTAGACGGCCCCACGAACCCACGACGGGTTTGAGGACGCACGGATAGCCAAAGTCCTCGATGGCCTCCATCGCGGTCTCTTTCGTAAACGCGACTTTCGTCGCTGGCGTGGGAACGCCCGCTTGCTCGAGCGCGAGGCTGTTTTTAACCTTGTCGGCGCAGATGTCCGCAGTCTCGTGGCTGTTGACCACGGGAATCCCGTACGCCTCGAAGAACTGCGTGGCGTACAGGCTGCGACTCGTGGCGAGACAGCGGTCGACGACGATATCGAGATCGGCGAACGCCTCGGGAGCCTCCGAAATATCGAAGGTCTGCTTGCGAACGTCGATCTTCGTGACCTCGTGATCACGCTCGCGAAGCTCGTTCAGCAAGAGCTTCTCGTCTTTGCGAATCCGTGAATAGAGTATGCCTACGTTCACGCGAGCCACCTCTGAATGGCTGTGAGGAACTCGCTACGAGCCCCTCGAGTCGTGTAGACAGCGCGGGCCGGTGTCGCGCCCGTCTGCAAGGTCACTCACCCCAGTCCTCTTCGAGCTCGGGGGCTCGCTCGAGGACTGGCGGCTCGGTGTCGACGACTTCCAGCTCGGCACCACAGGTCGTACAGTCAACGATCTCTCCGACTTCCAGATCGTCGTGCAGGGACAGTTCAGCCCCACACTCGACGCATTCGGTCATTGTACTCGCACGTGGGGGCCGCGATCCCTTAAAGCCTTCGAACCTAACAGCAAAATTATACTAACTGCACTGCCCTCTAACGGACCGTAGACGTCATTTCACCGCAATTCTACTTTGACATATCATGAAGCGAGTAATTCATCCCCGTACGGGGATCGCCGTCGGAGTGGTCGGTCACCACTCCGAAACCTCGGCGGCCAAGCGACGCCCTCAGACATAGCCGTTCACCTCCGACCGGAGCGTCTCGTAGGCCGTCTCGAGCGCTGCGGTCACCTCGGCGTGTGCGTCGTCGTCAGTTGCGAGCGCCTCGCGGGCCGCCCCGAGTTGGTCGTCAACCGCCTCGGGGGCGGGACCGCCCTGGGAGTCACGGCTCGCGACGCTTTCGGCCGGGTCGAGTGCATCCGCGACGGCGTCGGGATCGACGTAGGCCTCGAGCGAGTCGCCGAGGACTTCTTGGGATGCAGCCTCGAGTGCGTCGTAGTCCGCACCGTTGTCAGCTGCGATCGCGACCAGTTCGTGTGCGGTGCGGAACGGCAGCCCGTTTGCAGCCAGCAGGTCCGCGACGCCGGTCGCCGTCGAGAAGCCCGCGCCGGCTTCCGCGGCCAGCGTCTCCTCGTTCCAGTCGGCCGTCGCGACCGCGCCTGCAGCGACCTCGCTGGCTTCCGTTACAGCGTCGACGGTCTCCCAGGCGTGGGTCGTCGCCCGCTGGAGGTCACGGTTGTACGCACGCGGCAGGCCCTTGAGCGTCGTCGTCAGCCCCTGGACGCTGCCGGCCGCATCGCCCGCGACCGCACGGACGAGTTCCAGTGTGTCCGGGTTCTTCTTCTGGGGCATGATCGACGACGTCGATGAATAGTCGTCCGACAGTTCGACGAAGCCGCGGTTCGCGAAGATGATGACGTCTTCTGCGAGCCCCGACAGCGTCGTCGCATGCGTTGACAGCGCCTGCACCGTCTCGAGCAGGAAATCCCGGCTCGAGGAGGCGTCCATCGAGTTTTCGACGACGCCGCCGAAGCCAAGCAGGTCGGCAGTGCGCTCGCGGTCGATGTCGAACGTCGTGCCCGCGAATGCTGCGCCACCCAGCGGCGACTGGTTGATCCGCGCGTAGGCATCACACAGGCGTTCGGTGTCGCGACGAACGGCTCCCTCGTAGGCCAGCGCCCAGTGGGCCACTGTGGTCGGCTGGGCGGGCTGGAGATGCGTGTAGCCGGGCATAATCGTCTCTTGGTGTTCGTCAGCCACGTCGACGAGTGACTCGCGTAACGCGAGCGTCGTCTCGATCGCCTCGAGAACGTCCTCGCGTAAGCGATAGCGGATGCAGGCCGCGACCTCGTCGTTGCGCGAGCGTGCGGTGTGCATCTTTCCGCCGTCCGCGCCGATGCGTTCGATGACGGCCGTCTCGATGGCTTCGTGAACGTCCTCGCCGTCGGGCAGCGAGCCGTGGCCGTCGACCTCGATCGCGTCGAGGGCGGTCAGGATCTCGCCGGCGACGTCGTCGTCGATGATCCCCTGTTCGGCGAGCATGACCGTGTGCGCGCGGTCGACCGCGAGATCTGCCCCGAAAATGCGTTCGTCCGCTGCAAGCGAGGAGAGGAAGCTCCGGGCAGGGCCGCCGCTGAAGCGGTCCCGGCGAACGACCCCCTCGTCGTCGGTGCCCCCATCAGTGAGGACGGGGCAGGACTCGCCACCGTCGGCTCGGCGATCCGACGAGGACTGCGGTCCAGTGGACCACTCGTCGCCGTGAGCGCTCTCCTCGGTCATGGTTACTCGTCGTCCTCGTCGTCGGCGTTCGCAGCGATCGCCTCGTTGGCGAGACGACGCTGGAAGCCGTGATACTTCGCGACGCCGGTGGCGTCTTCCTGCGTGATCTTGCCGACCGTCTCGGTGTCGAACGACGCGTGTTCAGCCGAGTAGGCCGCGAAGTCGCTCTCGCGAGCGACCGGACGGGCCTGGCCACCCTCGAAGCGGATCGTCACCGTACCCGTGACGCGTTTCTGGGTCTCGGCGATGAAGCCCTCGAGCGCGCTCACGAGCGGCGCGTCGATCAGGCCCTGGTAAGCCTTCTGGGACCACTGCTGGTCGATCTGGGTCTTGAACTGGCGCTCTTCCTGGGTGAGGACGAGACCCTCGAGGGCCTCGTGGGCGGCGAGCAGCGTCGTCGCGCCGGGGTGTTCGTAGTTCTCGCGGACCTTCAGCCCGAGAATGCGGTCTTCCATCATGTCGGTGCGGCCGACGCCGTAGCTGCCGGCGAGCTCGTTGAGATACTCGATGAGTTCGACCGGCTCGTACTCCTCACCGTCGACGGCGACGGGGTAGCCGTTCTCGAATGTGATGTCGATTTCCTCGGTCTCGCTGCCGGGCTCGTCGGTCCACGCATAGATATCACGCGGTGGGACGTAGCTCGGGTCCTCGAGATCGTCGCCCTCGACCGAGCGGCTCCAGATGTTGGTGTCGATCGACCAGTCGCCGCCACTACCACCCTCGACAGGGAGATCCTTCTCGGCGGCGTACTCCTGTTCCCACTCGCGGGTCAGCCCGAGTTCGCGCACGGGGGCGATGACCTCGAGATCGGAGTCACGCCAGACTGCCTCGAAACGAAGTTGGTCGTTGCCCTTGCCCGTACAGCCGTGAGCGATGCCAGTACAACCCTCTTCCTCTGCGACCTCGAGGATCGCCTCTGCGATCACCGGGCGAGCCAGCGCCGTTCCCAGCGGGTAGCCCTGGTAGGTCGCGTTCGCGCGAACGCTGTCAAGACAGAGGTCGGCGAACTCCTCTCGGGCGTCGACGACGTAGTGTTCGAGGCCGAGCGCTTCGGCGGTTTCCTCGGCCTCGTCGAACTCGGAGGCCGGCTGGCCGACGTCGACGGTAACGCCGATGACGTCGTCGTATCCGTATTCTTCCTCGAGCAGCGGGACACAGACAGTCGTGTCCAGGCCGCCCGAAAACGCAAGTGCCACGCGGGTCATATCGTACTCGAGTGAACTCACAGGACGGACTTAAGCTCATTGGTTTCAATCCCGCAAAATATCGATAGAGCGACTGCTAACCGAAAATACTGCAGTTTCGGGAACGTTGAAACGAACCGGATCAGGGAAGGAGTATAGTACGGGCTCAAAGGCCCGGTCGGAATCGCCGCGGTCGTCGCCGAGCGACGGTCCCGTCGGTACCGGAAAGGGCGAGCGTGGTGCCGACGGTCTGGCTCATTGTCTGAACACTGCGAACCCACGGTATTAAAACCTGCTACATCGCCGCCACAGGACGGGAACTTACTCGTCGTCGGGCAGTGACAAGACGTTCTCCCGACCGATACGGAAGACCTCGATTTCGTCGTCCTCGCGTAAGTCGCCGACGACCTGACTCGTTTTCGCCTCGGTCCAGTCCAGTTCCGAGACGACGTCCTGCTGTTTGATCCGCCCGCCGCGTTGCTCGAGCAGCCGCAACACCCGTTCTTCGTTGCTCAACAGTTCCGGCGGCGTCTCAGTCATGCTCGAGTCGGCAGCACTCGAGCCGTCTGCTCGCCACGCGACGTCGGTCTCGCCGTCGGTTCCACCACTACGGGGTCGATTGCGACTACGGAACCAGCCTGCGATGGCAACGGTTGCCAACAGGGCCAGCGCGAGAAAGACGATCACCCACGGCATTGGCGGGCCACCGTCAGCCGGCGTCTGCCCCGTCGCTGAGTCGCCGTTTTTGAGCAGCACGACTCGTGGCTGATCGTCGGGAAAGTTCGTCTCGCCCTCCCACTTTACCGAGCGATCGGATCGCTCGTCCGGCGATGGGTCCACCTGCGGCCCACCGTCGCTCTCGTAGACCGCGTACTCCTCCGGCCAGCGAAACTGTAACGTCGTCTCGTTGCTGAGCGTAAACCCGGACAGCGCAGCCCCCGCCTCGATCCGATTCAGTTCGACGTGGGCGAAGTTCGACCACTGGAAGGTGACCCTCGCGTGCCCGATCTCTTCGGGCTGAGGGTCCGTGTCCGTCTCGATCGAGAGGTTCGAGATATTCATCTCCCGGTCGGTCGCGTTTTCGCCCTTCGTGAGCGTCTCGTTCCATCCGCGTCGCTCCTCGGTGACGTACCACGTCGTGTTGTTCGAGATGTTTTCCGCCAGGGACTCCCACTCCGCCATCGATCCGTTTTCATCGGGATAGAACTGGTAGTCCGTCGTCACCTGCGCGGAGCCGTTCCCAGCGATAAAAACGTCAATATGGATCCGATCAGCGTCCTCGAGTTGCACGGAGCCGTTCGTGTCCGCGCCACCATCGTCCGCTTGGACCTGTCGCATCACTGTCTGCGTCCCAGCATCCGCTGTCACAGGCACCACTGGGGCGTACGCACCCGAACACGCAACCACCACGAGCAGGCAGACCAGGGCTCGCAGCCCCTTCACCTCCATTACGGACATATGTCATGGCCATCTAAATAGGTCTTTCCGACACAGTAACGGTGTATTTTTCATACATTCGCTATGATATGAGCATATATGTCTGACATTCGCGGCGAACTTGAGGTCGAGACGCTGCTAAAACTCGTCCTCGGACTGATCGCCGTCTTGCTCGTCCTCAAAATTGTGGAGACAATCGTCAGTGGGCTCGCCTGGCTGCTCGGTCCGTTCGTCGTGGTCGTCCAACTCGCGGTTGCCATCCTGATCGTGCTCTGGTTGCTCGACCGCATCTAAAGTGGTCAAAAGCGGGCTGTCGGGCCCGAAACCACCAGACTGATAGCCACCTCGGCCCAATATCGACCGAAGTGTACAGCGTCAACGTCCCGGTCCCCGGTCGCGTCCGTCAGCTCGCGGATCGCCTCTATCCCGAGCTGGTCGGCTTCGAGACCGTCCGCGAGGACCACTCGTGTCTGCTCAAGCGACTCGGCGAGGCCGATCACGTCGCACAGCTGCAACACCGCGCCCACCGCGCGCTCGAGGGCGCACCCGCCGTCGAGGCCGAAATTACAGGCATCGACTACTTCGAGGACCCACCACTGGGATCAGCTCCCGTCGTCTACCTGGCCGTCGAGAGCCCCGGACTCGAGGGCATCCACGCCGATCTCACCGAGGCATTCGAGGTCGTCGAGGGACTCGAGGGTGCGGACTACGTTCCCCACGTGACGCTCGCCCGTGGGGGCGACGTCGAGACGGCGAAGCGGCTGGCCGACCGCGAGATCGACCCCGTCCGGTGGACGGTCAGCGAACTCGAGTTCTGGGATGGCACCTACAAGCTGCCAGTGAGTCGCGTCTCCTTGCCGTCGTGACCGGCGGAGGCAGTCGGCAGCGAGTTCAGTTCAGGGAGCCGGCGGCTCGCCGTCGTACGCGTCGTGGTCGCCGTAGAAGTTGCGCATCGCGAACTTGAGTTTGTCAGGTTCGATGTCGATCAGTTCCTCGCGTTCCTCGTGGGGAAAGATCCCGTTGACGCTGTACTTGCCCAGCTCCGATTTCGCCCGCCGCGAGTAGCGTCGATCGAGCAGCGCGCGGACGCCGACTTCCTCGGGTGAGCGGATGACCCGCCCGAGCGCCTGTCTTGTCTTGCGAACCGTCGGGATCTCGACGGCGTAGCGCCAGCCGGTGTCGGTGCCGTCGAAGGCGGCGTCGTAGGCCTCTTGGACGGCCTCGGCTCGGTCGTCCAGATGTGGATACGGGACACCGACGACCAGTACCGTATGCGCGTCGTCGCCGTCGAAACTCACACCCTCCGCGAGGGTGCCCCACAGCGAGGTACACAACACCGCGTCGTCGTCCCCGATGAACTGCTGGCGAAGGTCTTCGACGGACTGGCCCGGCTCGTCGACGTACACCGATCGGTCGCTTCGGCCCGCGATCCGGTCGGCGTACCGGCTGGCCTCGCCATAGTTGGGGAAGAACGCGAGCGTGTTGCCGGGCGTCATCCGGACGGCGTCGTGGATCGTTTCGGTCACCTCGTTCTGGACCACGGGATCGTCGCGATCCGACGAGAACAGCGGCGGCGTCTCGACAGCATACGTCCGGCGGTTTTCCTCGGGGAAGCCGAGTCCGTAGGCCATCGTCACAGCGTCCTCGAGTCCCAGCACGTTCTCGGTTACCTCGAACGGCTGGATGGTCGCGCTCATCAGGACTGTCGCATGAACCTCCTCGAACAGCCGTCCAGTCACCTGCCGCGGGAGGCAGGTATAGAGCTCCGCACGGCCGTAGACCTCGTCGGTGCCGGCGTCGCGCGTAACGGAGACGACCGGGTAGAGTCCCTCCTTCGAGCCCTCGTTCATCCACGCGCTGACAAAGGCCGCGGCCTGTAGGGTCTGACACTCAGTGCGCGTGGCCGTCTCGCCCTCCCGATACGCTTCCTCGTACTCCTTATCTAACTCCTGCCCGAGTTGCATCGCAGCCTCGAGGTCCTCGCTGATCCCCCGTCCGGAGTAGCGCTGGAGGAACTCGAGGGTTAGATCGTCCTTGCGGTCGTCGTTTTCGATCGGGACGTCCTCCCAATTTTCGCTGATCTGCTCGCGTTCGCCGAAGCCAAAGGAGTCCTCGTAGGTTTCGACCAGTGCGCGGTGAAAGGCCGAGAGGACGTTCGCGGCGTCGTCCGCGCGTGGATCGTCCGTGTCGGCGAGTTCGTCCAGCGCCGAGTCGAACGTCCGCTCCGAACAAGTCCGGGTGGCGTGCTCTCGAGCGGCGTCTTCGACGTTGTGGGCCTCGTCGAAGACGGCGATCACGTCCTCGGGGTCGCGACCCAGCCACCGGAAGAACTGCTCGCGGATCGTCGAATCGAGCAGGTGGTGGTAGTTACAGACGACGAGATCGACACCCTCGATGCCCTCCTTTAAGAGTTCGTACCCACAGAGTTCCTGCCGGTCGGCGTACTCGTAGATCTCATCGGGCGTACGAACGTCCTCGAAAAGCCACGCGAAGAAGTCGTCGGTATCTACGGTCAGGTTGTTCCGATAGTAGTCACAGACGTTTTGCTCCTCGAGATCGTCGAGTCGCTCTTCGATATTCTCGAGTTCGTCCATCACCGCCGATCGGGCGTCGGCAGCCGCACCGTCGCCGTCCTGACTTTCGGCCAGCAGTTCGCGCTGGCGGCGCTCGAGTTGGGCGCGGTCGCGTTCGGCGTCGACGAGGGCGCGGGTGTTGTCCCGCAGGGCCTGACACTCCTCGTAGCCGACGTCGATGTGACACATCGAGGACTTGCCTTTGAAGACGACCGCACGAATCTGTTCTTCGCGCGTGATCGCGCGGGCCTCGGCGACGAACTGGCGCATCTGCTGGTGGACGTTCGTCGTGATGACGACTGTCTTGTCCTGCTCGCGGGCGACTTCAAGCGCCGGCACCAGCGACGAGAGGGTCTTGCCGGTCCCACAGGCTCCCTCGAAGAGGACGTTCTGGCCCCGCGTGAGGGCGTTGTGGATGCGGTCCATCGCCTCGCGCTGATTCTCGTACGGCCGGTCGTACGGGAAAAAGCGCAGATACCCGGTCTCGGACACAGTCCGTGAGTGGTTCGTGCTGCGATAAAAACGTTCGTCTCGATTCGATCGTCGCTCCCCGATCGGCTGAGGGCACGGACCTCATTCGACCGGCCGGCAACCGCGCGGTCTAGGGCCATATATCTCGAGACGCTGCCTCCGGTATGGCAATCCCTGGATACGATGCCAGTACCGTCGCGGAATATAGCCTCGAGCAGGTGGGTGCCCGCGTCGCCGTCGTGGCGAACGTGGTCCCGGAGGCGTTCGGGCTCGCCGAAAGCGACAGCGAGGTGCTGGCGGCTGCGCTGAGTGCGCCCGTCGACCTCGTCGCGTGCGACGAGCTTCGAGCGGTCGAGGCGATCCGGATCACACTCGATTACGATCCGACAGCGCTGCCACCCGGTGCGAGTCCGACGGACGTCGCGGTCGCCGTCGAAACCGGAGCGGGGCGACGGCGACTTCACTCGACAGTGGATCTCGAGGAAACGACGGTCACGGCAGTGCTGAACGACCGGCCGCCGGGATCGACGGTGGTCGCCGTCTACGACGACCGGAACGAGAAAACCGGCGACTAGGTAGCGCGGGCATCGCTACGCTTCAGGTTCGACGTAGACGCGCTGTATCTGGTCGTCGTGGGCTTTCAGAGCACGCTCGAGGTCGGTAATGCGGTCGTCGATCGTCTCGGCATCGAGATCGGGCTCGAAGGCCACGTCGGCGGTGACGAGCAGTTCTTCGGCCCCGAAGTAGACGGTTCGGAAGTCGACGAGGTCGGTGACGCCGTCCCAGTCCGTGACGATCGCCCGCAGTTCGTCCTCGTCGTCTTTCGGGAGACTCTCCCCGAGGATGAGGCGCTTGTTCTCCCAGGCCAGCGCGATAGCAAAGCCCATGAGCAAGAGCCCGATGACGAGTGCGGCACCGGCGTCGTACATCGGGTTTCCAGTGGTCCGGGTCAGGTAGATCCCCAGCAGTGCGATGCCCGCACCCGCGAGCGCGATCGTATCTTCGGTGAGTGCAGTCAGGGTCGTCACGTCGCTGGTCTTCCGGAAGGCCTCACGGAGACTCGTCCAGCCGTACTCGTCCATCTGGCGGCTGATTCCTTGATAGGCCTTCCAGAGCGCGTAGGACTCAAAAGCGATCGCCCCGAGCAACACGGCGTAGTTGACGTAGACCGGGTCGAACGTCTGCCCGAGCAGCGTGATGTCCTCGCTGGCGCGGTGGACACCACCCTCTTGCAGCGCACTGTAGCCGTGGCGGGCGCTCTCCCAGCCGGCGATGCCAAAGAGCATGACGCTGACCAGCAGGCTATAGAAGAACTGGGCCTTGCCGTGGCCGAACGGGTGCGACCGGGTCGCCTCCTGTGCCCCGTACTTGATCCCGACCAGCAGGAAGACCTGATTGCCCGTATCCGAAATAGAGTGGTACGTCTCCGAGAGCATCGCAGGGCTGCCGGTCAACAGAAACCCGCCGAACTTCAACACCGCGATCGCACCGTTTGCGAACAGCGCGGCGAGCACGACGGAGGTACTACTGGCCATCGCCGACGACTACGGAGGGGACGCCCAAAAGTGTAAGCCGTTCTAGAGCCGGCCACGGCCGTCCCAATGGCGAAAACGGCGTTGCATCACCCGGCTGCGAACAGCAGCGATCGCATCCGAAAGGAACCTGTCACTGCCGAGCCAACTGCGACCATGATCGCGATCTTCTCGGACACGCACAGTCGACAGGGCCACGAACTCGAGGGCGAGGCCCTGACCGCGGCCCGCGAAGCCGACACCGTCGTTCACGCGGGCGATTTCACGAGTGAAGCAGCACTCGAGGCCTTCCAGGAGGAGTGTGATCGACTCTTCGCGGTCCACGGAAACGCCGACAGCGCCGCAGTTCGGGAGCGCCTGCCGACGGCTCGCGTCGTCGAGGCGGGCGGCGTTCGCATCGCTGTCACCCACCGACAGGACGGCGGCGAGACCGGACTCGCGATGTTCGGCCGCTCGCGCGGTGCCGACCTCGTCGTCTTCGGACACAGCCACCGGCCGACGGTCGTCGAGACCGACGATGTCACGCTGCTCAATCCTGGCAGTCACGCCGATCCACGCGGGAACCGGCCTGGATTTGCCGTCCTCGAGGACGGCGACGGCGGCGGGTTCGACGGGACGGTCCGGCAGCCAGACGGAACACCGATCGAGTCGTTCGAGGTTCGGCCGGCGTGACGTGAGGCACAGAAACGGATGGCGAACGCGGACATGACGGCACGCGATTCGGACTGGGGGACGACGCCAGCGGGGAGCGACGCGAGGGCGATGTCAGAGGGTGCCGGCCGTCACGACGAATCTGGGGGGCAGGCAGCCGTCGCACGGCCGGTGTGTCGCAGGGAGGGCGACAGGCCTCGAGCACGAGGTCGCCACGGAGGGCGTGTCAGCCGACTCGAGGCCTACGTGGACGAACGGAACGCACCACGTTATAGTCGGCGCAAGCTGAAATTCCGATTTTAGTTACAGAGGTGCTGGTACGGATACAACCGCCCGAGGTCGAAACGGTTAACCACAGTGACAGTGTAGCGGCCGCGTATGCTGGATACCATCATCGGCCTCCTCCCCGACGACCCCGTCATCATCGCGGTCGTCGCCATTTTGCTGTCGCTGGTCTTTTTCGCGTATCTCCTTTTGCGACGAACCGTCCTCGAGTTCCGCGATGGGATGCGCGGCGAGCGCTGAGACGGGCTGACAGTCGTCCGTCCGAGCCGATCCGACTCGAGTCCGTCGCGTCGCCGATTGTCCGCATCACGAACCGTTTTTTCCTTCCCTCGTCAATACCGGAGCATGGACCCACGCATTCGGGAACACGCCGAGATCATTGCTAACCACTCGGTCGATCTGGAGGAGGGTGACAACGTTATCATCGACGCCCATCCGGTCGCCGAGGACCTGGTCGTCGCGCTCCACGAAGTGATCGGCGAGAAGGGGGCAAACCCCGTCACCACGAGTCAGCGAACCGGCAAGCGCAGCCAGCGGGCCTTCCTGCGGGCGTCCGACGGCGAGTTCGAGACGCCCGAGCACGAACGCGCGCTCGTCGAGCACAGCGACGTCTACATCGCGATCCGGGCCAGCGACAACGTCACCCAGACCAGCGACGTCGACCCCGAGATCAGCGCCGCCTACCAGCAGGCTCACCGGCCCATCTTGAACGAGCGGCTCTCAAAACGCTGGTGTCTCACACAGTTCCCTGCGCCCGCCAACGCCCAGCTCGCAGAGATGAGCACCGAAGGCTACGAGAACTTCGTCTGGGACGCGGTCAACAAAGACTGGGAAGCCCAGCGCGAACATCAAGAACACATGGTCGAGATCATGGACCCTGCCGACGAGGTCCGCATCAAAAGCGGCGACACGACCGACGTGACGATGTCCGTCGATGGCAATCCGACGCTGAACGACCACGGCGAACACAACCTCCCCGGCGGCGAGGTCTTTACTGCGCCTCAGCCTGACAGCGTCGAGGGCGAGGTCCTGTTCGACATGCCGCTGTACCATCAGGGTCGCGAGATCACGGACGTCTCCCTCGAGTTCGAGAGCGGCGAGGTCGTCGACCATTCGGCGGCGAAAAACGAGGAGGTCCTCACGGAGGTCCTCAACACCGACGACGGTGCGCGCCGACTCGGAGAACTGGGTATCGGCATGAATCGCGACATCGATCAGTTCACCTACAACATGCTCTTCGACGAGAAAATGGGCGACACCGTCCACATGGCCGTCGGTCGGGCGTACGACGACACCGTCGGCGAGGACAACGAACAGAACGAGTCGGCAGTCCACGTCGACATGATCGTCGACATGAGCGAGGATTCGTTCATCGAGGTCGACGGCGAGGTCGTCCAGCGTGACGGGACGTTCCGATTCGAAGACGGGTTCGAGGAGTAGCGCGGTTCGAAGCGAACGACGTGAGCGAGAACCGCGAGACGCGACGCGCTCCGTTCTCGAGGCAGTTTTATCGAACCGTTTTCACGTGAGACGCGAGCCGCGAAGCCGATCGGTCGCCATCGGGCGGGTTTATGGTCCTGAAACGCCGATCACAGGTATGGCAATACTCGTCGCGTACGACGGTTCCGCGCCCGCACAGAAGGCAGTCGAACACGCGTTCACCACGTATCCCGACGAAGAGATCGTGTTGCTGCGCGTCATCGAAGCGGCTGACGGCTCCACGGGAGCCGGGATCATGGCCGCACAGGAGATGTTCCGGGACCGCGAGGAGGAAGTCTCCAAGGAACTTCCAGCGGAGATCCGAGAAATCGTCAGTGACCCGG
Organism: Natrinema limicola JCM 13563; assembly: GCF_000337475.1. Lineage (GTDB taxonomy): Archaea > Halobacteriota > Halobacteria > Halobacteriales > Natrialbaceae > Natrinema > Natrinema limicola. The sequence continues at coordinate 8,341 of NZ_AOIT01000052.1, read as the reverse complement.
ACATCGACTTTCGGACCGAAACCGCCGTTGGCAAGCCCGCACGCGAGGTCGTCCGCTTTGCGGAGGACAACGACATCGACCACATCATCATCGGGAGCCACGGCCGGTCCGGGCTCTCGCGGGTCCTGCTCGGCAGCGTCGCGGAGAAGATCGTCCGTCGTGCACCCATCCCGGTGACCGTCTTCCGCTGACTGCCCTGAATCTCGAGCGTTGTCACAATCAGTCGTCGACGAGGGCCGCAACCATTTCTGAGACGATCGCGAGTTCGTCCTCGGTGATGCCGTGGCCCATTCCCTCGTAGAGCCGTTTCGTCACGTCGCCATCCATCGACTCGAAGACGGCAGCCGTCTCGTGGACCCGTTCTTCGGGAATATGAGGGTCGACATCGCTACAGCCCAGAAAGATCGGCGTCCCCTCGAGATCGCCGGGATACTCGTCGTCCAGTTGGTCGCCGATGAGCCCCCCACTGAGCGCGGCCAAGCCACCGTAGCGGCGCGGATTGCGCGCGAGATACTCGCTGGCGAGACAGGCACCCTGCGAGAAGCCGATGAGCATGACCCGCTCGGTCGGAATTCCTGCGTCATTGGCCGCGTCGATCGCGTCGCTGATCGCCTGCAAACCCGAACGACGGCCGGGCTCGTTGCGCTCGACGGGTTCGAGAAACGAGTTCGGGTACCACGTCCGGCGAGCCGCCTGCGGGGCGAGGGCGGCGACTCCTTCTTGTCCGACCTCGTCGGCTAACTGAATCATCCCGCCGGCGGTCGCACCGCGACCGTGAGTGCAGACGAGTGCCGCCTCGGCGTCTTCGCGGTCGGTCCCGCCGGTGACAAGTTGCTGGCCCTGATGGGGACCCTCGACGCGCTCGCCGGCGCTCATTCGAGACCACCGACGCCGGCGCTGGCGTCGGGCAGGTCGTGTTCGACGACCTCGAGGCCGACGGCCTCGATTGCCCCGCGGAGGTGTTCGTCTTTGGCGTAGTCAGCCCCGTCTGCCTCGCGAAGTTCCTGTGCCTTGGCGAGCACTTCGCCCCGGCGGTCGTCTGGAACCTCGTATTTGTCCGTCGAGAGTTCGATCACGAGGCCGTTGTTGTCGCGGGTGTAGATCGAGTGGAAGATCCCCCGGTCGAAGACGTTGTAGCCGTGGCCAGCGTCCTCGAGTGCCTGCATCGTGTCCTCATACTCGTCGGGGTCGATACTGAAACAGAGGTGATGCACCGCGCCAACGCCGGCGCGCTGACCGCGGGCGGACGGACGGTCATCGCTGACGAAGAAGGTCAGGATGCGACCGTCGCCTGTATCGAAGAACAGGTGGGTCTGTGAGGGATCGTCGAGGTTCGGCTGGCGCAACACCAGCGGCATGCCGAGCAGATCTTGGTAGAACTCGATCGTGTCTTCCTCGTTGGACCCCCAGATGGTGATGTGGTCGGTTCCCGTCGTGTGGACGAGGCTGTCGGGCAGTTCGTGCGTGACTGGCGTGGGTTCGTCGTGAGACATAGTGGGTACGTTGTGTGAGTCGGTTCGATCGGTACGAGTCGGCTGGCGTCGCGGTTACTCCGCGACGTGTTCGCCGAAGACGCGCTCGGCGTCGGCAGGGACGTCGAAGTCGTGGTAGTGTTCGCCCTTCACCGTCGAGAGAATGTTGAGCGCCGCAGCGGCACCGTCGCCCACGGAGATGGCGGCCTGCCACTCCTCGGGGCGAACCATCGCGCCGGTCGCGTACGCGCCCTCAACGCTCGTCTCCATGTCGACGCCGACATCGATGGTGTCGTCATCGGCGAACGCACAGCCAAGGTCGTCGGCGAGGTCGCGATTCGCGCCGGTCGCGAGCACGACGAAATCGGCTTCGTATTCACCGTCCTCAGTTTCGACGCTAAATCCGTCGTCGGACTCGCTGACCGCGGTCACTGCCTCGTCCTGCCGGCGATCGACACCGAAGTCGTCGACCTGCTGGCGGGCCGTCGCCATGAACTCGCTGCCGCCGACCGAGCCGATGCCGAGGTAGTTGAACAGGTGGGCCTTGTGCATCCACGTCTCGTCGGTGTCGAACACCGTCGTCTCGAGGCCGTTTTTCGCCGTGAAGAGGGCCGCACTCAGTCCGGCGGGGCCGCCGCCGATAACGATCACCGATACGTCGTCCGAAGTCGTCTCGTCGCTCATTTGTAGTTACACAATGTTACTGCAGACGTATCAATCTAGCAGCGACCCCGAAGCAACCACGTAACACCGATGTTAGTGGCTCAGATCGGGCCGACGACGAGTATCGTCGGCCCGGCGACGACGGCGAGCCCCTGTCGAAGCGTCAGGCCACGCGCCGCGGCGATCGCGTGGGCCCACAGATAGCCCGACCAGAGCGTACAGCCCACGCCGACGACGGTCGCCGCAGCGAACAGCGGCTCGAACGCGGGCGGCGACGCGTAGAGCCGTGCCGGAACCGTGACCCCGATCCGCCAGCTCTCGGTCGGCATCGCCGGAAACGCAGCCAACAGCGCCGCGAGTGTGACGCCGTTTGCGAGAAGCTGGGGAACGAACCCCCAGGCGACGAGACTCACCGTTCGGTCGACGCCTGATTCGCTCGCGATCGGCCACGACAGCAGGTAAAACAGCGCCGCAAACGCGATCCAGGCGACCAGCGGCACCGCGAGCACCGACACAAGGAGAATCGCCACGAGTCCCGGGATGGACACCTCCCAACCGGACACGACATATCGGATCGGCGGCAACGCATCGAAGACCACCTCGTCGGGGATCACCAGCGACTCGAGCAGCGAAAGCACCGGTGGGATCACCCCCAGACACATCGCTCCGGTCGCGATGAGCACGCCGACCGACTGCGAGAGCGGCGGCACTTCGGCGTCGAAAAACGCCGCCGGATCGACGAGGAGCTGCCACAGGCGACTATCCATACGGTCGTGTTGATGGCTTGAATATTGAGAGTTTGTGCTCGAGCAGACAGACACAGGCGCAAAGTCAGTCGACGAGTGTCTCAGCGGCCGTTCTCCCCTCCGATGTAGATACCCCAAGTCGATGTGAGACGGCTACGGTAGCGGTGTTTTAGGTGTACAAAAATAATCCTTTGCAGTCAGCTCAGATTTTTAGGCTGCCAAAAACATTATTTTCCGATTCTGAAAGCTCTTTTAGGGAAGGACGTTAAGGGTAGTATACGGATGGAGAACGTGATACTAGTGTTCGTCGCGGGGCTGATCACCGCGATAGCCACGGGGATCGGTGCGCTGCCGTTTTTCTTTATCGACGACTTTAGCGACCGATGGAACGTCGGCCTCTGGGGGATCGCATCGGGCATCATGGTCACAGTGTCGGTGTTCGGCCTTATCGACGAGGGGCTGGCGTCCGCGTCGGATGGCTTCCCCACGATGATGGTCGGTGGCCTGCTCGCCGGCGTTGTACTGGTTGAAGTCGGCGACCGGGTGCTTGATCGCGTCGACATTGGCGACGACGTCGAGCACGACCACGGCGAGCCGACCGTCAGCGACGACACAGAGGCGATACAGACCGACGGTGGGAGTCACGCACACGACGACCACGCACTGGAGGCAAAAGCAGTCGCAGAGGGGAACCCGAAAACCCTCCTGCTCATCCTCGGTATCCTCACGATCCACAGTTTCCCGGAAGGTGTCGCCGTCGGCGTCTCGTTCGCCGAACTGGGCATGGACGGCGGGCTGTCGGCCCTCGGGTTCTCGATCCCGATCCTCGCCGTCTTCATGACGATCGCGATCTCGATTCACAACATCCCGGAAGGGACCGCCATTGCCATCCCGATGCGAGCGATGGGACTCTCGAACTGGCGGATGGTCGGCGCAGCGATCTTCTCGAGCCTCCCACAGCCGATCGGTGCCGTCATCGCCTACGCGTTCGTCTCGTGGGCCCAGTCGTTCCTCCCGTTCGGCTTCGGCTTTGCCGCTGGCGCGATGGTCTACCTCGTCGCCACCGAGTTCATCCCCGAAGCGATTGAGACCGGGTCGGACCTGCCGAATCACGGCTACCGAGAGCTGGTCGCCGGTTTCGGCGTCGGGGTCCTCGCGATGCTGCCGCTGGTAACGCTGTAACTCGTCTGCGCTGAGTCGGGAGTTTGCGACTTTCTTTTGCGCGTTCATGGTTTTTTCAGAGCGTGTTCAGCGCCATGCAGCGGGCGGCAACCCGCCTTGGCATAATATTTTCTGAGCTTGTCGTTCCAATTGAAACGGTGAGAGTCCGTTGGGTGACTCTCTTGTACACTTCCAAACCGATAATCGCACGACGACGCGGCGATGTTCAAGTGTAACCGTTCAACCACTCTCTTTTCCGATAGTGAACACTGGCCCACCGCTCACTGCTCGCTCCCGATCGGGAGCGGAGCGACTGATGGGCTATTGGTGCGAGTCCAGTGGAGGGTTATATAACGGCGCGCGATGCGCGTAGTTCACTGTGAACCGCCCGAAGCTGGCTGATCACTTCGAGACTGCTGTTGAAAAACGAATTATCGAGAAGCAGTAGTTCGGCCGCGGACGTGCGGGCTGACATCGAGACAGAGATCATCGTGAGACTCGATAGGGTAAACTTGACAAAATACATTTTCTAATTTGCAGAATACCAACTCAGACACTCATAAGTATAACAGATGAATATAGAAGAGTCATATGAACAACTATTTTTCTATCTGAGTTTTTCACTTCCACTCCGGTACCGAGGTGTTTATACTCGAAACTTCCGTAGTAGTGATATGTCTCAATCAAAGGGTTACCAGAGAGAGCGAGAGCTCGTAAATCTATTTGATCAGTCTGGTTACGCCGCTACACGTGTGCCTAATTCAGGAGGAGGGACCCAGCGACCATTACCAGATGTTCTTGCTGGAGATGGCACAATCCAATATGCTATTGAGGCAAAGGCTAGAAAAAATGGAGTGATCTACCTGACGGGGTCTGAAGTGGAAGATCTAGTGTGTTTTTCTCTAAAATTTGGAGCAAGGCCGCGAATCGGTATCCGTTTTGATTATGAAGATTGGTTCTTCTTTCACCCAGGAGACCTTCATATGACCGATGGTGGGAATTATAGAGTAAAGCGTGAAACTGCAGTTGAATATGGAACTAGTTTTGACGATCTATGTTCACAAACGCCAGAGTTTGTTAGCGCTACTAACAAATAATCTGGGTATTGGATTGTTCTGATCTGTACCCTTGTTTCGCGTTGATAAACTTGAAATCTGCGCGCGGAGGTGGGACGGTGTGATTTTTTGGCGCTGTCGCCGTGGCGACACCCGCCAAGGGGTTTTCGCGCTTCACGCGAACCGACCCCGCCGGCGTCGCGGTGCGATTGCGCTGCCGACCCCGGCATTCGAGGGCCTCTGCGGCAATCGTCGAGACGTTCTCGAGGCTGTCGGACTTCAGCCGTACCATGATCGATGGGATTTGAACCACGCCGTCGGCTCGCTGTTGCTCGCCGCCGTCTGGTTCAACTCCATCTCAGTGTACTGCTGTCGCTCACGAATTGTTCACGACAGCAAGCGGGCACGATGGGATTTGAACCCACGACCGTCGGATTAGAAGTCCGACGCTCTTTCCGGACTGAGCTACGTGCCCTCGAGTCAAAATCCACGACGGAACAGTATAAGCGGTTGGGATTCCGGCTACAGCGGGCCAACACCGACACACGGACGGAGCCTCGAGCGACGAACACAGCGTTTATGCACGTCTCGCCGGTACGTTCCCTCGATGCACGTCATCGGAACGGTGGGACTGCCCGGTAGCGGCAAGGGCGAGGCTGCCACCGTCGCACGCGAGGACGGAATCCCGGTGGTGACGATGGGCGACGTCGTCCGCCAGGAGACGGCCGACCGCGGGCTCGATCCCACGAAAGACCACGGGACGGTCGCACAGGCGCTGCGCGAGGAAAACGGCCCGACGGCGATCGCCGAGCGATCGCTGCCGATGATCGAGGACCGCCTCGAGAATCACGAGACGGTGCTGGTCGACGGCATCCGATCGGGTGTCGAGGTCGACGTCTTCGAGGAGGCCTTCGGCGACGCGTTCACGCTGGTCAGCATCGAAGCCCCCTTCGAGGTGCGGGCCGAGCGGATCGACGACCGCGGCCGGGACGCAAGCGCCGCCGAAGGTGGCGAGGACCTGGCTGCCCGCGACGAGCGCGAGCGCGGCTTTGGGATGGACGACGCGATGGATCGCGCCGATATCGTCGTCGAAAATACCGACTCGCTCGAGGCGTTTCACGACCGGATCCGATCGATCATTCGCGGGACCGACGACGAAAAACGTGCGGAGGCCGAAGCAGACCCATGAGCGAGATTTACCGCGTCGACGTCGAGGTGACGGCACCGGTCTACGACACGGAGGTTACGAGTCGCGTGATCGATGCCGTCGCGAATATCTTTCCGAACGCCGACATCGACGAGGAGTTCGGCGAGGTTTGCGGCGAGGCCCACGCGATGGACCACTTCTCGGAGTTGCTCCACCGCCAGGAGATCCTCGATACCGCCCGCGGCGAATTCTTTTCTAATCGTGATGGCGATAGTTTCTCCTTCGCACTGAAAAAGCAGGCTGCCTTCGAGGACCACGTCAATTTCTCGGTCGGCGAACCCGACGAACTCGGCGAGATCGCCGTTCGCGTCCGGGTCGACGAGCCGAGCCTCGAGGAGTACGTCGACCATATCGCGCCGCCGACCGAAGACGGTCGGCCGGTCGACGCCTGATACGGTCTGCTGTAACTGTGTACCGGTGCAATCGCAGGACGGTCGCGGTTACACCGGCACTGATTTACAGGAATCCGTATAAGCCGGCTGCTGTACCGCGTTCCCGGCCCACTCACACGGCTGTTCGGGCGGTCCGGCGCTGACCGGCTCGAGCCGCCTGAATCGATGCTGCGTCGCCACGTACAGTGTCGTGACTGTCAGCCTGCACGATACGACAGAACGGGGCCACAATGACTGATAGGGGTCGGTGACGTATTGTCGTCAAATGCACGACACGATACCGGTCGCCGAGATCATGGTCGAAGACGTCGTCACCGCGCCGCCGGATGCGACTGCGACCGATGCAGCGACGCTGTTACGCGACGAGGGCGTCAGTTCGGTGATCGTGGCTCGAGCCGGTGAGCCCGTGGGGATCGTCACGGAAGGCGACTTCGCGACACAGTTGTGTGAACGACAGGATCTCGGCCACGTCGACCTGTCGGCGGTCATGTCGACACCGCTGACGACGGTCGAGTCGACTGCATCCATCGTCGACGCCGTCGAGTTGTTGCAGTCGTCGCACATCGAACACCTGCCGGTCGTCGACGCTGCCGATGCCAACGGCGCGCTCGAGGGTATCATCACGACGACGGAACTCTCCTACTACGTGCCACACCTGGCCCACGGGTCAAGTCGACTCGAGGCTGCGCCGACGCGCCGACAGGTCAGGACGGACACGAAATACGAGCGCGACGACTGGGCGTTCGAGTACCACAGTGCAGACGAGTCGACCGTCTCGGTCGGCGACGTCGCACAGTTCTCGAAGTCGATCGACGACGACGATGTCGAGGCGTTCGCGGACGTGACCGGCGACACCAATCGGCTCCACCTCGAGGCGGCCTACGCCGCCGAGACTCGGTTTGGCGAACGAATCGTCCACGGCGTCCTCGCGAACGGGCTGATCAGTGCGGCGCTCGCCCGGCTCCCGGGACTGACGATCTATCTCTCACAGGAGAGTAGCTTCCGCGCACCGCTTTCGATCGGGGACCGTGCCACCGCCGTCTGCGAGGTCGTTGAGGATCTCGGCCGGTCGAAATATCGGATCGAGACCATTGTGCTAGACGGCAACGAGACGACGGTGCTGGACGGGAGCGCCGTCGTCCTGATCGACAAGCTGCCGCCGATGGCGACCCACGAACGCGACGCGCCGGCGACCGGCTCATCCGACTAGTCGGGACAGTTCTGGACTGCCTCGAGTTCGGCTTCGCCCGTGGATTGGTGGGTTCTGGCGGTCGGGTCGCCGTCTGCCGCGGCGGCCGCTCCGTCCGCAAACGACGTTGCCGCGTCGGTGAGGTGTCGGTTCTGGCAGCTGGCCGTCTCGAAATAGTCGTCGAGCCCGTCGGGAGCGTCGGTCCGGCCGGACTCGAGTCGCTCGAGCGACGTCGAAAACGTCGACTCGGCGGTCTCGAACTCAGCCTGTGCAGCCTCGTAGTCGCCGCTGTCGACGTGCGATTGCCCGCGCTCGAGCGCGCCATACCCATCATCGGCGTCTAGCGTCGCGTCATAGGACCCGGCGAGCGTCTCCAGTGCCGCCACGACGTGACCGAGCGTGGCCGCGCCGTCTTCGAGGGCTGTCTCTTATACACATCTCTGATGGCGCGAGGGA
>NZ_AOIT01000051.1 GCF_000337475.1 Natrinema limicola JCM 13563 | reverse complement strand
ATGTCGTCGGCGAGCGTATCATCGGTGACGGTGACGGTCACGGCAACGAGCCCCTCGAGGACGTCTGCGTACGAGCGAAGCGTCGTCACGTCAGCGGCCCGGTCGTCGCCCAGTTCGGCCGCGGCTGTCTCGAGGTGGCCGCGGGCTGTCTCGATGTGCGCTCGCGGCTCGGTCGGATCGAAGTCGACCGCCTCGGGGTTCTCGAGACCTTGGAGGTCGGTCAGTGACTGTGCGGCCGTGTTCAGACTGCCCGCAGCGCGGTCGAGCGCACGCTGACCCGTCCGATCGCTGACCGTCACATCGCTGTCGTCCGACGAGCCGGGAAGGTCACCGAGACAGCCTGCGACCGACGCGAAGAGCCCTGTGCTCACACTGGCCGCGCCGGTGCGGGCGAGATACTGCCGACGGTTCATTGCTACGGAACGGTTCGTCTAAAGCGATATTAACGTGGTGACACCGGACTCGAGCCGTGTCGGTATCGACCTCGAGTTGGCTGTTCGATAGCGAAAAAAGAGACGGCTTAGAACGGCCCCATACCGCCCATGCCGCCACCGCCACCGCCGCCTTGCTGTTGCATCTGTTGCATCATGCGCTGCATCTCCTTGTCGGAGCCCATACCCTGGAACTGCTTGATCGTCTTCTCCATCATCTTGTACTGCTCGAGCAGTTCCCGGACCTGTTCCTCGCTGGTGCCCGAGCCGCGGGCGATGCGTTCGATCTGGCTCGCACCGATGGCCTTGGGATACTCCTTTTCGGCCTCGGTCATCGAGTCCATGATGACGCTGAACGTACGCATCCGCTGTTGCGTGACGTCCATCGCGTCGTCGGGCAACTGATCTTTGATCCCGCCGCCGAAGCCGGGGATCATGTCCATCACCTGGTCGAGCGGCCCCATGTTGTTCATCGCCTCCATCTGCTTTTGCATGTCGTTCAGGGTGAACTGCCCCTGCAACATGTCTTCGGGGTCCCAGTCGTCTTCCTCGATCTCGGTCTGCTCCATCGCGCGCTCGACGCGTTCGGCGAGCTGGCTGAGATCGCCCATCCCGAGCAGCCGCGAGATGAAGCCGTCGGGCTCGAAGCGCTCGATGTCCTGGACCTCCTCACCGGTCCCGAGGAAAGCGATCGAGGAGTCGGTCTGATCGACCGCCGTCAGCGCACCGCCACCTTTCGCCGTCCCGTCGAGTTTCGTGATGACGACACCGTCGATCCCGATCGACTCGTCGAACTGCTGGGCCTGATCTTTCGCACCCTGCCCGATCGCAGCGTCCAAGACGAGCAAGGAGGTGTCGGGTTCGACGACGTCCTCGATGTCCTCGATCTCGTCGATCAGCTCGTCTTCGAGCGCGTGGCGACCCGCCGTGTCCACGATATGGACGTCGGCCTCGCTGGTCTCCTCGAGCCCGTTGCGGGCGATTTCGACGGGATCGTCGTTGTCCGGGTTGCCGTAGAAGTCGACCTCCGCACGCTCGGTCATCTCCTTTGCCTGCTCGTAGGCACCGGGCCGGAACGTGTCCGTCTGGATCACGGCCGGGCGCAGCCCCTTCGTCGAGAACCACCAGGCCATCTTCGCGGCGGAGGTCGTCTTCCCCGACCCCTGCAGCCCCGCCAGCAGGATCGTCTGTTCCTCGAGGGGCAGTTCGGTCGACTCGCCGATGAGATCGACCAGTTCCTCGTAGACGATGCGGAGGACGAAGTCCCGCGCGGGGGTGCCGGCGGGGGGTTCTTCCTCGAGTGCGCGTTCTTTGATGTTGTCCGACAGCTCCATCACGAGCGAGACGTCGACGTCGGCGGAGAGCAGCGATCGCTGAATCTCCTTGACGATCTCCTCGATGTCTTCTTCGCTGAGTCGCGACTTCCCGCGGAGCTTGTCCAAGGTGCCCCGCAGAGAACTCCCGAGATCGTCGAGTACCATTTGCTCGGTCTACGGGGCGATGGCGTTAAAGGCTTTTTCTACAGCCGATCCGAACTGCCGGATCGGTCACGGCAACAGGTCGGACGGCGTCGGTGAGTATTTCACCCGACCGCGACAACGCCCGCATATGAGTTCCGACGCAGACGTAGACCCCACCGACTACGAGGCGCTCGCGGACGCGGACGTGACCATGCGCCAAAACGAGCACGGCCTCCACATCGCCGACGACGAGGTGACCGGCGTCTCGAGCCAGGGACAGACTCCCGAGGAAGCCATCGAAAACCTCGCGGCGGCGGTCGAATCGTACAAGGAAGCGACCGCCGACGATCCAGGCGACGACTGGTTGTAAGCGATCGAACGCGATCGTCGAGCTAGCGTGTGCATAGCAGGTGCCCGTTTTACGCGGCCGTCCGTGGACGGGGCCGGTATGGAGACATACGACATCGTCGTCCTCGGCGGCGGCTCGGGCAGCCAAGTTGCCGCTGCTGGTTCCCAACAGGGCCTCGAGACGGCCGTCGTCGAACCCGGTCCGCTCGGCGGCGCGTGTATCACGCGCGGCTGTGTCCCCTCGAAGGCACTCATCCACCGGGCAGACGTCCTCGAGGAGATACGAAGCGCCGAGGCAGTCGGCATCGACGCACAGGCGACGGACGTCGACTACGGTGAGATCACGGCCGCGATCCACGACACGGTCTACGAGCAGGCAGCGAACAAGGCCGCAAACCTACAAGCCGACGACAACATCACTCTCTACCGCGGTGTGGGTCGGTTCGTCGACGATCGCACGATCGACATCGAGCCGACCGACGAGACGACGGACACGGAGCGGATCCGCGGCGAGACGGTCATCATCGCCGTCGGCGGTCGACCGGTGGTGCCCCCGATCGACGGCCTCGAGACCGTCGACTACCGCACGAGCGACGACGTGCTCTTCTTCGACGAACGACCCGACGAGCTGGTGATCGTCGGCGGCGGCTACATCGGGGCCGAACTGGGCTACTTCTTCGGCGCGCTCGATGTCGACGTGTCGATCGTCGGCCGGAGCGATCAACTCGTCCCGCGAGAGGACGATGACGTCAGCGCCGTCGTGACCGACTCGCTCGAGACACACTGCGACGTGTATACTGGCTATGAGGCGACCGCGGTCGCGGAGGGTGACGGCGGCGTCACTGTGACCGCCGAACCGACCGACGACGGGAGCGACACCGATGCCGTCGAACTCGCGGGCGACGACCTCCTGCTCGCGACTGGGCGGCGACCAAACACCGACACGCTCGCTCTCGAGGCGACGGGCGTCGAAACGGACGAGACGGGCGCCGTCGAGACCGACGAGTTCCTGAAGACGACCGCAGACGGAATCTGGGCGCTGGGCGACGTGATCGGCGCGCCGCCGTTCAAGCACGCTGCTGACTACGAGACCCGCGTCGTCACTGAAAACGTCCTCGAGGAGAGCCAGCGAGCCGTCGACTATGAGGCGATGCCTCATGCGGTTTTCACCGACCCGCAGGTCGCCAGCGTGGGCCGAACGGAAGACGGCCTCATAGACGAGGGCCACGAATACGAGGCTGTCACCGTTCCCTACGGGGCTGCACCGCTGGGGATGATCCTCGCGGCCGACGATGGGTTCGTGAAAGCGATCGCGGGACCAGACGGCGAGATTCTGGGGTGTCACATCGTCGGCCCGCAGGCGTCGACGTTGCTCCACGAGGTGGTCGTCGCGATAGATGGCGGTGGTACTGTCGACGACATCACAGAGACGGTTCACGTCCACCCTGCGCTGAACGAGGTGGTCTACGCGGCGTTCGACGAACTGTCCGAGGAAACCTACTCGACGGCACCGGACTGGCGGGACGTGAGCGGTTAGTCGTCGACGGGGCCACTTTCGACCGCGCCGTCGTGGTCGAGCCACTCCGTCAGGCTCCCCTCGTAGAAGTGGACGTCCTCGTACCCTAACGCCGTCAGGACCACGTAGGTATGGCTGATCCGGCGGGCGGTGTTACAGTAGAGGACGATCTCGCGGTCGGGCGTGATCCCACGGGCGGCAAGCAGGTCCTCGAGTTCTGCCTCGGATTTCAGCTGCCGCGTCTCCTCGTCGACGACCTCGCGCCAGTCGAAGCGCACGGCACCCGGCAGACGCGCCTCCTCGAACTCGTCTTGCTCGCGCGTGTCGACGAAGAGAGCGTCGCGCTCGAGGGCCGCTTCGACGGCGTCGTAGCCGACCAGCGGGCTCGCTTCGGGCTCGAGCGGATCGGGCTCGTAGTCGGTCGACTCGACATCGGGCGTCTCACTGGTGGTCTCGTGCTCACGGTTCCAGGCGCTGTAGTCGCCGTCGAGCAGCCGGACGTCGTCGTGGCCGTACTCGATGGCGGTGAGCACGAAGCGGGCGGCGAAGACGCCATGGGTGTCGTCGTAGGCGACGATCGTGTCGTCGGGATCGATACCCGCGTCGCCGAGCAGTTCGGCGAAGGCCTCGGCACCGGGTAACGTGCCTCGGTCGACATCGCTGTCGTCGCGATAGCTGTCGAACGGGATGGTCACTGCGCCAGGCAGGTGTCCGATGCCGTCGTATTCCCAGGCGTCTCTGACGTCGACGATGCGGACGGTCGGATCGTCCAAGTGCGCTGCAAGCCAGTCGGGGGACACGATGACGGATTCGTCCATTAGCCGGCCATACGTGGCGCAGACCCGAGTACGCACCGGTATCACGACGATCAATGGCTACCGAGACGGAGGCAAGGCTTGCTTATTCTCGAGGGCGGTCTCGATCGCGGTCACGCACGGTGCGCTCGCGTGCGTCTCGACGCCGCCGAATACGGGCCCCGTCCGACCGCTCCGCAGAATCGGCATGGAAAGCACCGGCAAGTGTCTCCGGCACGGTCGACCGGTGTCCGAATTGACCGGTTAGGCAGTTCCTTTGTGTATCACAGTTGTACGGCTGTGTATGGCAAACGACTACGCTACTGACGCACTCGTCACGGTTGACTGGGTTGAGGAGCACCTCGACGACTTCCAGAACGGCGATTCCGACCGCCGACTGGTCGAGGTCGACGTCGACACGGAAGCCTACGACGAAGCACACGCCCCCGGCGCGATCGGCTTCAACTGGGAAACCCAGCTGCAAGACCAGACCACCCGCGACATTCTCACGAAGGAGGACTTCGAGGACCTGCTTGGCAGCCACGGCATCAGCGAGGACGATACAGTCGTCCTCTACGGTGACAACGCAAACTGGTTCGCCGCCTACGCCTACTGGCAGTTCAAATACTACGGCCACGAGGACGTCTATCTGCTCGACGGCGGCCGCGAATACTGGCTCGAGAACGACTATCCGACCACCGACGAGGTACCTGACTTCGCCGAGGTCGACTACGACGCCGCCGGCCCGCGTGAGAACATCCGCGCCTACCGCGAGGACGTCGAGAAAGCGATCGAGCGCGACGTGCCGCTCGTCGACGTGCGCTCGCCCGAGGAGTACTCCGGCGAAGTGCTGGCCCCGCCAGGACTGCAGGAAACCGCCCAGCGTGGCGGCCACATCCCCGGCGCGAAGAACATCTCGTGGGCCGCCGTCACCGACGACGACGGCACGTTCAAATCCCGCGACGAACTCGAGGAACTCTACGCCGAGGAAGGCATTACGGGCAACGAGACGACCGTCGCCTACTGCCGCATCGGCGAGCGCTCGTCGGTCGCGTGGTTCGCCCTGCACGAACTGCTCGGCTACGAGGACGCCGTCAATTACGACGGCTCCTGGACCGAGTGGGGCAACCTCGTCAGCGCACCGATCGAGAAAGGTAACTGAGACGGTCTGCTGTCACTGTGCCCCGGCACACCCACAACCCGTCATGCGAGTGTGCCGGCACTGACTGACAGGAGTTCGTATGAGCCGCTACTGCCGCCCGTTTTCCGGCCCACCGAGCGACGGCTCTCGCCATCGCGCGAGAGATCATCACGCATGATCTCGACAGACATAACTCGAGCCCACCCGAAGCACTCGCCATGACTGATCCGGACACGTTCGTCGAGGCCATCACCGAGGACAACCAGACCGCGCTCTCACGACTCGGGTCCTCGAAGTCACTGTACGCCGACACCGGGGGCGACATCGACACCGAGCCGGTTCTCGAAGCGACCGCCGACGCCGAGTACGCCGCCTGGCAGACGTTTAGCGCGTGGGCCGACGACGAGAGCAACGACGAGGCACAGACAGCCTTCGAGGCCACGGCCGAGGAAGAACAGGATCACTACGAGACCGCCGACGAGAAACTCGCCGCCGACGACTACGAACCCAGCGAGGTTCCAACCCTCCACGAATACCTGCGCGAGTGCGACGACACTGTCGAGCGCGTCGGCGCGTTCGTCGGCCGCATCCTCGCGAGCCAGCGGTCGAAAAACCAGGTCGTCGGCTACTTCGTCGGCGACGCCGACCCACAGACTGCCAGCCTGTTCCGCGAGTTCGGCGACGACTTAGACGACCAACTCGAACGTGCGAAGTCGCTGCTCGAGACGGTCTGTGAGACCGACGACTGGGACCGCGCCGAGGACGCGGCAGCAGGTGCGATCGAGGCCGCCTACGACGAGTACGTCGAGTCGCTCGAGGCGATGGGCGCGAACCCGAAGCCGGTCTGCTAACCCTCTCGATTGCTGACTGCCGGTTTCGAGCCGCGTCTCGACCGTCGCAGTGGACGATCACGAACCGCCTCGAGCGCTCTATACGCCCTCGACCGTCTCCCGGAACGCGCTGATCGACTCGAGGAAACGACGTCTGCGGAGACGAGGGTGGCTCGCACTCAGAGCACTGGCTCGAGTTGGTCCTCGAGGTCGAACTCGGCGGCGGTGTCGGCCGTCATATCGGCGACGGCGTCGCGGAAGTTCGTCCGGTAGCTGCCCGGCCCCGTATGGTCCATCTCACCTGCCCGCTCGCCGGCGAGACCGAATGCGAGCGTACCGTGGACGGCGGCTTCGTGGGGATTCTCGAGGGCGGCACAGAATGTCGCGACGGTCGCACCGAGCATGCAGCCGGTGCCGACGACCTCGCCGAGCATCTCGTGGCCGGCAGCGAGTCGGACCGCGCCATCGGCGTCCGCGACGACGTCATCGACGCCGGAAGCAACGACGAGCGCGTCGGTCGATTCGGCGAGCGAACTGGCCGTCCGCTCGATATCCTCGTAGTCACCGACCGATTCGACGCCCTTGACCTCGGCTTCGACGCCCGTGAGCGCGGCGATCTCGCCGTAGTTGCCCTTGATAGCGGTGAACTCGATCTCCGAGAGCAGACTCTCGGCGACCGCCTCGCGCGAGGGTGTCGACCCGACGCCGACCGGGTCGAGGATGACCGGGATGTCGCGCTCGTTGGCGTTCCGGCCGGCTTCGTGCATCGCCTCGACGCGGTCTTCCGGTATCTGGCCGGTATTGATTAGGAGGGCACTCGAGAGAGCGGCCATTTCGCCAGCGTCACCGGGCGAATCGGCCATCACCGGCAGCCCACCCCAGTGGAGGATCACGTTCGCGACGTCGTTGATCGTCACCGTGTTGGTCAACGACTGAACGAGCGGTTCGGTCCCGCGAACCGTCCGAATCGAGTCCGTGAGGCTGGCGGCGGCGATATCGGTTACACTCATCGTCCGTGTTCTCCGGTAGCAACTGACTTTGTAGTTTCGACGACATCAGTGAGCGTCTCGGTCGCGATACGGGGCTGTGAGGCCGCCGTGATCTCGCTGACGACGGCAACGCCGGACGCACCCGCCTCGACGACTGCCCCCGCGTTGTCGGCCGTGATCCCGCCGATGCCGACGATCGGGATCGAGACTGCATCGGCGATTGCGGCGATCCGCTCCGGGCCGACGCCGTCCTTCGCGTCGTCGACATCCTTCGAGGAAGTGCCGTAGACGGCTCCGACACCGAGGTAGTCCGCCCCGTCGGTTGCCGCTTCTCGAGCGGCGGCAACTGTCGACGCCGAACAGCCGACGATCGCGTCCGGGCCGAGCAGGTCACGAGCGACCTCGACCGGCAGGTCCGACTGGCCGACGTGGACGCCATCGGCGTCGATCGCCTGTGCGATGTCGATCCGGTCGTTGACGATCAAATCGACACCCGCCGCAGCCGTGAGTTCGCGCAGTTCGTGGCCGAGTTCGTATCGCGAGCGAGCGCTCGTCTCCTTTTCGCGCAACTGGACGGCGTCGATCCCGCCGTCGATGGCCGCACGAACGATCTCCGGCGTCGTCCGATCGCCCGACAGCGACGCCTGCGTCACGAGATAGGTCCGCCAATTCGAGGGATTCATGGACGATACCAGTCGGTAGTCGTACTAAGCGGCTTCGGTCGATCCGGCGATCAGACTCTCGTTCGACCGGTTTGACGGCGGAACGAACGGCCCACGTTCTTGCCACTCCCCAACATACTGCCGCCATGGCATTTGATCCCGACCGCGTCACGACGGTCACGTTCGACTCCTACAGCACGCTCGTCGACGTCGATGCAACCGCAGCCGCGCTCACGGAACACGCCGACGTCGACGACCCAACACCGATCTCGCAGACGTGGCGGGAGCGCTCGATGCAGTATACGCTCGTCGCGAACCACCTCGAGGAGTACGAAACGTTCTACGAGATCAATCGGGACGCGCTCGCCTACGCGCTCGCGGCCCACGGGCTCGACGTGTCCGCCGCCGACCGCGAGGCAATCCTCGAAGTGTACCACGAACTCGAGGTCTTCGACGACGTGCGAACGAGCATCGAGCGGTTGCACGAAGCCGGCTACGATACGTACGTCCTCTCGAACGGCAATCCGGAACTGCTCGATTCGATGGTCGACCATGCCGGCATCGAGGATCTCGTCGTCGATACGATCAGCGCCGACGAACTCGAGACGTTCAAACCCGATCCCGATCTCTACCGCCACGCCGCCGGTCGGACGGGGACGCCGATCGACGAACTCGCCCACGTCTCGGCGCTGTGGTTCGACGTACAGGGGGCGATCCACGCCGGCATGCAAGGCGTCTGGCTCGACCGAAAGGCGACGCCGTGGGATCCCTTCGGCGCAGACCCCGATTTGATCGCCGACGGACTCGGTGATCTGGCGGATCGGTTATCGTAGCCACTGACAGTCACTGTCCCCTGATCACACGAGGGAAGCCGGTTTTGAACGACATCGCCGAGAAGCGACGCTCTGCGGTCGAAGCTGTCCGAGAAGGATCCGTTTTCCCGCCGTATCTTCACCTTGTGACCAGAGGCACGTAAAGAACGACGGCAGGTCACACGCAGTGAGGGGTCGATCCGGCAACACAATATCGTCGCTCTCGGCTTTCGCATCTCGAGGAGGGCGCGCTGGGTCCGTAGCGTCGCCGCGAGAACTGCCACGAGCCTGCGAAAGTCGCAGTTGTTAGCCGGTCGTGTTTCCGCCGGTCTCGTTTCCAGTTTCGTTTCCGGTTTCATTCCCGCCGCCACCGCCGCCACCGCCGTCTTCAACCCAGCCGATATCACCGATCATCGTCGTCGGATGGATTTGACAGATGTACGTAACCATCTCCCTGCTGGCCTCGAACTCGAGCCACTGGTCTTGGGGTTCAGTGACGACTTCTGTCTGAAGGCCGTCGATGACTTCGTCGTTTTCATCACGGATTTCGATATTGTGCTCGGCACCGTCACCAGTCGTCCAGCCGATCTCGTACGTTTCTCCTTCTTGAAGAATCAGCGTCGGGTTCACCTCGCCCTCGATCGCCGAGGGTGCGATCCCTTCCCACCCGGACGTCTGCCCATCAAATTCGATCGCCGTACCGGGCTCGATCTCTATGCCACCACCACCACCACCGCCGTTACCGCCATTTCCGCCATTCCCACCACCACCGCAGCCGGCGACAAGCGCTGTCGACGCCGCGACACCTGTCAGCTGAAGCATCCGCCGCCGGGAGATGTGCGCATCTTGTGCCATCGTACGACGCTCAACGTCAGTATAAATAGCCCAATTCCCGTCCAATGCATGGTGATCAAATCGGATTCAATAGAGCCGCACTGTCAGAAGAAAGGACGAGACGGTGCACCCAGACGAAAACACGATCGGAACCTCCATATCGGCCGCAACCAGTATATCGCTCCGTCATGCAAGGTGCGATCGTCTCACAGCCGATGAATCTCCGCAATCGAACGTCACGACGTAACTGCCAGATCCCGATCGATGGCTGATCTGTTCGGTATCTTCGGCTCTGCAATCGGGCCGATCATCGCCATTGCGGGTGTCGGCTACGTACTCGCAACCGTCAAGGAGATCGATCCAGAGCCGCTGAACACGGCTGTCGTCTACGTACTGGCACCCGCGCTGGTCTTTCACAGTCTCGCCACCACGCAACTCGAGGCGGCGACGCTCCTGCGGGTCACGATCGGCATCGTCGCGTTCACCGCGGTGATGTGGGGGATCGCCGAACTCGTCGGGCGCGCCGTCGGCGAGGAAGAGCCGGCGCTGAGCGCGCTGGTACTGGTCGCGATCTTCTGTAACTCGGGGAACCTCGGCATTCCCGTCTCCGATTTCGCGTTTGGCGACCTCGGACGCGGGACGGCCGTCCTCTTTCTCTCGGTCCAGTCGGTATTGATGTACACCGTCGGCGTCTACCTCGCCTCCCGGAGTAGCGGGTCGGCCGGGCTTGCGGGCGTCCGCCGAGTGTTCTACATTCCACTGGTCTACGCCGTCGGCGCGGCGCTGCTCGCGCGGGCACTAAATCTGGTCCCGCCCGAGGAGACGGCAACGATGGAGACGCTCCGACTCGTCGGCGACGCCGCGATTCCACTCATGTTGCTCATTCTGGGCATCCAACTCGCACGCACCGACACCGCCGCAGCGGTCTCGCGAGCCTGGCCCGCGACGGCGCTCAAGATGGGCGTCGCACCCATTGTCGGCCTTGGAATCGCGCTTATGCTTGGCTTTGAGCAACCGACCGTCGCGCGCGTGTTCGTCCTCGAGACCGCGATGCCCGCCGCGGTGACGCCACTGATTCTCGTCATCGAGTTCGCAGGCAGCGCCCGCACCGAGGGGGTACTCGTCTCTGAATACGTCTCGACGTGCGTGTTCCTGACGACACTGCTTTCGATACCAGTGCTAACAATCCTCATTGCGCTCCTACAGTCAGGCGTCGTGATCTGACCGAGTCAGCGTTTTCAGCCGAAACAGGCGACGAGCTCGCCGTGCGTTCGCGGATCGGGTTCGAACGACAGGTCACCAGCGACGCCGTGGTATCGTGCCCGGAGAACGACGTGCTCGTCGACGTAGTAGACGGTGTGGACGTCCCATTGGTCGCGTGGGTCGGTGGCTGACTGCTGGGACCCCAGCCGGAGATCGTAGCGGATCGCTACCATGAGCGCCGGGTTCGACGATGAGCCGAGCGTCCGCGTTCGATAACCCGTCCGTCGGAGTTCGAACGTTCGTGTTGTCACACCGTACCGGGCGAGAAATTCGTTCTGCCGATACGCACGCTCGAACTCGGTGACGTACGCGACCGTCTCGTCTCTCAGTGACGAGTCGGTCGATCGGTCGCGAACTGCAGCGGGGCTGAGCGCCGACGGCGGTGCCGGATACGGTTTGGGCGCGAGTGCATCGTCGTCGGTCGGGACAGGAGGCTCGGGACGCACAACCGAGTTGCACTCATACCAGTCAGGGGAAACGGTGCCGGACTCGAGTGACGGTGTATCCGTGGCGTTCGATCCGTGCTCGAAACCGCCCGTTGTAACCGCCACCGTAGCCGTCACTGACGCGAGGAGGGTACGCCTGGAGGGAGGGCGGCTCATACGTAGACGTTTCTGACAAATAATAAGTGTCTTCTGAAATGGTCGTCAATTGATACGAATGGCGGTCGCCGGGCGGAGGCCTACTCTTCGCCCAGAAGCCGGTCGACCATCTGTTCGGGGTCGAACCGTTCTAGGTCGTCGTATCCCTGCCCGACACCGAGGAACAGAATCGGCTTCCCGGTGACGTGTGCGATCGAAATCGCTGCCCCGCCGTTGGAGTCGGCGTCCGCTTTCGTCAGGATTGCCCCGTCGATCTCGGCGGCGTCGTTGAACTCGCGGGCGCGGTTGACCGCGTCCTGTCCGGCGACGGCCTCGTCGACGAACAGCGTCATGTCCGGGCCGACGACGCGGTCGATCTTCTCGAGTTGGTCCATCAGCCCCTCGTCGGTGTGGAGTCGACCCGCCGTATCACCGAGGACGATGTCGATGTCGTTGGCCTCGGCGTACTCGACGGCGTCGTACAGCACCGCCGCGGGGTCGCCGCCCTGTTCGTGGCTGATACACTTCGTATCCAGCGCGTCGGCGTGTTCTTGAATCTGCTCGTTGGCCCCGGCGCGGTAGGTGTCGCCGTTGGCCATCACCGTCGAGTACCCGCGTTCCTCGAAGTAGCGGCTCAGCTTGGCGATCGACGTCGTCTTGCCGACGCCGTTGACGCCGGTGAAGACGATCGTCACGGGCTTGTCCTCGATGGCGATCCGCTCGTTGAAATCGAACTGCCCGACGCTGATCACGTCGTAGATCGCATCGTGTAAGGCTTCCTCGACGACCTCGCCAGTCGAGGTCGTAAACGTCCGCGTCTCGCCGATCAGTTCGTCGCGGATGTTGTCAAGGATCTCCTCGGCGACGCCCATCTCCACGTCGCTCGAGAGCAACGCCAGCTCGAGTTCGTGCAAGGGCCCCTCGAGGTCTTCCGCTTCGATGACGAACTTCCCTTTGACGAGGGATTTGGCCTTCGCGCCGAAGCCGGTGCCGCCGTTAGCGTCGGCGTCGGCGTCAGCACCGACGTCCGCGTCGGCGGTCGCCTCGTCCGCGTCGCCCGTCGGCTCCCGATCATCGCTCGTCTCGGCCGGTTCCGCGGGCGACGGTGACGTCTCGTCCTCGGTGGGCGTCTCCACGTCCGACTCAGCGTCAACGTCGGCGTCGGTGTCAGCGTCGGCGTCGGTGTCAGCGTCAGCGTCGGCGTCGCCGCTGGAGCCGCCGAAGAGCGATCGCGCCTTGGCACCGATCCCGAGCCCGCCACCGCTGTCGTCGTCGCCCTCGTCCACCGGTTCCTCGTCGGACGTCGCCGTCTCTGCGGGCTCGTCACCAGCCGTCTCCGAAACCGAAGCGGCGTCGTCGGCCTCGGGACGGTCGGGAGCGGAATCGGGCGCCGACTCATCGCCGGCAGACTCGGCCATATCCCCAGATGCGGACTCGGTCGTCTCTGGCTCTGGCTCCGTCCCCGTCTCGGCCGTGGCTGTCGCCGGGGCAGCCGGCTCATCGGCCCCCGGTTCGGGGGTAGTATCGGTGGCTTCCGCAGCGTCGGGCTCCGCCTCCGATTCGACGGTCTCGAGTTCGTCTTCCTCGAGGTCAGCCTCGTCGACGTCCTCGACGTTCTCTTCAGCGGCTTCTTCAGCGCTGTCGCGGAAGCTTCCGAGCTTCTCTTTCAGGTTATCGAACATAGGTATCGAGTGGGGACCGCCGCGTTACTCGTCGGGGCCCTGGCCCTGTCCCATCTGCTGCATCTGCTGTTGCATCGCCTGCTGCTGGAGCTGCTGGGCCTGCTGTTCGAGTTCGCTGCTCTCGGTCTCGAGTTCGGCGATCTCCTCGTTGAGCTCGTCGATCTGCTCGTCGAGGCGCGCTTTCTTGTTCTCGAGGGCGTCGACGGCGTCGGCTTCCTCGAACTCCGCGGCATAGTCAGCGCCGAGCTCGACGATCACTTCGTCGATGTTCTCGATCGTCGTGCGGAGGTACGCGCCGCCGCCAAGCGGCATCTGGACGGTCGAACCGGTCTCGAGCGTCTCGACAGCTTCGATGGCCTCGTCGACTTCGGTTTTTTCCTGCTGGATTGCCTCGACGTTCGTCTGGAGGCTTTCGATCTGTTCTTCGAGCTCCTGAAGCTGCTGGGAGAGCTGCTGAAGTTGCTGCTGGCTCATTGTTCGGATACCTCGTCGAGTTTGATTTCGGTTCGCTTGAGTCCGTGCTGGCTCCCGAGCTGGGAGAGCGTGTGTTCGCGGGCGACGTTCTCGTTTTCGGCCTCGATGCTCGTCTCGAACGGCGCGTAGCCGTCGCGGCTCTTGAACCGACCACTGACCGTAAATTGACTCATAGCTATCCTTCCGGCAGGCAGTCGGAAGAATCTTCCCTTCCGGTTCGGCCGTTCGGACCCAACACGAGCGAGGACCGACAACCAATGGAGGGTCAACGATTTTACCGCATCGGCCCGAATCCGAAGCCATGAGCGAACGCGAGCCCAGCGAGTTGTTGCCAAACGAGCGAATGCAAACGCAGGCCCTCGAGGGCGACGTGACACAGATCCACCGTGGGAACCAGTACGCCGACAAAGGTGATACGTTCACGATCGACGGGACCACCTTCGAAGTCACCGACGTCCGCGAGCGCACGCTCGGCGATCTGACCGACGAAGACGCACAGGCCGAAGGAATGGACGACCTCGAGGCGTACAAGCACGTCCTCGAGCGCGCCCACGAGAACTTCGAGTGGGACGACGACAGCGAGGTCGTGTTACACCGGTTCGAACGCCAGTAACAGAACGACGGCGGCCGAGACAGTACTCGAGTCCAGAACCGATCGGTTCAGTCGAGATAGCCCAGCGCGTCCTCGATCCGGCCCAGTTCGGGTCCGGTCGTGTCCTCGCCGACGACATAGCCGGCGTCGTTGGCGAGCAGGCCGGAGCCGACCAGCGGCGCGCCGTAGTTGACCGTGCCGACGTCGGCTCGCACGTCCAAGGCCGCCTCGAGCGCGTCGAGTTCTTCGTCGGTGGCCTTCGGGTGGCAGAGCACGCCGGTGTTGTTCGCGACGGCGGCGGTGCCGACGGTGCGGACGCCGGCGAGGTCGCCGCGTTCGACGGGCACGTCGAGCGTATCCGTGACGATCTGGACCGCCTCGCGGGGCAGGTCCGGATGGACGTAGGCCCCATAGTCGTTCGCGAGGACGACGTTTCCGGCAGCGTTGATCGTCCCCGGCAGTTCGGCGACGGGCACGTCGACTGCCTCTTCGATCGTCTCGCGTTCGTACTCGAGGACGCGGGAACTGACGAGCAGGCCGTTTTCGTTCCCCGTCGCGAGCGCGCCGACCGTCGAGGAGCCGCCGACGGTCGTCGGCACTGCAGACACCTCGAGTTCGTCTGTCAGGTCGGCGATGACGTCGTCGTCGACGTCGGGGCGAACGAGCACGCACGAGTCGGTCGCGCGGGCGAAGACGCCGACGTAGGCCGACCCGGCGAAGGCGAGGCGTTGCAAGTTTAGTCGGCGACCTCGGCTTCGACGACGGTTTCACCCTCTTCGTCGAAGCGGGCTGCGCGGACGCGCAGCTTTCGTGGCGGGTTGGAGCGGCCGTTCTCCCAGACTGCCTCGTTGATCGAGGGGTCCAGTCGAATGACGTCCTCGTCGACCGCGAAGTGTTTCGCGAGGTGTTCACGGACCAGCCGCATTGCGTAGTCGGCGGCCGCGTGGTTGGCTCCCTTCTTGACGTCACGCAGTGGAACGGTTACGACGCGTTCCTCGAAATCACTTGCACTCATCGTTATTCGTCAGTGTCGTTTCGCCGCCAGTGGCGTCGCTTCGGGTTGCGCTGGACGTCCATGTCAGTCTTCATCATGACCCAGGCCGGCACCCGGCTGTTCTGGTTCTCGAGTTTGGCAAGCCGCTTCTTCTTGCCCTTCGATTTTTTACCCATAGTGGCCGGACGTAGCCCATGCTGGCTTAAAATCTTGTCCATCTCGCAGGGCACCCCGCCAGTCGCTCACGACGGCGATGAGCCACGAGCGATTACGGTTGTCTCGGCGTTCTCGTCGACACGAGACGCCCGAACGCTACGCGGGGTATCAGGCCTCGAAGCGGCGCTCGAGGGTGCGGGTGATGGCCTCACAGGTGGCGTCGCTGAGGGCGGTCGTGTACGTCCAGGTGTCGATACCGTCGGTCCCGTCATGGCGAGAGAACTGATCGTGGTCGTAACAACCGGTTCCCTGAAAGCGAGTGCCGGCACCGATCCGGTCCGGACCGGCGTAGGCGGTCGCGATCGGCGAGATCTCGAGCGTGGTCGGGTCAGTCCGGATTGCCGTTCCGAGGACGTGCTCACAGCGTGTCCCGACGACCTCCTCGACGATCGACTCTGAGAGGAGGGTGTGGATCGTCTCGTGGATCGCCATGTTCTGCGTCACGGCTCGCGAGTCCCAGCGTTCCGTCGCGCCGACGTTCACGACTGCCTGTGCATCACCGTTATCGCCTGTCCCAACCAGCGAGTTCGGCGACAGCGTGCCGCCGTAGCCGACCCGATAGTTCAGCGGCGACCAGTGTAACAGCACGTGACAGGTGTCGCCGGCGAGCACATCGTGAGTCCGCAATCGCTCGCGGAATCGGTCGAGGAGGCTCTCGAGCGACGGGAGCACGGCGTTGGGGGACAGCGACCGCATGGACGGCGGAAACCGAACCGGACGCCCGCGCTCGACGGCGATCTCGAGGGACTCGAGCCGGGATTGCTCGCTGGCGTATGCGAGCACCTGATCGAACGCGGCCTCGATGGCCGCCAGCGCATCACGGAACGGGGCCGGCCAGTTGCGACGCAATGCATCGAGCCCATCCCCCAATCGCGCCTGAAGCGGCACGACACCGGGGTGGACCCGAACGCGAACGGCTGCGTTGCCGCCGTGACCGACGGCGGTCGTCTCCGACGCACCGACCGGCGAGACGAGGGCTGCGCCGCCGACGGCAGCGCAGATATCGCGGAGCGCTTCACGGCGTGAGACGTGCCACCAGCTGCGTGAGTTCGACGAGGACTCGTCGGAGCCGGGTGCCATCGTCACACCGCCGATACATGACACCGGGTCATTATTCCTCGTTCTGTATTTCGTGATTATATTCCGTATAGACGGGCTACAGCGACCGTTCAGGAACCAGTCGGCGTTCGAGCACCTGGTCGGACGACGGCAGCTACTCGAGGGGGAACGACGCGACCGTCGAGTAGACTGGTCCCTCGTCGGTGAGCGTGCTCTCGGTCAGACGCAGTTCCGCGACGCGCGTCTCGCCGATCGTCGGATCGCGCTCCTCGACGAGCTCCTGGACCAGTTCCTTCCCGCCGGCGTGTTCCATCCGCGCGAGCGTGACGTGAGGTGTAAAGTCGTGGTCTTCGGGATCGAAGCCAAGGTCGGTCGTCCGCGCTTCGATCGATTCGTGGAGCGTGGTGAGTTGCTCGCCGCCTCGCTCGACACCCAGCCAGAGGACGCTGATGTACTCGAGGGTCGGGAAGACGCCCAGGCCACCGTAGCGGACGGTAAAGGGGTCGACGCCGGCGTCGTCGACGGCTGCCTCGAGTGCCCGCTCGAGATCTGGGAGGTGATCCTCGTCGGTATCACCGAGGAACTTCATCGTGACGTGGGCCTGCTCGGGGTCGGTAAACGAGAGCCCGCTGGCCTCGGCAAACTCGGCTTGCAAGTCGGCGATCGGCTGTGCGAAGTCGTCGGGGAGATCGACGCTGACGAACAGTCGCATACTCGAATCCTCGTGGGCAGCGTACTCAATAGTGACGGGCAGGTGGCCGTTCGTGGTTAGGGATGCTGGTTATGTGAATCGATCCCGCAGGTGGTTGCAATGACAGACGTTGCCGTGATCGGCGGTGGAATCGGCGGCCTGACCGCGGCCCACGAACTCGCCGAGCGCGGGTTCGACGTGACCGTCCTCGAGGCCAACGATCGCTTCGGCGGAAAGGCCCGATCGATGCCGATCAGCGACGAGCCGGACGCGCTGCAGGGCGAACACGGGTTTCGGTTCTTCCCGGCGTTCTACCGGCATGTCATCGACACGATGGAACGGATCCCCGACGGCGACGGCACCGTCGCGGACAACCTCGTCGAGACCGAGGCGACCCTGATCGCGGATACGGCCGGGCCGGGAACGATCGCCGAAACGCGCACACCCGAGACGATCCGCGGCTGGCTCGAGGCACTGCGCCCGGCGTTCGCCGAAGACCTGCCCCGCGAGGACGTTCGCTTCTTGCTCGAGCGGCTGCTGTATCTGCTGACCGCCTGCGACGCCCGCCGCGAGGGCGAACTCGACGACACCTCCTGGTGGGAGTTCATCGACGCCGAGAACCGCTCGCAGGCGTTTCGCGATCAAGTCGCCAACACCACCCAGGCGCTGGTCGCCCTCCGACCACAGGTCGGAAGCGCTCGGACGATCGGCACGATCTACCTGCAACTGCTGCTCGGCCAGCTCGACCCGACCCGGCCGACCGAGCGCATCCTCAACGCGCCGACCAACGAGGCTTGGATCGATCCCTGGGTGCGCCACCTCGAGTCCCTCGGCGTCGACTGCCGATCGAACGCTCCAGTCGAGCGACTCGCATCAGAAAGGACCCACGTCACCGGCGTCGTCTTGGCCGACGGCGAAACTATCAGCGCCGACGAGTACGTTCTGGCCGTGCCGGTCGAGGCCGCCCCTTCGTTCGTCACACCGGCACTAGAACGACTTGCGCCAGAACTGGGTCGCATCGAACGGCTGGACACGGCCTGGATGAACGGCATCCAGTTTTATCTCTCCGAGCCCGTGGACCTGCCACGTGGCCATCAGGTCTACGCCGACGCGCCGTGGGCACTGACCTCGATCGCCCAGCGCGAGTTCTGGACCGGCTACGACCTCGAGGCACACGGCCCCGACGACGTCGCGGGCGTCCTCTCGGTGATCGCCTCCGACTGGGACACGCCAGGAATTCTGTATGGAAAGCCGGCCAAGGCGTGTACGCGTGAGGAGATCGCCGAAGAGATCTGGGTACAACTGAAAACACATCTAAACGCGGCCGGAGAGCGCCTGACCGACGAGCTGCTCGTCGACTGGTTTCTCGATCCGGCGATCGTCGAGACC
The DNA here is from genome assembly GCF_000337475.1 of Natrinema limicola JCM 13563. GTDB lineage: Archaea > Halobacteriota > Halobacteria > Halobacteriales > Natrialbaceae > Natrinema > Natrinema limicola. The sequence goes on along the minus strand of NZ_AOIT01000051.1, from coordinate 47,945 downwards.
GGCGGTGCACCGGAGACACAACGGGCAGCCGATGATGCCGTCACCGACCGCGTCGAGAACCGCTCGCCGTTGCTGATCAACACCATCGGCTCGTTGCGGAACCGACCGCCAGCCGACACCGGGGTCAGAAACCTGACGCTGGCGAGTGACTACGTGCGAACGAACTCCGACCTGGCCTCGATGGAGTCGGCGAACGAAGCCGGCCGCCGTGCGACCAACGCGATCGTCGACCGACACGGGGCACACAGCCGGGCGCGGATCTGGGAACTCGAGGAGCCCGTGGTGTTCGAGCCGTTCAAGCGACAGGACCGTGTCCGGTACCGCCTCGGGTTGCCCCATCCGGCGGCGGTGACGCAGTCGCTTCGGGGCGCCACCAGACGCCTCGTGGGACGAATCTGAGAGGGGCGTTCCGACGCGCGCTCGACGCTATTGGAACGCCGCCGGTACCCGGGTCGCAGCCCTTAACAGTCGTCGCTGCCACATGCAACTAATGACTGATCGAGACGACGAGCGCGACCATCGCTTCTCCGAGGGAGACGGATTCGGCGATCCCTACGAGGAGTTCGACCTGGACCCGCCGGAGCTGGGCGTCGACCCGTCGAAGGTCGATCCCGTCGACTCCCGCGTCGTCACCGACACGTTAGACGAGCACAACATCGATCGGGACGCCGTCGACGCCGCCGAGCTGCTCGACGTCGGCCTGAACTACATGCAGATCAACCGCTACGAGCAGGCCACCGAGGCCTTCGAGCGAACCGCCCGCTTCGCAGAGGACGACAAACTCGCACAGGAGGCCTGGGTGAACAAAGGCGTCGCCCACGGCGAACTCGAGGAGTGGGACGAAGCGATCGGGGCCTACCGCGAGGCGCTACGGATCGACGACTCGAGCGAACACGCCGCGACCGCCGAGACGAACCTCGCCTATGCCCTCTGGGAGTTCGGCGAGACCTCCGAAGCACTCGAGCACGCCGAACGCGCCGTCGAAATCGACGAGCGATTCGCCGCCGCCTGGTTCAACCGTGCCTTTTTCCTCTCCGAGCGCGGGCTGGCCGAGGAGGCGCTCAACTGCATCGATAACGCGATCCGACTCGGGCTGCGCAACGCCAAGGTGATCGAAGAAAAGGCCGAGATCCTCGAGGAACTCGGCGAGTACGACCAGGCCGAAGAACTCGCCGAGGAGGCAAATCAGATGCGCGAGCGGGCCGAACAGGAGATGATCGACGACCACGAGCAACGGTACGGCCAGGGACCGGGCGGCGCCGGCGGTGGTGCCGGTCGCGGAGCCGGTGCTGGCGCTGGCCGCGGCGGTCGCGGCGCAGGCCGTCAGCCACCACAACGGGGCGACATCGATCTCGACGACCTCGGACTCGGCGAGCTCGGCGGCGGTGACGCCGACGAGCGCGAGGACGACGACCGCGAGTGGGAACTCGAGTAACGAATGATCGTCAACGAACGACAGACCCAGGAAGGGCTACTGGTCGCCGTCTGCGACGAGGAGGTCCTCGGCGAGACGTTCGAGGAAGGTGAACTCTCGCTGACCGTCACCGAGGAGTTCTACGGCGGCGACGCGGTCGAGGAAGGTGCAGTCATCGAAAGCCTCGCGCAGGCAGACGTCGCCAACATCGTCGGCACCCGCGCCGTTGAACTCGCCGTCGAGGAGGGCTTTATCGACGAGGCGAACGTCCTCGAGGTCGGCACGACGCTGCACGCACAGTTGTTGCGGATGCAGTAATCGTCAGCGCCGATCCATCCCTGCGGACGCGCGATTTTCAACCGGGTATCCGCTTGGAGCACCATTCTGACATCCGCGCCAGTCTGCTGGCGGACACGTACGAGGATGTGTTGGCCGTCGGGACACTCGGGGTGCTCACCGTGATTGCACGGTGAACACCCGCACATTGGGATCTGTTCGGAAACAGAAGACGAGGTCGCTTCTTACCCGAGCAAGCGCTGTGCGTCGGGGTCGTGATAACTCGGATACATGTCCAAGAGCTTGTAGGCAGCCGTTGCGTCGAGTCGCCCATTCCCAAGCACCCGGAATTCCTCGGGTGGCTCGACACCCATGCGGACGAAACAGTCCCGAATCTGGCATTTGAGATGATGATCAAGGTACTCGCGGAACTCCGCAAGTGGGCCGGGATCGATCGGTGGTAACTCGATCAACGTGTCCGGTTCGCGCTCGAACGGATCAGTGTCCGGCTCGGCAGTGTGTTGTACACCGTCGTTGTCGAGATACGTCGTATAGAGCGTGGATACGGCATCAATATAGGCACCGTCGGAGAGGTCGATCTCTTGCTCGTCGGCCCGGTCAACGAGATCCGCGGCGAATGACATCCAGTCAGCGATTGCACCAGCAGACAGTGTGTTCAGTGGTTGCTCTTTTACCGACGGGTTCGACAGGTCCAGCCCGTAAGCGGTCGCCATGTCCTCGGCGACATCAGTCAACTCCGTCTCGAGTGGATCGACGCCGAGATACACGTTCTGTCGGTAGAGGACACTATCAGAGCTTGATGCAAGCGGTGGAACGGGTATCGGTCGTTCGGCGTCGAAGTCGTAGTAACTCCGTAGCTGGTTGTAGAGATCACCAAACAATTCGTCAAACCGGTCGTCATCGAGATCCTGAACAGTGAGTCTGACGGCGTTGATGCGCTCGGGATGATCCATCGGTGGCATCGTGTCGTATCCCCGCTCGATGTAGACGTAATACCGAGCGAACTTCCGAGCTTGTTCGTTGTACTCGTTTTCTTCTGGAGATCGATCGGCCGCTTTGGTAGCGTACGCATCGCACTGGTGATGTTTTATTTCTCCGTCGAACTCCATCTCAATGACGTGCTCAGCGTTTTTATTATCAATAATACTTAATCCGACCCGCTCATCGTTTTCACCAGTTATTATTGCATCCATATGAAATCACCTCCGGCTTGAACCAACACCTTGTGAATCATCAGCTTGATCAGACCCGTCGAGAAGTTCATGGATTTTGTCCTCGACGAGTTGTTCAAGAATCTCTCTTGCTTGGCGTCCTTTCTCAGCCACGAAATCCGATCCCACGTCGTAGACCTGGCCAGTAAGCGTCTTGGTAACATCGCCAGCCATTCCTTTGGCCATTTCCTGCCCGACCGCAGTACCACCGATCGTACCGAGGCCAGGCGAGACCATGGTACCAGCAACGCCCCCGAGCAGGCCACCTACCGCGCCGACAGCACCCTGAGAGAGGGCCTTGCCGACGCTGTTCATCACCGAATCGTCGCCGGTGACCATCTCTTCGATCGAGGATACACGTTCCTCGAGTCGTGACACCGTTTGTGCGAGTAACATCCCGTCATTCCGGGACGCAGCCTCCTCACGGGCCGTCTGAAGTTGCTCGGCCTCGGGCATGCGCTGGATGTGCACCTCCGTCCCCATCCGATTGATCGTCACCGGGCCGTCGGCCATCGCCTGCTTGGCCGCCTCTTCGGCCTCGCGCTCGAGTCGCGGATCGGGATCGATCTCGAGTCCACTGCCTTTCTGGGGCATCATGCTGATCGCGGCCCCGGTCTGCTGGCGAACGTGTGCGAGTTCGTGAGCGAGAAGGTGCTGTCCCTCTGGCGACTCGGGGTCGTACTCGCCGTGGTTGAACGCGATATGATTGCCAACGGTGAACGCCCGCGCGTTGATCTCATCGCAGGCCTTTGCGGCGGTCGCATCGGCGTGAACCCGTACGTCACCGAAGGAATCGCCCATCCGCTCTTCCATCGCGCGCTGGATGCCGCCGTCCAGCAGCTGGCCAGGTGTGCTGAGGACATCTCGTACTGACGCGGGCACACTCGTGTCCCCGACTCGGTCGGTGTCGTACTGTGCCTCGCGGCTGCGCTGGACGGACGCCGCGTTCTGGCGCTCGATATCTCGTGGCACCGTCGCCGGCCGCTCGGCCTGGCGCTCGCGGAACGCGTCCATATCCACCGGCTTCCCCATGAGTTCGACCGGCATTCCCTCGTCGACCCAGCCCTGGACTCCGCGGGACCGCAGGCCCGTTCCAATCGCTGAATCTGGACTTCCTGCCCAGGCGCGTACAACTCGAGGCCATACCGTTGCTCGATGTCCGCTCGAGCCGGCGTCGGCGACGTGCCAGTCGACCTCGCGTTCGACTGCGATCTCACGTCCGACGTCAGCGATCGGGAGCGATAACTCGCAGAGTCGTCGGTCTGCTCCGCCTTCGACTCCGAGTTCGCTCGTATACCCGTGTATCCCATTCCGTCTCTACCCTGATTCTTTTCCTATAGCGACATGTAATTAACTGTGATTAGTTGGTAAAATACTAAATATTCGCATTCAGACAGCAGGGCAACCCAAAATCTTCGATGCAGAGAAGCCTACGAAGAAGCGGTCAGGAATCGCCACGAATAGGCGATCGACACAGTGATCCAGTGTGCGAAATATCGTCAGGTCGGTACCGACAATGGCAGATATCTGTTAGAGATCTGTCCGCTGGAACCGGTAGTAGCCGATCGCGACGGGCACGATCAGCCAGCACAGCATGACGACGACACCGAACCAGTCCTGCAGGTAAAACGGCGCGTCGCCCGGATAGCGTTCGGCCGGCGTCATGCCGGCGGCTTGCATCTCCTGAAGGCCATACTGGAACCGGAAGGGGTAGACCGAGTTCTCGAGGATGGCACTGGCGAGGTTGGAATACGCGAAGAGCGGGTTGAACTGCTCGAGGACCAGATACCACGTCTCAGCTTCGACAGGGACGGGTTCGTCGTAGATGAGGTAGTAGGGGCCGGCAGTGAGCAGTTCCCACAGTGCGACAAACACCATGTAGAGCCCGACGACGGTTGCCATCGACTTCCCGCGTGTGGAAACGCTGGCGGAGACGCCGACGGCCAGCCCGACGAACATCAGTCCGAACAGCAGCGAGACGGCAGCGAAGCCGAGCCAGTCGACGAACGGGACCGAGCCGAAGAGGGCAGCTCCGAGGACCAGCGAGACGAGGAACGCGAGGCCGACGGCCAGCCCGACGACGCCCATGCGCCCGAGTAGCTTACCGAAGACGACGTCGGTCCGGTTTGGCGGCAGGCCCAGCAGGATCTTGATGCTCCCTGAGCGGCGCTCACCGACGACGGCCATGTAGCCGGCGATCAGCGCGGCGACTGGCAAGATCACTTGCAGCGGGACCCCGAGGAAGCTGAGCACCTCGGCCGCAGTGGTGTCGTCGACAGTCTGCCAGATCGCGACGTAACCGATGACAACGATCCCAACGAGCAGCCCGATCAGCGACCAGAGAAGTTTCGAGCGGCCGGCGTCTTCGAACTCCTTACGGGCAACGGTCGGCACGTGCGAGGTCATCGTGCCACCTCCGGTTCCGTCGCGACCGCATCGGCCGGTCCACCCTGTGTCTTCGAGTCGTCCACGTCGCCGTTAGTTAGCGCCGTAAACAGCGACTCGAGTGACACCTCCTCGATCCGCAGATCACGAATCGTCGCGCCGGCGTCGGCGAGTTCGGTTACCAGCCGCGCCTTCGCGGCCGGATCGGCGATCGTACACTCGAGGGTCCGCCCCGACGCAGTGACGTCGGTAACGCCCTGCAACTCGTCGGCGACTGCTCGGACCTCGGCGGCGGGACCGGCGAGCGTAAGCGTCATCGTCGCGCCGCCGCCGAACTGCTCGCGAAGCCCCTCGATCGTGTCGACGGCGACGAGTTCGCCCTCGTTCAAGACGCCGACACGGTCACAGACCGCCTCCACGTGCTCTAAGATGTGACTCGAAAAGAAGACGGTCGTCCCCCGTTCGGACTCACTGCGAACGAGGTCCTGCATTTCGCTGATACCGTTGGGATCGAGCCCGCTTGAGGGCTCGTCCATGATCAGCAAGTCGGGATCGCCGACCAGCGCGATACCGGTTGCGAGACGCTGGCGCATTCCTTTCGAGTAGTCACCGGCCGGCCGCGCGGCGTCGTCGGCCGAGAGCCCGGCGCGCTCGAGAATCTCGTCGGGGTCGTCGGTGGCACTTTTCGTCTTGATCGCGAACTCGATGTGTCGGCGACCCGAGAGTCGTGGATAAATGTCGAACCCCTCGGGGAGGACGCCGACACGGGGACTGATCGCGTCGGCCTCGGCCTGTGCGTCGTAGCCCAGTACCGTGGCCGACCCGGCGGTCGGCCGCGTAAAGTCTAGTAGCATGTTGATCGTCGTCGACTTCCCGGCCCCGTTCGGACCCAGAAAGCCGAACACTTCCCCCTCCTCGACCACGAGGTCGAGGTCGTTGACAGCGGTGAGGTCACCATACGCTTTCGTCAAGCCGCTCGTTTCGATCGCGGACATCTCGATCATCGCTACACCAGTCACATGTATAGTCCGGTGCGCACGCTTTCAGGGACAGAAACTGTGGGTTCTTTTATATTTACATATCATACGAACAACCGAATGCCCGACGATGAGGAGCAAGAACTGCTGGCGTTACTCGATGACGAGTATGCCCGGCATATCCTCATCGCGGCCAGCGAGGAACCGATGTCCGTCGAGGGCCTCACCGAGTGCTGTGATGCGTCGCCGCCGACGATCTACCGCCGGATCGACCGGCTCACAGCACAGGGGTTTCTCGACGAGTACCAGGAGCTCGATCCCGATGGACACCACTACAAGACCGACAGCACGCGACTCGAGCGCGTGGCGATCGAGATCGCCGACGGCGAACTGATCTCGCTGTACGTCGACTCGCTTCCGACGGCACTTGCCGTCTCCACGTTCGACGTCGTGGTTGGACTCGTCGTCTTACACCTGTTCAACGCTGCTGCATGGCTCCTCGCACGGTACACGGACCTCCTGCTTTGGAACGCACAGCCGTCGATCGTAAGTGAGCCGCCCGAACTGTAGGTCGCCGGTGCATCCATCCAACGTCTCGCGGCAACCGCAGCCACGCGATGACGGCTCCGGGTCCAAATTTATTTGGAGATACTGGTTTTCCCGAGCGGCTCCAAGGCTGGATTGCGGCAGGGGAGTCTCCTACCGTACCCCCACCCCACCCCCACTTCCCTTGCCGTCTGCCTTCCGACCACCCATCCCACTCCCCCCCTTTCACTTTCCCACTGCAGTTCCCACATTCCGTGCCCGTGTCCGATCGGCCCGGCACCGAGATCAGTGCAATCATAGCGACACGAGCGGCCGATTCGTTTCGACTCCGGAAAACGAAGTTCGCTGAACCGAAGGAGTGTTTTGTGTGCGGTCCATCCTAGACACCAATGAGTCAACAGAACCTCGAGTCACTCGACGTCGAGGCGATCCGCGAGGAGTTCCCGATCCTCGAGCGGGAATTTGACGGCCAGCAGGTCGTCTACCTCGACAACGCGGCGACGACCCAGACGCCCGATCCGGTCGTCGACGCGATGAGCGACTACTACCGGGAGTCAAACGCCAACGTCCACCGTGGCATTCACCACCTGAGCCAAGAGGCCTCGATCGCCTACGAGGAGGCCCACGACCGCGTCGCCGAGTTCATCGGCGCTGACGGACGCGAGGAGATCGTCTTCACGAAAAACACGACCGAAAGCGAGAACCTGATCGCCTACTCGTGGGGACTGAACGAACTCGGCCCCGGCGACGAGATCGTCCTCACGGAGATGGAACACCACGCCTCGCTGGTCACGTGGCAACAGATCGCCAAGCGAACGGGTGCGAACGTCGAGTACATCCGCGTCGACGAGACCGGCCGCCTCGATATGGACCACGCTCGCGACCTGATCGGTGACGACACCGCGCTCGTCTCCGCCGTTCACGTCTCGAACACGCTCGGCACCGTCAACCCGGTCGGCGAACTCACGGCCCTCGCCCACGAACACGGCGCGCTCTCCTTTATCGACGGCGCACAGGCGGTCCCCAACCGGCCCGTCGATGTCAGCGAGATCGACGCCGACTTCTATGCCTTCTCCGGCCACAAGATGGCCGGACCCACCGGGATCGGCGTCCTCTACGGCAAGCAGTCGCTGCTCGAGGAACTGGAGCCGTACCTCTACGGCGGTGGCATGATCCGGAAGGTCACCTTCGAGGACTCGACGTGGGGTGAGCTCCCCTGGAAGTTCGAGCCCGGCACGCCGCCGATCGCCGAAGCCGTCGGCCTCCATGCCGCGATCGACTGGCTCGAGGACCTCGGTATGGAACGGGTGCAGGCCCACGAGGAGGAACTCGCTGCCTACGCCTACGACCAGCTCGCGGCCGAAGGTGACGTCGAGATCTACGGCCCCGAAGGCGGTGCCGACCGGGGCGGACTGGTCAGTTTCAACCTCGATGGCGTCCACGCCCACGACCTGACATCGATCCTGAACGACCACACGGTCGCCGTGCGGGCAGGCGATCACTGTACACAGCCGCTGCACGACAAACTGGGCGTGCCCGCCTCGACTCGCGCGTCCTTCTACGTCTACAACACGCGCGAGGAAATCGACAAGCTGATCGACGCGCTGGACGACGCTCGAGCGCTGTTCGCGTAGGCTCCGCCACCAATATCTGCGGCTTTGGACAGCCCAAGCACACCGAATAGCAGTGCGTATTCGGTGTGGATCCGTCCGAAATGGCCTCGAGCAAGGAGCCGCCAGCTACTACGGGGAACGACCAGTGGTCCCGATTGCAGTGGCTTTTTGATCCGGTCCCGATCACCGACAGCCATGCTCGAGGCAGTCCGAACCCGCGCTCGTCCCTATTTCGAGGACGCACCGCCGGCCCACGACTGGCACCACGTCCAGCGGGTCGACACACTCGCCGAAACGCTCTGCGAGCGCCATCCCGAGCCAGTCGACGAGCGCGTGGTTCGACTCGCCGTCGTCCTCCACGACATCGGCCGAACGCGGGAGGACCGCGGCGAGATCGACGATCATGCGCGGTGGGGTGCACAGGAAGCCGGGACGATTCTGCGCGACTGCGGCGCCGACGCGGAGACGATCGAATGCGTCCAGCACTGCATCCGCGCCCACCGGTATTCGAACGACGTCGAGCCTGCGACGCTGGCGGCGAAGGTCGTCGCCGACGCGGACGACCTCGACGCGCTGGGTGCGGTCGGCATCGCTCGAGCGTTCGCTCACGGCGGCGCGATCGGGTCGCCGATTCACGATCCGGCGTGTCCGGTCGGCGAGGACGACACCGATGCCGGCGCGACGCAGTACAATCACTTTTTCAAGAAGCTTCTCGAGTTGCCAGCGCGGCTGCACACCGACGCGGGTCGCGACCTCGCCGTCGACCGTGTGGCGTTCGTTCGGGACTTCCTCGAGCGGTTCGACAGGGAAGTCGACGGCGGGCGCTGACGGCGTCGGCTGATACGGTCTGCTGTACCGGTTTACCGGTGCAAGCGCAGGGCGGTCACGGTTGTACCGGCAACGACTGGCAGTAGTCCGTATAAATCCGTTACAGGCCGACGTGATCGCCGGTTTCGGCCCCGGAACCCTTTTACAACTCACTGGCCTATCCGTATCTACCGATGGGACTGGGCTCTGATATGTACCGACAGCAGATCCTCGACCACTACAAGAACCCTCGGAACTACGGGGAACTCGAGGATCCCACGTTCACCCACATCGGCGAGAACCCGATGTGTGGCGATGAGATTCGTATGGACGTCAAACTCGACGACGACGAGGAGACGATCGAGCAGGTCGCCTTTTCTGGCGACGGCTGTGCGATCAGTCAGGCCTCCGCCAGCATGCTCTCGGGCGAACTCCGGGGCAAGACAGTCGACGAGTTACTCGAGATGGACCGCGACGACGTGATCGACATGCTCGGCGTCGACATCTCGCCGATGCGGGTCAAATGTGCGGTCCTGGCCGAGAAGGTTGCCCAGGACGGGGCGGAGATCTATCAGGGAGACCTCGACGTCGAGAAGACGACGACCGAGGACGACTGACACGGTCTGCTGTGTTCGCGGTTCGGTCTCTGACCGGTTTCGCGTTTCGGTACCATCGTCTCGAGCGACGGTAGCCGTCTCGAGACGGTCGCATGCAGCGGTCGAAATGAGACTGCCAGAAAAAACGCCGCTGGCTCTATCAGCCAGAGATCCGCTTATTCCGGCTTCAGGCCTTCGTCCTGAACGCGCATGACGGCCTCGCCATCGGCAAGGTTCGGCGCGTCGACCAGCCGGACGATCCGTTTGTCGCCTTTGGACTTGCGCAGATAGATCCGGAACGTCGACTTGTGGCCCAGAATGTTGCCACCGATGGGCTGGGTCGGGTCGCCGAAGAACGAGTCGGGATTCGACGCGACCTGATTCGTCACGATGACGGCGCAGTTGTAGAGGTTGCCGACCTTATCCAGGTCGTGGAGGTGCTTGTTGAGCTTCTGCTGGCGGTCTGCGAGTTCGCCACGGCCGACGTACTCGGCACGGAAATGAGCGGTCAGCGAGTCGACACAGAGCAAGCGAACCGGATACTCCGACTCCTCGTGTTCGCCCGCGAGTTCCTTTGCCTTCTCGGCCAGCAGCATCTGGTGGTTGGAGTTGAACGCCTTCGCGACGTGGATCTTCTCGAGGAAATCCTCGACGAGGTCGTCGACGGCGTCCTCGTCGTCGGCCGAGCCCTCGATTTCGCGATCCTCGAGGGCCGCGTCGATCGCCTCGTCCGGCAGTCCTCGTACCATGTCGTCGATCCGCTCGGGGCGGAAGGTGTCCTCGCTGTCGACGAAGATACAGGAGCCGTGGAGGCCGCCGACCTCCTTCGGAAGCTGGACGTTGACGGCCATCTGGTGAGTGACCTGGGACTTGCCGGCACCGAACTCGCCGTAGACCTCGGTGATCGACTGGGTTTCGATCCCACCGCCCAGCAGGTCGTCGACCTCGTCGATGTGCCAGCTGAGCTTGCCGATCTCGTTGCGGCGCTCGAGGACCGTCGAGCCGGTCTCGAAGCCACCGATGTCGGCAGCGTCGCGGGCAGCGCGGACGATGTCGGATGCGGTGGATTCGCCGACATCGGCCGTATTCGAGAGTTCGGAGGGGGAGGCAACGGCGAGGCTCTGGAAGGAGTCGAAGCCTGCGTCGTGGAGTTTGTCTGCGGTCGCCGGTCCGACGCCGGGGAGCGTCTCGAGATCTGCTTCGGGCATACTCTGCCGTTGTGCTGGACCCCCCATAAACCCTCGTTAACAGGGGAGTGAAAGTGAAAGTGCCGGCGGGCGCGGGGGTTCTCCGAAACGACTGCACTACATTTATTAGAGAAGGCGCGCCTCGATGGCGAGACTCGACCCGAGCGGTGCAGGATGGATGTCAGCGATTCGGGTCGGCCGTCTCCCACTCGAGACAGGTGAGACGGTCGTCGTCGCTCCCGACGAAAAGCCGGCCGGGTGCGACCGCGGGCGTGTCGCTGATGGCATCCGCGAGGGCAACGTGCCAGATCGGTTCGGCATCGTCAACGTCGATCCCGTAGAGCGAGCCGCTCGCGTCGCCGACACAGCAGACGTCGCCGACGACGACGGGTGTCGAGCGAACCGGGCCGTCGAGTTCGACGCCTTTGCGCGAGAACAGCCAGCCGCGTAGTTTGCGCCGGCCGACGGTCGTGTCGGTGACGTGGCAGTAGCCATCGGTCGCGCCGACGAACGTCGTCTCGGCGGCCGCGAGCACGGTCGGCGATGTGGTGAACCCGCCCTGTATCTCGTAGGTGAACCACGACTGGCCGGTGGCGGCGTCCAGTGCGAGCATCGTCCCTGCGTCGTCGGCGACGTAGACCCGATCCGCGGCGACCGTTGGCCCGGTCGCGACCGTGCCGCCGGTCGGCGCAGCCCAGGCCTGCTCGCCGGTCTCGGCCTCGAGTGCGACCACCGTCCCGTCCGCAGTACCGGCGAACACCCGCTCGTCGATCCACTGCTGGTCCGGCTCCGACAGCCGATCGTCCTCGAGCAAAGCCGTCTCGTCCAGTTCCGAAAGCGGTGTTTGCGTCGATCCGTGTCGCCCCACGTCCCGCCCGTCGGCGACCGCTGGGGTGCCAGCGACTGCCGACTCGGTCTCGTACGTCCACAGTTCCGCCCCCGTCTCGGGCTCGAGTGCGGTCAGCCCATCGGCGTGGCCGGCATAGAGGCGGCCGTCCGAGAGCGCGAAATCGGACTCGAGGTCGGCCGGCAGCTCGGCTTCCCACTCCACCTCGCCGGTGGCGGGGTCGAGCGCGACGATCGTTCCATCGTCGGCCCCCACGTAGAGTCGGTCGCGAGTGACAGCCGGTGTTGCGTCGGTTGCGGTCGGTGTCTCGAAAACCCACCGCCGACGGCCCGTTTCGGCGTCGAGCGCGTAGCAGTTCCCCCGAGTCGTGCCGACGTAGACGGTGTCGCGATCGCACACCGGCGATCCCGGCGGGCCGACGAGGTCGACAGTCCATGCTTCGGTGACGCGAGACGGCCCCTCGAGGTCGCGCCGGAGTCCGGAGTGCTGCGGGTCACCCTTGTACTGGTTCCACTCAGTCACTGCATGCGGCTACCGACCCCACCGATATAATGGATGGGGAGCACGCACCGCGTACATTCTCGGCACGAGCCACACGGCCAAGATTTAACCACGGTTGCAGTGGTAGACAGTCGACAGCGCTTCGATGTGTTCCCTGACGACCGGCGAGCGATCCACCCAAGCACCGTCTGACGGGAGCCGTCCCGACAGTGGCCGCTGGTTGTCACCGACAGCACTCTGTCAGTCGATTTCGAAGGGGTCGACACGTACTGCGTCGGTGAATGAGCCATGAGATTTCTCGAAGTGTTGCCGATGGTGTTCGTGATGATCGCGGGGCCACAGATACTCAGCGCGATCTTCCTCGCGACGAGCGACCGCTGGCGGCAAAACTCGGCCGCGTTCGTCGGTGGTGCAGCCATCTCGATCTCGCTCGTCGTCACGATTGCGTACGCGCTAAGCGCCGGTGTGACCGAACAGGGACAATCGAATACGACGCTCAGCGCGATCGTCCTCGTCGCGCTCGTGCTCGCGATGGTCCACACCTACCGCACGCGAGAGACGTCGGAACCGCCACGATGGATGGGCAAACTCGAGACCGCAACGCCCCGGTTTTCGTTCAGACTCGGCTTTCTCCTGATGGGGTTTTTCCCGACGGATATCCTCACGTCGGTCGCCGTCGGCTCCTATCTGGCGGCCCGCGGTGCGTCGTTGCTAGACGCCATCCCGTTTATCCTGTGTACGCTTCTGGTGCTTGCACTCCCATCGCTTACCCTGGTTGTGTTCAGTGAGCGCGCCGAAACCTTCCTTCCGAAGGCTCGCAACTGGATGGATGCGAACTCGTGGATCGTCAACGAACTCGTGATCCTCTTGTTCATCGCGATGACGCTCAACAACTTGCTTGGCTAGTAGTGGTTGCCCACCAACGAGGCGCGTACTAACGGCGACACCCTCGAGCCATCGGCTCACAACGGAACAGAAACGGCGCGACAGGAAACTGGAAGCAGGAGCAACTGGTGTATGGCGCAGTTGTGATGATGATGTGGCGTCCTGTCGCGTAGATCACCGTAGTCGCCCTGTCGTAATACCGGTGTTCCCAACGTGATTTGGGAGTCAGTCAGCCCACACGAGACGCGGACGACGGAACCGTCCTCACTCCCAGGGATGGGTCCCGCCCTCGCTGGGCCAGAGCGGGTACCAGTACTCTTTCTCGCGTTCGATCTCGAGTTCGCCGTCTAGGGCCGACTCGAGGGAGAACTCCGCGCTCGAGTCGCGTTCCCGGCCGGCTCGCGGGACGAACGGGTAGAAGCGACCGCGCCGGAAGGAGTAGATCCAGTAGGCAGGACCATCCCGGTTCCGATAGGCGAACACGGCAGCGAGCAACCGCGAGCCGTAGCCGTGCTCGATAAAGGTGTCGGCAGCGAAGTGCATACTCGTAATGAGGTCCTCCGGATCGTCGTCCGCGAGGACGACCCACTGGTAGCCGTGATCGTCCGACGTGACCGAGAAGTCGGTGCCGGTCTCCTCCTGGCCGGCCTCGAGAATCGCCTCGACCTCGTCGACGGCGTCCCGGAAGTCGGCCGAGTCGACGCCCGAAAAGCACAGCGCCCCGACGTCGAGTGACTCGTAGCCCAGATCGGCCTCCATCGTGAGGTAGGCAGTGCTCATCCCGAAGAGGTCGTCGGGGTCGGCGTCACGTCCGGCGTCGGTCTCGGCGCGCATCCCGAGGACGGCGCGGAGCCCATCCAGCAGTCCCATAGGTCCTGTGAGCGCCGGGAACCCTTAGAAGGACTGCATTTCGCGCTCGAGGTCGCGGAGCTGTTCGACGCGTCGTTCGGTCGATGGATGCGTGCTAAAGAGGCGACCGATGACGCCGGACTTGATCGGGATGATGAAGAAGGCGTTCATCTCGGCCTCTTCGCGCATGTCGTCTTTGGGAACCTTGTCCATCTGGCCCGAAATCTTCAGCAACGCGGAGGCAAGCGCGGAGGGGTTCCCGGTGATGGCAGCCGCGCCGCGGTCGGCAGCGAACTCGCGATACCGCGAGAGCGCCCGGATCAGCAGATAGCTGATGATCCAGACGACCAGCGAGACGAGGATCGCGACGACGATGCCGCCGCCACCGCCCTCGCGGCCGCGGCCGTGCCCGCCGCCGAAAAAGGCCCCCCAGCGGACCATCATGAACGCGATCGTCGAGAGAAACGAGGCGATCGTCATCACCATCATGTCGCGGTTCTTGACGTGGGCGAGTTCGTGTGCGAGGACGCCGTCGAGTTCGTCCCGCTCGAGCGTGTGCATGAGTCCGGTCGTCACGCAGACAGCCGCGTTGCGCTGGTTGCGCCCGGTTGCGAAGGCGTTTGGTACCTTGGAGTCGACGACCGCCACCTTCGGCTTCGGGAGGTCAGCCTGCTGGGAAAGCCGTTCGATCGAGCCGTGCAGTTGTGGATACTCGTCGCGCGAGACGGTCTTTGCGCCCATACTCCGCAGCGTGAGCGTGTCGCTGAAGTAGTACTGCACGAGCGAGAAGCCGCCGAACATGAGCGCGAAGAGGAACAGCCCGCCGCCGACGTAGGCGGTAATCACGCCGGCGAAGACGATATACAGCGCAAACAGCAGGAACATCGTCACGAACATCCGAAATCGTAGTCCCCAGTCCGCCTGCCAGTTCATATCGATAGGTATGGGCCGCGGCGGAATAAGCGTCACCACCGAACCGATAGCCCCTGCCCGTCTTCGACTACCGAGTGAACCCCTTCGTTTCGTATGGAAACCGTGTGACTGAGTTACGTCTGACACAATCGAATCGGCGGCCCGTTTGACAGGCGTCTGCCGCGTTGGCCGACCCGATCGGCGGCGGCTCGAGCAGACGAGCAACGCGAACGAACGTAACCAGTCGGAACGCGGCTCTTAACTCGCTGAGATTCCAAACGAGGGCAATGAGTGAGTCGCGTGCGTTCTGCCCCCGATGTGGGGATGCGGTACCCGAGCGATCGGCGAGCGACGCGAACGACCCGTTGCGGCCCGGTGCGGAGGTCGAACTCTGCGATTCGTGTTACTTCGAGGACTTCGACTTCGTCGACGCACCGGACCGAATCGACGTTCGCGTCTGTTCGCGGTGTGGGGCGGTCTACCGCGGGAATCGGTGGGTCGACGTCGGTGCCGAAGACTACACGGACATCGCCATCGAGGAGGTCAGCCAGGCGCTTGCCGTCCACGTCGACGTCGAAGACGTCGCCTGGCAGATCGATCCCGAACAGGTCGACCAGAACACGATCCGGATGCACTGTTATTTCACGGGCGTCGTCCGCGGGACGCCAGTCGACGAGCAAGTGACGGTCCCCGTTAAGATCGCCCGCCAGACCTGTACCCGGTGTGGGCGGATCGCTGGCGACTACTACGCCAGCATCGTCCAGATCCGTGCCGAGGACCGAACTCCGACGAGCGACGAGATGGACCGGGCGAAGGAAATCGCGAATCAGACCGTCGCGGACATGGAAGCGACGGGCGATCGCAACGCCTTCGTCACCGAGGTCGGCGAGACCGACGACGGACTGAACATCAAGGTCTCGACCAACAAGATCGGCAAGAAGATCTCGAACAAGATGATCGAGGAGTTCGGTGGCACCGTTAACGACGCCGAAACCCTCGTCACGGAAGACGAGGACGGCAACGAGGTCTATCGAGTCACCTTCGCCGTCCGCCTGCCGCCCTATACCCCCGGCGACATCATCGACCTCGCCGAGGACGACGGCGGTCCCGTCCTCGTCCGCAGCGCTCGCGGCAACCTCAAGGGCATTCGCGTGACGACCGGCGAACGATACGAAGCGAGCTACGAAGAAGGCAATTCGCCGGAAGCACGCAAACTCGGCGAGCTCGAGGACGCGACCGAAGCCACTGTCGTCACCGTCGAGGACGACAACGCCGTACAGGTACTCGACCCCGAGACCTTCCAGGCGAAAACCGTCGCGCGGCCGGACTACTTCGATCCCGAGGCCGAGACGGTGCCCGTGTTGAAGAGCCGAGCCGGGCTGCACATCCTGCCCGACGAGCGCGATGACTGAAGACACGGACGACCAGCCGGCAGCCGGGGACGCTCACGACCTCGAGCCCGCAGCCGACGCCGTCCTCGAGCGGGCGGCGGCCGACGCCCCGCTGGCCGCGATCGTCGACAAACCGCGGACTGAGACGGCTATCGAGTCGCTGCGCGCTGAGGGCGTCTACGACGAGTCGCGGCGCGTCTGCGAGGACGGCCCTGACAGCAACGCCCTGCCCGTCACGGAGCCGCCGACGGAGACACAGGTCCGCGAAGTCGTCCGACAACTCGAGCCCGAACGCCGAAATCCCGATCTCGAGGACCTGCTGGCTGACCGGGGCTGGAGCGATGACGATCTCGAGTCGGCCCCGGGCTCGTGGGCAGTGATCGGATCGGTGATCCTCGTGACCGTTCCCAAGGACTGTCCCGACGAGACGGCGGTCGGCGAGGCCTTACTCGAGTTACACGGCGAAGCCGACAGCGTACTGGCCGACGCGGGGATCGCAAACGACGGCACAGCGGGCACCTACCGCGAGCCCCGCACCCGGCTACTCGCCGGGAGCAGCGACACGGAGACGATCCACACCGAGCACGGCACGCAGTACGGCCTCGATCCCACGAAAGTGATGTTCTCGCCGGGCAATCAGGCCGAACGCGCCCGGATGGGCGAAATCGTCGACGCCGACGAGCACGTCTTCGATATGTTCGCCGGGATCGGCTACTTTACGCTGCCGATAGCGCGGGCCGGCACACAGGTCACTGCGACCGAACTCAATCCGACAGCGTTTCGCTATCTGCTCGAGAACGCCATGCTCAACGATGTCAGCGACCGGATCGATGCCTACATGACCGACTGTCGCGACCTCGCCGGCGGCCTCGATGTCGATCGGGTCATCATGGGCTACTACGGCAGTTCGGACGACTCGAGCGACGACGACAGTGAGGGGGCGGGCACGCGAACCGACGAAGCACACGAGTTCCTCCCCGACGCGCTCGAAGCGCTTTCTCCCGGCGGCGTCGTCCACTACCACGAGGCGACACCGGAAGCACGGCTCTGGGACCGCCCGCTTGCTCGCCTCGAGCGGGCCGCCGATGCGGCCGGCCGCGACCTCGAGGTGCTCGAGAAACGGCGAGTGAAAAGCCACAGCGCAGGTGTCGCACACGTCGTCGTCGACGCCCGGTTCGACTGAGACACGGGACACAGCGTGGTCGAGACGCTGGCCGACTCCGGTCGTGACATTGATACTTGCGGGGCCGTAGTCGTCTACCATGGACAAGAATCAGGTCATCGCGCTCGCCTTCGCGTTCCTCATGGTGTCCTCGATGGTGGCATGGGGCGCGACAGCCATCTTCTAGGCTCTGGCTCGTGACAGCTCTCTGTCAATCGTAAGTATTTACTGCTGACTGGTCAGTCTGACAACTAGATGACCGACGAGCCAGCACGTGCGCTTCGCTATCTCTCCGGCTCGACCGTCCGGCCCACGATTCTCGAGCGGCTCGTCGGCGGTACCGCCCAGCCGGCCGAGCTAGTCTCGGTTGCCGACGTCTCCCGGACGACCGTCCACCGGACGCTCTCCGAACTGGTCAAGCGTGACTGGGTTCGGCGGGTCGACGGCGGGTACGAAGCGACCGCGATCGGCGAGCTGGCACTGCAAACGTACGAACGCGCACAGAACCGACTCCAAACGCTCGAGCGACTCGAGCCGTTCTGTGCTCACGCCGAAGACACAGCTGCTGAACTCGACCTCGAGTGGCTGTGCGGGGCGCGGCTGGCGACNCCGACCGAGACGAACCCCCAGTATCCGCTCGAGTGGTACAGCGATCGGCTCGCGGCCCTCGAGCCGGCCGGCAAGCGCACGCGACTGCGTGTCGCCACACCGGTGCTCACCCGACAACTGCTGGCTGTCCACGAGCCGATCGCCGACGCGGGAACGCCGACGGAATTCGTCGTCGGCGAGGCGGCCCTGCAAGCCGTCGCAAAACAATCTCCCGATCAGTTGCACGCGTCACTCGAGTGCGACGCGTTCGAACTGTACGTCGCGTCGGAATCGCCGTCGCTTGGAATGACGCTCGGCGAAGAGCGGACGCTCCTTCGTGCGTACGACAACAGCCATCTCGTCGCCGTCCTTGAGAGCGCGAACGGGCGGCTTCGCGAGTGGACAGCCGATCGATACAGTCGACTTCGGGACGGCGCACGGCAGGTGACCGGCGAAACGCTCAGGTCCCTGTCCTGACGGTCACGAGGACGCCATACCCACGCCGTCGCTCACGCTCGCCAGTCGTCGGGCAGGTCGCCCGCGACTGCCGAACTGTTACACACCGTGAAACATGTTACGCGAGACAGATAATTGAGCGCTGGCCGTCTCGGCCCAACCGACGGCAGCGGCGGTGGACCGGGGTCGAGGTCATGCCTATTCGTCCACAACGGGACTGGTCCACCGCGAATCGGCCGTCATACGGTTTGCTATACCGATGTCACGGTGCAACCGCAGGGCGGTCGCGGTCCCACCGGCACTGACTGACAGGAGACCGTATCACTCGTCGGTATCCCAGACATCCGCCAGCGGGCTGGAGCGGGATGATCGCCGCGACCGCCGCGATCGTGACGAGGTTCTACTGTCATGTCCGGCATCCGCCTCACTGGCACGGCTCGAGCGTGACGCTCCCTCCGATCGTGCTGTCCTCGTTGCGCCGCCGAGGGCCGCCTGCGGATCGAACGCAGGGAGCGCCGGCTGTTCCATGCGATCGACCTGCGCTGCGAACCACTCGGGCATGTCCGTCCGCGCACGCTCGAACAGATCCACCAGACTCGAGTCCGCTAAATACGTCGCGCCGTAGTCGTCGGGGGCGCGGACGACCCGGCCGCAGGCCTGGATCACAGTGCGAAGCGTCGTCCGGTAGTACCACGCCCACTGTCCCTCCTCGAGTCGGTGGGCCACCCGCGAGTCGCCAGTGTTGAGGAAGGGAGCCTTACAGAGCACCTGCCAGCGACAGAGTTCGTCTTTGAGATCGAGTGCTTCCTCCATCTTCACCGAGAGGAAAACGTCTGGTTCGTCGCTGGCTTTCCAGGCCTCGAGCGCGGCGTCGCGACCGTCGCGGTCGTGGGTGCGGATTCGATCGCCAACGCCGAAGTCAGCCAGTAGATCGGCGAGGCGTTCCTGAATGTCGTAGGAGTGGGCGTGGATCAGTCCCTTCTCGTCGGGGTGGTGGGCCATTAGTCGGACGATCGTCCGGGCGATCTTCGGCGTCGTCTCGTCGCGGTGCTCGTAGGTCATCTTCCCCTGTGTCACGTCGTACAGCGGCCGGTTTTCGACGGGGAAGGTGTGTTCGACGTCGACCAAGGCGACTCGCTCGGGCTCGAGCCCGACCTGCCGACAGAACGCGGCCTTGTTGAGGATCGTCGCCGACAGCAGCGCGAACTTGTTGCCCCGGTCCCAGACGGTGTGCTGGAGGTACTTCTCGGGGTTCATCGGTTTGATCGTCAGCGGGCCGCCTGCGGGGTCGTCGGCGCTAGCGTCGCGAGTGCGGGGCTCTGATTGGTCGACCAGCCACGTCGTCGGACTCTGCGGATCGCGATAATCAGAGACGAACCACTCGAGTTCGCCGATGAGTTCCTGTAACCGATCGCGTTCGCGCACGTCGGCAGGCGAGAGCGTCTCCTGTGCGAGCAGATCGTCTTTCCGGCGTTCGCAGGTTCCCACGAGATTGTCGGCGTAGCGGGCAGCACGTTCGACGGAGTCGACCTCCGGGACGCGAAGCTCGTCCCAGAAGGGGACGGTTCGTGGCCCGAGTTGGATCGTCGCGTACATCTCGGCCCATTCGGCGAGGCCGTGGGCTTCGTCGACGACGACGACGTCGCGTTTCCGAAAGACATCGCTGCCGGCGGTCTGCATGAAATACGCCAGCGTCATCGCCGCGATTTCGCGGTTCGACGCGATCGCCCGGTCGGAGAAGTACGGACACCGATGCTTGACCGAGCAGTCGTAGCCCCGCTCGCGGACACAGGGTGCCTGATTGACCGGCGTGTCGCGCTCGTCCGGCAGGATACAGGTATAGTTCGACTTGCCGCGGATGACGTTGAGGTCGGCCAACAGGTCGTCAGCCGCCACGTCGTCTAACTGAGAGACCTGCGGCGTCGTGTAGTAGGCCCCCGTGGCATCGCTGGGGTCGCCTTCGTCGGCCCGTCGGGCACAGCCAGCGACGGCGCGCGCGAGCAGTGACTTGCCACTGCCCGTCGGCGCGCGAACGAGCACGACGTCGTTGTCAGCCGCGAAGGCGTCTCGAATGTCGCGCAGGGCCTGCTTTTGTGCCCCGCGGTAACTCGGCGCGGGAAACTCCTCGAAGAGCCGCTCGGGATTCACCGTTCGTCTCACGGCGCGGCCACGTCCTAAAAGCTGCGGACCGTCGCGTCGTGTGTAACTGACCCGTGCCAGCAACCTCACTCAGTCGCGGGTGAAATCGGCGGCTACCGATCGGTATCAGCCGCCTACGAAACGTGGGCGGTCGACAGAAGACCGGTAGTCGACCGATTACAAAGACGAAATCCGCCCTCGCACTGACATGCGGAAGGGTCGCTCAGCGGAAGAGCACCGCGGTGCCACCTGGCTCCGCGGCGGCACTTTGCCCCGTGGCGTTCAAATCCCACCCCTTCCGCTTGCGGTTGCGGTTGCTGCCGTGGCTGTGGCTGCGGTCTCGCGACCGCATGCAGTGTCATTGCCGCCACACTCCCCCG
The DNA here is from genome assembly GCF_000337475.1 of Natrinema limicola JCM 13563. GTDB lineage: Archaea > Halobacteriota > Halobacteria > Halobacteriales > Natrialbaceae > Natrinema > Natrinema limicola. Next base: position 26,802 of record NZ_AOIT01000051.1, on the reverse strand, counting down.
TCACGACGCTTTTAACGCGACCTGAGTTGTGAGGTCTCGTCGTCGACCTGTTCGAGCCGCTCGACATCCGCTGCCGTCGGATAGTCAGGCAGCGCCTCGAGACACGGATAACACAGTAGATGCGAAGTGCCGTCCTCGAGGTCAAGCGTGATCGCGGTTCCGACGGTGCCGGCGTCGGTCCCGAACGACCAGAGATTGGCGATTCCGCCCGAAATCGTGACCGTTCGGCCACAGCCGTCACAGGAGGCTTTCGACATAGCTGAGTATGGGTGTCGAACGATGAAAGCCGTTCGCCTGTCGCTGGGCGGCTGTGTTCGTGTGGCGAGAGCCCGCACAGCGGTTATACGATCAAGCGGTGTAGCGTCGCATATGGAGGTGAACTGTGAAGGCTGTGCAGGCTGTTGTCTGGACTGGCGAGCGCTCCTCGAGGACGACACGGACGCTCGAGACGCTGTCGATGGCCACCGGCGGCGTGAGGTGTTCGAGGACGAACCGCCGGCCACCCCATCCCGGGAGCCGCTCGACGACGATCCCACCTTCGTCCCACTGACCCGCGACGAGGTGCGGGCGTTTCTCGAGGCCGGGATGGGCGCGGCCCTGACTCCGCGATTCTGGCACGCCCGCGGCGAGCGTGAGGAACCACATTCTACGGACTCCTCGAGCGGAGATGCGCCGCAAGCGGGCGTCGAGATCGACGGCCACACCGTCGCCGCCGTCGCGGGGCGGCCGGCCTTTTTTATCGGCCTCCGGAAGCCACCGAAGCCGGTAGCCCCGTTCGGCCGCGACGAGCCGACGTGGCTGCCGACCTGTGTCTTCCTCGAGCCGACGACGCTCCAGTGTCGGATCCACGAGGACGACCTGTTTCCCGACGAGTGCGGTGCGTATCCGGAACACAACCTCGCACTCGCACAGGAGACCGAATGCGAGCGCGTCGAGTCGGCGTTCGGCGGCGACCGACTGCTCGACGCCGACCACGACGATCCCGACGGCCTCCTGTTGGGCTCGCAGGCGATCGGAGCGAAGCTGTTCTGTCATCCACGACCGGCCGCCCTCGAGGGGATCGTCGGGCGGGCCGCAGCCGGCGACCTCACCCGCCAGGACCGCGCCGAACCGATCGCGGTCGCCGCCGCCTCGAGTCCCGGAACGCTTGCGATTTCCGACTTTCACTACGAGCAGGCGAAAGAGCGGATGCTCGCGGATGCGGACGCCGACACGGAGCCCGCCGACGAGGCGTCGTGGGTCGGCCCGGCGATCCGCGACTGGCATGAGCGCTGCCGGGCGGCCGACGAGGCGGTGCCGTCGCCGACCGTCGCCGACGCCGTCGAACGCGAGCGGGGCGCACCCGAAACGCCGGGCTGGGACGTCGAGTGACGTTAAGAGCGTTCGCTCCGTACCGAGTGTATGCGCGTACTTGTAACTGGAGCGACCGGATTCGTGGGCCGGCGGCTCGTGGCCGCCCTCCTTGCAGAGACGACCCACGACGTGACGGTCCTCGTGAGAGACGCCGCGAGCTACGACCCGCCGGCCGGCGTCACCGTCGTCGAAGGGGACGTCCTCAAGCCGGGGAGCTTCGAGGCGGCGCTGGCGGATACTGACGTCGCCTACTATCTGATCCACGCGATGGGGGCCAGCGGGGACTTCGCCGAGCGGGATCGGCGCGCCGCACGGAACTTCGAACGGGCCGCGAGCGAGGCCGGCATAGAGCGGGTGATCTATCTAAGCGGGCTCGGCAACGAGGGCGACACGCTCTCGAGTCACCTCGCCTCGCGCCGGGAAGTCGAGACACTCCTCCGGGCGGGCAGCGCCGACGTGACCGTTCTCAGGGCAGCGATTATCATCGGTGACGGCAGCGCGAGTTTCCGGCTGATCTACCAGCTTGCGACGCGGCTCCCGGTGATGATCACCCCACAGTGGGTCGATACCGACTGCCAGCCGATCGCGATCGACGACGTGATCGCCTACTGTCTGGCAGTGCTCGAGCAACCGGAGACGGCCGGCGAAACGTACGAAATCGGTGGGCCGGACGTGCTCACCTACCGCGAGATGTTGCTTCAGACGGCCGAAATCGCGACCGGTCGCCGCCCGCTGATCATCGCCGTACCGGTCCTGAGTCCGCGGCTCTCGTCACATTGGGTCGGCCTCATCACTGACGTCCCCAAGGAGGTTGCCTACCCGTTGATCGAGGGCGTTCGTAATCGCGTCGTCGTCACGGACGACCGCCTCGAGCAACTCGTCGAACTCGAGCTGACGCCATTTGCGGTGGCGGTCCGGCGTGCCGTTGGGGCCGAGTCGGGCGGTGCCGAAGCGGTCGGCCACGCCGAGACGGCAGCGCCGACGGAGCGGGGCGGAAAATGACGGAGTCACTGGAGTACGGTGAGACGTGGGTCTACGAAAGCCTTCTCGGGACGGTTCCCGGCGTGCGTGTCTCGAGTCGGACGGCGATCGGGCTGCAGTTTCTCGGCTTCGAGGCGGCGATCCTCGCTGTCGCAGCGATCTACGATCTCTGGGGGGCGGTCGTCCCTGGTACGGTCGCTGTCGTCGTCGCAACGGTCGGGAGCTGGCTCATGCTGCGGTTCAGCCGGGCCGTCCGCGAGCTACCGACGCCGACGGCGTACCGGCGGTTGTTGTTCGGCTCGAGTATCGACGTCGTCCTCGGCGTGATGGCGTTCGTCGCGCTCGTCACCTATCTGTTCGTCGTCGATCCACGGGGGAGCGAAGCAGGGTCGTCACTGTTGATCGAGCTCTTCGGGGCCGAGCCACCAGCGCTGGCAGTTGGCCTCGCGTTGCTCGTCCTCTGGGACGTGGTGTATCGGATCGGGACCTGCTGGTGGGCGAGCGTCGTCGGGCTGTGGCGGGCGCTCACCTACGGGTTCGAGCCGGGACCGACGCGAGCGTACCAGCGCATCGACGCGATCAACGTCGGCTTCGCGGCGGTACAGTTGCTCTTGGTGCCACTCGTCGCGGATCGCGTGGTGTTACTCGTCGCGCTCGTGGGTCACGTCGTCGCCGTTGCGGTCGTTGCGACGCTCTCGATTACGATTCAGGGACGGCGAAAAACGATGACGGCAGTGTCTGTCGATCACCGCTAGTTCGACTTGATCTGCTCGAACGTGTCGAGCAAGTCCTCGGCGGAGTCGCCGGCATCGTACTTGACCTCACCGTGGTAGATCGTCCGCTCGTCGTCGAAGTCCGTATCGACCGTCGAGGCCTGCTTTTCGCGACGCTCGTGCTCGTCTTCGTCATAGTCACCCATTGACATGGTAAGTATACGCATAGTACGGCGGACGCGACTATTAATGTAACGGTCGTTCATACCCGGCCACGGCTCACGCCAACTGAGGCGGAAGCGAGTTGCTCGAGTGTGAGTGCTCGAGCGAATATGTTCATACAGCAGAAGACAGCGAGACAGCGAACGATATATGGACCCGCACACCCTAGCAACGTGCGTGGCACGGCCGCTTCGCTTTCGATACTCGCCCCAGTCGTGGAACGACGGGCGTATCCGCCAAGAGATCCTCCAGCCGCTCCAGTCGAACATCGGCGCAGAATCCGTCACGCCCTGGTTCAAAATCGGCGGCAACTGGCAGGGACACCGCTTCGAGATGCAAAACGGCGACGTCGCCCTCTTTGCACACGCCAACGGCGACGCCTACTGGATGGGCAACACCGAAACGCCGTCCGCGCTGTGGAAGACCGACAAGTTCGGCTGGCGGGACGTCCCCCACCACGTCGCACGATGGGCCAAGCGAGAACTGACCGCGACGCTCCACGAGCGGTCCCCCTGGCTCGCGGACTACCCCCACATCTCGTGGTTTTTCCTGCCCGTGTTTATGTCCAAAGACGGCCGCGACTCCACTCGCGCGTTCTTCCGGGACCACGCCGCGGGCTTTCCCGACGCCGACCACCGGGAGACGACCCAGTTTTTCGAGGACTTCCTCTCGACCGGCGTCTTAGACGAGTATCGCCACGTCATGTCTGGAAAGCTCGGCACCAGCGACCACGTCGACCGCGTCCGGATGAGCGCCGCGATGGCCGAGTTCATCGCCGCGAAACACCTCACTGACGCCGGCTACGACGTGGTCCCCGAAATCGAGGTGACGACCGGTCACTCGCTCGATTTCCGAGCCAAAGCCGACGACACCAACGTCCTCGTCGAGGTCACCCGACCACAGCCGCCAGGCACTCGCGCCGCCACCGGGCCTGTCGCCGCCGTCCGCGAGACTGCCGAGACCAAGACCAACGGCCAGTTGGCCGACCACGGCGGCGGTGCAACCCTGTTCGTCGACTGCTCGAGCTTTCGAGACGACGAGTGGGCCGCCGTCCGCGGCGAGCAACCCGACGTGCGCCACCGCCCCGCCGTCGTCTACCGCACCCGACCGAACGGCCACGTCGAAGGCTACCGGAAGGGAGCGGTGCCGCTCGAATTAGACAACGTCCTGACGCTGGTAGACTGATCCGGTACGACTCCTTCGACGCCCGGGTCCGTCGGCTGATATTGCCGGACAGAACGACGTGACGATTGGTCGCGCTGCTGCGGCCGTCACCGGTGGAGACGGCCGCGAATCCGCGACCGACTTCGTATTGGCTGCTGTCCGACAGTATGACAACCAGTACGGGAGAGTTGTACGTGTTCGTAATCTGGGATAATCACACACAGCCACGCGTGTCGCAGTCCTCGAAGATCACAGCAAACGGCTCTCTATCGACGCGGTCGACACACCGGAGCCAGACCCGAACGGCACGGTCGTCACGGTCGATCTGAAAGACGACAAACCCGAGGCGATGACCGACGTCGAGACGGTCGGTATTCCAGTTCTCGATACCGTTTGATCGGTCAATAGAAGTAGCATACCGCTCGCTTTGCGAGCGGTTTCACCGAGCGCGCCGCTGGCGCGCTCGAGTTTTTTCATCACCGTTTTTTAGCGGGGTTCGAGCGAGCAACACGAGCGAGGATCCCGTTAAAAAAGGTTGGTTAGAACGAAACGGCGTCGGGCGAGTACGGACTCCCGACCGGTGTCGGATCACGGTCGCTGTAGCCGACGCGGCCGACAGCCTTGTTGCTGACGGCAGAGTAGACGGCGAGACGCGCGTCTTCCGGGTGCTCGAAGGTTTCGGACTCGAGGCGGGCGAGTACGTCGCCGACCGTTTCGGACCCGTTGGGGAGTTCGAGGGTCCGATCCCCGTATTCGTCGATCAGTTCCTCGGTCGTGGCGGGGTAGTCGTGGTCGTCGATGACGTCGCCGGTGCCATTGAGCAGCATTACGCCTTACCATCCGTGAACGATAATTATAAACATTGTCCATGCATGTTTCCTAGCCTCATTAGATACCTAATATGCCTAGTAGATGAGCGGCGGCGTCGAAGCTTGGATGCAGGCCCGGAGAAATGCCTTTAGGAACGGCCCTGTTGAGGTACGATATGCCATACGCGGACTTACACGTCCATACCACCCGCTCGGACGGGAGCCTTCCACTCGAGGCGGTCCCCGAGGTCGCGCGCCGTGACGGCGTCGACGTCGTCGCGGTGACGGACCACGACCGGGTCCAGCCGTTCGACAGCCCGGTCGTCGAACGCGACGGCGTGACACTGATCCACGGCATCGAGTTGCGGGTCGGGACCGACGCTTCCCAGCGAATCGATCTGCTGGGCTATGGCCTCGAGCCGAGTACAGAACTCGAGGCGATCCTCGAGACCATTCAGGAAAACCGTATCGAACGTGGGCAGGCGATCGTCGACTGCGTGGAGTCGCGGCTAGGCGTCGATCTCGGCGTAACGATCGACAGCGGATTCGGACGGCCACACATTGCGCGGGCGATCGACGCCCACCCCACGATCGAGTACGACTATCAGGGCGCGTTCGATCACCTCATTGGCTCCGACTGTCCGTGTTACGTGCCCCGTGAGGTCCCATCGTTCGAGCGCGGACGGGCGGCACTGGCCGAGTCGTGTCGACTCGTCTCGCTTGCCCATCCGTTGCGGTACCGCGATCCCGAGCAGGCACTCGCGCTAACATCCGACCTCGATGCCGTCGAACTCCAGTATCCGTACGGTCGCGATGTCGACCGCACGCCAGTCGAGCGCGCGCTCGAGCGCCACGAGCTGCTCCCCACCGGCGGCAGTGACGCACACGACGAGCGCCTCGGTATCGACGGGCTCTCCCGGGGAGCCTACGAGCGCCTCGAGCTGACAGCCGACGGTACTAACTGACCGCGAGCGGAGGGTTCAATGCGTCGTGGCCCGTACGGTCGGGTATGAACTGCCACTACTGTGACCGCGAAGCTGCCTTCGCAGCCGAGTCCGATGGACTGAAAGTCGGTCTCTGCGAGGAACACTTCCGCGAGCGGTTACAGGAGCTCGCTGAAGCTGATGGGCTCGAGAGCCTCAAAGAGAAAGTCGACGTCGACCGCGCCGAATAATTACGCCGTTCGACCGGCGTCGACGTCGATGGCGTCGACCGGACAAACGTCGACACAGAGCATACAATCGATACACTGGGCCTCGTTCGCGGGGTCTGCCTTTTCTTCGCTTTCGGGGTGACCCGGCGTGTCGACCCACTCGAAGACGTCAACTGGACAGTCCTCGACGCAGGCTCCGTCGGCCAGACAGATATCGAAGTCGACCGCAACGTGTGTGCCGTGAATTCCGAGTTCCTCGGGTTCGTCGACAGGGCCCCAGACCGAATGTCCGTTGTGTTCGTCGACCTGTTCCCGGTTCTCGGTGAACTGTGGATCGATAGCCATGACTAACATGGTAGATGTGAGACGCGCACTTAAAATTGCGTACTCACTTTACTTGGAGTCGACCGACACGTAAGCGGGCCAGCAGCCTCGGACGAGTACGAACGCACTGCTTTTGGACGTTCCGTCAGTAACTCCGGTATGGACCTCACACATCGTCCGCGACGACTCCGGCAGGATCGAGTTCGCGACCTCGTCAGCGAGACGAGCCTCGAGCCGACCGACCTGATCGCCCCGGTGTTCGTCGACGCGACGACCGACGAGCGCGTCCCGATCGAGTCGATGCCCGGCCACGAGCGAGTGCCAGTCGACGACGCCGTCGCCCGCGTCGAGGAAGTCCTCGAGACCGGCGTCGAGGCAGTGATGCTCTTCGGGATTCCGGAGTCGAAAGACCCCGAGGGAACCCGCGCCTGGGCCGATGACGGCGTCATCCAGGAGGCACTGCGACAGGTCACGAGTGAGACCGACGCCTACGTTATCACCGACGTCTGTCTCTGCGAATATACCGATCACGGCCACTGCGGGCCACTCGAGGAGGAACTCCGCGGCGACGCGCTCGCGGACGGCCCCGCCTGTGAGCCGACGATGACCGTCGACAACGACGCGACGCTCGCGGCGCTCGAAAAGATCGCTGTCTCTCACGCCCGCGCAGGGGCTGACATGGTCGCGCCGAGCGGGATGATGGACGGGATGGTCGGTGCGATCCGATCGGCGTTAGACGAAGCGGGATTCGAGCACGTCCCCATTATGAGCTACGCGGCCAAGTACGAGAGCGCGTTCTACGGTCCCTTCCGGGACGCAGCCGACGGCGCGCCCTCGTTTGGCAACCGGCGACACTACCAGATGGACCCCGCAAACGCCCGCGAGGCGCTGCGGGAGGTCCGACTCGACGACGAGGAGGGCGCAGATGTCATGATGGTCAAGCCCGCTCTGCCGTATCTCGACATCGTCAGCGCCATTCGCCGAGAGTTCGACCACCCCGTCGCGGCTTACAACGTCTCCGGCGAGTACGCCATGCTGCATGCCGCCGCCGAGAAGGGCTGGCTGGATCTCGAGGCTGTGGCACTCGAATCACTGCTGTCGATCAAACGGGCCGGTGCGGATCTAATTTTGACCTACTTCGCGGAAGACGTCGCGCCACAGCTGTAGTGTGACGAGTGGCGGCGGGACTACTTTTGAATCGATCGGCTGTGAGTACTCGAAACGGCTCGATAGACGAATGTCAAAATCAGATCCGGCCGACAGCACACGGTGGCAAGATCTGCCGCGCGCGAGCGACCGGCTGCCGAAACGCCCCCTGACAACGGTGGGAGACCCGGCTGTTCCACCGCTGACGTGGTGCGTCGACGATCGAGGACGTTGACAAACACGTAGAATATAACCGCAGCGGGAAACAGGCTCCATCACTGCGACCCTTATACACATTATATCTAATTTAGCTTTGCTCATATGGGCCTATTACAGAGCACATTCTGGACAAATAACAACGCTAATCCTTAAATGCTGCAAGAGACACGAGTTGAAACGTGATTTGGAACACGAATGCGGTGCTGATTGCAGGAGAAAAGCACGATCATTTGATCGATAGCGCGTGCGATGTGTGGACTCTCGAGGTGAGCGCCTGATGGACGCGACGCTCTTGCAGGCAGAGACCGAGCTGTTGATGGAGTCGATCAACTACATGTGGATCCTGATCGCCACGTTCCTGATCTTCTTCATGCACGCCGGCTTCGCCATGCTCGAGGCGGGGCAGGTGCGCTCGAAGAACGTGGCGAACCAGCTGACGAAGAACCTGTTGACCTGGAGCGTCGGCGTGACGGTGTTTTTCCTCATCGGCGTCGGCATCGAGGGCGTCGTGGCTGGAAGCGGCTTCACGCCCGGCTTCCAGAACGATCCGGCCGGCTGGATGGACTGGCTCTACGGCGCGGTCTTCGCGATGACCGCCGCGACCATCGTGTCGGGTGCCGTCGCCGGACGGGCAAAGCTCCGTGCGTACGTCACCTACACGTTTCTGCTGGCGGCGGTCATCTACCCCGTCGTCACCGGGCTCACGTGGGCCGGAGGCTACATCGAGGCGATCACTGGCACGCCGTTCGCTGACTTTGCGGGCGGCATGATCGTCCACGGGATGGGCGGCATCGCCGGCCTCACCGCCGCGTGGGTGCTCGGCCCGCGTATGGACCGGTACAACAGCGACGGGTCCGCAAACGTCATTCCCGGTCACTCGCTGACCTTCGCCGTCCTCGGGACCCTAATCCTCGCCTTCGGCTGGTACGGCTTCAACGTCGGCACGTCGGCGATAATCGACATGGAAAACGGCGTCTTCCTCGGCGACCAGCTCGGTCGCGTCGCGATGACGACGACGATCGCGATGGCCTGCGGTGCGATGGGGGCCGGCCTCGTCGCCTGGCTCAAGACCGGCAAAGTCGACACACTGTACGTTGCCAACGGCCTGCTGGCCGGTCTGGTCGGCATCACGGCGATCCCCGACACGGCCGCGTGGTGGGGGGCGTTCGTGGTCGGCGGCCTCGCCGGCGCACAGCTGCCGCTGGTCTTCGAATTCGTCGAACAGTCCCTCAAAATCGACGACGTGTGTGCGGTCTTCCCCGTCCACGGCTCGGCAGGTATCCTCGGTACGCTGCTGTTCCCGTTCGTGGCCGCGCCGGGCGTCGTCGATAGCGTCGCGAGCGCGTTCGTCGCACAGCTCACCGGCGTCGTCCTCATCAGCGCCTGGACGATCGCGACGACGGCCACTATCTGGTACGCGTTCAAGGCGATCGGCCAGGCTCGCGTCTCGGCCGACCACGAACGCGACGGGCTCGACGTCTCCGAACACGGCGTCGACACCTACCCCGAGTTCGGGCAGCCCGACGTTGCGACCGACGGCGGCAGCGCCGACGACATCATCCGTACCGACGGTGGTGAGCGACTCAACGAGTCACAATCCTCGTCGGAACTCCGTTCTGACGGTGGGACGGCAAACGACGGCGAGATCAAAATGGTCACAGCGATCATCCGCCCCGACCGCCTCGGCCAGATCAAAACCGCCCTCGCTGGCGTCGGCGCGCCGTCGCTGACCGTCACCAACGTCTCCGGACGGGGCTCTCAACCCGCCAAGAAGGGGCAGTGGCGCGGCGAGGAGTACACGGTCGACCTCCATCAGAAGGTCAAAATCGAGTGCGTCGTCGCCGACATCCCCGCACAGGAGGTCGTCGACGCCATCCGCGGAGCTGCCGAGACCGGCGAACCCGGCGACGGCAAGATCTTCGTCATGCCAGTCGAGGACGCGATGCAGGTCCGAACCGGCAAGACCGGCCCGGACGCCGTCTAACACGCACTCGCCGCGAACGCGTTCCGCTTTTCGAGTCGACGTTGGACGCCGAGCAGTACCACTCAGCCCGGCAGAACCCCCGAATCATCCGACAGCGTCTCAATCGATTACTGCGTCAGCAATTACTGCAGATCCTGCAGTTGGCGCTCGAGACGGCGTAACTGCCGCTGCATGTAGAACAGATACACGAACAATACCACGAACACGGATCCATATCCAGCGAGGAGAAGAGTATCCATCTTACCGCACCTCTTCTTTCTGAAGGATAATTTTATCTTCGATTTCGTGGACACGGATGCGGATCGCTAGCACGTATATGTAGAGTAACGCCAGCGCGAGAAACGAAATCGCGAGGATCATCGGGTCGATATTCGCACTCACGCTCGAGTTCGCGATCGTCGGCTCGTGAAACGTCGGCGACCAGAGTCGACCAGCCGTGTACGTAATCGGGACCGTGACGAACGCGACGACGCCGTACACAGCGGCGAAGCGCTCATCGCTTCCCCGTTCGGTCGAGGCGTACACGGCGAGGTAACCAGCATAGATCAGCCAGACGATCAGAAACGTGACGAGTCGAATGTCGCTCCACTCCCACCAGGAATTCCACACAACCCGTCCCCACATACTCCCCGTCGCGAGCGTCAATGTCGCGAACAGGAAGCCGATTTCGCCGCCGCTGTGAGCGAGGCGATTCCAGAATCGACCGTCGTACCGGAGATACAACAGGCTCCCGATAAACGTCGTCGACAGCGCAGACGCAGTGAGAAACGCCAGCGGAATGTGCCAGTAGGCGATGAGGTTGATCCCGTGTTCGATGCCGTACATGGTCCGGGAAGCGACGCTGAAGATGAGCGCAAGCGAGGTCAGACCGAACACAAACGCGCCCCATCTTACGACCCGACTCCACATGATCCACCGAAGCAGCCGGATGAGTGATGCGAGCTGTCGCGAAAACGTACGCATACCGCAGTACTTGAAAGCACCTGACTTAGTTTTTTTCCAGTCGTTATCCGACGAGCACTGCCAAGAGCGCCTTATCGAGTTCGAACAACAGGCCAATGCCCGTCAGGACGAGCGCGTACCCGCTCACTCGGCGGACCAGCGCGGGCCGCTCGAGCGAACGGACACGGGTCGTGAGCAACGTACTCGCCCGTTTGCCACCGTAGGCGACGGCCAGCAACGGGCCCGAGAACCCGACGCCGTAGGTAAACAGAAGCGTCGCGCTCCGGGTTACGTCACCGGACGTCCCGACGTATGCGAGGACGCTGCCGAGGACGGGGCCGACACAGGGGAGCCAAATGATGCCGAGAAACAGGCCCAGAACGAAGCCACTGACGAGTGGATGCCGTGTGTTCTCGACGTTCCTCGTCACCCGCGATGCCGGGCCAGTGATTCGTGACGCAGCGGTCGTGTAGGCGTCGTGGAGGTCGTCGTCAGCCATGATCGCGCCAAACGCGATGATCAAGAGCACGAAGGGGACTCTGAGTGTCTCCGGCGTCACGGAACTGAGCAGTGACGTGATGATGCCGAGTGCGGTAAACGAGACGATACTTCCCGTGACGATCGCGACCGGTCGCAGTCGATGGCCGGAACTGCCCGCAAGAAGGGGCGGGATCATGGGGAGACAACAGGGCGTCAGTGCAGTCAGTGTCCCTGCAACGAAAACAGCGACGAGTCCGGCCACATCGAACATGACGCGATATTATAACACGAGCCAAAAGAACGTGCTGGATCCGATACCGACGGATCCGGAACGACTATCGGCGACGGCTTAGCCGTCGATCGATTCGTTGCGAAGCGGCTGATCGTAGTACTCGACATCGTCGGGGATATCGCTCTCGTTGAGCGATTCGGTCCCCGTCGGGATCCCGGCGATCTCGAGTTTCTTGCGCATCGGGTTCATGTCGTAGCCGAGGTCTTCCTGTGTCCGTGGGTAGTAGATACCCTCTTCCGGCGGTCCGGACGTCGGGAAGTCCTGCTCTTTCTCGACGAACTCGGGACGGTCGTGGCCGTTCATGTAGCCGGCGATGTCTTGGGCGTCATCCCAGTCGCTCACCGTATGCGGCGTGCCGTACGGCATCGCCTCGCGGATGAACGAGGCCGAGGTGTACATCCGGCTCATGCCGGCACCGTCGTTGAACGCGCCCGGCCCCCACAGTGCGGGTGCACTCCCCTCGATGCCCTGTCCATCATCACCGTGACAGGACGCACAGTTCTCGAGGTAGAGTTCGGCACCGCGCACGGGGTTGACCTCTTCGACCGGTTTCTTCTCGTCACCTTCGGGCTTGTTCAGGTGTGACCAGTAGGGTTGGCCCTTCACCGGCACGCCTTCGCTCAGCCACTGCATGTACGCCTCCATCGCCTGCATCTCTCGGCTGTCGTAGGCTGGCGTCCCCTCGGTGGAGTTCTGGGAGTTCATACTCCGGTCGAAACAGCCCATCAGACGCTGGCGCGAGTCACGCATTCGGTCTCGCCGAGACGTCCACTCCGGGAGATCCGCGTGGGTGCCCACAAGCGGGATCATGTCGATATCCTGCCCGACCATCCCCTGTGTCATCCCGTAGCGTGGGTCAGTGCCACCGTGGCAGCTGGCACAGGAGAGTTCGTTGCCGACGTGTTCCGGCATCGCCTGGGAGGTGTTTCGCATGAGTTCGCGCCCGTAGAGAACCATCTCGCGCTCCTCTTCGTTCGAGGGGAGCGTCGAGTTGTTCATCTCCTTCGGGGAGAACTGCACCTCGTCACCGGCGGTCTCGTTCCGGTACTCGAAGTTGTTCTTCGACTCGCCTTCGCGGAGATCTTCGTCGAAGACCTCCCGATCGGGCCACTCTTTTGGGAGGTCGGTCGTCTCGTTGGCTTGCCCGCCGGGTGCCGATGGCGCGGCACAGCCGGCGAGGGCGATTAATACGACAACTCCAAGTAACGAGAGGAGCTTGCGGTTCATCGCCCGATGTCACCTCCGGGTATGATCCTCACCTGGTTTCGTCTCTGCATACTGCCAAGTACAGTAACTAATGATTAAACATTTATGGTCGGGAGAAAGTCATTCTATTGCTAGATTCAAGGCGTGACGTAATGGGAGCCGACTGAGACCACAAACTGTAATAATAATGTCAATTTCGCCGAGAAAAGTGTTTACGATCATGGTTTTTGTAGCGGCGATCAGTATCGGGTACTACTCGATGAACGCAGCACCGGTACTGAGCGACGACTCCTATACGTACCATGGTGAGACGGAGTGGAGAACAGATATCGACGAGGCACGGCAGGTCGCAGCCGAAGAAGATAAGCCGATCCTCATCTACTTCTGGACGACCTGGTGTACGTACTGCGAGGACTACAACGCAAACGCGTACTCCGATCCGGCCGTCCTCGAGCAACTCGATGACTTCGTCCTCCTCGCGGTGAATCTCGAGGACAACAGTCAACAGGCTGGGCAGCTCCAGCAGCGGTATGACGCGAATTACCCGCCACAGCATGTCGCCGTCACGCCGGATGGCGAGGTACTGGTCGAAATCAACGGCTACGCCGAGACGGACTCGTTTCTGAGCTATCTCGATGAGGCACTCGAGGGGTGGGAAACCCAATGATGGGCGGAACGCTCTTGATCGGCGCTGCATTGCTGTCCGGTCTGACGGCGACAGTCCTTCTCATCACGAACTATCTCCGACGTGAGAAGCGGTATCTCAACGCCGTCACACCGCTGATCGGCGTGACTGCCGGACTGCTCAGTCTGGCGCTTGCCTATTTGACCTATCAGTTCGTCACCACCGATTACGCGAACGCTTACGTGTGGAACAACACGGCCAACTACATTTCGATCTTCTACCGGATCACGGGCGTGTACGCGGCGAATCAGGGCTCGATCCTCCTCTGGGCGGCGCTGACGGCCATCGTCGCGTTCTGGGCGGTCGTCGTTCGTGGCCTCGAGCACCGCGAGACGAGGCTCGTCCAGGGGATCACGATGGGGGTCGTGACCTACTTCGCGGCGATGCTAGTGCTCGACAGTCCGTTCAAGCCGATTTCGGCGGAGTTCCCGGAGATGGACCCGGGATTCGTCCCGATCGACGGGACGGGGCTCAATCCGCTGCTCATCGATCCCTATATGGCGATCCATCCGCCGATTATGTTCGTCGCGTACGCGCTGTTGACGATGCCGTTTGCCATCGCCGTCGCGCACTTCATCTCGACGGTTCGCGGCGAGGGTGGCCTCTTTGATGAGTGGATCGGCAGCGTCACACGCTGGCTACGCATCGCGTGGCTGTTTTTGACCGCGGCGATCGTGCTCGGCTCCCTGTGGTCGTATCGGGTGCTGGGCTGGGGCGGTATCTGGGCGTGGGACCCCGTCGAAGTCGCCGTGTTGATCCCGTGGCTGTTCCTCACGGCGACGCTGCACGCGGTGATGAACTATCGCTCCCGGTCGACCTACGCGACGCTTGCCCCCGCAATGACCGGGGCGACGCTCGCACTCATCGTCTACGCCACGGCGATCGTCCGCAGCGGCGTGTTCCGGAGCGTCCACTCCTTCGCCGACGGCGGCATCGGCGCTGCACTGCTGGTGTTGCTGACGATTACGTCGATCCTCGGCATCGGACTGCCGCTTGGATATTGGCTGCTCCGTGAGCCGGAGTCAGCGTCGGAGACATCGAGTCCCTCACGGCGCTGGATCACGCACGTGAACCTGAAACACCTCGCGGTCCTGAGCATCGGCCTGCTCGGCTTCATCTCCGTCTGGGGGCTGACGTTTCCCGTGCTCAACACCTATGCGACCGGCGTCGAAGTCGCGGTCGGCGGCCAGTACTACAACCTCTGGAGCTATCCGATCGTTCTCGGCGTGTTGCTCGTCCTCGGGTTCTACATGGACTACGACGTCGAGGGCCGTCGGCGCGCGCTGCTCTCGCTTGGGATCTTCTCGCTGTTGACCGTCCTCGCGGCACTGGTCGCACCCAGCGAGACGTGGACGCTGTCGAACGTCGATAGCAGCGACGCGCTGTTGTATCGACTCGTCGGGAACGCGAGCGCGCTCTCGATCCTCCCACCGGCAGCGTACGTCTGCCTGACGGTCATCAAGCGAACGCTCGAGTTCGTCCCCGGCAACCCGAACCGGAACTTCCAGCTCAAGCAGGTGGGGATTACGATGATCCACATCGCCTTCGCGCTGCTCGTGGTGACGGTGACCTTCTCCTATCTCTTTACGGCCCAGTCGTCGCTGGTCGTCGCCGACGCCGACCGCGAAGCGACGATCGAGGGATCGGCCGTCCACGAGGTCCCCGAATCCAACTATGCAGTTCAAGTAGCCGACTACCGCTCGTATCAGCGACCCGAAGAGCCGAACGTCGAAAACATGGCGCTCTCGAGCGAGCAGATCGCCTCTCGCGGCCAGGAGATACACGAGACGAGACAGCCGGTCTACGGCACGGCAACGCAGATAAACGCCGGGCCGGACGCGACCGTCATCCAGCTCGATAATTCGGGCGTCTGGCTCGGCGTGATGAACGCGAGTCAGACCGAACTCGGGATCTCGGAGGGCGATCAGGTCGTCGGTGTCGGAACGGTCATGTGGGATTTCCTACCGGAACTGCCACAATCCGACGGCGTCGTCGTCACCGAGGCGGCAAACGTCGGTCCAGTCTCGAACCCACCGGCCGCGCTCGACCAGACGCGCGTCGAGGGAACTGCCGTCGGACTGACCGTGTATCAAAACGGCGAACAGATCGCCCGCGGCAACGCCGGGCAGGAACAGTACCTTCAGCAGGGCGGGATGGAAGTCCGCGATGTCCTCGTCGACCGCGGCCTGACCCACGATACGTACGTCATCGCAGCGGTCGACGACGGGACCGTATCGCTGACGGTCAAGCAGATCCCGCTGATGACCGTGATGCGGTTCAGCGTCGCCGCGTTACTGGTGGGCATGCTCTTCGTGATCGTATTCGACCCCGCACACGGACTCGCCCGCCTCTGGCCACGGGTCACACGCCAGCAGAACGTCACCGAAACGACATCAGACTAACCTATGAAAAAGACAGTCCTCGGCTTCGTCGTCCTCGTATCGCTGTTAATCGTCCCCGCGACCGCCACTGCCGCGTCGGTTTCCGGAACCGTCACCGTCGACGGCGGCTCCGCCGACGGTGAGACGGTCACGATCGCGCCGCTTGACCCAAGCAACGAACTCGTCGGCAACGAGACCGAAACGACGGTCGAAAACGGCTCGTTCAGCTACGAAACCGTCGAGGGTGCCATCACCTACTTCGTCGAACTCGAGCACGAGGGCACGACACACTACGCCCTCGTCGACGACGGTGAACAACCCGACTTTGTCCTGAACGACACGATCTCTGGCGAGCTCGTCGACGAGAACGGCACGCCGATTTCGAACGCCACCATTACCGTCACGAGCCAACACGGCCCCGAGGTGACACAGACGAACACGACTGACGGCTCGTTCACGATCGGCCCGGTCCAGCCCGATCGCGTCTACACCCTCGACATCGAGGCAAACGGGGCCACCTACGAG
This sequence comes from Natrinema limicola JCM 13563, assembly GCF_000337475.1. GTDB lineage: Archaea > Halobacteriota > Halobacteria > Halobacteriales > Natrialbaceae > Natrinema > Natrinema limicola. Next base: position 10,223 of record NZ_AOIT01000051.1, on the reverse strand, counting down.
CGAGCAGTCTCGACCGGCGACGATGCGGCGAACACGACCTTCGAGTTGTCGACGCCCACGACGGATCGAGACGCACTGACGCTCAGTGGCGGCCAACCGGTGAACCACCTCCTGAACGTTGGGCCGACGCAAAACGGCACCGGGCTGTTCGTCGTCGAAACAGTCTCCGTCGAAAACGGTGCCGATCGGCCGTTCGCCGGTGACGTCTCCGTTGCAGTGCCGTCGGACGCGGAAGTCGTCACGGGAATGGTCGGCGACGAACGCACGTCGGTCAGCCAGACGAACGGCACGGCAACCGTCGAGACGATGATCGGTCCACAGGAGACGACCACCGTCAACGTGTACTATCGCCTCGAGGACCGAGCGTTCGAGAAACCGGTCGGCTACGACGTCGAGCAACTCGCGATCAGGTTCGCCGACTACGATATGAGTCAGGTCGAGGTCTCCGACAACCTCGTCGAAGCCGATGCGCCGATGCCGATGGTGACGAGTACGGGGCCGCTCGAGGCGGACGACCAAATCTCGGTGAGCATCACCGAGTCCAATCAATCGGTCGCCAGCGACCAGACCGACGGCAGTTCAGGGGCCAGCGAGTTCCCGCTCGGCCTGGTGAGCGCCGGCTTCGTCGCCGTCATCGCGATCGGGCTGGCCGCGTATCGGTACGTGTAGGCAAATCTCCTATCGACGAGCTATTACAGCGGTTGATTTCGTTCTAATTTCGCTAAACCAGCCAGTATGTAGATGTGCCAACCTTTTGCTCTGCGCTCCCTCGCTACCGCTCGGTCGCTCGGCAAAACGTTGATGAAAAGCACTCCTCCCTCCCCTACGGGTCGGTCGTCGGCCCNTTTTGCTCTGCGCTCCCTCGCTACCGCTCGGTCGCTCGGCAAAACGTTGATGAAAAGCACTCCTCCCTCCCCTACGGGTCGGTCGTCGGCCCGCTCGCTCACTCCGTTCGCTCGCGGTCACAGCGGTAACACCTCCGCCTGTGCTTGTCATTTTCTGGATTACGACTCAAGTAATCAGTTGGAAGGTTAATCACCACTAACTGATCTGGTGAAACGGATCGAAGCACCCTATCGTTCGACGACGTACTCAAACAGCGCGATCCCGATCAGGAACAACACGCCGTCGTAGGCCAGCAGGAGGCGGAACCAGCGCCACAGCGGCAGTCCCTCCGAGATCGCGCGCGTGAGTTCGACACCGGCGAGCAACACCGGAATCACGAGCGGCACGAGCAACAGCGGCAATAGGAGATCGCTGAGCCGGGCTCGAGCCGTAATCGTCGCGATGAGCACGCCAGTCGCGGCAAAGCCAAACGCCGCGAGGGCGATGACGAGCAACAACAGCGGGGTCGTACTCGGCAGGACGGTGAAGTCGAGGAAGACGATGATACACCCAAGCGTGATGACGGCGACGGCCGCCGTGAACGCGGTGTTGCTCACGACCTTGCCGACGTAGATCGCCGAGCGATCGACGGGAACGAGCAACAGACTGTCGAGGCCGGCGTCGGCCTCTTCGACGGCGACGCTCTGGCTTACGCTGAACGTCCCGGCGAAGACGAACGCAACCCAGAGCGCGCCGCTCGCGACGACGTCGATGTTCGCGAACGTACGGGCGAAACTGAACGCGAAGATGATGACGACCAGCAGTGCGAAGACGGCCGCGGTGTTGAGCACTTGCTTGGAACGCAACTCGATGCGGAGGTCCTTGCGGGCGACCTCGAAGACGGTCCGCCAGTAGCTGACGGGAGTACTGTCGGTCATTGCAGCTCCGAGCGGCCGACCGCCTCGAGATACGCGGTCTCGAACGAGTGGCGGTCGCGGTCGGTCAGCGAGACGGTTCGTTCCAGCGTCCCGTCGACGAGCACGAGCGCGCGGTCACAGTCGTCGACGGCCCGCTCGAGGTCGTGAGTCGCGATGACGACGGTTCGATCGTCGAACCGCGTCAGGATCCGCTGGAGGTCCATCGCCGACCGCTGGTCGAGGCCGGCGTACGGTTCGTCGAGCAACAGGACCGTCGGATCGTGCAGTACTGCCCGTGCGATCGAGAGGCGCTTGGTCATGCCATGCGAGAAATCCGCGACGCGGGTCGAGGCGTGTGTTCGGAGGTTCACGTCCTCGAGGACCCGTTCGACGCGCGCTGTATCGACGGTTCGCAATCGGGCGTGCAGTCGCAGGTTCTCGCGGGCGGTAAGCGTCCCGTAGACCATCGGCCGATGGCTGACGACGCCGAGTTTCGCTCGAACGGCGGTCGCGTCCGGCGTCACGTCGTCGCCGTCGATCCGGATACGGCCATCATCGGGGGAGGCAAGTGTCGACAGCAGTTGCATCAGGGAGGTTTTCCCCGCGCCGTTGGGGCCGAACAACCCGACGTGCTCACCGGAGTCGACGGTAAAAGAAACGTCACGAAGTGCGGTCGTCGAGCCGAGCCGTCTCGTCACGCCATCGACGCTGATCGTCCCCATGTCGTTATTCCCGTTCGGCCGGTGGCATTTCAGTACTGTTGGTACTGTTCCCGCCGCCGCTGCCTTCGTGGGCCCGGACGGAGAGTTCGGACGCGTCGAGCGAACCGTCGTCGACGGTGCCTTTCGCGACGACGATCCGGCCCTCGGCCATCGTCTCGGGCATCGATCCGTCGTAGACAACGTCGACGGACGTGTTGTTGTCCGTGACATCGAACCGGATGTCGGTGCCGTCTTGTTCGAGGTTGGCGACTTTGCCCTCGAGGTTGACCCACTCGCCATCGTAGTTGCCGTTCTCGAGCGAGGTCGGCGTGACGAACGCCGCGGAGGCGTTCATCACCGTCGTTCCGAGGACACCGAAGAGTAACACGACGCCGACGCCGGCGAAAAGTAACTTACTCCTTCGTTTCACGATCGAATATGTCCGATCGGACTATTTCAATCTTGGCGTGTATCATTGATTTCTGTTACAGTTTCAGAAAACGATCAGTCCCCCAAGGGCCGATTCGGTCTCCGGCCCAGCCCGACAGGAGCAGACACGGGAGCCGACGACGTGTCGCGACCCGACCTCGGTACTCCTTTCCCGTCCGAATCCGAAGGGTCGCGCATGACCGAGGACAACTCTCGAGCGCTGTACGACCGGGCACTGTCGGTGCTGCCCGGCGGCGTCAACTCCGCCGTTCGCGCGGCGATCGAACCCTACCCGTTCTTCGTTCAGAAAGGCGACGGTGGCCACGTCATTGACGCCGACGGCAACCGCTATATCGACTGGGTGATGGGACTCGGCCCGCTACTGTTAGGCCACGATCTGCCCGAGCCCGTGCGGGCGGGCATCCAACAGAAAGCCAGCGAGGGACCGATGTACGGGACCCCGACGGAGATCGAAGTCGACCTCGCGGAGTTCGTCGTCCGTCACGTTCCAAGCGTCGAGAAGCTCCGCTTCGTCAACTCCGGAACCGAGGCGACGACTTCCGCCGTGCGTCTCGCGCGGGGGTACACCGGTCGGAACAAGATCGTCGTCATGCAGGGCGGCTACCACGGCGCACAGGAGTCGACGCTGGTCGAAGGCGACGCCGACGACCCGAAACCCTCCTCTGCCGGCGTTCCGCAGTCGTTTGCCGACCACACGCTCCCGGTGCCGTTCAACGACGAGGACGCCGTCCGCGAGGTCTTCGAAAAACACGGCGACGACATCGCAGCCGTGATGACCGAGCCCATTCTGGGCAACTACGGTATCGTCTACCCCGAAGACGGCTATCACGAGTTCCTCCGCGAGATCACCGCAGAACACGGCTCGCTGCTGATCTTCGACGAAGTCATCACCGGCTTCCGCGTCGGTGGCCTCGGCTGTGCCCAAAGCGAGTTCGGGATTACGCCCGACCTCACGACGTTCGGGAAGATTATCGGCGGCGGCTTCCCCGTCGGCGCGATCGGCGGCCGCGCCGAGATCATCGAGGGCTTCGCACCGACAGGTGACGTCTTCCAGGCTGGCACCTTCTCGGGCCACCCCGTCACGATGGCCGCCGGCCTCGAGACACTGCGCTTCGCCGCCGAAAACGACGTCTACGACCACGTCAACGGACTCGGCGAGCGACTGCGCAGCGGCCTGACCGACATCGTCGCCGATCAGGCACCCAGCTACACTGTCACCGGGACCGATAGCATGTTCAAAGTGATCTTTACCCGTGACGGGCCGGGACCAGAGGCGCTTGAGGAACAGTGCACCGCCGGCTGCCGGCAGAACCCGACCTGCCCGCGGTATGACTACTGTCCGAAAAATGCCGGCGACGTGAAAAACGCCGAGACCGAGCGCTGGCGGCGCATCTTCTGGGGTCAGATGAAAGACCAGAACGTCTTCCTCTCACAGAACCAGTTCGAGTGTCAGTTCGTCAGCTACGGCCACACCGAGGAAGACGTCGAGCGGACGCTCGAGGCCTACAAGGACGCGCTGTAGTCGCCCGAGGAATCAGTCAGCCGCAGTCACGATATCGTCCTGATAGCCCGCAACTGCCTCGAGGACGGCCTGCCGATCGTCCTCGTCGACATCGAATTCGGCGAGTGCGTCCCCAAGATGGGTCGCGATCGCCTCGAACTCCGAGGGGGTGATACCGAGATTCTCGTGGGCGGTCTTCATATCGTCGCCGGTGTACTCGACCGGCCCGCCGGCAACCGAACTGATGAACTGGGTCTGATGGGCGCGCTGGCGGTGCATATCGACGTCCTCGAAGTAGTACGCGACCTGTTCGTCCGCAACGACGCGGTCGTAGAATTCGTCGACGACGGCTGCAATCGCGTCTTCGCCACCGAGTCGTTCGTAGAGCGTATCGCTCATCGGACGTATCCAATCACCAGATCATGATAAAAGAATGGACGAATATATTCGCAAAACCCGTGATACGGAAGAGACCGATCCGTGTGACCGCGATCGCATCTCGTCTGTGATCGGTGTCCGGCGCAGACGGACTCCTGTCAGTCAGTGCCCGACCGTGTAAGACGCCACACGGGTCGATGGCGCACCTCGTCGGACAAGCGTGCGCTTTTCATACCCGAGGCCCCCACTGACGCCTATGAGAACGCGCGGGACGCTACGACTGGCGACGCGAGGGTCCACGCTCGCCCGGCGACAGGCCTCGCTGGTAAAGGAGGCACTGGAGGACCGCCGGTACGAGGTGGAGCTCGTCACCGTCGAGACGACGGGAGACCAGATCACAGACGAGTTGATCCACCGCCTCGGGAAGACGGGCGCGTTCGTCCGCGAACTGGACGAGCGCGTCCTCGAGGGCGACCTCGACGGGGCGATTCACTCGATGAAGGACATGCCGACCGAACAGCCAGAAGAACTCGTGACCGCCGCGGTCCCCGAGCGTGGACGACCGGGGGACATCCTCGTGACGCCCGATGGGTCGACGCTCGAGGAGTTGCCAGACGGCGCGACTGTTGGCACCTCGAGTCTCCGCCGGCGCGCCGAGTTGCTATCCGAGCGGCCGGATCTCAACGTCGAGCCGCTGCGCGGGAACATCGATACGCGCCTCGAGAAGTTGCTCGCGCCAGCGCTACAGGAAGAACACCAGCAGCGCTCGGAAGCGGACAAAGAACGCAAGGGCAACACCGGCAACGAGGACTTCGAGGCCGAGTACGACCGCACCGTCGATGAGTGGTTCGACGACCTCTCGGAACTCGAGCGCCAGGCGCTGGGTCGCGAGGTCGGGACCGAGTACGACGCGATCGTCCTCGCACACGCCGGCCTCGAGCGGAGCCGACTCGACCACTACGTCGACTATCAGGAACTGCCACGATCGACGTTCGTTCCCGCGCCGGGACAGGGCGCGCTCGCGGTGACCGCCCGGGACGGCGAAACCGCCCGCGAAATGCAGCAGCTTATCGACCATCCGCGGAGCCGTGTTGAGACGACCGTCGAGCGGACGATTCTGGCCGAACTCGGCGGCGGCTGTATCGCGCCGGTCGGGATCTACGCGGTCGTTCAGGGCGAGTACGTCCACACGACCGTCAGCGTCTTCGACGGCGACGGCGAGGAGTCGGTGACCGGTAGCCGAGATCTGCCGATCGAGAGCCACGCCGAGGCTGCCCGTGAGTTCGCACAAGACCTTGCGGATCGCGGTGCCGCCGAGCTGATCGATGCAGCTCGCGAGGACGACGTCTCCGAAGAAGATACACCCGCGGGGAAATAGCGAGGACATATCGAATGGCAGACTCCGACATCGACGCGGAACCAGGTACCGTCTACCTCGTCGGCAGCGGCCCCGGCGACCCCGAGTTGTTGACCGTCAAGGCGAAACGGCTGCTCGAGACCGCCGACGTGGTCCTCCACGACAAGCTCCCCGGCCCGAAGATCATCGACCAGCTCCCCGAAGCGCGCCGCGAGGACGTCGGCAAGCGCGCCGGCGGCGAGCGCACGCCCCAATCGGAGATCAACGAGCGGCTGGTCGAACTCGCCAGCGAGGGCAAGTCCGTCGTCCGGCTCAAGGGCGGCGATTCGTTCGTCTTCGGCCGCGGCGGCGAGGAAGCGGAGTATCTGGCGGCCCACGAAATCCCGTTCGAGGTCGTCCCTGCAGTCACCTCGGCGATCGCCGCGCCCGCCGTTGCCGGTATCCCGGTCACCCATCGGGATCACGCCTCGTCGGTGTCGTTCGTCACGGGCCACGAGGACCCGACCAAGGAGGAATCCGCTGTCGACTGGGAAGCCTTGGCCGCTACCGGCGGCACCATCGTCGTCCTGATGGGCGTCGGCCGTCTTCCCGACTACACGAGCGCACTGCGCGAGGCCGGAATGGCTCCCGAAACACCGGTCGCACTCATCGAACGGGGAACCTGGCCCGGCCAGCAGGTCGCGACGGGGACCCTCGAGACCATCGTCGACGTGCGCGACGAGGAAGGCATTTCACCGCCCGCAGTGACGGTGATCGGCGACGTCGCGGGCACGCGCGAGTCGATCGTCGACTTCCTGCAAACCGACTACGGTGCGGCCGGAGGTGAGTGACCAATGAGCGAGACACCCACCGTGGCCGTCTTCCGGCCCGACGACGACCGGCTCGAGCAGGCCGTCGCGTTCCTCGAGGACCGCAGCGTCGAGCCGATCCCCGATCCAATGTTGGCCGTCGAGGCGACCGACGCCGTCCCGCGAACGGACGCTGACTACGTCATCTTCACGAGCAAGACCGGCGCGGAACTCATCTCAGAGGCAGGCTGGGAACCGAGCGATGAAATCGTGTGTGCGATCGGCCCCGCGACGGCCGACGCACTGCGCGACGAAGGCTTCGCGGTCGACCACGTCCCCGAGGAATACACCTCGAGTGGTCTCGTTGCATCTCTTGCAGACGATGTCGACGGCGCGCGCATCGAAGTCGCTCGTAGCGATCACGGTAGTCCGGTGTTGCTCGAGGGACTCGAGGAAGCCGGCGCGTACGTCCACGAGACGATTCTCTACCGCCTGGTTCGCCCCACGGACAGCGGCGAATCGGCCGCGCTGGCTGCCGAGGGCGGGCTCGACGCTGCCTGCTTTACCTCGTCGCTGACCGTCGAGCACTTCCTCGAGGCCGCAACTGAACGTGGAATCCGCGAGGCCGCGATTGCAGGCCTCGAGGACGCTGTCGTCGGCGTCATCGGCGAGCCGACCCGCGAGACGGCTGCGGATCACGGCATCGACGTCGATCTCGTCGCAAGCGAGGCTACGTTCGAACGGTTGGCCACGGAAACCGTCGACGCAGCGACCGACAACGACTGATCGAACCCACCGCCGTGAGTCGACTCCGCGAACGGGACGCGGTGAGCCAGTGATCCGCGGGTTTATGAGCGAAGCCGACTCACATTTCCCCGATGGCAGGGCCGGTTCCCGAACTCGAGGATCGCGCGCGAGAATGCGCCGAACGGCTGTGTGCGGCCGATCGCGTGTTGCTCGCCTCGCATATCGACGCCGACGGACTCACGAGCGCTGCGATCGCCGCCCAGGCGCTCGAGCGGGCGGCGATCCCCTTCGAGACGGTCTTCGAGAAGCAACTCGACGAGGACGCGATCGCCGCGATCGCGGCGACCGACTACGACACCGTCCTGTTTACCGACTTCGGGAGCGGCCAGCTCGACGTGATCGGCAAGTACGAGGACGCCGGCGATTTCACGCCGATCATCGCAGACCACCACCAACCAGCCGACCGGGACACCGAGTACCACCTCAATCCGCTGCTGGTCGGCATCAACGGAGCCTCGGAACTGTCGGGGGCCGGTGCGAGTTACGTCCTCGCGCGGGCGCTCGCTGACGTCTCCGACAGTTCACCAGCCGCCGCAACTGATGGCGGAGCTGTCGCCGACCCAGCAGGGACGACGGCCCGCGCCGACAACCGCGACCTGGCCGCCCTTGCGGTCGTCGGCGCGGTCGGCGACATGCAGGCCGCCGGCGGCGAACTCCACGGGGCAAACGAGGCGATCGTTGCGGAGGGCGTCGAGGCCGGCGTCCTCGAGACGGGCAAAGACCTCGCCCTCTATGGGAAACAGACCCGCCCGCTTCCCAAACTCCTCGAGTACGCTACCGACGTTCACATTCCGGGCGTCTCGAACGACACAAACGGCGCGTTGCGCTTTCTCGACGGGCTCGATCTCGAGTTGAAACGCGACGGCGAGTGGCGACGATGGGCTGACCTCTCAGGTGAGGAGAAACAGACCGTCGCCAGCGCGCTCGTCCGGAAAGCCGTCTCGAGCGGCGTCCCCGCGGCGAAGATCGACGAACTCGTCGGCACGGCCTACGTCTTGAGCGAGGAACCGGTCGGCACCGAACTCCGAGACGCAAGCGAGTTCTCGACGCTGCTCAACGCGACCGCCCGCTACGAGCGCGCTGACGTGGGGCTTGGGGTCTGTCTGGGGAACCGTGACGGCGCACTCGAGCGCGCCCGGCAACTCCTGGCCGACCACCGACGAAACCTTTCGAACGGGATCGACCTCGTCACCCGCGAGGGGACGACCGAAGAAGCCCACGTCCAGTGGTTCGACGCGGGCGATGAGATCCGCGAGACGATCGTCGGGATCGTCGCCGGGATGGCGATGGGCAACCAGGGGATCAGCCGCTCGAAGCCGATCATCGCCTTCGCGGCGAAAAACGACGACGAACTGAAAGTCTCCGCACGCGGCACCCACTCGCTCGTCCGGCAGGGACTCGATCTCTCGGTCGTGATGGGCGAGGCCTCGAGAGCGGTCGGCGGCGATGGCGGCGGACACGACGTCGCGGCGGGGGCAACGATCCCCAGTGAGCAAAAAGGGGGGTTCGTCAAACACGCTGACGAACTCGTGGGCGAGCAACTGTCCTGATCTGGGCGATCTAGGTTATCGGTCCATCGACGCCGGTACTGTCGGCAGTAACGGCGCGCGCGAAGTAAACACGTATGCCGACTTACGCACCGCGCCCTTCCCGTACTGGACAGCACTTTTGCGAATCGGCGTCCGCTTGCCGTGGATCTGCGTTCGGCCCTCGAGAATCGCCGCGATGAGATCGTCGCCGTCGATGTCGGCTTTCGTCGGGGTCGCCGTGTCGGGCGTGACGAGGACTTCGGTGTAGGATTTGCCCACGTTGGGGAGGTAGTGGGCGTCGCTGGCTCCGATCTGGGGATAGTCCCGTCGACTCGCAAAGAGGCGCGCGCGCCGGTTTCGGTATCCCGTAAAGACCATCGAGTTGTAGGTCTCGATCGCGTCGGCATCAGCAATATGGCGTTTCCGAACGCCGTGGCGGCTGCGCTGGAATGGATGGGGGACGATCGCGACGCCACCCAGTTCGCGAACAGTCTGGACGGTGTCCATAAACGCCTGACCGGGCTCCGGTCGGTTCTCGACGCCGATCGCCAACAGGTGGCCGTGTTTGGTCGAGACTTCGACGCCGGGAATCCCGATCAGCCCGTACTCGGGCGCGAGAGAAGCAGCTCGCACCGACTCGTCGATCTCGTCGTGGTCAGTGATGACCACCCCGTCGAGACCGATGTCAGCGGCGTGCTCGAGGATGAGTTCGACCGGCTCGTGGCCGTCGTAGGAGTCCTCGGAATGGACGTGAAAGTCAATCGCGAACGGGATCTGCGTAGTCATGGGGGCCAACTGTCGGTGAACGACGGACGTCGCTACCGCCAATAACTTGTTATCCGATATAAACACTGCGCTGCCACCGACATCCGGTGGGCAGGCGCTGTAGCTACGAATGACAGAACCCGTGCACGGAATCTCAACATCGATTAACTGACCGGTGGGGGACGATTCGTCCCCCACTGTGACA
>NZ_AOIT01000050.1 GCF_000337475.1 Natrinema limicola JCM 13563 | reverse complement strand
CTTGATCGGCCCTGTATTCGGGATCGATTCCTACCGACAGACGCGAATCTCGTGCACGGATTTTGGGGTATTCGCAGCACCACAGGCGCATTCGATATATCAGTATCCAGTTTATGCGTGCCGACAGCGAGCGTGGCTCGAAACGGCTGAAATCGACCACGATAGCCGTGAATGAGTAGCCACGTGCCGGTCCGACAATTGATCTCGGACACCAACGTGGAGGTCAGCCACTATTAGGTCTGCCTAAAATCCGGAGAACTTATAATGATTTAGGTTGGCCTAAAGCATACGAACCTACTGGAGGAACTCATGGTCGGAACGACGCTCAGAGAGATTCGCCGTTCCATCGAACGGCTGGCCAGCGACGACGGGGAGTACAACGTCGTCTGCGCTCGCTCCGGCGAACAGCCCGTCCCGGTCGCCGGACGGCGGTTCGCGACCCGTCCGGACGCAGCGGACGCCGCACGCGCGACCGAACAGTACCGCGCCGCCCTCAGACGGTACGATCCACAACTCCCGTTTTACGATCCGATCGTCCGGCAGACGCAAGCGGGCACCGAGGGTCAGGCCGATGGCGCGCCCGAGAACACACCGACAGCCCAAGAGAGCCAGTTGTCGGCCGATCGAGCGCACGCTGGAGCGTCTGCCGGCCCGCTGATCGGATTCTGTCACGACGTCTCCGGTGCCGTCTTCGAGGCGCTCTCGAGTCGCGATCACGAGCGCGTCGAGCGGGCGATCATGGATACGTATCTGGCCGCTGCCGAGGCGACAACCGACCGAAACGCGCTCTGTCTGGTGTTGCTCGAGACGATCGCAGCCGAACTCGATCAGTACCTCACGGCGGCCGCGCGAACCCGATTGCTGCAGGCGGCAGCAGCGAACCTTTCACCGGTCGATCCGGCCGACGATCCGGTCGCGACGAGCCTTGCGTATCTGGATTCGCTGTCGCTGATCGGCGCATACGGCGTCACACGTGAGTCAGCCGCTGGGACCAGCGAGAACGTCTGGACTGTTACCCTGCGGGAGTACGCGATCGACGGCGGCGAGCGGCGGTTTCCGACGCTACCGATCGGGATCGACATCCTGCGTCGGACGGCACCGTCGACGGCATCGCTAGGTGTACACGAGGCCACCGCACTCGGCGACGGCGACTGGCAGTTCGTGGTCACGACCGACGAGCGGACGAGTGGCGGCCTCGTCTGCACTCGCGCCCAAACGGAGGACCGATGACGGGGGCGACGGCGGCCCACCGAGCGCTCGAGTGTCTCGCCGAGGAGTGGGAGACGCTCGCGGATCGCGACGCGGCACTCGAGGCGTTCGCCCAGCGCGTTCGAGCGATTCCGGCCGCACAACCGACCGCGTTTCAGGCCCAACAGGCGGCAGCGCCCACGACGACGCAGGCGATTCAGGTACGTGGAGCAACCCCCTCGGCATCGGACGATCACTGTGCGTCCGTCAGGACGGCGTTCGACGAAACCGTCAGACAACACAGCAGCGGCTACAAGGACGAATCGCGGGTCGAGGCGATGGCAACCACGCTGACAGAAGACATCGCCGCTGCACTCGCGACTGACACCGGCTGGACACCGCCACTCAAAGCCGCGGTGCTCGAGGCAGTGTCGACCAGCCGCCGGGAACTCGCGGTTCGACAGGAGATCGTACGGAAAGAACGGTCGACACTCGAGACGGCAATTGCGGAGATCGACACGATCGTCGGCTGGCTACAGGCGACGGCCGACGAGTCGTTCTTACAGTGTGGCTTCGACGACTTGCGAGCCAAACACGAGCGACTCGAGACGTATCAGGACCGCCTCGAGGCGCGTCTCAAGCGGCGGCAAGCACAGTTTGCTGGGTCGACGGCTCGAGACGAGCCGAGCGGACCACGGTACCGATCGGTCATCGAATCGATCTACGCGAGCGATCCCGCTCGATACCCGCTGCTGTCGACCGCGACACAGCTGTACGGCATCTGTGGCGACTGTCAACGGACGGTCCGAGCACACCTGACGCGGCGCGTCTAGTCAAGCCTGCACCGCTGATGCGAGCGGCTCGACGAGTAAAACGAAACTCCCGCCGGCGATCCGGCGACTACGGAGACGACGCCTCGTTTGGAACGAGTTCGGAGAAACTGACACGGTCGAGTGTCGCTTCGACCGCGATCGGATCGATGGCTGCGTCGGCGGCCTCGTGGATACTATGCATACACTCGAGTAAGCCGTCGAGGGCGGCTTGGCGTGTCGAGACGTGAGCGATCGATCGAGCGATCGCCGAATCCGTAAGGAAGATCTTGTAGCGAAGCTCCCAGCACCGACAGAGCCCGAGCGCTGGATGGGAGTGATCAGGATGGGTACTGGCCGCGATCAGCTCGATCGCAGGGTTGCCATGCCGGTAGACGAACTGATCGTCATCGAGTTTTGCCAGTCCCCATCCCGGCGGGAGCGCTTCGGGTGGAATGGGCTCCTGTTTGGTACCCATATTCTCGGCGTCGCCAAGGGTCGGAGTGGCCGTTCCGCTTGCGTACGCGGGCCCCTGTATAGCCACCCCATACAGTTTCAGCGGACTGGTACCGAAACTGCTGCTACTGACAGGAGTTCGTATGGCGGCAGTCTTTCATACGGACTACTGTCAGTCAGTTCCGGTGGGACCGCGACCCGCACTGGGTTATACCGGGACATCGGGACAGCAGACCGTATCAGGCTCGCGCCATCGGACGGCAGACACAGACCGGAACAGGGTGAATCGGTGTCGAACGAACCGATCGTCCGACTTTTGTCGCCGCTCTCCGTCAGGTCGAATATGGCCGACTTCGACCCCGAGCAGTTCGAAGACAAGTACGCCAACTACTTCCCCGAGCTTCAGCAGGCGTACAAAAACGCGTTCAACCGGATGAACGACCAGTACGACTCCGAGCTCGTCCACGCGATCGACCAGCAGGTGTTAAACGAGAGCGAGCCCTTCTACGAGGGCGACGGCGAGTTCCGCATCGAGTTGCCGGACGATCCCTACGGCCGCCTCTCAGGCGTCCTCGTCGACGAGGAGCGCTTCGAGCAGGTCCTCGAGCGCCATATCGAGGAGATCGAAGCCGAGCTTCAGCGCGTGTTCGGATTCGCCTAACGCGGGCCCAGCGCCGTCGGTGACGCCGGCAGCCGAACATGGAGGACGGAAGGTTTAGGGGGGCTGATACCCAAGTGGGGTTCATGAGCACCGAGACCCAGAACGACGGGGACGATCTCGAGGAGCGCGTGACGAACTTCCTGCGACGGAACTTCCCGCAGATCCAGATGCACGGCGGCAGCGCAGCGATTCAGGACCTCGATCGCGAAAACGGCGAGGTCAGCATCGCCCTCGGCGGTGCCTGCAGTGGCTGTGGCATTTCGCCGATGACGATCCAGGCGATCAAGAGCCGCATGGTCAAAGAGATCCCCGAAATCGAGAAGGTCAACGCAACCACCGGCATGGACGGCGGCGACGACATGGGCGGCGGCATGAGTCCTTCCTTCCCCGGCGAAACCGTCGACGACGATGGCGAAGCCGACGAAGGCCCGGAAGCACCGTTCTAATCCCCGTTTAGCGCGTTCGATCCGTCGGGTTCGGTTTTTGATCACTCGTGACACCAGCGACGGCTTACCGACGGCCACGACCCTGTTCCCACGTCCGGATCAACGCCGTGAGCGTTCGATTCGTCGGCACCTCGAGCCCGTTTTCGACCGCTCGCTCGACGACGTAGCCGTTGATCGCATCGATTTCGGTGCGCCGTTGGGCGGCGAGATCCTGGGCCATCGAGGACGTGTTCGCGGCCGTCGCCTTGGCGACGGTTTCCATCGCAGCCAGCGCCTCGCGGTTCGACAGCGACACGTCACAGGCACGTGCGACCCGTGCCGTCTCACGTGTCGCTTCCCGTGCGAGGTCGGTCGCTGGCTCTTCGAGGACCGCTCCGTTTTCGGTGGCAGTCAGGGCCGTGATGGGGTTGATCCCCGCGTTGACGGCGAGTTTCTCCCACAACCGGCGGGGCATGTCGTCAGCGACGGTCGTCTCGAGGCCAGCCGCGGCAAAGGTCTCGCCGACCCGCTCTGCACGTGCCGAGGAGCCACCGTCTCGTGGTCCTAGCACGATCTCGCCGGAGCCCGTGCATTCGACGACCCCCGGCTCCTGGAGGATCGCGCCGTAGGTCGCCGTCCCGGCGAGTACCGGGGCCTCGATCCGCGTCGCAAGCGTCGCTTCGTTTCCCATCCCGTTTTGGAGCGAAAGCACGGCCTCGATCGAGCCCGTCGCAAGCGCGTCGGCAGCTGCGGCGGTGTCGAACGATTTGACCGTGACGACGGCGAGGTCGGCCTCGAGTCCCGTCCCGTCGGTCGTCGCCGCAGGGGAGACGCGTGATGGGCCGTCGACGACACCCTCGAGGCGCAGTCCGGACTCACGAACGGTACGAGCGTGAGCCTCGCGAGCGACGAGTGTGACATCGTGATCGCGTGCGAGCAGCCCACCGACGAGACTGCCGAGGCTGCCGGCCCCGAAAACGACGATCTTCATGGCTCGAGATGACTCGAGCGTGGTACAAACGGGTTTCGTCCGATGGCAGGAACGTCGCCAGTCTCGACGAATGGTCGAAGATGAATCTTATTCTGCTATATGAAATTGGCAGCTCTTCGGCGATCAGCGGTCGGTCGACTCAGACGGCCTGCTATCACTGGTTACCGGCGCACCCGCATCCCAGGTCGCGGGTGCACCGGCACTGGCTGAGAGGAGTCCTATCAGTCCTCGGTCCAGTACATCAGATCCTCACGGTCGGCAGCACAGTTCGGGCACTCATCGGGGAGTCCAGCGTCGATATCGCCCATCTCACCACATTCCATACAGCGCCACATGAGCTCCGCCTCGCCGAACTCGTGGCCCGACCGAGCGTGTTCGACGCTCATCGCCTCCGCACCCTCGCGGGTTGTGACGAAGAAGCCGCTCTTCTCGAAGCCGCGAATGTGGCCGAGTTCGTTACCGTCCGCATCGTAGACCATCTGTCCGAAGTTGAGTTTCCGTACCTCCTCGACGGCCGCTTCCTCACCTTCCGATGCCGGTGTCTCACCAGTGTTGACCATACCCGAGTTCACAGCCGCGACGGCGATAAAGCCACAGCGCGCAGTCGTCGGGTCCCACTCGAGGACGTGAGAGACACGGTACGCGAACAGTCGTCAGCAGCACGTAACGAAGGCAGTCGCCATGGCCTGCAATCAGAGCAGCGTGGATGCAACGCGTCCGCTCAACAGGGGACAGATGGTTGACCAATACCGACCACGAGCGAACGAAGTGAGCGAGCACAGAGCAAAAGGTCGGTTACATGAAGTCCTCGATCCCGCTTTGTTTGTTCTTGTCGTTCTCGAAAATACTCTCGAGCGAGCGCTCGAGGACCTCTAACCGCTGTTTCGTATAGTCCCGACAGTCGTACTCCTCGGCGACCTGAATCGCGGTCTGCATGTACTTGTTCACCGAGCCCTTGTGGACGGTGAGATTGACACGGCCGCCACACTCGCGGCAGTCGCCGGTCAGGGGCATCCGGCGGAACTTCTCGCCGCAGTCGAGACACCGCGTTTCCTGACGCGAGAAGGCCCGCAGGTTGCCGATCAGGTCCGGCAGGAAGTGATACTCGATGACCCGCTCGGCGACGTCGGTCTCGTCGACAGCGACGAGTTTTCGCGAGAGCTCGAGCTGGGCGTCCATCTTGTCCATCATCGACCCGAGCGTCTTGTACGCCGAGAGGTCGGGGCCCATCGCGATGTTGGTGGTGTCGTGGGTGTGGTCGAAGCCGGTGTACTCCAGATCGGTGCCGAGGTTTTCCTCGGCGATCTGAACGTCGACGTCTTCGGGGTCAGCCTGCTCGCGGGTCGCGAGATAGAACTCGCGGGGGTACTGGGAGACGACGTCCATATTGTGTGCCTCGTCGTCGATCTCGGAGGGATCGATCCGCGAGGACATGACAAGGGGGGCGTCCATTTTCCCCCCGCGCTGGTCGGGCAGGAACGACTTACTGAAGTTGAGGAGTCCGTCGAGGAGAAGCATCACACAATCTTCGTCACCGTCGCAGTTCCGCCGTTTCGCAGCGTGAAAGTACGGATGCGCGTATCCGACCGCCGCACTCGTGAAACCAATCACACGCCCGACAGTTGCCGCTGACGTGTGCGGTGCCATGCCGAAGACGAGTTCGCCCACGAGGTCCTGGCGGTCCTCGAACTCGTAGAAGGGCTCGAGGCCGTAGTACTGTTCCAGAAGGTCGTCGATAAAGTCGGCCGTCTGCAGCATGTGCTCGGCTGCACCGTCGGAGAGGACGATGTCTTGTACTTTGAGTTCGACCAGCTGATCCTCGTGGGTGAGCGGTTCGCCGTGGATGTCCTCCTCGTAGCCAAGTGCCTGCAGTTGGCCGACGTCGACGTCGAGTTCGCTCGCCCGAACCGACGTGACCGGGAGGTCGGTCATGTCGTAGCGGACAGTGCCGTCTTTGAACGCCGACACGTCGTGTTTCGCACGGAGGATCCCTTTCTCGATGGGTTCGGGAACCTTGTTCTGCGAGGAGAGTCCCTTGACGCCTTTCAGAATCTCGAAGGCGTTCTCGCGTTCGCCGACGGACTCGAGGGCGTCGCGGTACTCCTCGTGGACGTCGATTTCACGGGTCTCGACGCAGGTCCCCTCGCGCTCGCAGCGATCGCATTCGACGCGGCCGGCGTCGTCGGGCTCGAGGCGCTGGTCGCAGTCGGGACAACGGTAGTCCGGCGTCGTCCGCTCGTTGCAGTCTGGACAGCGGTTCTTGAACGTCTCCGTGTCGCAGGTCTCACAGCGCTGGCGGCCGACCTGCAGTTCGACGACGCCGGGAGTATCGGACATCGTCTCGGCGTGGGTGGCGGCGTCGGCGACGTTGCGCTGCGTACCGCCGGCCTCGCCGATGGGAAAGAGCGTATGAACGGCGGGGCTCAGGTCGCGGCTCTCCGACTTCTCGGGACGGCCCATCCGGTTGCCGATCCGGGTGGGCGCGCGCTCGCGGACCTGGAACGGCGCGACTTCGTTGACCGCTTCGATGGCGTTGTCGCCGTCGGCCTCGTGGCCCCACGTTCGTGCGCGCTCGGAGAGGTCGTCGACGGTCCAGGTGCGCTCGAGTTCAACCGTTGGCTCTTGCTCTGGCTCGAGCGTCGCGCCGTCGGCGACGGTCTGGCGGGGTTCACAGCCGAGCGTCCGGACGAACGGTCGCCAGTCGTCGACCTCGATGCGGCCGTCGCTCTCGCCTTCGCGCTGGCGGTGTTCGATGACGATCGTCTCGAGAGCCTCGCGGACGGGCTCGGTATAGTCGAGGACGAGCGTGTCGTCTTCGACCCGGCCCGCCGCGACCGCCTCGGAAAGCGTACAGAAGGCGTCGACCGACAGGTCGTGCCAGAGGTAGGTGTACTCCGGATGGAGGGGGGCGTCGTATTCGATCGCCCACTCGAGGGCCTCCTCGGGCTCGGGGAACTCGAGGTCGATTCGAGGGTCGTCCTCGAGTGCCTGGACGTCCGCGCCGGCGGCCTCGAGATCCTGGACCCACCACTCGTAGGTGTAGGCGGCGGGCGCGAGCGGGTGGTTGTTCTCGACGAACTCGCCGTAATTGACGAGGTACTCGCCGAGATCGAGGATCTTCTCGACACCATTGCGGATCTCGAGTGCGTCTTGGGGGTCGTCGATTCGCCGAACGTCACCGTTAGCGAGTTTGATGGTCGGCCCCTCGATGGAGTCGACGGGAACGACGCCCGCGGCTTTCCCGGGGCGTTCGGTCTTGATCTGGGTCCCCGTCGCGAGGAAGTCGTCGACAAGGTGCATCGCGGCGGGGTGGACGCCGGCGGTCGCAAAGCCGTGATTTCGCGCTCGACCGTAGCGCAGCCGGAAGCCGCCCTCGGCACAGGGATGGGAGAAGACGGGCCGGCCGGCGATCAGGTCCCGGAGGAACTTCGTCGACTCCTCGACGCGCGGGGGGCCGTCGGGCACGTCGGCGTCGGTGTCGTCGCCATCGCCCGCAGGTTCGTCTCCGTCGGCGTCTGCATCTTCCCCGTCGCCGTCTTCCTCGTCGTCGGCGTCCGCGTCGCTTTCCTCGTCCGCCGCATCGTCGTAGTAGGTCCCGTCGATGAGATCCTGGAGCCACGGCCAGTCGACCTCATCCAGGTTTCGAGTGTAGCGCTGGATCTTCGGGGCCTTCAGCGCGATCCCCTCCGCGAGGACCAGACACATGCCACCGCGGGCGCTGTTGGTGTCGACCCGCTCTAAGTCGCGAAAGCCAGAGACCTCCTCGTCGCCGGTGGCTTCCCCATCCAGCATGATCGGCATGTGTTCGGCGATGAACTTCGTCTCCTTGTCCTTGGGCGTGTACTGGAGGCCGGTCTCCTTGTCGTACAGCGAGATTTCCTCGGCGTAGCGCTCGATCTCCTCGTCGCGAGCCTTGTACTGCTCGATCCCCACGAGCGCGCGAGTGTAGTCGGCGACGAGCACCGACAGCGCCTGTGCAGTGCCACCCGCAGAGCGGATCGGGCCGGCGTAGTAGACGTTGACGAACTCGGAGCCGTCGTCGTTCTGGATGATTTCGACCTTGTCGATCCCCTCGATCGGTGCGGCGACGACACCCTCGGTCAACAGGGCGACCGCGGTTCGGACCGCACCCTCGACCTTGCCGGCTTTCGTCTCGTAGTCGCCGACCCGGCCCTCGGCGAAGTCCTCCGCGAGCTCGAGCGCGGCCTCCTCTCTGCTCATCTCACCTTCGAGTTCGCGGACCCGTTCGGCGACGCCATCGATACCCAGAATGTTCTCGACGCGATCGGCCATGTCGCGTGCGGTCGGGATCTCGACTTCGGGTTTCGGATCGCCGCCCCGTTGTTTGGCCCGCTCGGCCACGTCGAACGCATCGTCTAACTGGGACTCGAGCCGTTCGAAGTAGCGTTCGTCTTCCGGCCGCATATCAGAGCCAGAGGTCGAGGTCGGTCGTCTCGTCGTGGTCGCGCTCGAGTGGCTCCTCGAAAACGCGCATGTGAACCTCGCCGGCCCAGACCGTCGCTTCGTTCAGATGGCCGGCGACCGCGTTGCCGTCGGGCCCCGAGAGGACGACGTGGGTGTGGGCGAAGCGATCTCCCTCGAGCAGCGAGACGTTTCCAACACAGCTCGCAACCTCGAGCGGTTCGTCGAATTCGATCGGCTCGTACTCACACGCGTCCTGATCGTAGAACCACAGTTCGGCGTCCTGGACCGCGCCGAGCGCGGTAAACCAGGCGGCATCGGCGTCGACCGCGTCGGCGAGGGACTCGATCTCGGCCCGCCAGTCGGCACCCGTCTCGAGGCGGGCAACGTACTCGTCGGTCGTCTCGACGGCGCGATAGTGCATACCGCTACTGTGTCGGCCGGCAGAAAAAGCCCACCGGTCGCGAGACAAGACAGCCACAGTCGCTGATAGGTTGCAGACTGCTGTGGCGTTCGTACGGTCTGCTGTCACTGTGTCTTGGCGCACCCACACGACACGGATGCGTCAAAACGGGCTAATAGATTTCTGTGAGCGTGTCATAAAAGGACTCACAGATATATTATTCCGGTTGCATTGATATAAATAAACGTCTCCAAAATCACTTATTGATTGAACATATATTTCTTGTATGAAACGTCGTACCCTTGTTTCGGGCACGATTCCGCTCTGCTCGGGGCTTGCTGGATGTACGGGGCTGCTCTCTGATCCCCTGATGCTCTCCGTAACCGTCTTTAACCGGTCCGAGAGTCCCTACACAATCGAAATGGCGTTTTCACGAACAGCTGGAGACCGCTCCAGAGGCGAAGCCCGGGGGTTCTCAGGATCGATCGATGTTGGGCCAGACGAGCAAACTGTCCGTAAAGACGTTGCTGAACGACAGCAGTATGTTATAGAGTACAGCCTCTTCAGAGACGATGGTGGTCTAACAGAACAAGACAGCTTCCACTACTATCCGGGTGACGAGAGTAAGGGTGGTGGTCTGGCGTTTGATATTACTCCGTCAGGAACCCTGACGCGAAGGTGGGCCGTTTGAACGTGTCCTTATCGAAAATACCTTGTTGGGAAATTGCTTTTGGTTGATAGGAAATGGACGATATACCAGGCATTCCGTTAGTAACACTCTGGTTTTTCATACTAGTCTACATACAAACAGGCTCAGGAGGAGGCGGTGTAGTTAATATGATTCTAGGAACAGTTGCTATTCTTCTTGCGTACATTCTCCCACTCACCCTAATCATTTTCACTGTTCTGAGACTGATCGATAACTAAGTTAGCAATACTTACCGTCCGCTACGGAGTCCAATCTGCTATAATCAATTCCATGATACGCTCGCCCATATCAGGCGTCACCGCGGCCGCTCGAGCGAGCGCGATCAGNGCGGCTGGCGACGGTACCACCGAGAGCGAAGCCGCCGAGGAAGCCGAGGCTGCCGGCGAGGTTGAACCCGGCCATGGCGAGGCCGCGCTCGCTCTCGTCAGCCAGATCGGAGACCAGCGCCATCGTCGCGGGGGCGACTAACGCGCCGAGGACGCCGACGGCGATCATCGCGACCGCGGCGGTCGGGATCGACGGCGCAGCGCCGACAGCGATGATCCCGACGCCGTAACACAGCGAGCCGACGACGATCGGAATCGTCCGCCCGATCCGATCCGAGAGCGCACCCATGGGATACTGCAGGAGAGCGAAGGGCGCAAAAAAGCACGCCAACATGAGCCCGGTCATCCCGGCACCGAGGCCGAACTGCTGTTGGAAGTACAGCGTCCCCACGAGCGCGAAGAAGCCGGCCGTGAGCCGGTCGACGAACCCGAAGGCGTACGGGACGGAAAGCGTCGGCTGCTGGCGAATCCCGTCGACGAGCGCGCGAGCAGTCCGGCGCGTGTCGGGCGTCCGGTCGTCGACGCTCGAGACGGCTAGACTCACGCAGACGAGCAAGCCGGCGGCGACGACCAGCGGCGCGCGCGGATCGAGCTCGGTCAGTTGGCCGCCGATCGGCGCGCCGAGTGCAGCCCCGGAGCCGATGGCGATCCCGGCCGCGCCCATGTTCCGGCCGTGGCCGCCCTCTAAATCCATCAGCATGGTCATCGTCAGCGAGAACGCCCCGACAGTCATCGCTCCCTGAAAGACGCGAAGGGCGAGCACGCCCGCGAAGGGGATCGAGCCCAGCGTGGGGACGGCGGCGAGGGCAGCGTAGCCGACCGCGCCGGCAATCGCGCCGACGACGATAAACGGCGTCCGCCGACCGGTCGTGTCGCTTACGATCCCCCAGACGCCGACGAACGCGACGTAGGCAGCGAACTCTGCGATCAGAAACCACATACTCGCGTCGAGCGCGCTCGCGGCAAAGGCCGAGGTCGTCTCGTCGGCCCCAAGCGTCGCGACGAGCGTCGACACGCCCGGATAGAGCAGTAGCTGTGAGAACAACACTGCGAAGACGAGAGCGGCGAGGACGATCCGATCGCGGTCGCTCGAGTGCACGGACAGCCGTTGACGCTACGAGCCTATGAAGCGTCCGTTCTACCTCGGCGACGTCGCGTCGACCCCTGAAGCCACAGTGTAAACGGCGCTACGGCCGAATGTAGGCATAGCCTTCGCTCTGGAGTCGTGTGAGTTCACCGCCGCCGGAGGGGACGGTTTCGACACCATCGACGAGTTCCGATTCCGCGAGGTCCTGTAGCTCGAGGGTGTTACTGCAGGCTTTGACGGCGATCCCTTTCTCGAGCAGCGATTCGACCATGTCACTGCCATCTCCGCCGGCCGTCAGCGGCTCGATCCCGTCGGCCTGGGCGACGATCGCGATATCCTCGATCTCGACGGCGTTGTCGTCTGTGAGATTCTCGGCGATGGTAAGCGCCGTCCGTTGCTGCTGTGGATCGGCAGCGATGAGGTGAAACACTGTCTGCATACGTTGACAGCCGGCTTGTCTTGCAATAGGTGTTGAGCCTGCAGGCGAAACGGCTCCCGGAGCAGCGATGGCCGACGATGAATGAGAGTCATTCTCTAGTCTGCTGTTTTTGCCGTTACTGCGACGCATATGAGGATGGAGCAGTATGCATACTAAACATGAGCGACGACGCGAGCGACGGGCACGGGGCCGACTCCGACGCCGAGCGTGGCGGGCGTGGGCTCGGCACGCGCAGCGTCCACGCCGGCCAATCTCCCGATCCGACGACCGGAGCGAGAGCACCACCGATCTATCAGACTACCTCCTACGTCTTCGAGGACGCCGACACTGCCGCCGACCGCTACGCCTTAGAGGACGATGGCTACATCTACTCTCGGATCGCCAACCCGACGGTCACGGTTCTCGAGGAGCGCCTCGCCGCGCTCGAGGGCGGTGCGGGCGCGGTTGCGACCGACAGCGGCATGGCCGCACTCGATTCTGCCGTGTTGATCCTCGCCGAGGCGGGCGACAACATCGTCTGCTCGACCGACACCTACGGCGGGACATCTACCTACTTCTCGAAGACGGCCACGCGACGGAACATCGAGCCGAAATTCGTCCCCACCCTCGAGTACGACGCCTACGAGGAGGCCATCGACGAGGACACCGCATTCGTCCACGTCGAGACGATCGGCAATCCCTCGCTCGTGACGCCCGACTTCGAGCGCGTCGCCGCGATCGCCCACGACAACGGCGTGCCACTGGTCGTCGACAACACCTTTGCGACGCCAGCACTGTGTCGACCGCTCGAGCACGGGGCCGACGTCGTCTGGGAATCGACGACCAAGTGGCTCCACGGTTCGGGAACGACCGTCGGCGGTGTCCTGATCGACGGCGGCTCGTTTCCCTGGGGCGAACACGGCTACGACGAAATCGCAGGGCAGAACCACGCCTACCACGACGTCGACTTCTCGCGGGACTTCGCCGACGCGCCCTTCGCCGCCGCCGCTCGCTTCCGGTCGCTGCGCAGTCTCGGCAACCAGCAATCACCGTTCGACGCCTGGCAGACGCTCCAGGGACTGGAATCGATGCCGCTGCGCGTCGAGAAACACTGCGAAAACGCCGCGATCGTCGCGGAGTACCTCGATGATCACGACGATGTCGCCTGGGTCACCCATCCCGGCCTCGAGTCCCATCCGACCCACGACAACGCTTCGCAGTATCTCGAGGACTTCGGCGGGATGGTTGCCTTCGGGCTCGAAGGGGTCGACGGGTCCGAAACGGACCCGTCTGCTCGCGAGACGTCGTCTCGCGGTGGCTTCGAAGCGGGCAAAACCTTCTGCGAGGAGGTCGAACTGGCTTCCTTCCTCGCGAACATCGGCGACGCGAAGACGCTGGTGATCCACCCCGCAAGCACGACCCACGGCCAGCTCTCGCCGGAGGAGCGAGCAGAGGCCGGCGTCACCGAAGACCTGATCCGACTGTCGGTCGGCATCGAGGACCCCAAAGATATCCTGGCCGACCTCGAGCAAGCCATCGAAGCCGCGACACAGGTCTGTCGATCGGACGGTGAGACACGATGACGACGAAGGACACAGTCGACCTCGGCGAGTTCGAGTTCCTCTCGGGCGAGTCGATCCCGCGTCTCGAGGTGGCCTACGAGACCTACGGCGAGTTTACCGGCGACAACGCGGTGTTGATCTGTCACGCGCTGACCGGCAGCGCCCACGTCGCCCGCCGTCCGGACGCCGGTGACGAGACGGCCGGGCAGGCCCGCGCCTGGTGGGGCGATGTCGTCGGGCCCGGGAAGGCGGTCGACACCAGCGAGTACTACGTGATCTGTGCGAACACGCCCGGCTCGTGTTACGGGACGACTGGCCCCGCAAGCGAGAACCCGAAGACGGGCGAACCCTACGGTACCGACTTCCCACCGGTCACGATCGGTGACTGGACACGTGCCCAACGGCGGCTGCTTGACGAACTGGGAATCGGCCGGCTGCATGCCGTCATCGGCGGCAGCGTCGGCGGCATGAACGTCCTCGACTGGCTGCGGCGGTATCCCGACGACGTCGAACGGGCCGGTGCGGTCGCCACCGCTGCCAAGCTCGACCCACAGTGTCTCGCGCTCGATACCGTCGCTCGACGAGCGATCACTAGCGATCCCAACTGGAACGGTGGTCACTACTACGGCGGCCCCGAACCCGAAGACGGACTGGCACGCGCCCGCCAGATCGGGCACATCATGTACCTCTCGAAGGCCTCGATGGGTCGAAAGTTCGGCCGCCGCTCCGCAGGTCGCGAAACCGTCCGCGAGGAGCCGCCGGATCCCGCGGCCGCCTTCTTCCCCTATCGGGAGGTCGAGTCCTATCTGGACTATCAGGCCGACAAGTTCACCGATCGGTTCGACGCCAACAGCTACCTCTACATGACGCGCGCGATGGACGACTTCGATCTCTCGGCGGGCTATGAGTCCGACGCCGACGCGCTGGCGGCCTTCGAGGGTGAACTCCTCATCGAGTCGTTTACCGGCGACTGGCATTTCACCGTCGAACAGGCCGAGTCACTGGCCGAGTCGGCACGCGAGGCCGACGTCGACGTCGCCCACCATGTGATCGAGTCCGACCACGGCCACGACGCCTTCCTCGTCGAACCCGAAACCGTCGGGCCGCCGCTGTCGGACCTGCTCGCCGACGGCCTTGGCGGCAGCTCGATTACCGACACGGCCCCGGAACAACCCGACGAAACCGGGGAGTTCGCACCGGTTCACACGAGTCTGTTTTCGAGGTAATCGGGTCTCGAGGCCCGCGGTGCTGGGGCCGGCAGCTCTACTGTTGGCCGACGGGTAATCAAGCGACGGCAGGTCAGTACGATCGGAAAAAGAGAGTTAGCGGCCGTTGCTCTGTCCATAGGCGTTCGAGGACCCGTGATCGAACGGGACGTACTGTTCGGTGGTCGACTGACCGGAGCGGCGACGGTCGAGCCAGTATTGCAGATCGGCGACGAACAGGGCGAGGTTTTCACGCGCGACGAGTTTCATCGAGACGCCCTGTGGCGAGCGGAACAGCGCGATCAACGACCACATCGTCCCGGCCGCAAGCGCACCAACGGCCGAAAAGCTCATCCCGAGCGTGAAAAACGTCGTCGCGTACACGAGCCCGATGCCCATCGACGGCAGGCTCGTGCCGAGGGGGACACGCGCACTCGAGTCACGCAGCGTCGGTGCGAGGAAAACGATCGAAAGGCTGCTCCCAATCATGAATACGAGGTCTTGCCACATCATCATAGTTGCTTACTCAGTTGTGAGTTAAAACTCTCTCGGTCGGGAAACCGGCAGTTAGCACTGAGAGTCAGCGATCACTGACAAAACGACAGAAACGGCGAGTAAAACGGGAAGCGACGACGGGAACCACATCGACTCGTCGTCTCGGGACCGCAACAGGCGATTACGTGGCCTAACTACGTGTTATTTTCGAGCGCTCAGGGCTCGGCGAGGACGGTCTCCTCGATCAGCGTCTCGCGGGCCTCGTCCATCGACGTGACGACGACGTCACAGTGGGGTTCGACCGCCGGTTTGGGTTCGAAGCCGATCGCCAGCCCGGCAACCTTGAGCATCGGCAGGTCGTTCGCGCCATCGCCGACCGCCACGGTCTCGTCGAGGTCGACGCCGACGTCGTCGGCGAGGGCCTCGAGCGCGTCGTCTTTGGTGCCCTCGATCAGCGGCCCCTCGACGTCGCCAGTGAGTTCGTCGCCGTTCATCGGTAGCCGGTTCGAGACGATGTGGTCGACGGAGACGCCTTCACGCTCGAGGGCGGCCGCAACACCGCGCTCGAATCCGCCGGTGAGAATGGCGGTCGTGACGCCGGCGTCGTTCAGTTCTTCGATGAGGTCGGCGGCTCCCTCGCGGAGGACGACCTCGTCGAAGGCCGCTTCGGCCTCTGCTTTGGGGAGGCCCTCGAGCAGGGACGCACGCGAGCGCAGACTCTCCGCATAGCCGATCTCGTCGTTCATCGCGCGCTCGGTGATCGATTCCATGTCGTCGGCGACGCCACAGCGGTCACCGAGTAGGACGGTCATTTCGGAGTCGGAAAGCGTTCCATCGAAGTCGAAAGCGACGACTGTCATTGCTCGCCGCTTGTGGGTCACCGGATAAACCAGTTCAGGTTTCGACTCGCGATCGTGACCGACTACTCCTCGCCGTCGACCGGCGTCTTGACGATCGTCACCGGCCGCGAGGCCAGCCGCGCGACGCGGTCGGTGACGCTGCCCAGCAGCTGGCGGTACTCGCCGGACCGTTCTTTCGAGCCCATGACGAGCAGGTCGACATCCGCCTCGTCGGCGTATGCGAGGATCTGCTCGTGGGGATCGCCGTGTCTGACGACCGTCGTCGTCTCGACCCCTGCCTCCGCGGCTGCCTCGGCGGCCGACTCGAGCGCCTCTTCACCGACCTGCTCGAGGGCGGCCTCTAACCCTTCGAACTCGTGGACGTATTCGTCGCCGCTGTAGGAACTGTAGACGTCGCTGTCGACAACATAGAGAAGGTGAAGGTCGGCCCCGGCGTGGTCGGCGACGGCGACGGCGTGGTCGATGGCGAATTCGGTCCCCTCCGCCGCGTCGGTCGGCAACAGGATGCGCTCGTACATATCCGACCGTACGTGCGTCATCCCGATAATGGTAGGTGGTCCCTCACAACATTCGAGAGAATGGAGACAAATTTTGCCACCGGGCGCGACAACGGAAGGGTTTACGTGCTCCGCACGGTTTGCCCGCACATGAAGGTTCTCGTCACGGATCCGATCGCGGATGCGGGTCTGGACGTACTCAGAGACGCCGGCCACGAGGTCGAAACGGGCTACGAACTCGAGGGAGACGACCTCCTCGAGGCAGTCTCGGACGCACACGGGCTCATCGTTCGCTCCGGGACCGAAGTCACCGACGAGGTCCTCGCGGCCGCCGAGGAACTGGTTATCGTCGGCCGAGCGGGTATCGGTGTCGACAACATCGACATCGACGCCGCCACTGACGAAGGTGTCATCGTCGCTAACGCCCCCGAGGGCAACGTGCGCGCAGCCGCCGAGCACACCGTCGCGATGACGTTCGCGGCCGCCCGCTCGATCCCGCAGGCACACATCCGCCTGAAAGACGGCGACTGGGCGAAAAGCGACTA
Source organism: Natrinema limicola JCM 13563 (assembly GCF_000337475.1). Classification (GTDB taxonomy): domain Archaea; phylum Halobacteriota; class Halobacteria; order Halobacteriales; family Natrialbaceae; genus Natrinema; species Natrinema limicola. The sequence continues at coordinate 47,475 of NZ_AOIT01000050.1, read as the reverse complement.
CCTCGGTGCCGAACTCAACGGCAAGACGCTCGGCATCATCGGCCTCGGCCGCGTCGGCCAGGAAGTCGCCAAGAAACTCGACTCGCTTGGGATGGACCTCGTCGCGTTCGACCCCTACATCTCCGAGGAGCGCGCCGACCGCCTCGGTGCCGAACTCGTCGACTTCGAGCCGTGTCTCGAGCGCGCCGACTTCCTCACCATCCACACGCCGCTGACCCCCGAAACGGAGGGCATGATCGGTGAAGACGAACTCGACCTCCTCGAGGACGGCTACATCGTCAACGTCGGCCGTGGCGGCATCATCCAGGAGGACGCACTCGCTGCCAAGGTCGAGGACGGCACGCTTGCCGGCGCGGCGCTGGACGTCTTCGCCGAGGAGCCACTCTCCGAAGACTCACCGCTGCTCGAACACGACGACGTCATCGTCACGCCCCACCTCGGCGCATCGACGGAAGCGGCTCAGGAGAACGTTGCGACCTCAACCGCCGAGCAGGTCAACGCCGCGCTCGCCGGCGAACCGGTCGCCAACGCCCTGAACGCCCCCTCGATCGACGAGAGCGCGTTCCCCCGCGTCGAGCCCTACATCGACCTCGCCGAAACCGCCGGCAAGGTCGCCGCACAACTGCTCGAGGGCCGCATCGAGGACGTCGAAGTCGTCTACGAGGGCGAAATCGCCGACGAAGACGTCGAATTCGTCACCGCAAGCGCACTCAAGGGCGTCTTCGAACCCCTCGAGTGGCAGGTCAACGCAGTCAACGCACCCCAGATCGCCGAGGACCGGGGCGTCGACGTCACCGAGTCCAAGACCCGCCAGGCCGAGGACTTCCAGAGCCTGATCTCCGTAACTGTCAGCAACGACGACGACGAGGTCTCCGTCGACGGCACCCTCTTTGCGGGTGACGACCCGCGGATCGTCCGCATCGACGGCTACCGCGTCGACGCCATCCCCCACGGCCGGATGGTCATCACGCGCAACACCGACGAACCCGGCGTCATCGGCCTCATCGGTTCCGTGATGGGCGACCACGACGTCAACATCGCCGGTATGTTCAACGCCCGTGAGACCATCGGCGGCGAAGCACTGACCGTCTACAACGTCGACAGCGAGGTCCCCGACGCAGCGAAAGCGGAACTCGAGGACGACGAGCGCGTCATCGGCGTCAGCGACATCACGCTGAACGGCCAGAACTAACCACTACACGCGGCGAACGCGCTGTTTTTCGGCGAGTCGATCGAACGACCAGTGGCAAAAGACCTATCGCTCGGACGACCAACGTCTCGAGTATGGACGACGACGTTGCAGTCGACTTCGGTGAGGACGGCCTCGTCCCCGCCGTGGCACAGGACGCCGACACCGGCGAGGTACTGATGCTTGCCTACGTCTCGCCGGAGGCCCTCGAGCGAACGCGCGAGACTGGCCGCGCGCACTACTACTCGCGAAGCCGCGACGAGCTCTGGGAGAAAGGCGCGACGAGCGGCCACACACAAGACGTTCAGGAGATTCGCGTCGACTGTGACGCCGACACCCTGCTCTATCTTGTCGACCAGGAAGGCGGCGCGTGTCACACCGGCCACCGGTCGTGTTTCTACCGGACGATCGAGGGAGAGAACGTCGGCGAACGAGTGTTCGACCCTGACGCCGTCTACGAGTAACCGATGAGCGAGCGCGTCCCGCCCGCCGACGCCCGCTCCGACGCCGCCGGCAGTAGCGACGACGATCCGACACCGCACGAGGCACTCGAGGCCGCCCGCGACCGCCTCGAGACGATCGACGCGCAGATCGACGATCACGACGCGGACACCGTCGAGGCGGTCGCAACCGCCTACCGAACCGCGACCGACCTGTTAGAGGACTACGTCGACCGCGCGACCGGGACCGGCAAGGAGAATTTTCAAGCATATATCGAACTCGAGGGCAAGTTCGACGGGCTGGTCACCGGACTCGACGAGGACCTCCCCGAATACGAGTCCTTCGAGGACGCCCTCGAGGCGATCGACAAACGCCGGCTGAGCGAAGCCGATTTCGAGCGGGCTCACGACGCCCTCGAGCCGGCAGCAAAATACGCGGCCATGCTCGACGAACGCGAGGCCGCTCGCGAAGCGCTGGCGGAAGCCCGCAAAGCCGCGAGCAAACGACTGCGGACGATCGACGACGAGATCGACGCACGCAAGCGGCTGCTCGAACTCGCGGATGCGGATCTCGACGCCCCGGTCGAGCGACTCCGCGAGCCGATCGAAGACTACAACGAGGCGATCCGCGAGGCCGTTCAGGCGTATCGCCTCGAGACGAGCGCCCGCGAGGTGTTCGCCCTGCTCGAACGGAGCCGGTGGTATCCGTTCGTGACCTACGAGCGCCCGCCCGACGATCTGGCGGCGTACGTCCGCGAGAATCAAGCCGGCGAATATACGATTCCCGAGTTGCTCGAGTACGCCGACTACTCACGGTCGAAGCTCTCCCATTACGTCGACAGCGCGGACGAACTCAAGCGGTCAGTCGCGACTCAGCAGACGTATCTCGAGGGGATCGACGCCGAGGCGCTGACGATCGACTGGCCGCCCGAGCCTGCAGGTGCCCTGCGAGCCCGGACGCGGGAGTATCAGCCGTTCGTCGCGCGAATCGCCGGCGAGGACGTCGTCGCAGCTTTACGCGAGGTGCGGTTGCTCGCGACCGATCCCGACTACGACCGCTTACAGACCGCAGCCCAGGCCGTCGACCGGCTCACGCCCGCCGAACGAGAGCGGCTGGCCGACGGCCGCGTCGACGACGAACTCGAGGCGTTGCGGGCCGAACGGGAGCGACTCGAGGACGCGCTCGCCGTCGACGATCCGGTCTGAAGGCGGCCGGCGGTCGCGGTTGGCGGGAGAGATGCCCGTCGTGGGAGCCGCTCTCGTTCGCAAACGGCATCGTATATATGTCACTGCGCCGTTCGCACGACTATGCGAACGACGCGGCGGTCAACCCTTATTGCACTTGGTGGAACAATCACGCTGTCTACCACGGCCGGCTGTCTCGGTGGCTCCAGCAACGGCTCGTTTCCCAGCGACTGTGACGGGACAGAAGTCGAAACGGTCAATTCGCTGCCCCGCCCCGCACTGGGTCCGGAAGACGCCCCCGTCACCGTCGACGTCTTCGAGGACTTCGCCTGTGGACACTGTGCAACGTTCACCACTGACGTCTATCCACAGATCGAATCGACCTACATCGAGCCCGGTGAGATTCGCTATCGCTACTTCGACTGTCCGATCCCTGTCGATGAAAACTGGTCGTGGCGTGCTGCCTCGGCCGCCCGCGCAGTACAGGATCGAACCGACGCCGAGACGTTCTTTTCCTTTGCCAAGGGGATCTACGAGGAGCAAGCCCGGCTCGGCGAGGACGGCTACCAGTTCATCCGCGAGGTCGCCGACGACAACGGCGTCGACGGCTGTACGGTCGCCACAGCAGCCAAAGAGGAGGCATACCGCGAGGTCGTCGAGGCGGACAAACAGACAGGCGACGACCGCGGCGTCCCCGGAACGCCGGCCGTCTTCGTCGACGGTGAATTCATCGAAAGCTACGAGTGGGACACCGTCAGCGCCGCGATCGACGCGCAACTCGAGTGAACAGTCGGCCGCCGAACAGGTAGTTTATACGGCGGAAGACGAGTCAGAGATCATGGACGATTCAGGACCGGGACGACGGGACGTCCTCATCGCAACGTCGGGGGTTCTCACGGTTGCAGGCTGTACGAACAGCGCGGCCGTCGAATCCGGGTACGGAACAGCGTACGGAGACGCATACGGGAGTGAGTAAACATGGTCGATCACACACCGCGTCTCGGACTGGGGACGTACGAGCAGGGCGAACAGTGGGACCACACCGACGCAGTCGAGGCGATCGACGAGCACGCGATCGTCCGCGGGCCGATCAGCGAGCGACCGGCAACCGGCGAGTACGACGACGAACTGTATCACGCGACCGATCAAGGAATTACCTGGCGCTGGGACGTCGCGAGCGACGACTGGGTGTACTTCAGCGGTCGCGGAAGTGCCGAGCAGCCAGTTCCGGGAACGAGCCACTTCGAGGCAGTCCAGCTCACTCACGCTCGCACCGAAAAGACCCCCGTGTGGAACGTCGAGGCCCACGGCATCGAAGGCGACGGGACGACCGAAGTCGGCCAGGCGGTCCACGACCTCCTCGAGGATGTCGCTGACGCCGGCGGCGGGATCGTGTACTTCCCGCCGGGGCGCTATCTGCTCGAGCGGACGCCACTGATCGGTGACGACACGATCGTCCTCGGTGCTGGCCGTTCGACCGTTCTCGTCGGAATCCGTCCCGACGGTGAGAACGGACGGGCGCTGCTCTCGAATATGGGCTACGACGAGCCGGGCTACGACGGGGCATCGAACTGGGGGGTCTGCAACGTCCGGATCGATTCGCCGGAGTCGACCGGGATCATGCCCGCCCACGCGGAAAACGTTCGGTTGGAGCGGATCTACGGCGACCGCATCCACTACCACCACATCGACGTCGTCTCGTCGAAAAACGTCGTCGTCGACGGCTACTGGGCAACCCGCGGCGGCAAGGGTGAGTCAGATGCGCCGGTGCAGTTCGACAGTCAACAGCCGGATACGAGCTGGAACAGCGTCTGGGACGGCAGCGCCGACGCGCTCGTCGCGGACGACGGGACGCCGACCAGAGACTGTACCCTCACGAACTTCGAGATCGACCCGGCAAACGACCCCGACTACGGCGTCCACCTTCACCGCGGGACGAACGAGGGGATCACCATCACGGACGGCCAGATCACCGGCTGTGAGTATACGGCGATCAGAGCCGATCCGGACGAGCAGATCGTGGATCTGACGATCGACCGGGTCTCGTGTCTCGAGAACGCACGGGGGATCACGCTGGGAGAAATCGAAGACGGCCGTCAGGGGTTGACGATCAATAACGTCACGATCAGAACCACCGACAGCGACATCGCCGGCGGCTCGGGGCTGTACGCGGCCGGCTTCGACGGCGCTGCGATATCGAACGTCACCGTCGACGGCCCGTTTACGAACGCGATCATCTTCGACGACATGGCCGACCTGAAATTGAGTAGCGTAACTGCGACGGGCGCGGATCATCAATCGTTCCGATTCAGAGCAAACGTCGACGCGACGCTCACGACCGCTCGAGCGGCCGACTGTGGTACTGCAGGCATCTACGTCGGCCCTGACAGTCGTGTCGCCTACGGCGGTGTGACGTTCGACGACGTTGGGGACGAAGTCGTCGTCGACGGCGAACTTCGGGAGTGGGCCTCGTCGTGATTGGCGTCGAACTCGAAGGGACGAGCAACGGAGCCCGGCGTTACGCGTCGGCTTTCGCAGCAGCCAGCGCCTCGTACATGTCGCTGGCGAGGGCTTCGGCGCGGTTTCCATCGCGGGCTTCGGCATAGATCCGGACGAGCGGTTCGGTGCCGGAGGGACGCGCGAGCACCCACGCGTCGCCGTAATCCAGTCGGTAGCCGTCGCGGGTGTTGAGCTCGGCGTCGGCGGCGTTGGCCTGGTTGGCCGCCGCATCGAGCATCGCGTCGCGTTCGGCCGTCGACTCGTATTCGACGTTGTGCCGGACGTTGACGTAGCCGTCGTAGGGCGCGACGAGCTCGCTGACCGGCTTCTCGGCAACTAACTCGAGGAATCGCGCGGCTGTGTAGGCACCATCCCGCGAGAGCCGATAGTCGGGGAAGAAGATTCCACCGTTGCCCTCGCCGGCGATCGGCACGTGGCTGTCGTTTGCCGTGAGTTCCTGAATGCGAGTGATGATGTTCGTCGAGCCGATCGGGGTGAGCTCGAGGTCGGCCCCGACGTCGTCGACCACGTCGACGAGTCGCTGGGAGACGTTGACCGCCGAGACGGCCGTGTCGCCGACCTCGAGTTCGGCAGCTGCGAGTGCGGCCAGCGTCGCGTCGCCCTCGACGTACTCGCCGGCTTCGTCGAAGAAGATGGCGCGGTCGGCATCGCCGTCGTGGGCGATGCCAACGTCGGCGTCGGTCGCACGAACGAGACGGCCCAGATCGGAGAGGTTGTCGGGGACGGGTTCGGGATCGCGACCGGGGAAGTGGCCGTCGGGCTGGCTGTTGACGGTGACGACGCGACAGCCCAGTTTTCGGAAGAATTCGGGACTCGTCAATGAACCCGCACCGTGGCCCGGATCGAGTGCAACGGTGAGGTCGGCGTCGGCGATCGTCTCTCGGTCGGTCGCCGCGAGCAGTTCATCGACATAGGCCCGGCCGACGCCATCGATCTCGCGAACGCGCCCCGTCTCGTCCCACGAGGCGACGGAAAACGATTCGGCGAGCAGGGTTTCCTCGATCTCCTCGAGCGCGGCCACCGAGAGTTCGACGCCGTCGGGGCCGACGAGTTTGACGCCGTTGTACTGGGGCGGGTTGTGTGAGGCCGTGATGACCACGACCGGCACCCCTTCGCGTTCGGCGTAGGCCTGTGCCCCCGGCGTGGGGACGACCCCGAGACGGTCGACGTCGGCACCCGTACTCGCGAGCCCGCTGGCGGCCGCATCGGCCAGCATACGCCCCGTATAGCGCGTGTCGCGAGCGATCGCGACTCGGTCCCCACCGTGGCCGTCACCCCAGGTCGTCCCCGCCGCTTTCGCGACGCGTAGGACGAACGCGGGCGTCAGCTCTTCGTTGGCGACGCCCCGCGTCCCACTCGATCCGAAGACTTGCATCACGCGTTAGTCCGGGCGGACTCCCCAAAGGGATTCCGCAACTCGATCCGAAGACTGAGCCGGGCTGCTGTCACTGGATCCCGGCGCACCCACATGGCGGATTGGGGCGTGTCGGCGCGAACTGATAGTCGTCCATATGAGGGCGGAACGTTTTCGGGCCATCCCTGTCACGTTCCTGTATGCAATCGATCGAGGAAAAACGCGTCTACGGCGATCGGCAAGGGGCGATCACGGCCTACGTCGCAAGCGCGATGGGCGTCGTTCGCGTCCGGGTCGCCGGTGACACAGTTGGCGAATTCGGCCTCTGTGAACGCTGTGGTGCTCGAGACGTCGCAGCCAGCCCCGACGCCATCGCCGTCGCGACGGACGACGACGTTCGCATACTCGGACTCGAGGCGGAATCCACGTCCGACCGTGAGGGTGACACGCCGGTCGTGGCCGACGACGAGTCGTTCGTCGAGACCGGCTTCGGCCCGGCGGTCGCCGTCGGCTTCGATGGCGACGACGTGCTCGCAGCCGGGCCGGACGGTCGCGTCGCGCGTCGCACAGCCGGGGCCGACGAGTGGACGACGCTTTCGGACGGCCTCGAGACAGCGGTGCGAGCGATCGACGGCGATCTCGTGGGCACGGCCGACGGCGTGTATCGAGTCAGCGACGACGGGCTCGAACACGCTGGGTTGTCGGACGTGCGTGACGTCTCGGCTGCCGGTGTGCCACTCGCGGCCACCGCGGACGGGCTCTACAAACTCGGCAACGGCTGGATGACCGTCCTGGAGGGGCCGTTCGAGACCGTCGCCGCGGATCCGCGCTCGGAGCGGGGCGAGCTCGTCCGCGCCCACGCGGTCGCCACAGACGGCGTCTACGAGTTCGTCGCCGACGAGTGGCACGCGATCGACGGCTCGAGCGAGCAGATCGTCGGCGTCGGCTACGGCGAGACGACCTACGCCGTCACGGACGAGGGGACGTTCCTCGCGTGGAGCGATGGGGAGTGGCGAACGCGAGCGCTGGGCGTCAGGGACGTGTCGGGGCTCGCCGTGCGACCGGAGCGGCAGTAGACCCACCCCGTTGGTTCTCGCAGCGGTACCGGAGACCGACACGCGAGCGTTGCATTCCAGATCGCACGGAGACGGAGTATACAAGAGTTAACGATACTGAAAGACGGCGGTCAATAAATGAGCGATCGCTCACGACGACGGCTGCTGGCTGCGACCGGTACCGTCTGTACCGGTGCTGTCGCCGGCTGTACGGGCAGCGGCGATAAAACGGATGGAACCGACGGACTCGTACCGACCGACGAAGCCGACGTGCTCGAGGGGCGACCGCAACACAGAACGAAAGCTGGTTTAGCCCCCGGAGTGTGCCACCGACTATGATCGTCAGTGGATCCACGTCTCAGGCACTCGCCGCAGCACTCGCTCGCGAACTCGAGGAACCGCTCGCCGCCGTCGAGTACGATCGGTTCCCCGACGGCGAACTGCTCGCGGCCGCCCCCGGCGTCGCCGACGCAGAGCCCGATCGGGCAATCATCGTCGCCTCGACCGTCTCGAGCGACGCCCACCTCGAGGTACTTCAGTTGCAGGATGCCGTCCGCGAGGCTGGCGTCGAGGAGGTCGTCACCGTTCTGCCGTACATGGGCTATGGCCGCCAGGACAAGGCGTTCGAACCGGGTCATCCCATCTCCGCGCGTGCGATGGCGCGGGCGATTTCAACCGGCGCAGACCGCGTGCTGACCGTCGATCCCCACGAGGAGGCGGTTTGTGAGTTCTTCGAGCCGACGGCGACGGCCGTCGACGCTGCGGGCCGACTGGCCGAGCCACTGCCCGACGACCTCGCGGATCCAGTGTTCCTCTCGCCCGACGCAGGCGCGATCGACCTCGCCGAAACGGTCTGCGACGCCTACGGCACGGGCGAGACCGACTACTTCGAGAAGGTTCGCCACTCCGGCACCGAAGTCGAGATCACGCCAAGCGACGTCGACGTAGCCGACCGCGACGTCGTCGTCGTCGACGACATCATCGCGACGGGCTCGACGATGAGCGAAGCCGTCGGCGTCCTCCGGGAGCGATCGGTCGGCCGCGTCTTTATCACCTGCGTCCACCCGCTGCTGGCTCGCAACGCCGTCACGAAGCTCTCGCGGGCCGGCGTCGAAGCGATCTACGGCACCGACACCATCGAGCGCGGCGTCAGCACCGTCTCGGTCGCACCGGCGCTCGCGTCGTACCTGTAAGCAAACGGTTAAGTACTCGCCCGCACCTGGCTTAGACGTTAACGTTTCACACAATTCGATGCGCCTGTGTGAACTGCGACGACAGCTGGAAGAACAGATCAATGCACGGACTCGTCCACAAGACCCTCAAGGAGTACGTCGTCGACCGAACCGACGACGAGACCTGGGACACGATCGTCGACCGGGCCGGCCTCGAGCCGACGCTGTACCTTCCCGTCAGCTACTACGACGACGCCGAGATCGACGCCATCCTCGAGACGCTGTCGGGGATGGCCACCCAGGACAGGCGTGCGATCGAACGCGACGTCGGCCGCACACTCGCGCCTGAACTCCTCTCGACGTTTAGCGCCCACGTCAGCCGCGACTGGACGGCGACGGAGCTACTCGCCGAACTCGACGATGTCTACAGCGATATCGAAACCGCCACGGACGACACGTCGCTGCCTGCGATTTCCGCTTGTCTCGAGTCCGATCACGGGGTCGTCACGTACGAGACTCACCGCGATACCACCTACTGTGGCATGGCCCACGGGATTCTCGAAGGGGTCGTCGCCGCGTTCGACGGCGACACGACCGTCACCGAAACAGCCTGTGTCGACTACGGAGCCGACGCATGTCGGTTCCGGGTTGACCTCGAGTAGCGCCGAGACACGGACTCGGAGCCACCGATTGCTTCCCGTCAGTACTGGCGCGATCGCACTGCGACGATGAAGAGCATCGCGACCGCGACGAGCGCCGCCGGAATCCCGAACCCGGGCACCGTCTCGATCGCTGCTGCCGGGCCGCTGCCAACGGGCGCGGTAGCGGTTCGGTCACCGACAGCGATCTGATATCGGCCCACCTCGTCGAACCGAAGATCCGCCTCGATCGTCGTCGAGTCGCCGACCCGAAGCGCCACTGGTCGCTCGGCAACGACACCCTCGACGGTCCGGAACTCGAGGGCGGCCGCTGCCGGGCGCTCGTCGGCAGCCTCGACCGTCGCAGTCACCGTCACCGGCTCGCCGGGATCGACGCGCTCGGGCGAAACGTGTAGGTCGGTGACGGTCACGCTCGCTTCCGAGCGAACGACGGCGGTCAGCCGGTCGGAGCCGACGCGAAGCGTATACGCGCCAGGCTCGGCGGGCGTCCACGAGAGGTGGTGCTGTGCCGTCTCGCCGGCTGTGAGTCGACCCCGGCGGATGTCGACCGGCCGGCCATCAACCTGCAGCGTCGCGTCGTACGTCCCGTCTCGGCTGCCGACGTTCTCGACCGTGACCGGCAGCGACACCGGTTCGCCGGCCGGGACTGCGATCACACCACCAGATTCACCGGTGGTTCCCGTCGACCCCGAGGCGTTCCACCGTGGCCACTCCCGGCCCGCCACCTCGAGTGAGTCCATTTCTAACTCGGACTCGAAATCCGCGACCGGCTGGTCGAAGGCCGCCGCGTGCTGGCTCCGGGTCCACATCTCGGGCGTCGCCGTGGTTCGCGTGTATCGTTCGGCAGCGGCCCGAACGTCGGCCCCGCCGTACTCCGCAAGCGTTTGCAGGAAGTCGGCCTCGGTGATTCGGCCCTCCTGGGTGTTCAACGCGCGGAAGACATCCTCGAGCGTCCGGTCGCCGTCGGTCGCGAGCCGCAGTCGGCGATCGAGCTCGCCGTAGACGAGTGCTCCCTTTGCGTAGTCCGTCTTCGGATCCGCCCACGTCGAGCGATCGACCAGCACTCCGTCGGCGTATGGCGATCGCTCGCCGCGCTCGAGGAGGACGCTGAAGTCGTCGAAGTCAGTGCTACCGTACTCGAAGGCGAGCAGGCCTGCGTAGTAGTCGGCCTGGGCTTCGATGAGCCACGCCGTCTTCGGCGTGGTGTCGGTCGCCGCATTCGAGAAGCGCTGCCGGACGTGGACGTACTCGTGAAGCCAGGCCGGGTTCGGCTCGTCGAGCTCGGCGTCGGCGACGACCCACGCGTCGGCGCGGCCGTACTGAATCCCGCGTGGCCCCCAGTCGGCCCCGGTTGGCGCTGCGATCACGACCACCTCGTCGCGTCGCATTCCGACCTCGAGTCGGTCGCGTGCGTCCGCCAGCGCCGTCAGGATCGCGTCCGGCGACTCCTCGAGCCGTGCCACGTTGGGGACGACCAGCCGGATCGTCCCGCCGTCGGTCGTTCGCTCGTAGGTCGTCACCGGACCGAAGACGGCGATGTCGCCGCCGGTCGCACCCGGCCCGTCGACGGTCACCGTCTCCTCGATGCCAACCGGGTCGGTCCGTCGAAGGGAAACGTTGAGCGATGGCACCGCGACGATCCCCCAGTCGCCTGTATCGACGAACGTGTATCCCGTCTCCGACGTGCGTGTCCCGTCGCTCCCGCCTCGCCGATCGGCCGGCATCGTATAGCGGATCGCTGGTTCGTCAGTCGTGCCGGTCCACGCGTAGGTCCGCTCGCCCGTCCGCTCGAGCCCCGTCACCGATTCGACGGTCGCACCCTGTTGGAGTTCGATCTCGAACTCGGTGACAGCACCGGGGACGTGAAACGTCGTCTCCGTCTCGAACACGTCGGGGTCGTCGGGGCGATGTCTGAGAACGGTCGTGCGGTCGAACACGTCGGCGCTGGATGTGGTCGCCGAACCAACGTTCGTTCCGACCGATACCAGTGTCTCGCTGGAACTCGCAGCCAGTTCCCCGCCGGAATCAGCGACAGCAGAGTCAGTGGGTGCAGCCGCCTGTGCCGGCTCGAGGGCACCGACGCCGGCCGGCAGACTACAGACGAGCACGACGACGAACGCGAGGGCGGGGACTCGAGAACTCACTACCCACTGCTGGTCAGTCAGTGCGCAAGACAGTTACGGCAACGTGTCTATCAGGATTGCGCTACGAAACGGTGTAAATCAAACCGAATCGCTGTGAGCCGCTACTCAGACGCTTCCGCAGCCGCCAGCGCCTCGAGCGCGATCTCGGCATCCACCTTTTTCCGTTCGGGTCGCTCGCGGCGCTCGCGACCACTCACGCAAAAATCTGGACCAAAAAACCGCCTCGCTTCGCTCGGCAGTTCTATTCCGAGGCCTCAGCAGCCGCCAGCGCCTCGAGCGCGATCTCCATCGTCACACCGTCGACGTCCCACTCCTTGCGGTGGCCGTCCTCGACGGCGCGGCGTTCGTCGGCGCGGACTTCCTCGTTGATCAGGTCCGTGCGCTCGGCGACGAGGTCGGCGACGCGGTCGTCGTCGATCTCGAGGTCGAGTGCGATCCGCTCTTCGACGTCGAGATCGAGGTCCTTGCGCATCTCCTGAACGCGGCGGATGACCTCGCGAGCGTAGCCCTCGCTTTCGATGTCGGCAGTCAGCGAGGCGTCGACATAGGCGACGCCGCGGTCGTCGCCGTCGGTGCCGAAGGCAGTGCCGGCGATGTCGTCGGGCGTCTGAGTCACAAAGGAGACCATCGATTCCTCGAGTTCCTCGTCGTCCTCGAGGACGTCCGCAACGGCATCTTCGAGCGCTTCGAGACTCGGTTCGTCGATGCGGGCCTCGTTGAGCGCGTTCATGACCTGACCGGCGCGGTCGCCGAAGGCTGGGCCGAGTTCGCTCATGTCGGCCTCGGCGCTGTACTGGAGTTCGCCCCAGCGGTCCTCGGGCGAGACGAGTTCGATCTCGCGGGCGTTGAGCCGCTCCTCGAGCAGGCCAGTGTGGCGCTCGACGGCCTCGACGACGCGCTCGTCGTCGGCGGCGACGACCACACGCGGGACCGGCCAGCGCAGCTTGCGACCGGCCTGTTGGCGGGCGTTCGCGCCGGCTTCCTCGATGGCGCGGAGGAGGGACACGTCCTCCTCGAGTTGCTCGTCGACCCAGTGCTCGTCGACGTCGGGCCAGTCTTCCATGTGGACGGTGTCGAATCCATCCTCGCCGGTGAGGGTGCCGTAGATCTCCTCACTGATGAAGGGCGCGTAGGGTGCAAGCAGGGCGACGCTCTCCCGGAGCACCCGGTAAATTGTCGCGTAGGCAGCCTGTTTGGAGGCGCTGTCGTCTTCCTCCCACATGCGCTCGCGGACGGCCTGGACGTAGAACCGGGAGACGTCCTCGACGACGAACTCGAGAAGCGCGTCGACGGCTTTGTCCTGGCGGAAGTCCTCGAAGTGGGCGGTCATCTCGGCTTTCGTCGATTGGAGGCGAGCGAGTACCCACTCGTCGAGGGGCTCGAGGGCGTCGTCGACCTCGTCCAACGACGTCTGCTGGGGATCGAAGCCGTCCAGGCGCATGTACGGCAGCGGGAACCGGAAGACGTTCCACAGCGTCCGGAGGTGGTTCTCCATCGTCTGCATCCCGTCCCAGTCGAAGCGCATGTCCTCGCCCTGCGGGTTGTTCGACAGCAGGAACAGCCGCATGACGTCCCGACCGTGGCGGTCGATCGCCTCGTGGGGATCGATCAGGATGTCCTTGGACTTGCTCATCGCGCGGCCGTCGGGCATGAGCGCGTGGCCGTGCATCAGCACCTCCGTATATGGGCTCTCGCCGAGTGCGGCGGTGCCCATCCCCAGCTGGGACCAGAACCAGCCGCGGGTCTGGTCGTGGGCCTCGAGAATCAGATCGGCCGGCCAGAGTTCGTCGAATCGGCTGTCGTCCGAGGGGTAGTCGAGGGTGCCCCACGACGCGACCGAGGAGTCGAGCCAGACGTCGAAGACGTCGGGGACGCGGGTGTAGGTGGTGCCGTCTTCGGTGATCGTCAGGTCGTCCACCGTGTCCTTGTGGAGGTCGACCGCCTCGGGATCGACGTCCTGATCGACGCGGTCGGCGAGTTCCTCGCGGGTGCCGATGACGATCATGTCCTCGTCGTCATCCCGGTCTTCGGGGGTCCAGACCGGCAGCGGAATGCCCCAGTAGCGCTGGCGGGAGACGTTCCAGTCCGGCGCTTCCTCGACAAAGTCACGGAAGCGGCTGTCGCGAGCCCACTCGGGGTGCCACTCGCTGTCCTCGATGTTCTCGAGCAGGTCGTCTTTGATATCCGTGATCGTGATGAACCACTGGTCGGTGACGATCTGGAGGATACCCGTGTCACAGCGCCAGCAGTGGCCGTAGCTGTGGTGGACGGTGCCGGAAGCCAGCAGCGCGCCGTTGTCCTCGAGGTCGGCCATGATCTCGTCGTCGGCATCCTTGACGAACTGGCCTTCGTATTTGCCAGCCTCTTCGGTGTAGACGCCGTCGCCACCGACCGGACAGAAGATCGGGAAGCCGAGTTCGCGGCCGCGCTCGAAGTCGACCTCACCGTGGCCGGGCGCGGAGTGGACGAGGCCGGTGCCGTCGCCGTGGGTGTCGACGTAGTCGGCGGCGTAGATCTCGAAGACGCCCTCGCCGTCGACGTGGTCGGGCACCTCCTCGGCGAGCGGGTGCTCGTAGGACCAGCCGATGAGTTCCTCGCCGGAGAGTTCCTCGACGATCTCGTAGTCGTCGTAGCGCCCCTCCTTCAGTACCTCCTCGTGTTTCGCATCGGCGAGATAGAGGAGTTCCTCCTCGCCGTCTTTCTCGGCACGCACGCCGACGTAGTCGCCGTCCTCGTCGACTGCAACGAAGGTATTCGCCGGAATCGTCCACGGCGTCGTCGTCCAGATGACGATCGAGCCCTCGCGCTCGGCGAGATCGAATTTGACGTAGATCGAGGGGTCCTCGACGTCCTCGTACTCGACCTCGTTGTTCGCGATCGCGGTCTCACAGCGTGGACACTGCGAGATCGAGCGGTGGCCCTGCTCGACTAAGCCGCGGTCGGCAGCGTTCGAAAAGCCCCACCAGGCCGCTTCCATATACTCCGGCTCGAGGGTCTTGTAGGGGTTGTCCCAGTCCATCCAGACACCGAAGTCCTGAAAGTCGGACTGGAGTCCCTCGAGTTGCTCGTTGGCGTAGTCCTTACACTCCTGGATGAAGTTCTCCTCGCCGAACTCCTCGATGTCTTTCTTGTTCTCGAAGCCCAGGCGCTCCTCGACGCGGGTCTCGATGGGGAGCCCGTGCATGTCGTAGCCCGGCCGATCCGTGACGTCGTACCCCTGCATCCGCAGGTATCGCAGGTAGACGTCTTTCAGCGATTTGTTCCAGGTGGTCCCCATGTGCGCCGACCCCGACGTGTACGGCGGGCCGTCGACGAAGAAGAAAGACTCACCGTCCGATCGGTGCTCGACCGTCTGCTCGTAGGCGTCGACGTCGTCCCAGTACTCGAAAACCCGTTGCTCGAGTTCGTCTGGGTCGTACTGGTCGTCGACCTCGCCGAACCTGCTCATATCCGACCTAATCGCCTCCGGCAGTAAAGAGGAATCGATATTGCGGGTTGCTCCGAACCCCGCTGGTCAGTACACAAACCCGAGTCGCGATCGCTCAGACGTATTCTGCGAGGACCTTCTTATAGCCGAGCCCGTACACGCCCGCATAGAGCATGACGCCGCCCAGGGCAGCCAGCCACAGCGCGATCATTGCCTCGCCAGCGCCGAGATGCTGGAGACTGGCCTGTTCGACGAGTGCGCCGCCAACCGTCAACACACCGGCGACGACGGTGTAGACGAGCAGCGAGAGTGATTCCGTGAGCAGTTCCGGACCGATCGATGTCATTAGCACGCAGATAGCCACCCAGCCAAAGTAAACCTGTCCCCTCGCGTGCGATACGATCACATGAACTGGTCGCGCCGAACCGACTCGCATTATTGCCTCGAGAACGGACACTCGAGTGTGCCCGCGTCCGACGCTGACACCAACGGCGACGCCGACTCGGCAGCCGGCGAGCCTGCCTATCCAACCAATCGCAACGTCCTCGAGGCAGACTGCACGCGTTGTCCTGCCCTCGCAGACGCTCGCGAGTGCATCTCGTGGGGAACCGGCGATCACGACGCCGACATCGTGGTCGTCGGCGAGGCACCCGGCTACGGGAACCCCGATGCAGAACGCTGGCGAGGTGGCAACTGGACCGGCAAGGCCTACACCTCGCGCCACTCCGGCCGGCGCATCCGCCGGATGCTCGAGCAACTCGGCTACGACGACGCCTACTACACGAACGCGGTCAAATGCTTCCCGGCCGATCCGGACGATTCGACCACGAACCGCGAGCCCACCGACGCGGAACGGGCGACCTGCCGGACCCACCTGCTGACCGAACTCGAGGTCATCGAGCCGACGGTCGTGCTCGCGACCGGTAAACACGCGACGGCGAGCGTGCTCGCAGCCGAAGACCGGGAGCTCGAGGGCTTTCTCGACAGCGTGCTCGAGCCGGTGTGGTGTGACCGCCTCGATGTCTGGCTCGTCCCGATTCTACACCCCTCCTATCAAGACGTCTGGATCGGGCGCTTGGGATACGAGCCCCAGGCGTACCTCGCGGCGATCGGCGAGACCATCGACGAGTTGTGTGCGTGATCGGTCGCAGGCGACGCCGACTTCCACGATCCAGAGACAGCCTCGAGCGCGCTCGGGAAACCTTCATACGATGAGGCGACACACACTGGCGTATGAGTACGATCTTCAGTCAGATCGTCGAGGGAGAGATTCCTGCACGAATCGTCTACGAAGACGAGACCACGGTCGCGTTTTTGGACGCGAATCCGCTTGCTCCCGGTCACACGCTGGTGATTCCGAAAGACGAGTACGAACGGGTCAACGACGTGCCCGCGGACGTCGCAACGGATCTCTACGCGACCATCCACCGCATGGTCCCCGCCGTCGAGGACGCCGTCGATGCCGACGCGACGACCGTCGCGTTCAACAACGGCGAAGCGGCCGGCCAAGAAGTGCCCCACGTTCACTGCCACATCGTCCCCCGCTTCGAGGACGACGACGCCGGCCCCATCCACGCCATGTTCGGCCAGCGGCCCGAGCTCGACGACGACGAACTCGACGAGATCGCCGACGATATCGAATCTCGAGCCTGATACGAACTCCTGTAAATCATTGCCGGTGCACCCGCGACCGTCCTGCGGGTGCACCGGTACACAGTGACAGCAGACCGTATGAATCACCCATGGATCACGGTTTCAGCATCGGTTTGGCACACTGCCGGGTTATTTTTACTCCCCGCGTGTGAGGCTCGCGTATGACGCTTGCCGATATCGTCGCTCAGGTTCGCGAGTACCCTGTCGCCATGGCTCTCGAGCTGGGCAGCATCCTCGTCTCGTGTCTGCTCTTTTTCGGGACGTTCGTCTTACTTGCACGCGGCGCGCCGACCGGCACGGGTGAGCCGTGGCTGGTGCTGATCGGTGTCGGGACGGCCTTCGTGCTCGTCTGGACGGTGGTCGTGCCGCTGTACGAGCGAACGCTGTACTCAGAGTAGCGTGCCCAGCAACAGGTCGCCGTAGCCCAGCGCGACCACCAGCCCGACGAACACCGGGACGAGAAACGGCGTTCCCGGCGAGACCCAGACCGTCTCCTCGCGGGCGAGCACCTCGAGGCCGTCGCGGAGCGTCTCGGGGGTCGTCCCGTACGCCGAGCCCTCGATGTCGTCGAGAAACGCCTCGGCACCCCAGGGATCGTCGTGCTCGATGGCAGTCGTCGAGCCGTCTTCGGCCTCAGCGGCCGCGCTATCGTCGTCCGACGCGAGCGTACCGCCGTCGCCGCGTTGCCCCCCGTCGGCGGTGACGGCCCCGTCGGTCGGCGGGTTCGGCTCGGCGGGCAGGCTCGCCGGATCGCGATACTGCTCGGGCTGCTCGCGTAACTCCGCAAGCGAGAGTCCCCGCCAGCGGAGGTACATCCGCAGGGCGTCGAGATCGAGCCCGCTCCGGGTGAGCCCCGCCGGCGTCTCGAGCAGGCGGCCGTGCGTCTCCGGAATCCGCTCCCAGAACACCGGCCAGCCGACGACCATTACCGGCGCGATCCGGCCCGCAACGGCGTTGCGAACGGCCAGGACGAGCGGCAGCGCGATCCCGACGAGGACGGCGTTGGTCAGGATCGTAAACGAGAACGCCCCGAGCGGTGGCGTTGCGAGGGGCACCGTCCACGATCCCAGCGCGTACTCGGGGAACGTCGGAAAGAGAACGGCCAGGACGAGCAGGGCCTTCGCGTCGGCCCCGCCGAAGCCGCCGACCCACCAGAACAGGTAGGCGATCGGGACGACCAGCCCCAGGCTAAGCGCCGTCGGCACGAGAAACTCGTAAGTCCAGCCGGTCCCGCCAGCAGTCCAGGCCAGCCAGCCGTCCCAGACCAGCAGGACAGTCCCCAAAAGCGAGAGGGGAATCCAGACGCTACTCGAGACGCGTCTGGTCTCGAAATCGCGGTAAGCGACCCAGGTGAAAACCGGGACAGCGAGGAGTCGGCAGAGATCCGGTCCCGTCGCGACAGCGCCAGCGAGCGTCACGTCCTGCTTTCTCGAGCGCGATGGCGTTATTGTTTCGGCTCTCTCGGCGGTCGCCCATCGCTCACAGAGCCGTCAGATATCGTCGCCGGCGCGAGCGGTGACGGAGTCGGGACTGGTGGTGTGGTGGCTCGTCTCTCGGCCGTTCGCCCAAAGTAGGTCGAACAGCTGCAACTGCGTCCAGTAGAGAGTATTGCTCGTCGTGAACCGCCTCGGCCTGTCCTGCCTGTAGAGATGCCGACGTAGCCCCTCTGCGTTCCTGTTGGCGACGGTTCACAGCGGCGAACCGGCCACACCGCACACCGCGACGGGTGAGCGGCGGCCACCTCGTCGGCACACACGAATTCGTCATCCACGAACGGGCGTTCGGTGACTCCGTGTCACTCGAGCACTGATACGGTCTGCTGTCAGTCAGTTCCGGAGTGACCACGAGCCGTCCTGCGGTCCCTCCGGTAAACAGTTACAGCAAAGTATGAGACGATTCCCTGTCACTGGTTCCCGGCGCATCCGCACGACGGGCTGTGGGTACGTTGAAACCCGCTGACAGGAGTCCGTATGAAACTGTCGGGCAGACCGATTCACGTGGTGGTCACTCGAGTCCACGGTCGGACAGCAAACTGGCGGCCCAGGGGCTACTCGAGCGAGACGACTCGACGGACTACGCGAAAAGCTGCCCCACATGGGGGCGACAATTACCTGTCGGCGCGCGGTGTGCCGTTTAAATGACGCGGTTCTGCAGGTAGTCGAGGTGCTTTGCGTTGTAGACGATCTTGACCTCGTCGGTCTCAGCCGAACCGATACAGGTCAGACGGACGTTCTTGTCCTCGACCTCCTCGTCGGAGAGGATCTGCTGCATGTCCATCTGGATCTCGCCTTCCTTGACGATTGCTGCACAGTTCGCACAGGCACCGGCGCGGCACGAGAAGGGCCAGTCGTAGCCCTGCATCTCGGCCGCCTCGAGGATGTATTCGCCCTCGGCGACGTCGAGCGAGCCGTAGTCCTCCTCGTCGAGGCCAGCGTCAGCGGCCTTCTCGAAGAGGTCGTCGTCGTCCATGTCCCAGCCCTGGTCGTCCAGTACTTCGTAGTTGAGGTATTCTACCGTGGGCATCACTTCACGGTTCGAGCGCCGTACTGGTATAGCTTGCTGTTCAGACCTCAATCGTCTTTGAGTCAGGATCGACCAATTCGAACTCAAGACGGACAGGATTTAGTGAACGATGGTGGGTGCCACAGGGGGAGAACTGAGAATCCGTCTTACGAACGGCCAGTTGATCGAGATAATTGCCGGATTCGGACGCACAGTGCCGATCACGTCCCGGCCGGCTCCGATCAGAACCCGAAGATCGGCAGGAAACGGAACGTCAGATAGGCACCAACCGTCGAGATCGCCGGCACGACGTTTTGCATGAGGATGACGCGGGCCGTCGTCGAGGGATCGAACAGATCCGATGCCTGTGGGATATCCTCGGGTTCCTCCTCGCCGATCTCGGGGGAGCGTTCGCCCTCCGCTTCGGCAGTCAGCGCGCCGACCGAGACTGGCGTCTCCTCGCCGCGAGCGGCATCGGACAGCGTCGTCGTCCGGGTAGCCCGGCCCCAGCCCAGCCCGACGATGCTCATCGTCGCGATGACGACGAAACTCGCCGGGACGCCGATCGACGAGAGGGTGACGACGATCCCCGAACTGATGACGGCGACGACGATCGCCGCCGTCAGCGGGAGGTTCGTGATGTCGTTGCCGAGCGTATCGAGCGTGCGGCGGGCGATCGTAAAGCAGCCGACGGCGACCGCCGCAGAGCCAATCAGGATCAGCGTCGTCATGTCGACGTCGCCGGTGCCGTAAATCGGCGCGATCGCGTTGGCGATATTGCTCGTTCCCGAGGAAAAGCCCATCAGACAGCCGATTGCGACGACGGTCAGCGCACCGGTGATCTCCCGGCGGTCGGCGTCGACGCCGAACTGGAGCCGGGGGACGAGTCCCGATCGATCGATCGAGACCATCGGTCGGCCGGCCTCTTTCTCCTCGATAGCGACCCAGGCGTTGATCCGAGGGTAGAAGTATCGCCCGACCACGCCGGCCACCCAGAAGCCGACGATCGGCGCGACGACCCACCAGACGACGATCTCACCGAGTACGTCCCAGTTGAGTTCGCCGGTCGCCATCCCCAGTGCGGCGATCGCTCCGACCGCAGTCATCGACGTCGAGGCGGGGACGCCTGCGTAGTTGCCGATGAACAGCGCGCCGCCGATAAAGAAGAGCACGGCGACGTTCGACCGCAGGGTAAAGATGGCGGTGTCGGTGACGAGTTCCTCGCCGAGCGTGGTGACCACCTTCGGGCCGATGGTGTAGGCACCGAGGAAGAAGAAAATCGACATCAGCCCGGCAGCCATCACCTTCGTGATCACGTTCGCGCCGACGGCCGGGCCGAACGCCGGGCCGGTCGTCGAGCCACCGATGTTGTAGCCGACGAAGATCGCGGTGAGGACCCCTACGATAAGCAGTACTTCCGTCACACATGGAACTCTACCGGTGTGACCGTAAAAATGGCTCTGTCTGCCGTGATCACCGAGGGTCGCACCCGCGTCACCGCCATCGCTCGAGCGGCCCGTTTTGCCTGAAGTCGGACGATCAAGTCTGAGACCGCCATCCTCGCGACTCCCAGCCAAAGCATTTCAACTGTACCTACCGTACGGTCCGGTATCATGTGCTTCAATCGGGACTTCCTCCTCCGACAGGACCGACGAGACACACCCCTCGACGGTGCAGTACGAACTGCAATCGGTCGACGCGCGGACCGCCTCGAGCCGACCCAACCGGGTGACGGTCGACGATGCTGAATCCTGCTCGCGTCGACGCGATTATCGATCTCGCGTATGGCGCGTTGATCGTTCTCTCGATCGGCCTGATCGCGACACTCGATACGTCCGTCGGGCTCGCGTTCGGCATCGGCGTGTTCTCTTCGTACGTCTTGCACGTCGTCTGGAAGATGGCCCGGTTCGATCCGGACTGGATGACCAAAGCCGTCGAGGAGACGGTCGAAGAACAGGTCGAAGACGTTCAGACACAGGTCGAGGAGACTGTCGAACAGACCGTCGGTGAAACGGTCGAAGAACAGGTCGAAGACGTCCAGACACAGGTCGAGGAGACCGTCGAACAGACCGTCGGTGAAACGGTCGAAGACGTCCAGACACAGGTCGAGGAGACCGTCGAACAGACCGTCGGTGAAACGGTCGAAGACGTTCAGACGCAGGTCGAGGCCGTCAGCGAGCGGGTCGACCGCCGCCCTCGAGAGGACGAAGTCGAGGAGATCATCGAGGAGTCGGTCGAGGACGAGTCGGAGACCTGACGGCGCGACCGTCCTCGAGACGAGACATCACCGGACGATGATCACCGGGACCGGTGATCGCTTCGAGACCGTCTCGGCGACGTTGCCGACCAGGAATCGGCGCGTCGCACGGGTCCAGTCTTCGCCGTGACTGCCGAGGACGACCGTGTCGTACTCTTCGGCGCGGTCGATGATGTTTCGAGCCGGATGGCCGATGCCGACGATCGTTTCGATCTCGCGGTCGCGGTCGGCTGCGATCTCGCGAGCGCGGTCGAAGACTGGCTCTGCACGCTCGGCTGCGGCCGCGTCGAGGTCGTCCTCGAGCGAGAGCCCCACCGCGTCGCCCATCATCATCGATGGGACGCCGACGACGTGAAACACGGTGACTGCGGCGTCGGGATGGTTGTCGAGTGCGTACTCGAGGGCGTAGCCGGCATGATCGGAGTCATCCATCGGAACCAGAATCTTCGAGAGCATGCGCCGAGCTACGGCCTCCAGCGACGTAAGGTTCCGTCAGGCGACACCCGGGAGGATCGAGAAAAACGCGTACGCGAGGATCGTCGACATCGACGGGCCAATGATCCACATCGAGACGTACTTGATGATCGCGCGGGGGTTGAAGAGATCCGCGCCGTGAAGCACCGCTTCGGACTCGGGTTCGCCGATTTCGGGGGCCGTCTCGCCCGCCTGCTCTTCGGCGACGATAGCGCCCAGTTCGATCTCGGGGTTCTCGACGTCGCGAGTGACTGCCTCGCGGACCGTGATCGGGCGGGTCGCCCGGCCCCAACCGATGCCGACGATCGTCATCACCGTCGCCATCACGAGGCTGATCGGGATGCCGGCCCACGAGAGCAGTGTCGTGATCGTGGATGCGGTCACCATGACGAACAGCGCCGCGAGCAGCGGGATGTCGCTCAGTTCGCCGCCGACGGAATCCATCGTTCGCCGCGCGATCGTGAAGCCGCCGAGTCCGATCGCGAGCGTGGCGACGACGATCGCGGTGTCGGCGTCCAGTCCGCTGGCGGTCCCGACCAGCGGTGCAGCGGCGTTCGGGACGTTGCTCGCGCCGGCGCTGAACGCCATGTAACAGCCGATAACGAGGACGACGGCAGTCGTGATGAACTCCTGTCCCGTCGTGTTCGGGCCCAGCGTCGGCGTCGGAATCGTGCCACGACGATCGAGACGCAGCAACGGCCCCTCGGACTTCTCGATTTGTACCCGTCGATTGACCCACGGATAGATGTAGCGACCGATCAGCACGCCGATCCAGAGGCCGATAATCGGCGTCACGATCCACCAGGAGACGATTCCCGCGATCGTCTCGTAATTGAGCGTTCCGGTTGCCAGTCCGAGGCCGGCGATCGCGCCGACGGTCGTCATCGACGTCGGAACGGGGACGCCGAAGACGTTGGCGATAAGCATCCCTAGGCCGATGAAAAAGAGCACGCCGACACCGGCTGTCAGGGTGAGGTCCGTCGTGATGATCCCCCCGCTGAGCGTGTCCATCACGTTCCGACCGACGGTCCAGCCCCCGAAGAAGACGAAGAACGTCATAACCGCCGCCGCCGTCGTCTTCGTGACGATCCCGGCACCGACGGACGGTCCCCACGTGATCCCCGTCGACGAGCCGCCGATGTTGAAGCCAACGAAAATCGACGCGACGACGCCGACCAGCAGCACGGTTTCGACCATCGGCCGACAGTACACCGCTGCTCGTAAAATAACTATTGGAACCATCTGACACATTTGAGTATTGATATGAAAATCCCGAAGCCTCGAGCGCTGCTGGTCCAAACAGCCATCCGTTGGAATCAGTCGGATACCTGAGTAACCGACCCAGAAGACGCCTGCTCGGCGGCCATTGTCGCGCCAGCCGTTCGAACCGAAACGAGAACGGGACGCACGGCTCGGCTCGAGTCGAGACGAACCGGCCCAAGGCGCGCTCACACCCCCCAGAAGGTGGCGATCCCGAGCACGGTGACGATCGACAGCACCAACTGCAGCGGCGCGCCGATCCTCGCGTAGTCGCTGAAGCGATAGCCGCCGGGGCCGTAAACGAAGAGGTTCGTCTGGTAGCCGATCGGGCCGAGGAATGCAGTGCTCGCGGCGAAGGTCACCGCCAGCACGAACGCGAAGGGGTTCGAGCCGATGCCAGTCGCTGCAGCCGCCGCGACCGGAAGCAGGAGGACGACGCTGGCGTTGTTGCTGATGACCTCCGTGAGCAAGCCAGTCAGGACGTAGAACAGCCACAGCACGACGATCGTCGGCAGGAACCCCGCAGACTGGACGACCAGCCAGGCGAGATACGCCGCACCACCGGTCTGCTCGAGCGCGATCCCCAATGGAATCACACCAGCAAGCAGGAAGATGATGTCCCACTCGACGGCGTCGTAGAGTTCGTTGGGCTCTAAGACGCCGGTGACGACCATCGCGACGACGCCTGCCAGTGCGGCGACGAGGATCGGGTAGAGCTCGAGGGCAGCGACGGCGACGACCCCGATCATGATGGCGACGGCGGTCGGGGCCTTATCCGCGCGGTACTCGGGCCGAGGCGGCTCGCGCGCGACGATCACGTCGTCGCGGCGGGCGAGGCGATCGAGCGTGTCCGGTGGTGCTTGGACGAGCAACGTGTCACCGACATCGAGGTGCGTGCCGACGATGCGCTCGCCGACGAGTTCGCCGTGGTGGCGAAGCCCGAGAACGGCTGCGTTGAACTCCTCGCGGAAGGCCTCGGGGTCGAGCCGCTCGCCGACGAGCCGCGAGTCGAGCGCGACGACCAGTTCCGTAATGATGCCCGCCTCGGTCGGCGCCGTGAGGTCGTCGACGGCGGTTGCGCGACCGACCGGTTCGACCCCTTCGACGGCCTCGAGCGTCGCGATGGCGTCGCGGTCGGTCCGGACGACGAGCACGTCGCCTTCTGCCAGTCGGGTCGCCTGCCGGGGCGCGACCGATCGGGCCTCGTCGTGGACGACCTGAACGATGTCGACGTCGGACCCAAGGATGGCGGTCGCCTCGCGGACTGTCTGGCCGACCAGCGGGGAACCCGGCACGACGGCGACGTCGGCGACGTAGTCTTCGATGTCGTACTCCTCGAGGTAGTCCGCCCGCGGCGGGACGCGTTCGGGGAGCAGGTAATGGCCGACGAAGATCAGATACAGCGACCCGATGAGGAGGACGATTACGCCGAGTTTCGTGAACTCGAACATCGAGAACCGGTGGAGTTCGGGGTACTGGGAGCCAAGGCGTGCGCTGACGTCGCTCGCGAGAATGTTCGTCGAGGTGCCGATCAGCGTGAGCATCCCGCCCATCTGTGAGGCGTACGACAGTGGGATGAGCAGCTTCGACGGCGACGTGTTCCCGCGGTTCGCGACGTCTGTGACGACCGGCACCAGCAGGGCGACCACCGGCGTGTTATTCAAAAAACCCGACACGGGGCCGGTCGCGGCGACGGTCGCGAACAGTTGCCTGCGAAGACTGTCGCCCGCGAACCCAGCCATCCGCCGCCCGAGTTCCTGGACGAGGCCGGTTCGGCTGATGCCACCGCTCAAGATGAGCATCGCCAGCACGGTGATCGTCGCCTCGTTCGCAAAGCCCGAGATACCGGTCGCGGGATCGACGCCCGTCCAGGGCTCGAGCACGACCAAAATCACGATCAACAGGATCGCAGTGACGTCGATGGGCAGGCGCTCGGTGAGAAAGAGGACGAGCGCGAGGCCGACGACGCCAAAGACGACGAGGGTATCCGTCGTCAAGTCGGGTTGAGAGACAGTCGTCTGTGCGATAAAGTCGCACACCGACACCGGCATAGGGCGACCGACACCGACCACACTTGTAACGATTCTGTCGAGAGCAGGAACAGTGTCGCGGCGATGGCGGTCGGCGAAACCGTCGCCTTTACTCGCACCGGCCTCGCGCACTCGAGTATGCACACCGACGCCGACGACGCGCGCGAAGAGTTCGAGGTGATCCCAGCAGTCGACATTCAGGACGGCGAGGTCGTCCAGCTCGTCCAGGGCGAGCGCGGCACTGAGAAGACCTACGGCGACCCTATCGAGGCTGCCCGGCGGTGGATCGACGCCGGTGCCGAGACGCTGCATCTCGTGGATCTCGACGGCGCGTTCGAAGGCGAGCGCGCGAACGCCGACGCCATCGACGCGGTGATCGACGCCGTCGACGTCCCGACGCAACTGGGTGGGGGCATCCGCACCGCCGACGACGCCGGCGACCTCCTCGAGCGCGGCGTCGACCGCGTCATCCTCGGCACCGCGGCGGTCGAGAACCCAGAAATCGTCGCCGAGATCAGCGCGGAATATCCCGATAGCGTCGTCGTCAGCCTCGACGCAAAAGACGGCGAAGTCGTCGTCGAAGGCTGGACCGAGGGTGCGGGGATTTCGCCGGTCGAGGCTGCCGAACGCTACGCGGACCTCGGGGCAGCCGCGATCCTCTTTACGAACGTCGACGTCGAGGGCCAACTCGAGGGCGTCGCAACCGAGCCCGTCCGCGAGCTGGTCGACGCGACGGACATCCCCGTGATCGCCAGCGGTGGTGTCGCGACGCTCTCGGACGTGCAGGCACTCGAGGACGCCGGCGCGGCCGCGGTTGTCGTCGGCAGCGCGCTGTACGAGGGTAACTTTACGCTCGAGGAAGCGCAGGCTGCGGTCGAGGAAGACGACTAGACACGACTGGCGACTCGAGCGGGACGCAGTTCGATGGTTGCAGCGCAATCGTGAGTGGGCCGCCGACTGCCTCGGCGTTTAGCGCTCCCAGAACTCGGGAGTCAACAGGACGAGCACCGGAATGATCTCGATGCGGCCGATCCACATCATGGCGATCATCACGGTTCGAGTCAGCGGTGAGAACGCGAGGTAGTTGTCGAACGGGCCGGCGACGCCGAAGGCAGGACCGATGTTGAGGAAGATCGAGGCGGCCGCGCCAAGGGCGTCGAACTCGTCGACCGGATTGCCGACGCGGGCGGCATCGACGATGATGACGACCGTCAGCAGGAAGAAGATGACCAGCGCGAGGGTGACATACGTGAAAACGTCGCCGATGGTCTCCTCGTCGACCACCGTCTCGTCGAGGCGAAGCGGTCGAACGGCATCCGGATGAACGGCCAGAAACAGGTTGCGGCGGAACGCCTTGAGGACCACCAGCCAGCGCAGCGACTTGATCGAACACGTCGTCGATCCGGCCATCCCGCCGGTGAACATACAGAGAAACAGCATGTGCTTCGCACCGGGCGACCAGAGATCGAAGTTCGCCGACGCGTAGCCCGTCGTCGTCACCATCGACACCACGTTGAACAGGCCGTGGCGAATCGTCGGCTCGAGCCCCATCGCAATATCGGGATCGAGCGCGAGGGTGGTGATGACGATCGTCGCGACCGACGCGAGGAGGGCGACGTAGAACCGGAACTCGGCGGACTCGAGCGGCCGGCGGAGATTGCCCTGCGTTACGGCATACAGGATCACGAAGTTGGTCGCGCCGACGATCATGACCGGGATGAGCGTCCACTGGACGATCGGCGAGAACGCGCCGATGCTGTCGGGCTGTGGCGAGAAGCCGGCAGTCGAGACGCTGGTCAGGGCGTGTGCAACGGCGTTGTAGAGGTCCATCTCGGGTGCGAAGCCGGCGAGGTGGAAGGCGAAGAGAACGACCGTCGTCAGGACCGTCAATCCGACGTACAGTCCCCAGATGAGACGGGCCGTCCGGTCGAGGTGGGGATGGAGTTTGTGGACGCTTCGAGTCTGGGTTTCGGTCTCCATCAGCTGGGCACCGCCGACGAGCAGATGTGAGAACAGGCCGATCGCGACGATCAGGATGCCGAGGCCGCCGAGCCACTGGAGGAGCGCCCGCCAGAGCAAGAGCGCCCGGGAGTGAACCCCAAAATCCGCGATCACGGTCGCGCCAGTCGTCGTCACGCCGCTCATGCTCTCGAAAACGGCGTTGACCGGCCGTGCGAACACGCCCGTCCCCGCGACGAGAAACGGAATCGCCCCGACCAGCGCGACGCCGAGCCACGTCAGCGCGACCATCAAAAACGCCTCCCGTTGGCCGATCTCGCGGTCGTCGGTCAGCGCCTCGAGGCCGGTCCCAAAGACGACGGTGACGGCGAACATGACGAGAAACGGCAACGGATCGTCCCCGTCGACGATGGCGAGCGCGAGCGGCGCGACCGTCGGGATCGAGAGCCACTTGAGGACTGTCCCGGCGAGGCTACAACTCGAGCGCCAGTCGACACGAAGCGCCATCTACCGACGTATCAACGGCCGGCAAGATAACGATTCGGAGTGAAGAGACGACGCATATGGACGACTGTCACTGAGACGGTCTGCTGTAACGAGTGACCGGTGGGCACTGACCGATAGACGACCGGCTCACTCCTGTTTGTATCCGTGACCAACGTAGAGAGCGAAGACGTTGGCGGCGAGCAAGAGGAAAAATACCAGCGTCACGTCGGGATCACCAAGCCCCTGTGTGAGCAGCGGGAGATGGACGAACGGGAGCGCGATCGCGGCCCAGAACGAGAGAAACTGCGTTGGGCCCTTGAGCGAACGGAGGATCCAGTTCGACTGATCGCGCTTGACCTCCGGCTCAGGGCTCGACGGGGCGATCGAGTCGTTCGAAACGGGAGAGTTTGACATCGGGACGGAGCACCTCTTCTTGAATACACCATTCACCACAGGGCCCATATAACGGGTCGAAGATTGGCGCGGTTTCGGTCCGTTTTACGTGAATGTTGTAATCCGGCTAATGTTTTTATACCGTGTAAGAAACGTCCAGACATTTTATAACTGATTTTGAGAGAGTTTCTTGGATTAGTGTCGAACAGAGAAGAGAAGGGCTCCGAACCGGTGTCGCTGGGCAGCGAGCGCAACCCCCTTGTACCGGGGACGGTATGCGTTCGACATGAGCGAGCGAGCGGCGACCCGCACGCGCGAGACGGCCGAGACGTCGATCGAGTGTACGCTGACGATCGACGGGACCGGGACGGCCGCGATCGACACCGGCATTGGTTTCTTCGATCACATGCTGACGTCGTTCGCCAAACACGGTCTGTTCGACCTCGAGGTCGAGTGTGACGGCGACCTCGAGATCGACGACCACCACACGGTCGAAGACGTGGCGATCGTCCTCGGCGAGGCGTTCGACGAGGCGCTGGGCGATCGCTCTGGGATCGTCCGGTACGCCGACCGGAAAGTGCCCCTCGACGAGGCCGTCGCAAGCGCCGTCGTCGACGTGAGCGGCCGACCGCGCTTTTATTTCGACGGGACGTTCTCTCAGGAGCAGATCGGCGACTTTACCAGCGACATGGCGCGTCACTTCGGCGAGTCGCTGGCGATGAATGCCGGTCTGACGCTGCACCTCGCGGTCAGCGGCGAGAACGCCCACCACGAGGTCGAGGCGCTGTTCAAGGCGCTGACCCGGAGCCTCGACGATGCGACCCGGATCGACGAGCGACGGCAAGGAACGCCGAGCACGAAGGGCACGCTGTAGCGGCTCGCGACCAGCGATGTGTTACGGACGGCGCAGTTCCCCCCGGTTTTCGACGAACTCACCGTCCTCGATCGCGTACTCGACGATCGCTTCGACTTCGTCGCTCTCGAGGTCGTAGGCTCCCGCAGCCAGGTCCTCGACGGCACGTCGCTGCATGGGGAACTCGCGGTTTCGGAGGAGTCGAACGACCTTGCTGTAGGCCCGCGGCGGGCTCGCCGACGAGGGTGGCGTGTCGGCACTGTCGGTCGCGTCCGCAGGGTCTGCGCCGGTGTCGTCCGATTGTTCGTCGCGCTCGAGCGTGATACCGCCCTCGAGGTTCGGCGCGTCCGCGTCGGCTTCGTCGGCGTTCGGATCGGACGCATCGGCGTCTGGATCGGACTCGCTGGCGTCGGTATCGCCCTCGTTGTCGGCATGATCTGTCTCTGACGTGTCGAAAGCGGCCGTCTCGTCGGTGGGAACGTCCGTGACGGTCGCGTTCGAGTTCGCCGACGCGGGGCGAGACCGGGTCGTCGCGCTGTCAGCGGCGGTGACGACCGAGTCGTGTGTGGGTCGGCTGTCGTCGGTCGCGTCGGAATCCGCGATCCCAAGGCGGACGAGCAGCGGTTCGAGCAGCGTCTCGAGTCGATCCCGGCAGTCTGGACAGCAGACGACGCGGCGTTGTTCGGCCTCCGTCGGCTCGAGTTCGGGCGGGACGATTTCGAACGTGCCGACGGCGTCGGCGGCACAGAAGTCACAGGTCCGAAGTTCGCGCATACTGACTGATCACGTGGCCGAGTTCTAAAAGCATCCGTCAGACGCCGGTATCGACACGGGATCGGCTGTGGACCACGACCCGTCGCGGTGGGGCCACGAGCACGATCGATCGCCGGACATTATACTTACGCACTCGTAGGGGTGACAACGGATGTTCGACGAGATCATGGAGAAGTTCGAGGGGTCGCCGAGTCAGCAGGCCGTGATCCGCCTGCTGCTCGAGCGAGGGTTCTCCGTCAACGACGACGGGCGCGTCGTCTCTGGCGGCATCGAAATTCCGAACACGGGAATCGCTCGCGAAATCGGCATCGATCGACGGGTCGTCGACTCGACGACCGACGTCATCCTCGAGGATCCCGAACTCCGACGTATCTTCCAGAACATCTCGCAGGTGCCGAGTCTGATGGACCTGGCGCCAGTGCTTGACCTGACGGTGCTGACGATCACGCCTGACGACGCCGAACGAGAGGGAATCGTCGCCGAGGTAACGGGAACGCTCGCCGACAACGGGATCTCGATCCGCCAGACGATCAGCGAAGACCCCGAGTTCACCGACCAACCCCGACTCTACCTGATTACCGACGAGGAACTCCCGGGCGACGTCATCACCGAACTCCGCGACCTCGAATTCGTCCGGAAGATCGAGTTGCAGTAGCCGCCAGTCGCTCATACTGTCGGACAGCAGTCAATACGAAGTCGGTCGCGGATTCGCGGTCGTCTCCACCGGTGACGGCCGCAGCAGCGCGACCGATCGTCACGTCGTTCTGTCCGGCAGTATCAGTCGTCGGCAGCCTCGGCGTCGGCAACAGCCGCGAAGTCGGTGAGCACTGTCTCGAGCGCGCTCGTCAGTTCCTCGAAGCGGTCGATCGACATGGCGTCGGTCGTCACCCAGACACCGTACGGTCCCCGGATGACCCGCGAGAGGTAGCCGTTTTCGAACAGCCGAATCGTCGCCTGATAGTCGCCGAGTTGCGTGTTTCGGTACGCCGACTGCGAGTGAAAGCCCCGCCGTTCGTGGTCGGCAAAGCCGACGAGGTCGGCCGTTCGTTCCAGATCCGAGCGCAGATACAGTTGCTCGACGACGTCCTCAGTGAAGTACGTGATACTACGGAGTTCGTCGCCCACCGTCGTCCGGCAGACGCTTCGAAGCTCGTCCGCAAGTTGGGAATCGATCGCCTCGCTTTCCATATGCCCACACACCACATAGAGAAATAATAACGTACTGGTCGGGGCGAAACATACCTGGCGGCCCATCTGCAGCCGCCAGACGAGGGGACCGACGGGCTCTTTTCACCGGCCGGAAAAGTGTCGCTATGGCCAGTCTCGAGCACCGACAGGGGGGGACCGACTCGAGAGGTGAACGGCGGTGAGCGACGCATACCTGACAGTCGCCGACGCCGCTACCGCCGAGTTCGTCGTTCAGGGCTCGGAGTTTATCGGCCACGTCCGGCCGGTCGACTCCGTCGATGCTGCCGAGGCGTTTATCGACGCCGTCCGAGAGGAGTACGCCGATGCGACCCACAACGTTCCCGCCTACCGCGTGCGGACCGGAGATGACGGCGAGGGGTACTTCCTCCGGGAGTACGCAAGCGACGAGGGCGAACCATCGGGCTCGGCCGGCAAACCGGCGCTGAACGTGCTCACCCAGCAAGACCTCGAGAACTGTGCGGTCGTCGTCACTCGCTACTACGGCGGGACGAACCTCGGCGTCGGCGG
Organism: Natrinema limicola JCM 13563; assembly: GCF_000337475.1. Taxonomy (GTDB): domain Archaea; phylum Halobacteriota; class Halobacteria; order Halobacteriales; family Natrialbaceae; genus Natrinema; species Natrinema limicola. The sequence goes on along the minus strand of NZ_AOIT01000050.1, from coordinate 15,973 downwards.
CCTCGTCCGGGCCTACTCTCGGGCGGTCAAAGAGGCCGTCGAGGCGGCGGGCGTCATCGAGGAACAGCCACACGAACAGCTGTCGATCACCGTCGACTACGACGATTCAGGAACGGTTCGCTCGATTTTAGAAAGCGAGGGCCACGAGTTCGACGCCGACTACGAAGCCGACGTGCGGTTTGACGTGCGCGTCCCGCTCGCAGCGGCCGAAGCGCTCCGTGATCGGGTTCGCAGTGCGACGAGCGGTCGGGCCGACCTCGAGTGAGGCGGTCTGCTATCACTGGGTACCGGCGCACCCGTGCAGCGGGTCGCGGGTACGCCGGAACTGACTGAGAGGAGTCTGTATGAGACGGAGACACCCAGTCGGCCAGCCGCAAAGAGAAGTGGAACGGAACCGCGACGGACGCCTTAGGCCTCGCCGACGGTCGGCGTAGCGGACTCGAACTCGGACCCGGACAGTCGCGTGTAGTTGCGGTGTGACAGCGAGACGAGGATCGCCAAGCCGAGCACGCGAAGCAGGAGCGTCGCCAAGAGGCTGGTGAGGCCGATGGGGACGCCGGCGAGTGCAAGTGCGCCCTCGAGGACGAGCAGCGGCACTTCGGGCACCATCAGGAGGATCGAGGCGATCGCGTACAGCGCGCGTGTGCCGGCGCCGACCGACGAGTACTGGTAGCCGATGATTGTGACCCCGAGCGCGTAGACGCCGAGGAACATCCCGAGGATGGGGACGACGACGTCGGGGAGGAAGAAGCTAAGATCCGTGACGTCGCTCCAGCCGATGAGTCCCCACTCGCCGTTGACGTTCCGTGCGAGCAGGATGCCCGGGGAGAACACGAACGCAAAGGGGACGAGGATCTTGTTCAGCGAGAGGAGGAACGCGGCGGTCGCGGTTTTGAGTTCGTCGGCTTTGGCGACGCCTGCGCCGGCGAAGGCGGCGACGGCGACCGGCGGCGTGACGTCAGCCATCAGGCCGAAGTAGAGGACGAAGAGGTGAGCCGCGACGACCCAGACGCCCAGATCCTCCATCGGCCCGCCGAGCATCGCGACTAGGATGATGTACATCGCAGTCGTGGGCATTCCCATCCCGAAGATAATCGCCGCAACGCCCGTCAGGCTGAGCAGGATCAGGATCGAACCGCCGCTGACGGCGTCAATGAGCGCTGCGAGGTTCGGGCCGAGTCCAGAGACGCTGATCACGCCCGGAACGACGCCTGCGGCTGCGACGGCGATGACGACCGTGGTCGCGGTTCGTGCGCCCGAGTCCATCGATTTCAGGACGAACGTCCCGAAGCGGTAGCCCGCGGTGTCGGCGAGCGACGGCCGGCCGAGCGACGCCGCAGACCGACGTGCGGACTGCGAAACCGAGTCATCGAGCTCGAGCAGCGGTGCGTCCGCTCGCGGTCGGGCGAACAGGAATGCAACGCTGACGAGGATTGCGATCGTCCCGAGATCCGAGACGGCCGCGCTCGCCGCAGCACCGAGTGCGTACGGATCGGCGGCCGACTCGAGGCCGAGTAAGACCTGCACCGCAGACCCGAGGCCGACGCCGTAGGCCGCGAAGGCGGCGGTGTGAGCGAGCGTGACCGCGGCAATCGAGCCGAGCAGCGGCACACGGTTGCGCTCGTCGTAGGCAGCCACGACGGCGATCAACGCGGTGATGGCGATGATCGTGTACCAGCCGGCGCGGTTGATCGACAGGCGAGCGATGACCAGGAAGTAAATCAGGAGGACGAGCGGAATCAGATAGAACCAGCCGGTGCGGAAATTCTCGAGCCCGTTGGGCAGTTCCCCGCGCGCGAGGCCGCCGATTCCGCCACGGACCGCCTCGAAGTGGACCATGACCCACATCCCGAAGAAGAACGCGATCGCAGGCAGGGTCGCGGCCATGATCACGTCAGAGTACGCCGTTCCAGTGAACTCGACGATGAGGAACGCGGCCGCGCCCATCACAGGCGGAAGGACCTGTCCGCCAGAGGAAGCCGACGCCTCCACTGCACCCGAGAACTCGGGTGAGTAGCCCGACCGCTTCATCAGCGGGATCGTGAACGCGCCCGTCGTCACCGTATTGGCAATCGACGAACCGCTGAGCATTCCCATGAAGCCACTCGAGACGACGCTCGCTTTCGCCGGCCCGCCTTTTCTGGTGCCGGTCATCGAGTACGCGAGGTCGATGAACCACTTACCAGCACCGCTCATCTCGAGGAAGGCCCCGAAGAGGATGAAGATGTAGATGAAGCGAACGCTGACGGAAACGGGCGTGCTCATGATGCCCGCCTCCGTCGTGTACCAGAGGTCGTAGACGATACTCGCCCAGGTGTCGGGCTGGATCGCCAGCGCACCGATCGCCGAATCGCTCGGGATGAAATACCCCCAGCGAGCGTAGACGATAAACGACGCGATCAGCGACATGAGCACGACGCCGAGCGTCCGGCGCGTCGCCTCGAGCACGAGCAGAATGCCGAGTGCGCCAAGCAGGAACGCGCCGGACTGCCCATCAAGCGGCAAGAGCATGGTCAGCCCGGCGGCGAACGGCTCGAACTGTGGCGGAACGGACTCAGCGAGCGGTGCGCCCGACTGGATGCCGAAGGTCGCGAGCCGCTGGATCTCGTCGTACGAGGTGACGATATAGTAGGCCGGGAACAGCGAGAGGGCGGCGAGGAGGGCGTCAAGCGGTGTGATCCGACGCAGGCTCGGGTCGATAGCTGCCCACCGGACGCCGTCACGGAGTCGTTCGACGGCTCGCGTGACAGGGCTGTCCGGACCGAGCCGGTCGCTGACGGCAGGAACGATCGCGCCGAGGCGGCGGGCAACGAATCCGTCGCCGGTGCTCGCCGGGAACAACAAAAACGCGAGGACGAGCGCGAAGGTGACGTGGATCGTGTACACCTGCAACGGCTGGAGCGACGCGATTTCGACGGTCCCGATACCCGGCAGTGTCGCGCTGAACTGGTAGCTGCGGGCTGCGATCCACATCTGGAACGCCGAAAACGTGATGCCGATCAGGGCGACGAATGCAGCCGATAGCCCCTGATGGGAGCGACTCCGCTCGACCTCCTGTAGTAATTCGTCCTGTTCTTCGTTCGAAAGAGACTCCGCGTCCTGTGTGTCTGTACTCATAGTATCATGTGTGAACTTCTCGGTTCGTCTATCGATACGGCTCGGGCCGCAGACTGGCGGAGTTCGTCGACGAGCGTGCGCTCGGTTACCGAGAGAGTGACTGCGTCATCGGAAAGCGAGACCAAGTCGTAGCGCTCACCGTCGACGATGAGTTCGTGTCCGGCGATCCACCCCGGAACGACGCCGAGTTCGTCGTACGATTCGTTGCGCTCGAGGACGAGTCCCTCGTCGGTCGTCTCGATCGGTGCATCCGACGGCAGGCCAGCGCCGTGTGAATGAAACACCATTCGATCCATTCGGAGCTGGGTCCCGTCGACGACGTAGATGTCTTCGACAGTCGTCTTCTCGACGCTATGAGTGTACGAGAGCGTCACGACGTCGCCATCGTCGACCGGCACCGAAAGCAGTTCGTCGCCGGTGTCTGCATCGGTGACGACGAGCGTTCGCTGTGCCGACGCAGTCGATGTAACGGTTGCTGTTGCTCCAACCAGTACGAGGACGGCCACGATAACGGCCAGATAGCGGTACGGTGAGCGATTCACGGTCGATAAATTACGGAAGTGGTTGCGCTGGTTGGCTTAGCCGAAATATGCCGCAGCGCCTGGGTGAAGGTCGATCGGCATGCCGTCCTGTGCCGAGTCGACATCGATGAACTCCGACTTCTGGTCGATAGCGTCGACGTTGTCGAAGATCGCCGTCGTGACGGCTTCGACGACCGCTTCGTCGACACCTTCGTGGGTCGCAATCATCGCCTGCATCGACACCGTCTCGACGTCCTCGCTGATGCTGTCGTAGGTATCGGCGGGAATCGTGTCCTCGGCGAACCACTCGGCGTCGTTCATAACGTCCTCGCGGGTCTCGCCGCCGATCTCGACGAGCGAGATGTCCGAGCTGGTCGCGAGGTTCTCGACGGAGCCGACCGGCCAGCCGCCGACGACGAACGCCGCGTCGACGTCGCCGTCACGGATCTGGTCCGTCGCCGTATCGAAGTCGGTATTCTGCTCGGTGAAGTCACCCTCCTCGATGCCGGCGGTCTCGAGGATCTGCAACGCGTTGACCTGCGTCCCGCTGCCCGAGTCGCCGGTGTTGACCGTCTTCCCGTCGAGGTCTTCGACCGTCTCAATCCCAGAATCGGCCTGCGTGATGACGTGGATCGTTTCGGGGTACAGCGTCGCGACGCCGCGAATGTTCTCCATCGGGTTGCCCTGGAGGTCCTCGGTACCCGTGCCGTTGACCGCGAAGTAGGCGACGTCGTTTTGAATCAGCGCGAAGTCGGCATCCTCGCGGTTGAGGCTACCGACGTTCTCGAGGCTCGCACCGGTCGACTGTACCTGCAGCGAGTAGTCCGTGTTGTCCTCGATGATGGTCTTGAAGTTGTTCGAGAGTGGGTAGTACGTGCCGCCAGTGCCACCAGCGTGCCACGAAAGGGTATTTCCACCTGCACTGTCACTGCCGCTACAGCCGGCGAGTGCCGTCAAACCGACAGCACCTGCTGCTGTCACGAATCGTCGTCTGTTGAGATCGTATGACATACTCCCACGATAATAGCGAAGCTATTTATGCATTATCAATTTTGAGGAGCTATGTTTCCACATCTGTTACTGGTTGTGGACAGTCAACAAATGTTTGTTCACTAATATTATCCATAATCAATAATATAAGGTATATAATTAACATTCTGACTGTCAGCAGCAATCGGATTCGACCGGTCCCGGCGAAGGCAAGGGAATCTATACGCCACTTCGTCGTGTTCGATTGAGCATGGACAGGAACGTCTGTGGAATCGATCGAGTCGGCCGTATACTTCTCGCGATGGGACTCCTCGTCGTCGGCTATCGAACCCGACAGCGGACGCTTGGCACGCTCGCGTTCGTCGCCGGCAGCGACCTCCTCGCCACCGCGGTCATCCAGCGCTGCCCGCTGAACGCGTTACTCGGAATCGACACCTGCGACACGGCACAACAGAGCTTACGCGATTCACTCCCGCCCTGTTCGCTCCTCGGTTCCGACAGCGCGTCGGAACACTCGTCACTCACGGGAAGGACGGGATNCTCCCGCCCTGTTCGCTCCTCGGTTCCGACAGCGCGTCGGAACACTCGTCACTCACGGGAAGGACGGGATTCTCTCGCTGAATCAAGATAGCGTCGAAGCGGGCCGCTCGAGTCCGGACCGACGCTGTCGCTCATAGCAGTTCGATTTACGACGATCAACAACAGTCCGGGTTCCCGGTCAGTGAGAGAGCGCGCGCAAGCGGCTCACGTCGTCCGGAACGCCCGGTCGCCGGCGTCGCCGAGGCCGGGAACAATAAAGCCGTCGTCGTCGAGGCGGTCGTCGATCGAGACCGTCAGCAGGTCGGCCTCGTCGTGTTCTTCGCCGACGCGGAGCAGGCCTTCAGGGGCCGAGACAGCCGAGAGCACGATCAGGTTCTCCGGCTGGGGAGCGTTCTCGATGACGTGATCGAGGACGGTACACATCGTACTCCCCGTCGCGAGCATCGGGTCGGCGATGATGACCGTGTCTTCCTCGGTGATCTCGGGCAGTTTGACGTAGTCGACCGAGATGGGGAACGAACCGTCATCGTCGCGACCCGCTTCCTCGTCACGGCTGGCGCTGATGACACCCTGTCGTGCCCGCGGGAACGCCTTCAGCAGGCCCTCGACGAACGGCGTCGCGGCGCGCAAGACGTTGATAATGACTACGTTGTCCAGTCCCTTGACGCGCTCGCCCATCGTCGACTCGAGCGGCGTCTCGATCTCGACGTACTCGGTTTCCATCCGCCCGTCGATGATCTCGTAGCCACAGATCCGGCCGAGTTTGACTAGCCCCTTCCGGAAGCTGACCTGCTCGGTCTCGACGTCGCGCAGGCGCGAGAGCGTATCCTTTGCCAGTGCGTGCGTGATGAGATAGGCATCATCCCGGTCTTCAATCGGCATACCCGTACAGCCACTCGCCGGATAGTTCACAGTATCGATCAACCACAAGCCTCACACCGATCCCCTCGGCCACTGGTCACGATAGACATGGTCGCATTCGACGAGGTGTAATTCGTCGTGTCCCCACGGCTAGCGCGGGCCTCGAGTCCAGATACACGAAAAAAGGCCATTGGCACCCTGACAGGTGCCGGCAGAGAAGTTTATACTCGTTCGCACGTTATCAGTCGGCCAGCCGAATGGAAGAGAGTATCTCGGGATTCAAGGTTCGCGGTGACTGGGGCGACATCGTCGAACACGGCGAACGCATTACGCGCGCGCTTCGAGAGATCGATGTCCACGACTCCGAACAGGCCGCCGACGCGGACTACACCGCCGCCTTCGAGGAGTGGGAGGAGTGGCGTCCCAAAGCCCATGAGACCCTCGAGTCGGACGTCAGCGAGAAGACGGCCGATCAGGCCAGCGTCGAGGAGGGCAAAGGAGAAAAGGCCGGGAAAGGACCCGACGAAGACATCAAAACCGCCGGCGAGAAACTCTCGGAGTCGTACGAACGGCTCGAGGACGACGACGCCGAGGCGGCGGTCGACACCTGGAAGGAGTCGATCGACTACGTCGCGCGAGCGGCCGACTCCGCAGGGCGCAAGGCGCTACGACGAGTCGAAGACACGGTCTACCAGAACGTGATGACCCAGCTCGCGCCGTACTACTTCGACAACGAACTCGTCAGCGCCAACATCCAGCAGTCGGCGCGCAACGGCGGTAACGGCGAGCAGTTCGTCTTCGAGATCAACGTCAACGACGACGAGCTCAAAGAGGAAGTCTCCGACCGCCTCGCCGAGTACGAAGACGAGATCGACCGCTGGCACGTCGAAGTCGAGAAAGATACCGACGCCGCCGAGGCCATCGAAGGCGCAGAGCCCCCACCCGAACCCGACGACAACTCCAAGTCGACGACGAACTGACCGCGTCGGCGCGAAAGACAGCGACAGCCCCTACTGCCAGCCGAAGGTCGGCACACACTTGTAGGAACATCCAGTAGGAAGGGAATAGATGGTCGATATCGCCACAGCCGGCGCATTCGCCGTGGCCGCGCTCGCGAGTCTCTTCATGGCCTGGGCGATCGGTGCCGGCTCGAGCGGGTCGACGCCGTTTGCCCCGGCAGTCGGCGCAAACGCGATTTCGGTGATGCGAGCCGGCTTTCTCGTCGGGTTGCTTGGCTTTTCCGGCGCGGTGTTGCAGGGGGCGAACGTCTCCGAGGCGGTCGGCACCGAACTCATCGGCGGGGTAACGCTGTCGTCGACCGCCGCCACACTCGCCTTGCTCATCGCGGCCGCACTGGTCGCGATCGGGATCTTCACGGGGTATCCGATCGCGACGGCGTTTACCGTCACCGGCGCAGTCATCGGGACCGGCCTCGCCATGGGCGGCGCTCCCGCATGGGCGAAGTACACCGAGATCGCCACCCTCTGGGTGCTGACGCCGTTTATCGGCGGCTCCATCGCGTACGCGGTCGCTCGAGCCCTGCGGGCCGACGCGATCGCAGAGGAACACCTCGTGATCGGGCTGGCCGCCATCGTCGGCGCGATCGTCGCCAACATCGAGTTCGCGATCCTCGGCTCGGGGGCCAGCAGCGCGTCGATCGCACAGGTATCCGGCAGTTCGCTCCCCGTTCCCGCGGCTGCCGGGACCGCTGTGGCCACGCTGATCATCGCGTCGCTGTGGGCGGGCGCGACCGCGCTCGATCTCGGCAACGGAACTGAACGCGGCGAACGGCACTTCCTGCTCGTCCTCGGCGGCCTCGTGGCCTTCTCGGCCGGCGGCAGTCAGGTCGGGCTCGCGATCGGCCCGTTGATCCCGCTCACGAACCAACTCGAGTTACCGTTGCTCGCGATGCTCGTCGGCGGCGGCTTTGGCTTACTGCTCGGGTCGTGGACCGGTGCACCACGGATGATCAAGGCGATCGCACAGGACTATTCATCGCTGGGACCGCGCCGATCGATCGCGGCGCTGATCCCCTCGTTTATTATCGCGCAGGCCGCGGTATTCTTCGGTATCCCGGTCTCGTTCAACGAGATCATCGTCAGCGCGATCATCGGCAGCGGGTACGCGGCGGCCGGCGCTGGCGGTGGCGTCAGCGCTCGCAAGATGGGGCTGACCGTCCTCGCATGGGTTGGCTCGCTCGCCGGTTCGATCGTCGTCGCCTACGTCAGTTACACCGCTGTCAGCGCACTCCTGCTGTGAGACCGGCTGCTGTCCCGATGTCCCGGTACAATCGCAGGATGGGTCGCGGTCCCGCCGGCACTGACTGACAGCAGACCATATGCGGTCCTCAAGCAACATCGAACAGTCTTTACACGACGGGTCGTGACATCGAGTATGGACGAGGACGCCGTCGACGGCACCGAACTCCCCGACGATGCGGTCCAGTGGCGACGTGACGCGAACACTTCGCGTACTGTTCGGCTGCTCTGGACCTTCGGCGTCAGCACGTTCTTCGCCGCGATCAGTATCGTCGTCAGCTGGCGGCTGTACCGAATGGCCAGCGAAGTCGGCGGTGGCATCGTCGTCATCGCCCTCCTCGCAGCGCTGGCCACGACAGTCCTCGCACTCGCCGCCACGGACGAGCCCGAGCGCTATCTCGAGTGGCTCCCGGGAGGCGTCCCGTCGGGGACACGCCTGGATCGGGCAATGGACGCTGCCGTCGGCACGGTCGTGATGGGAATCGTTATCGGCTCGCTGCTGGGTGTCGGCCGATACATCTCACAGAACGAATTGCTAGCCGTCGGTGCCAGCCCCTTCACTGCGCTGGTCACACTGTTACTCCCGCTTGCGCTCGTCGCACTCGTGCTGGCCTCGTTTCTGCAGTCGGTCGGTACGCTCGATCGTGATGCCAAGACGATCTACCTCTACGAGCCGAAACAGGCGATCGATCTCACGGTGATCGAGGACGTCTCGGTTCGCCCGATCGGCGATGCCGCCGTGTTATCGCTTCGCTACGCCCAGCCGGACGGACAGTACGTCCAAGGGCCGCGTCGACTCGTCGTCCCGCCCGCAGTCGCACGCGACATCGCAGCGATCGTCAACGGGGAACAGTGAACTACTCCGCCTACCGCGCTCGGGCCTACCCGGCCCTCGCTTGTTGAGGACGGAGCTTCCTGTTTCTGTGTCGGAACTTGCAGGAACAGATCCCACAGCGTTCACGAGAACTCCGTTCTCGTGTGGCCCATCAGAACTCTTCGACTTCTGAGAACGATTCCAGACTCCGCAGGCGACTTCCCTTCACGGGTGGTTCGGAGCGTCCCACTCCTACCGAATCGACACTCGGCCACAACCGACGATGCACGCTTTTTGTCGTCGTTCGAAAGAGCTTCGCTCTTTCGTGATGACGAAACGCCGAAGGCGTTTCGAACCACGTTTGAACAACGCCTGAAGCGCGGTGAGTATCTTACTACCACCTTCGACCGAAGCGGTAGTGAGGATGACGATTCACACGAAAACAAGACGTGCGGGCGCTGTATCCCCTCCCTGCTCGCTTCGCTCGCTGCTTCGCTCGCTGAGGAAGGGGGCTTAGCGCCCTCAATTACAGCTACCGCTCGCTCTCGTTTTCTTCGACCTCGAGCGTGGCAGCCTCGCTGTCGCCCTCCGCTTCGTCGTCGGGTACCGCGAGTTTCTTGAGTCGCGCCTTCAAGATACGCGTGTTCTCGACGGTCTCGACCGTAATGCGGACGCCGTCGTAGGTGATCTCCTCGCCCTCCTCGACGAGTCGACCAGCGCGGTTGAAGATGAAGCCGGCGATGGTCTCGAACTCCTGGCCCTCGGGGAGATCGATCTCGAGGGTTTCGTTGACATCCTCGATGTTGACCTCGCCACGGACGAGGACGGTGTCGTCGTCGATCGCCTCGATCGGCTGTTCCTCGCCACCTTCCAAGATCTCGCCGACGATCTCCTCGATCATGTCTTCCATCGTCACCAGCCCCTCGGTGGTGCCGAACTCGTCGATGACGATCGCCATGTGCATCCGGTTTTCGCGCATTTCCGAGAGCAACTCGTCGACGTTTTTCGACTCGGGGACGTGCAGCGTCGGCTGGATGAGATCGCCGAGCTCGAGGTCGTCTGTGCCGGACTCGCCGTAGTTGAGATCGCGGACGAGATCGCGGATGTGAACGACTCCTAAGACGTTGTCGAGACTCCCCTCGTAGACCGGCACACGGGCGTGGCCGCTTTGAATACAGGTCTCGATCGCCTCGTCGATCGTGGCGTCTTTCGGCACCGCCGTCATGTCCAGTCGCGGCGTCATGACTTCCTTGACGATCGTATTGTTAAATCTGAAGATCCGCTGGAGCATCTCGTGTTCTTCTTCCTCTAAGACTCCCTCGCGCTCGCCGGACTCGATCATCTCCTGAATCTCGTCGCGGGTGACGTAGGGCGTCTCGATCGCACCCGTCGTCGACCCCGTGAGACGGTTAAGCTGCCGGGTGAGGTAGTCAAAGAGGACGACGAGCGGGAACATCAGTTTCTCGGCGACTTTCAGTGGCCCGGCGACGCGAATCGACCAGGATTCAGTGTTCTCGACCGCATAGGACTTGGGGGCGCTCTCGCCGAACAGCAAGACGACAGCGGTAATCCCGAGCGTGGCAACTGTCACGGCCGTCAGGCCACCGAGGTACAACCCGAGGATCGCAGTCGCGATCGACGACATCGCGATGTTGACGATGTTGTTCCCGACGAGGATCGTCACGAGCAGCCGATGTGGGTCCTCCTTGAGCGCCTTCACGCGCTCTGCGCCAGGAATCCCGTCTTCGGCCATCCCTTCCACGCGGTGTTTCGGGATCGAAAACAGCGCGATTTCGGATGACGAGAAGAACGCTGAGAGACCAACAAGTCCAACGAGGGCGAGCGCTCCGAGGATCGTCACCACCGACTGATCGATCTCGAGTCCCACCAGCGGGACCTCATAGACAGCCAACACGGCCTCGAGGGGCGGAGACAACGCCATTGATATACAGCCTTATCCCTGAATCGGTTAACAGTTTCCTATTCGAGGATCACTAACGGCCATCGCCGCCGACGACGACACGTTTACCCGGTCGTTTGCGCTACAGTTGCCCATGAGTGAGACCGCCGAGCCACCGATCACGTTTTACCGGCTGCAGGGCTGTCCGTTCTGCGAGCGGGTCGCCCGGCTGTTAGGCGAGTACGATCTCGACTACCGATCGCGGTTCGTCGAACCGATGCATTCCGACCGGGACGTTGTCAAACGCGTTGCCGGCGTCCGGACCGTGCCAGTGATCGTCGACGAGACCACCGGCGTCACGATGGCCGAGAGCGAAAACATCGTCGGCTACCTCGAGACGACCTACGGCGACAGTGACGCCGACCGTCCCGACGCAACCGCAGCAAGCGCGGGAGGTGGGGATTGATGCTCGGCTTCGACGTCGTCGACCTCGGCCCGGCAGATCATCCTGACCCCGGTGAAACAGCGCCCGCGTTCACCCGCCCGCTGGTCACCGACGAGTTCTGGGAGGACCGGCCGCTCTCGGCGCTCGTCGACGAGTGTGACGGCCCAACTATCCTCGTGTTCACGCCGATGACCGGCTCGTTCCTCGCGAAGTACGTCTGGGACGAACTCACGGCCCGTGACTGGGACGAGCGTGCGGGCCAGGTCGTCGGTCTCACGGCCTCGACCCCCTACGAAGTCACGCGGTTTCTCGAGGACAACGACTACCCGTTCCGATTCTTCGCCGATCCGAGCAACGAGGTCGCCGAGTCCTACGGCATCGCCCACGATCTCGACGGCATGACCGGCATCAGCGAACCCCGAGTCGCCTTCTTCGCACTCGACGCGGATCGCACCGTCGAGAGTGCGTGGGTCGCTACCGACTGGCCCGAGTTCCCCGACTACGACGACCTCGAGGCCGACCTCGGCCTCGAGTAACACAGCCCCGAGCGACAGCTTTTTGCTCGAGATCGGTCGAGTTCGAATCGAATGAGCGAATTCGACCGTGCAGCCGAGGCAATCGACGCTGGGGACCTCGTCGTCTACCCTACCGAGACCGTCTACGGCCTCGGCGCGGCGGCACTCGAGCCCGACGCCGTCGAGCGGGTCTTCGAGGTGAAAGGACGCGATCGATCGAAGCCACTGTCGTTTGCAGTGCCGTCGGTGCCGTCGGCGCTGCAGTACGTCCGCGCGACCGAACGGGAGCGGCGATTCATGGCGACGTTTCTTCCCGGACCCGTGACGGTCCTCTGCCGGCGACGTGAGACCATCCCGGAGGAACTCACGGCGGGTCGCGACCGCGTCGGGGTCCGCGTACCGGATCATCCCCTCGCGCTCAGGCTCTGTGAGCGCGCCGGCACGCCGATTACGGCGACGAGCGCGAACGTCAGCGGCCAGCCGAGCGTCCGGGAACTTGGAGACCTCGATCCCGAGATCCGCGAGGCCGCCGCAGTCGTTCTCGACGGCGGCAAAACGGACGGCACCGAAAGCACCGTCGTCGACGTCTCATCGGCGACGATCCACCGCCGGGGCGCACAAGCCGACGAAATCGAGGCCTGGCTCGAGACGCACTGATCGACCCGTCAGCCGAGTCCTAGCAGTGACCGCAGGGTCCGTGTTTTGACCCCACATTCGGTGGCGAACTCACAGGCGTTGCATTTCGACCGGGCCGTCGTCCGCGGCGGTGGCCCGTCCAACTCGCGCACCGTCCGAAGTGCGCTGCGATACTGGGCCTTCCGTCTGGTCGTTATGTCGATCGACCGGATCACACCGTATGCCGGATACTCGAGCCAGGCTCGCTCGACCGATTCTTGGTGCTCCCAGGCGAGTGCTTTCGCAGCCGCAACCGCGTGAACCGACTGCGATTGCCAGACACCGGTTTCGGGCGGTGCACCCGACGAAAGCAGTACCGGCTCAAGCGGGTCGGCGAGCACCTTGTGAACGATTCCACGACAGTGCCGGCCAGTCGCGAACACGTCCCGCTCGTCGGGATTCCGAAGCCGTTCCCAGTCGCCTGTGTCCTCGAGTCGCCGTTTCGTCGCCGCCAGCCGCTCGCGGTAGCGACCGGGTGAGACGGCAATGGGCTCGGACGTGAGGGCATCCGGCGGGGCCTCGAGCAGGGGTTCGTACCGGGGCTCGAGTGCGCGGATCGCCTCGACTTCCGGCGGTGGCTCGCGCTCTTCGGCCGGCAGCGCGCGCTGATAGTAACACTTTCGCGCGCAGTAAGCGGCAGTTCGGAGGTCACTGAATGAGACGTGGGTGCGGGTCACGAGTCGTCTGGCCGCGGCTTCCTATAAAAAGGCTCGCTGAGTGATCCGACGGCTGTCCGCTGGCGGTTCGTGAGAGGGTCAACGGAAATCAGTGCCGCATCCGCGAGCGAACCCGACGGGTGAGCGAGTGGGCCGACGACTGATGTGGAGCGAACGCAGTGAGCGAAACGGAGGGAGGTGTGTCTTCGTGAGCAGAGCGAACGAAGGCTCGGAAGGCGCAGCCTGCGAGCGATAGCGAGCAGGATCGTCTTCCGGTGCTTTTGATCAACCTTTTACCGAGGGACGTCACGCTGTGCGGCGAAGCCGCCAGCGTGACAGACCGTGGTTCGAGACGCCAAAGGCGTCTCGTCATCAAGCGAAACCGAAGGTTTCGCGGACATCGCGAATCTTCGATTCGCTCAGTCACGAGAGAGCTTCGCTCTCTCGAACGACAGCGTAAAAGGTTGGTCTTAGAAGTCCACGTCGGTCTCCATGCCCTCCGTCGCGTCCTCGAGGCCGTCTTCGCGGACGTCGGTGGTCATGCGCTCGGTGATGTCGGCGTCGGCGAGGATGCTGTCGAACTCGTCGCGGTAGCGGTCGTTTGCCGTTCGAGACTGGGTCTCTGCCTTGGCGACGCGGCGGTACCGACGGATTTGAGACTCGCTAACGTCGTATTCTGCAGCGAGCGTCGCGTCGTCGTCCTCGCGGTCGCGGATCGCCGCGAGGTCGACTTCGTCGGCGTCGTCCTCGCCGATGAGATGCAAGGACAGCCGCGCGTCGAAAACCACGTCTTCGTCGACCGCCAACTCGGCAGCGAGGTCGGCGTCGCTTCGTTCGTCGTAGAACCCTCGTGCGACCGTGATCAACTCGTCGTCGGACAGCGGCGTCTCGAACGCGTAGCGCTCGCGCATCTGCTGGACGACGCTGCGGAGGCGTTCTTCGTCCGATCGCTCGTCTCGCTCGAGAGAGCCGCGAGTATCTTCCTGTGATTCGGTGACGGTTTCCTCGCCGTCGGTCACGTCGGTGAAGAGATCACGGAGTTCCTCGGTTTTCTCGTTCATGGGTGGACACTCCCGACGGGAGTCTATTTAAGCCTGTTGCCAGATAGCGTCGATCGAAGTCATTCGAATGTGGACAGGAATTATAAACTAAAAATAATGGTATAATTTTCGCAAGACTGCAGCGGGATTTGCCTCGGTGCAGTGTGACAAGAATTAAGTCACAGCCCACCACCTCATTGTGCATGAATACGTTAGCACAGGCAGACGTCGCAAGGGAGACGTACTGGGGGATCACCAGCGTCGAGTATGCGGTGTTTTACTTCCTTGCGTTCGTCACGGTTGCCGTCTTCACTTACGGTGTCTACCGACGGTTCGCTCGGTACACGCAGGGTGACGGGGAGTCGCTCCCTCGCCTCGACGATTTGCAACGCCGTGTCGTAAGCGCGGCCAAGATCGTGCTTTCGAACGAGAAGCAGTTCAACAGAGACCTCTACGGCGGGTTGATGCACTCGTTTATTCTCTGGGGGTTCCTGACGCTGTTTATCGCGACCTCCATCCTGATGGTCGAAGAGTACGCCGCGAAGAAACTGCTCCATATCTCCTTCTGGAACGGTGACTTCTATCTCGCCTACCAGTTCATGGTCGACGCGATGGGCCTGCTGTTCGTCGTCGGCATCGGCATGGCGCTCTATCGGCGCTACTGGATCCGCAATCACCGTCTCTGGGACCGTCACACCTCTCTCGAGGACGATCTGTTCATCTGGACACTGTTCGCCCTCGGCATCGGTGGCTTCCTGCTCGAGGGACTGCGCGTCTACAGCGCCGGGATTCCCGACTACGAGGTCGTCAGCTTCGTCGCCTACGGGATGGCGCTTGGCTTCGACGCGCTCGGGCTGGCGACGCTGGGTCCCGAGCAGGCCGGGCTCAACGGAGCCGGATTCAACGTCGAGAACCTCCACTGGCTCGCGTGGTGGACCCACTCGCTGATCGCCTTCTTCTTCATCGCGTGGATCCCCTACGCCAAGCCGTTCCACATGCTCTCCTCGTTCGCCAACGTCGTCACCCGTGACGAGAAAGCCGGAAAACGGCTGCCCAACGTCCCTTCGGACCTGGACGCGACCAACGCCGAGTCTATCGACGACTTCACCTGGAAAGAGTTGCTGGACCAAGACGCCTGTACCAAGTGTGGGCGGTGTTCGTCGGTCTGTCCCGCTAAAGCCTCCGACCGCCCGCTCGATCCGCGCAACGTCATCCTCGATCTGAAATCCTACCGTGAGGACCTCGAGGCCGGCGGCGAGGACCAGCCGATCGTCGCCGACGGCGGCACCTCGGTGATCAACGCCGAGACGATGGAGTCCTGTATGGCCTGTATGGCCTGTATGGACGCCTGTCCCGTCGAGATCGAACACCTCAAGAGCTTCACCCGGCTCAACCGCCAGCTCACCGACCAGGGTGACATCGACTCGAGCATGCAGGACGTCTTCCAGAACGTCATGCAAAACGGCAACACCTTCGGTGACTCACCCCGCAATCGCGGCGACTGGACCGAGGAACTCGAGTTCGACGTGGCCGACGCCCGCAAGGAGGAAGTCGATTACCTCTGGTACGTCGGCGACTTCCCGAGCTACGACGAGCGCAACAAACAGGTCGCGCGGTCGCTGGCAACCATTCTCAAGGAAG
>NZ_AOIT01000049.1 GCF_000337475.1 Natrinema limicola JCM 13563 | reverse complement strand
GCCGTCGAAGAACTCGTCTCCGAGGGCCACCTCGAGCTGTCTGGGACGGAACTCGACTACACGGTCACCTACCACGATCCGTGTCATCTCGGCCGGTACAACGACGAGTACGAGGCCCCGCGTGAACTCATCACAGCGACCGGCTGTACCTTAGACGAAATGCCCCGCAACCGCGCCAACTCCTTCTGCTGCGGTGGCGGCGGTGGCGGTCTCTGGATGGACTTCGAAGAAGAGCCCAAACCGAGTGAGGAACGGATTCGTGAGGCACTCGAGGATACCGACGCCGGCAGCGGCGTCGAGAAGTTCGTCGTCGCCTGCCCGATGTGCATGACGATGTACGAGGACGGGCGCAAGACCGGCGGCTTCGAGGACGACATCGAAATCNTCGAGAAGTTCGTCGTCGCCTGCCCGATGTGCATGACGATGTACGAGGACGGGCGCAAGACCGGCGGCTTCGAGGACGACATCGAAATCGTCGATATCGCCGAACTCATCGTCGAAGCCCTCGGCAAGACCGAGGAAGCGAAGGTCGAAGTCGCCGCGGACTAACCACGATTCGGTTTTCGCGGTCGTCGCTCGCGACGATGTTTTCAGTGTGCGACTCGAGTGACTCGATTCGGCGGGGAGACTTACGACAAGACGGCGTCACTCGGCTCGATCGAACCCGGACAGAACGGTCAGTCGGAGCCGCTGGCTTCCGCCGTCGCGTCGTGACTTGCAGCCTCGGCGGTCTCGTCTCGCCCTGTCACTTCGCGGACGAACTCGAGGAAGTTCTCGAAGACCAGTTTCGCCTCGCAGGATCGCTGATAGTTCTCGTCGGTGATCTCGGCGAGGATCGACTCGAGACGGTCATCGGAGAGGTCCTTCCGGGAGACGAGTTCGCGAGCGGTCTTGGTGTCGTACTCGGGGTGGAACTGGACGCCGAAGACCCGGTCCTTACGGAAGCCGTGGTTCGAGTACTCGTTTTCGGCGAGGGATTCAGCACCCGGCGGGAGCTCAGTGACCGCGTCGGAGTGGCTGGTAAAGGCAGTGAACGTCTCGTCGATACCCTCGAATAGCTGCGAGTCGCCGGTGTGTTCGATCTCGCTGTAGCCGACCTCGTAGACGCCCATGTCGTCGACGGTGCCCCCGAGGACGTCAGCCAGCAGTTGGTGGCCCCAGCAGATCCCGAGGAAGGGAATGTCGCGATCGATCGCCTCGTCGACCCACGCCTTGACGGACTGTATCCACTCCTCATCCCAGTAGACCGACGATCGAGAGCCGGTGACCACGGCACCGTCGTAGTCGAAGCCGTCGGGGACCGTCCCGTCGGTGACGTCGAACTCCGACAGCGAGGCGTCGAGTTCGCGCCGGAAGTTCCGCGTCGTGTTCTTGTCCTGATGGGCCGCGTTGAGGACGGCGATTCGCAGGTGACGCATTACGGTCTAGTGGCAACTCGGTGAAAATAGACCTTGCGCACGGTGCCGACGTTGCCGTGAGCGGTGACAGCCAGTTGGAGTCGGTCCCAACAATCGAACCGAGTGACAGACCTCGGTTCCAGTCAGCACGCTGTGGCTCACCGCAGGTGGTAGGTTCCGGCTTCATCACGGTGGAATCGGTCGCCGGTGTGGAACCAGCCGTCCACGAATCGACCGCGATCGTCGGCCGCGTCGATGTCGGGACTGTCCACATAGCCGTCGGCGAGCATCGGCCCTGACAGCTGCAACTTCCCGTCAGCCGCACCCTCGAGGGCCGTTCCCTCGTCATCGACCAGGCGGGCTCGACAGCCCGGAACTGGGCGGCCGACGCCGGTTCCGCCACTGTCGTTGGGACGGGGTCGATTCGAATCGAACCGCCCGCTCATGACGGTTGGACACTCGAGGCGACCGTAAACCGGTACAACCGGAACGTCGCGGTCTCGGTAGGCTGCGGTCGTCTCATCGCCGATCGGTCCCTCGCAGATGATTCGCTCGAGCGAGTCGACCGCGTTGTCGAATCCGGATTCGGCTGCGATGTCGCGAATCGCCCGTTTGCGGCCGATCAGGAGCGTCGCGTCCGCCGCGACCATTGCAGTCGTGGCGTCGCCGGGGTCGAACGCGCGGTCGAGCAAGAGCGTGCCGCCGACGTAGAGCACCGACAGCGCGACGCGGACGAGACCGTCGGCGGTCGACAGCGGCATCGGAAGCGGCACGACGTCGTTGGCGGCGAGCCCCCACGCGACGACGCCCGTGATACAGTTGCGCTCGATGGCGGTGGCCGAGTAGCTGGCGACCGGGCGGCCGGATTCGCCGTGGAGCGCCAGCGCCGGCGTCGCATCCGTCGATCGCTCGTTGCGGTCGATCGGCTCACCTTCGGTCTCGGCCAGCGCCTCGAGCGTCACGGCCCGATCGAAGGGGATCGATCGCACCAGATCGCGCTGGGCCGCTTCGGCAACGACGAGATCGGGCTCGAGGACGTCGAACGGGCGCTTGACCGAGGCGGGGGTCAGCAGATGCGAGATCGGCGCGAACGTGGCTCCGAGCCGGCGACAGGCGAACCACAGCGCGAGCGCGACGACCCGGTTTCTGGTAACGAGACAGACTGTGTCGCCAGCGGCGATCCCACGTGCAGCGAGGCGCTCGGCTATCCGCTCCGCGAGCGTTGACAGTTCCTGATAGGAGACCCGATCCTCGTGGATCGTCTCGGTGGGATCGGACAGCCGCTGCTCGGAACTGTCGACGACCGCCGTCCGATCCGGGAAGTGGTCGGCCCGCCGCGCCAGCGAGAGAGTCACGACAGTCTCTCCCACGCTCGAGTACGTAGTAGATAGGGGGTCAGTCGCAAGCACGAGACCGGGTCAGATCGGTCGGTATCGATCCTGCCAGCGCTCTATCGTCTGACCCGATTACTCGTCGGCCGTCGTCTGCTCCTCGAGGAAGCCCAGCAACAGATCGTTGACCAGCCGCGAGCGCTCGATAAAGGCGAGATGGCCCGCGCCCTCGAGATCGCGGAACTCGCCGCGTGGAAGCCCCCGTGAGAGGTCCTCGCCGGCCGACGGCGAGACCAGTTCGTCAGCACCCCCGTGGAACACCCGCGTCGGCTGCGTCACCTCGACCAGCCAGTCGCTTGCGTCGAAGTCCGCAAGCGCCGCGACCTGCGCGTCCCACCCCGCGCGGTCGGCATCGCCATCGGCCCGCCAGTCGACGATCCCATCACGCACGTCAGGCTGGGCCGCCAGGAAGTCATCGGAGAGGCCCGCCTCGAGCGACTCGCGAAGCGCGTCGCGGTCGTCCGGCGGCGCGAACAAGGGCTCGAGGTCGAACGCGTCCCCGCGCGCGGCAGTGCCAAACAGCGTCAGCGTCGCGACGCGACTCGAGGTCCGGGCCGCTTGGAGTGCGATCGCACCGCCGAGACCACAGCCGACGAGGTGGGCGTTGCGGAGCTCGCAGTCGGCGAGGACCGTCTCGAGGTCGGCGACGAGCGTCTCGAGGGTGTAGGGACCGGACGGCGCGTCTGACCGACCTGTCCCCCGGAGGTCCCAGACGACGGCCTCGTAGGGGCCGGCGATGGCGGCGTGTTGCCACCCCCACAGCCAGCCGCCGAGGCCGGCCTCGGGGACGAAAACGACGGGCTCGCCCTCGCCCGCGCGGTCGTAGTACAGCGAGACCGATCCGTTCGATGCAGTCGGCATACGCCCACGCACAACCCAGAGAAAGGCGACAGTTTCGATTCCGCGCGATCAGTCGTCGGTGTCCGCAGTCCGCCGGTCATTGTGAGTCCGCTCTTCTCGGCGATTGCTGTCGCCGCGACCGCGCGTCTGAGTACCAGACCTACAGCGAGTACACTGAGACGAAAAATCCATTTTGTTTTAATTATTGTGTTCCAATCATTCAATGGAGTAATATATAATAACCATAACCCTTAGATATTCGTTATGGGTTTCAACAAAGATAGTGTCGTTGCAATAATCTTCGCCGTGCTGATGGCGACCTCACTGATCGCCATGCCCGCACTCGCAAGCGAACCGAGTGCTACCACGGGGAACGAACGAGTCGCATCGGTCACGGCCCAGACCGGAAACGGACCAGCCCCCGCAATCGGCCCGCCAGGACAAAACGGCGGCGGCCCACCAGTGCAGAACGACGGTGGCCCACCAAGACATAGCGATGGAGGCGGCCCGCCGGGGCACAATCGCGGCGATGTGAATGTCACGGTCCCAGCCCTTGAGGAAAACACCTCGCTCGAGACGGTCCTGAACGCGACCTACCGTCTCGAGGAGCTCGAGATTGAGAAAGGGACGGCAGCTGCGACGGCGGCAAACGATACCGTCGACTCGGTCAACGCATTAGCCCAGGAGTATCGACGGCTACGGTACGTTGACTCGCAAGCCGCGTTCGATCACTTGGCCGATGCTCAGCGATCGCTCGCGAGACTGCAAGCGAACGTCGATGAAGACGACAAGGCGACCGTTGGCGCGATCAGTGAGGAACTGTACGCCGCAGGGAACGCGAGCGCTCGCCTCTCTGTCGCTGATGCGAACGCCGTCGTCACCGCGAACGAGGGTGAGTTCCGTAATCCCGGTCAGCGACAGAAGGCCCAGAGCGCGCTCGGAAACGCCATTGATTCACTCAAGCGGGCCGACAGAACTGTCTCGAGCGCATCGGTCGGCGACACAAAGGGTAACGGAGCCGAGATTGGGCCGGCTGACCGTGCAAAAGCGCTGACTCATCTCGGGAACGCAAGGAAGCACGCGGAACGAGCACTCGATACAGTGGAGGCTAACACCAAGCCGACGCTGTCACTCACACAGGGAGTGCCCTTCGAACGGAACGGTACCGTGCAAGTGTCGGTCAAGGCGACCCTCGCTGACGTGCGTCCGTACGTGTACAACAACGCGACGGTGACTGTCGAGGGCGACGCCGACGCCGAACCCATCTCGCTTGTCGCAGGCGAGGCGGCCGGAACGAACGCCACTGGCTCAACGCTTGTCGACCTTGGGTCCGAACCGGAAAATGTGACCGTCACGGTGACCGCAACGGCCGAACACGACGACGATCGAACGGTCAACGCAACCCACGAGATCAGCGTGGCGGAGGCAGACATAGTCCGGGAGCGGCCCGATCCCGACGAATACCGTACTGTCGAAGTTGAAAACAAATCCGCAGGCGTTTCGGTTGCTGTCAGTGGTAATGGTCTTGATGAGACCGACGTTTCGATCACCAACGAGACACCCGAGACTGATGATGACTATCGCGCCGGGCCGATGGTCCGCATCGAAAATGAGAGGCCGATCGACGAGGCGACAGTCGAAATTCCGGTCGACAAAGATGCGCTCGAGGACGAAGAAAACCTCTCGATTGTCACGTGGGATCCGACCAGTGACGAGCCATGGACCCCTGTCGAGACCGAAATCAATCGCGATGCCGGCGTTGCGACCGCTGATGTTGACCACTTCTCGTTCTTTTCGGTGTTCCGAATTGAGGAGTGGGAAGACGAGACCAGCGACACGATCACGCTCGACGATAACCGGACCGGCGACGTTGGTAACGGCAGCGGGATCAAGAAGACTGATTTCGTCTTCGTGCTCGACGAGAGCGGGAGCATGGGCGGTTCGAAGATCCACTATGCCGAACTCGCTGGCAAGCGCTTCGTCGGCGCGCTTACCGACGACGAACGGGCCGGACGGGTCGGCTACGCGTCGGGAGCGAGTCTCGACCAGCCGCTGACAACCGATCACGACGCAGTTAACAGCAGCCTCGAACGACTGTCCGCGGGCGGTGGCACCGACACTGAGGCTGGCCTTCGAGTTGGACTCGATCACCTCCAAAAAGACAGCTGGGAAAACCGATCGGAAGTGATGATCCTGCTGTCGGACGGCAAATCCAACAGCGGATCCTATCCGCTGTCTGTCGCCGAAGACGCTGCCGACGCGGGCATCGAGATCAGTACAGTTGGTCTCGGAAATAACATTAACGAGAATGAACTCCGGGAGATCGCTGCCACCACTGGCGGGGACTTCTATCACGTCAAGCAAAAAGAAGACCTTCCTGACACGTTCGAGCGGGTCGCAGAGAATCAGACCAGTCCCGACCTGCAAGACACCAACGGCGACGGCATTCCGGATCTCGTCGCCGAAATGGATCTCTCGATGCCGACCGGTGAACCGGGCGTCGTCGGCGAGCCGCTAAACCTCGATCCGATCGCGCTCGATACCAGTGGAGACGGAATTCGAGACAACGAAACGGTCGACATCAACTACCGGGTCTTTCGAGAGAACAACGAAACGAAGCTCCACGCCACCGTTACACACGCCGAACACCACCCGGCACGAATCGACACGACCGGTGACGGCCTGACCGATGCCGAACAGCTCACGGGCTGGGAGATTACCTATACGGACTCGCGATCCGATTCACTCGAGTTCCTCTCAGAACTCGAGGATGCCGACGATATCGAAGATCTCGCCGGGCTCGAGGGCGACATCTTGGAGATAGATACCGTTCACGCAAATCCGCTCGTCAGTGATACCAACGGCGATGGAGTGACTGATGTTGAGGAGCGACGCCTCGGGACGGATCCCAAGGCGCGTGACACCACGGGTGACGGAATTGCCGACGCCGAGGCACAGAACGGGGACTACGATCCGACGCTCTTCGACATTGGCTCACCGGAGATCACGGTCACGTACGCGACGTTCAACGATCCGGATGCGGACGTCGACCTGAAAGATCCCGTTGATGTCGATTGGTCGAGCGGGCAACTCGAGTTTAGTGATCCCGTCGACGCGTCGGCCCGAGTCTCTGGGAGCTACGGGGTTGACTTCGTCGTCTCCGATTCCGCGGGCCTCGACGAGGCGCGAGTCGTTCGCGATGACAACGTCGAAGAGACGGTACCACTGTCCGGTCAGTGGGACGACGCTGACGTCGAATTCGATATCGGAACTGTCGACACGTTCACTGACTCGTTTGCGGGCTCGAAAGTAACAGTTCAGGCCGACGATCGCCACGAGATCATCAACGGAGTCGGCACAACCGAAGCCGCTGCCGTCGAAGTCCGGGGCGTCTGGGCTGCGGCGTCGGAAGAGATCCGCTCACAAGGAGTCTCTGACCCACGAATCGAGCGAGATCTCGGAACCCTCCAGGGAATGACGACCGGTGCCGGTGAGTCAATCGACTCCCTACGAGCACTGTACAACGATCCAGTTGGGACCATCACAGCAGTACGAGAAATTCCTGGTGCAATCCTAAACCTCGATGAGATCATCGCGGCGATGCCCGATTCGATCGAAGCGCAACAGCGGCATAACAATCCCCATGATCCTGACGAGGATCCCCGCCTCTACGAGTCGTACCGCCAAGGCTGGTACGAGGGCTACATTGCCTGGTTCGTCATCGAAAGCGCGATTCCTGCTGGTGAAGCCGGAAAGGCCCTTAAGAGTTCCAAGCGCGTCCAGAAAACCGTCGACGAACTCAGCACGTCACGGATCCGCCGCGCGGCCCAGATGGCAGGCCGCGCGAGTCGCACCGCGAAAGCACCAGTTAGATACGGGAAGCTGCAGTTCTCACGCGGACTCGCCGCTGGTAAGGGTCTGACTCAGGATGCCGGGCAACAAATACTTATCCGGATCCCGTCGACCGGCCAGCAGTATCAGGTATCAAAGCTGCTCAATCGAAACGATATCGATGCAAGTGAGATTAATTCGCGTTCAGTCGACGAGCAACGCCAGCTTGGTGACTTTATCTCGAGACACGGTGAAAGCGGAGTCAGAGTCGCTGCTGATGGCGGCGAAGAACTCAGAAAGATCGTTGTCACAGGCAAACTAGATTCGGCAACGACAGATCGGTTGAGTCGGGCGTACGATCGGGAACTGATCGATGAGGCAGACTTACAACGGATTGGTCGTGGACTTGACAAAGGAAACCTCGATCAAGCCGCTGTTCAGAAAGCCTTGGCTCGAGCAAATCAGCTCGATGCCAAGGGCCACGAAGTCGTGAAAGTGAAGACAGCAAAACAGGCGAATAGAGTTTACAGAGAGCGTGATGATCAACCGCCACACAAAGAAGGGACAGCAGTTATCGAGTACGAAGCGCAGAGTCCTGAACGCTTCGTTCGGGTCTACGATGGAGAGGGTGACCCAGGCGGCCCTTGGTTAATGAAAGAAAATGAGTTCTCAGACCTGTCTACCCGGGAGGATGTTATGAACCGGTTCGGACTCTCGGAAGAATGGCAGGATTACAACCGTGTTGCAGAAGTCACCATTGGAAGTGGTGAAAATCAGGACCTTCGAATCGAGATGAGCACGGCAGGATCGATCAAAGATACCGAAGCTGATGTCACGCGACCCGGCGGAGGGACGCAACATCATGCAACCGAGTTTGTCCAAGGGTGGGAAGACCTTAGTGATCTGGAGAGTTTCCTTAAAAATACGTAACACGATCACCATGGTGAATACATCATATACAAACAATAGGCTACAAATCGGTGATGAGGAAATCGAATTCGAGCACCGGATCGCAGACGTTCTCGTCGCCAAAGAGACAATCGTCGTCCTCCTGCGAGTCCGGCGAGAATCACAGGAAGAATTGGACCGGAACATAATCGCGTTCAACCGTGATGGGTCCCAGCGCTGGAGAATCGAGGCACCTTCGGAAGGATACGATGGTATGCCGTACATCACTATTCAGTACGAAGACAGTCAATTGTCTGCCAGAAATCTGAATAGTTATGAATATGATATAGATATTCACACAGGAGAGGTCTCTCGAACAGGAAAATATGATAAGTGATAATAATATGTGAGATAATCACTATGTGGAATCGATCGTCATAAATTTTTGAATGTGATCAGTTCTATAATCATATATGACTGACCCATATGCCGATCACTCGATCATCATCGAAGTCGAAACTGGAACCAGTGAGCGACTCCTCAGATTCAAACCAGACCGACCTGAGGGAACGTTCTGGCTCCATCGACTGTCCGAATTCGACCGGACGCTGGACCGAAATGCGGTAATCGATCGATACGCGCTCCCGCCCAGCGACGAGTATGAGATACAACTCGTGACCGTTCCACCGGGTGAATCGATGCAAATCGGTGACGTCGCCGGAACGGACGATCGTTCGGGCGGTGGTGACCTCGTTGAACTGCTCGAGCACGATTCGATTCCGTCGGACTGGATCGACGAGACGGCCACTCTCAAGACGATTCTCGAATAGTCGGATTTCATAATGATTACGATAGATATTTACCAGTAATATACGTCTAGATACTTGGTTCGTTAATTGTCTCAACTCTTTTCAAAATGTAGGCTTTCAACGTCGGTATATTTGGAATGAGTCGGTGCTTGAACCACTCGTGCAGTAAATTTGTCTTGTTGACCGCGAGACTGCGTCGGGTAGGGTTAATCACTCACGGCGTTAGAGACGAGACCCTCGAATGGTACAGTGCGGAACTGCCGAGCGGGCACACGGTCGTCGTCCGAAAGGGCTGGACGCCGCCCAGAGATGCGGATTTCCTCGAGACGACTTCGTTCCACAAACCGACCGCGTTCCCGGATTCCAGCACGTACACACAGCAAGGCGATCACGACACCGAGAATACTGGTCGCCCTCGAGACCGGCGCGATCAGGACTGATATTTGATGGCCTTACTCGAGCGCGGCTCACTCACCGACTTTTGGAACGGACGAACAAACGTAGCGCGCTACCGGAATCGAAAGCGAAACTGGCGCGAACCCGTTATGCGTTCAGGATCTGACGCAGGACTTCTGGGGCGTCCTCGAGCGCCCCGTCGAGGTCGTCGACGTTGGGGCCACCGCCCTGTGCGAAGTCTTCCGGGCCGCCGCCACCGCCGCCGACCTTCGAGGCGAGTTCGCCGACGACTTCGCCGGCGTTGACGCCGACGTCGTCGGGGACGGCGACGACGAACTGGGCACCGCTGGCCCCGCTGCCGAGGACAGCGATCTTGCCGTCTTCGGCGAGGGCGTTGGCGGTCGCGCGCAGTTCGTCCATGTCGGCGTCGATCCGGTCGATGACGGCCGTCGCGTCGCCGACGTCGACTTCCTCGCCGCTGCCACCGCCGCCAGCGCGGGCTTCGGCGAGCTGTTCTTTCAGGTCCTCGATCTGCTTGCCGCGGTCCTTCCACTCCTCGAAGAACCGTTCGGCGGTATCGGGGACGTCCTCGGGCGAGACATCGAGGATCTCGGCAGCCTCGTAGAGGGCGTCTTCTTTCTCGTGGGTCGCCTCGATGGCGGCCTCGCCGGCGGCGAAGGTGATCCGTTCGACGCCGTCCTGGACGCGTTCAGTGTTGAGAATCTTGATCGCGCCGATGTCGCCGGTGCGGGCGACGTGGGTGCCACCGCAGGCCTGGGTGTCCTCGTCGACGTGGATCAGCCGGATCTGCTCGCCCGGCGGGATGCCACCCTGGTAGAGGTCGAAGCCGTGTTCGGCTTCGGCGTCGTGGCGGTCCGGCCAC
Source organism: Natrinema limicola JCM 13563 (assembly GCF_000337475.1). Lineage (GTDB taxonomy): Archaea > Halobacteriota > Halobacteria > Halobacteriales > Natrialbaceae > Natrinema > Natrinema limicola. Next base: position 131,666 of record NZ_AOIT01000049.1, on the reverse strand, counting down.
TCCTGAGTGACCGACGTGTTGTCCATGACGATCTCGTTGGCGCGGTCCTCGATTCGCTTGACGTCCTCGCGGCTGATGCGGTCGTAGTGACGAACGTCGATCCGGGAGCTCTCGACGCCTTTCTGGGCACCGGCCTGGCGGATGTGCTCGCCAAGCACCTGCCGTGTAGCGTGGATGACGATGTGGGTAGCCGTGTGATGGCGCATCAGCTGCCGGCGACGGCCGCCATCGATCTGGCCGTTGACCAGTTCGCCCTTGCCGGGATTCTCGTCAGTCCGGTGGAGGATGACGTCGTCTTCGATCTGGACGTCTTCGACCTCGACGGTCGTGTCGTCAGTCGAGAGCGTCCCCGTGTCAGCAGGCTGGCCACCGCCTTCGGGGTAGAACATCGTCTGATCGAGGACGACATCGTAGCCGTCCTCGCGCTCGAAGACGTCGAGGACGACCGCCTCGAACTGCGTTCGTTGCTGATCGTCGTAGTAGAGTTTCTCCGTCTCCGGCAGGTCCTCGAAGCGTTCGTCTTCGCCCTCCTCGGTCTCGGTGACCGCTTCGGGCGTGTCGTGGCGCTTCGCGACGAGACTGTAGAAATCGTCGGGGACGTCGACCTCGGCACCCGCGTCCGCGGCGATCTCCTCGACCATGTCCGGCTGGAGCCCGTGTGAGTCGTAGAGTTCGATCAGTTCCTCGGTCGGGATCGGCTCGCCCGTCTCGGCGTACTCCTCGGCCATCGTCTCGACCCGGCGGCCACCGCGCTCGAGCGTCTCACGATACTTCTCGACCTCGGTGCGAACGATGTCGCGGATCGTGTCGCGGTTCTCGTACTCGAGGCGTTCGGCCTGCATATCGACGAGTTCGTCCAGCGGCGCGTCGACGCCGGCCGTGTCACAGAGCCGTTTGGTGCGTCGGAGGACCATCCGTGCGAGATAGCCCGTCCCGACGTTCGAGGGAACGATGCCGTCGCCCAGCATATAGGCCAGCGTCCGGCAGTGGTCGGCGATGGCATAGATGTCCTCGAGGGGCTCCATCAGTGCCTCGAGTTCGGCGGTGTCGACGTCGAGTTCGGCGGCAATCTCGCTGCGGGCGGTTTCCATGTCCTCGGCCTCGTCGATGTCCATGTGACCCGCGAGCTTTGCCGCGCGATAGATCAGCTCCTCTTCCTCGTCGGTGTGCTCGAGGCCAGCGTTCTCCTTGAGGAAGGCGATCATGTCGGGGTAGACCGCCTCGTAGACGGTCGGCGTCCCCTGAGAGACCCAGGTCCACCGCTCTAACCCGTAGCCGGTGTCGACGATGTAGGTGTCCATCGGGCTGTAGCGGTTGCCGTCTTTCATCTCGTACTCGCCGTCGGGATCTTGCTCCATCGACATGAAGACGAGCGTCGCGAGTTCGACGCCCCGATAGATGACCTCGATGGCGGGGCCGGCGTTGCCGCCGCCGACCCACGGGTCCTCGATATAGATGACTTCCTCGAGATCGACGCCCAGCGAGTCGAAAAAGCCGTCACAGAGTTCGACGGTCCGGTCCTTCCAGTAGACCTCGCCGTAATAGGCGTATTCGTCTTCGTCGACGTCCTCGCGCGTGTTGAACGCGTGGTGGGCCATCATCTCGAAGGCCATCGTGTGGCGGCCCGTCTTGCCGACGTTGTCGATGTCCTGCATCCGGATGCAGGGCTGAGAGACCGTCAGCGGGTTCGCCGGCGGTGGCGTCTCGCCGCTCGTGACCAGCGGCTGGAAGTCGTAGATCGATGCCTGGGTCAACAGGACGTCGTCGCGCCAGCGGTTCGCCGCGACCGGGTAGGGTTCGATGCGGTCGTGGTCGTGATCCTCGAAGTAGGAGAGAAAGGCCTCACGCATCTCCTCTAAGCTGTACTCGTCGTCGAACCCCGAGTTGTCGATAAAGCCGTACTCCTCGCAGGGCGGCTCACCACAGGTCTCCCTGTCGTGGTCGCGCGTCCAGAAGTGAGCGCCACATTTCGGGCACTCCTTGCGCTCGAACCCTTCCTCCTCGAAGTACTCGAGGCGGTACTCCTCCTCTAGTTCGCTCATTACGCGTCTATTGCCCGTGCAGCGCGTAAAACAGTTCCGCAACCGTGGCCGAGCCGAAACCGGTCGCCATCCCGCCGACGGCAGTCAGACTCGCAGCGACCACGGGACGGGCAGCGATCGAACGCGAGGCGCCGTCGAAGGCGAGCAGCGTCGAACCACGAGAGCCAGCACGAACTGTCGTTCGACAGTCACAGTGGCGGCCCGGTATCTGCCTCGAGTCGGCCAGTAAATTTTTAAGGGAGATCGGAAACGCGTATGGAGTATCGACTGGCCCACCGCATGACACAGCCGACCGCGACCACGCGACCGCGACCGATCCTCTACGTCGCCGCCAGCGAGGCGACGGCCAGCGACGGCGCCGAGCGCCTCGAGACCGTCGAGTCCGGGTCGGGTCCCGGTCGGTCCGTCCGCCCAGCGACGACGATCGAGCGGGTCGAAAACTGGGCGCCTGCGGTCGACTGCGTCGTCTTCGCCGAGACACCGACGACGGCGGCGGGTGCGAACCTGCTCGAGGTCGTCGCGGCCTGCGGATCGACGCCGGTCGTCCTCTTTGCCGACGGCTCGTTCACGCCGGGGGCCGCGCGGTCGACCGACGGCATCGATGGCTACGTCCGTCGGGACACCGATGACGCCATGGTCCACCTCGCGGACGAGATCGAGTGGGTCTGTCGTGACGAACCGCGTTGCCAACCGGACCGCGACCGGTTCCAAACGGCCGTCGCGGCGCTCCCGGTCCCTGCCCTGTGGTACGAACGCGAAGACGGCGACCCCGTCGTGCGAGCGGCCACCGACGCCGTCGCCGACGTCTTCGGCACCGATCCCGACGAGGTCGTCGGCGACCCGGTCGACGAGTGGCTCGTCCCGTCCGGCCTCGAGCACCGACGGACGATGCTGCACGAGGCGTTGCAGGCTGGCGAACGGCGTCAGTTCGAGCGCCGCCACGACACCGGTGACGACGTCCGCGAATACCGGGTGACGCTGGTCCCGCTCGAGACGACCGCGGCCGGTGATACTACCACGGGCGACGACGCAGCCGGACTGTTCGTCTACCACGACGTGACCGAACTGCACCGCAGCAGACGAGCGCGGGCCGCTACCGACGCGCGACTCGAGGCGATCACGGACCTACTCGACGACGAGATGTGGCCGCCGCTGAACGTCGCACGCAGCTACCTCGACCTCGCTGCCGACACCAGTGCCGACGACCACGTCGCGACCGTCGCGGACGCACAGGAGCGCATCGCGGAGCGACTCGAGCGAGTGGCCGCGATCGCCGAGGGAGACACACTCGTCGAGGCCGAGCCCGTTGGCGTCCACGACATCGCACGGCGAGCCTGGATCGGCGTCGACACCGGCGACACACGACTCGTCACGCAGAACGCGACCGATCGCGTCCTCGCGGCTGATACGGTCCGGCTGCGGGAGTTGTTCGAGTGTCTGTTTCGGCTCGTCGTCACTGCCGACAGCCCAGTCCCAGCCGTCATCGTCGACGTGACTGACGATGGCTTCTATCTCACACAGTACGGTCCGGACACGGACACCGAGGCAACTGCCGCTCTCGAGACGGAGCCAGACGCGGCGGAACCGGTCGCCAGCCACTCGGCTGTGCTCGACGGGGCCGACGGCGACCTCGAGACCGTCGAGCGCATCGCCGACGCGCACGGCTGGCGCGTCGACATCGTCGAAAACAAGGGTCAAATCGGTATCGTGTGTCGTGGCGTCGACGCCGGTGACGGGTTCTAAGTTAGGCGTCGTCCTCGAGCGCCAGCGACGCCAGCATCGCCTCGAGTTGCAGGCGCTCGTTGGCACCCTCGGTGATCCGGTAGTCGACTTCGCCCAGGCGCTCGAGCAGCCGCACCGTCGCCTGCTCCGGGATGTCGAACTCCCACGCGGAGCGGTGTAGCTGGTCGATGACGTCGCCGCCAGCGAGCCCGCGGTCGGTCAGCAGCTCCTCCAGGGCGGCACGGGCGGCGGTGAAGTCGCCGCCGATGGCGTACTCGACCATCGCCTCGACCTCCTCGGGGCGGGCGGTGGCGGTAATCGCGAAGACGGTCTCTTCGTCGACGGTTTCACCCATAACGGCCGCGGCCTGCAGGGCGTTGATCGCCTTGCGCATGTCGCCGTCGGCCGCGTAGACGAGCGCGTCGACGCCGTCGTCGGTCACCGCGATGTCCTCGGTGGCGGCGATCTCGCGGACCTGTGCCTCGATGGCGTCCTCACCGAGTTCGGTGAACCGGAAGACCGCACACCGCGACTGGATGGGATCGATGATCTGACTCGAGTAGTTACACGAGAGGATAAAGCGGGTGTTGTTCGAGAACTGCTCCATCGTCCGGCGCAGCGCAGACTGGGCGTCGGAGGTGAGCGCGTCGGCCTCGTCGAGAAAGATGATACGGTGGTCGTAGCCGCCGAAGGACGAGCGCGCGAAGTCCTTGATGCGGTCGCGGACGACGTCGATGCCGCGCTGGTCGGAGGCGTTCAACTCGAGGAAGTTCTCACGCCAGTCGTCGTCGTAGACCTCGCGGGCGATGGCCTGTGCAGCCGTGGTGTTGTGCATGACCGTCGGCACGTCACCGGCGACGTAGTTTCGCGTCCCGGGCACAGTGAGATCGTAAACGCGTCGCTCGTCTTGTACGCGCTCGACGTTCGTCACCCGGTCGAAGTAGAGCGTTCCGCGGGAGAGCCGATCGAGTTCGACTATCCGTTCGACAACCGCCATCGAACACATCTCGTCGGCAATCTCGAGAAGACGATCGGCGACGGTTTCGAACCGCGGCAGCGACGCGAGGTTGTGATCGTCGTTTTCCACGAGATTTCGAACATCCCTGCCGAACAGTTCTGTTCCGTCGGCGATCCGATTGTCCGAGACACCGAGCGCGTTGATCGCCGTCCGGAGGGATTCCTGTACGGACGCAGTGTCGGGTGTTTCGACGTGCGACTCGAGTGCGACGAGCAACTCACCTGCACGGCTCGCGGTCGGGGACCGTCGTCCATCCGCGTATTCGAGCAATCGATCCGTCCGAACCCCGGCTTCGGATTCGACCGCTTTTCGTGTTTCAAGCGGTTCCAGCGCATCGCGCTCATCGGCCCAGGCCGTCGGAACGGCACTCACCGAACGGATTTCGGATCGCACCTGCTCGATGTCTCGCGTGACCTGCTGTGCCGTTTCGAGTCGGTCGGACGCCGCCTCGAGAACGCGATCGATGTCTTCGAGAGCGGATTCGCGGCCGGGAGTGTCAGGGTTCAGCGTGTCGGTCACCAGCGGTTCTTTTCGTAACGCGAGCGTTTGACAGAGGTCGTCGACGGCCGCCTGTGCAGGCATCGTGTCGTGATTCGGATTCCCTGAACCAGAAGTCGCGTCGGCGAGCTGCTCGCGCTTGTCGGTAATAGAGAACCCGATAGCGTCTTCGAACTGCGAGAGCGCTGAGACGCCCGAGATGTACAGCGCGTGGTACTCTCGTTTCGGTCCGGAGCCGTTCGTTGCCGTCTTCTCGACGCGTTTCCGTCGGGTCGGAACACCGAACGAGGCAAGCAGATACGAACAGAGAGTGATCAGCGACTCGTCTTTCTGCGTCAGTTCGATCGTTCCCTGATCCGCGACGTACGCCTCGGAATCGAAGACGGCCTGCAGGAACGACGCTCGAACGTCGTCCGGTGCGTGAACGAGGGTCGAACCGATGGCCGGTTCCGGGGAGTCGCCGAAGACATCGAAACAGGATTCGAGGAAATGGTGGAGCGACTTCGTCCGGAGTTCAACGTACGGAACGTCTTTCTGCATACCCCTGGTCGTTTCGACGCCGAACAGCTCACGTGCGGTCCGTTCGAACGCCTCTCGGAGTCCGTCGTCGGTGTTGTAGAACTTGATCCGGCCGTTATCGATCCGCGCTTCGCTGATCGCGAGACCAACGAAGCGCGCCAGTTCCGGCGTGAGTTCCCACGGCGGCGTAATCGGACTGGATCGCTTGTTGTACGGCGTGGCGTACTGGACGGATTCGACGTGGTCCCGAAGCTCCGTCTCGGCGACATCGAGCGATCGAAGATACGCCAGCGAACAGGTTGTCGACGGCTCCTCGAGATCGATCGAGATCTCTCGTCTGTAGTTCCGCGCTGTTTTCCGAGCGATATCGTACTCCGTAGCGATTTCGTCTATCGAATAGCCTCGTCGAAGGCAGCCGATCACCGTCTTCTTTTGTCCGACGTAGTTCTCTTCGGCCGGAATAGCGTATCGCTCGGCGAACGATTCCGAGACGTTGACGAACGTCCTGTCGCCATCCATCGACGAGAGCCAGTCGAGCGACAGGGACGAATCAGCCGCGGCGGGCGGGGTTTCAAGCGGTCGAACGAGACGCTCGTCGCCGGACAGCGTGTCGGCCTCTCGCCACTCGAGCCCCGCCTCGTCGGCCACGAGGAGTTTGTGTTCCGGCGTGACCGTGAACTCGTTTCCGTCTCGCGTCTCGATCGAGACGAGGTCGGTCGCTTCCTTCGAGAAGACGTGCGACGGCGCGACATATTCGAACGAGCCGTCGTTGTCGTAGGTCAGGATCTCGAGATCGTCGTCTGGCGTCTCGAATCCGTCGACATCGCCGACGACAGTCGAGATTGGAGCAACGCCTTCGTTCGTCAATACGGGCGTCTCTCCAGTGACACATTTCCCGGTGCCGGCAGGCCCCGCGAACATGAGATGCGGGAGGTCGTCCTGCTCGACGTAGCGTTTGAGCCGCGGAACGATGTTCTCGTGGCCTTTGATCTCGTCGAGTCGCTCCGGCCGGTACTTCTCGATCCAGACTTCCGTCTTCCCGGGGGTCGGCCCCGCCGCCTCGGCGTCGGCCTCGGCCTCGCTCATACCGGCACCAGAGCGGGACGGAAGATAAATCGCCCGAAGGTCGGTCTCGAGTCGCGGGCTGACTGGTGGGCGCGTCTGGGAGCCGAATCAAAACCGACACGGATCCTGATATCTGCATAACACGTTTTTGAGCCTGCTCGTAGAACGACGAGACATGAACCGCGGGGAAAACCGAGGATCACGGCTCGTCATCGCGTTGCTGGTCGCCATCGTCGTCATCGGTGCTGTCCCGGCGACTGTCACTGCCCAGTCCGACGCCCGGGCCGGCGGGACAGTCGTCGTCGAGGAAGGCGAGACAATCGACAGTCTGCAGGCGGTCGGTGGCACCGTCATCGTCCGGGGTACCGTCACTGGCGACGTCAGCGCCGCCGGGGGCGACGTCCAAATCGAGGAGACAGGGCAGGTCGACGGTGATCTCGAGGGCGGCGCGGGGAGTGTGACGATCGCGGGCACCGTCGATGGCGACGTCGAGGTCGGCGCAGGGAGCGTGACGGTGGCCGAAAACGGTACCGTCAACGGCACGTTCACGGCCGGTGCCGGGTCCGTGGCCATCGACGGCACGCTCGAGGACGACGCCGAGATCGGGGCCGAGACGATCCGGCTGGGTGAGACTGCCTCGATCGCGGGCGATCTGCGCTACGACGGCGATCTCGAGGGCAACACCGACGCGGTCGCGGGCGACATCGAAGAGGATCCTTCGCTGGGCGTCGACGTCGCGCCGACGGTCCAGCCGTTCGCGACGTGGCTGTTCACGGTCTACTCCTTCATGATAAACCTCCTGCTCGGAGCCGTGTTGCTCGCGCTGTTCCCGCGGTTTTCCGGCCGCGTCGCTGACAGCGTCGCGACGGGACCGCTTCGCACCGGGCTGGTCGGGCTGGGAGTCTTCATCGGCGTGCCGGTCCTGCTGATCGCGCTCGCGATCACCATCGTTGGGATCCCACTGTCGATCATCGGCACGCTGGTCTTCGCCTTGCTACTGTGGATCGGCGTCATCTATGGGCTCTTCGCCATCGCAGCGTGGGTCCTCTCGCTGGTCGGCATCGGCAACCGCTGGCTTGCGCTCATCCTCGGCCTGCTGGTCGGTGCCGCCCTCTCCGTAGTGCCCATCGTCGGCGGCGTGGTCAACCTGCTCGTCCTCCTGCTTGGACTCGGCGCGATTGCACGGGCGCTGTACGGCCACCGACGAAGCGTTCGAAACCGGCGATCCGGGACTGGCTCGGACGAACCGACGACGGACTAATGAGACGAGATGGCCCTCCCACTGCCGGAGCGACGCGCTCAAGGCTGTCGCCTCGTAACGCGGCGTATGCACGTCACCGTCGACGTCAAAGGCGAAGATATCTACGAACTCGAGCTCGAGGCGGTGGCCGCCGCGTCCGATCGTCATGACGAGCACACTGCCGAGACAACGCCGACGTACGCCGATCTCCTGCGTGCGGTCGAGTTGAGTCCCCACGAGGTGAGCGTGCTCGTCGACGGTCGCCCGGTTCCAGAGGATCAGCCAGTCGAAAGCGACCACGTGACGGTGTTGCGACTGATCAAGGGTGGATAACGCCGTGTTCGTCCGAACGGCCACCACTGGCGATGCCCTCGAGGTGCGACGCATTCTCGATGCCGCGTTGCTCGAGCCCGGCGACGTCGAGGGTCGAATCGACGCCGGTGACGTCTTCGTCGCGGGTGATCGCAACGGGATGACGGCACGTGCGGGCGACGGCGACCGAATCCTCGGCACGGCCGTTCTCGAGCCGCTCGAGCGCGAATCCGGGGCCCACGTCGGCGCAGTCGGCGTCCGGCGTCGCCATCGAGACCAAGGGATCGGACGGGCACTGATCGAGACAGCCCTCGAGCGCGAAGGGCGGCTCACGGCGCGATTCGACGACGGCGTTCGCCCGTTCTACGAGCGGCTTGGGTTTTCGATCGAGCCGATCGACGAACAGCGCTACCGAGGCACCCTCACGCTCGACCGCGTCTGACCACGACTACGACCGCGACAGGGGCCCGTCTCCTGCCGGCAGACCTTTATCAGCGAGAACGTGGTAGCCACCGCCGCATGGCGCTCCAACAGCTGCTCCGCGGCGATCCGTCGAAGCGTTCGAAGGTCTATTTGGCGATCGGTGCGCTCTCGCTGGTGAAAGCGATCGCGGTCCGGAACGACCGTGATCGGTTCCGCCGTGAGTTGCTCGACGCTGGCCTGTTTCTCGGTATCGGTCTGGCGCTGCGCCAGTTCGGCAAGCTAAAAGCCCAGAAGCGACAGGAACTCGAGTCACAGCTCCCCGATTGGGCGGCGGCTGCGATGCGTTCGGAGTCCGCACGACGGGGCGTGCGCTCGGTCGCAAAACGGCAACTCGGCCAGTCGGAGCCCGAACCGGAACCAACGCTGCGAGACCGTGCCCGCGGCGTTCTCGCGAGCCTGTAGACCCACGTTCGCGTTCCGACGCGGCGGCACCGCTGTCGGAGCCAGATCAGCGAGTCGCGCCGTCGGTTTCGGGCCCGTCCCAGCAGATCGCTGTCGGTGCGTCGACGATCTCGACGTCATCGATCCCGAACGCGGCGGACGGAATCCGCGTCTCGGTCGGCGCGGGACCGACGAGTTCCAGATCGGACCCGGCATCGGACGCACGCTCGCGATCGCTCTCGGTCACCGTCACCTCACGTGCGGCTGCCTCGAGGTCGGCGAACACGTCCGCTGCCGTCACGTCGTCGGCGTCGATCGTCTCGTCAGTGCTCGGATCGTGCTCGCTGCTACCTGCGAGGAGCGTATCGGGATCATCCGCACCGTGGGCCTCGAGGATCGCGTCCGGATCGGGGTCGATCTCCGCGAAGACCGCCGTCACTGTCGGATCGGTACTCATGGCTGGAGTGTACCCACCAACCACCTTCGTTACGAACTCGCTATCGCTGTATTACGGGGAGAATACGTTCGTTAATACGACTCTCACGACGAGCAATCAGTCAGTCAGCAGTAAACGAACCCGCGGGCCGAGTGACCCGGGTTAGAACAGGTCCTGCGTTAGCTCGAGGGTCTCCTCGCGGTCGTCCCAGTCGACAAAGAGCGCGACGCTGGTCGCGCTGGTAATGATGTCGTTGAGCTGGATGCGGGCCTCGGCGAGGGGGTTGACGATCTCGCTGATGATCCCCGGCTGGTTGGGGAGTTCGCCGCCGGTGACGCGGACGACGGCGACCGGCGAGTCGACGGTGACACTCGAGAGTTCGTCACGCGCGATGACCTCGCGGTGAAGGATGTTTTCGGCGCGTTCGGCCTCCTCCTCGTCGATGTAGAACGTGACGGTGTCCATCCCGCTGGCGACCGCGTCGATGTTGATCTCGCTCTCGGCGAGCGAGTCAGAGAGGTGATTAAAGATGCCGGGCTGGTTGCGGATCGCGCGGCCGGCAACGGTCAGACACGCAAGCGGTCGCTCGCGCAGGTCGACGAGGTTCTTGAACTCGCCTTCGATGCTCGTCCCACCCGACAGCAAGTCACCGTGCTGGTAGTGGACGACACGGACGTCGAGGCCGCCGTCTTTGTACGACAGCGCAGAGGGGGCGACGACTTCGGCACCGCGGAACGAGAGGTTCCGGAGTTCGTCGACGGAAATCTCACCGACGTTGCGAGCTCCTTCGACGACGTTCGGGTCGCCGGTCATGACGCCTTCGACGTCGGTGACGATGACGACCTCGTCGGCGTCCATGTACTTACCCATCATGACCGCCGTGGTGTCGGAGCCACCACGGCCGAGCGTCGTGATCGAACCATCTGGCCCTTCCGCGAGGAAGCCGGTGATGACCGGCACGGTTCCGTCCATCTCCGCGGCGACTTCTTTGGCGCGCCGCTGGGTTTCCTCGACGTCGACCTCACCGTACTCGTCGGTGATGATCGGCCACTCCTCGCTGCCGGGCTCTAAGAACGTCGCATCGATCCCGCGAGCCGACAGCGCGGCCTTGAGCATCCGGACCGACGTCCGCTCGCCCATACTGACGATCTGGGCGCGGTCGGCATCGTCGGTCTCGAAGGTGATCTCGTCGAGCAGTTCGTCGGTCGTCGACCCCATCGCGCTGGCGACGACAGCGATCTCGTGGCCGTCTTCGACGGCAGCAGCAACCGAGTCCGCGGCGCGGTTGATTCGATCCCCGCTACCGAGACTCGTTCCGCCGAACTTGGCTACGACGCGCATGCTGCCACCTCACAGACGGCTCGCAGTGCGATGCTGTGACTCATACTCGAGTCGTTACCAGAGCGGGCAGATAACTGTGTCCCATCGTCCCCGTTTTTATTATCCGTCCAATTGTCGACGATCGAGTCCCGAAACCACTGATTGCCACCCCGGTCACGGCCCGTCCGCTGCCAAAACGTGTGGCGGAACCGGCATGGCGTCGTCAATCGGGCAGGGTAACATTCACTGTCGTGCGCAGCGTCACCATACGTCGATGAACATACGTGACGCACTCGAGGCCGATGCCGACGCGCTCGCGTCGATTGCCGATTCCCCGACAGACGTGATGCGAAATCTCGTCCACGACCGCACGGTGCGCGTCGCAGAGGACGGCAGCCACGATCCGAACGCGGATCTCGGGAACACACAGTACGACGGCTCTGATCCGGAGGACCTGCTCGGATTCATTAGCTTCGACGCGCGCGAAGACACCGTTCATGTCACCCAACTCGACGGGACGAACGACGCCTGCAAGCGACTGCTAGCCGAACCGGTGCGGTTTGCCAAGCGCGAGTCGATGGCCGTCGAAGTGCTCGCAGCACAGGATGCCACCGCGATCGAACGCGCTGCCGACGAACTTGGCTTCGAACGACGCGGCCGCGGCCCGCGATTCGACGGCGCGCCGACGGTGCGATTTCGGCTCGAGCCCACGAGCTACAGTACCAACTGACTCGAGTCAGCCATCGGCCGCACTCTCCGTCGTCTCTCCAAGGACTGGCTCGGACTCGAGGCCGAGATAGTCGATCGCCGTCCGATAGAAGACGTCTCGCATCGTCTCCTGTGGCAGGTCGCGAGCGAGGAGGCCAGCCCGCTCGTTGCGATAGGGGTACGGAATGTTCGGGAAGTCCGACCCGTACATGATCGACTCCGAGAGTTCGACGACCGTCTCGTCGGCGATCGAGGACGGATCGAACCCCATCGTCTCCGGGGCCGACGTCGACATCGCGAACGTCGTATCGAGATAGACTGACGCATGGTCGCGTGCGAGCTCGAGAAACGCCTCGACCTCGTAGGTACCCATGTGTGCACAGCAGACGCGCAGTTCCGGATAGGAACCGACCAGTTCAGCGAAGGCATCGAAGCCGACGTAGGGGTTGTCCTCGAACATCGGTGCGGTGCCCCCGTGGTAGGTGATCGGACGATCGTACTCCGCGACGACCTCGAGGGCTGGCTCGAGTCGCGAATCCGCGGGCCGACACTCCTGGACCGGACAGTGGATCTTGAGGCCGCGAGCGCCCGCCTCGAACGCGTCGCGGACGATGGCCGCGACGTCTTCGTCGTCGGGATGGACCGTCGCAAACGGAATCAGCAGGTCCGACGAGTCGGCCTGGTCGCAGAGCCAGGCGTTGAGTTCCCGCGCGAGCCCTGCCTCGTGGGCATAGGGAAGGGCGACGGAGGCAGCGACGCCCGCAGAGCGAAGGACGGCTTCGATCGCCGACCGGGTCACGGGATGTGAAAACTCCCAGTCGGTCTCATCGCTGAGTGAGCGTCGAATCGCGGCAGTAAGTCGTTCGGGAAACAGATGCGTGTGCGCGTCGATCGCGGGCCGAAACGCAGTTTCGGTGGTCTCCGCGGAAAAACTGCTGTCTAGAGATGACATATCGATCGGGCGTCAGTCGCTAACGCGGTCGCGATCAATAGCTGTACCGCTGGCAATGAGCGGTCGCGGCTAGCTGAACTTCTGGACGGTCACGTCTAACGTGTCGAGATCGACGATCGGCGCGAAGCCAGCGTCGGGGTCGATGTTGACGCTCTTCTGGAAGTCCGTCTGGGCCTGCCAACAGCCGGAGTTGATCGCGAGCACGTTGTGGTACTTCCCGAAGCCGAGTTTGTGGACGTGACCGGTATGGAAGATGTCGGGAACCTCCTCCATCACGAGGTAGTCTTTCTCTTCGGGGGCCAGTCGGGTGTGTCCCCCGAACTGGGGTGCGACGTGGCGCTTCTTGAGGAGGTGATACATCGCCTTGTGCGGATCGTCGTAGCTTGCTTTTTCTTCGGGGAGTTCCGCGATGACTTCGTCCAGCGAGACGCCGTGGTACATCAGCACGGAGACACCCTCGAGCGTGACCGTCGAAGGGTTGCTTACGATCTGTGGGTCGTGAGCGGACATGATCTCCCGGAGCTCCTCGTCGAATCCCGGCTGTGGTTCCGCGAGTCGCACGGCGTCGTGGTTGCCGGGGATCATGACGATCTCGATGTCACCCGGCACTTTCTTCAGGTGCTCGCTGAAGGCCGCGTACTGCTCGTAGATATCGACGATGTCGAGTTCCTCGTCCTGATCCGGGTAGACGCCGACGCCTTCGACCATATCGCCGGCCAACAACATGTACTCGACGTGCTGGGCCTGCTCGGTATGCAGCCAGTCGGCAAACGCGTTCCAGGCGTCTTCCATGAACTCCTGGCTGCCGACGTGGACGTCGCTGATCAGTGCCGCCTGCACGTGACGATCGGCCGTCGAGGGCTCGTACGTACGGGGCACGTCGGGGAAGTACATCGAGTCGACGAACGCGATTCCCGAGTCGTCCGCCAGTGTTCCCTCCATCGCCAGTACCTCGTCGTGGAGCAACTCGTCGACGAGGTCGACGTACTCGCGGTCTTTCATCACGAGCCAGGGAAAGGTCCCGGTCGCGTCCTCGAGTTCGATCAGCCAGTGGCCGCTGGCTGTCGAGCGAATGTCGTTGACCAGCCCGACCATCGCGGCCTCGCTGCCGCCGGGCATCTCCTGGATGGCCGTCGCCGGCCGGTGGTTGACCCGCCCGCGCAGTTTCGCGCCGAGTCGATCGAGTCGATCGCGGAAGACGGAAACGAAATCGCTGTACTCGCCGGTCCCCGTGCTCTCGCCGGTCATGTCGCCGGTGATCTCGAGCGAGCGCACCGCAGGGTCGGTTTCACGATTCGCCGAACTCGACCCCCCAGCTTCGACTGGAGATCGAACTGAAGAATCGCGTTCCTGCGCCGAGCGTGTTCCAGTCGAAACGGGGGCTGTCGAATCTGCCGACGAGCCGCCAGGGACATCGGTGTGAGTCGCCCCGCCAGCGTCGGTCGCAAGCGCTGCCTCGACGTGTTCGGCCCGGACGACTAACACGTCGTCCGGGACGTCCTCGAGAACGCGCTCGAGGGCCGCACGCGGGTCGTCGGCTGCCGTAAGCCGCGTTACCGCCTCGCGCTCGGCGTTGTAGCCACGGCTCGTGAGTTCGCTCACGAGTCGGGCGGCAGCCTCGAGTGGCACACACTCCGCATTCGCGAGCGACGCAAAAAGGGTAGCGGATCAGCGATCGGCGTGTCCGACACTCGTGACGGGAACGCCGTGGTGATGATGGTGCCGGAAGGTTGATGGCGAGGTCGGCGAAATCGAACGCCAATGGACGGTCCCGACGCCAGTAAGTCAGACTCCGATCGGTCCGACCGTCTCGGTGCGCTCTCGAGACGGGATAGAGACCCAACGACGGAGTCGGACGACCGCGGACAGGACATCGGCACACGACCGCGAACACGTGGTAGCGATGCGGAGACGATCGCAGACGACGGGATCGGGCGCTGGCTACTCGAGACGGACACTCGAGTTGGCACCGCGATTCGAGACCTCGTAACGATCGTCGCGATCATCGCGATCAGTGGCAGCCTACTGGTCGGGATCAGCGGTGTCTGGCCGCCGCTCGTCGCCGTCGAGAGCGGCAGTATGGAACCAAACATCGAGCAAGGGGATCTCGTTTTCATCGTCGACGAGGGACGGTTCGCCGGTGATGGTGCAGTCGCGGGAACGAACATCGTCACCGACCGGCGCGGCCACGACAGCAACTACCAACGGTTCGGGAAGCCGGGTGACGTCATCATCTTCCTCCCGAACGGCGATCCGACGAAGACGCCGACGATCCATCGCGCCCAGTTTCGAGTCGAACAGGGGGAACGATGGGTCGAAACGAAGGCCGATCCCGCGTATTTAAACGGTGCGACCTGTGCCGATCTCGCATCGTGTCCAGCGCCCCACGATGGGTTTATTACGAAAGGCGACGCCAATCCGGCCTACGATCAGGTACAGTGGTCGGGTGCGAATACGACCGTCGTCAGCGCCCAGTGGGTTACCGGCAAGGCGATGGTTCGGGTCCCGTGGATCGGAGAGATTCGACTGGCAGTCGATTCGGTCCGCTCAGTCGTCAGCACCGGCCCGATCATCGTCGCCACCGTTGGCAGCGTACTCGCGCTCATCTGGTACGGCACGACCGCCGAGCCGCGCGACCCGTGACATCCTCCTTGCCGTAACCGCCGAACTTCTCTCGCTCCTCAAAATAGCCCGTGCGAACAGAAGGTTGATTTTCGCGCCCGGTGAAACGTGTGACGATGAGCGGCTCTAGCTCCGGGACTTCTCCTGGCGATTCCGGCGACGACGACCGCGACCGGTCGGATGAACGCGCCGGCAGTCCCCAGACGCCGTCACCGGAACCCTCACCGACCGCGTCTGATTCCGACGACGTGACGATCGAAGACGACGGAGTCATCCGCTGGTTCCTCAAGACGAACGACGAGACTGTCATGGTGACACGAGACGTCTTGAGCAGCGTCGCTATCGTCGCCGTCGTCGCCCTCCTCCTGTTCGGCGTCAGTGGGATCTGGCCGCCACTCGTCGCCGTCGAGAGCGGTAGTATGGAACCGAACATGTACAGAGGAGACCTCATCTTCGTCGTCGAGGAAGACCGGTTCGTCGGCGATAGCGCACTCGAGGGAACCGGCGTCGTCACCCTCGAGCGCGGTCAGGAGACCGACTACACCAAGTTCGGCAATCCTGGCGACGTCATCGTCTTCAGGCCAAACGGCAATCCGGCGAGGACACCGGTTATCCATCGCGCCCACTTCTGGGTCGACGAGGGTGAAAACTGGATCGATACGAAAGCCAACACGGAGTTCGTCGGCGACGCAACCTGTCAGGAGGTTCCGAACTGTCCCGCACCGTACGCCGGCTTCATCACGAAAGGCGACCACAATCTCGGCTACGATCAAACGGGTGGCGGTGCCAACACCAACATCGTCAAACCCGAATGGATCACCGGCAAAGCACAGTACCGGATCCCGTGGCTCGGCCACGTCAGGCTGGCCGTCGACGACCTCCTCGGGGGCATACTCGTTTCGTCGTCACCCTCGAGCCAGCTGCCAGACACACAGCCGGAGCCGGCAGCGATGACACCAGCAGGTCTCGCGTCCGGTCTCGAGTCGAACGGCGACCTCGCCGGTATCGCTGGCGTCGCCGGCGGCAGTATCGCACTGGCCGCTGGTCGGTATCGGTCCTGAGTTGCAACGCTGACCCAGCTCCACGTCAGCCGCGTTCTCCGTCGTCTGCCGGGTTCTCGAGTGGAAATAGAGGGGTATGGAAAACAGCAGTAACCGGTGCGATCACGAGTCAGGTGGAACACGTTTCTCGAGCCCGACGCGACTGAGCGGCTGACACCAAACCGAATGCGACCGCGATGTCGGCGGCCACGCTACTCGTCAGTTCTCGAACCGGGCCTGAATAAATGGCTGAACGTCGTCGATATCGCTCAGCCGGGAATCGCTCAGTAGTACGGCCTCCGTCTCTTCGAGTGGAACGGAGAGACTGATCTCTTTGGTCCGGCCATACCGACCCTTCGAGACGACGACGGCATTGACGATGCCGAGCATGTCGAGTTCACTGATGAGGTCCGTCACCCGACGCTGGGTCAGGACGTCGGCGTCGATCTCCTCACAGAGACGCTTGTAGATGTTGAACACCTCGCCCGTGTTGATGCTGTGGACGCCGTTTTTCTCGAGCAAGATGATCGCAAAGAGCACGAGTTTGCTCTGAGTCGGCAGCGTCCGGACGACTTCGACGACGCGGTCGAGTTCGATCTTGTCCTGGGCCTGCCGGACGTGTTCCTCGACGATCGTTTCGGCCTGAGAGCGCTCGGCCAGTTCACCCGCGGTGCGAAGCAAATCCAGTGCGCGACGTGCGTCACCATGTTCCTGTGCGGCAAACGCTGCACACAGCGGGATCACGTCCTCGGAGAGGGCACCATCCTTGAACGCGACGTTCGAGCGATGCTCGAGGATGTCGCGTAACTGATTCGCGTCGTAGGGGGGAAAGACGATTTCCTCTTCGCCGAGCGAGGATTTGACGCGCGGGTCGAGGAAATCGGTAAACTTCAGATCGTTACTGATGCCGATAATCGAGACCCGCGAGTTCTCGAGTTCGGAGTTCATCCGCGAGAGGTTATAGAGCGTATCGTCCCCGCTTTTCTCGACGAGTTTGTCGATCTCGTCTAACATGATGACGACGACCCGCTCGTCGTAGTCGACCGCGTCGAAGAAAACGCTGTAGACGCGGTCGGTCGGCCAGCCAGTCATCGGAACCTCCTCGAACGACTCCCTGTCGGCCTCGAGTTCCTCGATACGGGCTTCGACCCCTTCGCGGCTCTCGAACGGCGTCGACTCGAGCGGGTGGTCCGGTGGAAGCGCGGTCGAATCGGAAGCCGCCGCGTCCCCGGTGCCGTCGACCGGTGTCGAATCGGGTTCGGTGGAGGGCAAGGTCGATTTCGATTCGGACGATCCCGAATACCCCTCTGCTTCAGGTGGAGAACCGCCTGACTCAGACTCGGTTTCGTCTCCAGACGAAACGTTGGTCTGTGACTCCGTCGCGTCCTCGAGTGCGACCTCAAACGGATCCGACGCCGCTTGGTCGTTGGACTGGTCGTCCGCGTTTGCCCCGTGGGGATTGCGAGCGTCGACGGTCGCATCGTACTCATCGAGAGTGTCTAGCAGCGACTCGAGGGTTGCGAGTTGCTCGTCGATCCGGTTTTCGTTCTTCTCGATGAACTTGTTCGCCAGCTGTGCAAGCACGCGATACTGAGTGTCAGTGACCTCACAATTGATGTACTCGACGTCACACGGGACGCTGTACTTCTGGGACGTGCTCTCGAGTTCCTTGCTGACGAACTTCGCGCTTGCGGTCTTCCCGGTGCCGGTTTTGCCGTAGATGAGAATGTTCGACGGCGTTTCGCCGCGAAGGGCAGCCACCAGAATGGTCGCCATCTTGTTGATTTGGTCGCTCCGATGGGGAAGTTCGTGTGGCGTGTAGGATGGACGGAGTACTTCCTTGTTCTCGAAGATGGGCTCACCGCTGAGGAGATCGTCAAACAACCCCTGATTCGACTCCTCGTCACCGAGATCAGCGTTCTCGAAGTTCGTCGAGAACCCCCTCGTTCCGTCGATTTCAACCTCGTCCGAATCTGCGGTTTCTGAGTCGTCTGACATCCGTCGTACACAGGCCCCCTTATTTCGTGTGGAGTGTCGAGTCGGGAATCAGGAATCTCATGGTCTGATGGGGTCCATAGATGGATCCACAGTTCCAGATACCCGAGTCGGGTCCAGTTGATGCAAACGAAACAGAGGAAAACCACGGTAATAAAGCCTTCCTTTCCCTTCATCTCGTGCTGGAACGACGATCAGTGACGCTCGAGTCGACTCGAATTGAAATCGTCCGAGTACTGATTCGGATGATCGCCGTGTGGAAGTGACAATACTGACGAATTGTGTTGGCGCTGTTTCTCGAGAACTTTTATTTTATATTTTATTATATAGAATCTTGTTACGCGCAAGTGAATGTAATAATTGGAGCCGGTAGACAAAGACGGAAGCGGTAAACAGAGACAAGATAGTAGCAGATCGGGAATGAATAACAAGAGTGTGGTTGGGTTCACATGGTGATGATACGAGAACAACGAGCAGCAAGTGAAATTGATTCTTCGCACCCGTGCGTTAGTTTCGAACGAGACAAGAGAAGTGTAATTCGGACATTTATTGAGACGATTGTTACCGCTTAACAGAATCAGATGTTAGCGTCTACTATATGCGTCCCCCCCACCCCTTCGTTTCAGGTGGAACGCTACGAAGGTGGGGGAGGGGTAAGACGGGTTTCTAGAAGGGAAGGTTTTAGGTTGATTGGCTAGAAACAGTAACCGTAGAACTAGCAGAACAGCATACTTTACTAGAGATGTGTTTCTTATTACTAGTTCTTCCTAGATGATCTTCTTAGGACTGTTAATATTAGTAATTAGTAGAGTTCATTACTATATCCGTTCTAACACCACCAATTCGTCCGGTTTCGTGCCGTAGAACCCATCTCAACCCGAAAAGAGGGATAACTGGCAGCTCTCAGGCCACTCACCAACCCCCACACACTCGACGCTCTCCAGTTGAAACGAAGGGGTGGGGGGCTCCCAACTCCGTCAGGAATACTCACTCAGACTAATCAAGATACTAATTATTGATGATTAATTACAATACATCGTTATCACACGTGGTTGTGATCCTCATCCAAGCATATGTATTCGAGACCCAGCCGGGAGGATAGTACGCTCTCCACACTAGGTGTCCGCGAGATAAGACTGGACTGTCTGAAGTCGTCTGCATGTGTATAATACATATTGTTCCCCCGACATATCTGCCGGTTCCATTCTGATTGCTGACACTCTTCGTGTCTGGAGTGTCAACATGTCTGACGTAGGCTTAAGTGAGTTCGCTTAGTAGTACGCGCAGATGCACCCCGCGGTGCTGGAGGGCCCAACAGATGGGACTGTTCACAGAACTCAAAGATAGTATCTCTCGGGTGACGGATCGCCTGTTTTCGGAACAGGAGCCCAAACGAATCGGTATCTATGGTCCGCCGAACGCCGGCAAGACCACGCTCGCAAACCGCATTGCACGCGACTGGACGGGTGATGCCATCGGTGCGGAGAGTCACATCCCCCACGAGACGCGTCGCGCACGCCGCAAAGAAAACGTCGATATCGAACGCAACGGCAAGACGGTGACGATCGACATCGTCGACACGCCCGGTGTGACGACCAAGGTCGACTACGAGGAGTTCACGGACGAGCTCGACGAAGAGGACGCGATTCGTCGCTCCCGTGAAGCGACCGAAGGCGTCGCCGAGGCGATGCACTGGCTACGCGAAGACGTCGACGGCGTCATCTACGTACTGGATAGCGCCGAAGACCCGATCACGCAGGTCAACACGATGTTGATCGGCATCATCGAGTCTCGCGATCTTCCGGTTCTCATCTTCGCGAACAAGACCGACCTCGAGGACTCGAGCGTCAAACGGATCGAGGACGCCTTCCCACAGCACACGACCGTGCCGCTCTCCGCGAAGGAAGGCGACAACATGGACGAAGTGTACGACAAGATCGCGGAGTTCTTCGGGTGATATCAATGCCGAAGGCAACCAACACAGACGATTCGGAGCCGTCCGACGGCGTCCAGATCGATCTGATCAGCGGCGAACGCATGGACGGAATGGCCACGATGGAAAAGATTCGGATGATCCTAGACGGCGTCCACGACGGCAACATCGTCATCTTAGAGGAAGGGCTGACGCCGGACGAGGAGAGTCGCCTCATCGAGGTGACGATGGCTGAAATCAGTCCAGACGAGTTCAACGGGATCGAGATCGAGACCTATCCCAAGTCCGAGGCCCGTGATTCGTCGTTGCTTGGCCGCATTATGGGTAGCGATAAGGTGGAGACGAAGCTCACCGTAATCGGACCGGCTAACCAGATCGAGACGCTCCACAAGGACGAAACGCTCATCAGTGCGCTCGTCTCCCGTAATTAATGCCTCATCAGTGTACGAACTGCGGTCGAACGTTCGCTGACGGTTCCAAGGAGATGCTGTCGGGCTGTCCAGACTGTGGCGGGAACAAGTTTCAGTTTGCACCCGCAACTGCGGCTACAGCAGACTCCTCCGGTGGGGCCGGCGACACGGAAGCAGCAGACGCAGAATCGACTGAGTCGGGCAGCGTCACGAGCCGTGCCACGGAGACCGTC
Organism: Natrinema limicola JCM 13563; assembly: GCF_000337475.1. GTDB lineage: Archaea > Halobacteriota > Halobacteria > Halobacteriales > Natrialbaceae > Natrinema > Natrinema limicola. The sequence goes on along the minus strand of NZ_AOIT01000049.1, from coordinate 110,737 downwards.
CGCGATTGGATCACTAGAGACGACGACTCGACGGATGGGCGGAATCGACAATCACCCGACCCTGCTGTACAGTCCACGCCCGACGGTTCGAGCGCTGCTGTCGAGTCGGAGCAGTCGTGGCCCTCGAGCGGTGAGGCTGACACCACCGAGGCCGACGGCGCAACCGGCGAGGCGTTCGCTGAGTGGCCCGAGACGGCGCGGCGACCCGAGAACCGAACCGACACACAGACCGAGACGATCGACGAATCCGGCGACAGAGAGCCGTCACACCAGCAATCGGACGAGCCGACCACGACGCTTGCAGACGACGAGAATTCGGCACAGGCTGACGCCCGAAGCGAGGTCATTTCTGCAGGCGACTTGCCGACTCACACCGATGGAGCCGCCGTCTCCGAACCTCGACACGGCGTCGATGCAGACGAGCCGACCGATGCCGCAACAGCCGGTGACGATCAGCCGCCGGAACACGGTCGCGTCGTCAGCGAACCGAGCGGGGATCGTCCGTCGATCGACGACCTGCGGGAAGAGCTCAATAAACAATTCGAGAGTATCAAAATCGTCCGACCGGGCCAGTACGAACTCAATTTGATGGAACTCTACAACCGCGAAGAGTATATCATCTCTCTCCAGGAGGACGGCCGATACGTCATCGACGTCCCCGATTCCTGGCGCGACAGTGGCGACAGCGACGAGTGATCGACGCGCAGAACCCACCGGATCGGTTCTACTGTAGCACAGAGAAATCACTCCGGAAAACGCTACTCAGCTGGGAATCGAGTTCCAACTGAAATACTGGTTGCAAACCGATGACGATGGTGTATACGGTCTGCTGTACCGATTTACCGGCGTATCCGCAGGACGGGTCGCGGAGACGCCGGAACTGACTGACAGTCGTCCGTATAATGGGGCTGCTCGAGTCGTTGTAATTCGACCGGAACACGGGGACGAGCGGGTTGAGACGGCGGACGGAGACAGATGGATTTAAGCAATGGCGATACGAGGGGGCACATATGAGCACTGCAACCAAGGTTGTTCTTTCCACGGTCGCCGTATCGGCACTGCTGTCGATCCTGCTCGTTTTCCAGACGGCGTTCGCCTGATGTTCGAGACTCGTGCGCTCCCGGATCGGCTCACGTCGGTCCGCGATGCTCACGCACCGGGCGCTCGAGTTCTCGACTGCGAGCGTGACTTCGAAACCCTTCCACCAGCGCTCGCTGAGGACCTCGGCTTGCTCGTCGACAGCCTCGAGCCGGCCAGCTATCCGGCAGCTTGGCTGCCCGAAGACGCACCGACGCTGCTCGCGCGCTATGTGAGTTCGGATTTCACAGTCGGAATGCCGGGCGATGGCAGCGTCGCCTGGACCCGTCAGACGGAGCCGCCGGTCGTGTTGGTCAAACCCAGAGTCGAGGGCTCGCCCGAATCGTTCGTCGACTTTTTGCTCGCCGAGGCGTTCGTCCAGCTCGGACTCGAGGTGCCCGAACAGTTCATTGGCTTTTTCGAGGACTCGTATCGCGATCTCGATCGAGCAGTCCCGCTTGACCCGAACGGCACCTATCAGGTCGCCGCCGCGCTGTACGACGGCTGGATCGGTCTCCAGACCCGAGATGTCTTCGCAGACTGGCACGACGACCACCCAGCCCTCGCTGATGCTTGGCAGGATGCGGGGACGCGACTCGAGGATCGCGTCGCGGGACTGCCACGGGCGGTCGCTCGCGGCGAGACCGATTTCGCCGACGCAACCGAACTGGCGTGTGCGGCGATCAAACACGCGATCGAGCTTCCCGCCCCCTTCGCTGCGCTCGATACGGACGCCTATCGGGAGCACGGCCCGGCGTACGCGATCCGGTGGGCCGAGAAGACGTTCGACTCGCTGGCCGACGAGTAACTGTTCGCTTTTTTAGGCCGCGTGGCGACCCTCGAGCGGGCTCGCGATCGAACGCGACTGCACCTCGTCGTTAAAACTCGGCGTCGATGCTCCCGTCCTCGTCTAAGTCGATGATACCGTCGAACAGCCCGCGGAACTCGTCGACGACTGCGTCATCGTGTGGCTCTTCCGAGAGATGAAAGAGACCGACGGCGTCGTGGTCCTCGAGCAGTGCGAGGATCCGCTCGACGGCCTCGAGGGCTCGCTCGTCACCGGCATAATAGGCGAGTTCGGTGACGGAATCGAAGCTAATGCGGACTTTCCCCTTGTGGGCGTCGAGGAAGGCGTCGATCTGAGCGACAATGCCGTCGATGTTGTCCGGGGCGGCGACGTAGTGGACGGTATCGGACGACCGCCGGGAGTAGCCGCGTTCGATACTTAGCGTGTCGAGGATTTCGGCACACTCCTCGTTGACATCGTAGTACTCGAGTTTCTGTTTGACTTCGCGGGCAGTGGTTCGCGTCGAAACGACGAGGAAGTGGTCGGTGTCGGCTTTGAGGAAGTCGGTATCGATACGGTCGGTTTCGCCAGTGCTTGGATGCAAGAGAAGGACGCCGGTCCCGCCCGGTACCGTCTCCGGTGTCCCGTCTATCTCGAGGCTGTAGTCCATACTGGCGTGAACAACTTTCGGCACTCCCTTAAGCGTGCGGATATATCATGCGTCGAAACTGGACTCCGGAAACCCGGAGGAAGGGTCCAAAACTGGCGAGGTGGTGGGACAGTGTGGCTCACCGAGGATCGCGAACTCCAGATGCCCACGGAGTTCGATCACCGACGACCCTTCACTTGCTATATTTTAGGCTAGCCTAAAGTATCTGTCGGTGGTTCTCATAACAGTGGGAATAACTCCCATGGGGTTGTTGTCCGTCGACCGTGTCGGCTTCAATCACGACTGTGAGCGACGTCATGCGAACGCGTTTATTCCTGCGTCACACATCGCCCCGTTATGAGCGTACGCGAGGAGTTCGACGACTGGGCAACGAGCGGCCGTGACAAGGGAATGGAAGATCGACACTGGCACACCGCAAAGCACGCGCTCGCACGGATGCCAGTCGAACCGGGTGAGACCGTCCTCGATCTCGGCTGCGGGAGCGGCTACGCCGGCCGCGCACTCCGGGATACCACGGGCGCTGGCCGCGTCTACGGACTCGACGGCGCACCCGAAATGGCCCGTAACGCGGCCAGTTACACTGACGACGCGAGCGTTGGCTTCCTCGTCGGCGACTTCGATGCGCTTCCATTTGCCGACGACTCGATCGATCACGTCTGGTCGATGGAGGCGTTCTACTACGCCGCGGACCCCCACCACACCCTCGAGGAGATCGCCCGAATCCTCCGGCCCGGCGGCACGTTCTACTGTGCGGTCAACTACTACGAGGAGAACGTCCACTCCCACGAGTGGCAGGAGTTTATCGACATCGAGATGACCCGCTGGGATCGCGACGAGTACCGCGCGGCCTTCCGCGAGGCGGGTCTGTACGTCGCCGAACAGGACAACATTCCCGACCGCGAGATCACGATCCCCGACGACGACGCGTTCCCGCTCGAGGACTGGGACACCCGCGAGGCGATGGTCGAGCGCTACCGCGAGTTCGGCACGCTGTTGACCGTCGGCGTCGCTCCCTGACCGGTCGAACCCCTCTATTTCCACTCGAGCCCCGAATTCCTGTCGTACAGCCCGCAACGCTGCCGGTGGCTCGAGTCGAAACGACCCCTTGCGAAAACCACTCACATCCGTAGCGCGCTCGAGCACGAGGGTCGACCTGGCAGTATCGCTATTCGTATCGTTCGCCCGCCGGAATCGCGATCTCGAGCCAGTTCTCCTCGGGCGGCAGGGGACAGTCGAACGTCTCGCTGTAGGCACAGAACGGCGAGTACGCGAGGTTGAAGTCGACGACGAGCTCGTCGCCGTCTTCGAGGTCGCGGTCCGCCTCGAGCTCCATGTAGCGACCACCCTGATAGGTTTGCTGTCCTGTGGTCTTGTCCCGGAACGGGACGAACAGCGGCTCCGCGTTCGGGCTCTCCTGTTGATATGCAGCCAACTCGAAGGTTCCATCTTCGAGATCCTCGTCGTCACGATTCAGGTCGAACTCCAGCGTCGCGACGCGGAGATAGCGCACTTCTCTCCCTGCGGTGGACTCCATTAGGACGACCTCAGGGTCGTCGTGGACCGTCGCCGTCGCGGTCACGCGGTAGGTCGGATCGGGGTCGAAGTAGTCCAGCCCGTCGAAGTCGTCGCGTTCCTCGGGCGGGATCGGCGACTGTGGATGGGTCGCGAAGAAGTCGTCTTTCTCGGCGCGTTTCGACTCGAGTTCGTCCCGATACTGGTCGGCGTCGATGGAACCGGTGTCGCTCATAGCCGAGATAGAGCGTCAGGACTGGAAGGCGTTACGTTCTCGGTGGTCCTGATGCTCCGTCGTTCTCGAGCTACAGTTTAAATACGATCGAGCGGCCACTCGTGTTCGTCAACCCTATGACCGACCGACGGTGAGTACGGCAGGAATGACGAACTGGCGCTCGATTTTCGGCCACGACAGCCCCTACGAGCCGCAAGTCGACGGCATCGAAACCGCCATCGAAACGGGACAGGAGGGCGGCTACACCGTCATCGAAGGGGCCTGTGGCACCGGAAAGACGATGATCGCGCTCACCGCCGGGATCGACCTCGTGCGCGATCCAGATACCGACTACGAGCGTGTCCTCGTCCTGACCAGCGTCAAACAGCAACTGCGCCAGTTCGAGGCCGACCTCGAGACGATCAACGAGAACCTCCCTGCCGACTGGGACCCGATCTCGGGACTCACTCTCGTCGGCAAGGCAGACGTCTGTCCGTACAACCGCGAGGGCACAGCGGGCATCGACGATGGAAACGTCTACGACCGCTGTGAGACGCTCCGGGATCGCACCCGCGATCTCACCGGTGAGGGCGGCGACACGACCGCACAGAATCTCGCTGCCCGCGCCCGCAGCCAGCAGATCGGGCTGGCCGACAGCGGGACTCGCGCCAGCGACGGCCGCTTTCTCGAGACCGCAGGCGAACCGACGCCCTATCCGCCCGAGCTGCCCGAGTACGGCGAGGGTGGTCCCGTCGGTGCCGAAACAGAGTACTGTCCGTTCTATGCGCAGTACCTCGCGGACCTCCCGGACGACGAAGACGGTGCGGCTGCCGAAGCGATCCCCTACGATTTCACCGACGCCGGCATGGTCACGCCCGAGGAGCTGGTCGCGCGCTCAGTGAGACACGGCATCTGTCCCCACTCCGTCATGGGTGCTGCCCTCGGCGAGGTCGAGGTCGTCATCGGAAACTACTACCACGCCTTCGATCCCCGAACGGTCGGCTCCTTCACCGGCGCACTGCTCGACGACTCGACGTTCGTCGTCTGTGACGAGGCCCACATGCTAGAGCCACGCGTGCGCGATCTGGTCAGCGAGGGTGTCGCCGACGCGACGCTGCGGGACGCCGAAACCGAACTCTCGCGGGTCATCCAGCCGATCAAGTTCGAACGCGAGGGCCGACAGGCTGAAGGCGGCTCCAAGACCGCCGACGCCGACCTCGTGCGCGGGGAACTCGCGGACAGCGACGTCTCCTTCGAGGAACTCAACCGAACCCTCGAGTTCGTCCGTGATCTCCGAGCCGAACTCGACCGCCGCGTGACTGCCTTCCTCGACCGGAACTACCGGGGTTGGCAGTCGAACCTGACCGAACTGAACGACGAAGAAATCCCGCTCCGTGAGCCGAGCAAGCCCGCCGAAGACGAACTCAGCGAGTGGGCCCGCGAGGCGGGCTACGGCGACGCCGACTGGGTCCGCGCCGAGGCCGTCGGTGCGGTCGCCGGTCGAATCTTGAACGAGGCTGAAGACGAGGACCGAAGCCGCGCTGCACCCGCTGTCGGTCGCGTCCTCGGCGAGTGGTACCGGCAGGGTCACACTGACTATTTCCGCGAGATCGAACTCGAGCGCACCTGGGACGACACCGAGCCCGCCGACTCGTGGCGGCGGGCTTACAACGCTCGTCTTGCGTTGCACAACTGCGTCCCCAGCGACGCCATCGGTGACCGACTCGGGATGTTCGGTGGCGGCATCCTGATGAGTGCGACCCTCGAGCCGATGGACGCGTTCACCGAGGTAACCGGGCTCCAGTATCTCGCACGCGAAGAGGGCCGGCCAGTGGTCGAACGCCGATACGGGTTGCACTTCCCCGCTGAGAACCGCGAGAGCTTCGCGGTCGCCGCGCCGAAGTTCACGTACGACAATCGCGGCCGACCGGGCGAGGAGAACCCGACGCGACGGTCCTACGCCAACGCCATCGCGAAGGTCGCCCGGCTCCCCGGTAACGTCCTCGTCGGGATGCCCAGCTACGCCGAAGCCGAGTGGGCTGCCGGCGTCCTCGAGGACCGGATCGACAAGCCGATCCTGCGCGACGCTGCAAGCGACGACGAGACGACCCAGTCGCTCAAAGCCGACTTCTTCGCGGGCGACGGCAAGGTCCTCGTCACGAGTCTGCGGGGGACGCTGACCGAGGGTGTCGACTACAGCGGCGACCGGCTGGCTGCGGCAGTCGTCTGTGGTGTCCCAATCGTCAACACCTCGAGTCCGCGGACGAAAGCCGTCCGCCGAGCGTACGACGACGCGTTCGGTGACGGCTTTACCTACGCGCTGACGATTCCCGCCGTGCGGAAGGCCCGTCAGGCGATCGGTCGCGTCATCCGCAGCCCCGAGGATGTCGGCGTGCGCGTCCTGTTAGACGAACGCTACGCCCGCGAGAGCTGGGACTCGGTGCGCCCCTACCTGCCTGCCGACGGTGAGTTCCAGACGGTCAGCCCCGATATGCTCGATGTCGGCCTCGAGCGGTTCCGCTCGCGGCTGTCATCACAGTAAGCGCGACCTCTCGATCGGCCTGCGTGTCGGAATCGCTGCGATCGGCTCGAGATGATACCGAACCGGCGCCTTCAAACGTGACCACCACTGAGTCCTGATTGTCAATCGTGTCCGGATTCTTCTCGTTCAGTATCGGAGCGACTGCGCTGGCGACCGGTGCTGGTGAGCTGGCGGTGACTCCAAAGATGGTGGTCGTCTTCGGGATCATCGTCGTTGCACTGGTGTTGTTCGTGACCGAGTGGCTCCCGATCGACGTGACCGCTATCCTCGTGATGGTGCTGTTGATGGTGCTTGGAGCTGACGGCGTGGTGAATTTCACCGAGATCTCGACGACTGAAGGCACGTCTGGCTTTTCGAACTCGGCGACGATCACCGTGCTGGCGATGCTCATTCTCAGCTCTGGGATCAGCCAGACGGGGGTTGTCCAGATCATCGGCCGCAAGATGTCCGCGTTCGCCGGCGACGACCTCGATAAACAGTTGCTTGCGACGATCGGCGTCAGCGGCCCGATCTCGGGCTTTATCAACAATACGCCGGTCGTCGCCATCCTCGTTCCCGTCATCTCCGATATCGCCCACAAGGGGAAGACCTCCCCCTCGAAACTCCTGATTCCGCTCTCGTATGCCTCGATGTTCGGCGGGATGCTCACGCTCATCGGCACCTCGACGAACATCCTCGCGAGCGACGTCTCCGCTCGCCTGCTCGATCGGCCCTTCTCGATGTTCGAGTTCACCCAACTGGGACTCATCGTCCTCGTCGTCGGCAGCATCTATCTCATGACCATCGGTCACCGACTGTTGCCCGAGCGCGTCCCCGTCGACGAAGACTACGTCCAGGAGTACGCCATCGAGGAGTACCTGACCGACGTCGTCGTCGACGACGACTCCCCGCTGATCGGGTCGACCGTCGACGACGCTATCGACCACGTCGCGTTCGACGCCGACATCCTGCAGGTCGTCCGCGACGGCGAGGAGTTCATCGAGCCGATCGGCCAGAAGACGCTCCAGGCCGGTGACATGCTCCGGCTTCGGGCTGACCGCCCGACCGTCCAGCAACTCGTCGACCGGGAGACGCTCACTCTCGCCGGCAACCCCGAGACCGCGGACGAACTCGAGCCCGAGGCGGTCGCCGAGCGAACTCTCGTCGAGGTCGTCGTCCCGCGGGGGTCGTTTCTCGTGGGTGAATCGCTCGAGAGCTCGACGTTTCGCCAGCGCTACGACGCGACCGTGCTGGCCTTCCGCAGTCGAGGCGAGACGGTGCGGACCAACATGGACGAGCGCCGGATCCGCGTCGGCGACACGCTGCTAGTGCAGGCGGCTCCGGACAGCATCGATCGCCTCTCGCGGAACGACGATTTCATCGTCGCCCACGAACCCGACGAACCCGACTACCGGACCGAGAAGATCCCTCACGCGGCGGCAATTATGGCGGGGGTCGTCGGCGTCGTCGCGATGCCGTGGGGAATAGTTGGCTCGACCCTCTCCGGTGTAACCGGTATCGGCGCGTTCACTGCGCTGTCTGCGCTCTCCCTGCCAATTCTCGTGACCGCGCTCGCAGGTGTCGTTGCAATGGTTGCGACGGGTGTGCTCAGACCGACCGAAATCTACGACGCCGTCGAGTGGGACGTGATCTTCCTGCTGGCCGGTATCATCCCGCTGGGGATGGCCTTAGAGCAGACCGGTGGCGCGGATCTGCTTGGCAGCCTCGTCGCGTCGACCGGCGCGTACCTGCCGGCACTAGGCGTCCTGTGGGTGTTCTACATTGCGACGGGGCTGATCACGGGCGTCATCTCCAACAACGCGAGCGTCGTGTTGATGCTGCCGATCGCCGTCGAAACTGCGTCTCAGATCGACGCGAACCCGTTTGCGTTCGTGCTCGCCGTGACGTTCGCGGCCTCGACGGCGTTTCTCACCCCCGTCGGCTACCAGACGAACCTCTTCGTTTACGGTCCCGGCGGCTACAAGTTCTCGGACTTCGTCCGGGTCGGCGCACCGTTGCAGCTGCTTCTCTCCGTCGTGACCACCCTCGGCATCGCCTTTTTTTGGGGCCTGTAGCTCGAGTTCCGCGCCGGTGACTACTCGTCCGCTGTGTCCTCGTCCTCGTCCTCGTCCGACTCCTCGTCGTCCTCGAGCGGCGGTTCGGCTTCGTCGCTGCGCTCGAGTTCCTCCGCGAGTTCGTGCTCTCGCTGGTGTTTCTCCGCGTCGTCGGCTTGCTTGTCTCGTCCCTTTTTCGTGTCTCCCATGGCCACGGTCTACATCCGTGAGGGGCATAACGCTGTGCCCGTTCATACGATGTAACTAGTTACCAGTGGGACCGCAGGACGGTCGCGGTCCCACCGGCAATGACTGACAGTAAACCGTATCAGTGTGCGGTCGTTACCGTGGCCTGACCCGGCCGAGCGGGCGAAGCGCGGGTGCATTCGGTACCACTCGAACGAGCGCCGACGTCGAGGTGTATGCCTCGCGGTCGGTCGGTGACTTCGCTGCGATGAGCTTCCAGAACCCGGGCGAGTCAAATCGCAATCGGCACAGGCCGCGTTCGTCCGTCCGTGTAGATTTCGTCTGCGTCGCAACGATGGCTCCTTCGACGGGCCGTCGTCGATCGTCACGGACGTAAACGGTAATCTCGGTCCCGACAGCCACCTCCCGTCGGTCGATATCGATCCGGAGCTGCCGAACCACCCTCATGCGCGTATGTACCACGATCCCGTCGAAAAAGGCAACCCTGCGCGTTCCGGCCCGCTCACCAGACAAAGACTTTAGTCCTCGAGTGAGAGTCCTGGCTGTGACAGAGACTGGGAACGGGAACGCCGGCTCGAGCCACCAGCGACGGTACGTCCTCGCCGGTCTTGTCGTTGTCCTCGGCGTCGTGACCGGCGGAATCTTACTCGAGGTGCTCGGGACGATCCTCCTCGCGCTGACCGTGGCGTACGTCCTCATCCCGGTCCAGCGCTGGTTCGTCAGGCGCGGACTCACCGAGTGGGCCGGCGCGCTGGCCGCGACGCTGGTTGGCTTCGGCGTCACACTTGCGGTCAGCACGCCGCTGGTCGTCGCGCTCTATTTCCGGCTTGAGGATGTCGTCGACACCCTCGCTGCGCTGCCGCGGGAACTGTCGGTGTCGGCGGTCGGGATGACCTACGCGATCGAAACCGGGCAGATTCAGGCCGCTGCCCTCGAGTTCGTTCAGGGGGCTGCGACCTCCTTCGCGCTGGCGCTGCCGGTGCTCGCGATCAAGTTCGCGCTGTTCGTCGTGTTGCTGTTCGGCCTCCTGCTCAAAGGTGACGCGGCAGGCCGGGCGGCCATCGCACCGATACCTTACGAGTATCGAGACGTGGTCTACGCGCTGGCTCGGCGAGCCCGCGAGACGCTGTATGCGATCTACGTGCTGCAGGTCGCGACGTCGATCGCGACGTTCGCTGCCGCCTATCTGCTGTTCTGGGTGCTCGGCTACGAGGCGGCGCTAACGCTCGCGATCGCCGCTGCCGTTCTCCAGTTCGTCCCGATCATCGGCCCGAGCATGCTTGTCATCCCGATCGCGCTCTACCACGTCGCCGTCGGCGACCTCGTCGCAGCGGCACTGCTTGGCATACTCGGTCTCGTTCTGATCGCCTGGCTGCCAGATGTCGCCGTTCGGCCGCGACTGGCCAGACGCTCGGCCGGTCTCCCCGGCAGCTTGTACTTCGTTGGTTTCACCGGCGGGCTCTTTACCCTCGGTGCGATTGGCGTCGTTGTCGGCCCGCTGCTCGTCGCGGTGTTCGTCGAAGCCGTCGACTTGCTCGCAGACGAGGTCAACGGCGATGCCACGTTTACCGACCTCGTCGAAGACGACCACGAGGATCCTGCAAGCAATCCCGACGAAACGGAGACCACGTTCGAGGAGCCAGATTCGAAGGCTGCTGACGACTGAGCGAGAGACCGCCCCGGCTTGGCGACTGGGCTTCGACGACAGAGCGTCTTGGACCACCGACACTTTTCTCCTTGCCGTCCTTTCGTCTAGTATGGTTCAGACGCGAACGCTCGTCAACGCGATTATCGGCGCTGTCATCAGCGTCGTCGCCTCGTTTATCCCGGGCTCGACCGTCCTTGGCGGGGCTGTCGCGGGCTTTCTCGAGGGGCCGGACGAACGAGCGGGCGCAATCGCGGGGGCGTTGGCCGGCGCGATCACGTTCATCCCATTCCTGATTTTTGGGTTCTTCTTGGCCGGGTTTTTCAGCCTCGGACTGATCGGCGGCTTCCCGATCGAGGGGGTGGTCTTGTTTACTTTCGTGATCTTTAGCTTCGGCTTCTTTCTGCTGCTCTATACCGTCGGTCTTTCGCTGCTCGGCGGCTATCTCGGCGCGTACCTCGCTCGAGAGTATCCCGACCGTCACCGGCAAACCCGGGAGACGGTCGGCTTCGACACGAACGAGACTGCCCGCCGTTCCGACGCGCCGTCGACGCGAGACGACGAGTTCGGCGAGTCGTCCACGTTCGATACCGGGTTCGAGGACTCGAGCGATCGCGCTGACGACCGAGACGCACAGCGAGAGCGCGACCGGGATTCCGACCGAGAGGTGTGAGCTCACTTACTCGTATCTGAGCGCATCGATCGGGTCCGTCCGCGCGGCCCGCCAGGCCGGATACAGCCCGGCGAGAATACCCACAACTATCCCGACGATGATTGCGATCGCGACGTACTCGAGGGGATAGACTAAGGGGAGATCGATGTACTGCACCCCGAGATAGCCGGCGACGAGCCCCAGCCCGGTCCCTAGGATTGCGCCGATGACGCCCAGAATCACCGATTCGGTCAGGAACAGCCCGAGAACGTCGCGATTTTGCGCGCCGACGGCTTTCATAATCCCGATCTCGCGGGTCCGTTCGGTGACGCTGACGAGCATGATGTTCGCGATGCCGATCGAGCCGACCAGCAATGAGATGGCTGCGATCCCGACGATGAAGTTCTGCAGGAGGTTCAACACGTCCTGGAGTTGGCCCAGCAGTTCCGTACTCGTCTGGAGCTGTACCTCGAGGTCGTCACCCAGCAACTCGCTGGCGTCGGAGGCGTCGCTCTCGAGGTAGTCGGTCGTGCTCTCGCGGGCGGCGTCGATGTCTGCTTGATCGGCCGATTCAGCCTCGACGATGATCGCGAGAAAGCGGGCTTCGCCGCCGGTGACACTCTGGTTGCCAGCGCCAGCGTCACCGCCAGCGCCACTCTGGTTGCCAGTGTTAGCGCCACCGCCAGCGCCGATCCCCAGCATCGATGCCTGCTCCGTGTAGTAGGGATCGGTCGGCACGTAGATCCGCGGCGAGGATTCGAACCCTTCGAACGGACTCAGTCCCTCGCTGTTGTCGGTGATGCCGACCACTTCGACTTCGGTTTGCTGCCCGCCGAGCATCGCCACGGTGAGGGTATCGCCGACGCTGACGTTCTCCTCGAACTGATTCGCAGCCGCGGGGTTGACCACCGCCTCGCGTGCTCCCATCTCGAACTGTCTGCCCTCGGTGATACGCTCCTCGCGGATGTATGACGGCCCTGACGCGATCATGCCACTGCCCTGTGCGACCGTCTCCTCGCCGTTCGAGATCGCTTGTGTCTGGAGCGTCGCGTAGCCGTAGGCCGCCTCGACGTCCTCTAAGTCCTCGACTGCCTCGAGGTCGTCTTGCGTAAAGACGGGCTGGGCACCCGCCAGCGGGCCGCCCTCGCTGTCGGGCTCAGCGGCCCAGCCGTAGACGTTGCGCTGGTCATCGGGACTGATGTCACCGATCACGCCGGCTTGGAGGCTTGCGCCCAGCGTGACGAAGGCGATTACCGCCGCGATGCCGATCACGATCCCCAGCGTCGTCAGCGCCGACCGAAGCCGGTGGCCGCGGATCGATCGCCACGCGAGGCGCAGACTCTCGAGCGGATTCATTCGTCGCCCCCTCCTGATTCTCGGCCGGCCGGCGATCCCGCCTGCGACCCGCCAGCCCCGTCGAGTTCTTCGATCCGCTCGATCTTTCCATCAAGGAGGTGGATGATCCGGTCGGCCCGCTCGGCGACGTGGCGCTCGTGGGTGACGACGAGCATCGTCGTCCCGCCCTCGTGGAACTCATCGAAGAGGTCGAGGATGTCGGCCTCGGTGTCCGTATCGAGGTTTCCCGAGGGTTCGTCGGCCAGCACGATCGCCGGGTCGTTGACCAGCGCCCGCGCGAGCGCGACGCGCTGGCGCTGGCCGCCCGACAGTTCGTTTGGCATGTGATCGATCCGGTCGCCGAGGCCGACGCGCTCCAAGAGATTCCGTGCCCGCTCGCGGCGCTCGTCTCGATCGATGCTCTGGAACAACTGCGGCAGTGCGACGTTCTCGACGGCGTTCAGCCGCGGCATCAGGTTGAACGTCTGGAAGACGAAGCCGACCTCGGTTCCTCGCAGCCGCGTCCGTTCGCGATCGCTTAATGTCCCGACGTCACGACCCCCGACGACTACCGTTCCTTCGGTCGGCGTGTCTAGACAGCCCACCAGATTCATCAGCGTCGACTTCCCCGAGCCACTCGGCCCCATGATCGCGGTGTAGGAGCCACGGGGGACCTCGAGAGAAACACCGTCGAGTGCGTGGACCGGCTCGCCGATACGATACGTTTTGCGGACGTTCGAGAGAGAAACGGCCGTGCCCGAACTCGCCATGCCCGTTCGACGACGGACGGTCTGAAAAAAGTTCTGCGCAACGTCACGCCGATTTCGGCGACCGAGTTGACGTGCTACCACTCCCCACTGGCCGTCTCACCCGTCATCGGCTCTGTCGTCGTCTCATCACTCCGGAGGATAACGTATGCGATCAGTGCGATGACGCCGATGGGGAAAAACAGGAACAACAGTGCGCCGACGCCGATCGCCCATGCGAGTTCGTTGTTTTCGCGCTTCGTGGCATCTTTATATACCCAGTAGGCAGCGCCGACTGCGATCACGACTCCGATGATGAACCCGATCACCATCGCGATCAGCATCGTTGTGCCGTCGATCCCAGTCGTTTCGCCGCCGGCTTGCAAGGGAAGGAGGGCGTATTGCGACATTATTTCACCCGACGCGAGCGGCCGGTCGTTCGAATGCGGGACCATCGGTGTCGATCGAGTGTCGTTCGATCGACGGAGGGCAGGGTCAGTTCGACCATAGTGTAATCCAACACATGATATTGAACCAATACGATACAAATCTCTTTCTCTTGGGAACAACAACTGATAGTACTTCGTTCCATGCTAACTTATCAGCGCAGCAAGTTATTTGTGGCTCCTTAATGGTAGTCTGATTGAACAATGCCCTCCATCGACATCTCAGACGTAACGAAGCGGTACGGCACCGACACAGCCCTCGAGGGGCTGGATCTCACCGTCGAACGCGGCGAGATCTACGGCTTCCTCGGGCCCAACGGCGCGGGGAAGTCGACGACGATCAATCTCGTACTCGATTTCATTCGGCCGACCAGCGGCGAGGTGCGGGTGTTCGATCTCGACGCACAGGCAAACGCCCTCGCGATCCGGAAGCGGACCGGTATCCTCCCCGAAGGCGTCGAGCCCTACGACCGGCTGACTGGCCGCCAGCACGTTTCGTTCGCGATCGAATCGAAAGGGGCCGACGACGACCCCGACGATCTCATCGAGCGGGTTGGGCTCTCGGCCGACGCAGCCGACAAGAAAGCCGGCGGCTACTCGAAGGGGATGACCCAGCGGCTCATGCTCGCGACGGCGCTGGTCGGCGAGCCGGACCTGCTGATTCTCGACGAACCGTCGACCGGTCTCGACCCCAACGGCGCTCGCCGGATGCGCGAGATCATTCGTGAGGAAAACGACCGCGGCGCGACTGTCTTCTTCTCCTCACACGTCCTCGGGCAGGTCGAGGCCGTCTGTGATCGCATCGGCATTCTGCGTGACGGCCACCTGATCGCCGAAGACACGATCGACGGGCTACGTGACACGATGCCCGATCAGACCCGGCTTCGTGTGACCCTCGATCGCGTTCCCGACGACTCGACAGCCGCTCTCGAGGCAGTCGAATCGATCGACGGCGTCTCGTCGGTGACGCCGGAGGGCCGGACCCTCGTCGTCGCCTGTGCGGACCGTGCGAAGACGACCGTATTACACACGATCGAGGACTACGACGTGACCGTCGAGGATTTCACAACCGACGAATCCTCGCTCGAGGATCTGTTCGTGGCGTACACGTCGGACGCCACGCCGGCGGAGGTGGCTCGATGAGCGCGATCATCGTCGCGAAGAAGGACTTTCGGGACGCCGTTCGCTCGCGTGTCCTGCTTGCACTGACCGGCCTGTTCGCCCTGTTTTCCGTCGGCGGTGCGTTTCTGGCCTCGCGGCTCTCGGCACTGTTCGAGGAGGGTGGCGCGGAGTCGACGCTCGATCTGATACTCGCGTTGCAGACGCCCGCGAGCTTTCTCGTGCCGATTATCGCCCTGTTCGTCGGCTACGGTGCGATCGCTGGCGAGCGAGAGAGTGGGAGTTTGGCGTTCCTGCTCGGACTCCCCCACCGTCGCCGGGATGTCGTCCTGGGGAAGGTCCTCGGTCGGACGGGCGTGGTCGCCGTCTCGATTCTGGTCGGCTTTACCGTCGGCCTGCTTGGACTCGTCGCGTTCGTCGGCTCGGTCTCGCTCGTCGACTACGTCGCTTTTACCCTGATAACAGTGCTGTTCGGGTTCGTTTACGTCTGTCTCGGCGTTGGCCTCTCTGCGATGACGCGGTCGACGACCAGAGCGGCAGTCGGTGCGGTCGGACTCGTCGTGGTGTTCTGGTTCGCCTGGAGCGTTCTCGCGCAGGCGCTGTTGTTCGCGATCGAAGGCGAACTCCTTCCCGAAACGATTCCCGGCTGGTTCATTGCCATGAACGCCGTGCCGCCGGACGCCGCCTATGGCTCTGCGATCGCTGCCGTGCTCGGCGCTGGCCAGTTCACGGCCTCCAGCGCATACGAGACACAGGGGCTGATCGATGGTGGTGTGCCGATCGTCGCCAAGCCGTGGTTCGGCTTCGTCCTGCTTGCACTCTGGGCGCTCGTCCCGCTTGCCATCGGGCTCTGGCGGTTCGATCGCGTCGATCTGTGACCCTGGGCCGACCGACGCAGCCAAGTTACAACGTTTTTCCCGTCGCCGCTCGCTTGCACACGCATGAAGACGGACGGTGGCTCAGACGCAGCGAAACGACGCGCTGGCGAACGCGCGGCCGAGGACGTCGAAGACGGGTTCGTCGTCGGCCTCGGCACCGGCTCGACGACCGCCCACGCAATCCGTGCACTCGGCCGGGCCGTCGACGACGGCCTCGAGATCCGCGGGATTCCCACCTCGTTTCAGTCTCGCCGACTGGCACTCGAGGTCGGCATTCCGCTGACCGACCTCGATGCGGTCGACGGCGTCGATATCGCGATCGACGGCGCGGATCAGGTCGTCGACGATCCCGATACGGCCGCTCACGGCGCGCTCATCAAAGGCGGCGGCGCAGCCCACGCACGCGAGAAACTCGTCGATTCGGCCGCGGACCGATTTCTCGTCGTTGCCGACCCCTCAAAGCTGACGGAGCGCCTCGAGCGGTCGGTGCCGGTCGAAGTGCTCCCCGATGCCCACACCGTTGCGGCAGCTCGCATCCAGGAATTGGGCGGCGAGCCGACACTGCGGGACGCCGAGTGCAAGGATGGCCCGGTCGTGACCGACAACGGCAATCTAGTGCTTGACTGTTCGTTCGGTCAGATCGACGACCCCGATGGGCTGGCGACGCGGCTCTCGGCGATCCCTGGTGTCGTCGAACACGGCCTGTTCGTCGACCTTGCTGACGTGGCCTACGTCGGCCGCGAGGACGGCGTCGAGCGCCGGGAGTACTGATTCACGTGGTCGTCGTGTTGGCGTCGGTGTCGACCGTCCGCTCGGTGTCAGTCGAGCGCGCCAGCAGGAGCACCGTCAGGTAGAGCACGCCCAGCAGCCGCGCCGCGGGCACCACCCACAGCCGGAGCTCGAGATCGTCGGTGTTGGCGTAGACCAAGTGCTGGCTGAGCGTGATGATCGGCCGCGGAACCAGGACGAGTATCAGCCCGGCGAGCCCGAGCAGCGCGCTGACGAGCGTTGACCCCTCGCGACCGCGGGCGAGCAGCCAGACGAAGACCAGCCCCTCGAGCCGCGCGCCGGTCAGCGCCAGCGGCCGTCGTCGGGCCGTCCCGGGGTTTCGCAGGCCGATCCGCTCGCAGGCCTCGATCACCGGCCGCGGCATGACGATCTCGACGAGCCCGAAGCCGAGAAGGAGTGTGCGCAACATCGATGCCCCTCTACCGCGGCGAGGGGCAAAAAAGCGAGCCAGCGACCGCTCACGAGCGCCATGAATGAACACCTTTTCAATACCGTCACACCACCCTCCGATGGAGACGATTCGATGCCCGAGACATCCGACAGGAAAGACGATCACATCCGCATCATCGAAGAGGAAGACATCGAAACGGACGGCGCGGGGTTCGCCGATATCGACCTCGTCCACGAGGCACTGCCGGATGTCCACCGCGACGAGATCGACACGTCCACCTCGCTGTTCGGCCACGAACTCGCTGCACCCATCGTCATCGAGAGCATGACTGGTGGCCACCCGAACACGACGAAAATCAACCGGGCGCTGGCCGAAGCCGCCCAGGAGACGAATATCGCCATGGGCGTCGGCAGCCAGCGTGCCGGCCTCGAACTCGATGACGAGGCGTTACTCGAGTCGTACACGGTCGTCCGAGACGTTGCACCCGACGCCTTCCTCTATGGCAACGTTGGTGCGGCCCAGTTGCTCGAGTACGATGTCGATGACGTCGAGCGCGCCGTCGAGATGATCGACGCCGACGCGATGGCGGTCCATCTGAACTTCTTACAGGAAGCCGTCCAGCCGGAGGGCGATGTCGATGCACGTGGCTGCCTCGACGCGATCGAGGCCGTCGCCGCCGACCTCTCGGTGCCGGTGATCGTCAAGGAGACGGGCAATGGAATCGCACGTGAGACGGCGCGTCGGCTCGCCGACGCCGGTGTTGACGCCGTCGACGTCGCCGGGCAAGGCGGCACGACGTGGTCGGGAATCGAGTCCCACCGCGCGGCCGCGGTCGGCGCTGACCGTCAGGAAGCGATCGGACAGCTGTTCCGGGCCTGGGGTGTCCCAACTGCAGTGAGTACGCTCGAGGCGGCGTCCGTCCACGACTGCGTGATCGCAAGCGGCGGCGTCCGCTCCGGGCTGGACATCGCGAAAGCGATCGCCCTCGGCGCACGAGCCGGCGGGCTCGCCAAGCCGTTTCTCGCACCGGCAGGTCAGGGGACCGACGCCGTTGTCGACCTGATCGAGACGCTTGCCCTCGAGTTGCGAACGGCGATGTTCGTCACCGGATCGGCGTCGATCCCGGAACTGCGTGAGACCGATTACGTGCTACTCGGTCGAACCAACGAGTACGTAACCCAGCGCCAGCGCTGATACTGCTGGCGAACACGATTTACACCGATCGCACGCGAAAGGCGAGCATCGCCGCACGGACCCCTCTCTCCCAGTACGTGTCTATCGATCGATCTCGAGATTACTGACGAGCGACGGGTATGCGCAGCTCTCGGCCGTCGCGGTGTCGATAAAAAACGAAGCAGTCTCGACCTTACAGGTCGCGGGGCTGGACCGTCTTCCGGTCGTTAGCCTCAGCGCGTCGGGCCGCATCGTCGAGCAGCTCGGAGACCTCCTCGTCGAGGGCGTCGTAGAAATCCGAGGCGACGTTTTTGTCATCGAGCGCTTCCTTTACGGCGGCTTTGACGATAAGATCTGCCATACGATCTATTCCTTTCCCGTTACCCTATATAAGAATTGTGCTTACTACCGGAAATACGGGGGTTGCAGCGGTTGATTCGCCGGTTTCGATGGCCAGACTCACCGGAAAGTATATGTCTAATGAGCAACCGACTTCGATTTCGAAGGCGGTCAATCACCGGATTCCGGATCGCGCGCGGTCCTCCGGGGCTCGCGCGCACGTTCAGTACCAGACCAACCAGACCAGAACCCTCGTTCGCTCAGTTGTTCTCGACCCTGGGTCGACGGATTCGAGTGTCTCGGCCGCGGAGAGCATGTATGCGTGAACTCCTCGACGCCGTCGCCGATGGTACCGTCTCGCCAGCGGCGGCCGAAGCCGAACTCAGGGGGTATGCCACCGGCGAGGCGGGCCGGTTCGACGCAGCCCGCGACCAGCGCCGTGGGGTCCCAGAAGCGATCTTTGCAGAGGGAAAATCGATCCCGCAGGTCGTCGCACTGGCCGAAACCGCACTCGAGACGACCGGGCGAGCACTGCTCACCCGTGTCTCCGACCCGCAGTTTGCCGCTCTCGAGGACTACGTCGCGGAGACAACTCCGGACGCGACGATCCACCGCCACAGCGGCGCGGTTCGGGTGGTGACCGCCGACTACGAGCCGCCGTCGCTCGAGGCGACCGTCGGCATCGCCACCGGCGGGACGGTCGACGAGGCAGTCGCCGACGAAGCTGAGGCCGTCTGTCTGGACGCCGGTGCGACGGTCGATCGGGTCGACGACGTCGGTGTCGCAGCGCTGTCTCGCACGCTCGATCAGCTCGATCGGTTCCGCGACGCCGACGTGATGATCGTCGCTGCTGGTCGGGAGGGTGCACTGCCGACCGTCGTCGCCGGTCTCGTCGATACGCCGGTCATCGGCGTCCCCGTCTCGAGCGGCTACGGGTACGGCGGCGACGGCGAGGCGGCACTCGCCGGGATGTTACAGTCCTGTACCGTTCTCTCGGTCGTCAACGTCGACGCGGGCTTTGTTGCTGGCGCACAGGCGACCCTGATCGCACAGGCGATCGCCACGGCTCGTGATTGACACGCATACTTTGTTAGGGAAAAATACTTCCTGCTACCGGAAAGCCAAACAGTGTTTGGAGAAGACTATTTAACTGTTCACCCAGTATAATCGAATACCGGCTCCGGCCGGTGTGTCCAATGCCCAAGTGTGACCATTGCGGCGCGCACGTCTCCGAACGGTTCGCACGCGTTTTCGCCAACGAACGCGGTGAAATACACGCGTGTGTCAGCTGTTCGGCGAACGCTGGAATCGCTGAAGCCGCGAAAGAACGCGCTCGCGGCACCTGAACGTATCGCGACGACCGATCAGGACCCCTACGGACGTGAGACTTTTTGCGGCTCCGTCCCATTCGACAGTCGATGGCCGAGGCTGCCCACGTCGTCTACGTCCTCGAGTGTGCTGATGGCTCTCTCTACACTGGCTACACGACCGACCTCGAGCGACGCGTGGCCGAACACGACGCCGGCGACGGTGCGAAATACACCCGTGGCCGGACACCGGTCGAACTCCGCTATCACGAGCGGTTCGACTCGAAATCAGCTGCGATGTCCCGTGAGTACGAAATCAAGCAGCTACCGCGCGCTGAAAAAGAACAGCTTGTCGGGCTCGAGTGATCCGTGTTCGCGCACGTGGGCCCGCCTGCCAGTCCAGTTGCCGGTCTCGTGGCCGGTCTCGGAGCCGAGTTGTCCGTCCGACAACTAAATGTGTGATGGTGATGACAATCGTCTCGAGATGCAACTCGACGTTGTCGACGAACTCAGACAGCCCGACTACACGGGCGAAAACCGCTGCGAACCGTGTACTGCCCTGAACCTGGTTATTGCGGTGGTCGCTGGCTCCCTCATCGCGCGGAAATCTCGCCTCGGCGGCCTCCTCGCTGTCGTGATTTCGATCGCGTTGATCTACCTGCGGGGATATCTCGTCCCCGGCACGCCGACGCTGACCAAGCGGTATCTCCCGCCGGCAGTCCTGCGCTGGTTCGACACGGACCCCAGTCCTGACGTGGCGAGCGGTCTCGGTGGTGCTGACACCGCGGCAACTGCAGCCGTCGACACAGACCACGGCGATACCGACTCAGCCGGCGCTGACGATGTAACAAGTCGCGATGCGGATGCGGCGTCCGAACCCGACACCACCGCCGGCGAGGCCGATGCACTCGCTGACGCCTTCGAACTCGACCTCGAGACGCTGTTTCTCGAGCACGATGTCCTCGAGCCCTGCGACGACCGGGACGATCTCTGTCTGACCGACGCCTTCGAGGCCGACTGGTTCGACGAGATCGACGCCGTCGAGGGGTCGGGGCTCGACGCCACGGCCGCCGTCGACGCGTTCGGGTTCGACGCCGATCCAGACGAGTTCGACCTCGACGACCGCGGCGAAGCCCGCACGTTGCGTTCCCCGTCCGGCGTGGTGGGTCGCTGGCCCTCTCGTGCCGCGTTGCTCGCTGACGTCGCTGCCGGCCGCGCTCTCGAGTCATGGGTGCCCGACTGGGACGCCTACCAGCCCGAGACGAAGGGGGCGGTGCTCAACGGGCTTCGGATGTTCCTCGAGACCTGTCCCTCCGGGGGCGACGTACACATGGGCGAGGACGTCGTCGAATCCTGCTGTAGTTCCCACAAGGTCGTCGCGGTCACCTGTGAGGAGACGGGCGAACGGCTCTTCGAACAGCGTCTCGCTGATATCGACGCCTGATACGGTTTGCTGTCCCGATTTCCCGGTGCAACCGCAGGGCGGTCGCGGTCCCACCGGCACTGACTGACAGGAGACCGTATGAGACGATATGCTGTGGTGTGACGTGACATATTCTGTGGTCGCAGTCGCCCGTCGCTTTTTTCGCACCGGCCCGCGACCACCGCACCATGGAGACGATCAGCTTCGGTACCGATGGCTGGCGGGCGACGCTCGAGGAGTTTACGACGCCACGCGTCCGGATGGTCGGACAGGCGGTCGCGACGTATCTCGACGATGACGGGCTCGAGGGCCCGGTCGCGATCGGATACGACGCCCGCGAGACCTCTCGCGGGTTCGCCGAGGAGCTGTCGCGGGTGCTGTGTGCAAACGGGTTCGACGTGTTGCTCTCCGATCGGGATCGGCCGACGCCGCTGGTTGCCCACGCGATCGTCGATCGCGACCTGGCGGGCGCGCTTGTCATCACGGCCTCGCACAATCCGCCCGAATACAACGGCGTGAAGTTTATTCCCGACGACGGCGCGCCGGCGCTGCCCGCCGTCACCGACGCCATCGCGGATCGCCTTGCCGAACCCGAGTCGCTTCCCGAAGCCGACCACGGCACCGTCCGCGAGGTCGATTTCGCCCCGTCCCATGCGGACGCCGTCTTTGACTTGGTCGAATCGATCACCGGCAGCGCAGACCTCTCGGGGCTGTCGGTCGCCTACGACGCGATGCACGGCAGCGGCCGCGGGACCACCGACGCGGTCCTCGAGCGCGCCGGGGCTGACCTCGAACGCGTCCGGTGTGAGCGCGATCCCGACTTCGGCGGTGGCTCACCCGAACCCGCCGCGGAGAACCTCGAGACGCTGATTGCAACCGTCACCGACGACAGCGGCGTCGATCTCGGGATCGCCAACGACGGCGACGCCGACCGCATCGCTGTCGTAACGCCCGAACGTGGCTATCTCGACGAGAACCTGTTTTTCGCCGCGCTGTACGACTATCTGCTCGAGGACGCGTCCGGATCGGCGGTCCGGACCGTCTCGACGACGTATCTGATCGACCGGATCGCCGAGGCCCACGGCGAACCCGTCCGGGAGGTGCCGGTCGGCTTCAAGTGGGTCGCCGAGGCGATGGCCGACGGCGACGCGCTCGTCGGCGGTGAGGAGTCCGGCGGCTTCACCGTCCGGGGCCACGTCCGCGAGAAAGACGGCGTGTTGATGGCGCTGCTCGCGGCTGCGATGCACGCCGACGAGCCGTTAGACGAGCGGGTCGACCGACTGCTCGAGACCCACGGCACCGTCGTTCAGGACAAGATCAGCGTCGACTGTCCCGACAGCGAGAAGACGCGGGTCCTCGACGATCTCGAGACAGCGATCCCCGAAACCGTCGCGGACACCGACGTCGAGGACGTCAACACCGCCGACGGGTTCAAACTCCTGCTGGCCG
The DNA here is from genome assembly GCF_000337475.1 of Natrinema limicola JCM 13563. Classification (GTDB taxonomy): domain Archaea; phylum Halobacteriota; class Halobacteria; order Halobacteriales; family Natrialbaceae; genus Natrinema; species Natrinema limicola. The sequence goes on along the minus strand of NZ_AOIT01000049.1, from coordinate 88,003 downwards.
ACGGCTCGTGGCTGCTCGTTCGCCCCAGTGGCACCGAGCCAGTGCTGCGAGTCTACGCCGAGGCAGGGGACGAGAAACGGGTTCGTGAGTTGCTTGAGGCGGGTCGAGGACTGCTCGAACCGCTGGTCTGATGGTCTGCTCAGTCGACCCGCTCTGCTGGGACGCCGACGACGGTCGCACCGGGTTCGACGTCCTGCGTGACGACAGAGCCGGCACCGACGGCTGCCTCCTCGCCGATCGTGATGTCGCCGAGCAGCGTCGCGTTGGCTCCTAATTGCGCGCCCGATTCGACCGTCGGATGGCGCTTGACCGGTTCGTTCGTGGCCCCGCCGAGCGTGACGCCGTGGTACATGTGGACGTCGTCACCGATCTCGGCCGTCTCGCCGATGACGACGCCCATCCCGTGATCGATCGTCACACGCCGACCGAGTTCTGCGCCCGGATGGATCTCGACGCCGGTCAACAGCCGCACGAGCTGGGAAAGCAGCCGTGCCACGAATCGCTCGCCAGTTCCGCCGCCGGTCCAGCACCGGTGTGCGATCCGGTAGGCCCAGACCGCGTGCAGTCCCGGATAGCAACACAGCACCTCGAGCCAGCCCTTCGCTGCAGGATCGCGCTCGCGCATCGCCCGCAGGTCCTCGTAGATGCGCCTAAACATCGGTCTCGATCGTCACCCCTGTCGATCCGGTCTCGAGGCAGCGCGTTCGTCGGCACGACAGCGACGGACGCGAGCGACACCACCGGCCCACGATGTGCCGTGGCTGGTTCCGATCGGTACACACAGTCGAGCCGGGAGCTACCATGTCAGACCGTAGCCGTGGGAGACGTGTTAAAGAGTCCCTTTCCGTGGTCGCGTCCGGCTCACGTCTCTCACTCCCCGCGTGCGAGCCGCGTTCCGATACGGTCGGGGAGATCGGCCTCATCGACGGCCGTCTGCACCGCCTCGATGTCGTATTCGACGCGCTCGGTCTCGACGGTCAGCCCCTCGAGATCCACGACGGCGTACCCAGCCCGCGGATCTCCATCGCGGGGCTGGCCGACACTTCCGGGGTTGACGACGATCCCCTCTGCGAACCGCTCGACGCCCTGAACGTGCGTATGACCGAGCACCAGCACGTCCTCGTCGCCGAGCAGCCGCGGTGTAAACTCCCGTGGGTAGGTATATCTGGTATAGCGGTCCGGATCGTCCGGATGCCCGTGGACGAGCTTTACCTGCCCGTCGCAGACGTGGCGTTCGGCTGGAAGTTCGGCAAGCCACTCGAGCTGGTCGTCCGAAAGCTGCGTTTCCGCGTGCTCGACGCCCGCCTGCGCCATGCCATTGAATCGGAAGGGCGTCTCCGCGGCGACGGCGGCGTCGTGGTTGCCCATCACCGTCGGCACGTCCCGTTCTCGCAGCATGTCGACGCAGTCTGCCGGCCAGGGGTTGTAGCCGACCACGTCCCCCGCACAGCATAGTTCGTCGACGTCGGGCATGTCCTCAAGGACGGCCTCGAGTGCGACCCGGTTCCCGTGGACGTCCGAGATGAGTCCGACCTTCATGCCCACAGCTAACAGGTGCCATCGATTTGTAGGTTATCCAGCAGTCCGTCGCAGCGGCGGGCAGTCGCCGACAGTGCCCGTTCGGTAGCGATCGCTCACGGCTCCCTGTCGTGTCTGGCGAGAACCGTAAACCGCCGATGCTCAGTTGCCGTTTTCGATCGCCGTCTCGAACCCGTCGTCAGTCAGTGCGACGCCGGCTGCACAGACGGCGTGCTCGAACTCGTGGTCGTAGACCTCGCTCGCGGCTGCGTCGGCGCTGTCTGCCTCGAGATCGAACGCTTCGGGGGCATCTTTCTCGTAGGTCGCGACCAGCGTCGGCTCGTCGACGGTCTCGACGAGCAGGGCGTCCTTGCGAACCGTGCCGATCATGGCTTCGCCGTCGTCGCTGATCGTCGCCGCGATCCGGGGCGTGTCGTAGTCGTCCTTTTCGTAATCCAGCGCGAGCAGGCTCTCGGCCAGCGCATCGCGAGCGGGATAGCCAAGCTCGAGTTTCTCCGCGATCGGATCGACGTGCGAGCCATTGCCGAAGGCAGCCGTCTCGCCCGTCGGCGTCTCGACGACGCGCAGGCAATTATAAGAGACGTAGGGGTTGTCCGTCTCGGGGGCATCGTCGGTCGGCCCGACGGTGAGTGCTTCCTCTCGAGCGGTGATCTCGCGGTTGGGGAACGAACGTGAAGAGACGCGATACGCGCCGACCTCGGGGCCAACGACGACGAATCGTCCGACGTACATACTCGGGGGTGCGCGAGAGCGGGAAAAAGGAATGTCGATTCGCGCTCGAGCGATCGAATTCGCCAATATCAGGTGAGCGTTTATACCCGATAACGCGGTCACTGGTGGTGTGACGACGGACGAGGCGTGTCTCGAGGCCCTTCGGGAGGCCGCCGACCGACTCGGTGAGTCGCCGACGAAAGCACAGTACGAGGAGTTGGGATTACGACCCGCCTCTGCAACGATTATGGAGCAACTAGGCGGCTGGAACGCGGCGAAAGAACGCGCAGGGTTGGAAACGTTCGATCGCGGTGCAACCGGCGATCAGCCTGTCCAGCCGAAACCGGGGTGGGTCGATATTCCTGACGACCTCGAGTGGGGAAGACCTCACAGGCCAACAGCGCTGGTACTACAAGAACCGGGAGAAACGAATCGAGCGAAAGGATCGTCGCCGGGCGGAAATCCGGCGATGGCTCTACGCGTCCAAGGACCGACACTGCGAGTGTGCTCGCTGTGACGAAGACAGACCACCGTGTCTCGACTTTCACCATCCAGACGAAAAAGAACACAGCATCGCGACCATGGTCGTTAATGGCCACTCGAAGGCAAGCATTCGCGAGGAGATCGAGCGGTGTGTCGTTCTCTGTGCGAATTGTCACCGACTCGAACACGCTGATCCACCCGACTGCGGGTCGGAGCGACTCCAACCCGACAATCATAAATAGGGCCACGGCCAACGATCTATCGCAGCGCAGTCCCCTGGGGTAGTGGCCAATCCTGAAGCCTTCTGGGGGCTTCGACACAGGTTCGAATCCTGTGGGGACTACTCTTTCCGTTCTTTCGACTCGAGCGCCTTCGTAGCCCCTGCCGCCGATCTCCAGTCGAAACGAAGGGGTCAGCCGGTATCATGCGAGTCACCAGAACCCATCTTTAAATAGCGAGGGAACCCCGGCCGTTAGGCCGGATGGGGAATCGCGTCACTTGATTGCGCAGTCTACCGCTCAATCGGCACTCTCGGAATCCAACTCCCGCTGAGCGTGGAGTAACATCCCGTTCCACGTCAGACCGTGGTGTTCTTTCGCCTTCACTATGCGTGTGCGACCGGCTCGCGGTTCAGAGTCGACGCGCCCACGTACACCGTCGAGGGACCGCTCGAGGAACTGACGAGCACCACCGTAACGCCCTGATACGGACTACTGTCAGTCATTTCCGGTGCAACCGCGACCCGCACTGCGGTTGCACCGGTAAATCGTTACAGCAGACCGTATGAGTGGCTACCGGTCGGACCGCTCGTAGGCTCCCGCTCGCTCGAGTTCGCCCCGCTTTCGCAGCACACTGGGCGTCCGACAGATCCCCGGTGCGCCGGTCACCTGGGGCACCGTACAGTTGTTACAACTCTCGCAGACGACGCGCGGCTCGTCGCCGTCCGGCTCGGCCTCGAGCAACCGCGCGCCCAGCCGCGGTTCGGCGTAGAACGGTCGGGCCAGTCCGACCATATCGCAGGCGGGGGATTCGTTCCCGCCCGAGCCGAGCAGCCGATCCATCTTCTCGCGCCCTCGGATCCCACCCTCCGCGAGGACGGGGATCGATACCTGTTCGCGGACCTGCCGGCAGAAGTCCTCGTTCCACGCCGACTCGAAGTCGTACTGGAGCGACTGGACGCGATTCGCCAGCGCGACGAGCCGTCGTCGGGTCGCGCCACCGAAGGCTGCGTCGTACGCTTCGCGCAGTGCCTCGTTGTCCCATGCGCGTTCGGGATACGCTCCACGGACGATGCTCATGTCCCAGGTGACCGATGTCTGTACCGGGACGACCGCATCGTAGCCGATCCGCTCGAGTCGGCGGGCGATTTCGATCCCATCCGCGAGCGAGAGTTTCCGCCGAACGATGGGCGCGGGCGGGGCGGGCGTCTCGGCGGGTACCTTGGTCACCAGCGGCACGTCGCCCGCCCGCTTGCGGATCTCGTCGTGGACGACTGCGAGAAACGCGAGGCGAGCCTCTGGTGAGCCGCCGAACTCGTCGTCTCGGTGATTGTAAAACGGCGAGCAAAACTGCTGGACGATTCCCATATTGGCCCCGGCGAGGTGAATCCCGTCGTAGCCTGCGTCGACGGCGCGAGCCGCCGCGCGGCCGAAGTCGGCAGCGAGATCGTACACCTCTGCGGTCGAGAGGACGTGTGGATCGCACTCGAGAAACCCGATCCGGTCGAGCAGCCGTAACTGCCACGGCGGTTCCGACACCGCGAGCTGCTCGAGATCGGGATGTGCTCGGCGATATTCGGCGTGCCAGGTCTCCATACTCCGCAGGCCCCCGTGCTCGAGTTGGATGAAAATCCGGCTCCCGTGGTCGTGAATCCGGTCGGTCAGCCGGGCAAGTCGGGCGACGAAGTCGGGATCGTGAACGCGGGTCATCCCCGGCGCGGCACAGCCGCCCTCGCCGCGGACGATCGTTGCGCCCTGACAGATGAGCCCGACGCCCGATTCGGCGGCCGGTTCGAGGTCGTCGATCAGCGCCTCGACCGCGTCGGGACCAGTGCCCGCACACTCGAGTAGGGGTGCGCGATAGAGGCGGTTGGGGACCGTCACGCCGCCGATCTCGAGTGGATCCTCGAGCGTTGCCATGGAGGCCGTATCACGTGCCCCGGCAAGAGTGTAGTGCCGGTCGGCGAGCGGCTGCCGGCTCGAGACGAGCCGTCAGCATCGCGCTTGCCGGCTGCTCAGGGTGGGAGGATGACCGCCCGGCCTTCGATTTCGTTGTGCTCGAGGCGCTCGGCGACCGTGTTGATCTCGCCTAGGTCGTGGCGTTCGGTGCGCAGTTCGACCGCGCCGCGATCGACGAGCGCGACGAGTTCCTGCAGCTCGGCGTACTTGCCGACGAGCGTCCCCCGGTAGGCGAACTCGCCGTTGACCAGTGCCTGACTGGGCTCGTGGATGTGGCCGCCGTAGCCGACGACGTGGTGGTCGCCGCCGGCAGCGACGATTTCGGGTGCCAAGCTGGTCGTCTCGTCGCCGCCGACGAAGTCGATGACCTGTTGGGCCCCATCGTCGTCGGTCAGATCGGCGATCACGTCCGGAAGGTCCTCGTCGGCGGTGTTGACAGTGTGGCGCGCACCCAGTTCCTCGGCCAACTCGAGTGCCTCGTCTTTGATGTCGGCAGCGACGATGTCCGCGGCGCTCATCGCCTCGAGACACTGGAGTCCGATGTGGCCGAGACCGCCGACGCCGATCACGACGCTGGTGTCGCCGGGATTTAGCTCGTCGACCGCCTTCTTGACGGCGTGGTAGGCCGTGATCCCCGCGTCGGCATGGGGGGCGATCTCGGTTGGATCGACACTGTCGGGCAGCGGAATCACGGCGCGCTCGTTGGTCAGGAGGTATTCGGCGAAGCCGCCGTTGGTCGTGAGGCCGTTGAACGCGCTATTTTTGCAGTACATGTCTTCGCCGAGCCGACAGGGCCGACAGATGCCACAGGTCTGAACAGGATGGCAGATCACCGGATCGCCCTCCTCGACCAGCGTTACTTCGTCGCCGGTTTCGGCGACGATCCCCGCGTTTTCGTGGCCCAGCGTCATCGGCAGGTCCTGCGGAGCGTATTCGTCCCACATTCCCTCGATGATGTGGTTGTCTGTCTGACACCAGCCCGCGCCCTCGACCTCGACTAGGACGCCGTCGGACCGTTCGATATCCGGGCGGTCGATCTCGTCGATCGAGAGCGCGTCGCTCATGTCGTCGGTGTATTCGTGGAGTCTGGCTGCTTGCATGGGACTGACACACAGTTCATCGTCATCCGTGATAACGTTCCCCTCGCATCTCGTGTCGCGTGAGTGTTTTGGATTTGATACTACTACCCACAGCCGCTAATTTTGGCCGCGAAAACCGATCCGAGTGTCGCATTCATCTCTTCCTGAAAAAGAGTAATGGGTAGTGGTATTCATGTGCATGGTGCGATGTATCAGCACAACGGAGAGGAGATCTTCATCATCGATGGCCACGTACACCTGTGGGACGCGACGGAGGAGAATATCCAACACCAGGGAGGGGAAGAGTTCATCCAGTGTTTCTATGACTATCACACGACGTTCACGCCCGAGGAACGCCAGTGGGACATAGACGAGTATCGCAAGTACGGCGCTGACCGGATGGTTGAGGACCTGTTCGGCAACGCCGCCGCCGACATGGCGGTTTTCCAGCCGACGTACCTCACCGACTTTTACACCGAGGGGTTCAACACCACCGAGCAAAACGCCGAACTCGCGACCGAACACCCCGAGCGATTCGTCTTAAACGGGACCTTCGACCCCCGCGACGGCGAGGAGGGCCTCGAGTACCTCGAGGAACTCCACGAGAAATACGAGATTCCCGGCGTCAAACTCTACACTGCCGAGTGGCGCGGCGACTCGAAAGGGTGGCGCCTCGACGACGAGGAGGCCTTCGAGTTCTTACAGAAGTGTGCCGACCTCGGTATCGAGAACGTCCACCCGCACAAGGGGCCGACGATCCGCCCCCTCAATCGCGACGCGTTCGACGTGAAAGACGCCGACGATGCGGCCTCGTCGTTCCCGGAGCTCAACTTCATCGTCGAACACGTCGGCCTGCCCCGGCTGGACGATTTCTGCTGGATCGCCACTCAGGAGACGAACGTCTACGGCGGCCTGGCAGTCGCCGCGCCGTTCGCCCAGAACCGACCGGGCAAGTTCTCCGAGATCATGTCCGAACTCCTCTGGTGGCTCGGCGAGGATCGGGTCATCTTCGGATCGGATTACGCCATCTGGAACCCCGATTGGCTCGTCGAGGAGGTCATGGAGGCAGAACTCACCGAGGAACACCGCGCGGAGTACGGCGTCGAGTGGGATCTCGAGACGAAAAAGAAGGTCATGGGCGAGAACATCGCCGACCTCTACGACATCGATATCGAGGCGAAACGCGAGGCGTTCGAAGACGACGAGATCAGCCAGCAGTTCGGCCTCGAGGACCACTACGCAGGCGAGGAACCCACGCCGGCGGACGACTGATGAGCACGCAGCCATCCGACGGCTCCGCTCCCACGCGAGCGACCGTCCGCGACCGACTCGACCGGGTCACCGATCCGGAACTCGACCGCTCGATCGTCGCGCTCGAGTACGTCGACGCGATCGAGATCGACGGTGGCCACGTCGGCGTCGACCTCACGCTCCCAACCGCGTGGTGTTCGCCGGCTTTCGCGTGGATGATGGCCGTCGACGCCCGCGACGAGATCGAATCGCTGCCGGCAGTCGAGGAGGCCCGGATCACGCTCTCCGAGCACATGCACGAGACGGAGATCAACCGCGGCGTCAACGAGGACCTCTCGTTTGCCGAAGCGTTTCCGGACGCCGACGGCGACGTCGCGGCAGTCCGTGCCGAACTCGACGACAAGGCCCGCGTTGCTCGCCAGTACGACGCGGTCAAAGCGCTGCTCGAGGCCGGATTCGACGCTGAGGCGATCGTCGACGTTCGACTGCGAAATCTCGAACTGACCGACGAAGCCGAATCCGCCGCCGTCTACGTCCGCGACCGTTCGTTTGCCGTCACCGTTCCGGCAGCGCCGCTCGAGCGCTACCTCGAGAAGGCCCGCGAAATCGGCCTCGTCTCGGCGCCGGACGACCACCTCTTTCGAACGCCAGAGGGCGACCCGATCGACCCCGACTCGTTCGAGCTCGTCCACCGACGCGGTCGGCTCGCACAGGTCAACATGTCGAGTCAGGGTGGTATTTGTGATGGCCTTCGGGAAGCACGGGAAGGCCGGCTCGAGCGAAGCGCAGACGACTGACGGTACAGCGGTGGAACCCGAGCGCCATCGCGATTGACCATCCTCGTCGCGGTCCGATCTTGGTCGTCGCCGCGAGCCTACTTTTCGACCTCGAGCAGCGCCACCCGCTCGCGAACCAGCGCCGAAAGCGATGCGTCGGTGGCCTCACGTTCGGCGTCAGGAACGTCGAAAAAGTCACACAGCGTTTCGATGTCTTGTGTCTCGAGTGTCGGTTCGCGGTCGACGAACGCATCCAGCGCTTCGACTGCCTCGAGCGCTGCCGTCTCGTCCTCGTCTGAATCGCCGTCGACGAGCACCACTGCTCGAGTCTCGCCGGCGTCGACACCCATCGCGAGCGCACGATCGATCTGTCGGCGACCGGCGGCGTACAGCAGGATTTCGACGGCGCGGTCACGGGCGACGTTTTCACCGCGGTCGATCGCGCGATCCGCGAATTCGACGGCTCGCTCGAGGTGGCGGCGATCGGCGACGTAGCGGGCGTCGAACGCCTGGATCGTCACGCTGTGTCGGTCGCCGAGGTCACCGAGGTCGGCGACGAACGAGTCGATCTCGTCGATCTCGAGTCGGCATTCGATAAGCTGCATTAGAAATCACCCAGGCTCGACTGACTGTCGTCTGCTCCGTTTGTTGCTGTCGCGTCGTCGGTCCCGTCACCGCCGCTCGAGGTAGCTGTCACGCCGCCGTCGGCCGACCCCGCCGAGTCCGGCTCGACGCCGTCCATCGAGGGGTCCTTGCGGCCGGCGTTCTCGAGGATGGTCTCGGCTGTCTTCTTTCCTTTAAGGGCACCGAGAACGACGCTTTTGTCGGCCGTTCGTAGGTCTGCTGGCTCCTCGATTCCTGCCTCGTAGAGCCGGCGAGCGCGCTTGCGGCCCACACCGCCGACCGAGACGAGTTCCAGTAGGGCTTCACTGACGCCGTGTTCGACGCGTGCACGGGCTTCGCGGACCGCGACGGTCCACTCGCTGTCGATCTCGGCGGCCAGCGACTCGGCCGCGCCCAGCAGCCACTCGGCGGTGTCGACTTTCCCCCGCAGATCGCCCGGTCCGATCTTGTACCGGTCGGTCAGCCGTTCCTCGTCCGTTTCGTCGGCCCAGTCCTCGAGCAGCTTGCCGGTCTTGAGCGCGGCCAGCCAGTCCTCGAAGCGGTCCTCCTCGAACTCGCTTGGCGTATCGCCCAGCAGTTCGGGCTCTCGCTCGTAGAAGAGTTCGCCGAATTTCTCGTCTTCGCCCGAGCGCAGATAGAGTTCGTACATGTCGGGCGTGCGTGAGACGAGTTGGTACAGTCCCAGCGCGGTCGGCCGGTCGTCTGCACGCTCGAGTCCGTGGACGATCTCTGCTGCGCTCATCGGATCGAGATAGAGCCGCGAGACAGTATGGCCGAGGCTGGTGGCCTCGAGCGTCTCCTTACCGTTGCCATCGTCGGCGAGATCGGCAGCCGAGGTGAACGCCTCGCCGCCCGCGTCCTCGCTGTCGTCACTGCCGCCGCTGTCGCGTTCGATGAAGTCGTTCGACTCGAGATACTCCAAGACGGTGTCGGTCACCGTCTCGAGGCGGCCGGGCTCGGTCGACTGGCTGGCATAGAGGGTGGCCTCCAGGAACTCGAGCAGGCCCTCGCGGGTGCGGGCAAAGCCCGATGCGATGGTCGCGAGTACGTGGGTCCGCAGGGCGGGCTCGGCCGCCAGTTTCGAGCGCACCGGCTCGGGATCGGCCCAGATATAGCGGTCGAACAGCTCCTGGCTCTCGTCGTGGTTTTTGGCCAGCAGGACGGCCTCACCGTAGGGGTCGAGCCCCGGTCGGCCGGCCCGGCCCATCATCTGGTGGACCTCGAGGACGTCTAAGGGTGCCATTCCACCGGCACTGGGGTCGAAGCGTCGCCAGTCGCGGACGATCACCCGCCGCGCAGGCGTGTTGACACCGGCGGCCAGCGTCGGCGTCGCCGAGATTACCTTCAACAGGCGATCGCGGAACGCGTCCTCGACGAGGCTCCGCTGGGTGCTCGAGAGGCCGGCGTGGTGAAACGCCGCACCCCGTTCGACGCAGTCGGCTAAGTCCCTGCTCGTCTCGGTGTCGCTGTCGTCGCGGATGTCGGCGGCCAGTTCTGCGAGTTTCGCCTCTTCTTCGGCGGTCAGTTCGTTCCTCGAGACGCCACCCAACCGTTTCGCGGCGGCTTCTGCGTTTCGTCTGGAGTTGACGAACACGAGCGAGGAGCCGCCCTCTTCGAGGATATCGCGGACGAGCGCGGCCTCCTGCTTTTCCGATCCTTCGACGGGCACCTCGCGCGTCGAGCCGTCGTCGAAGTTCAACGCGTTCCCGTAGTGGACACCCATCTGCAGGTCGATCGGTCGCCAGTCGGTGTCGACCAGTTCGGCGTCGAGCCAATCGGCGATTTCGTCGGCGTTGCCGACCGTTGCCGAGAGCGCGACGGTCTGCAGTCCAGGGTTGAGCTGGCGGAGTTTCGCCAGCGTCACCTCGAGCGTCGGCCCCCGATTCCGGTCGTCGATGAGGTGGACCTCGTCGGACACGACGCAGGTGAGATCGGAGAGCCACTCCGCACCGTTGCGGACCAGTGAGTCGACTTTCTCGCTGGTGGCGACGACGATGTCTTTCGTCGCGAGCCAGTCGCTGGTCGACTCGTAGTTGCCGGTCGTGACCCCAACCGTGACGCCGACCCCTTCGTAGGCCTCGAACTCGGCCTTCTTCTCGCTGGCGAGCGCTCGCAGCGGGACGATGTACAGTGCTTTCCCGCCGCGTTCGATCGCCGACAGCATCGAGAGGGCGGCGATCATCGTCTTCCCGCTGGCGGTGGGGACGGCCGCGACGAGGTTTTCGCCCTCGGTCGCGCCGGCATCGACCGCCTCGGCTTGTGGCGGGTAGAGCTCCTCGATGCCCTCGCGCTTGAAGTGATCGATGGCACCGGGTGGGAGCCCCGACAGCTCCTCGAGATTCATTATCCGTGCTTGGCCCCGTTTGCGGTTTAAAGTATCGTCTTTCGGACTCCGACGGTCGGGGATGCTATGTGTTCTCGAGTGTGCTATATTAGCTCACTGGCCGGCACTGCGGTCGGTCAGGACACCCACACAAATGACTGCTGTCGTGACATGCATCAGCCCAAGGATCGCGCCGGCGAAGAGGCTCCCACCGGGTTGATTGGGGATAACCGTGAAGTCCGGTACGAGCGAGAGCACGAGGACGATCGCTGCGACGATGAGAAACAGCCGATCAGGGCTGGAACTGAATCGCGCGAGAACCCCGTAGGTGACGGTCGCACCGATGACGCCGAGAGTTGTAAAGAACGTTACTGGTCCGTAATTCAGTGCTTCCAGTTGTGGTGCGATACCGCCGGCGTTGGCCACGAACACGATGAGCAAGTTGATGCCCAACGACACTGCAAGCGCGACTACCCCCGCTCGTGTCAGGTCGCTGATCGTGAGTGATCGTGCCGATGACGACATCCCTGTTTCGGTACCCATGATTGTCCCTCCGCCGCCACTGATGAAAAGCGTTTGTCAGAATTCCCTTTTATATTCGGATCGGTGACTGATTGTCCAGTTGGGTATCGATGCATCCGCGACCCGCCCTGGGGCGAGAGCGGGGTCGACGGCGATAGACCGATGGGGTCGGCACCCGAAGACCGTCCTATGGCCGATCCCGACCACGTCCTCGTTCCCACGCTCGGCCGACCACACGAGGACGAAGCGCTTTCCTACGGCCTCGAGACGTTCCCCGACGCCGAGATCACGCTCTTGGCGGTCGTGACACCGCTTGACGCGCCGCTCAGTGAGGGAGGGATCTTGGAGCGACGCGAGGAGCGAACGACACAGGCACGAGCCAGCGCCGCGGAATTGCTCGAGTCGGGTGCCGGCCCTGACACAGGGGATCGCGTCCGGATCGCACTTGCCGAGGGTCGACCCGGCACCGTCATTCCCCGATACGCGTCGGAGGCGGGGATCGATCACGTCGTGATGGCCGGCGACAGAACCCGATCGAACTGGTTCATTAGGCGATTTCTCGGTCGGGATATCGCCACAACGGTCGTCGAACGGACCACGCAGCCGGTGACGATCCTCGAGTGAGTTCGAATGCATCAGCCGCCGATCACCGTTGCGAACAGTCGATACAGGCCGTATCCGACGACAACTGAACTGCCGAGTGTCAGTAGCCAGAATGTGATCGTGACGCCGACCTTGCGTCGCGAAACCCCGGCTGAGCCGCCGGCCAGTCCGCCACCGATAACGCCCGAGAGAATGATGTTGTTGAGTGAGATCGGGATGCCGAGTGCGATCGCCAGCTGGGCAATGATAAATCCCGGAACCAGCGCCGCGATCGACCGCCGCACGCCGAGCTGGGCGTACTCGCGAGAGGTCGCCTGTAACAGCCGCGGCGCGCCCATCCAGGCACCGGCGAGGATGCCGGCTGCGCCGATCGCGAGCAACAGGGATCCCGGGAGCCCGAGTTCGGTTTGAAAGAGGTTCTCGAGCGGGCCGGTCGCGAGTCCGACCTGCGAGCCGCCGGAAGAGAACGCGACGATACCGCCGAGGACCAGCAGGAACGAGCGGATCCCGCTTTCGACGGAGTCGCGGACCTGCCGTTGTACCCAGTAGAACGCGAGCAGTCCAACGGCGATCGTCACGAGGACGGTCCCGAGATCGACGCCGGCGGCGAGTGTCGGGCCGCCGCCGAACTGCCGGGCGACGAACCCTGCGATCGTCCCCTGCTCGGCGGTCGGATCGGGAATCACGCCGAGGCGGACGTTGGCGACGATCGCGCCGACGACGCCGGCCAGCAGCGGGACGCCGACCGTCTCGGGGACGTCGTCGCGTCGTAGGACCGTCGCCGTCGCGTAGGCGAGTCCGCCGGACATGATCGGCACCAGCAGCCAGAAGGTGCCGAGCCGGCGATAGGTCGCCATCGCCGGGTCGCCGCCAAGCGAGAGCCCGACGCCGACCATCGCGCCCGTCGTCGCGAACGCCGCGGGAATCGGGTAGCGGGTGTAAATGCCGATCGCCATGAATCCCGCCGCGGTCAGCAGGCCAGCGGTGGCCGCCAGCGGCGTGATCGTCACGCCGTCGATGAGGTCCGCACCGATCGTCTCGGAGATGCTCCCGCCCTGCATGAGCGCCCCTGCAGCCGCGAGCAGCCCGATGACGAACGCCGCCTGCATCGTCGAGATCGCGTTTGCACCGATCGCGGGGGCAAAGGGTGGCGAGTTACTGTTCGCACCGAGCACCCACGCCATGAACAGACAGGTGAGAACGGCGATCCCGACGAGGGCAACAGAGGGGAGTGCGACCATTTCGTCTCGTTTTTCGTTCGGTGACCGACTGGAAAAGCGTTCCCTCGAGTCCACCGACGACCGCTACCGATTTACCACGACCGCGCTAATCACTGCCCATGAAGATCGAATACGACGAGGACACCTGTATCGGGATGTTCCAGTGTGTCGCCGAATGGGATGCCTTCGAGGAGGACAAATCGAAGGGCAAGGCCGTCCTCGAGGACAGCGAGGAGGTCGAGGACGGCGTTTTCGTCCGCGAGGTACCCGAGGACGCGGAACTCGACGCGAAGTTCGCCGCCCGGACCTGTCCCGTCGACGCGATTACAGTCTACGACGACGACGGCGAGCAGCTGATCCCCTGACGACAGCCAAAACTGTTCCGTGCCGACCGTCGATTACGCGATCTTGTCGTACTGTTCGGAGAGCTTCTCAGCAGCTTCGCCGAGCTGGTTACGCTCGAACTCGGTGAGTTCCCACTCGACGATTTCCTCGACGCCGTCAGCGCCGAGTTTGACCGGAACGCCGAATGCGGTGTCTTCGTGGCCGAACTCGCCCTCGAGTTTGACACTGCCGGGCACTACTTCGCCCGTATCGCGGAGGATGGCCTCGACCATGTGGCCGACGCCGGTCGCCGGCCCCCACTCGGTTGCGCCTTTCTTCTCGATGACGTTCATCGCCGAGGTCTGGAGTTCGGAGAGCAGTTCTTCCTTTTCGTCTTCGTTGAACTCGAGGTCCTGTCCGTTGACCCGTACTTTGGAGAACACGGGGACTTGCGCGTCGCCGTGTTCGCCGAGGATCGTCGCATCGACGTTCTGGACGGGCGCGTCGTAGCGTTGGGAGATCACGTATCGGAAGCGCGCGGAGTCGAGGCGACCGCCGAAGCCGATCACCTGCTCGCGGGCCCGATCGCCCGTCTCGTAGAGGTGCCGATTGAGCAGATCGACGGGGTTCGACGTGGTGACGGTAATGAAGTCGTCGTTGTACTCGGCCAGCGAGGAGCCGATGTCCTCCATGATCGGTGCGTTGGTGTCCGCCAGATCGATCCGCGTCTGGCCCGGCTGGCGCGGGATGCCGGCCGTGATAACGACGACGTCCGACCCAGCGGTGTCCTCGTAGCCACCCTGTCGGATCGTCGTGTTCGAGTCGTAGGCTACGCCGTGGTTTGCGTCGGCAGCCTGTCCGACCGTATCGTCTTCCTTGTCCGGAATGTCGACGAACACGAGTTCGTCCGCAACGTCCCGAAGCGCGATGTTGTAGCCCGCAGCGGCCCCGACGGTGCCGGCCGCGCCGACCACACTAACTTTCGTCATACCACGTAATGCTTCCCCATCCCACACGTTAAATCCGTCGGAAATTCCAGCCTCAGACGAGTCTGACGATATGACGGTTCGACGACTGTCGTTTCTTCTTTTCTCCTCGAGACCGAACCGATCATGGCCGATGCCTGCGCCCGTTCGACTATGCGTGTCAGCGTCATCGGCGGCGGACAGGTTACCGACGAACAGGCAGCTCGCGCCGAGGCAGTGGGTCGCGAACTTGCCGCCCGCGGCCACACGGTCGTTTGTGGCGGTCGCGGCGGCACCATGGAAGCGGTCTGTCGTGGCGCGAAAGCCGAGGGCGGAACGACGATCGGCATCCTGCCGAGCGAGCGCCGGGCACAGGCTAACGACTACGTCGATATCCCGATCGCCACGGGACTGGGTCACGCCAGAAACGCGCTCGTCCCCTTGAACGGCGACGCCGTGATCGCGCTCACTGGCGGTGTCGGAACCCTCTCGGAACTCGGCTTCGCCGGCATCTACGACCGGCCCGTCGTTGGTATTGCGACCCACGACGTTTCGGCTGCTGGCGTCGACATCGAGCCTGTCGACACGCCCGAAGCGGCTGTCGACGCTGTCGAAGCCGCACTCGAGACGTAAGTGTCACCGTCACGGCCATGGAATCTCGCTGTCGCAGCTTTTTCGACGCTCCGACACCTCTAGCTGGACATGAGCGACTTCGACAAGGAAGCAGAGCGCGAGAAACTCCGTGAGAAGTACGAACGCGACAAACAAGAGCGCAAGGCCACCCAGCGAATGAGCGATCTGTTACTCAAGGGCGCGACGATGACCAACACTCACTGTGGGACCTGTGGCGACCCGCTGTTCCAGATGGACGGCACTACGTTCTGTCCTAGCTGCCATGGCAATCCCGACGCCGTCGAGGGAACCGACCTCGAGGCCCAACCGGCCGCCGAACAGTCGTCCACGGATCGATCTGAGTCGGACCAGTCCGCCGCGGACGAATCCACCCCTGCTGCATCGGCCGAGCCGACGGCCGCAGCTACGTCGGACGCGTCGACGGCCGAGACGGACACGAACAGCCAGCACGAATCCTCGAGCGCAACGCCATCTCGTGACGAGCGCCAGTCTACACCCCAGCCCGATGTCGAGTCCTCCCAGGCCAATGTCTCGAGTCGGACGACCGACAACCGTGCGAGCGAACCGAGTGCATCGTCTCGCTCCCCCGTGTCGACCCAGCGTCCGCAACCGGCCGACGGCGACCTCGAGGCCGCACAC
Source organism: Natrinema limicola JCM 13563 (assembly GCF_000337475.1). GTDB lineage: Archaea > Halobacteriota > Halobacteria > Halobacteriales > Natrialbaceae > Natrinema > Natrinema limicola. Next base: position 72,134 of record NZ_AOIT01000049.1, on the reverse strand, counting down.
GACGCGCTCGTCCGCACGCTCGAGAAGTTCGCTACGGAGGCGGCCGCGACGGACGACCCACGATACGCACGGGAATGTCTCGAGGCGGCGCGCGAGGCCGGCGAGACGCTGTCGACCTTGCGCTAACGGCGCTCGAGCCGGTCGGACTGCTTCCTGAACGGTCTCTCCTGTGTGTGGGTCGTATCGTTTCGTCGACCTGTACGCAACTCCCGACACTCAATATGACAGATATAAATAACATCACTAGATATATATTTGATAGTATGGTGTGCCATAACATCGCTCGAACGTGGGCCAGATCGACCGCTGTGTCGGTCGTGTGCCGGGTCGACACCGATTTCACCCTCCATGTACCGGCCCGTGGTCGCTCACCGACCCACGGAGAGAGGAGACCCTACCGATGGCACTTGGATTCGTCGTCTTACTCACGGTACTCGTCGTTTGTATCGGCTTGCTCGGGACCTGTGCGATCTGTCTCGACCGAACCGCCCTGAAACGGACGGCAACTGACTACGATCGTCGGCTCACCGATATCTCGCCGTATCTCGGTGTTGCGGGGCTGTTCTTCCTCGCAAAACGGGCAACCCACGGTCATAGTCTACGGATCTCGCGCGCGCTCGACTGGGATCTCACCGCGGAAATCTACGCTCTCGAAGGGAAGTTCGTCGCGGTCCTCCAAGACGTCGTTCCTCGCCCAGTTACGCTCGAGTTCTTCTCGGCGATGTACATGTTTGGGTTCCCGTTCCTGCTGGTGACTGGCCCCATCCTCTATTTCCTGTTGCCCTCCCAGCGCTACCTCAAGGAACTCCTCCTGGCATACGTGTTCAACTACCTGATCGGCTCGCTCTGTTATACGCTCTTTATCGTCTATGGGCCGCGCAATCATCTCTCCTCTGTCGACGGACTGATGTACTCGTTTTATCCCCAGACCCAGGAGGTCACCGCGGCAGTGTCGGCGAATACGAACGTGTTCCCCTCGCTGCACACGTCGCTGGCGGTCGTCGTCATGCTGTTCGCCTGGCGCTCGCGCGAGGAGTACCCACGGTGGTTCCAGATCGCGTCGTTCGTGACGGTCTGTGTCGTGTTCTCGACGATGTACCTCGGGATCCACTGGTTGATCGACGTCATCGCGGGCATTATTCTCGCCGTCGGAAGCGTTATCGCGGCCGAACGGATCGTCACCCGCGCAGAGGGAGCGGCCGGCTCTATCCCCCCCGACGAGGACGCCATTGCGTCCGACGCGAGCGACTGAGCGTCGTTTCCCGACTGTCTCACCCAGTATAGTCGCTTCCGATCACTTCTCGAATCCGCTCGGCGGTCACCTGCCCGACGCCGTCGGCATCCTGTAACTCGTCTTCGGTCGCGATCATCACTTCCTCGACCGTGCCGAACTCCTCGAGGAGCGATCGCGCCGTGACGGGGCCGATCTCGGCGATCGAGGCGACGACGTACTCCTGTTGCTCGCTCAAGGTCTTGGTCCCTTTCTCACCGTGGACCGACACCTCCCGGTCGGCTGTCGCCTGTTCTCGACCGGCGATCACGGCGAGCAGTTCCGTCGTGTCGGCTTCGCTTTCGGTTCGCAGGACGCTCGCCCCGAAGTCGACCGCGAGACTCGAGAGCGCGCCTCGAACCGCGTTCGGGTGGATGTCGCGCTGTTCGTACAGGCCCTCGCCCTCGACGACGACGATCGGCCGCGAGTAGTGTCGCGCCATCGCGCCGACCTGCTCGAAGACCGACCGGTCGCCCCCGACCAGCGAGTCGACGAAGTCGGCGACGGACTTGCGCTCGACGACCACCCGATCCGAGAGGACGTAGTCGCCGACGGCGAGCGTCTCGAGGCTGATCTCGATTTCCTCGCGTCGAGAGAGGTCGCGGGCGATGTTGGCGTCCATCTCGCGCTGGTCGGCGACGATTCCGATGGTATCGCCCTCGGCGTGTGGCTCGTGGGTTTCGACCTCGCCGTCCTCGTCTGTGTCCGCCTCCGTGTCGCCGAACTCCTGTAATCCGGGCTGGTCTGCAACCCCCTCGCTTCCGGTGGAACAGTCGCCGACGGCGTCGGCGTTGCCGCCGTTTCCGTCTACTTTCACCCCGCACTCACTGTCGGCTTCGCCCTCGAAATCGGCCAGTGACTGCTGGGAGTCGTCGAGTTCGTCCTCGAGCTCGTCGGCCATCCCTTTCAGATCGCGCAGTTCGCTTTCCATCTCTTTTTCGCGCCGTCGGGAGATCCAGAAGTAGGCCTCGTCGCGGGTATCCTCGGCCATCAGGACGACGACGCGCCCCTCCGACTGGCGGCCGGTCCGGCCCTTGCGCTGGATCGATCGGATCGCGGTCGGGACGGGTTCATAAAAGAGCACGAGGTCGACCTCCGGGACGTCGAGTCCTTCCTCGGCAACCGACGTGGAGACGAGCACCTCGAACTCGCCCGCGCGGAACTCGTCTAAAACTTCTTGTTGTTGTTTCTGGGTCATGCCGTCGGAGCCCTCGCGATCGCCCTGCCCGACGAACCGCTTTGCCTCGAAGCTCTCGGAGAGAAAGTCCGTCAGCGCCTCGGCCGTATCGCGGGACTCGGTGAAGACGATCACGCGCTCTCCGCCCTCGAGGCCCAGCGTCTCGGCAAGCAGCATCCGCGCTTTCCGATACTTGGGATGGAGTTCGTCGAAGTTCTCGGCCTTCCGCATGGCCTCGCGGACGCGCGGATCAGAGACCATTCGCTGGCTCGCCTTCGAGGCTCCCGATGAGCGGGCCTGGTTGCGCTGGCGCTCGAAGTATCGCCGCAGGGCCTCGACGCTCTGGGTCTCGACCAGTGTGACGGCCTGCCGGAGTTTCATCACTTCGGCGTGGACCGACATCCCCTCGAACCCCTCCGACTGGTCGTTGTTGATGAGCTGCTGGAGCTCCGCGCGCATCCGATTGAGGTCTTTCTGGGACTGATCGGGTTGAGTCGACTTCGCCACGCCCAACTCTTTGAGTTTCTCGAGGCGGCCTGTGATAACCTCGTTTAGGGTGTCCCGAATCTCGAGGACTTCCTCTGGAAGGTCGATACGTTCCCACTCGACTTCGGTCTCGTGAGTGAACTCGTCGACGTCGGCGTCTTCCTCGGTCATCACCTCGACCTCCGCGATACCGAGGTTTTCACAGACCTCGAGGATGGCTTCCTCGTCGCCACCTGGTGACGCTGACATCCCTGTCACGAGCGGGTCGCGAGCGTCGGCGTGGTAGCGCTCGGCGATGTAGTTGTAGGCGTAGTCGCCGGTCGCACGGTGGCACTCGTCGAAGGTGACGTGGCTCACGTCCGCAAGCGAGATGCGACTCCCAACGAGGTCGTTTTCGATCACCTGTGGGGTCGCCATCACGACAGTCGCCTCCGTCCACAGTTCGGCGCGGTCGTCCGGGCTTACGTCGCCGGTGAAGACGACGATTTCCTCGTCAGGAATCTTGAGGGCTTCCCGGTAGAAGTCGGCGTGTTGCTGGACGAGGGGTTTCGTCGGCGCGAGCATCAGGGATTTGCCGCCAACCTCCTCGAGCCGTCGGGCCGTGACCAGCAGGCTCACTGTCGTCTTCCCCAGACCCGTCGGGAGACAGACGAGCGTGTGATGGTTCGCGGCTGTCCCCGCGAGTTTCAGCTGGTAGAGGCGGCGTTCCAAGAAGTCGGGCTCGAGCAGCGGATGCTCGATCGACGCGACGTCCTCGTCCGTCGTTGCCATTGGCAGCGATTCGATGCGGGCGCTGTTAAGGATTGAGATAGCGGAGTGAAAGTGGTCTCGCGGCTGCGGGGCTACCGGAACGAAACACAGTCGAGTTAGGCTGCTGGTATAAATCCCACGACACCATAGAACGTGATATGGAAACCCGAACGATCCGCCAACGCCTGCCGGACCTCGGGTCGATCCTCACCGCGGTCGGCTTCGTCCTGCTGGTCAATCTCGTCGGGGCGGCACCGAGTGCGATCGGGTCGCCCAACACGCCGTGGTTTCGCGCCCTCGAGAAACCGTGGTTCTACCCGCCAACGATCGCGTTTCCGGTCGTCTGGACGCTGCTGTTTACGCTACTTGGCGTCGCGCTGTGGCTCGTCTGGCGCAGTGACTCCGACGGCCGGCGGCTCGCACTGGGACTGTTCGCCGCCCAGATGCTGGTCAACGTCGTCTGGACGCCGACGTTTTTCGCGCTCGAGGCACCGCTGGCCGCCTTTGGCATTATCGTCGTCCTCTGGGTGCTCGTCCTCGGGACGATCCTCGCGTTCCGACGGGTCGACCGCCGTGGGGCAGCCTTGCTCGTGCCGTATCTCGCATGGATCACCTTCGCTGCCGTGCTCAACTTCGAACTCTGGCGGCTGAACGCCTAGCCTAGACGGGCTAGTCACGTGACGGCCACTCATACGGACTCCTGTCAGTCATTTCCGGTGCATCCGCGACCGCCCTGCGGGCCCACCGGGACATCGGGACAGCAGACCGTCTCACTGCTCCGGGAGCCACCACGTCAACACCACCGCGACCGCCACGAGACTGGCGAGCACGAAATACCCCTCGTCGAAGTAGCCCCGATCGGCGAGCGCACCGAACAAGACCGGACTCGCTGCGCCGGTAGTCATGTAGACGGTACGCAGAAAGCCCAGTCCAGTGCCCTGCATGTCTGCGGGAAACGCCGCGGTCATGTACGGCAGGGTGATCGTCCCGTAGCCGAGGATGCTCGAGAGGAATATCGTCCCGACGACGAGCGGCCAAAAACCCTCGAGAAACGGCAGCGCGACCAGCGCCGCGACGATGACACCGAGTACAGGCGGCAACGCCCTCCGGATGCCGAACCGGTCGTAGAGTCGGCCGGTCAGCGGCTGGACGACGATCCCGGTCGCGAAAAAGGCGCTGAACAGCCCGGTCGCGACCCCTTCCGAGAACCCCTTGCTCTCGATCAGGTAGGTCGGATAGAAGCCCGTAAACGCCTGCCAGACACAGTAGGTCAGGATCTGGATCGCGGTCACGGTGACGATCTCCGGCCGACGCAGTTGCGAGGCAACGTAGCGTGCCGTCTCGAGCGAGACGCTGTCGACGGCACTGGTCGCACTCGAGGTGCGGGCGGGAACGACGAGTCGGAGGCCGATCGCCACGGCGACGAAGGCAGGAACGACGAGGCCGAAGCCGTACTGCCAGGCGAACGCCGAGGCGATGCCGCCGGCTGCAAGCGGGAGGATGGTGTTGCCGACTTGGCCCGCCGCCATCGTGATCCCGATCGCGGTCCCGTCGTTGTCGGGAAAGACATTCGAGAGGGCCGTAAACCGGGCGACGCCGTACAATGCCGTTCCGAAGCCGAATGCTGCCGTCGCGAAGTAGACGACCGGCGCGGAGCCGGCGACAGCGACGAGACCGAGTGCGATCGCCGAGATCGCCGTACTCGCGACGAGGACGTTTCCCTCGCCGAATCGATCGGCAAGCAACCCACCCGGAAGCTGTCCGAGCGCATACCAGAGCCAGAGCACGGTCAGTAGGAAGCCGGCCGTCGTCAGATCCAGCCCGTAGCTCTCCCGGAGATACGGAAGCAGGACTGGATACGCGAGCCTGACGCCGATCGAGAGGAACCAACCGGCAGCGACGGCGATCAGAATTTCGCCGCGCCCGTCCATGAGAAAACTGCGGACGGTCGCGAGTCGATGCTTCGCTCTCGAGCGTGCCACGGGTTATAGTATCCGTTCGTCCGCTGCGGTCTTGAGCGGCCCAGAACGGTACGTCCTTGCCGATATCGGAACCGCGATACGACAGTTCTAATACTGCCGGACAGAACGACGTAAAGACCGGTCGCGCTGCTGCGGCCGTCACCGGTTGAGACGGCCGCGAGTATTGACTGCTGTCCGGCAGTATAACGCCTTGAGACGCTGCTCACTGCGAGTCGCGACCGGCCTCACGCCGGCATGACCTCGAGTGCCAGCCACGCCAGACAGGCGGCGTAGATGGGGATCGTCAGGTTGTCGTCGATGATGTAGGTCCGGATCTCGAGGGTGACGCCATCAGCAAGCGTCGCGCCGAGGGCGGCGATCATCGCGACCGCGAGCGGCAGGAACGGGATGGCGACGACCGTCGAGACCAGAAACATCGTAATAAGCACTTTCGGCGGCTTGATCCGCTGGAGGGTGTTGTCCGAGACCGTTCCGCTGATCGGATCGCCAAGCGCAAGCATCAACATCGCGGGGAGAGCGATTGCCGGCTCGAAGACGACCACGACGGCAGCCATGCTGATCAAATACAGTGCGTAGGCCCCGGGGTTGTCCTGTTCGTACTCACGGGTCAACACGTCGTAGAGCCGCCAGTCAAGTCCCACCTGCAGTCGCAGGAACTCGAGGACGAGGGCCCCGGTCGCGAGCAGAATCAGCAAGAGCTGAAACCGGAACCACGTGAGTCCGAGCTCGAGGGCGTCGGCGAGCAGATAGAGGACGACAAGCCCCGAGCCGCTGGCGTGGACGAGTCGCCGCTTCAGTTCGTCGGCCATTATGTCGTGGCTCGAGAGAAGTGACCTTCAGTCCGTCGATCACCTCCAACCTTTTACACTGCGGTCTGCCGCGCTGGTGGCGTCGCCACACAGCGCGGCGTCCCTCGGTAAAATCTCGAGAGAGCGAAGCTCTCTCGGACCTCGCGGGAGCTTCGCTCCCGCTTAGGGTTGATCAAAAGCCTCCTCTCCGTTTCGGCCCCTTCGGGGCCTTCACATCGGTCGTCGGCCTGCTCGTTCGCCCTTCGGGCTCACTCGCAGCTGCAACAAAATCTGCACCGCCACCACTGCTACTGTGGTTGCTACAATTCCTCGAACTCGAGGTCGCCGGCTCGAATCGCCGACAGCGTCTCGGCGAGATTGTCGACTGGCAGGCGCTTCTGGTCGGTCGTATCCCGTTCGCGAACCGTGACGGTGGTCTCCTCGTTTTCGATCGTCTCGAAGTCCACAGTCACACAGAACGGCGTCCCGACCTCGTCCTGGCGGCGGTAGCGCCGGCCGATGTTACCCGAGTCGTCGTAGGTGACCGACAGCCCCGCTTCGCGTAGGTCTTCGACGATCTCGTCGGCCTGGGCCTCGAGGTCGTCGTCGCTTTGCAGCGGGAAGACGCCGACGAAGGTGGGCGCAACTTCTGGCTCGAGCTCGAGGAAGGTGCGATCCTCGCCGTCGACTTCGTCCTCGCGGTAGGCGTGATGGAGGACGGTGTAGACGAGTCGGTCGACGCCGAAGGAGGGTTCGACGACGTGTGGCGTGATGTGCTCGCCGGATTCGGTCTGTTCTTCGACCGCGAAGCCGGTTTTCTCGACGGGGATCTCGTGGGTCTCGCCCTCGAGTTCGAATGCGACGGTCTCGCCTTCGAACGCCGATCGGTCGCGGGCCGCGAGGTCCTCGAGTTTGCCGACGACGGCCTGTGCGTCGCCGCCGAATTCGGGCCCGAGATAACTCATGTCGGGGTTGACGGTGGCGCGCTCGACGGTCTTGGGCTCGTCGTACTGCCGGAAGATCGTAAAGCGGTCGCCGGAGTGTTCGGCGTGTTTCGAGAGGTCGTAGTTGCCCCGATGGGCGAAGCCTGCCATCTCGATCCAGTTGCCGTCGATCTCGCTTTCGGCGTCCCAGCAGTCACTGGCGTAGTGGGCCCGCTCGCCGGCTAAGTGCTGGCGATAGCGGAAGCGGTCCATATCGACGCCGACCGCCTCGTACCACGGTTTGGCGACGCCGAGGAAGTACGCGACCCACGGGTCCGTGATGATGTTCTCGTCGACGGCCTCGCCGATCGTCGTCTCGAATGCCTCGCCGTCCTCTTTGTTCTGCTCGCTGGCCGGATAGAGGGTGACTTCGACGTCTTCGACGCTCGAGAGGTCCGGCTCGTCGACTTCGGGATCGATGAAGTACTCGAGTTCGGCCTGCGTGAACTCGCGGGTGCGGATGATCGAGCGTCGTGGGCTGATCTCGTTGCGGTAGGCGCGGCCGATCTGGGTGACGCCGAAGGGAAGCTGGTTGCGCGCGTACTCCTTGAGGCGGGGGAACTCGACGAAGATGCCCTGGGCGGTCTCGGGGCGCAGATAGCCCGGATCGGAGTCGCCGGGGCCGATGTTCGTCGCGAACATGAGGTTGAAGTCCTCGACGGCCTGACCCGCCAGCCCGGCACCACAGGAGGGACAGACGAGTTCGTACTCGGCGATGACCTCCTCGACTTCCGGGATCTCGAGGCTTTCGGCGTCCTCGTACATCGTGTTGTCCTCGACGATGTGGTCCGCACGGTGGCTCTCGCCACACTCGGGACACTCGACGAGCATGTCGTCGAACCCATCGAGATGACCCGATGCCTCGAAGACGGGTTCGGGCATGATCGTGGGCGCGTCGATTTCCATGTTACCTTCCGCGACGGCAAAGCGATCGCACCAGGCGTCCTCGACGTTCCCTTTCAGCGCTGCACCCTGCGGGCCGAAGGTGTAGAAGCCGCCGACGCCGCCGTAGGCCCCCGAGGACTGAAAGAAGTACCCACGTCGTTTGGCCAGTTCGACCAGTTTCTCGCTCGTGCTGTCGGTGTCGTCGTCCGCGTGCTGTTGCTCACTCATAAAGTGCCTCCAGAAGGTCGATGTCACGGACGATGCCGACGAGGTCTTCGCCCGTGACCAACGGGAGCTGTTCGATATCGTTGCTGATCATCCGCTGTGCGGCTTCCTGTACCGACGTATTGACCGAAACCGTCACCACGTCCTCGCTCATGAACTGCCGGACCGGCTCCGTCGGAATCTCGATGTCCCGGGTCGGGAGATAGCGGCTGCCGACGGCCTTGATCCCCTCCCAGGACCAGTCGTCGTCCTGATCGCCGAAGTTGTCCCCGGTCGACTCCTCGCCCTCAACGATCCGGGCGACGTCGATGATATCGACCTCGGTAAGCACGCCGCTCATCCGGCCATCGTCGTCCAGTGCCACGGTGTAGGGGACGTTCGCGTAGGAGAGTCCCCGCTCGGCGACGGGCAGCGGTGCCCCCTCGTAGGTCGTGTTCACGTCCTCGCTGACGTATGACTCGACGGTGGTATCGGTTTCCTGATCGCCCGTCGCGATCGCGTGGATCACGTCCGTCACCGTGACGATTCCCTCGAACTCGCCGTCGACGACGGGCACGCGCCGTGCGCTTTCCTTGACCATCGTCTGGGCGGCGGCCTCGAGGCTCGTCTCGGCAGTCGTCGTCGGCACGTCCTCTTCTAAGAGCATGACGAGCTGGTCCTCGTCGGGCTGTTCGATCAGCGTCTCCCGCGTGACCAGTCCGCGGTACTCCAGCCCGTCGTCGGTCTCTTTGACGACCGGCACGGACGAGAACGACTGCTCCTGAAGATACTCGAGCACGTCGGTCCGGGTGCCCGGCAAGTCGACGGTCACCACGTCCTCACGAGGCGTCATCGCGTCGGCTACGTTCATATCCCACCGGTACGGCGAAAATGAGTATAAACCCAGTGTTTCACACCCAGAATCGATTCGATTCCCGATCGGTATCGCGAACGGATAGTATGATTCGATGACTTTATATGATGGTGAGTGTGACTCACTATCATGGCAGTATCCCCCAACGCCATGGCATCCGACGACACTATCGTCGGTGCGATCGATTCGACGGCCGCGAGCGACGAATACGTCATTGCGGATATCTCCGCGGACGGTGCCTGGCTTTCCATGGAGGCCGAGGACGCGCCGACGCTGCTGGCCTGGCGATAATTGGGGGTGGGAACGGAATTTTCTTCGGAGAGCCCGGCCGCGAATTCACGACCGACTTCGTATTGATTTCTGTCCGACAGTAGAGTCGCGTTCACAGCGGTAATAGTTTGGCACTCTATACCATGGTTAGACACATGTCGCTCGAGCAGCTATTCGACCGGCTCCCGGACCCGAAGTCACACACGTTTCCCGACTACTCGTTGCCGCGTGGCGAGCCCGTGTTGCCGATCGCCATCACGCGGTCGGAACTGTCGACGATCCTCGAGTTGTACGAGACGTTTCAGGACGTCGATCCGACGGGACTGGACGCGAACCCGTTTCTCGAGGCGGCGACGACGTACATGCAACAGACGTTCGGACTGCCGCAGTATCGTCCGGACGAGCAACTTCACGACGATATCGCTGCGCTCCTCAACGATTTTTCGGACGACCTCGGCGGCCGATCGATGGGCGTCGTCGACGCGACGCCGGACCATCACCGGACGCTCTATTTCTTCCTGATCAGTTGTCGTGGCTATCACACCGCGCCCCACATTCGGTTCGACCCCGACGAAGCGGCGGTAGAGACGCTGTATGATGTCTACCAGCGAGTAACTGAACAGGACGTCTATCTCAAGCAGCCGTCGTCAGTGTTCGACTGATCGCACTGCCGCGACGCTTGCGGCGTCGCACGGCCTGTGCAGCCGTCGGTTGCCGTGAGAGACGCTGTCGATTCAGCGGAAGTCAGAAAAAGAGAGTCGCAGCCGTGCTGGTTGGTCATCGACTCGAGCCCTCACCCCGTGAGGAAGCCACCTGGTGGAATGCGCGTCGCAGGACGTCCTTCTTCGTCGGTCGTTCGATCCTCACCGAACGCAGGGGAGTGTGCGATCGTTCGTCGTGCCTTTGCGATTCGCTGTATGCCTGCCGTGACGGCGGCGAGTAGTTTACTCATGCATGAGTAAAGAAGTACGTCGATCACATAAGGATTTTCGAGATGAACGATCGTGTTGATTCGGTCGTGACGGCCGGCGGCCGCGATATCGACGGGACTCACCCGTGGTCTCTACGGTCTGCTGTACCGATGTCCCGGCGTATCTGCAGGACGGGTCGCGGAGCCGCCGGCAATGACTGACAATTGTCCGTAACATCGGTGGCGGTGACACGCCACAACCCGTCCGCCTGTGCTGTCGGCCGACTCGAGTAACGCCTTCGTGGAGGGGTGGTGGTCCTCGAAACGATATTTTTGCCGGCTCATCGGAGATGCTGAGGCTGGGTCCGCACGCCAGTGCCATCGCGATCAGTCCCCGCTGGCGCATGCTGCCGGCGAATTTGAAGCCTCGAGGCTCGTCCTCGCGGTACGTCACGTCCCATTCAATAGTTCGTAGTAGTCCTATTGTGTGGTATGTATTGTCATAACACTCTAGCGGAAGAAGGTACCAATTTTTATGTTACGAGGCTAAACATCCGATGATGGCACAAGATAATCCAGTTTCGCGGCGGACAGCGCTGAAGCTGACGGGTGCGGCCGCATCGACGGCTCTCGTCGCTGGCTGTAGCGGTGGCGGCAACGGAAACGGTAACGGCAACGGCAACGGCGGCGGCAGTGATGGTGTCGAGATCGAATCCGGTACGGAGGTCGACTTCAGCGGCCAGACTACCCACTGGGAGGGTCTCTCCCCGTCCTCGATCGAGGGCGCACAGAACCCGACGCTCATCCTCCAGGAAGGCGAGGAGTACACGTTCGGCTGGTCGGAAGGCGACGGCGCCAACCATAACCTGGAGATCCGGAACAGCAACGGCGAAATCGTCAACGATCTCACGACGGGCGACCCAGTCGCAGAACCCGGCGACGACCAGGTCCTCACGTTCGAGGCCAGCAGCGAGATGGCCACGTATAACTGCGACCCCCACCCGCAGATGGAAGGGGAAATCGTCGTCGAATAACGACTGTCGATTGCTGCTCCTGACCGATTTTTCTTTTCTATACTAAAGAAACGAGGGCGAGTACCCCGCGCCACCGGGCGCGGGGGTGAAGCCCGACACTCGGCCAACATATCATCATTCTTCTATTCCGCCCTGACGGCTGCGTCGCTGCGATATTTCCATTCGTTGATCGCAAGAACACTTACAGCACGCAGCGAGCCAGCGTCGTCCCGCTGTCTCTCTCACCCGCGGATGGACGGCGAGATTCGAGTCGCGTAATCGAACGCAATTCGAGACCGGACGCTCGAGCGTCGCTTACAGGTCGGCGACGTCCTCGATGGCGTCGGTGAGTTCCTTGATACTCTCTACGTCGTGTTCGCCCATGTGGCCGATGCGGAACGTCTTCTCGCCGAGCTGTGAGCCGTAGCCATTCGAGAAGACGAAGTCATACTCCTCGCTGACGGTCTCGATGGTTTCCGCGACGTCGATCCCCTGCGTGTTCTCGATACAGCTCACGGTCTGGGACTCGTAGCCCTCTTCCGGGAACATATCGAAGTGCTCGCGGGCCCACTCTCGGGTGTACTCGGCCATCTCGCGGTGGCGCTGGTCGCGGGCCTCGTGGCCCTCCTCGAGCATGTGTTTCATCTGTTTGCGGTAGGCCAGCATGATCGGGATCGCGGGCGTCGAGTGGGTCTGCCCTTTGCGCTCGTAGTAGTCGATCGTCCGCTGGAAGCCGCCGTACCACGAGGCGGAGTCTTTCTCGAGTTCGCGCTCGTAGGCGTCGTCGCTGACGACACAGATGGCCAGGCCCGGCGGCATGGCGAAGGCCTTCTGTGAGGAGGCGAAGATCACGTCGATGTTGTGCTCGTCGATGTCGACGAAGTCGCCACCGAGCGAGGAGACGGCGTCGACGACGAAGTAGGTGTCCGGATACTCGGCGACGACGTCGCCGATCTCCTCGATCGGGTTGCGCACGCCCGTCGAACTCTCGTTCATCACGGTCGCGACCACGTCGTAGTGCTTGTCGCTTTCCTCGAGCGTCTCACGGATGTCCTCGGGCTTGATGGCCTCGCCCCACTCGTACTCGAGGCGGTCGACGTTTTTGCCCAGTCGTTCGGCGACGTTGGCGTGGCGCTCGCTGAAGCTGCCACAGGTCGGGACGAGGATGTTCTCGTCGACGAGGTTGAGCGTCGACGCCTCCCAGAACTCCGTCCCCGAGCCCGTGAGGATGACGACCTCGTTGTCGGTGCCGAGGAACTCTTTGGTGTCCTCGACGATGGTCGTATAGAGGTCCGTCATCCGGTCCATGCGGTGGCCGAACATCGGCTCGCACATCGACTCGATGACGTCGTCGCGGACTTCGGTCGGCCCCGGGATATACAGCTTTTTGTCGGGATAGTCGTCTTTGTATTCCTGTTTCTTGGTCACGGAAACCACCTAAGTACGGTCCACTGGGTCGCGAGGTAGTATGGTACTTTTGATACCGCACCGGAGACCAGCCGGTGGTTGAACTTCAGCAACTGCGTTCAGGGTGAAGCCACGCAAAACGAGCGTCGATTACTGAATATGACCTTCGCGGCGGAGCTGATCGGCCTCGCTTTTCTCGTAGCGCCAGGTGATGTCGGCCTTTTCGTCCTGCCAGTCCCAGGGCTCGACGAGGACCACGTCGTCTTCGCGGATCCAGATGCGTTTTTGCATCTTGCCGGGAATGCGTGCGGTGCGCTCTTTCCCATCGGCACAGCGTACTTTCACGCGATTCGCCCCGAGCATGTTCGTGACGGTCGCAAAGACCTCGTCGTCCTCGGGCATCCGGAGGTTCTTCCGACCGCCATCTCCGTCGTCGCTCATGGCCGCGGCTTCGCGTTCAAGCGGTTTAACCCTTTATTGTCTTTGTCCGTTCGCGAGTCCGATCGACTGACTCGAGCAGGACAAGGAACCACGCTGCTTATTTCGCTTGGCTCTCGACGCGTGGATATGTTCCGAAATCTCGGTGCGGTCGGCGTCGTCGGGCTCGTGCTCTTGCTCGCCGGCATCGCACTCGTCGCGTACGAGAGTCTCTTGATCGCCGCGGGAATGGCACTCATCCTCGCCGGCCTTGGACTGGTCGTTAAATCACTTATCTCGGGGATGCTCCAGAGCTTCGGGATGTTCTGATCGACTCGAACACTGGGTCAAGGGTTTTGCCCCTACGTCGCGTATCGACCGTATGGAATACACGCTCCAGTACTACGATCTCGTCTTGAGCGGTATCGGAGCGAGCCTCGGCCTCGGAGTCCTCATCGGCTACGCGACGACCGTCTCGTTTTTCCTTGCGGTCGTCAGCTTCGGCGGCGTCGCGATCGTCTTTATCACCCACGCGCTGTTCATCAACGGACCGGTCGACGACACCGAGGACCTGACCGAGGAAGTCGCGCTCGAGGAGGTGCCACAGGTGCTGTCGCCGATGGAACCCGGTCCCGAATCGTAATGGACGGCGACTCGAACCCTGTCAGACCCCGTTGTTGCCGGCGCGGTGCTCGCTGATGAGCTGGTCGACCATCGCGGCTTTCCGATCCCGTTTCCGGGCTTTGGCGCGGTCGTGCCAGTCGTCGATGACTGCCTCGACGTCGTCCTCGCGGGCGACGGCGAGTTCGTCGACCTCCTGCATCGCGACGTCGTCGGCGGGTCCGACAGGGATCTCGGCCTCGAAGAGGATCTCGTCGGCGATCTCCGAGAGGCCGCCGTCTTTGAGGATCACGCGGGGGTCGAACTCGGCCATGAGTTCGGCTGTCGAGCGGCCCGCGCCGCTTGCATCACGAATGTAGACGACATCGCCGCTTGCGATGCCATACTGGTCGTCGGCCTCGCGGATCGCGCCTTTCGTGAACTTCTCGACGACCTTGACCGGGACCAGTCCCTCTTTCTTCGCGGAGACGTCACTGAAGTTCGAGTGATCGAGCTTCCAGAGGGCCTTCATCCGTTCGACCTTCTTCTCGAGTTTTTCGACCTGCTCGCGGGCCTCGTCGCGTTCGAGCTCGAGCCGGTTTGCCTTTCGTTCCAGGCGGCTCACCTCGCGGTCTTTGCGAACTTCTTTGCGCTCCTGACGGCGGGCACCGCTGAGGCTGTTCTCGAGTTCGTTGATCCGTTCGTCGCGGTCCTCGAGTCGCCCTTCGAGGGTATCGACGTGTGATTGCAGCCGTTCGACCTGGCGCTCGAGGGAGTTGATCCGCTTTTCTTCGGCGGTGAGCTCGCGGGGCTCGTGCTCGGTCGCGTCATCGTCGCTGTCGCCCTCGTCGTCGCGCAGGTCCCGCAGGACGGCTTCGACGCTTTCCTCGCCGGCGACGACACGGGCGGTGACTTCGCCGCGGTCCATCCCTGGCGGGAGTTTGGCGGCGATGCGCTCGAACTGGTCTTCGTGGGCGTCGAGGGCATAGAGGGCGGCGGCCATCGCGTCGCGCTGGTGGTCGTTCTCATAGTGATGTTCGCGCGTGCGATGTTGTTTCTCGTCGATCGGCAGGTCCCGCGTGGGCGTCCAGGCGGCGGCGTCGAAGCTCCGGCGGAACTTCTCGACGGTCTCGGGGATCGGCGTCACGTCGGCCGCGACGATGATCGGCCGGCCGCGCTCGACGATCCACTCGATCACTTCGGCGGTGTCGCTGGTTCGGGAACTCCAGACGTCCAGCACTTCTCCCTCGAGGCTCACGATGGCGACGGCGGTCGTCGTCCCGGGGTCGATCCCGACGATGACGTGGTCGCGGCGTTTGACCAGCGGCCGAAACTCGATCCCGTCGCGGCGTTCGCGTTCGATCTCGACGCGGACATCGCCCGACCGGTTGCGCGAGACGGGGATGTCGCTCGGGCGCGCTTCGACGGTGAAGACGGCGTTGGCGAAGCCGCCGTAGGCCTCGCGGACGTCCCGCTCGTACTCGAGATTTGCCTCCTCGAGTGCCGACTCGACCTCGCGGGCCCGTTTCCGCACGGAGCCGTGGATGCGGCGGGTGTAGCGGTCCTCACTCCACCCGCCGCTGCCGGTCGAACGGCCCCGGGAGACCTTGACCTCCGTCGTGTCGGTAAACGCCGAGACTTCGTGGCCGACGTTGTGGGCGGCCAGCCGGGCTGCGGCCTCGGCCTCTTTCATCGGCTCTTTGCCGTAGGGGATACCGTGGCGTTTCGCGACGCGAGACAGCGGCTCCGGTTGTTCGGCACCTGTCACCTGGACGAGCCGCGTGTCGGCAGGCAACGAGCCAAGAAAGTGGATCAGTTGGTCCTTGTCGGCGGCGAGTTCGTACATATTGTCGGTCGCGACGATCGCCGGCTCCTCGTCGTCGATCAACCGCCTGAGTTTCCGGTGGGAGACGACGTCCCGGCTGACATCGTCGCCGTCGTAAACCGCCAGTGCGTACGATGGCGCGTCACCGCGCACGTCACCGCTCTGAATGTCGACACCGAAGACGACCGCATCGAGCGCACTCGTTCGCGTACTCACAGGGGCCTCTAGGAACGAGTCAGCTATAAATCCGGCGCGGAATTTCGGGTCGGGTTACCGGCCCGCTTACGCGTCGTCGCTGTCGGGATATGGAATCTCGAGTTTCTGCCCGTCGTCGGGGACACAGACGTTCTCGGCGTCGCCCGCGAAGACCTCGCGAGCCTGCTCGAGGTGGTCGCCCGCGTACCCGGCGTAGCGCGACGAGATGTGCATCAACGCGAGCCGGTCTGCACCGGTCCGGTTGGCGATCTCGGCGGCCTGCCGGGCCGTCGCGTGGGCGGTGTCGGTCGCCCGATCGGCCATGTCGTCGGCGAACGTCGCGTCGTGGATCAACAGGTCGGGCTCGTCGGCGACCTCGATCGTCGCCGCCGTCGGTCGCGTATCGCCGGTGTAGACGATCGACCGGCCGGGCCGGGGCTCGCCGACGACCTGCTCGGGCTCGACGACGGTGCCGTCCTCGAGTTCGACTGATTCTCCCTTGTGGAGTTTCGAGAACTTCGGCCCGACAGGGACGCCCAGTTCCTCGGCGTGTTCGCGGTCGAAGCGGCCCTTGCGGTCGTCCTCGACGAGCGCGTAGCCGACCGACCGAGTGTCGTGGTCGGTCGCGAACGCGCGAACCTCGTACTCGTCGGCGCGGTAGGCGACGTCGCCGTCGCCGACCTCGTTGATCCGCACGGGAAACGAGGGGCGGTTCCCGAGAGCGTTGACCAGCGACTTGAGCTGGCGGCGCGTGCCATGGGGGGTGTGAATCGCCAGCGGCTCAGTGCGGTCGTTGAAGGCCATCGTCTCGAGCAGCCCCGGAATCCCGAGGACGTGATCGCCGTGGAGGTGCGTGACGAACAGGTGCGAGACCGAAAACCCGGTCCCAAAGCGCATCATCTGGCGCTGGGTTCCCTCGCCGGCATCGAACAACAGTCCCTCGCCCTCACGAGCGACGAAGACGCTGCTCGGATTCCGTTCGGTCGTCGGAATCGCTCCGGCCGTCCCCAGAAACGTCACGCGCAGTGGCATCGGTCCATGCTCGGCGGGCCGTAGCTAAACCGGCTTCGATCGTCCGTGTCCCTGAACTGTGTCTCCATGCCCGTCGGCTCGAGCGAGCCGGTTTCGGATACCGTTACTGTGTCGGTGTATATACTAGAATTGTCAAAAACTGCTGTATAGCGGTCTCTCTGAAGAGCACCATCAGTTCGGACATGGCGTCCGGCACTCGACTCGTCAATTATTCACCTCCCATTGACCAGAACAAGCGTTCTATGACTCTATCTTGGTAGGCAGTGCCAACCAATCTGTCGGCTGCGCTTACCAGCCGACGGATCGTCCGGGTCGCACTTGTTGAACTATGTTACCGACCTGCAAACAGTCAGCGCGTTTTACGGTCGTCGAACCCGAAGTCAACCGTGACGGTACTCCCAATGAGCTCGAGAGCGACGTTCGGGACGCTCAAGCAGATCGGTGCCATCGTGATCGCGATCGCGATCGTCATCGCGGCCGGGATCCTCGTCGGTCAGGCACCCGCCATCTTCGGCGTCGAGGAACAGCCGGAGGCATCGATCACGTTCGACGACCAGCGGGGCAACGGCACCAGCGTCACCATCCAGGACGTGACGCTTTCGGACGGCGGCTACGTCGTCATCACCGACGGCAGTGACCAGCCGCTTGCCGTTTCAGATCGGCTCGAGGCCGGCACACACGAGAACGTGACCATCGAGCGCGAGGACGGCGCGAGCCGTGATCTCGTCGGACAGCTTACCGCGACGGTCCATCAGGATACTTCCGGGCAAGCGGGCTATGCCTACGAGGCCACGGACGGTGAGGAGGATCAACCGTACCTGGAGGACGGGTTCCCGGTCAGCGACACCGCGACGGTGTTAAGCGGCGACAGCGGGGTCAGTAATTCGTTCGTCGTCGACTCGATCGACGCGCCATCGGCGGCGACCACGAACGAGACGATCTCCGTGAGCGCCCAGATCCGCAACCCGACGACGTTCCAGGCCCAACAACCGGTCGAGGTTCGAATCGGCGGGGCCGTCTTCGCCCGACAGGTGTTCGAACTCGAGAGCGGCGAAGTCCGGAACGTGACCTTCGAGGTGGAGACGAACGGTGCACCAGCCGGTAACCAGTCGATCGGCGTCTACACCGAGGACGATGGCGAACTCGGTCGGATCGACCTCGAGTTCCACACCGACCCGGTCGTCGCGGTCGACGCTGCGAGCAACGACAGCGTGACGGTCTCTGCGGCGACTCCCGAGGAGGGATTCGTCGCCCTCGAGCGCGATGGGACGGTCCTCGGGACGAGCGAGCGACTCGACCCCGGCGAGCATGGAAACGTCACAATCGACCTGCCGGCCGACACGTCGATCGCCGCAGACGACGAACTGACGGCGACTCTCTATGCAGGTACCCCGGACACCGTCGACGCGGCCACCCCGATCGAGTCCAGCGGCGAGCCAGTACAGACGGTGTTCACGTTCGGGGCCGTGGCGGACGAGCCCGGTGACGGCGAGGAGTAATCGACCGATTCTTACCCGGCCCGACCCTACTCGCTGGCGATGGACGCGCCGCTGTGGACCGAAACCCACGCCCCGGAGCTGGCCGAGTTGCCACAGGACGACGCTCGCGAGTACCTACAGCGAGCCGTCGAGGAGCCACTGAATCTCCTCCTGCAGGGGCCGCCGGGAAGCGGGAAGACGGCCGCAGCGCGCGCACTGGCCCGTGAGGCTCACGACGATCCGGACAACGACTTCGTCGAGATCAACGTCGCCGACTTCTTCGGCCGGACCAAAACCGAGATCAAGAACGACCCCCGGTTCGAGCACTTCCTCGTCGGCCGCTCGTCGCTGTCCAAACGGGACATGATCAACCACGTCCTCAAGGAATCCGCGAGCTACGCGCCCGTCTCGGGTGGGTACACCACGATCTTACTCGACAACGCTGAGAACGTCCGCGAGGACTTCCAGCAGGCGTTGCGCCGGATCATGGAACAACACCATCGGACGACCCAATTCATCGTCGCGACGCGCCAGCCCACCAAGCTCATCCCACCGATCCGCTCGCGATGTTTCCCCGTCTCGTTTCGCTCGCCGACCAGCGACGAACTCGTGACCGTCCTCGAGCGGATCGTCGAGCGCGAGGGCGTCGAGTACGACGCCGACGGCCTCGAGTTCGTCGCCGGCTACGCGGACGGCAACCTCCGGCAGGCGATCCTGGCGGCCCAGACGACCGTCGAGGACGAAGGCGAACTCACGATGAGTGCGGCCTACGAGACGCTCGGCGACGTCGGCCTCGAAGACGAGATCGAGTCGATGCTCGACGACGCCGAGGCCGGCGCGTTCACCGACGCTCGGTCGACGCTCGACGACCTGCTCGTCGATGAGGGCCTCGACGGTACCGAGGTGCTCGAGTCGATCCTCGGCGTGGCCCGCAAGCGCTACCAGGGCCCACAGTTAGCCCGAATCCACCGGCTCGCCGCCGATGTCGAGTTCGAACTCCACGAAGGAACCAGCGACCGGATTCACGTTTCGCATCTGTTGGCCGAACTGGGTCGCGACGCCAACTAGAACAGCACGACCGAAGCACCTTTCTCCGCGCTGTGGGTGAACACGCTGTATGCCAACGGTTCGTGAGACGCACATCGAGAATCGCTTTCGCGTGCAGCCAAACCACGCAAACAGCAACGGCACGCTCCACGGCGGCAACCTGATGAAGTGGCTCGACGAGCTCGCCGGCATGGCAGCGATGCGGTTCGCCGGTGAGACCTGCGTCACCGCACAGGTCAACAGCCTCGCGTTCGAACGCCCGATCCAGATCGGCGACACGGCACTGGTCGAGGCCTACGTCTACGACGCGGGGAAAACGAGCGTCCACGTCGCATTACGGGCCAAACGCGAGAATCCACGAACCGGCGAGACTGAAAAGACGACCGAATCCTCGTTCACCTTCGTCGCGATCAACGAGGACGGCTCACCGGTTCAGGTTCCCGATCTCACCGTCGAAACGGACGAGGGTGAGCGACTCAGAAAGCGCGCGCTCGAGGCCGACTACTGACACCGGCCTGCTTCCTCGAGTACCATCACGTACCGCGTCAGCGAGCGATGCACGCGGCGCTCGAAGGCCGACTCGATCTCCCAGCCGGCCGTTCGCGCCTCACTCGCCCACGACCGGTCCGCGACGACGACCGCTCGCGGGGCCACCCGCCGCGCTTCGGCGAGGGCACCCGCAACGAGGTCCTCGAGCCGGTGGGTATCGATCTTCGACTGGCGGCCGTAGGGGGCGTCGAAGACGACGCCGTCGACCGCATTGTCGACCAGCGGCAGTCGGGTCGCGTCGCCGCGGCCGACGTGCCAGGTTCCGCGGTCGCAGCCGGTCGGCGAGGGCTCGTCGCGCTCGAGGAAGTGCCGGAGGTTCGTCCGCGCGCCGTCGGCCATCTTCGCCTGCGCGTCGGTCCCGATCGCGTCCGCACCGACGAGGCCGGCCTCGACGAGCACGCCGCCGGTGCCACACATCGGGTCCAGAATCGTCGCCCCCGGTCGTGCGCCGGCGATGTTCGCAACGGCGCGTGCGAGCAGGGGATCCATGCTGCCGGGCTGGAAAAAGGGCTTGTCCGTCGGGGCACGCGTCCCAAAATCGCGGACGCTCTCGGCTTCGAGCCAACCCAGCGCACAGACGGAGACCTCCTTTCCCGTAGGGGCGTCGCCGTTATCCTCGAGCGACTCGAGCACGCCGTCGTCGTTGCTCTTCTCGAGTGGCCCCGCAGCAAAGACGGCCCGCAGACAGTGGTCGGGGTCGTCGAGATCCACCGCAAAGCCGCGATCGACCAGTACTTGTCCCAGTTCGCGTTCCGCGTGCTCGGTGCTTACGCCGCTGGTGCCGTGGACGTCGGTCGCACGCACTGCGACCGTCCCTTCCCGGTCGATCGCAGCGGCCTCGAGGATGGCGCGTGCGCTCGCGAGATCGGCGTCACCTCGGCCAACGAGTTCGCTGGCACGATGGGTGTAGGCGAGCCCGCGAACGTGTGCGGGAACGATCGCGTCGGCGACGGCGAGGCCGGGTGCGATCCGGTCGACGCCGGTCGCGGCACTTTCCGCTTCGCGGGCCGCGAACGCATCGTCCTCACCGCCTAACTCGAGCAGGTACACGGTCGTTGGTGGCCGTCCCTCGCGTATGAGGCTGCCGTTTTCTCCGCTCGATACCGGTCGTATAAACCGGATATATCAGGTGGCGGCACCAACCTTTATAAACCTTAAATACGTCTTTTTAAGCGACTAATGACGGATCCGAAGGACACCATCAACATCGAAAACGTGGTGGCGTCGACCGGTATTGGACAGGAACTCGATCTCCAGAGCGTCGCGATGGACCTCGAGGGTGCCGATTACGACCCCGAGCAGTTCCCCGGTCTCGTCTACCGAACCCAGAATCCAAAATCCGCCGCGTTGATCTTCCGATCGGGGAAGATCGTCTGTACCGGCGCGAAAAGCACCGACGACGTCCACGAGAGCCTGCGGATCGTCTTCGACAAACTTCGTGAACTCCAGATTCAGGTCAACGAAGACCCGGAGATCGTCGTCCAGAACATCGTCACCTCGGCAGATCTGGGCCGCAATCTCAACCTGAACGCGATCGCCATCGGGCTTGGCTTAGAGAACATCGAGTACGAACCCGAGCAGTTCCCGGGGCTCGTCTACCGCCTCGACGAACCCGAAGTCGTCGCCCTGCTGTTCGGGTCGGGCAAACTCGTCATCACCGGCGGGAAAAAGCCCGAAGACGCCGAACACGCCGTCGACAAGATCGTCTCCCGCCTCGAGGATCTGGGGCTGCTCGAGTAACGCCGTCGGGTCACTCGAATCGGCGCCACCAGCGCCCGCTCGTTCATGCTGCCGGCCATCACGGAATCTCCCGTGATCGCACGTGAGTCGCTGTCGCCGATGGCACGGGGCGACAGCTGTGATCGGTCCCATCCGAGCCCGTGTCGATAGTCTCGGCGATGTGTCGTCGATGATCGACCGCCGTCGGTCTCGTCCTGTTACCGTCTTGTGTGCTGATGAATCTGGAGCAGCGAGAGATCGCCGCCCGTGACTGTTTACGAACGTCGTTCCTATCGGATTCACCACTAATACTCTGAATAACCCTCGCTTTATCCGAATTATCGACCGTTCATTCTGCCCGTAGAGCGGCTGACTCGCCTGAATCGGGCCACATTCACTGAAACGACCGACCGCGTTTATCCGGTGTCTGATCCCTGACTCTCACGTGCCAATGACGATCCACTCAGATCGGTCGCTCGCCGTTTCGGACCGGTTTCCGCTCGGTAACAACGGCGTTCTCGGCCGTCGTTCGCTTCCGCGTGAGACGATCGATCGCATCGTCGATAATGACCGCCGTCGGGAGGTACTGCGCTGCGTGCTTGCGGCCGACGAGCCGGTTTCGGTCCGGCGGCTGGTGGCGACTCTTGCTGACGCCGAATACGATCCGACAGTCGGGACGCCCATTCACCAGCTTCGCCAGCGGATCCACGTCTCGTTGTGTCGGACGCACCTGCCGCTGCTCGCGGAACACGACATCGTGCGCTATGACCCGGCGCAAAACCTCGTCGCGCCGGGGGAACACGCATCGGCGTTCGAATCCCTGCTCGAACTCGACTCCGAATCGTCCGAGCAACCGATCGCCGCCCGGCTCGAGTAGGGGCCTACTCGACCAGACGCTCGATCTCGGTCACCAAAATATCGCTCGCGCCGGCCGCTTTGACGTCCGTAATCGTCTCGAAGACGTCCGTCTCGTTGACGACGGCATGGACCGCGACCTTCCCTTCGTCGTCCATTTCATCGGCGATGTCCATGACCGTCGGTCCGCCAAGCCCTGGGATGACGTCGCGGACGTCGTCGAGTTCGGCTCGTGGCACGTTCATCATCAGGTAGCGCTTGCCCTCGGCGTCTTTGACCGAGGACAGCGCGGTCCTGACCTCTTCTATTTTCGGGTCCTCTACGACGTCGTCACGGCCGAACAGCCGCACCGAACTCGAGAGGACTTCGTCGACGATGGCCAGCCGGTTCATCTTCAGCGTGGTGCCGGTGCTCGTGATGTCGACGATGGCGTCGGCCATCTCGACGTGGGGGGTAAGTTCCGTCGCGCCCGAAACCTCGACGATGTCGGGTTCGACGCCGGTGTCGGCAAAGAAATCGGCGGTGATGTTCGGGAACTCGGTGGCGACGATCTTGCCCGCCAGATCGTCGACGGACGTGATGTCCCCGTCTTCGGGGGCTGCCAGGACGAGCCGACAGCGTCCGAACTCGAGGTCGAGCAACTCCTCGACGTTGTCCACGCGGGCCTCACAGACCTGATCGAAGCCAGTGATGCCCAAGTCGGCCGCGCCGTCGGCGACGTACTCCGGGATGTCGGCCGCGCGGGCGAACAGCACAGTGACGTCGGGATCGACCGTGTCGGCGTAGAGTTTCCGGTCGGCTCCGTTCTCGAGATGGAGCCCCGCCCGCTCTAAGAGATCGATCGTCGGCTCGTGCAGGCGGCCCTTGTTGGGAACGGCGATTCGCATATGCCCGCTCTTGGGTGTCGGCGGGCAATTGTCTTTTCATCGGGGCAAACGGTCGCCACCGTCGACTGGACAGTCACGCTCGAGGCGCGGGTCGGTGACGCCGACCGCTGTTCCTTTCATCGACGTGTGCCTAGCCCGGCGTATGCTCGGTTCGCGAACCGCAACCGCTGTGGTGGGGCTGCTGGTGAGTCTCCTCGTGAGTGCCGTCCTCTGGTGGCGGTTCAATACGGTCGCGGTCTTTCTGTTCGTTCCCTTCGTTCCGTTTCTGTTCGGTCGGTCGGGACGAACGTCATCGGAACCACCGGTTCGAACGTGTCCCGTCTGTGGGTTCCAAACACGTGATCCGGCGTACGAGTACTGTCCACGCGACGGGACGGCTCTGGAGACGTCACACGCTGGCGAGTCGCCCTCAGCGTGAGCGATCCCGCTCGAGCGTCTCCCGGCGCTGTTCGTACTCCTCGTCGCTCAACTCGCCGCGGGCGTACGCGAGGCGAAGTTCCTCGAGTGCCCCATCGGAACCGTCGCTCGAGCCTGCAACAACTCGGTAGAGCAGATAGCCGGCACCGACGATAGCGGCGACGAACAGCAGTTGCAGCAGGACGCTGGCGAGGGGCAGCCAGCCGGGTGCCGTTCCACCGCCCCACGTTCCGTGGCCCCACATGCCGCCCATCATCGGACCGAAGCCCATCATTCCGAACCCCATAAAGACCATCGGCAGCACAACGAGGACGCCGATGGCGATGAGGACGATCGTGACGAGTCGTGTCTCTGTCGTGTTTGCTGCCATGATGGCTCACTGGTGACGGATCGGACCGTCTCCATGAGAAGATACGGTCTCCCGACTCAATGCGGTTCCCCCTTCGAATCCAATGTCCGCGAGCGACCGTGTGCCGACGGCGTTTGTTCATCATGATCCGACTGTCCTGATCGAACTGTCAGTCATTGAACTTGACATTCGCGGGTGTCCGCTGCGTGCTCGCGGTTCTGTGGGGGGCGTCGCGTCTGGTCGGTACAGTGGGTCGGGCGAGCGAGGGCTGTCTCGACCTGGCGAGAACTCGAGCGGCCACGGATTCGCGCTGACATTCAAACTCTGACCGTCCGATCACTTTCGACCCACTCGCTCGAAACGGTAGCGACGCCGTGTTTCGAAGGGCAACCGCAATAGCCGATCCATCCGATAGACTATGTATGGTGGTAACACCTCTCGAAGGAGTTCTCGAGTCACTCCGGATCGGGCTCGGGTTCCTCTGGACGGCAGCCTGGGCGATCATCATGGGGCTCACGATTACGAGCCTCGTACAGGTGTACGTCTCGAAGGAGCGAATGGCGCGGGTGCTCGGGGACGACGACCTCTCGAGTCTCGCAAAGGCGACGGTGTTCGGCGCGGCGAGTAGCGGCTGTAGCTTCGGTGCGGTCGCCATCGGCAAGGGGCTGTTCGCAAAGGGCGCACACGTAGTGAACTTCCTTGCGTTCATGTTCGCGTCGACGAACCTCATCGTCGAGCTCGGCCTGATGATCCTGATCCTGCTGGGTTGGGAGTTCCTCGTTGCGGAACTGCTCGGTGGACTCGTCCTTATCGCAGTCATGGCGCTCATCGTTCGGCTGACCCTCCCGGAGACGCTGTTCGACGACGTTCGTGCGGAACTCGTCCAGCGCGAGCACGACCACGGCGACATGGTGGACCCGACGTGTGGGATGGAGGGATCCGACGAACACACGATCGTCACTGACGGCGGCGAGACGCTGCAGTTCTGTTCCGAGGGCTGTCTCGAGACTTATCGGCAGCAGACAGCGGGCAGCGGCACGTGGAACGACGACCTCCGCTCGTGGGGTGGCTGGTACAAACTCGGGAACCAGTACCGCAAGGAGTGGTCGATGATCTGGACGGACGTCGTCGCGGGCTTTCTCATTTCGGGGTTCGTGATCGTGTTCGTCCCACAGTGGGTCTGGAACGCGCTGTTCCTCGAGGGCGATAGTCTCTTGATCACCGCCGAAAACGCGATCATGGGCGTCGCGATCGCCGTCATCAGTTTCGTCGGGAGCATGGGCAACGTCCCGTTCGCCGTCGCGCTCTGGGGCGGCGGCATTAGCTTCGCTGGTGTCATCGCGTTCGTCTACGCCGATCTCATCACGATTCCGGTTCTCAATGTCTACCGGAAGTACTACGGCTGGGCGGTCATGCTCTACATCCTCGGCGTCTTCTTCGTGACGATGGCCTTCACCGGGTTTCTGATGGAACTGCTCTTCGACGCGCTCGGCATCGTCCCGAACCTGGCTGGCGGCGAGACGGCGACCGAGCAGACGTACTTCGCGGTCGACTACACCTTCTATCTCAACCTCGTCGCGTTCGCACTGTCCGGCTTTCTCCTGTACGTCTACCGCCGCGGGCTCGGCGCACCCGGCCAGTACCGCGATCCAGTGTGTGGGATGCGTACCGATGACGATGGCCCGAGCGCCACGTACGACGGCGAGACCTACTACTTCTGTTCGGGCACCTGTAAACGCGCGTTCGAGAACGAGCCTGCCGAATTCGCGGACACCTCGCCGCACATTTCGGATGCTGACCAGTCACACGAGCACCACTGATACGGACGGCTGTCAGTCGGTACCGGCATACCACGCGATAGCCGTGGGTGCGCGGACCAGTGAAAAACTAGTGCTTCGGTCGCTCAACTCGAGGCGGTGTGGTGTCTACGCCGACGCGTCGTAGCCGGCCTCGTCGACCGCGTTGACGAGGTCCTGAGTCGCCGCGTCGCCCTCGACGGTCGCCTGCGCTGCGTCCCGATCGACGTCGACCGACTGCACGCCCTGGACGTCCTCGAGGGCGTCTTCGACGCTCTGTTCGCAGTGTTCACACGACATTCCTTCGACGGTGATCGTCTGACTCATACGAACGTGTATGGACGCCCGATCTTTGTGCATTACTACTTTCGATCCAAAACTGAGCCCGATCGAAACGTTCGATCCGAAAGTAGTTGTCGCTACGTTCTTTGCTCTCAAGGCCCAACCGGTGGTATGCGCGACCTCGACGAGACTGACATGGAGATCCTGCGGCTGCTGGCCGAGAACGCGCGCCGTCCGTACAGCGAGATCGCCGAGCAGGTCGGGCTTTCCGGGCCGGCCGTCTCCGACCGGGTCGACCGCCTCGAGGAGGCAGGCGTCATCAACGGCTTCACCGTCGATGTCGACCAGTCACAGCTTCGGGCAGGCGTTCCGGTGTTCGTTCGGGCGACCGTTCCGCCGGGTGCTGTCGGTGCGTGCAAGGCAGCGCTCGTCGACGCCGATGCGGTCGAACACGTGTTTGTCACCGCCGACGGCGACTGCTGGTTCTACGCACGGGCCCAACTCCAGCGGGTCCACGAGTGGCTCGAGGGGCTGTTTCCCGTCGACGGCGTCGACTATGACGTGACGCTGATCGACGACGCCGAATGGACGCCGTCGCTCGACGGAGCGGCGTTTGCGCTCACCTGTGTAGAGTGTGGCAACACCGTCGACAGCGAGGGTGAGTCGACCCGTATCGACGGCGAGATGTACCACT
Source organism: Natrinema limicola JCM 13563 (assembly GCF_000337475.1). Lineage (GTDB taxonomy): Archaea > Halobacteriota > Halobacteria > Halobacteriales > Natrialbaceae > Natrinema > Natrinema limicola. The sequence continues at coordinate 44,993 of NZ_AOIT01000049.1, read as the reverse complement.
TCTGCTGTCCCTCTTGTCGGAGCCGGTTCGAACAGCGATACGACCGGCTCGAGGAGGGTGCATGAGTTACGATTCCAAAGAAATAGAGTTCCGAGACTTTGCGTTCTGACCAGTAAAGTGGGTAAGGCACCACTCCCTAGTAATCAGTAATGAGTACCCGGACCGCACACCTGGACATCCGGGGCATGAGTTGTGCGAACTGTTCGCAGTCGATCAACAGTGCCCTGGAGTCTACAGACGGCGTACGCGAGGCGAGTATCAACTTCGCCACCGACGAGGGAACCGTCGAGTACGACCCTGAGCAGGTGTCACTCGCCACGATCTACGAGACGATCGACGACGCCGGCTACCACGCCGAGCGCGCGAGTCGGTCGATCGGCATCACGGACATGAGCTGTGCGAACTGCGCCGAGGCCAACGAGACGGCACTCGAGTCCGTCCCTGGCGTCATCGACGTCGAGGTCAACTACGCGACCGACGAAGCCCAGGTCGAGTACAACCCCGTCGACGCCTCGCTCGAGGACCTCTATGCGGCAATCGAGAACGCGGGCTACATGCCCGTCCGCGAGGAGGCAGGCGACGATAGCGAGGGGCAGTCGGACCAGGAGCGCCGCGACGCGGCGCGACAGGCCGAAATCCGCAAGCAGCTTCGGCTGACGCTCTTCGGCGCGGTGCTGTCGGCCCCGTTCCTGTTCTTCCTCGCGAACAAGTTCCTGCTCGGCGGGGAGTTGCTGCCCGAGACGGTCTTCGGCGTCAGCTTCGGCTGGGTCGAGTTCCTGCTCGCGACGCCGGTCTACGTCGTGCTCGGCCGCGAGTTCCTCGCGAACTCGTATACGGCGCTCGTCAAAAACCGGACCGCCAACATGGACGTGCTGATCGCGCTGGGCTCGTCGACGGCCTACATCTACAGCCTCGTCGTCCTGCTTGACCTCCTCGCGGGGAACCTCTATTTCGACACCGCCGCGATGATCCTCGTGTTCATCACGCTGGGCAACTACCTCGAGGCCCGCTCGAAGGGCCAGGCCGGCGATGCGTTGCGGAAGCTGCTCGAGATGGAGGCCGAGACGGCCACGCTGGTCGACGACGACGGCACCGAGCGAGAGGTGCCACGCGAGGATGTCGCGGTCGGCGACCGGATGAAGGTCCGGCCGGGCGAAAAGATCCCGACTGACGGCGTCGTCGTGGACGGCCAGTCCGCGGTCGACGAGTCGATGGTGACTGGCGAGTCCGTCCCCGTCGAGAAGGAGGACGGCGACGAGGTAATCGGCTCGACGATCAACAAAAACGGCGTGCTGATCGTCGAGGCGACGAAAGTCGGCGCAGACACCGCCTTGCAGGGGATCGTCCAGACTGTCAAGGAGGCCCAGGCGCGCCAGCCGGAGATCCAGAACCTCGCGGATCGCATCTCGGCGTACTTCGTCCCCGCGGTCATCCTGAACGCGACGGTTTGGGGGCTTGCCTGGTATCTCTTCCCCGAGCCACTGGCCGGCTTCGTCGGTGCGCTCCCGCTGTGGGGACTGGTCGGTGGCGGTCCGGCCGCGCTCTCGGCGTTCGAGTTCGCGATCGTCGTCTTCGCCTCCGCCGTCCTGATCGCCTGTCCCTGCGCGCTCGGGCTGGCGACGCCTGCCGCGACGATGGTTGGCTCCACGCTGGGCGCACAAAACGGCGTCCTGTTCAAGGGCGGTGATATTTTGGAGCGCGCGAAGGACGTCGACACCGTCGTCTTCGACAAGACTGGGACGCTGACGACCGGCGAGATGACGCTGACCGACGTGGTCGCCCTCGAGGGCAAGGCTGCGGCGGCAGACGGCGGCGAGACGGCGACCGACGGTGGCACGCTGACCGCCCGCCCGTCCCTCGAGGACCACGAGGTGCTCCGCCTCGCGGCCAGCGCCGAGCGCAACAGCGAACACCCGCTCGCACAGGCGATCGTCGAGGGTGCCGAGGAACGCGGCCTCGACCCGGTCACCCCCGACGAGTTCGAGAACATCCCCGGACAGGGCGTCCGGGCGACCGTCGAGGGCCGCGAGGTGCTGGTTGGCAACCGGCGGCTGCTCGAGGGCGAAGGCGTCGACCCTGCGCCTGCCGCCGACGAGATGGAACGGCTCGAGCGCGAGGGCAAGACCGCGATGTTGGTCGCGGTCGACGGCGCGGTTGCGGGCGTGGTCGCGGACGCCGACACGGTCAAGGACAGTTCGGCCGACGCGGTCGCGGCCCTGCAGGAGCGCGATCTCGACGTGATGCTCATCACCGGCGATAACGAGCGGACGGCCCGTGCCGTCGCCGAACGGGTCGGGATCGACCCCGACAACGTTCGTGCGGGTGTCCTCCCCGAGGACAAGGCCGACGCGGTCGAGGACATCCAGTCCGGGGGTCGCAAGGCCATGATGGTCGGCGACGGCGTCAACGACGCGCCCGCGCTCGCGGTCGCGTCCGTCGGCACTGCTATCGGCTCGGGGACCGACGTGGCCATCGAGGCAGCGGACGTGACACTGATGCGCGACGACCCCCTCGACGTGGTGAAGGCGATCCGGATCTCGCAGGCGACGCTGGACAAAATCAAGCAGAACCTCGTCTGGGCGCTTGGCTACAACACCGCGATGATCCCGCTTGCATCGCTTGGCCTGCTCCAGCCCGTGCTCGCGGCCGGTGCGATGGCGCTGTCGTCGGTGTCGGTCCTCTCGAACAGCCTGCTATTCCGCCGGTACACGCCCGACCACGACTACCGGCTGTTCGGGCGGTTCCGGCGCTGACCGGCTCGAGTCGACCGCGTTCGGGCTGTCAATCCAGTCGGAAAATAGCGTTCGAGTCGGGCGGCGAGCGACGTGCCACCACTGTTAGTGTCGACGGCTCACACCGCTATGATGGCTGTCGATTGCGTTAGCTTTGCTGCGGTGTATCCGTGGACTGCTGTCCGTCGTTGTCTGCCTGCGTTGCTTCGGCTTCGTCTCCACTCTCGTCGTCTTGCTGCTCACTGTTCGCCGATTTGTCAGGCTGCTGTTCGTCGACGTCGTGGATCTCGACGTCGTCGCCCGTTCCGCTCTCGCTGATTACCGGCTTGAGGATATATTTCCCGCTCTTGCCGGCTTTGTGGGGTGCGATGTCGTAGACGAAGTCGACCGACTCGTTGTTGCCGATGGTAAACGTCGTGTTCAGTTGGAGTTTTTCGCTCGGTAGTTTCACGCGCGTTTCGGTCCCGTCGGTCAGGACGCCCTCGGTGTCGCTGACGTAGATGAAGACCGTCTCGTACTCGCCGGCGGGCAGCTCGAACTCGTCGATCATGGACGCGTTTGCGCCTTTCAGCCCGGTGAGATCGACCGTCGTTTCGTTGACCTCGCGCTCGATCCACTGCTCGTCGGCCGCGCTGTCATCACTGTCGTTCTCGGCCGTCTCGTTGGTTGGCGTTTCGGTCGTCGATTCGTTGCCGGCACTGTCCGAGTTGGTCTCCGTTACGTTGCCGTCGGTGACGTTGCCGTCGGTCTCGTTCGTCGCATCGTCGGTCACGTTGCCGGTCTTCTTGAACCCGACTTTCGTGATCGTCACGTTGAGGTGCTCGAAGTCGTCGATCGCGTTCGGCTCGTCGCTGACGTAGAACGCGGCCGTTCCCGTCCCGCTCGAGTCCGTCATCGAGCCATCGTCGTTCGTTCCTGGATCGCCGCCCATCCCACCGGCACAGCCGGCGATGGCGACGAGGGCTGCCACCAATACGAGTTGGATTGCGCGTCTGTTCATACCCGAGCACAGTCACTTCCTCGAGAAAAAGGGGGACGACGATTCGATCCGTTCACAACCGTTCAACAGCTTATAAATTGGATAAACGGACCCAATTACGTGGACGACCCCATCGACTCGAGCCGGTCGGCAAACAGCGCCTCGAGCAGCGCGGGCGTGACGAACGCCTCGACGACGGCGGCGACGACCAGCAGGAGCCAGCCCGCGAGGACGAGCAGGCCGGTTCGGTAGAGATAGCGTTTCGTGACGATCGCATCGCGCGTGCCGCGAAGCCGCTGGCCGACCCGGTAGAGCAGTCGGAAGCCGACGCCAGCGGCGATAAAGAGCGCTGGGAGCTCGAAGATGCCATGGGGCAACAGGCCCACGAGGATGTAGCCGACGCCGACACTCCCAGCGATAAAGGCACCGACGTTCCCGACGATGATCCCGTTGAACACCATCGCCCAGGCCGTCAGGAGCCCGAGTGTCAGGATGCCGAGGATCGACAGCAGGTACGCCCGGCTGTTGTTGACGAGCAAGAACTGTGCCAGTTCGAGCCGGCTCCGATCGCTGATGTCGGGGAACAGCGGCTCGCCGACCACCTCTTGGATGATCTCGAGCAAGTTGTAGCCGGCGACCATGAGCGCGACGCCGGCGACGATCCCGACCGCGAACAGGCCGGCGGCGAAGCCGACGTATCGGCTGTGTTCGTCCCACGCGTCGGCGAGCGCGGCACGCGGTGGATAGCTGCCGCTGGACCGGTCGCGCTCGCGCTGGGTCCGATTGTCCATAGTTTCATGTTATCAAACTGATCCATAAACCCCGCGGCTCGTCCCGTCGCGGTCCATCGACAGGCTAAGGCCGTCCGAGGAGAATCTCGAGTCAATGACGACACTTGCGATCACCGACGGGCAGGTCCTTCGGCCCGATCTGACGGTGACGGCCGCAGACGTACTGGTCGATCAGGATACTGGTGCAATCCTCGAGCTCGGCTCCGACCTCGGGCCCGATGCCGACGAGACGCTCGACGCCGCCGGTTCGCTCGTGACGCCGGGGTTCGTCAACGGCCACTGCCACGTCGCGATGACGCTCCTGCGGGGGTACGCTGACGACAAGCCGCTCGACGCGTGGCTCCAGGAGGATATCTGGCCTGCCGAGGGCGAGCTGACCCCAGAGGACGTCCGCGTCGGGACCGAACTGGGGCTGCTCGAGCTGATCAAGTCCGGCACCACTGCCTTCGCGGACATGTACTTCCACGTCCCCGAGATCGCCGCTGCGGTCGAGGAAGCCGGACTCCGAGCCCGCCTAGGTCACGGGATCGTCACCATCGGCAAGGACGGCGATGTCGCCCGCGAGGACGCCCGGACGAGCCTCGAGATCGCCCGTGAGTACGACGGCGCGGCAGCCGGCCGGATCTCGACGGCGTTTATGCCCCACTCGCTGACGACCGTCGGGGACGAGTACCTCGAGGAGTTCGTCCCTGAAGCGCGCGAGGCGGGAGTCCCGATTCATTACCACGCCAACGAGACCACCGAGGAGGTCGCGCCGATCGTCGACGAGCACGGCCAGCGGCCGCTCGCGTACGCCGCCGAGCGAGGAATGCTCGAGCCCGAGGACTTCATCGCCCACGGCGTCCACGTCGACGACCGCGAGATCGAGTTGCTCGCGGAGGCCGACACCGGCGTGATCCACTGTCCGGCCTCGAACATGAAACTGGCAAGCGGGATGGCTCCCGTCCAGCGTATGCGCGAGGCCGGCGTCACCGTCGGCCTCGGCACCGACGGCGCAGCCTCGAACAACGACCTCTCGATGCTCGATGAGGCCCGCGACGCGGCCATGCTCGGCAAACTCGCGGCCGACGACGCCAGCGCGGTCCCCGCCGAGGCAGTCGTTGAGATGCTCACGCAGGGCAGCGCCGACGCGATTGGCCTCGAGTCGACCAGACTCGAGGAAGGCGCACCGGCCGATTTCGCCGTGATCGACCTCGAGCAACCCCACCTCACCCCGCCACACGATCTCGTCAGTCACCTCGCCTACGCGGCCGCGGCGTCGGACGTCCGTCACACCGTCTGTGACGGGCAGGTGCTCATGCGCGACCGCGAGGTGTTGACGCTCGATGAACGGGCGGTTCGCGAGCGTGCGCTCGAGGCGGCCGAGGCGCTGGCCGCTCGCGCCGACGGATAATGCCGGTTCCGTTCAGCCACCTGAACGAAAACTGAACGCCCAGATTTTGTTATAAACGTTTAAACGGTCTCTCGTACTGTTTCGTTCGAGTCGAAAACACCGAGAACTGCCGGGTGGGTTTATTCACGGATACCTGAATGTCTTGAGTGAGATGAAACGAAACCGATTATTCGTGGTGGCGTTGGCTGCCGCGATGATCCTGTCTGTGGCCGCCCCGCTGGGAACAGTGTCGGCGGCGGCAGCCAGTAATGATGCAACGTCCGACGAGATTGACGAACTGAACGTATCCGTCGAGGACACCCTCGTAACGGTGACGTCGAACGAGAGTTCAGTCGAGAACGCGACTGTCTCCGTGACGACACTCGACGAGAACGTCTCCTACGAGGGCACAGACGGGAACGACACGACTGACGCCGACGGCACGGTCGATCTCCCCGCACCAAATACGACGGTCGACGTGGAGATCAAGGCGGAGTACGGGAACGCCACGGAGACGACGACGGCAACGCTCGAACCCGATGGGTTAGAAACGCTGGACGTGTCCGTTGACGACACCGTCGTGACTGTCACGTCGAACGAGAGCGCAGTCGCGAACGCGACTGTCAACGTGACGCCGGTCGACGAGAACGCGACCTACGAGAGTGCGGGCGAGTATCAGACCGATACCAACGGCACGGTCGTCCTTCCCGAACCCACGGAAACGGTCGACGTGACGGTCGCTGCGTCGTACGAGAACGTCTCCGGTGAGCTGCTCACCGCTGAGACGGAGACGACGCTCTACTCCGGCCTCGTTGTCGCCGTCGAGCAGGACAACGATGACGTCACCGTGACGGTCACGGACAACGAGAGCGCGGTCGCAAACGCGACGGTCAACGTCTCGACTGTCGACGAGAACGTGTCCTACACTGACGAGGGCACGTACACGACGGACGAGAACGGCACGGTGAGCCTGTCCGCGCCGTTCGAGAACGATAGCGTCGAGGTCGCCATCACCGCGACGACCGACAGCAAATCCGCCGAGACGACGGCGACGCTCGAGCCTGCCGAGTACGAGAACTTCGGCTCCCTGGTCTCTTCCTTCGTCGAGGAAGAGAAGGAGAACGAATCCGATACGCCGCTCGGACTGCGAGTTGCCGGCTTCGTCGTCGAAAACAACCCAGGTAACGCGCCGGCCCACGCCGGACCGCCGAGCCACGCTGGCCCGCCGGATGACGATGATGATGACGAAGACGACGATGACGACAAACGAGGGCCACCGGAACACGCTGGCCCGCCGACTGATGACGACCTCGAGGACGACGACAGCGAGGACGTCGAGGAAGACGATGACGACGAACGAGGGCCACCAGAACACGCTGGCCCGCCGACTGATCGCGACGACGCAGACGACGCAGACGACGAAGACGAAAGCGACGACGCAGATGACGCAGACGAGAGCGACGATGCAGACGAGGAAGACGAGAGCGACGACGCAGACGATGAAGACGAGAGCGACGATGCAGACGAGGAAGACGAAAGCGACGATGCAGACGAGGAAGACGAAAGCGACGATGCAGACGAGGAAGACGAAAGCGACGACGAGGACGCCGAAAACGATGGCGGAAATAACGGAAACGGCGGCCCACCCAGCCACGCCGGTCCGAACTAATACCGCTCTCGACCTGCGCTCGAGGGGCTGACGCTGACACGCGGTCCGTTAGCCATCGCCGGTATTGAACCACGATCGCGGCGCTCGCCACCTGACCGTGGCCGCCTCGATCGATCAGGCACGTAGTAATCGCGGCTCACCCACCGTTTTCGCCGTTCATTTCGACTCCGCTAGAGATACGTCTCTCCTGTCACGTTCGAACCGCCGTCAGAAATCGGTCGCCGGAGCGGTTCGGTAGCGTTTTTGCCCCGCTCCCACTCAATCGACCCATGACCAACACCGAGTATCCCCCGATCAGCGAGCAACTGGACGATCTCGAGTCCGCTCGTACGGAGGGACGCCGGAAGATGGACTGGGCAGCCCAGCATATGCCGATCTTAGAACACGTCCGCGAGGAGTTCGTCGCCGACCAACCCTTCGAGGGCGAGCGCATCGCGATGGCGATGCACGTCGAGGCGAAGACGGCGATTCTCGTCGAAACGCTCGCGGAGGGTGGCGCGGAGGTCGCCGTCACCGGCTGTAACCCGCTTTCGACTCACGACGATGTCTCGGCGGCACTGGATACCCACGAGAACATCACCAGCTACGCTAAACGCGGCGTCGACGATGACGAATACTACGCCGCCATCGAGGCCGTCATCGCCCACGAGCCGACGATTACCGTCGACGACGGGATGGACCTCGTTGCGGCGATCCACGAGGACTACCCCGAATTGATCGACGGCATCATCGGCGGGGCAGAGGAGACCACGACCGGCGTCCACCGCCTGCGCGCGATGGACGACGACGGTGCGCTTGACTACCCCGTCTTCGCGGTCAACGACACACCCATGAAGCGGCTGTTCGACAACGTTCACGGCACCGGCGAGTCCTCGCTGGCCTCCATCGCCATGACCACGAATCTCTCGTGGGCCGGCAAGAACGTCGTCGTTGCCGGCTACGGCTACTGTGGCAAGGGCGTCGCGAAGAAGGCATCGGGCCAGAACGCCAACGTCATCGTCACCGAAGTCGAGCCCCGCCGCGCGCTCGAGGCCCACATGGAAGGCTACGACGTGATGCCGATGGACGAGGCTGCCGAAATCGGTGACGTCTTCCTGACGACGACTGGCAACCGCGACGTCATCGTCGAGGAGCACTTCGAGAAGATGCAAGACGGCGTCTTACTCGCCAACGCCGGCCACTTCGACATCGAAATCGACCTCGAGGCGCTCGACGACCTCGCCGTGGATCGCTACGAGGCCCGCGACGGCGTCGAGGCCTACGAACTCGCAGACGGCCGCCGGCTGAACGTCATCGCCGAGGGTCGACTCGTCAACCTCGCTGCGCCGGTCTCGCTTGGCCACCCCGTCGAGGTCATGGACCAGTCGTTCGGGATTCAGGCCGTCTGTGTCCGTGAACTGATCGAGAACGGTGATGCCTACGACGCTGGCGTCCACGACGTGCCCGACGACCTCGACAAAGAGATCGCCGAGATCAAACTCGCAGCCGAAGGCGTTGACTTCGACTCGCTGACGGACACCCAGCGCGACTATATGGGCAGCTGGGATCACGGAACATAGGGTCGGACGGCGCGATCTGGCCGTCAGTCGCTGTGTTCAGTACCGTCTGCGTCAGCCTCGCTGACGACGAACACCAGACTGCCATCCTCGAGGCCGCCGAGCCGAACCCGGACCGGGAACGTCACACCCGTCCGTCGCTGGCCGGTGCAGGTGCCGGTCCATCGCCATCCCTCCGCGACGGTCGGCAACGCTACCGATTCGAGGTGGGAAACGGCGTCGTCGGTAAACAGTTCTTGCCACGGGGTGCCGACGAGCTCGTCACCGTCGGCACCGAATTGCATCCGAAGAGAGCGGCTCGCAAACTGGATTCCGCCGGTAGGGTCGACGAGCGCGACCGCGTCGCCAGTGAGTTCGACGCTCGCAAGCGACCGCTTCGAGAGGGATGCCAGTCGGTGACGCTCGAGGAGGTCGGTGATACAGGTAACGAGTCGCTCGCGTGGTTCGTCGCGGCCGACCACGGCGGTCCACTCGTACGTGCGGACCGCGCGCATGAGGGTGGGCGTTACCTCATCAGCGAGGACGACGACCGGGAGCGCCGGCGTGTCGGTTTTGACTGTCTCGAGCCAGCCGACGTGCTCGCTCGACCTGTCGGTGGCGGCCACGTCATTGCTGGTCACGTCGCTGTCGTCGTCCGTCACAGTTGACGGGACGAGGAGACAGTCGATCTCGTCGACGCTGGCCCGTGCGGCCGCGAGCGTGGCGGCCGCCTCGATGACCACTGGTTCGTCGTCGAACGCGCGTTCGATGTGGTCGCGGTCGCGTTCCTGATCGACGACGAGGAGGGTTCGCTGTGTCGGCTGCTCTCGAACGGATGGCTCGATCCCTGCTGCTGGTGGGACGAGCATTCAGAGCACCTCCGGTCTCGGATCGCTCGACGTGTCCGGCAAGACGGGAGCCGAGCTGTTTCCAGCGGTCGTCTCTTGTCGGATTCGACCACGTTCGGTCGACTCGACTCGCGGCTTATCGGCTGTCATGGACGGTTCCATCGACCAGGATGGTGCCGTCGCCTCGAATCTCGACGTGTGCGTCGCCGTACTCGAACGTGACGCGGATGTCGTCGCTCGAGTCGGGTTGGAACAGTCGATCGAGTGCCTCGGGATCGACGGTATTGTACAGTGGGTCGAGTTCGCTCGGGGCGGTGTCTGTCGCGTCTGCGAGGGCTTCGACGACGCGCAGGCTGATCGAATCGTTGTGATAATCGAGTGTGGCTCCGGACATCTTGGCTTGACTAATACGATCCGTCGGTATCGGCTTGCCCGTTATACACGTAATTTCGCTGCCGTCCCAACACTACGTGTATAGCGTCTCGAAGATCGACGTCGTTCCCCCGCTGTTCGCTCCATATCACGGCCCGAACGTGTGGTAGCCGTCCAAAACCCACCGACACTGTGGCCTCAACGGTTTGTACTCGAGCAGCACTGCAATGATGATATTGAAATGGGTATGAAATAAACCGCGCATATCATTGTCAGTCATTCCATAGGCGTACCATGGACTGGACTGCGGTTCAGAGCGGACTGCTCGCGGACGACACGAGACGGTCGCGTGCAGTTTTGCTCGGCGTGATCGGTGTTGCAGTCTGGATCGTCGCTGGCCGCTTGGTCTCCGGATTTCACGGCGTTGGCACGCAGACGGGACCCGGACTGCTCGTCGTGGGTCTTGCCGCACGGAGCGGCTCCGATCGGACGAACGACCTCGAGCGACTCACCGACGCGCTTCGGCAGTTCACCTCGCGACTCGAGGACGAGTCTTCACTGTCCGAGTCCGAACAGTCCGTACAACCGCCGGCCGTCGACGGCCCGATCGACGTTACGATCGATCGAGACGACGAACTCGGACAGCTCTCCGAGACTGTCACCGACCTGACGGCCGCGGTGTGTGACCGCGAACGGCGACGCGCCGAGAGCGAACAGTATCGCCAGGAACTGTACCGGATCACGTCCGATCCGAGCACGGATGACGAGACGAAGATCCGTCGCCTGCTCGAGTTGGGCTGTAAGCGGCTCGGTCTCGAGACTGGATTCGTCTCCCGGATCGACGAATCGGCCGACCGATACGAGATCGAGACGGCCGTCGGACACGCTGCCGACCTCGAGGGGACGGTGCTTGATCTCTCGGCAGTCTCCTGTCACGACCTGTTCGAGTCGGACGTGGTTCAGGGGGCAAATGACGCCAGTGCGGTCGAGTGGAACGATCATCCGATTGCCGACGAACTCGATGTCAACTGCCGTCTCGGTGGTCGGATCTCCGTCGAGGGCGACCACTGCGGAACGATTTGTTTTCTGGATCGTGAGCCCCGAGAGCGACCGTTTACGCCCGCCGAAACGTCGTTCGTGGAACTGATCGCTCGCTGGGTGAGCCAGACGTTCGAACGCCGCACTTACGTCGAGCGGATTCGGGAACGGGAGCGCCGTCTCGAGCGGGCACAGGCGTTTACCGACGATATGCTGGACGCGGTCGACGATGTCGTCTATCTCCTCGATGAGGACGGCACAGTATGCCAGTGGAACGAGAGTCTCTGCGAGACGACGGGGTATACCGACGCCGAGGTCGAGTCGATGCAGGCGCTGGAGTTCTTCGACGAGGCAGCCCACGATCGGATTACGAATTCGATCGCCGAGGTTCTCGACACTGGGTCGACACGTATCGACGCCTCGATCGTGACCAGCGATGGTGCGTCCATTCCCTACGAGTTCGTTGCGTCGACCCTCGAGAACCCGGCGGGCGAGCAGGTCATCGTCGGCGTCGGTCGCGACGTCAGCGAACGCTTGGAGAAACAGCGGCGACTCGAGCGATACGAGCAGTTTACCACCGACGTTATCGATGCATTAGACGACGTGTTTTACGTTCTTGACGAGGACGGGGAACTCAAGCGCTGGAACGAGACGCTGGTCGAGGTATCGGGGTATTCGGACGCCGAAATCGACGACATGCACGCCCTCGAGTTCTTCGACGAGGACGATCGGGACGTGATCCGCGGTTCGATCACCGAAGCCTTCGAGACGGGCGAGACGCACATCGAAGCGGCACTGCAGACGAAAGCGGGCGAGCGGATTCCCTACGAGTTCGTCGCGTCGGTGCTTGACGATCCCGACGGCAACCCCGTCGAGGTCGGTATCGGTCGGGATATCTCCGAGCGCAAGGCAAAAGAGCGCCGGCTTCGCAAACGCGAAGCCCACCTCGAGCGGACGACGCATCTGTTAGAGCAGTCCCAGCGGCTGGCGAACGTGGGTGCGTGGGAACTCGATGTGACCGACGATTCCGCCGACGTTCGATGGACTGACGAGGTCTACAGTATCTTTGGGCTCTCAGCCGATCAGGGACTCGATCTCGATCGGGTATTCGAACACATCGCGCCTGAAGATCGATCGCGGCTCAGCGAGGTGATCGACCGCGCGATCGAGGACGGTGAGGCGTACGATATCGAAAACCAGATCATCACAGCGGATGGTGACCGGCGCTGGATCCGCAGTATCGGTGCGCCCGTCCGAGATGACGGTGAGATCGTCGCGCTCCGCGGCGCGGCACAGGATATCACTGCACGCAAGGAGCGTGAACGCGAACTCGAGCGCGCCGAGACGATCATTCAGGCGCTCGATGAGGTGGTGTATACGATCGACGCGGACGGGAACTTCCAGTTCGTCAACGACGCGCTGTCACAGATCATCGGCTACGACCCAGACGCGTTGATCGGCGAACACGTCTCGACGGTGATGGCTGCCGAGGACATCGAGACGGCACAGGATCGGATTCGGGAACTGCTCAGCAAAAACGAACCGTCACAGACGTTCGAGATGGTCCTCGAGACCGTCGACGGCGAGCTGATCGACGTCGAAAACCACATGGCGCTGTTGCCGATGGACGACGGCGAGTTCACCGGGACCGCCGGCGTCATCCGTGACATCACCGAGCGCAAGGAACGCGAGCGTCGCCTGGAAACGACGAGCGCCCGACTCGAGGCACTGTTCGAGAACTCCCCCGACATGATCAACGTGCTCGATACCGAGGGGACGATCGTCGACGCCAATCGCCGGCTTGCGGACGCGCTCGGCTACACCACCGACGAGCTGCTCGGCACGAAGATCTGGGAATACGATATGCTCGTCGACAAAGCCGAGGCCCTCTCCATGCTCGAGGAGCTGTCGGTCGGCGACCGCCGAAAGTTCGAAGGTCAGTACTGCTGTCACGACGACTCGCTGTTTCCCGTCGAGGTCCACCTCATTTGTCTCGACATCGAAAACCAAAACCGGTATTTGGCGATCAGTCGCGACATCACCGAACGCAAGGAGCGCGAGCGGGACTTCCGCGAGACGAAACGCCGCCTCGAACTCACACTCGAGGGGACGAACACGGCCGTCTGGGAGTGGGATCTGAACACCGACGAGGTCATCTGGAACGAGACCTACGAGCGGCTACTCGGACTTGAACCAGGGGCGTTTGGGGGGACGTTCGACACCTTCAAACAGCGTGTCCATCCGGATGACGTGGCTCGCGTCGAAGACGAAGTCACCCAGGCGATCGAGAACGACGACCTGTTCCAGACGGAGTTTCGACTCCAACACGAGGACGGAAGCTGGATCTGGGTCGGGGCCCGTGGGCGGGTCGTCGACGACGACGCGGGGCCGCGAATGGTCGGAATCAACAACGATATTACCCGCCGCAAGGAGCACGAACTCGCCCTCGAGTCACTGCACGGCGCTGCCCGCGACTTACTCGGCACTGACAGCGACGACGAGGTCGCAGAACTGGTCGTCGAGACGGCCGATGACATCCTCGAGGCCGCAGGCGTCGCAGTGTATCACCTCGATTCTGACGTGAACCGGTTCGAGCCGATCGCTTATACCGACGAGTTCGCACGCCTCTGTGACGGCACGGCGTCGGTCGCCGTCGGCGACACCGATGCTGCCCTCTGGAACGCCTACGTCACGGGGACGGGGATGGTCGTCGACGACCCCGCGTCGTTCGACCAGTCACGAATCTTCGGTCCGGGCGTCGAGAGCGGCGTCATCGTCCCGATCGGCGATCACGGCGTCTTCGCGGTCGCGTCCGACGGCGAATCGATCGACGTCGACGCCCGGCGGCTGATCGAGACGCTGGTCGCGACGACCGAAGCCGCCTTCGACCGCCTCGAGAGCGAAGCCAGTCTCCGCGAGCGCGAGACGGAACTCGAGGAACGAAACCGTCGGCTCAACCGCCAAATCTCGATTACCGAACTCATCAGACGGATCGACCAGTCGTTGATCGGTGCTGACAGCCGCACGGACATCGAACAGACCGTCACCGAGCGGCTCGTCGAGGCCAACGACATCGCCTTCGCGTGGATCGGCAACCTCGACGCCAGTGGCACGCGACTCGAGCCCCGCGCCTGGGCCGGATCGGGCCAAGAATACCTGGACGACGCCCCGCTTGCAGACGACGCGTCGGCCGAGCCAGCCGCCCAGACCGCTCGCAACGAGACGCCGACGGTCGTCTCGAACGTCGTCGAGGGACTCCAGAGCGAAGCCTGGCGACGCCCGGCGCTGGATCGGGGCTTCCAGTCGGTCATCAGCGTCCCGCTCTCGCACGCGGAGTACTCCTACGGTGTCCTCACGCTGTATGCGGACGAACCGGACGCGTTCGGTGAGCTCGAGCAGACCGTCGTGACGGAACTCGGTGACGGGATCGCAAACGCGATCAACGCCGTCGAAACGCGCGAGGCGCTACACGCCGAACGCGTACTCGAGCTGACGCTTCGGCTCGAGGGAGCGGACGATCTCCTCTCTCGGATCGCAGCGAAGACCGATGCGACCGTCGACTATGCGGGGCTTGGGACCCACTCGGGCGACGAGACGCTGCTGTTTTTCGAGACCAGTGGCGTCTCGCCCGAGGCGGTACACGCGGCGCTCGATGACCTCGTCTCGGTGACCGACGCCCGGCTCATCAGTCGGACGGAAACCGACTGCCGATTCGAGGCGACCGTCGCTGGCGAGGTCATCGCCTCGCGGCTGGTCCGCCACGGCGGCAGTCCGCGCTCGATGCACGCCGACGCGGCGGGGACCGAGCTCACCGTCGATGTCCCCACTGGAACTGACGTCCGTGAGTTCGTCGAGATGCTCCGCGAGGCGTATCCGACCATCGAGTTGCAGGCCCGCCACCACGTCGAGCGATCGATGCGAACGCGCAGCGAACACGTCACGTCGCTGCTCGACGCGCTGACCGACCGCCAGCTCGAGGTGCTTCGGACGGCGTATTTCGCCGGCTTTTTCGAGTGGCCCCGCGAGAGCACCGGCGAGGAAATCGCCGCGTTGCTCGGGGTGACACAGCCGACGGTCAACCGCCACCTGCGAATCGGCCAGCAGCGGCTGCTGACACAGCTGTTCGAGGAGGGTAGTCCGGCTCTCGCGGACTGATCGCTCACGACACCGGCTCACCGGACAGGCCGTTTCGGAGAGAGGAACGCCCAAGGCCCCAGTCGCCCTAGCCCCTACTATGGAAACGCCATCACGCTATCGCGACGGTCCGGTCCGGACGACGCTCGTCGCGATCGGTCTGGCAGCGTTCGGGATTCTCGCGAGCCAGTTTACGACCCTCCCCGCGATCGCGCTCGAGCCGGCGCTGGCGACGTCTCCGACGGACGCCTCCCTTGTGAGCCGAACGGCATTGTTGATCCTGAACTTCCTCGGCTTCGTGCTTGCCGGTGCGCTCTATCTTGCCGCGACCGGCCGTGGATGGTCGTACGTCGACCTCCGGTGGCCGACGAAACGCGGCTGGCTCTACGTCCTTGCCGGCGTCCTCGGGAGCTTCGTGTTTTACATCCTCGTCAGTTTGGTCGTACAGGTACTCTCTCTACCGTCTGCGGACAATCAGGTCGCGACCTACATCGGGAACGACCAGACGATGGTCCTGATCATGATCGGCATCGTCTTCTTCTTCAACGCGCCTGCGGAGGAGTTCCTCTTTCGAAATATCGTTCAGAAACGGCTCTATGCGGCATTCGGTCGGCTCACCGCGGTCGTCGTCGCCAGCGCGATCTTCGCGCTGATCCACATCATGTCGTATGCGGTCCTCTCCGACTCGCTGCTTGCGACTCTGGTTCCCGTCGTGGTCGTCTTCGGCGGCTCGATCATCTTCGGCCTCCTGTATGCGAAAACCGACAACCTCGTCGTGCCGATCGGCGCTCACGCCGCGTTCAACGCCATCCAGTTCGGCTTGCTGTATCTTGCCCTCGAGTACGACCTCGAGACTGCCGACCCGTCGACGTCACTGCTGGTCGACTTCGCGGCGACGGTCCCGCTGTAACCGGCCCGTCTGGCCGCCTGCCGTCCGGTCTTTTATTATTGCTCGCGGGAGAGACGGGCTGCTGTAACGAGTTATCGGTGCAACTGCAGGACGGTCGCAGTTGCACCGTCACTGACTTACAGGAGTCCGTCTGAAAAGGCTATATGTCCCATGCGAAGGGCGACCGCCGCGAACGCGAACTCGTCAACGCGCTCGACGAGGCCGGCTTTGCGGTGATGCGTGCGCCCGCCAGCGGCGCTGCGACCGACCGCGAACTCCCCGACGTACTCGCCGGTGACGGCGAGTCCTTCTACGCCATCGAGGCGAAATCGAGCGCGGGCGACCCGATCTACCTCACCGGTGAAGAGGTCGAAGCGCTCATCTACTTCGCCCAGAACTTCGGCGCGAAACCCCGGATCGGCGTCCGCTTCGACCGCGAAGACTGGTATTTCTTCCACCCCGGCGACCTCTACGTGACCGACGGCGGCAACTACCGAGTCAAAAAGGAAACGGCACTTGCGGAGGGAACTGACTTTCCCGAGTTCACTGGCCAATCGGAGAAGGTCACACTGGCGGAAGCCGCCGCCGATGGCAGCGTCGATGACGGCCCGGACGAGGAAATCCTCCGTGTGCTCAATGCCGTCGAACAGGGTGTGATGGACGCCGAGGAAGCTGCGGAACTGCTCGAGTAACGCCGTTAGCGGTTCTGCGGCCGGTTATTAGGCTTTCTTGAGGCGCGTTCGCGGGAAGACGTAGACTTTCAGCGACGCGGGAACGACGCCGTTCGATGCGACGGTGGCGTGTGGATAGACCGCGCCCACCACGGGCACGTCAGGATCGTAGCCGTCGTTCGTCGCGTACTCAGCGACGGTACAGTCTGCGGCCTCGATTTCGACGGCGTCGGCCCGCAATTCCGAGACGTCGACGACCGTGAGTCGGTCGCCGGTCTCCCGGTCGACGACGGTGTCGCCCGGAGAGATCGTATGGTCGTCGCAATAAAACGGCGCGGTCGCGTCCTCGTCGACGAAGACCGGCCCGCCACAATCGTGACAGCCGACCGCGATCTCGCCCGGCGGTGGTGTTCGGCCGGCCGTGATCTCGAGTGCGACCCGGCGAATGTGCTTGCATCGGGTCTTGCGGAAGACGTGATCCGGGCAGGTACACCGGCCTGCCTCGAGATCGACGAGGTAGGTATGGTCGCTTGCGGACTCGACCTCGTAGAGGCCGTCGCCGAGTGGCAACACCGACATCGGCTCGGTGTGGGCCCGGCGCGATCGCTCCGGGAGGTGGGCTGTGCGTGGGACTGGAAGCGGTGCTTTCGGTGACGCTGTTGTTTTCATGGATGCGTCGGAATGGAATCGCTGGTCGGCTGGCTATTCGACGTTTATAGGGAACCGAGGGACATAACCACCGTGCCTGCATGCCCATGGTCGGCGTTTATACGCGACCGACGACAAACGCGGGGAATTATCGCCCGATCGCCGTCCGAGAACCCCTTCGAAGCGCTTTTGATCGGGCCGGCGAAATCGCTCAGGCAATGGTCGAACGCGAATCGCTCATCGAGATCGTCGTCTCCGTCGGTGCCGTCGTTGCGATGCTGGCGGCCATGTTCGCTATCGGGTCGTCCTACGGCGCAGCAAACAGCACGCTCTCGTCCCAGGGTGGCCAGATGCTCGTCTGGGTGATCGTCGGGTTCATCTTGCTGATGACAGCGGTTGGGGTCGCTCTGGCCTACTTGCTGAACGATTCCAACGACGGCACCGTCAGTGCCTAAGACGTGCTCACCGGCTCGTTTCTCTTGCTCGTCTCGATGAACGCATCATCGGTCCAAAATAGGGCTCGTAGCACCAGCAACCGATGTCGTCTCATAGGTCTGCTGTCCCGATTTACCGGTGCAACCACAGGACGGTCGCGGTTGCGCCGGCACTGACTGACAGGAGTCCGTTTCAGTCGCCGCTTGCGGACTGCTCGTCTTCCCGCCAATCCTCGAGGTCGTCGTCTTCTGCCTCCTCGAGTCGCTTTTCGTAGTAGGCCATCGGATGCGGAATCCGTTCGCAGAGGTCGTCTTTGTTCACGCAGTCGCCGTAGGACTGCATCGTCGAACAGGCCGGTGCCGAGTACTCCGTCGGCGAGCTATCGCCGCGGATGTGGTCGGTCTGATAGCGTGTCATCTCTTCGCCGAACGACGAGTTGACCCGGTAGAGGTCGACAATTTCGTCGGTCGACATCCCGATACTCGTCAGGAAGGCGGTGATCGCAAAGCGGGAGTGATGGGACAGGTGTTCGCCCTTCTGGACCTGATCGAGCAACGCCTTCATACACGGCGGGAAGAGGTCGGGAACGACGGTGTCGATGTCCTGCGTGAGATCGAGCGCTGCTAAGACCTCACGAATCTCGGCGACATCGTCCTCGAGTGCGGTCGCGATCGTCTCGGGCACCTCGAAGGGCAGCCCATCCTCGATCCGGCTCCGGATCGCTTCCCGGAGCAGCGCGAGGAGTTCGTCTTCATCGATGGGCACCTCGCCGCCGTCCAGCGGTCGATTGACGAGTCGCCACTCGTCTTCCCACATGTCTTCGGCCAGCGGCAGGTAGGCCCCGACGTCGATGCGGTAGCCGTCGCCGGCCGGCGTCTCGCGGACGTCGTCCTGCAGGTCGAATTCAGTCAGGAGATCTGTGAGCTCGAGCCCCGTCGACGAGACGCTTTTGAGTTCGGTCGTGTCGGCCATATCGGCGGTAAAGCGGTCGTAGGCCGTTGCGGCCTCCCCGCGGGCGTACTTGCGGACGAGCACGCGCTCGCCGACCAGCGAGACGAGCACCCGCGCAACGGGATAGGAGAGTAACTCGATGCGGGGCTCGTGGGCTGGTTCGCCGACAGTCCCGTCCTCGAGTGCGGTAATAACGCGTTGGCGTGCGCGGTCGACGACCGCCCGGTCTTGCTCGACGACGGTCGCGAGATCGACCGCTTCCGTCGCGACGGATTCGCGAGCGGCTGCGAGAAACGGATACCGGGCGTGGAGTCGCTGCATCGGTAAAACGAAATTACTCCGGCGGGATAAGCGCGCTGATTATCGTAATTGCGTTTTATACGTGGCTCCTCGATTCGGTGACGCAAGCGCCGCGCTCGAGGATCGATTTCAAGAGTGTTCGACACGTCACTGCGAGTATGCCACAGGCGACGAGAGATGGTGTGTCGATCTACTACGAGCGCGACGAGGGTGACGGCGACGGAACCGCGCCCGTCGTCTTCGTTCAGGGGCTGGGCTTCGGGCGGTGGATGTGGCGGTGGCAACGCGAGGCCGTCGCCGATCGCTACGACGTGATCGCGCCCGATAACCGGGGGACCGGCCGCTCCGATGTCGGCTTACCGCCGCTCGTCTCGCGGCTCCCGGGGCCGCTTCGCGGACTCGTTTTGCTCAAACTGGCGGGCTATTCGATGGACGGACTCGCGGCCGACCTCGAGGCCGTCCTCGACGACGCGGGGATCTACAGCGCCCACATCGTCGGCGCGAGCATGGGCGGGATGATCGCCCAGCGCTACGCCGTCGAGTACACTCGGGCGAAGTCACTGACGCTGTGTTGTACCTCCCACGGCGGGCCCGACGCCGCGCCGGTGCCCGAGGAAACGCAGGAACACATGTTCGAGACGCCCGGCGGAGCCACCGAGCGGGGACTAATTCGCCATCGCATGCGCCCCGCGTTCACCGAACGCTTTACCAACCGGAACCCCCATCTGATGGATCAACTCATCGAGTGGCGTCTCGAGCAAGACGCCGACGACCCGGCCCGCGAAGCCCAAGGCGCGGCTGTGCAGGGCTTCGACGTCAGCGACCGCCTTGGGCGTGTCCGCGTGCCAACGCTGATCCTTCATGGAACCGACGACCAGGTCGTTCCCGTCGAGAACGCGCGTCTGCTCGAGGAGAAACTACCCAATAGTCGGCTGGAACTGATCGAGGGCGGCTCACATCTCTTCTTCATCGAGGACGACGACCTGGTCAGCGAGCACTTGATCGAGTTTCTCGACGCACAGGACTAATACTGTCGGACAGCAGTCAATACGAAGTCGGTCGCGGATTCGCGGTCGTCTCCACCGGTGACGGCCGCAGCAGCGCGACCGATCTTCACGTCGTTCTGTCCGGCCGTATAAGCCACGCGGGCGGGGATCGCTGGCGATACGGACGACCGGTCAACTGGCTGTGCTGGCGTCCTCGATCTGGATTCGGCCGTCGCTTCGGACGCCAACCGAGACTCCCTCGTAGGTGAACCACACCAGATGGACGCTGTCGCTGGTTTTTCTGTGTGCGTGTTCGACCAGGTCGTTGAGCGCGCCCGGGTCGACGGCATCGTACAGCGGCGACAGCTCGGTCGGATCCCGCTCGAGCCGTGTGGCGACCGCGGTGACGACGGCGTCGCTCGGCCGGCCATCCGCCGGATCGAACGCTGTGACGTACTCCTCTGTCGGCTCGTCCGCTGGATCGTTCGTGGAGGGCATACCACCTCGGAGGGGACGTCACAGAGTAGCCACTCCCCTGTCCATATCGATGTTTTAAGTATCAGAGCAGGCCGGCAGAACAGTCGACGACGGCCGTTTAGTCGCTCTGGATTCGCGGCGCGAGCATGTAGGTCACTTGTCCCTGTCCCTCCGCGAAGCCGAAGTAGATCTTGACGGGGAACTCCTCGCCAAGGTCGAGCGTGACCTCCGTATTGGCGGGGATCGCCTTGTTCATGTCCTTGAGGTAGTCAAGCGAGAACAGCGAGTGGGCGGGGCCGATCTGGAGATCGATCAGGTCCTCCTGAGTGAGCTCGAGGTGGACGTCGTCGGTGTCGCCCTCCGCATCGACGTAGAAGAACTCCTCGCCCTCGTTGACGCCAAGTGCGATGTGATCGGACACCATGTCGGCCGCCGTCACGGAGCGGTTGACGTCCTTGCCCTCGAGGACGACCTCCGCGGGCAGGTCGAGGTCTGGAATGTCGGGTTCCTGGCGGATCGAGTCGGGGTCGATGAGCGCGAGCGTATACTCGAGTCCGTCGATCTGGATGTGGAGTTTGCGGGTCTCCTCGTCGAGTTCGAGCTGGATGAGCTGGCCGGAGTCGGCCATGCCGGCGATGTCTTCCAGTCGCGAGAGGTCGACGCCGATCAGCCCGCCGTCTGCTTCGTAGGACTCGAACGCAGCCGAATCGAGCGAGAGGTCGACCATCCCGACGTTCGCGGGGTCGACGGCCCGGATTTCGAGGCCGTCTGCCTCGAGGTGGATCTTGCACTCGTCGACCAGCACGCTGACCGAGTCGAGCGCGCTGGTGAGCGTTTCGGCGCTCACGATGGCCTTGAACATATAGCTCGGCGTACGGACGGTTGGCATAAAAAGGCACCCTTTACGGGTGACAGCGGGATCGCGGCGTGTCTGGAGCGACCGGCTTCCAGTCCGGAACCAGTCTGTCAGTCGATACGAGTCACACCGATTGCCCACGTGCAGTGAGCGCCGATCGCGTGGCGTTCGACGGGACGATTGGTCTCTTCCGCAGCAGGCTGCGATGTTTTGAGGATGGCGCTGGTAGCTCCTCGAACGACGTATGCACGTGACCGTACTCAGCACGGGCGGCACGATCGCGAGCACCGGCGGCGACGACGGTGCATCGCCGACCAAGCGAGGGAGCGACCTCGTCAGTGCGGTCCCCGAACTGGCCGACTACGCGGACATCGACGTCGATCAGGTCGCACAGATCCCGAGCTTCGAGATGGACGCCGCGACGCTCGAGTCGATCGGCGACCGAGTTCGCGAACTCGACGGTGACGCGAGCGTCGACGCGGTCGTCATCACCCACGGCACGGACACGATCGAAGAGACGGCGTACTATCTCGACGTCACGATTCAGCCGGAGACGCCGGTTTTCCTGACCGGCGCGCAACGCCGCCCGGACGAGTACAGCCCGGACGGGCCGTCGAACCTGCTCACGGCGTTTCGAGCCGCTGACGCGTTCGACACCCACGGCCACGGTGGCGTTTTCGTGGCGTTCAACGAGACGATCCACGCCGCACGTCGCGTCACGAAGACTCACACCTCGACGCTCGAGACCTTCCGCTCCGTCGGGACGGGCCCGGTCGCCACCGTCGACCGAAACGGCGTCGCGATTCATCGGACACCGGAGAGCGAATCGACCCACGTTCCGGCCACCTCGCTCGCGGCGGCTGTCTACACGATCACAAGCGCCAGCGGCGCCACGGGCGAGTTGCTCGAGGCGGCACTCGAGCGGGGCGCGAACGGCCTCGTCGTCGAGGGGACGGGCCTCGGGAACGCGACGAAAGAACTCGGAACCGCCGTCCGCGACGCGATCGGCGAGGGAGTACCGGTCGTAATTACCTCGCGCTGTCTCGAGGGCCGAACCGCGCCCGTCTACGGCGGCGTCGGCGGCGGCGAACGGCTTCGAGAGTACGGCGCGATCTTCGCGGGCGATTTGCCGGCACAGAAGGCTCGCATCAAACTGACGCTGGCGCTTGCCGCGTTCGACGAGGAGGCGGCGATTCGACGGGTGTTCGCCGACTGATCGGCTGCCGTCCGATCACGTTCAGACGTAGTCGCCCTCGCTCTCGTAGACCGACGGGTCGTCTTCGTACTTCCGGGCGATCGTCTCCAGCGTCTGGAATTCGGCGTTCTCGTGGCTCTTGACGTACTGGATAAACTCCTCTAAGTGTGCGATCATGTGGGGGAGCCCGTGGAGGTCCGGATGGATCGTGAACGTGTAGACGCCAGCGCCGCGGCGGTTGTAGAGGAAGTCGAACTGCCGTTTGTAGTACTGTTCGTACATCATCTTCGGGTCCTTGTAGCCGGCGTGATAGAGCGGCTGTTTGATGAACAGCATCGGCGGAATGTCGTCACGGTACCAGCTGATCGGGATCTCGACCACGTCTGTCTCCTCGCCGTACTCGTAGGGCTCCATCCACGTCTCCGGGTCCTGCTCGTACTGGATCGGCGTCCAGTCGTCGCCTTTTCGCATCCAACCGGGTTCGAACGCTCGTTCCATCAGACTGCTGTCGTACAGGAAGCCGTGTTTCTCGACGAGCTCGGGCGTGTTCTCGCTGAACTCCCACCAGCTTGCGCGATGGCCGACCGGCTCCTCGCCGGTGACGTCCTCGATCAGGTCGATCGAGACCTCGAGGATCGCGTCTTCCTGCTCGCGCGAGAGGTCCGTGGGGTTCTCGTGGGAGTAGCCGTGGACGCCGAGTTCGTGGCCGGCGGCTGCGACCGCCTCGATTTCGTCGCGGAACGTCTCGATTGTGTGGCCCGGCACGTACCACGAGGTCTCTACGTCCTCGTCCTCGAACAGTTGCACGAGACGGGGAATGCCCTCGTTTCCCGCCGAGAGCCCGCGTGATAGGTCTGCTGGTGAATCCGCCCCGCCGTACGAGCCTAACCAGCCGGCGACGCAGTCCGCGTCGACACCGATCGCGACGTCGATATCACCCATGATAACACCGCTCTCGGCTTCGACCCGCCAGCTAATAGTGGTCCTCCCTGCCGGAGATATCGACCGATTCAATCCACCGATGACACTCTCTCGAGCCGAACAGTGGCTCGAGATGACTGGCTCGACACCCCGGGGCCAGACACGTCTCCTCGGACATCCGCCATACTTACCCGCGGCGACTCCCTACGCCCGTACTAACTGACGAGAGTCTCTATGGCAGGAAAAGACCACTACTACAACAAAGCGAAACAGGAAGGCTACCGCTCTCGAGCGGCCTACAAACTCAAACAACTCGACGATCTCGAGCACGTCTTCGACCGCGGCGATACGGTCGTCGACCTGGGTGCCGCACCGGGCGGCTGGCTCGAGGTCGCCGCCGAAGAGGTCGGCTCGCAGGGGAACGTGATCGGCGTCGACTTCCAGCGCATCAAGGACTTCGACGATCACGACAACGTCGAGACGCTTCGCGGGGACATGACTGAGGAGAAAACGCGTGACCGCGTCATCGACGCCGCTGGCGGCTCGGTCGACGCCGTGATTTCGGACATGGCACCCAACATGTCCGGCGAGTACTCGCTCGATCAGGCGCGCTCGCTGCATCTCGCACGACAGGCCTTCGAGACGTCCCTCGAACTGCTCGACAGCGGCGGGGACTTCGTCGTGAAGGTCTTCGAAGGGCCGGACGTCGACGACTTCCGGGCCGATGTCGAAGAGGAGTTCCAGTACGTCCGTGCAACGTCTCCCAAAGCGAGCCGCGACGAGTCCTCCGAGATCTATCTTATCGGCAAAGGCCGGCTCACCGCACCGGTGCGACCGGGCGACGAACTCGAGGTCGAAATCGTCGACGTCGGCAGTGAAGGCGACGGCATCGCGTCGGTCGAGGGCTACCGGCTGTTCGTGCCGGGGGCCGAGGTCGGCGAGACGGTCGCAGTCCGCGTCGAGGATATGAAACCGAACTTCGGGTTCGCACAGCGTCTCGAGCGCGACTAATTATTCCTGGTTCTCGAGGCGATCGTGGCGCTTGTCGATCTCGTCTAAGATATCTAGGTTCTTGCGGATCGAGGACCGAATCGCATCGCTACGGTTGACGAACTTCCCGTCGTCGCCGACGTGATCGTCTAGATCATCGAGGAGTTCCTGTGGGATTTCGACGCTGATCTTGGGCATCAGTCTGGAAACACGTTCACACGGTTCCGACTTAAGGGTAGTTGGTCGCGCCGTCGGACCGTCACTCCGCGGTCGCCATCTCGGCGTCCTCGGCATCGTGGTCGGCCGCCGACCCGCCGCCACCGCCGAACAGTCGGCCGCCGCCGGTCAGCACGTAGAGGATTGCGAGGCCAAGCAGGTACGTGAGCGCGATTGGGAAGGCAACCATCAACATCGTGAGCACGCCTTTCGGACTGGCGAAGGCGGCGAGGGCGAAGATACCGACGGTGATGGGCCGCCAGCGCTCGAGCATCGAGCGGTAGCTGACGATCCCGCCGACGTGGAACAGCGCCATCGTGACGATGATGTTCAGCAGGAAGCCGATGCCGACGGTCGTGAAGATCACGAGCCAGAAGAAGTTCTTGATCCGATAGGAGATGACCATCCCGTTGCTGATCGCATCGGAGACCAGATACGAGATGATCGACGGTGCGATCCAGAAGAACCCGAGATAGGTGCCGACGGCGAAGCCAACGATCAAAGCGCCTCCCCAGACGACGAACGTGCGGCGGTCGCCGTAGACCAGCCCGCGCTCTTTGGCAGCCGGCCAGACGAAGTACAGGACCATCGGCAACACGGCGACGGCGGCGAGTAGCGTGCTCACTTTCACCTCGAAGATGAGCACCTCGACCGGGTGCAACGCGACGACGATGTCCATCTCGTTGATGAGTTGCTGGAGGGTCATCCCGCTGGGATCGATGTCGTTGCGGACGGCGACTTCCGCGAGGACGTCTTGGGGGACCCGATCGAGGAACAGGGTGAAGACGTCCAGGAGCCCGCCCGAGTAGAGCCAGAAGAAGGTGCCACCTGCGACGAGCATGAACAGGCCAACGATGTAGAACATCTTCGAGGCGAGGCTGTTGAGGATGAAGGCAATGTCGTAGCCGTAGCCGCCGATGTCGTCTTCGGTCGTCTCGTCGTCGGTGAAGGGATCGAGCATGCCGGCAGCGGTGCTCGCGAGCAGATTTTCTTCTTCACCGGTCTCGCCGGCTGCCGTATCTCCGCTGGCGTTCCCTGTAGCCGTGCCGTCACCGCTTTCATCGGCGGTGTCGAGCGAGTCGAACCGATCGAGGATGGCCTGGGCTTTCTCCCGGTCGTCGTCGTACATCGCCTCTCGGGAATACTCGAGCGCCTGGTCTTCGCTCATATTCTGGAAGACCGGCGTCGGGATGTCGGCGATGTCCTCGGCTGCGAGCGTCTCGAAGTCGACATCCTCGTGGGTGTCGGCACGCCGAATGTCGTCTTCGCGTGGATAGACCGGTCCCTGAAGAACCCGAATCGTGTAGCCGAGCAGGACGACGAAGCCGACAGCGGCGGCGACGATCAGGCCGACTGCGACGTCACCGGCGAGACCGTGTGTGTTCGCCATCGTCTCGAGGCCGAGTGGCCCTGTCGGCCGAATTAGGTCGGGCAAGGCGGGGAAGACCGACGCGTGGAGGACGTCGAACGCGCCCTGGTTGACGGCGATGGAGACGACGGCCGCGATGGCGGCTAGGGCGCCGCCAAACTGGAGGATGCGCCGCTTGACGTGTTCGGTTCCCGTCCCCTCGGAGTTCGCCGCCCCGCGCCGGCGGATGTTGGAGACGACCTTGGCCAGTCCGAGGCTGAAGACGTAGAGAACGATCATCGGCATCGCCCACATGACCTGTGTAAAGGGGTCCGGCGGCGAGAACAGGGCGCCGAAGACGACGATCCCGACGAAGGCGTGTCGCCACTTGTCGCGGAACGTCTCGTAGGGGATGATCTCAGTGTAAGCCAGCGCGCCTATCAGCAGCGGCAGCTGGGCGGCGAGGCCGAACGACAGCGTCAGCAGCGCCATGAATTCGGTGAACTCGGTGATGCCGAAGCTGGGTTTGATCCCGGCGCTGACGGCATTGCGCGCAAGGAACTCGAAGGCGTAGGGGAAGAAGACGCTGTAGGCGTAGACGACCCCACCGACGAACAGCGACAGCGACAGGGCGACGAGTCCGGCGACGTGACCTTTTGACACCGGCACGACGCTGTGGTAGCCACGACGGCGGATCGCGTCCCGGGAGAAAAAGAGCAACGCGGGGATGGCGACGATAATACCCGTTATCATCCCGATCTTGGCCTGTAAGAGGATCACCTCGAATGGCGTCCGCGTGATGATATCGGTCGAATCGGCGACGAACTGGTCCATCTGGCCCGTCGCGGTCGCCTTGAGGAAGTCCCAGATGACCATGCGAAGCGCATAGAAAGAGCCGATAAAGCCCACGAGAAACACGATAAACACCTTCTGCAGGTGTTGCTGGGCGCTCGAGAGGAGGGTTCCGACCGTTTCCCGGCCGGTGTTGATGGCGCGGGCGGTATCCTCGTCGAGGGCAGAACTCATTGGGTTGGGGTAACTGACATCCAGTTATCAACCTTTCGAGTGGATATGCGGGCTCGAAGCCCGATCGATCGCCCTTCTCACCCTCTCGTGGTCACCGTAAGAAAAAGGCCTATAACCGGTGGCCTATCACTAACCCGTAGATGTCGGACGAGCCGGTCGATGACCGCGCCCGCGAGGGTCCGCCAGAGCCACAGGAGGGCTCCGATGAGCCCCAGCCATCCCTCGCGGACGCAGGCGCGGCGTCGCCACCCCTCGAGGCTGACGGCGAGGGCGTCGTCGGCGACCACCCGTCTCCCGAGCCGACCTATCCCGACTCCGACGACGATATCGGGGGCGTCTCGACGCCGCCTGGAGACGAGGAGATGCCGCTGGCCGATCACATCGAGGAGATGGTGCTTCGGCTGGCGGTCGTGTTGCTCTTTGCGGCCGGTGGGACGGCGATCGGTCTGCTGTGGGCCTCCCAGGCGATCGAGTTCGTCTGGTTCTCCGTCTTCCCGTCCGGCGGCAATGCGCCGCCACCGCACGTCTACCAGCCCCTCGAGCTGTGGCTGACCCGGATCAAGGTCGCGTCGCTGCTCGGGATCATGGTTGCGCTGCCGGCCTTCGTCTACGAGTGTTACTTGTTCATGCGGCCGGGGCTGTATCCAAACGAGCGCAAATACTACCTCGCGGCCGTGCCGACGAGCGTCGTGCTCGGGGCGGTCGGTATGCTGTTTTCGTACGTCCTCGTGTTGCCGATCCTCTTTCAGTATTTCACCTACTACGCTGATGGCAGCGCCGAGATCGCTTACGCGCTGGGCGAAACGTTCAACCTGGTCATCACGCTGATGGGCTTTCTCGCCATCGTCTTCCAGATTCCGCTCTTTATCATGCTGGCGATCATGATGGGCGTGACGACCCGTCGCTGGCTGGCCCAGAAGCGACTGTACTTCTGGGCGGCGTTCGCGGGGCTGGCCTTCATGTTCACGCTTGACCCAACCGGGATGGCACCCATCCTCGTCGCCATCACCATGATTCTGCTGTTCGAGGGGACGCTGTTCGTCCTGAAGTGGGTCGGCCGATAATCGACCGATGTCGTCTCGACTCGACACTCGTTATCCGTGGAACGCATCGTCACTGACCCGTGTCGCCCTGCTCGTCGGAGGTGAGCGCTGTGACTGACCCCATCCCAACGACGTGTATGCGCTGTGCGGTCGGCTGTGGACTCCGCCAGCAGTCCGCCGACAACGGGGACGGCCTCGAGGCAGTCAGCGGCGATCCCGTTCATCCGGTCAGCAAGGGGGTGGCCTGTCGGCGCGGCATCCGCGAGACCGTCGATCCGGACGGCCAGCGGCTGACTCAGCCGCTCGTCCGCGAGGACGGCAACCTCGTCGCGACGACCTGGGAGGCCGCGCTCGAGCGCGCGACCGATGGACTCGAAGCTGCGCTTGCCCGGAGCAGCGACGCCGTCGCCGTTCTGGGCAGCGGCCAGCAGACCACCGAGGCTGCCTACGCGCTGGGCAAACTCGCTCGCGGTGGCTTCGGCACACGGTACTACGATGCGAACACGACGCTGTGTATGGCGTCAGCGGTCAC
The DNA here is from genome assembly GCF_000337475.1 of Natrinema limicola JCM 13563. Lineage (GTDB taxonomy): Archaea > Halobacteriota > Halobacteria > Halobacteriales > Natrialbaceae > Natrinema > Natrinema limicola. The sequence goes on along the minus strand of NZ_AOIT01000049.1, from coordinate 16,039 downwards.
TGCCTATTACGATGCGTTCGGCAGCGACGCGCCGCCACCGACCTACGACGACATCCCCGTGGCCGAGAGCCACGTTGTCTGGGGAGCGAATCTCGCGGTCGCCCATCCCGTCTTGTTCCGCTGGATTCGCCAGTCTGCAGCCGAAGACGGCTCGGAGCTCATCGTCGTCGACCCCATCCACAGCGAGACCGCCGCGGCCGCTGACTATCACGTTCCGCTCGAGCCCGGCGGCGACCGCACGCTCGCTCGAGCGGTCCTCGCTCGCCTCCTCGAAACAAATCGGGTCGATGAGGACTTCGTCGCCGAGGCGACAATCGGGTTCGATGATTGCCGCGCGGACCTGCCCGACGTAGCCGACGCCGCCACACGGGCGGGTGTCTCGATGGCCGACGTCGAGCGACTGGCCAACGCGCTCGCAGACTCCACGCTCCTGTACTGGGGAATGGGGATCAACCAGAGCGTCAACGGGGCCGCAGCTGCGGGTGCGCTGATCGATCTCTGTCTCGCGACCGGCAACCTTCGGCCAGGGTCGGGGCCGTTCTCGCTGACCGGGCAGGCCAACTCGATGGGGACTCGCGTCTGTTCGGCGAAGGGGACGTGGCCCGGCCATCGCCCCTTCGACGATTCTCATCATCGCAGGACAGTCGCCGAGGCCTGGGACGTCCCGGTCTCGCGACTCCCTGACGATCCGGGCCCGGGACCGGTCGGCCTCGTCGACGCGATCGGCGACGAGATCGATGCGGTCTACACGGTCGCGACGAACCCCGCCGCAGGCATGCCGGATGCGACGGCCGTCCGCGAGCAACTCGCGGACGCCTTTCTCGTCGTTCAAGATGCCTTCCGCAGTGAGACGGCCGAGTACGCCGACGTTGTTCTGCCTGCGGCGACGTGGGGTGAGTCCGAGGGGACGACGATTTCCATGGATCGAACCGTCTCGCGAGTGCGGCCCGCGACGGAGCCGCCGGCGGCGGCACGAACGGACCTCGAGATCATCGGCCAACTCGCCGAGCGCCTCGTTCCCGGCCTGTTCGATGATCGGCTCGAGCCCGCCACGGTCTTCGACGAGTTCGCGGCACTGACTGCCGGCACGCCAGCCGACTGCTCGGGGCTCAGCTACGAGCGACTCGCGGCCGAGCGTGCGGTCCGCTGGCCGGCACCGACCGCAAACGATTCGGTCGGCTACCGGTACTACGACAGCGAACCCGACGGCGACGCGGACGCCGACGAATCGTGGTCGTTCCCGACGCCGTCTGGCCGGGTGCGGTTCTCGAGCGCCGAGGCCCGGCCGCTGCCGGAGCCGACCGACGACGCCTACCCGCTTACGCTGACGACCGCACGCCGGCCGGACGCATACAACACTGGGGTGCGAACTGACACAGACGACTCTCTGACGGCGCGGGTCAGCCCGGCGACGGCGGCTGCGTTTGTAGACGCACTCGAGCAGCCTGCCGACGGACCCACTGGTGACGAGCACCGACTGGCACGGCTCTGTTCTCGGCGGGCCGCGGTCATCGTTCGCGTTGAATCCGACGCGGCGATCCCCGATGGCGTCGTCTGGCTGCCGATCCACCAGCCGAGCGTTAACGCCCTCACGATCGCTGCCGTCGATCCACGGTCGAAGGAGCCGAATTTCAAGCAGTGTGCGGTTCGTCTCGAGTCGCCCCGTGACCCAGCCGGCGAGAGCCGTCTCGACGGTTACTGATCACCACAATCCCCGGGCACGTATTTATCAACTGTCGGAACGTATTGGGGTGTATGCCAGAAGAAGTGCTGTTCAAATCCGAAAGCGACATGAACAGAAGCGAAATCGCGTCGTTACTCCGTCGCGTCGCAGACAATCTCGATGCCGGTGAGGCGATCACGCTCTCGGCTGGCTCCGACGCCGTCACTCTCGACCCGCCAGCGCGGCCGACTTTCGAGGTCAAAGCCGAACGCGAAGGGCCAACCGATGCCCCCGGCGAACTGTCCATCGAGTTCGAACTCGAGTGGGACGAAGACGGCGGCGACGGTGGCGGCGGTGGCGACCTCACGATCGAGTAATACTGTCGGACGACACGGCTCAGACATCGATCGCACGCGAGACGCTGTCGCCGACAGCGACAGCCGTCAGGACGCGATCGAGTATTCACGGACGTTTGTCCGGGAGGATACCTACCGGTGTTCGCGGGTGCGCTCGTAGGCGTACTCGAGTGCATCCTCGAGCGAGCCGGGACCGTCGTAGCTGGCCGAGAACAGATCCATGAACTGCCGAGCGATCTGCGTACACCGTTCGAACGTTAGGACACGTCGCACGCGCATCGTTTCCGAGAGGTCCAGTCCCGGATAGCTCGTCGCGGTCAGTGCGTAGCCGGGGTGGTCCTCGCCGTCGAGCGAGGCCGGGGCGACTTTGAGGCGAAGATCGCCTGACTCGTGGCGATACGTCCGATACCCCATCTCTCGGTCGGTATGCGTTGGGGTGTAGGTCCGAGACTCTTCGGTGGTCCACTCGAGCGGCACGTCAGCGTCCATCGATCACTTCTACCGGCCCAAAAACTACGTCCGTATCGCAACGTGCAATATTCCCGAACACACTGCCGCTATCTTCACTATTGGGGAGTTCATACTGCGAAATACGGTTATATTCTGGCCGTTCGTCTATCGAAGCTACGTCGAGGCGGACGATCGCCGAATCTCCGTCCCCGAATCGAAGGATGTCGGTGGCCGCCGGGCTAATGAGTGCGATCAGTCGTCGCTCGTCGACTCCGCTGTGGCCTCCTCGTCGCCCGCGGGACTGACGCTGCCGGTCCGGTAGCCATGAAGATCGAGCGTCACGTGCTCGAACCCCAGCCGCGAGAGTTCTTCGCGAACTGTCTCCACGAACTCACGGGTCAACGCACGCTCGAGTTCCTCGGGCGCGACCTCGATCCGTGCGAGGCCGTCGTGGTCGCGGACGCGGAACTGATCGAAGCCCCACTGGCGCAACAGGGCCTCGGCGCGCTCGATCCGCGTGAGTCGGTCGTCGGTGACTGCGAGTCCGGTCGGGATGCGCGAGGAGAGACAGGCCATTGAGGGCTTGTCGGCCACCGACAGGCCGTAGTGGGCGGCGATCTCGCGGACCTCCGCTTTCGTGATGTCGTGGGCAAGCAGCGGCGAGTGTACGTCGAGTTCGTCGACCGCCTGCAGGCCGGGCCGGTGGCCAGCGCCCGGATCGTCGGCGTTGGTCCCGTCACAGACCGTCCCGATCCCGAGTTCGCGGGCCGTCGCTTGCATCTCGCCGAGGCGCATCGTCCGGCAGTGATAGCAGCGATCGTCGTCGTTTTCGACGAACGCGTCGCTGTCGAGTTCCGAGAAGGAGACGATCTCGTGGCGGATGCCGATCTCGTCAGCGACGCGTTTGGCGTCTTCGAGTTCGGCCTCGGGGAGCGTCTCACTCTTTGCAGTGCAGGCGACGGCATCGTCGCCGAGTGCGTCGTGGGCGAGTGCGGCCACCACGCTCGAGTCGACCCCGCCGGAGAAGGCCACGAGGACCCCATCACGGGCCGCGAGGTCGTCGCGGGCGGCCTCGCGTTTCGCCTCGACCGATGTCATGGACCGTCGTTCGGGCCGCGCGGCCAAAAGGACGTTGTCACGATGCCGGGTGGTTCGTGCCCGCGCTCCAGCGACGCATCCCGAGCGGGGTGCAGTCAGCAGCGCGCCCGGCGGTTAAGGCGTCGTCCGGCATAGGGCTGGTACCGAGATGACTCTGATTGTAGTAGATCGCCTCCGATCGATCGCCGAGGCCGAGGGACATACCGAAGCCGTTGACGACCGTCCGCGCAAGGAACACGTCGCCGATGCCGTTGCTCGCGGAATTCAGGGCGGATTCGTCGCGACGCTGATCATGACCGCCTTTCGCCTGCCGCTCTTGCGATCGCTGCCCCCGTCGGCGAACTTCTGGTCGCAGTACGTCGCCGACGGCGACCCCGACGAACATCCGATCGCTGGCCTCGCACTGCATCTGCTCTACGGGATCGGTTCGGGCGCGGTCTTCGGGGCGCTGTTTTCCCTATACGACGCTGGCCGATCGATCGAACCCGAACAGCGCGGCCTCGTCTGGGGATCGATCTACGGGCTGGCTCTGTCCGCTTTTGGCGTACAGGTCGTGTTGCAGGGACTGCTCGACATCCCCCTCGAGGCTGACGAACTCGCGCTCTTTCACGCCGGTCACCTCGTCTACGGCCTCTCGCTTGGTGCCTGGGTCGGCTCCCGAACCGAGGGCGTCGAGGATCCCGAACGAGAGTACGAGTACGCTGGCGGCAACTGATTGTCGTCCATCGTTGTCCGTGACGCAGGCTCGAGGTGGCTGAACACGCAAGCCTGACGTCGATCGTCCGCTGTCGCATACCCTCTGCCGTGACCGACTACTCGATGCACAAACCCGACGGTTCGGGGACGACGACCGAGGAATGAGACGAGCCACGACTCGAGGACTTCGATGCCGACGATCTGGGCGAGGTCGCAGCTCCCTTCCTCCTCTCGACGTCGGGATTCCCACCGGAGAACGTCACCGACCTCAAACTGCCAGTGGTCGATCCCGACGGCGACCTCAACAAGAACGCCTTGCAGACGGCCAAAACGGCGGCCACGGCGTTGGCGAGATCGACGACATAGACGACGATAAACAGGACTCGGTCGAGGAACTGATCGACGACCTCGCGAACGAGAGCTTCGAGAACGCCGATTTCGGCGACTGAGCGGCGTTACTCCGGCTCGAAGCCGCCGACGAGATACTCGAGGCCGAACAGCGCGATCGCACCGACGACCGCCCATGCGGCGGTCAGCGTTATTGTTTCCGTCGTCCACGCGTTCGTCTTGGCGATGTTGGTCAGGGGAGCAGGCACCGAGCCGGCGATAAGGCTCACGAGGAAGACGAGCGTGAGCCCGCGGTGGCGATCTAATGCGATGCGGACGACGCGGGCGATCGTGAGGAGACCGGTAGCACCACCGACAACGAACAGTACTACGGTCGTTCCCGGATCGGTGACGGCCGCCAGCGAGCCACCGCTGAGCAGGTCACCCAGCGCGTGAACGAACGCGCTCAGTTCCGACGAGAGGAAGACGTACTGACCGAGCAGGATCAAGATTAGCGATCCCGAGATTCCTGGCAGAATCATCGCGCTGACGGCGATCGCACCGGCGAGGACGATCACTATCGGGCCGCTTCCGGGCAGCGAGACGATGTCGGCAGCGACCAGCAACGCGAGGCTGGTTCCCGTCATTGCGACGCCGATGTGTGTCGGCGAGTCGATCGTCAGGCTTCGGCCGAGCGTGATCACTGAGGCGGCGATCAGGCCGGTAAAGAAGCCGAACATCGCGACCGGATGGGACTGTGCCAGCGACGAGACGGCGTCGGCGACAATAACGACCGCGGTGATGATACCGACGCCGAGCGGGAGTAAGAATCCCAAATCCAACTCGAGCAGCGCTTCCCGTGCTTTCGTCCGCCGGTCGGGATGGTAGCCCCGGAGCACGGCGGCCGCCCGCCAGGGCGTAAACGCGGTGACCGCAGCGATCAGCCGGCCATAGAAGCCGAGCAACAGCGCGACGGTGCCACCGGAGACGCCGGGCAGGGCGTCTGCCGTTCCCATACAGAGCCCGTAGCTGTAGGTCCGCAGCCACTCGAGGCGGTCGTCGACCGCGTCCGGACGGTCATACTCCATACGTTCGGGGTAGCCACATCGCACTCGTCTCTGTTTGTCGCCACTGTCTCCGATCGGGCTTTCCGACCTGCCGTTTCGGTTGCACATCCGGACGCTAGCCGTGTGTCCGTATAAATGCTCGACACCGCTGTCAGTCCATGCTACGAGTGATGCTGCGATTTACCGTGGCATGGCTGGCCATAGCATGTTCTGTAATACGGGCGGGAACTTTTTCTCGCTTCGGTTTGATACGCACCTCGAGACATGGACCTCGAGTCGATTCCGGGCGTCGGCGAGAAGACGGCTCGCGCACTTGCTGCTCTCGACGATCCCGAGCGCGCGCTACGGACTGGCGACGTGGCGACGCTTGCGACCGCACCGGGGATCTCTCAGGGCCGGGCCGCCCGCATCGCGCGGGGAGCGATCCGGCTCGAGCACGACGATCCGGGCGGCTTCCTCGCAACCGACCGCGCCCGCGAGATCTACCGCGAGGTCCTCGGCCTGCTCAAAGACCGTACCGTGACCGACTATGCCGCCCAGCGCCTCGAGACGCTCTATCCGAGCCCGCGGCGATCGCGCATCGACGAGGTGCAGGCGTTCGCCTGCGAGGCCCTCGAACGCGAGCCCACCCCCGACGTGCTCGAGGCACTCGAGGGCGTCGAACCGCTCTGCGAACCCGGCGACGTGCGGGTCCGCGAGCGCTGTCTGGCGACGACTGACGCCGAACGCTACAGCGAGGCCCGCGAGGCGATCCCGGAACTCTCCGTCGAGGTCGTCGAGGACACCCAGGGGCTGGCCGAACTCGCGCGCGGCTACGCGACGGTGATCGCTCTTGACGAGTCCTTTGCCGGCGTCGCACTCGACGGGGATGTGCAGGTCCGCCCCGACGCACTCGAGAATCCGGCCGAGGTCGTCCCCGAACGGCCGCTTGCGTTCTTTGCGCGCAACCGCGATCGGCTCCAGGCGGCCATCGCGGTCCACCGCGCCGCCGATCTCGAGGCCCCCTGCGATCTCGCGGCGCTCGAGGATGGGCTCTCGCGGCTGGCCGAAGACGGCACGGTCGCGGGCGACGACGAACTCGACCGGTTGACGACGGCGGTCGACGATCTGGACGCGGCCGCGAGTGCAGCCGAGAGCGTCGCCAACGACCGGCTCCGGGAGGCGATCCGCGAACAGGACGTCACCATCGAGGGGTCGGACCTCCTCTCGCTGGTCGAGCGCGGGGCCGGCGTCGACTCCCTGTTGTCTCGCGAACTCGCGGACGAGTACGCTGCGGCCGTCGATGCGGCTCGTGAGCATCTCATCGACGCCCTCGATCTCGAGGCCGGCGAGGCCGAGATCGCCCGTCGTGCGTTCGGCGACGAGCCGACGTTTCCGGTCGAGCACGACGAGGATGTCGTTGGCCGGCTGCGCGAGGAACTCACGGCGGCCAAGGAACGCCGCGCGGGACGGCTCAAACGCGAGCTCGCGGCTGACTTGGCCGACCAGCGCGAGGGGGCCCGCCAGCTCGTCCGCGACGCCCTCGAGCTTGACGTCGAACTCGCAATCGCCCGGTTTGCTGATGACTTCGACTGCGTGATGCCGGCGTTCGTCGACTCGGCCGACGCTGTCGGCTTCGACATCGAGGGCGGTCGCTCCCCGCTGCTCGACGAACCGCTCGAGCGCATCGATCCCGTCGACTACGCGGTCTCGGGCGTTGCCCTGCTCTCGGGAGTCAACAGCGGCGGAAAGACCTCCACGCTGGATCTGGTCGCGAGCGTGGTCGTGTTGGCTCACATGGGATTGCCCGTCCCCGCCGAGCGCGTCCGCTTGCGGCGGTTCGACGACCTTCACTACCACGCCAAGACCCAGGGGACGCTGGACGCGGGCGCGTTCGAGTCGACCGTTCGCGAGTTCGCCGACCTCGCGCAGGGCGGCGAGGGGTCGCTCGTGTTAGTTGACGAACTCGAGAGCATCACCGAGCCCGGCGCGTCGGCGAAGATCATCGCCGGCATTCTCGAGGCGCTTTCTGAGAACGGCGCGACGGCGGTGTTCGTCTCGCACCTCGCGGGCGAGATTCGTGAGATGGCCGCCTTCGACGTGACCGTCGACGGCATCGAGGCCGTCGGACTGGTGGATGGCGAACTCGAGGTGAACCGCTCGCCGGTCAAAGACCACCTCGCGCGGTCGACGCCGGAGCTGATCGTCGAGAAGCTGGCGGGTGAACACGACAGTGCGTTCTACGGGGACCTGTTGGAGAAGTTCGAGTAGCCGAGCCGTGGCGGTGTGACGATATGAATATGATGGCCTTGTTACTATGTCAGACAGTAACAGGCGATATGGGCTCTGTCCGGGATGTGGACCCACCGAAGGGTTAAGACGCTGCGGAAGCAGGGTGAAAGTGATGGCAGACGACCCCGACGAGGGGATGTTGTCGTGGGACGAATCCGTGTTCAAAAACGAGCACGTCTTCGAGATCGACTACGTCCCCGAGACGTTCAAGCACCGCGAGGGCCAGACCCAGAGCCTGACGTATGCGCTGCGCCCGGCGGTGCGGGGGTCGCGGCCGCTCAACGTCGTGGTGCGGGGCCCACCTGGCACAGGGAAGACGACAGCAGTCCAGAAGCTGTTCGACGAGATCGGGACGCAGACGAGCGATGTCCGGACGATTCGCGTCAACTGTCAGGTCAATGCGACGCGGTACTCCGTCTTTTCGCGACTGTTCGAGGGCACATTTGATTACGAGCCACCCTCGTCGGGCATCTCGTTCAAGAAGCTGTTCGGCCAGATCGCCGAGAAGCTCGTCGAGGAAGACAAGGTCCTCATCGTCGCACTCGATGACGTCAACTACCTCTTCTACGAGAACGAGGCCAGCGACACCCTTTATTCGCTGCTGCGGGCTCACGAGGAGTACCCCGGCGCGAAGATCGGCGTCATCGTCGTCTCCTCCGACCCCGCCTTGGACGTCACCGACGAACTCGATTCCCGTGTCCAGAGCGTCTTCCGCCCCGAAGACGTCTATTTCCCCGTCTACGACCAGCCCGAGATCGTCGACATCCTCGCCGAACGCGTCACACGTGGCTTCCACGACGGGGTTATCTCACGAGATACCCTCGAGTACGTCGCCGACCTCACCGCCGAAAGCGGCGATCTTCGGGTCGGGATCGACCTGCTTCGCCGAGCCGGGCTCAACGCCGAGATGCGAGCCAGCCGCACTGTCGAGCGCCAGGACGTCGAGGACGCATACGAGAAATCCAAGTATATCAACCTCACCCGGTCGCTGTCGGGACTCAGCGAGACCGAACAAGCGCTGCTCGAGGTGATCGCCACCCACGACGGCGAGCAAGCTGGCGCAGTCTACGAGGCGTTCCACGAGCGGACCGAGCTGGGTTATACGCGCTACTCCGAGATCGTCAACAAACTCGACCAGCTCGGCCTGATCGATGCCGACTACACCGATGTCGATGGGCGGGGGCGCTCGCGGTCGCTGTCGCTATCCTACGAGAAAGCGGCAGTGTTAGAACGCCTCGAGTAAGCACCGCCTCCGCGTGCCGTCGTCTCCGCTCGCGCGTTATGTCCGATCGATGGTCTCGCGATAGGCTTTGGCAGATTCGAGCGCCGACTCGAGTTCGTCGGACATAGCTGCGGCCAGCACGTCTCGCTGCATAACGGTTGGGAGAGCAGTCGCCACGTGCTGCGGTCTCAAAACGGACCTGAGTGTTCGCGACCGCTACTCGTGTTGGCGTCCCTTACTCGTCGGTTATGGGTCGCCTTCAGACGGCAGGTTCCACATACACGGAAAGCACCGCGAGAAACGTCGAAACTACCCGTGATACTGACTGGGCGCTTTTTTCCTTCGGCGTCCCCGCTGTCACTCGCAGCATGCCAGTATCACGACGAACTGCCCTGAAAACGATGGGCATCGCAGGTGGGGTAACAGCAGCGAGTGGCACCGTTTTGGCCGGCGGCGAATACAAACACGACGAGCGCTCGAGTGACACGGACTCGGTCGATACGTCGAAAGAGATGTCGGGTGCGGCCGTCCGGGTCGCACACTTCTCCCCGGACGCACCGAACGTCGACGTCTACGTCAACGATGAGCAGGTACTCGCAGACGTCGCCTACGGTGACGTCTCGCCGTATCTAGAGCTCAAGCCGGGCACCTACACGGTGACGATCACGGCCGCCGGCGATCCGAACACGGTCGCCTTCGAGGGCGACGTGACCTTCGGTGCCGCATACTACACTGTCGCCGCGATCGGCGAACTCGAGGCCGAGACCTTCCAGCCGGCGGTCCTCGTAGACGCGGGCTCGGCGCTTGCCCGACTCGTTCACGCCGTACCCGACGCGCCGGCGGTCGATGTCTACGCCGACGACGAACTACTCTTCGAGAACGTCGCGTTTACTGACGCGACCGACTACGTCCCGGTCCCCGCCGGGTCGTATACTCTCTCGGTCCGGCCGGCCGGCGATCCCGAGACGACCGTTGCCTCGTTCGACGTCACGCTCGAGCGGGGGATGGCCTACACCGGCTACGCGATCGGCTACCTCGAGCCGCCGGAAGACGCGATGGACCGCGAGTTCACTGTTGAGGTGACCGTCGACGGCCCGACGACCGACGACGATATGTAGCTAACTGGTGCGGCGAGACGCCTTTTTTAGACAACTCGCCATCCCTATCCGGCCGGGTATGCGAGCGGGTCAAGTGGCTCGAGCCCCTGACGCCGACAATGAGCGACGCGCAAGGCCCGCTGCAGCCGGACCGTCCGGACGTCGACCGACCGTTTGTCGTCGACGCTCCATTCGACCCCGCAGGCGATCAGCCCGAGGCGATCGAACAAGTGGCCGCGGGCTTCCAGTCCGGCATGGACAAACAGACCTTGCTCGGGGTGACTGGCTCCGGGAAAACGAACACTGTCTCGTGGGTCATTGAGGAGATCCAGAAGCCGACCCTCGTTATCGCCCACAACAAGACGCTGGCGGCCCAGCTCTACGAGGAGTTCCGCAATCTGTTCTCCGAGAACGCCGTCGAGTACTTCGTCTCCTACTACGACTACTACCAGCCCGAGGCCTACGTCGAACAGACAGACACCTACATCGACAAGGACGCCTCCATCAACGACGAGATCGACCGCCTCCGACATAGCGCGACCCGGTCGCTGCTCACACGGGAGGACGTCATCGTCGTCGCCTCCGTGTCGGCGATCTACGGCCTCGGTGATCCACGCAACTACGTCGACATGTCCCTGCGCCTCGAGGTCGGCGAGGAGATCGGCCGTGACGACCTGCTGGCCCAGCTCGTGGACTTAAACTACGAGCGCAACGACGTCGACTTCACACAGGGCACGTTCCGCGTGCGGGGCGACACCATCGAGATCTACCCGATGTACGGCCGCTATGCCGTCCGCGTCGAACTCTGGGGCGACGAGATCGACCGCATGGTCAAGGTCGACCCGCTCGAGGGCGAGACCAAAGGCGAGCAACAGGCCGTGTTGATCCACCCTGCGGAGCACTACTCGATTCCGGAGACGAAACTCGAGCGCGCGATGGACGAGATCCGTGACGACCTGGATTCGCGCATCTCCTATTTCGAGCGACAAGGTGATCTGGTCGCCGCCCAGCGCATCGAAGAGCGGACGACCTTCGACCTCGAGATGATGGCCGAGACCGGCTACTGTTCCGGTATCGAGAACTACTCGGTCTATCTCTCGGATCGCGACTCCGGCGACGCGCCCTACACCTTGCTTGACTACTTCCCCGATGACTTCCTGACCGTCGTCGACGAATCACACGTCACGCTGCCCCAGATCCGCGGGCAGTACGCCGGCGACAAATCCCGCAAGGACTCGCTGGTCGAGAACGGCTTTCGGCTCCCCACAGCGTACGACAACCGCCCGCTCACATTCGAGGAGTTCGAGGAGAAAACGGACCAGACGCTGTACGTCTCGGCGACGCCGGGCGACTATGAAACCGAGCACAGCGACCAGATCGTCGAACAGATCGTTCGCCCCACCCACCTCGTCGACCCACAGATCGAGGTCGCGGACGCAACCGGGCAGGTCGACGATCTCATGGATCGCATCGACGAGCGTATCGACCGCGATGAGCGCACCCTCGTGACGACGCTGACCAAACGGATGGCCGAGGACCTGACCGAGTATCTCGAGGAAGCGGGCGTCGACGTCGCCTACATGCACGACGAGACCGACACGCTCGAGCGCCACGAGATTATCCGCTCGCTGCGATTGGGTGAGATCGACGTCCTCGTGGGGATTAACCTCCTGCGGGAGGGCCTGGACATCCCCGAAGTCTCGCTGGTAGCGATCTTAGACGCCGATCAGGAGGGGTTCCTGCGCTCGGAAACGACGCTCGTCCAGACGATGGGCCGGGCCGCCCGCAATGTCAACGGTGAGGTCGTCCTCTACGCCGACGAACCCTCGTCGGCCATGGAGTCCGCGATCGAGGAGACACAGCGACGGCGGCGGATTCAACAGCAGTACAACGAGGACCACGGCCTCGAGCCGACCACGATCGACAAGGAAATCGGCGAGACGAACCTCCCCGGGTCGAAGACCGACACCAGCGAAGTCTCCGGCCGGGAACTCGAGGACGAAGACGACGCCGCGCGCTATATCGACGAACTCGAGACCCAGATGCAGGAGGCCGCGAACAACCTCGAGTTCGAGTTGGCGGCCGATATCAGAGATCGGATTCGGGAACTTCGAGACGAGTTCGATCTCGATGGCGGTGACGAGGACGAGGGAATTGCGCCGCCGACCGAGGAATTCTGAAAGGATGCGGGGACAACTCCACCAGTTGTGACCGCTAGTCCGGCATCCCTGACAGCGTCGAGAAGCGCTCGTATGCCAACTCGATCGACTCGATTGCCATCCCTCGGTCGGTACTCACGAGGTCCGGCCCAGACCACTTCGTCGGATACGCACCGGCGAACTCCCACCCCCATTGACTGTCGCCGCGAAAGCCGTCTTTCACCGTGACGACGATGTTTTTTCTGGTGAGCGTCCCACTCATGACCGTCTGGATCCACTCCCAGAAGGTCGTGTTTTTCGTCAGTCCGCGTCGGAGGACGAGGTTCGCGTGTGCGAACTGGCCAGGTAACTGATGGACGTGATCGTTGACGCCACCCTCTCGGTACGGAACGGTTTCCAGTTCCATCGTTATCCCGGCGACCTCGGCGAATCCGGCAACCGCCTCGCCGTCTACCTCGACCTCGAAATTATACTGTGCGTAGGGATCGGTTTCGTTCGTGTCTGGTGCCATCTCTTCGGTACTGCGCGGTGGTATCTGCACCCCAGATACCGTGGTTCGTAGTTAGCCGGACTCCGGCGGGTTACGGAGGACGATCCCACCGCCAGCGTCGTCACGTCTGCGGCCGCGACCGCCATGATGGCCATGGCCCCGCTCCGACGGTGTCTCGTTCATTCGATCGTTGATCTCGCTGATCTCCGTACACCATCGCTGTCGTTCCCAGTGAGGCATGTTCAACACCGTCTCGTGGCTCCATCCGAAGTGGTAGGCCACGAACGCGACCTCCTCGTAGAGGCGATCCGGTTCGTACAACCGGATTACTCCACTGGATTTCCCGGCGTTGATTCCTCACCGTCGTTCGATTCGACGCTGGCCGCTTGCATCTCGGTGGCCTCGAGTCCGGACGAGTCGATCGCATCGATGCCACCGAGATCACCGCCGACGCCGGTCGCGCCGGCGTCCCTTCCAGCCTGAGCCATGGGGCTGCTTGCACCGTCCGTCGTAAGGTGGGCACCGCTTTCGGCGTCGATCTCGAACCGCTCGCCACACTCGGGGCAGGCCGTCTCGACGGCGTTTACGCCCTGATTGTTGATCCGCTCGTACAGCGCCTGGAGATACTCGAGGTCCGAGACGAACAGGTCCTCGATGACGCCGACGTCGATCGTCTCGAGGTCGCCGAGTTCGGTCACGACCCGCGAGAGCAAGACGAGCGTGAGATACGAGGAGTTCGACTGGACGCGAGGGGTTTGTAGTGGCTCGATTTCGTCGGCTGCCGTCGCGAGGCGCATGCGCCCCTCCTTGTGGAGTGTTCCCTCGTCGTCGACGTACCCCTGCGGAAGGGTAAACTCGAACTCCGTCTGGAGCGTGCCGCCGGTCATGGTCGACCACCCCGACGGTCACAGGCCACGACGACGCGCCCGGCGAACGGAGCTGACCGACCGGTGTGAACTACACCTTCGTCGTCGACGTGCCAGTCCGAATCGAGTCGAGCGGGCGGAACGGAAACGGTACCCGAACCCGGAGACTTGTTGGCTGGCCGTGTCATACGTTCTTGCGCTCCATCTCGTCGAACGTGACGACGTAGGATTCGGTCGCGAGGTTACCCTGTCCGCCCCCGCCGTGGGAGTTGAGCGTCGGCGGTCGATACTCTTTGATCCACGCCTTCGTGAACTCGAACCGAAGTACCGAGTCGCCGACTTCGTTCATGATGATCACGGCGATGTTCTTCCGGCCGCCGTCGTCCATCTTCCCTTGGTCGACGGCTTTTCGCCACTTGTAGAGCGCCTCGTTTTTCTCGTTTGCACCGCGAACGAGAACGAGGTCGTCGTACTGGGTGTCTCCCCAGAGCTTTCGGTTGTGTGATGGGTCGTTACCTTCGCGGTATTCGACCTGTTCGGTTCGCATCGCTGGCAGTTCGACCTCGACGAAGCCGGGGACGCCGACGCCGTCGAGTTCGACCTTGAATTCGGTTTGTCTGAGTGGTCCGTGTGAATCTGGCATTGTCGTGGTAGTTGCGTATTGGTTTCGGAGCTATCAGCTATGGGTGGGCAGCGCTATGTGTCGCTGGTATCCTGACTGATCCTGAAGACGACGAACTCGGCCGGTTTGACGGGCGCAATGCCGATCTCGACGATGAGGCGGCCATTGTCGATGTCGTCTTGCGTCATCGTTTCCTCGCCGCATTTGACGTAGAACGCCTCGTCGGCGGTGCTGCCTTGTAGCCCGCCGTCTCGCCAGATCGTCGTCAGGAAGTTCTCCGCGGACTGGCGGACGCGGGCCCACAGGTCCTCGTCGTTGGGCTCGAAGACCGCCCACTGGGTTCCCTCGTCGATCGACTGCTCGATGTAGAGGAACAGTCGCCGTACGTTCACGTATTTCCAGGACGGATCGCTGGACGTTGTTCGGGCACCCCAGAGGCGGATGCCACGACCCTGGAAGCTCCGAATGCAGTTGACGCCCTTCGGATTCAGCACGTCTTGTTCGCCCTTGGTGATCGTGTGTTGTGTGCCGAGGATGCCCCGAACGACTTCGTTTGCGGGTGCCTTGTGGACGCCGTGTTCGATGTCGCTTCGCGCGAAGATCCCGGCGATGTGACCGCCAGGTGGGACGAGCCGCTTTCGGTTGGTCAGCGGATCCGTCGCCTCGACCCACGGATAGTAATAGGCCGCATACGAGGAATCAACCGGCGTCTCGAGCTCCGAGATCGCACCCGCGTTCTGCGGTGCCTGCAAGATCGCGAACCGCTCACCCATGTTCTCACAGTGAGCGACGAGCGCCTCAGTCAGCCCCTCGATCTCGTTTTCGTCAGGGACACACATGAGTGAGACATTGTCGAGTTCCCTGAACGCCGCAAGACCGGTTCGCATTCCGGGCTTGTCGATACCTTCGTAGTCACTCAGCGACACGGTCTCTGTCTCGGGCACCGCTGAGAGATCGGAGACGACGTCGACGTCGACCGCCATTTCGCCGGCACGGATCTCCTCGAGCTCCGCCTGCAGCTCCTCTTGCGACTGGGACGCGTCGATGTCGAACGGTTTGGCGATCCCCTGTAACTCGGTGTACGCTCGTTCCTCGAGATCGTCAGGGATGTAGGCAGCAGTCTCCGACTCATCGCCGACTTCGATTAGCCCACCGTCGGCGTACTCTTCAGGGACGTCCCGAGACAGCCAGGAGAGCCCCTCTGCAGGGCAGCCCGCAGCTTGCTGTTCGAGGTCGACGAGCACCGATCCCGGGATCTGTTTCTCGTAGAACTGGCTGGATTCGGGATCGGCCGACATGTCCTCGTAGACTTCTTCGATGTCGGGCGCGGGCTCGGGCTGATCGGATGCAGGTTTGCTGACCGCCTCGAGATCACACGACCAGTATCGGAGCGTGAGGGTGAAATAGTCGTTCTCGCTGTCCTCGACGATCGCGGCGATCGAACTTCCCCACGCACCCGGTCCGATCGCTTTGACGGTGATGACGTCGTTTCGGTCCTCGTCGACGAGGGTCGTCGTCGCGACGTCCGTCGGCTCGGCGGGTGGTGCTGCGAATACCCCAAAATCCGTGCACGAGATTCGCGTCTGTCGGTAGGAATCGATCCCGAATACAGGGCCGATCAAGGAATCACGACCGCCACTCACCACCCGTGAGTG